>CAWIEI010000035.1:0-288596 GCA_963834965.1 uncultured Actinomycetota bacterium | reverse complement strand
CACCCTGGGGTTGGTCGTTGGCAGTGTCGCTTGCCGTGCTCACCTATCCGCGGCTGCTCGTCTATCAGCTCACATCACTGCTGGCGGCCTTCGGCGGGCCCGCGCCGGAACGCGAGCGGCGCCGCGCACCGATCGCGGAGCTTCTCTAGATGACCGCAGCGAGACCTGCTGCCATCGGCCGCCGAGACCTGGTCGCGTTGGCGATCCTGAGCTTGATCGGCGTGGGTGTTCCCCTGTGGCTGACGGCCGCAGCGGGTGCGATTGGTATCCCGGGCAACGACGGCTGGGTGTACATGCGGGCCGCGGACATCCTGTTCCACACGGGCAGCCTGGATATGCCCGGCCACACAGCAGCGTCGATCGGGCAAGTCATCACCGTCCAGCCGTTCCTTTGGCTGTCGGGCGGCGACCCTTGGGCGTTCACTGCCTATGGACTTGTGCTCACGTTGATTGGCGTGGTGGCGACTTACCTCCTGGCCCGCCGCTTTGTCGCAACAGGTGCCGCGGTGCTGGTGGTGCTGCTGTTGGAGGCGTTCCCCGGGTTTGCCCGCGAGACCGTGGCATTCATGACCGATGTTCCCACGTTCGCGCTGATGATGCTGTGCCTCTTGCTGGGCGTCCGCTGGCTCCAGGACGGAGGCCGGCGGCTCACCCTTGTCGCCTCGATTGCGGCGGGTCTGCTGGCCATGAGCTTCCGGGAGTTCGCCCTCGCGGCACCGGTCGGCTCGTCCTGGTGAGCTTCCTGGGCCCGCTGCCAGGCGGACGAACGGGCGTGGCTTGCCGGGCTGTCGACGGGACTTGCATTCGGGGTCGGGCTCGTCCTCGTCGCCGTTGCCTCGATCACGAACCGGTCCCTACCGACGACGCCGGACATCGGGAGGCTGGCGATCATCGGCTCCGGCATTCGCGACCCTCGCCGCGGTCCTCCTTCCCGCCACCGCGCTGGCCGCTGGCCGGCGCATGGCAGCGCTGACCGCGAGGCACTTCATCATCGCGGCCGGCGTCATCCTCGGCTGCGTGGTCGTGGCCTTCCCGCACGACGCACTCGCGGGAAACCTGTGGCTCGAGCACGGGATCGCGGGCGACGACCTGCTGGCCGGGAGTCGCGACGCAGTCGTCGGCGGCTACGCCTGGGTGCTGACGGAGCGGCTCGCATGGTTTGCGGCGATCCTTCTTGCGGCCCTGGCCATCAGGTGGGTCGAGGCCGCCCGCGCCGCCACTCGTTCGCGAGCAAGGCTCAAGGACCTCTTCCGGGAGCGCGCCCGCGGCACGGACGGCCCATTGCTGTTGTTCGTGGTGGCGTCCTTCGCCGGTCTCGTCACGTTCGCCCTGATTGGCAGCATCCTCGATCGATATCTGTTCCCCCTGGTTCCCGTCGCTGCGATCCTCCTATTGAGAGGCGCGCTCGTATCTGAACGTCCCGGACGGAGCGTCGCGTTCGGTCACAGCGCTTTCGCGTGGCTCGCGGTCTCGGCCTTCCTGATTTCCGCCAACTCCTTTGCCTACGACGCTGCGCGCTGGCGCGCTGGCGAGGCCGCGGTGGCGCTGGGGTACGACGGGGTGACGGTTGACGCTGGGTACGAGTGGGTCGGGTACCGTGCCAGCGGGGCTGGCAACGCAGACCACGGCTATGGCATCACCTGGTACGACGACTGGATCGCAGACGCACGCCCCTGCGCGGTGGTGTCCAACTCTCTGGTGGAGCTCGCCGGGTTCCGACTGATCGCTACGGACCGATCGGCATACCGTGCCTATCTCTTCCTCGGCCCGGATCGATCGCTCTACCTGTACGGTGCCGAGACAGCATCGTGTCCACCCCCGCCGGCGGCCGACGTGCCTTCGGAGTCGGCGTTCGAGAGCTCGACCTCGACGCAGGGTCGGTTCGCAGCCGCGGCTGTCATGAACGCCGAGCGAGTGAGGTGACCGCCATCGCGTCCGCCAGTGATCGACTTGGCGCGACTCTTGCGCGGTGGGCAGGTCGGCCTGCCTTGTTCGCGCTGGCCGTGATGAATGTGTTCACTGGCCTGGCGACGGGTGTGACGATCGCCGGGGCGACGTTCGGGGCGGACTCCGGCCTGTACCGGCGATGCGCGGTCCTGCTGGCCGATGGCCAGAATGAGTTCTGCGGGTTCCTCTACTCCCCGTTGACGGCGCTGATCGCGCGTCCCCTGACCCTTGTTTCGCCGACGACAGCGGAGCTCGCCATGACCCTGATCGGCGTGACAATCCTCGTCACCGGCGTCGCCCTCGAGACACGTGGCCTCGCGCCGATCGACCGTGTGCTGATCGCCGCCGCGGTGCTCACGTTTGCGCCGGTCGTATACGAGCTGCTGCTGGGGCAGACGACGCTTCTCATCGCCGCTGCCCTGTACCCCGTGGTCCGTCGTCGGGACACGTTCGCCAGCGGGATCCCATTGGGCATCGCTTTGGCGTTGGCACCCAAGCCGCTGCTCCTCCCGGTCCTCGCCTGGATGCTGGTGTGGCGGCGACAGGCGTTGATGGCGGCGGTGCTGACGGCGCTTGCGCTGACCGGCATCGGAGTCATCGTGGTTGGTCTCGATCAGTACCGCAGCTGGCTCTCCGTGCTCACCGGTGCCGGCCGTGAGTCCGTTGGCGGAACGTTCGTGCTGTCGTTACGGAATACGGGGAACTTCTCGATGTGGCCCCTGACCCCGCCAACGCTCGTAGCCCGCATGCGCCGTGGCGGCTGCGACGATCTGGGCGATCGTGCGGGACGCCGAGCGCGGGTTGGTCGCCGCGCTTCTCGCTGGGCTCCTGCTGGCTCCGTACTCACTGCTCTATGCCTTCTCGATCCTGCTCCTGGCCGCAAAGCCGGCGTTCGCAATCGCACCGCGCGCCACGCGGGTGCTTGCGCTGACCGCAAACCTCGCCGGAGCCTACTTCCTGGTGATCACGGCCTGGGCTGTCACGGGCTCGTTGCCTGCGGGTTCCTTCGCACCGAGGAGACCCATGTCACGGACGTCGAGCCTTGAGTCCGCAACGGCCACTGGCGCCGGGCGGCGCTGACACAACCCTCCTTCCGGCGGAGGACCGCTAGTCGTGCCCGGCCGCTATCTGAATCGGATCGGTCATAGGGATGTGGCTGCGATCGGTGCTCTCACCGTCGCAAGCGTCGGCATTCC
Source organism: uncultured Actinomycetota bacterium (assembly GCA_963834965.1). Classification (GTDB taxonomy): domain Bacteria; phylum Actinomycetota; class Actinomycetes; order Actinomycetales; family Dermatophilaceae; genus Fodinibacter. The sequence continues at coordinate 285,453 of CAWIEI010000035.1, read as the reverse complement.
GCTCTGGCTATCCGCCGCCGCGGGCGCTGTCGGCATCCCCACGGACGACGACTGGGTCTACATGCGCGGCGCCGAAACCTGTTCCGCTCGGGCGCCCTCGACATGCCGGGCCATACCGCCGCGTCGATTGGTCAGCTCGCCATGGTGCAACCGCTCTTATGGCTATCGGGCGGCGACCCTTGGGCGTTCACCGCATTCGGGCTCGTCATGGGTCTGCTCGCCGCTGTATCGACCTATCTCCTGGCGAGGCAGTTTGTTGGCGTCGGCTCTGCGATCCTCGTCTCACTGATCATCGAGGCCTTTCCAGGGTTCCTCCGCGTCACCGCGAGCTTCATGACCGATGGGCCGACATACGCGCTACGATGCTCTGTCTCTATCTGGGCGTGCGATGGCTCCGGGGGAACGGCGGCCGTATCACGCTCCTCGCGTCGCTGGCGATCGGCGTGCTCGCCGTGAGCATCCGCGAATTTGCAGTCGCTGCCCCTGCGGCAATCCTGATGGCGCGTGGGGGCGGAGCCGCGGCGATGAGCGCGCGTGGCTGGCCACCGTCACGTTCATGTTCTGCGGCTGCCCTGGCGCTCCTGCTGAACGTCGCCGCCTCGATCCGGGTATGTGTCCCCCTCCGAGGATCCCTGGCGCCTGATCTTCCTTGGCCCGGCGTTACGACGTTCGCCGCCCTGCTCCTGCCGGCGATCGCGCCGGCTGTGGGGCACCGGATCCGTTCGTTGCGTCCTGAGGCTGTGATCGTCGCGGCCGGTCTTGTTGTCGTCGGCCTGGTGCTGCCCTATGGGTCGCTCTCTCGGGAACCTGTGGATGGAGAACGGGTTTGGTGGCAACGCCCTCATGAGTGGTGTCCGGGCCCCAGTCGTGCCAGATGCTGCTTGGCGCTGTCGACGCAACTGGCCTCGTTCGCCGGGATCCTTCTGTGTGGCGCTGGCGCTGCGATGGGGGCAGGGCCAGCTGATGGGCTGCGATCATCTCGGCAGTGATCAAACTTGCGATCCGGATCACCCAGGGACCGACGCACCCTCCTCCTGTTCGTCGCCGCGTATGGCGCCGGCCTGGTGGCCTTTGGATCGGTAGGTGTCCTGCTGGACCGGTACCTGTTCCCGATGGTTCCCGTGACGGCGATCCTGCTGTTGCGCGGCGATGGCCAGCTGACACGGCTCGGGCGGAAGCCCCGCATTCGCCCATGCTGCCCCGTTTGGCTTGCGTTGTCCGCGCTATCATTGCGGCGAACTCCTTCGCCTACGACGCCGCGCGGTGGCGGGCGGGCGATGCCGCCGTTGCGCTTGGCTACGACGATGGCACCCTCGATGCAGGCTACGAGTGGGTCGGGTGGCACGCGACCGAGGGTGGCAATGCCGATGGCGCAGACGCCCTGACCTGGTACGAGGACGGGGTCGCCAAGAGCCGGCCCTGCGCGGTAATTTCCAACAGCCCGATCGAGCTCGACGGCTTCGCGCTCCTTCGCGAGGATCGGTCCGCCTATCTGCAGTACCTGTTCTTCGGCACGGAGCAGCCGCTCTACCTCTATGGCTCGGCGGCCCCTGGATGCCCACCGCTGCCGGCAGCCCACAGCGGGAGTGGGAACACCATGGCCGCGGAACGGATAGCGCTCCGCGATCAGGCGCTCGCACGCGCGCCCAGGGAGCCGCACAGACACACATGTATCCTCCGTCGCATGCTTGGATGGATCCGGCGCCGAGACGTCATCGCCTTGGGTGCGCTGAGAGTGGCCGGCGTCGGCATTCCACTGTGGCTGGCGGCTGCAGCCGGCGCGATCGGCCTGCCGAACGGCGATGACTGGGTGTACAAGCAGGGTGCGGACAGCCTGTTCCGGACGGGCAGCATCGACATGCCGGGGCACACGACGGCAGCCATCGGGCAGATCCTGATGGCCCAGCCCTTCCTGGCGCTGTCTGGTGGAGACCCATGGGCGTTCACCGCCTTCGGGTTGGTCATGGCGTTCATCGGGATCACGTCCACCTACCTGCTCGCCCGACGTTTCACGGGGACGGGGGCGGCGGTCCTGGTGGTCCTGCTCGTGGTGGCGATCCCCGGATTTGCCCGCGAACCCACGGGCTTCAACACCGATGGACCGGCCTTTGCATTGGAGATGCTGTGCCTGCTCCTGGGCGTCTCGTGGCTCCAGGGGTCCGGCGGCCGGCTGACGCTGGCCGTGGCCATCGGGTGGGCCTCCTGGCGGTGAGCATCCGGGAGTTCGCGCTTGCCGCGCCGGTCACGATCCTGGTCGTCGCCTGGGCACGGAACCACCAGGATGAGCGGGCCTTCCTGGCCGCGTTGTCAGCGCTCTTCGTTGCCGGCGTGGTCGCCGTCCTGATGGCTGCTGCCTCGATCCCGGGCCGGGGCACGCCTGCCTCGCCGAATCTCGCTCAGTTGCTCGTCCTCGGGACCTGCCTTCACGACCTTCGCGGCGTTCCTGCTACCGGCGACGGCCCTGGCGATGGGGCGCAGATTGGCTAGCTTCCGCCCGGAGCTGATCGTTCTCAGCGCCGGCCTGGTCGGCCTGGTCCTGGTCGTTCCGTTCGGAACGTTCGTGGGACTCGACTGGCTCTCAAACGGATCGGGCGGGAATGCCGTCCTGAACGGCGATCGGGCTCCCGTGATCGGCGGGCTCGTGTGGCAGATGTCGGAGCAGCTCGCTGCGTTCGCGGCCATCCTGCTGCTGGCGCTTGGCTTCCGATGGGGCCAGCGGATCCTCACCCAGGTCGACACCCCGGCAGCCGCCTCGGAGCAGATGCTGCGGCTCGTCCGGAGCGACGAGGGACCGCTCCTGGTGTTCCTGGCCGCCTATTGCGCGGAGCTCGTCGTGTTCGCCCCCCTGGGGGGCACCTTCGATCGCTACCTGCACCCGATGATCCCGGCCGCGGCGATCCTCCTCCTGCGAGGGCCCGCAAGGAAACCTGCCCGGCTGGGTGCGAGCCTCGCGTTCTCCAACGCTGCGCTCGCATGGCTCGCGATCTCGGCCTTCGTCCTCGCCGCCAACTCACTGGCGTATGACGTGGCGACACGTCGTGTCGGCGAGGCGGCCGTGGCGATGGGCTACGACGCCCGGACGGTCGATGCCGGCTACGTGTGGGTCGTCTCCCACGCGGCTGGGGCGGCGAGCCGGGCTCCCAGGCGTACGGCCTCGCCTGGTATGACGACGAGATCATGCCATCGCGTCCATGCGCCGTGGTGTCGAACAGCCCGCTCGATCATTGGCGACCTGCGGCTGATCCAGGCCGACCCATCGGCATACCGCCAGTACCTGTTCTTCGGCCCGTCGCAGCCGCTGTACCTGTACGGCTCGCTGGCGGCTGGGTGCCCGGCGCCGCCCTCGGCCTCGCGCGCGGCGACCCCGGGCGTTGACGGGCTCGGTTCGGTCTCCCCGGATGGCTACACTTCCGCCATCGTCCGCAGCGTCGCACCAGCACACGGGGGCGGATCTTGAAGGTCGTCATCCTGGCCGGCGGCCTCGGCACCCGGCTGTCCGAGGAGACCGCCGTCCGGCCCAAGCCGATGGTCGAGATCGGCGAGCAGGCCGATCCTGTGGCACATCATGAAGATCTACTGCGCACTACGGCTTCAACGACTTCGTGATCTGCCTGGGCTACAAGGGCTACGTGATCAAGGAGTACTTCCCCAACTACTTCCTGCACATGTCCGACGTCACGTTCGACATGCGCGACAACTCGATGGAGGTCCACCAGAACGCCGCCGAGCCGTGGCGGGTCACCCTGGTGGACACGGGCGCCGACACGCAGACGGGCGGCCGCCTCAAGCGGGTCGCCGACTACGTCGCGCGACGAGACGTTCTGCTGACCTACGGCGACGGCGTCGCGGACGTCGACATCCCGCGGCTGCTCGCGTTCCACCGGGCGCACGGCAAGCTGGCGACGATCACCGCGGTCCAGCCGCCGGGCCGCTTCGGCGCCCTGCAGATCGACGAGGACGAGACGGTCGAGCATTCTCCGCGCCCGTCGTCCGGGCGTTCCAGGAGAAGCCGGAAGGCGACGGCGCCTGGGTCAACGGCGGCTTCTTCGTGCTCGAGCCGGCGGTGCTCGACCGGATCGCCGGCGACGAGACGCCCCGAGGGCGCACCGCTCGAGAGCCTCGCCGCCGACGGCGAGCTGCGCGCCTACCGCCATCACGGGTTCTGGCAGCCGATGGACGCGCTGCGCGATCTGCGCGCGCTCCAGGCGCTTTGGGACGCGGGCGAGGCGCCGTGGGCCGTGTGGAAGACATGCAAATGGGGAGGCCGATGGGCCTCGCTAAGACCTACTCGGGCCGCAAGGTCTTCGTCACCGGACACACCGGGTTCAAGGGCTCGTGGATCTCCCAATGGCTGGCGACGATGGGCGCCCATGTCACGGGCTTCGCGCTCGATCCGCCAACGCAGCCCAGCCTGTTCGACGCCCTGGACCTTCGCTCGCGGATGACCACGTCGTCGCCGACGTCCGGGACCGCAACCGCGTCGCCGCAGAGATCGATGCGGCGCAGCCGTCGATCATCTTTCATCTCGCCGCCGAGGCGATCGTCCGCCGGGGCTACGTGCAGCCGGCCGAGACGTTCGAGACCAACGTCATGGGCGCCGCGAACCTGCTCGAGGCCGCGCGCGCCTGCCCGTCGGTGCGCGCGGTGGTCATGATCACCAGTGACAAGTGCTACCACAACCCGGATACGGACCAGGCCTTCCGAGAGACGGATCCCATGGGCGGGCGGGACCCGTACAGCGCCAGCAAGGGGTGCGCGGAGCTCGTGACCTCCGCCTACCGGGACAGCTTCTTCGCCGACGGCGCCGCAGTGGCATCCGTCCGGGCGGGCAACGTCATCGGTGGTGGGGACTGGGCGCTGGATCGATTGCTCCCGGATATGGCGCGGGCGATCGCCGCGGGCTCGACCGGCGCGGTGCCGCACCGGGCCTGAACCGCAACGCCACCCGGATGCCGGGTGGCCGGCATCCGCGCTTCACCTCACCTACCGCCTGGTAGATGCACCGATCACTCGACCTACCAGGCGGTAGCCGACGGCAGGTGTGGCACCACGTGCTCCGGCTGCCGCGACCTGCGCGGGGGCAGCCGTGCCCGGGGCGCTGCCACGGCATCCGGGCGCGTTCCTCTGGCGCGTCGCGGGAGGCACCCCTATGGTTCGGGCATGAGGATCTCGGACGTGATCAGGCGCAAGGGCGGCACCGTCATCACCGTGCGCACCGACGCATCGGTGACCGAGCTGCTGTCCCTCCTCTCCGAACACAAGATCGGTGCGGTCGTGGTGAGCGACGACGGCGAGAGCGTGCACGGCATCGTCAGTGAGCGTGACATCGTGCGCCATCTGCACACCGACGGCGCGAAGCTGCTCGAGGCGCCCGTCGGGCAGATCATGACCGCCGAGGTGCACACCGCGAGCCCCGACGACAGCCTCGACGACCTCGAGTCGATGATGACCGAGCGCCGCTTCCGGCACGTGCCGGTGGTCGTCGACGACAAGCTCGTCGCGATCATGAGCATCGGCGACGTCGTCAAGAACCGCCTCGACGACCTGCAGGCCGAGCGCGACCAGCTGCGCACCTACATCCAGTCCTGACGGCCGGCCCCGACCCGACTCCTTGCGATCCACCCACCCCCGGGGCCCTCGTGGGCGCTCCGGGGGGTGGGCAATTCGCAACAGGTCGGGGTGTGGCGCGAGGTCGGGGGGACAGCCGGCACCCAGCATGACGGCTTACCGTGGTGGGCATGACCGCCGACGCGATCGCCGACGGCCCCGGGCCGGAGGACGACGAGACCCTGCAGCCGCGTGAGCACACGCGCCTCGGGGAGTACCGCCTCGTCCAGCGGCTCGGCGAGGGTGGGATGGGCGTGGTGCACCTCGCGCTCGACCGGCACGGTCGCGCGGTGGCGATCAAGGTGCTGCGCCAGCACATCGCACACGACCCCGACGCGCGAGCACGACTGACCCGCGAGGTCAGCAGCCTGAGCCGGATCACCAGCCCGCGGGTTGCCCCGATCATCGACGCCGATGTCGACGGCCCGACCCCGTACATCGTCACCCGCTACGTGCCGGGTCCTTCACTCGACGACTACGTGGCCGAGCGCGGGCTGCTCCCCCCGGCCGACCTGCACCGGGTCGCCTCCGGCCTGGCCGAGGCGCTCGACGCCATCCACTCGGCGGGGGTCGTGCACCGTGACGTCAAGCCGGGCAACGTGCTGCTGGTCGACGGCGACCCGGTGCTCATCGACTTCGGCATCGCGCACGTGGCCGACGACATCCGGCTCACGATGACCGGTCTGGTCATGGGAACGCCGGGGTACCTGGCCCCCGAGGTGGTCGGCGGCGAGGACGTCACCGCCGCCACCGACTGGTGGGGCTGGGCGGCGACCACCGCTTTCGCCGCAAGTGGCACACCGCCGTTCGGCACCGGCCCGATGGGCGCCGTCCTCGCCCGGGTGAGCGCTGGTGACCCCGACCTCGAGGCCGTCGACCCGCGCATCGAGCCCCTGCTCTACGCGGCGCTGTCCCCGAACCCGAGCGAGCGCCCGCACCACGACGAGGTCGTCGCGGCGCTCGAACGGTACGCCCACGGTGCGCCGGTCACCGAGGCGATCCTGGTGCGCCGGGTACGACCGCCGACCGAACGCCTGTCCGTCCCGTCCACCACAGCGCTGCCCCCGCCGCCTCCGCCGTCTCCGTCCCGGCCCCCGGTTGCGCCCCGGATCGGGGCGGCTGCCGCGGGCGCGGGGCTGGCCGCGGGTTCGAGCGGGTATGCCGGGCCCCCGGCATCGGCTGCGCCCGTCGCGGCCCGCATGCCGTCACCCGTGCAGTCACCGCCCTCGTCCTCACTACCGGCCCCGATGGTGACGACCGGTCGCCCCACCGGGCCGCCCGGCTGGGAGCAGGCCCGGCCCGTGAACCGCCAGGCGACCTCGCCTCCGCCGGTGCGACCCGCGCCGGTTCCGCAGCAGCTGATGCCCGCCCCTCAGCCCGGCCGGCCCCCGGCGCCGGTGCCCGACTCGGAGTCGGACTGGGATGCCGCCCGCCTGGGCCACGGCCCCTTCGGTGACCCCCGCATCGGCCGCCCGAGCCGGTCGGGCACGCTGCTGGCGCTGCTCGGCGTCCTGGCGGCCGTCACGGCCCGTGCCCCGGTGGTGGCGGTGCTCGGACTGCTGGCCTGGGTCACCCTGGCCCGCACGGCGGACCGCTCTGTCACGGCACTGGTCATGCGCCGCCACGAGCGGGGCACCCGCGGCAGCGACGTCGCCGTTGCGGTGGCGACCAGCCCGTGGCACCTCGTGCTCGGTCTGCTGGGCGCCGCCGCCACGCTCGTGCTGCCGCTGTTCGTCGGGGTGTGCGCGATGTTCGCCAGCGCCCTGGTGCTCACCGCGGCCCGGGGCACCGACGTGCGCACCGACGACGTGCTGCCGCTGGTCATGGCCGGGGTCTTCGCCGGGCTCACCGCATGGTGGGGTCCCGGCGGTGCCAGCCTGCGGCGGGGCAGCCGCAGCATCGTGCGGGGGGTGACGCCTGGTGAGGCGGCCGGGCAGGTGGCGGCCGGCATCCTGATCGTCGTGGCGGTGGTCGTGCTCGCGATGACGCTCACCGGCAAGGGGCCCACCTGGTGGCCCCGAACGACGGCGCCCGGGTGGGCGTCGCAGGTGGTGCCGACCCTGTGAGCCGTCCGCCGCGCGACCGCCCAGCACGCATCTTCCAGGGCGAGTCGCCGACCGAACCCATGCCGATGGCCGACCTGCTGCGGCGCACGCCGTACCGGAACATGCGCATCCCGGGGGAGGCGCCCGAGGACACCCAGGTGCGCTGGGCGATCGACCTCGCGGCCCGGGTGGGCGAGCTGATGCTGCGCTGCGGGGCCGGTGCGCCACAGGTGGTGGGCAGCGTGGCAGCCGTGGCGGCGGCGGCCGGCGTCGACGTGGTGGAGGTGGACATCACCTTGCAGTCGCTGCTCATCCAGGCGTCCAGCGCCACCGGACGGCCGCACACCCTGCTGCGCGTGGTGCGGCGCACTCGCCATGACTACGCGCGCCTGGTCGCGGTGCACGAGCTCGTCGAGGCGCTGGCCGGTGGCCGGATCGACTCCCGCGAGGCCGACCGTCGGCTGCGGCAGATCAAGCGCAGCCGGCGCATCTTCCCGGTCTGGGCGGTGTCGCTCGCCAGCGCGCTGCTCGCGTCGGCCGTCGCCGTGATGATCGGCGCGAGTGCGATGACGGCCCTGGCGACGGTGCTGGTCGTGCTCGCGGTCACCGCCGTGAACCGGCTCTACGCGCGAACTGCGTTGCCGGAGTTCTACGCCAACGCGATCAACTCGATGGTGGCGACGCTGCTCGCGGGTGCCGTGTACGCCGGGGCCACGGCGCTCGGGCGGCCCATGCAGGAGCAGGACTTCGCATTCATCGTGGCCGGCGGCATCGTCGCGATGCTGCCGGGGCGCTCCATGGCCTCCTCCATCGAGGACGTGCTGTTCGGCTTCCCGCTCACCGGCGCCGGCCGGCTCCTGTCCGTGCTGGTGGCGCTGATGGGGCTGATCATCGGCATCGCCGGCGGGCTGACCGTGATGCTGTCGCTGACGACGGCGCTGGGCTCCGACTTCGTCTCGCCGTCGGTGCTGAAGCTCAGCGTGAACCAGTCGTCGGTGTTCGCGGCCGTCGCGGGCGCGCTCGTCGTGGGGCTCAGCGGTGCCGTTACCGTGCAGAGCCTGCGCCGGCTGATCCTGCCCACCGGGCTGCTGTCGATGTTGACCGCCGTGGTGGCCGCCGTGCTCGGGCGTGGCGTCGGCATCGGGGCCATCGCGGCCACCGGGGTGGCAGCCGTCGCGCTCGGGGCGGCGGGGCGCTTGGTCGCGGCGCGGCTCGGCGCCCCGTCGATGGTGCTCGTGGTGCCGGCCAGTTTCGCCCTCCTGCCGGGTCTCACCATCTTCCGCGGCCTCTACGAGCTGGTGGCCGCCAGTGGCGACGCGCCCGGCTCGCTCACCATCCAGTCCGGGCTCACCACGCTGCTGGGGGCAGGGGCGGTGCTCATGGCCATCGCGACGGGCACCGTGTTCGGCGAGATCCTCGCGTCGCCGTGGGACCGCTCGGTGCGCGGCGCCCGGCCCGAGGGTCGGGACGGGCGCGAGGGGCGCGACGACGACGGCGGCGACCTCCGGCGCGCCTGAGGCGCTGGTCGGCGGTTCGGGCGGCGGTTGGGGTTTCGAGAACGCGGAAGTTCATGCGGCACGCGGAGATTGCCGCGTGCGATGTGAAGTCCTGCGCCCTGGGTGCGTCACGGCCGATGGCGGATGCCGGGTGCCGGCATCCGCGTAGACTCCGGGGCTGTCCGGACCCCTGTCGGGTGTGGGCCCGCTGGCGTGGCGCAACCGGTAGCGCACCTGTCTTGTAAACAGGGGGTTGAGGGTTCGAGTCCCTTCGCCAGCTCTCGCTCTTGACCTTTGTCGCTGACCCCTCTGAACTGCGAGAATGTCCGTGTTCACGCGACCGACTCCGTGGATACGGGGGTCAGAGATGGACACCAGTAATCAGCGATATGGCACGCAGATGGCACGAAAGCGCCGTTCCGAGTCGACGTCATGAGCGGCCGGAAGGGCCGACGGGGATTCGCCCGGATCCGGAAACTGCCTTCCGGGCGCTGGCAGGCGAGCTACATGGCTCCCGACCTGCGTCGGACCAATGCGCGATCACCTTCCCCACCAAGGCCGATGCCGAGGGGTGGCTCGGGGTCGGCGGCAGAAGATCCTCCTCGGGGAGTTCGGGCGTGCCGAGCCGCCGGCGCCTCCGATCGCCGCGGTGACGTTCACCGACTACGCGACAACCTGGGTCGCAGCCCGGGAGATCAAGCCGAAGACGCGTGAGGGCTACGAGCACGTGCTCAACAAGTACCTCGTGCCGCGGTTCACCAGCCGGCCCATCGCCGACATCACGCCTGCTGACGTCCGCACGTGGTGGGCGTCGATGAACCCTGACACCCCGACCGTCCGGGCGCGCTCCGGCTCGGTCCGGGCTTGGGCTCGGGCCTCGTTCCACGCCGCGCGACGGACCTCGTCCAAGGCGTCAGTGGCCCAACGCACGATGTGAAACGGGTCAGCTACCCGCACTGCGCCCGGGCACCGGTCGGCCACGATGGTGTCGATGAAGTCGGCCCCATCAGCGGAAACATGGGTGATCTGGGCGCACCGATCGGGGCCGAGCAGGTCGAAGAACTCTCCCACGGTGGCGCTGGTGCGTCCCGGCGCAGCCCACACCAAGCGGCGCGCCGGTCGTGGTCGACCACGACCATCAAGAACTTGAACCCGCGCTTGTAGCTGATCTCGTCGATCCCGATCCGCGTCAGCCCGGCCAGCCGGTCATGGCGGGCGTCGACGTCAGCCCAGACCCGGGCGATGATCGACCCCACGGTGCGCCACGCGACCCGCATCAACGCCGTCACCGTGGACTTCGAGGACTGCGTGGCCAACCACGCCACCGTGTCATCGAACGCGTAGGTGTGCCCGGCGTCATGACGCGCCCACGGCACCGACGCCACCACCACACCGTGCTCACGGCAGACCACCCGCGGCGCGTCAGCCTCAACGACCGCGCGCACCGTGCCCAGATCCAGCGTCCGCCACCGCCGCCGACCAGCACCCCCGTCGTACCCCGGGCTGCGACGCCGGCACACCCCACACCGGCCCCGCTCGCGCTTCGTGGGCCGCACCCGGGCGACCAGCACCTCCTCGTCCTCGTCGAACTCGACCCGCTCGATCACGGTCTTCTCGACGCCCAACATCTCGCGCCATAGGCTGACATCACGCACGCCGTTCTCCTGACCACAGTTCCTGTGCCTTCGACAGCTCAGAAACCTACTCAGAGAACGGCGTGCGCCTACTCAGCCCTGCTCGAGCACCCACAGGTGTGTCAGGAGAGCCAGAAAACAGGGGGAACTCGTGGGTCGAACCAGGTGGATCGCGTGGGGGCTGGTGGCACTGGTGACGACGGGCACGGCGGGCCAAGCGCTGGCTGCACCTCGTGCAGCCCAAGCGGTGGCAACATCCGCCGCGGCCGCGTCGATGAGGAGCGCAGCACCTGCCGGGCGCGGCGTGACGCTGGTGACCGGGGACAGCGTGCGGGTGAGCAAGGACGCCGAGGGCCGCACGATCGTGCAAGGGCTGCCGGCCACGCGCAGCGGTGCGGGCGCCGCCTTCCAGACCGTGTCGACGCCGAAGCACACCTATGTCATCCCGGCTTCCGCGCGCCCGTACTTGGGCCGCTTCCTTGACCCGGCCCTGTTCGACGTCACGGCGCTGATCGCCGCGGGCGCGCGAATCCCGGTCCGGCTCACCTATCCCGGAACGGCGGTCCCGACGGTGCCGGGCGTCACCGTCACCTCGTCGTCGGCGGGCACTGCGAGTGGCTACCTCACTGCCGCCTCGGCACGGCGCTTCGGTGCGGCCCTGGCCGCCCAGTACAAGACCGATGCCAAGGGCCACTTCCCCGTCCGGGCCACCCTCTTCGGCGCTACGAAGGTGATCGCCGGCGTGTCCGTCCCGCCGGTGGTGACTCCGCGCTTCCCGATGCGCACGCTGATCGTCAAGGTGCGCGGCAGTGACGGCGCCCCGGTGCCGTTCGGGATCGTGAGTGTCTACAACACCGACAGCTTCGCCAAGTTCCTCAATTTCGCGTTCGTCGTTGACGGCGAGGCCAGGGTCAGCGTGCCGCTGGGCAGCTACGGCTTCGACACTGCGGTCGACAAGGTCGACGCGGCAGGAAACCTGGTCGGGTTCGGGGTGGTGACCAAGAGCGACTACGTCGTCTCTGCACAGAACCAGGTGGTCACCATCGATGGGCGCGCGGCGACGTCGCGGCTGAGTGTGCGGACGCCGCGCTCGGCCGACCAGCAGGTGGAGGAGTTCGACATCGCCCGCCTCGACACCGCCGGCACCGGTGAGTTCTCCAGCGTTTACGCGATGCTCGGTCCCGGGGTCATCGACGTGGCCCCCGCCGCGGCACCGGTCAGCGGGACCTTGACCAGCGGTGCCTCGTGGGTGCTGACCGGGTCACCGCGGTCCGGGACGCCGTACGCCTACTCGTTGCATTTCGACGGTGCCCAAGGGATCCCCGCGAAGCAGGCCTACAGCGTGAGCACCCGCGGGCTATCCACCTTCAAGTCGCGGATCTACGTGGATGCCGTGCCACGCTCGGGCGGGCTGCTCACCTACCCGATGACCCCCGGCTCGTCGTTCGGGGGTGGCTGGAGCTTCCCGGTGCAGCTGCCCTCCAACCTGATCACGTACGTCAACGCCATCTCGGGTGCGGTGTGGTTCACCACCGTGTTCGGCTCGCCGGACCCGTTCACCGACCCGTTCGCCGGAGTCATCGACGACGCCCCACGGCTCGCCCCCGCGCGCACGACGTCGTCGGCCGACTGGGGGCGCGGTCCCGTCCTGCCCAACGTCCCGGTCGAGACCAGCGGCGCTGCCGCGTCGTTCGGCTTCGACTGCCCCACCTGCCGCACCGCCAAGCAGCTGCAGGTGGCGCTCGACCTCGCGACCGACTCCACCCCGGGACACGTCTACGAGACCTACGGGAGCCTCGACGGCACCCCCGTGGCCCGGTTGCGGATCTACCACGACGGCGCGCTGATCTCCGACGACACCGACACCGGCTTCGCCCAGGTGGCCGTGCCGGCGGCGTCGGGGACCTACCGGATCCTCGACGAGGTCGACCGCCGTCCGTCACTGGCCCTGCAGTCGTTGACGACCCGCACCGACATCACCTTCGTCTCCGCTGCGGGCCGGGGCGGGTCGCTGCCGTCGAGCTGGACCTGCTCGCTCGGAACGGGATGCACCGTGCTGCCGCTGCTGAAGACGTCGGTCTCGCTGCCGACCAACCTCGTCGGGAGTGTGCCGCTGGGGACCTCGTCGATCAGACTGGTCGTGTCCCACATCCAGGGCGCGCCGCAGACGTCGATCAGCTCGGGTGTGGTCGAGGTCCGCCGCACCGGCAGCGGCTGGACCAAGCTGCCGATCAGCTCGCTTGGAGCCGGCACCTTCCGCGCGACGCTGAAGACGACCACCAAGGATGCCGGGGCGACGTTCGACCTGCGCGTCACCGGCACCGACGCTGCCCGCGGCCGCATCGTGCAGACCTCGACGTCGGCGTTCGCCGTCGCCGGTTCCTGACTCCGTCGCCTCGATGCCTGTCCCGAACAAGGAGCCCCGGATGACCACAGCCACGCGACGGAGCCTGCGCAGCATGGGCACCGCCTTGACAGCCGCCCTGCTCGGCGGCGCCTTGGCCCTCTCGGGTGGGGCCGCCCTGGGCGCGACGCCGCACCGGGCGCCCGACGCCGTGCCCGCACCGGCGCGGGCCTGCGACCGGGCAGCCTCGGCCCGCTCCGTCACCTGCCTGGCAGTGTTCCGTTCGGTGGCCGCCGCGAAGCGCGCCGGTGCACCGGCCAACACCGCCGGTCTGGCGGCCCGGTCATCCGGAGTCTCCCCGCAGGCGGTCGCCGCACCCACCTCGGGCTACGGGCCCGCGGAGATCAAGAGCATCTACTCCTTGGATGTCACCAAGGGCGTCGGCCAGACCGTCGCGATCGTCGACGCGTACGACAACCCCAACGCCGAGAAGGACCTCGCCGTCTTCCGGTCGGTCTACAAGTTGCCGGCCTGCACCACCGCGAACGGCTGCTTCCGCAAGGTCAACCAGCGCGGCGGGAAGACCCCGCCGGCCGGTGACCCGGGCTGGGGGCTGGAGATCGCCCTGGACCTGCAGGCGGTCTCCGCGGCGTGCCCCCAATGCAAGATCCTGCTCGTCGAAGCCGACTCCGACGAGCTCACCAACATCGGCGCGGCCGTCAACCGGGCAGTCACCCTCGGCGCGAAGATCGTGTCGAACTCCTACGGCGCCGACGAGTACAACGGCGTCATCGCCCTCGGCAAGAAGTACTACAACCACCCCGGCGTGGCGATGGTGGTCTCCTCCGGAGACTTCGGCTTCACCACCGCGTCGTTCCCCGCCGCTTGGGGCTCGGCCATCGCCGTCGGCGGCACGTCGGTGGCAAAGACCACCACCGGGTGGAAGCACACCGCCTGGGAAGGGGCGGGCAGCGGGTGCTCGACCTGGATCGCCAAGCCGTCATGGCAGAAAGACCCGAACTGCCTGATGCGCACCACCTCCGACGTCTCCGCGCTGGCAGACCCCGACACCGGGCTGGCGGTCTACGACACCTACGGCCTGGTGGAGTTCGGTATCCCGCCGGGCTGGATCGTGGTCGGCGGCACAAGCCTGGCAGCCCCCCTGGTCTCTGGGATGATCGCCCTCGCCGGCAACGCACCATCACTTGGCACCGCCAAGTACGTCTACGACCACCGCACAGGCCTTAGGGACGTCATCGGCGGCAGCAACGCCATCTTCCAGGACTGCGGAGGCGACTACCTCTGCACAGCGCTCAAGGGCTACGACGGCCCGACCGGACTGGGCACCCCGAAAGGCACCTCAGCCCTCTAGCCCGAACAGGTGACCCAGCGCTTCCCTAACCTCGCGCTCAACAGCGTGACGCGTTACCGGATTTGCCGCGGTGCGGGTGCTACTGCAAGGTCAACGTCTCCGTGCGGACGTCGCAGACTTGGCACCGAGGGGCGTGCGCAACGCGACCCGTCGCGTGGGAGGCAATCCGACGCGATCCAGGTGGAGCCCCCGCCCTGTCAAGTCGACACTACTGCCTCGCGTTGGGGCGGCAGGAGCTCTTCGGCGACGCTTCCGAGATAGCGGACGAAGTCGAGGGTGCGGTGGACGAGGTCGGGATCTACCGGTGCGTCCCAAGGGCGATCGCCTCGCTGGGCCAGGGCCGTCTCGAGAAGCGGGCGCCAGCGCGGGTCGAGCGCCTCCGTCGCCCAAGCCACGGCAGCTGGCTTCGACACCACGTCGCCGACGATCAACGTCCGCAGCATGCGCGGCAGGGTGACGACCGCGTACCGCTGAGACCAGGCATCCCAGCAGTCATGGTGCGCCCAGGCGTCGATCGCCTTGGGCAGGTCCCGGGACGCGGCAGATCGCATCGTCGCAGGGCTGACCCGACTGACCAGTGTTCGAGGGCTCGGGCCGTCCACGACCACCGGGTGCTCGCGAAGCGTCCAGCGCAGCACCTCAGTATTGCAGTGGCGGTCGAGGACAACCTCGTCGCTGCCATGGCCGACATAGGGCCAGGCGCGGTCGAGGGCAATGAGGTCGGCCAGCTCGGCGACCGGGGCGTAGGCGCCCTCGAGGTGCGCGTTCCAGTACCCGGACCGGTGCGGCAGGTCCGCGTGGAAAAGCCGCAGTGCCGCCAGCTGGTCGTCGTCGACCGCGGTTGAGGTGACGACGAGGAAGTCGCAGTCACTCTCGTCATCGGCGCCCCCCAGCGCGAACGACCCATGCAGGTACACCCCGACCAGAGCATTTCCGATCACGCGGCGGGCGGTGTCGCGCAGTTCCCCAAGCACGTCGTCGAGCTCAGCGATCTCAGTCCACGGTCGGGCCATGCCCTAGGTTGCCACGTGACCTCAGCCAGGCATCGCGCCCGTGCCCGACCACCGAGCCTCGGGCGTCCCGAGCCGGCCCGTGGCGGCATACCGAGCCGTTCCTCAGCTTTCCCTGCTGGTCGATCCGTCACCTTGAGTCAGGGGTATGACGCGTTACCGGATCTGCCGCCGACCGTGACGAGTTCCGGATGCTCGGGACTGTCGGATACCCAAGCAGAGCGGGTGCTGATGCGGAATGCTCCTTGGCGTGGGCAACCCAGACTGGTGGCGGGGAGAGGAGCGGGCAGATGCTCCCCGCGGGGCGCCGGGCCGAGGTCTAGTGACGGGAGTTGTCGGTGATGTCCCCAGTACCGAACCAGATGAGGTTGGGCTACGACCTCTGTACTTCTTCTCGGCAACGGTCTCTCATGCGCGGGTGTCTCTTGACGACGTCCTGTTGTCCGTCGAGTGGTCTGAGTTCAGTGATTGCCACTTCCGCCAGAGGACCAGACCCATCACGAACGAGCACGGGTTTTCGGCGCAGGGCTCGTTCGCGAACAGTCCCGCGCTGTATCGCGAGTGCGTCTTCGAGGGGGTTCGCTTCAAGCAGCTCGGTGGTTTCAACCTGTCACGTGGCTGGTTCGAGGGCTGCACATTTCTCAACTGCCGGTGGCAAGGACACTTCGCGACCGACGCGTCGCTGGTCGAGTGCGCTTTCTCGGGCCGCATGAACGGCTGCGTGTGGTGCGGCGGTTCAAGGGAGGGCCCAAACGTCGTTCGTGGAAACGACTTCTCGGCGGTGCGCTTCACGGATAACGTCGCCTGGCGTCGCTCGTATCCGGTAGAGCAACAGCAGTGGCCAGAGGGGTACCGCCCCCGCCCCGACGCGTGAACCGGGCAAGGGTGACGTCCGCTTCTGCCGCCGAGCGGGCGGCGCAGTTCGGTAACGGCGCCCCGCACCGCCAGTGGGTGCCGACCGCCGGTGCGTTACCTCAGGGCGTTCACGAACAGCGCCGCGGTCGGGGTGCATGCGGCTGCTGCGCTGAGCATCCAGAACGCTGGCACGTCAGCGGCCAGGCGACAGCGCAGTGCGCTGTTGCCGAGCCACCACAACAGCGTCGCCGCCGCGATGACGGGCCCGCAGATGACCAGCCAGCCAAGTGGCCCGTCGTTCTCGGTGGGTTCGCGGGCAGTCAGGCCCAAGTCGGCTAGGGGCCAGTTGCTCAACCCGTACCAGAGCATCCACAACGGCACCACGGCGGGAACGCCGGCCGCGAGGTTGACCACCACGGTGGCCAGCGTGCCACGCACCCGACTTGGCGCGTCGACAGTGACCTGCTGCACGGTCACAGGCAGTTCATTGCGGCGAGCACACCGGGGTCATCGGTGGCGATCTTCGGTTCTGTCACCAGCGACCACGGCCACTGGCTGACCTCGACCGCGCCGACATCCACGGACCTGACGGTGTCGTCACCCAGATCCAACGAGCTGCTCGCCCACACACCGGTGCTCTCGCTGGGATGCCCGTCGAACCGGACGGCGATCAGATACGAGTCCTCCACGTCGGGCGAACGCACCGCCCTGGCCTCCACCACGGTCAGCTCGGCCTGGCCTCGAGAGTTGGCCAGTATCCCTCGAGCGAGGTTCCCGGCATCCAGGCACGTCACCGCAACGGTGCCGCTTGACGCACGGTCAGCGGCGCCGCCTGTCGGCGCGACCTGCGCATCACCGGACATCGAACACCCACCCACCAAGGCCCCGACGCACGCCGCCCCCAACCACCTCAAGCCTGCCCCACCCATCCCCATGAGCGGACAAACTACCCGCGACCCAACTCTCGTGCTGGGCAACGGCTCAAGCCCTGCAGGTTCACGGTCATGCCGCGATCAGAGCGAAGCCGCACTCCCAACCGCCGGCGGGGTGCGCACGGATTAAGCCGTGGTGGGCCGGATCCTCTGCCACACTGGCCTCCCGATGAGAGGACATGTCATGTGGATTTGGATCTTTTTAGGCATCCTGCTCGGCCTCATCGTCCTCATCGGCGTCATCCTGCAGAGACGCGGAAGCAGCGGTGGCAAGTCCGGCGGAGCTGAGTACTCCGCTGAGACGGCAGCCGGTCAAGCGGGTCGGCAGATGGACCGCGGAGGAATGGGCGGCGGCGGCTGACGGTCGGGTCCGCAGATTCCGCATCTGCGTTGGCCGGTCCATCCGGTCATGCCGCGGTGCGGGTGCATTCAGGCGCCGAAGCCGAGGAAGACCAGGAGCCGCCTTTCGAACTCCACCAGGGCCGTTGCCTCGAGCCGTCCGATCACCGCGTGAGCGTTGCTTCGTCGGACGGTGGTGATCTTGTCGACCATCAGGAAGCTGTCCTGGTCCAAGCCGTTCCCTTCGTCAGCGGTGACCGGCACCCGCAGGAGAGGCGCGTCGACGTCGCTGCTCGTGAAGGGACAGACAGTCAACGACTCGGTCGCGTCGAACCGGTCGTCCTGGACGACCAGCGCCGGCCGCGGCTTGCTCGCATAAACCCCGCCCGCGACGGTGACGATGTCGCCGCGTCTCATTCGGCCCAGTCGTCGGAGACGGCCTCGACGAACTCCATGTCGTCACTCAAGCGGTCGGCGGCCGCCACGAGCGTGGACTGGCGGTGTGCCTCGGCAGCGAAGTCGGGTGAGCGTACGTCGGGAACCCAGATCTGCACAGGCCGAAGGCCCTGGGCCCGCATCCGGGCCCGGTACGCGCTCACCCGCTCTCGCACAGCCATGACTCCATGTTACATGTAACGCCATGGTCCGGCCAACGAACCCCGCGCGGACATGCCGCGCAGAGTGACGGGGTTTGCACTGGCCGGCTACCCCTATGCGGTTGCGGCGTGATAGCTCGAACGGGCAACGAAGCTGGGGACGGTCTGCCCCTCGGAGTCAGCCAGCGCCACACATTGCCTTGGAGGTGCGCTACTTGTTCCACCACTGCGGGAGGCCCGCGTCGCAGGGGTCCTCTAGGGCGGCAACTACGCAGACGCCCAGCGCGTACCTGATCCGCTGAGTCCGCTTCTCGCCATTGATCGTGTAGTGCAGGTTCACGTAGTCGGCGCGCCACACGCCCTTCTTAAGGCCGCGTACGGCCACCACGAAGGCGAGGCCGTCGCCAGAGGGAATCGTGACCACGCTCCCCGCAGGGAGCAGCCGCTGGCGGGCGTCGTGGAGCGCGCCGCCGCCGCGGGCGGTCCCTATGAGCCCGCCGGGTGAGACGGGGTAGTAACCAGCGAGGTCCACATCCGCGACGTCCGTGGCCACGCCATCCCCGGAGACGTCCACTCCGACCAGGGTCACCTCGCCGGTGCCAGGCGGCCCCGATAACGGGAAGGGTGAGAAGAGCACCGTGTCCCCTACGGTGGTTGGCACCTCGCTCATGGCGTTGCCGGACGGGTCCTCGAACGCTGTACCCTCTCCGCTCCCCGCGGAGCACGCAGCCAACACCGCGAGCGCCACCGCTGCCAACCCCAACTTGGCGGTGAACATGCGCACGAGCTCGTCAGGGTGGGTTGTCACGGACGCACCCTCGCACGAGGTGACAGTTCCCCGCGCATATTCCGCATCTGCCGCATTCCGCGCGGTCCCAGATGGCGTCGCAACCCTCCGGGCCGGGGAGGTGAGGTGCCCCTGTGCCGACGGCTCGTCAGTCTCGTGGACGCTCGGGGATGAGGGCCTGCGCGTCGTGCGTGACGTCCTCCAGCTTGGTCATCACCTCGAGTGCCTCCGCCCCGTATGCCGTGAGCGTCAGTTGGACCGCTTCCTCCGGGTCCACCTGCAGCACCGTTGCCAGGGCGGTGATGTCCGCGGCGTCGCGTGCTCGGCCTGACGCCAGCTTCATTGCGAGCAACTGCTCGAGTGATGCCAACTGAACTCGCAGCCCTGGGGAGCTGGGTGGTGTGAGGGCGTCAGCGGGGATCGGCGGGAGGAATGGGCGGGCGGCTCCGTTGAGCCACCCCTCGGGCAGGCCGAGCTAGTCGGCCATCTGCGCAACGATGTGGGCGACCCGGTCATCGGTAGTGATGCCGTCGATGTCTTGGGTCCGGCGGTCCGTGTCGGGAAGGTGTAGTGAGATCGCC
Organism: uncultured Actinomycetota bacterium; assembly: GCA_963834965.1. Lineage (GTDB taxonomy): Bacteria > Actinomycetota > Actinomycetes > Actinomycetales > Dermatophilaceae > Fodinibacter. Next base: position 265,855 of record CAWIEI010000035.1, on the reverse strand, counting down.
GCGCCTCCGACGACGTAGACAGTCGCCGCGATCCCAGCGGCGCTGAGGCGTTGGTCGAGTTCGTCCAGCAGTTGGCGGATCTCGGCCGCGTCGAGGTCGAAGCTCACGCCGTGACCAGCTCACGCTCGTTGATCTGGATGCCGAGCGCGGCAAGGCCATCATCCAATGCTCGCCCCGGCCTCAACGGAAGTGGGGCCCAGGGCTCGCGTAGCGGCATGGGGGCAGCGAGCCACTGGGGGATCGGCCGCCCGTCGCGCGCGGTCTCGCGCAAGATGGTGTGCGCCAGCGTCTTCCACGGGCCAGTCAAGGCCAGTCCTGGGGAGCCCGTCGCCCAGATCGCGCGACGGGCCGGCGTGCTCAGTGCGAGGGACTGGTCACGTCCTTGGAGCAGCATTCGCATGGCCCACATCGGATCTGAGTCGCAGTGGGTGGCCACTGCGTCGATGACATCCGAGGCCCGCATCCACGTGCGGTGTCCTGCCTGCTCGGCTGCGTCTTCGAGGTCGAGCAGAACCAGTGCTGAGGGGACGGTGCGACCGGCCAGGTAGTCTCCCAGTCGCGAAGGCGTGCACCCGACGGCATGCGCCGCCTGGCTCTGGTTGAAACCGGCAGCCTCGATCAGCGCCGCCAGGCGCATACGCAGACGATCCCTTGAACTCATGCAAGCAATGATATACCCAAATATGGGTATACATGCTTGCCGTCCGCAACGCCGGTCGACGCGCCGGCGCGAGATCGTAGCGGGCCTAAACTGAGCGGATCGGGGACCACGCGGCTCGCCTTTCGGAGGCGGTGTGCCAGCGAATCTCCGTGCCACAGGGGGACATTGGCGTTCACGCATATGGCACGCAGGCGGCAGGTTCCGGTGCGCGTGTGCCGGGAGGTTGGTGTTCTTGCAGGTCAGGGCGATGTAGCGCCCTGGCAGATTGGCTCTTGTAAACAGGGGGTTGAGGGTTTGTCAGTCCCTTCGCCAGGTCACGGTAGGTCTTGCTCAAAACCCTTGTCCCGTGCCGCATTGAGGACGCGCAGCAGCGCTGCCGGTGGGGACAGGAAAGGTCACGGATGATCACGAGATGCCAGAGATATCGCACGGACATCGCTCCACGGCATTATCGCCAACGCTCAGGGCAGCGCGCGCCCGTTTACCGGGTTTGCCGCCCGTCGTGTGATGCCTTGATCGTCGCGGGTGCTGGGCGGACGCTGCGTAATGACTACTTCACAGATTTTGGTTCCTGTCGTGTTGCCTCCGGTCTCGGACCGTCTTCGTCACGCCGTCGCCGCCTACCTGGCCCGGTTCAGGGGGCAGTCGCGGGTGCACACCTAGTCCGACCTGCGTGCGGCCCCATGTCGAGCTGTACCTGCGGTGGATGCAGGAAGTACGCCGGTACAAGCTGTCCACGATCAGCCGCCGGGTGGCGGTCCTGGCCGGGTTCTACCGCACCTGCGTGAGCGACGAGGTGCTGGCGCACTCTCCGGCGGAGTACGTGCGCCGGCCCAACGTGCTGCCTGAGTCGCCCACCCTGGGCCTGACGCACCTGCAGTTCGAGGCCATGCTCGCCACCGCCCGCACCTCGCCGAACCTCAACGACTTCGCGCTGGTGGCGATGCTGGGCCTGCTCGGGCTGCGGATCTTTGAGGCCTGTGGTGCGGACATCGAGGACCTCGGTGAGGAGCACGGCCACCGGGTGCTCAAGGTCCGCGGCAAGGGCGGCAAGGTCGTACTCACCCCGCTACCGCCCGCGGTGTCCCGCGCCATCGAGCGAGCCGTGGGCGACCGGGAGTCCGGCCCGGTCCTGCGCACCCGAAGCGGCACCCGGATGGACCGGCACTGCGCCACCCGCCGCCCGCCACGCCGACCCACGCACCACCATGCGCTACGACCGGGCCCGCAAGAACCTGGACCGCCACCCCAACTACATCCTGGCGGCGTAGCTGGCTTCCGGAACCCTAAACGAGCGGCACCCTAGGCGTGATGGTACTGCTGGTAGTACCATCAACATGTGGCGTCCACCGAGAAGGTCCTCACCGCCATGAGGGCCAACCCGAAGAACGTCCGCTACACCGACCTGCACAAGGTTTGCGAGCACTACTTCGGACCACCACGCACCACCGGCGGATCTCATGCGGTGTTCCGCACTTCCGCACCCCGGCCCGGCGACCCCCGGGTGAACATCCAGAACCACCAAGGCAGAGCCAAGCCCTACCAGGCGCGCCAAGTCCTGACCGCGATCGAGAAGTAGGAGGCCAATTGATGCAGACCATGCCCACCGCTGATATCTCGCACTACACCTACCGCGTCACCTGGTCCGTCGAGGACGATGAGTTCGTCGCCACCTGCCTGGAGTTCCCCTCCCTGTCCTGGCTGGCCGCCACTCAGGTGGACGCCCTCACCGGGCTCGAGACCCTCATCGCCGAGATCGTCCAGGACATGACCGCCCAAGGTGAGCCCATACCCGACCCACTCGCCGAGCGCGCCTACTCGGGCAAGTTCAACCTACGAGTCGGTGAAGCCCTGCACCGACGCTTGGCCATCGAAGCCGCCGAAGAGAAGCTCAGCATCAACCAGCTCATCGTCCGGCGACTCAACACCGCCAGCTGAGCAAACCTTCACGCATCTGCCTCAGGTCGGGCGTTGCCCGATCCTGCTGATGAGCGTGCGGCGCCAAGCCGCGGTAGGGCAAGGTATGGCCCGGAAGAGGTACGGGTCGACGCTGTCGCACGAGGGTGCGTCATGGCAGTGGCCCTGCCCGTTCACATCTCCGCTGAGAGGTATTGAAATGTCCAGTCAGGCTGTCCTGATCAACGGCTTCGGCGTGCTCTTCGTGATTTTGAACGCGTTCGGGTTAGGCCTCAGGCTGCCTGTCGGCAAGCTGTTGGGCCAGGTCGTCACCCATCGAAGAATCGCGTTGTGGCTGCTGTTGATCAACTTCGTCGTCATCCCCATCGTCTTTGTTGGCTACTTGCTGACGATCGCCGCGTCTATTCCAGGAGAGATCAAGGTCGGGTTCTGCGTGGCAGCCCTGTGTGCAGGCATGCCGTTCGCGCCCGTCCTCGCCAAGCTGGCCAAAGCCGACGACGGCCTTGCCACCACCTTGCTGGTGATCTTGACCTGCGCGACCGTTATCGCACTTCCGCTCGGGTTGCCCCTCGCCATCGATGCGGTGGATGCGAACCTCAAGACCTCTGCCTGGGATGTTGCTTGGCCGCTGCTGCTCTTTCTGGTCCTGCCGCTCGTTCTCGGGTCCGCCTTCAGGGTTTGGTGGCCGGACCTGACGGCGCCCTTGGCGCAGTGGGTCACCCGAGTCGCGATTCTGTCACTGCTCTTCAATCTCAATTTCACGCTGGTTGCGTATTGGAGTCTGTTCGTCCAGACCTGGGGAACCGCCAGCTACATCGCGGCCCTCGCTGGCCCATTTATCGGCTTGGGGTGTGGCTACCTTCTCGTTACTGGCCTTCGCGTCAAAGAAGTGGGAAGCAGGCATGCGACCGAGGTGACCACGGCGGTACGCAACGTCGCCCCCATGCTCTTGATGATGATCTTTCCCTTCGCGGCCGACCCGCTTGTCACGGTGTCCATCACGATCCTGAACACCGTCGGCGTCACGGTCATCGTGCTGTTCGTTCTCATGTGGCGGCGCGGCGCACCAACAGCCAGCGGCACGACGACCGACACCTCGGCCCAAACTGCGACCTGAAACCTGCGCGCAGAAGAGCGCGCTACTCCCACATCGGGTGCGCTGGGCGCGCACGGATCTGCCGCAGGTGGGGAGGCGACGGCTCGCGGCGATGCGCGGTTCCACGCAGGACTGAGCTTCGCCTGTCAGGCTTGGCACCACTCAAGGGACGACCAACCGGAGGAGAGGTATGGACGCGGGGAGACAGCGGGCGCCCCTGCACTTTCGCGTTTGGCTGTTGCTCGCCTTCGGCACTCTCATTGGTGGCGGCCTGGCAATTGAGCGCACCGGTCAGGGCGCGTGCTTCGAGGCCGCGTTGGCCGGCCTCGTTTAGGTGTCCTGTCTGGGCGGAATCGGTTGGGCCCTGCTCGACCGTGTGTGAGCCATGCTCCAGTGGAGCTGAGAAGCACCCCGCCTCAACGCACGGTTGCCGCGGTCGGTGAGGTTGGTTCTCTGGACACCAGCCCCCTGTTCTAGTCATACTTGTGACCATGACGAGCATTCCACTGGCCGATGCGAAGGCGCACCTGTCCGAGGTCGTGAGCCGAGTGAGCAAGCACCACGAACGGGTCACGGTCACCGTGCACGGTCAGCCCTCGGCCGTCCTCCTCTCCCCGGATGACCTGGCGATGCTCGAAGAGACCATCGCCGTCCTGGGGGACGCCGGCCTGATGACCCAGCTGGCCGCAGCCGAGGCCGACCTGGCCGCTGGCCGGGTCGAGACCCAAGAGGACCTCGAGGCGGCGATGCGTTCACGCCGGACCTCGGCGTGAGCGATCCGCGCTACCAGCTCCTGATCGTCTCCTCGGCTCGCCGGCACCTCACCGAAGACCTCCCCGAAGCCGTTGCCACCGCCGCGTTCGAGTTCATCACCGGCCCGTTGCTCGAGAACCCGCACCGCGTCGGGAAGCAGCTCCGAGCACCTCTGGCCGACCGGCACAGTGCGCGGCGAGGCACCTACAGAGTTCTCTACCGCATCGACGAACAGGCCCGAGCGGTGACCGTCCTGGCCATCGGCCACCGAGGTGACATCTACCGCGCGTGATGAACCGCGAAGCGGTTGCGCGGATGTCGCACGACACAGGTAGCCACAAGAGATCCTCCGTATCGCACGCCGGTCGCGCAGCGAACCCCAACCAGCCGTCATGAGTCGTGTTTCTGCAGGTCAGGGCGTTCCAACGCCTCTGACCGAGAGACCTTGTAAACAGGGGGTTGAGGGTTCGAGTCCCTTCGCCAGCTCAAGTGGGTGATCGCCTATCCGTTTATAGGACAACCAACTCGCCGGAATGGCTGCCGGATGGTTGTCTCTGCGCACCTGCTTGTTGCCGCTGTCGCACTACACGGACGCCACGATCCCCAGCCCCTGAGCCCGATCCCCAGGGTGCGCTGGCGGGTCATCCGTTGAGGGCGAGGACGGTGCGCAGCGGATGCCGTTGAGTGGAGGGAGGCGCGCGCCCAGGGCGCAGGCTCCCTCCGGGAGTCGCTCGACAGCTCTCAGACGGAGGAAACCCGTGTCCAAGGACAACGTCGACGTCGTCGTGGCCGCCTACCAGAGCCTCGACGCGGCCCGAGCCGACTTCGACTCCCTCGTGGGGCTGGTGAAGACCAAGACCGTGCGCGTCGATGGCGTCATCCTGGTCACGCATGAGCTGGACGGCACGGTGACCGTCGTCGACACCGGCGACCACGTCGGGCGCAAGGGCGCCGGGTGGGGTGCGGGCGTGGGCCTGGCGGTGGGGTTGTTCGCGCCGCCGCTCCTGGCCGCGGTGGCGGTCGGCGCGGCGGGTGGCGCGATCGTCGGGAAGTTCGCCGACCACCAGCTCAAGGCCGGCATCCGCGACAAGATCGGCACCGCCCTGCCGGCCGGCTCGGCCGGCATCATCGCCGTGCTCGACGACGACCAGCTGCTCACCTACCAGCAGGCCCTGACCGGGGCGATGGCGAAGTCGGTGGTGGTGTCCGACAAGGACGGGCTGGTCCGTGGGCTGAAGGCATCCCTCGAGGAGGCCATGGGCAAGTTCAGCCCCGACCGAACCCGCCTGCCCATCCCCGACCCGGCCTTCGGCGGCGTGCAGGGTCGCACCCTGGACGCCTCATCGGCCGACTGGTCGATCAACATGTCCCCGACAGCGCCCGCCGGCGCACCCAACGTGCTGCTCGTGCTCATCGACGACTCAGGCTTCGGCAACCCGGGCACCTTCGGCGGCCCGGTCTCGACCCCGACGATGACACGGGTCGGCGAGATGGGGCTGAGCTACAACCGCTTCCACGTCACCGCGATGTGCTCCCCGACCAGGGCCGCGACACTGACCGGGCGCAACAACCACGCCGTGGGCTTCGGCTCGATCGGCGAGTTCCCCGGCCCGTTCCCCGGCTACACGGCCGCGCTGCCCAAGACCTGCGCGCCGTTCCCCCGGATCCTGCGCGACAACGGCTACGCCACAGCCGGTTTCGGCAAGTGGCACCTCACGCCCGACCACGTGCAGGGTGCGGCCGGCCCACACGACCGGTGGCCGCTCGGATGGGGGTTCGAGCACTTCTGGGGCTTCCTCGGGGCGGAGTCGGGGCAGTTCGACCCGCTGATCACGCAGGACAACACCATCGTCGGCGTCCCGGAGGGCGAGGGCGGGGCCGAGTTCTACCTGCCCGACGCGTTGACCGACAAGACCATCGCCTGGCTGCACAGCGTGCGTGCTCAGGACCAGAGCAAGCCGTGGTTCGCCTACTACGCCACCGGCTGCGCCCACGCGCCGCACCACGTGCCGGTCGAGTGGAGCGACAAGTACCGCGGGAAGTTCGACCGGGGCTGGGACCGGGTGCGGGAGGAGACCTTCGACCGGCAGAAAGCGCTCGGCGTCATCCCCGACGACACGGTGCTCACCCCCCGCCCGGACACCTTCCCCGCCTGGGACACGTTGTCGGAGAACGAGAAGAAGCTCTACGCCCGCCAGATGGAGGTCTACGCCGGCTTCCAGGAGAACGCCGACGCCAACGTCGGCCGGCTGCTCGACGCCATCGACGAGATGGGCGAGTTGGAGAACACCCTGGTCATCTACATCTTTGGTGACAACGGGGCGAGCCTGGAGGGCACCATCACCGGCTCGTTCAACGAGATGACCGCGGGCAACGGCATCCGGCTGACGCCCGAGCAGCAGCTGTCGCTCATCGGTGACTACGGCGGACTCGACGCCTGGGGCACCGACGCGTTCGCCCCCCACTACGCCGCGGCGTGGGCCTGGGCCGGCAACACCCCCTTCCAGTGGGGCAAGCAGGTCGGCTCGCACCTGGGCGGCACCCGCGACGGCATGGTCGTGGCGTGGCCAGAGCGGATCCCGGCCAACTCCGGCTTGCGCTCGCAGTTCACCCACTGCATCGACATCGCGCCAACGATTCTGGAGGTGGCCGGCATCCCGCAGGCCGAGTACGTCGACGGCATCGAGCAGGAGCCGATGCACGGCACCAGCTTCGCGTACACCTTCGACGACGCCCAGGCACCCGAGCAGCACACCGTTCAGTACTTCGAGACGTTCGCGAACCGCGCCATCTACCAGGACGGCTGGTGGGCCTGCGCCAGGCTCGACCGGATCCCTTGGGACGGCACGCCGGAGACCATCGCCCGCTTCGCGCCCGGCGTCTACGACCCGGAGCAGGACACCTGGGAGCTCTACTACCTGCCCGACGACTTCAGCCAGGGCCACGACTTGGCCGCCGAGCACCCGGACAAGCTCGCCGAGCTCAAGGAGCTGTTCTGGGTCGAGGCCGAGAAGTACCAGGTGCTCCCACTGCTGAGCGGGCTGTGCATCTTCTTCGGCATCCTCCCGCCGCTGCCCACCGTCACCCGAACGACCCTGTACGGCGACGTTGCGAACATCGCCTCCGGCATGATTCCGCGGGTCTACGGGCGCACCTACGCCCTGGAGGCCGACCTCACCATTCCCGAGGGGGGAGCGGAGGGCGTCATCATCGCCGAGGCCGACGAGATGGGCGGCTTCTCGCTGTGGGTCGACGCCGATGGCCGGCTGCACCACAGCTACTCGATGATGGGCATCCACCGCTACAGCCAGGTCTCGACCGACCCGCTGCCCACCGGCGACGTCACCGTGACGATGCGCTTCGAGGCCGACGCGCCCCGACCCGGCACCGGCGGCGACGTGACCCTGTGGGCCGGCGACCAGCAGATCGGCGGCGGCCGGATGGACACCACCGTGGCAATGCGGTTCTCCTTCTACGCGGGCCTCGACGTCGGCCGCGACAACGGGATGACGGTCGACGCCGCCTACCGCGACAAGGCTCCGTACGCGTTCACCGGCACCGTCAAGAGGGTCGTCATCGACCTCAAGCCCGAGCCGATCGCCACGGAGACTGCACTGCACCAGGCGGCCAACCACGCTGCTGCTGCCGCGGCGATGAGTGGCTGACCCGCTCTTCCGGCCGGTGCGTGACGAGTCGGACGTGACCTCTCTCCGGGTTCACCTGCAGCACCGTTGCCAGGCTGATGATGTCGGCGTGGTCGCGTGCTCGGCCGGGCGGCAGCTTCATGGCGAGCAGCTGCTCGAGTGACGCCAATCGAATCGAACACGCAGCCCGGGGAGCTGGGTGGAGTGAGCGCATCAGCGGGGATGGCTGGGAGGACCGGGCGGGCGGCTCCGTTGAGCCACCCTTCGGGCAGCCCGAGATCGTCGGCCATCTGCGCAACGATGACGGCGACCCGGTCATCGGTCGCGACGGCATCGAGCTGTTGAGTCCGGCGGTCTGCGTCGGGAAGCTGGAGTGCGATGGCAGCCCCGCCGACGACGTAGACCGCCGCCGCGATTCCAGCGGCGCCGAGGCGATGGTCGAGCTCGTCGAGCAGTTGTCGGATCTGCGTTGCGTCGAAGTCGGTGCGAGGGACTGGTCACGTCCTTGGAGCAGCATCGCATTGCCCACAACGGATCAGAGTCACAGTGGGTGGCGACCGCGTCGATGACATCCGAGGCCCGCATCCACGTGCGGTGTGCTGCCTGCTCAGCTGCGTCTTCGAGGTCGATCAGAACCAGTGCTGAAGGGACGGTGCGACCGGCCAGGCAGCCCCCAGCCGGGAAGGGGTGCACCCAACGGCATGCGCCGCCTGGCTCCGGTCGAAACCGGCGGCCTCGATCAGCGCCGTCAGGCGCTCGAGGAGACGGTCCCGTGAAGTCACTCGAGCGAATATGTACCCAAGTACGGGAAATTGCACGCCCCACATTGCCACTGACCGGTTCGGACGAGGCGTCCCGCCGCCGAAGTCATGGTGTCTGGTGACATGCCGTCGAACCCGGTGCGCCGAGGCGGCACGCTTCTGGCGTCGCGGTGCCGATGCGACTGCGCGTCAGGGGGACGCAGCAGGGTGGATGCCGTGTACCTCGCAGACGACCGGGATGCCGTGCCGCGCCACTCGGGGTGGGTGACACGGCACGGCATCCGGGAGTCGGTGCGTCAGTTGCGGCCGTGGTGGCGAGGGTCGCCGACGCGCACCGCGTTCCTGAGGTCGGTGGCGCGGGCGTCACGCGGCGCGACCGGGGGCAGCCGGAAGCTTGTCGACGGTGGGCGGTGAGACGTGGTCCCACTGACCGCCGAACCGACGAGTCTGCAACAGTGACCCAGTGGCGCTCATCTGGTACTCGAGCTGGCAGATGGAATGCTGCGGCGAGTCGTTCGCTGTACACGACATCGTCGAGTGGGACCTGGTCGCGGCCCCGGAGGACAACTGGCTCCCGGACGTCATCGGCGACGAGCTCGCGTCCCGTGTGACGCACCACCATGACCGCCACGGTCCCAATGAAGGCGCACGCCGCCGCCGCGGCAAGGTGCTCGGCATCCGGTGCGCCTACAGCCGCTATGCGCCGTCACCCGGCGGGGACCAACGCACGCTCCACCCCGTCGCCGGCACTTCCGAGATCGTCCCGGTGGACCGGGTTGATGGTCGTGAGCGGCGCAGCAGCTCCCTGAACTTCAACGGTTACCTCGTTGAGCTCGAGCTTGCCCTCGGGAGCTAGTGTCGAGATGCAGTCGAGGGGGACCGCGGGCGTCGCTGGCGCACTTGGGTGTTCCTTCGTCCGGTAGCCGTCAGCAACACCGTCAAGCCGAGGCTGACGTGGCAGCGTCACCTCGGCCAGATCCAAGGAGCGTGGATCAGTGGCAACACCCGAGCAGCTGGCGGAACGGGCTAAGTCTTCCCTGCCGGTGGGCAGCGAGGTCCGGCAGGCGTTCGTCTGCCAGACGGCGTCCAGCTTCGCCCTGTTCGTCATCAACTGGATGACGGGACTGACCATGCCCTGGATCACCTACCGGTGCGTCGCCGTCACCCAGGACGCGATCTACGTCCTGGACGCTCCCAGCATCTCCGGGGGGGCTAACCCCAAATCGATCGTGGCGACATTGCCCCGAGCTACTCGGCTCGGGCCCGTGTCGGGCCGGTGGGGGCAGTTCACCCTCCTGGGTCAGCGCCATTGGATCAAGGAGCGATTCCAACCGCAGATCGTCGCCGCCGACGCCGAGGCAGGGTTCACCGACAACCCAAGCTGAAGGAACCGCGAAAGATCCGCCAGCCGGGCTCCCGAGTCTGCCCAGTAAGGCCATTCATCGATTGAGTGCCGGTACTCACCCAAACACGTTGCCGCCACGGCCGAACGCATGTCGCGCGACTTCACCAGTCGCGACAAGACCGGGCGAGCGAACCGGCCAACAGGCAGTGGGCACCGAGGTTGGCTCTGCTGTGCTCAGCGACAGCGCGCCGAAAGCCGACTGGCTGTTGAGCGGTCCAGTGGCTCCGGGCTCGCAACGGGTGACCGGAACCCTTGCTGCCACGGACCATCCGGCCGACATTCGGCACGGTCAGAAGCGGGGAGGTCCTGCCAGGGGCGCGACATCCTGCGCCCCTGCCAGGGTTGACGGCCTCGCGTGATGCATCGTGCGCGATAGGGCGCGCCCTGTGCATCACCTCCGGGCCGATGGGCGGATCGAGGGGTCGAGACATGCCCGGGATCGCGATTCTCACGGGCATGTCGTGACCGGTCGACTGGCAGCGCCCACTCCCGCCATTCGGCATGTCCGTGAAGGACTGGGTACGGACAGCGCGCGTCGCTGGCCCGGCATCCGGTCGGTGATGATGGGCGGATGCCGGTGCGCCTCCTCGACGAGCACGAGGCTCGAGGTCTGCGGGCCGGCGCCGGGGGTTCTCGTGCGGCCCCCCGACGTCAGGCGACCTCGAGGGCGACCTCGACGTTGCCGCGGGTGGCGTTGGAGTAGGGGCACACCTGGTGCGCCTGCTCGATGACCTGCTGGGCGACCTCGCGGCTCACCTCCGGCAGCGCCACCTCGAGCCGCACCGCGAGGCCGAAGCCCCCGTGGTCGTTGCGGCCCAGCGAGACGTCGGCGACGACCTCGGAGTCGGTGGTGTCGACCTTCATGGATGCGGCGACCAGCTTCAGCGCGGAGTGGAAGCAGGCGGCGTAGCCGGCCGCGAAGAGCTGCTCGGGGTTGGTGGCCCCGCCCTCGCCACCGAGCTCCTTGGGAGTGCGGACCGGGGCGTCGAGGATGCCGTCGAAGGTCTGGACGTGGCCGTTGCGGCCGTCGCCGGTGGCGACAGCGGAGGCGGTGTAGATGATGTTCATGAGGACAATTATATTGGGCACAATGGAATTGTGCAAACTGGAACTGGTATCATCGACGCGTGAGCACGAGCGACCCGTTGGACCTCGACCGGCAGATCTGCTTCCCGCTGTACGCCGCGACTCGGGCTGTCACCCGCCGCTACACCGAGGTGCTGGCCGACGTGGGGCTGACCTACCCGCAGTACCTGGTGATGCTGGCCCTGTGGACCGACGGTGCGCTGTCGGTCGGCGAGCTGGGTGGCCGGCTCCGGCTCGACTCAGGCACCCTGACGCCCCTGCTCAAGCGGCTCGAGGCCTCCGGCCGGGTGGCGCGCCGGCGCGACCCGCTCGACGAGCGACGTGTGGTGGCGACCACCACCGCCGAGGGAGAGCGCTTGCGGCGCGATGTCGCCGGCGTCCCCGGTGAGGTGGCCCGGTCGATCGGCTTCGAGGCCGAGGAGTTCGGCCAGCTCCAGCACCTGCTCAGCGGCCTCATCCACAACCTCGACGCCGCCGGGCGGCCCGCATGACGACCGGCCGGCAGTGGGCCGACACCGCCATCTGGTGGCACGCCTACCCCCTGGGCTTCGTCGGTGCCGACACGACGACCAACCCGCAGGGCGAGGTCGCCCACGAGCTGGGCCGCGTCACGGCGTGGCTCGACGACCTGCTCGACCTCGGGTGCAACGGCCTGTTGCTCGGCCCGATCTTCGACTCCCAGTCCCACGGCTACGACACCGTCGACCACCTGCGCATCGACCCGCGGCTCGGGGACGACGCCGATGCCGACGCGCTGTTTCGCGCGTGCAGGGAACGCGGCATCCGCGTGTTGCTCGACGGGGTGTTCAACCACGTCGGCCGCGCGCACCCCTGGTGGCAGGAGGCGGTGGCCGCCGGCCCCGGTTCCGCAGCAGCAGCCCGGTTTGCCACCGGCCAGGGAGCCCGCACCGTCGACGGGCTCGAGGTGCAGGTGTTCGAGGGCCACGACAACCTCGTCGTGCTCGACCACGACAACCCCGAGGTGGTGGCATCCGTCAGCGACGTCATGGCGCACTGGCTTGCGCGCGGCATCGACGGATGGCGCCTCGACGCTGCGTATACAGTGCCAGCTGCGTTCTGGCGCAAGACGATCGGGCCGCTGCGCGAGAGGTTCTCGGAGGCGTGGTTCGTGGGTGAGGTCATCCACGGCGACTACGTCGGCTACGTCGAGGAGTCCGGCCTCGACTCGGTCACCCAGTACGAGCTGTGGAAGGCGATCCGCAGCTCGATCGAGGAGCGGAACTGGTTCGAGCTCGCCTGGTCGCTCCAGCGGCACGACGAGTTCGCCGAGGCATTCCTCCCCCTGACCTTCGTCGGCAACCACGACGTGACCCGGCTGGCGTCGGCGATCACCGACCAGCGCCACGTCACTCACGCCGTCGCCGTGCTGTGCTTCGTCGCCGGGACGCCCGCCGTCTACGCGGGCGACGAGCGCGGGCTCACGGGCACCAAGGAGGAGCGGGCCGGTGGGGATGACGCAGTGCGCCCGGAGTTCCCCCGCTCGCCCGGCGACTGGCCACGCAACGAGGTGTTCCACCGGCACCAGGAGGCCATCGCCTTCCGCCGCCAGAACCCGTGGCTGGCCCGCGCGCGGGTGGCGACCTCACAGCTGAGCAACGAGTCGGTGCTGCTCACCGCCACCGGACGGAACGGCGAGCAGGCCGAGCTCGCCCTCAACCTCTCGGACGAGCCCGTGGTGCTGGGGGGCGAGCAGGTGCCGGCTCACTCATGGGCCCTTCGGGCGTGAGAAGGTCACAGGGTGAGCGTCGACGTGCAGGTCGAGACGACGATCCAGGGCCCCGTCGCCGAGGTGGCCCGGTTCGCTGGCGACCCGACCAACGCCCCACGCTGGTACGCGAACATCCGGTCGGTCGACTGGCAGACCCCACCGCCCCTGGCTGTGGGGTCGCGGATGGACTTCGTGGCCCAGTTCCTCGGCCGACGGCTCGCCTACACCTACGAGGTCGTCGAGCTCGACCTTGGGCACCGCCTCGTCATGCGCACTGCCGACGGCCCCTTCCCGATGGAGACGACCTACACCTGGGAGGCGACGGACGCCGGTGGCACGAGGATGACCCTGCGCAACTGTGGCACTCCGTCCGGGTTCTCGCGCATCGCGGCCCCCGTGCTCGAGCAGGCGATGCGGCGCGCCACCACCAAGGACCTCGCGCGGCTGAAGTCGCTGCTCGAGCAGGAGTAGCCTCGCACCCGACGGGCGCCCCCAGCCGTGGCGCCCCCTGTCGGCGTCCGCGCTGCCGTTCCCGGGCGGCAAGCGCGGTAGGTTTGCCTCCTGACCACCCTCGGGGCCGTCGGGCACGCCGTGGCCGGCGTCACCGCCCGGCAGCACCGATCCCTCGCACCGCCGCGACGCGCGACGGCATCCGAGCCGGGTGCCCTACCCGCGCGGACCGCGACCCGCGGCCGAACCCTTCTGACCGGCGTCCCGACCAACGGAGAAACGTGAACCACCCCCACCGCACCATCCTGACCCGATCCACGACCGCCCGCCTCGCTGTCTCGGGGGGCGCCCGATGAGCCGCCGGGGTCCCCGCCGCAAGAGCAGCGACTCGCTCCCCACCCTGCCCCGAAACGGCCTCCGGGTCGTGCCCCTCGGTGGCCTGGGCGAGATCGGCCGCAACATGACCGTCTTCGAGCACCAGGGCCGCCTGCTCATCGTCGACTGCGGGGTGCTGTTCCCCGACGAGCACCAGCCGGGCGTCGACGTGATCATCCCCGACTTCACCTGGATCCGCGACCGCCTCGACAAGGTCGACGCCATCGTGCTCACCCACGGCCACGAAGACCACATCGGCGGGGTGCCCTACCTGCTGCGCGAGCGGCCCGACATCCCCGTCATCGGCTCGCGGCTCACCCTGGCGCTCATCGAGGCCAAGCTGGTCGAGCACAAGATCACCCCGCGCACCGTGGTGGTCGCCGAGGGCGACCGACGCACCTTCGGCGCCTTCGACTGCGAGTTCGTCGCCGTCAACCACTCCATCCCCGACGGGCTCGCGGTCGCCATCCGCACCGCCGCCGGACTGGTGCTGCACACCGGTGACTTCAAGATGGACCAGTTCCCGCTCGACGGCCGGGTCACCGACCTGCGGGCCTTCGCCCGTCTCGGCGAGGAGGGCGTCGACCTCTTCCTCGTCGACTCCACCAACGCCGAGGTGCCGGGGTTCCTCCTCTCGGAGGAGGAGCTCGCGCCGGCCATCGACACCGTCTTTCGCACCACCACCGGCCGGGTCATCGTCTCGAGCTTCGCCAGCCACGTGCACCGCATCCAGCAGATCCTGGATGCCGCCCAGCGGCACGGCCGCAAGGTCGCCTTCGTGGGGCGCTCGATGGTGCGCAACATGGGCATCGCCCGCGAGCTGGGCTACCTGAAGATCCCCGACGGTCTGGTCGTCAAGGACCTCAAGGCCCTGGACCGGCTGCGCCCCGACCAGCAGACGATCATCGCCACCGGGTCGCAGGGCGAGCCGATGGCGGCCCTGGCCAGGATGGCCAACCGCGACCACCCGGTCAGCATCACCGCGGGCGACACGGTGCTGATGGCCAGCTCGCTGATCCCGGGCAACGAGAACGCCATCTACCGCGTCATCAACGAGCTCACCCGCTGGGGAGCCAACGTGGTGCACAAGGGCAACGCCAAGGTGCACGTCTCCGGCCACGCCAGTGCCGGCGAGCTCGCATACTGCTTCAACATCATCCGGCCCACCAACGTGCTGCCGGTGCACGGCGAGTGGCGGCACCTGCGCGCGAACGCCGACATCGCGATCCGCACCGGCGTCGACCGCGACCGGGTGCTCATCGCCCAGGACGGCAGCGTCATCGACCTCGTCGACGGTCGGGCGACCATCACCGGCACGGTGCCGGCGGGGCTGGTGTATGTCGACGCGATGACGGTCGGCGGGGCCACCGAGGAGACCTTGCACGTGCGCCGCACCCTCGCCGAGGAGGGCGTCGTCACGATCGTCTGCATCGTCGACCCCGACACCGGCACGCTGCAGGAGGACCCCGACTACCTCGCCCACGGCTTCCCGCCCGAGGTGCTGGACTTCTCGGCCGCCACCCCCGCCATCCAAGCCGCGCTCACCAAGGCTGCTCGAGACGGCATCGAGGACCTCGACCAGATCGAGGAGCTCGTGCGCCGGGCGGCATCCACCTGGGCCCACCGCACCCACCGGCGCAGCCCGCTGATCATCCCGGTCATCGTCGACGCCTGACCCACCGGGGCGTCCAGCTCCGCGGTCGCAGGTGGGACTACGTTGCTGCCCATGACCGATGTCGTGGCCCTCGTCGAGCGGGCGACCCCGTGACGACCGTGCTCGCCGTCGACCAGGGCACGTCGGGCACCAAGGCGGTCGTCGTCGACGCTGCGGGCACGGTGCTGTCGGCGGCGGAGGTGCCGCTGCGCCCGCGCTACCTCGAGGGCGGCGCGGTCGAGCAGGACCCACAGGCTCTGCTCGACTCGGTCATCACCGCCGGCCGCCGCGCGCTCGAGCACGCGGCGGTGCCGGTGCAGGCCGTCGCTCTGGCGAACCAGGGCGAGAGCGTGCTGGCGTGGGCCCCCGCCACCGGGCGACCGCTGACCCGGGTGGTCGTCTGGCAGGACCGGCGGGCCGAGCCGTGGTGCCGCCGCAACACCGCACACCGCGACCGGGTGCACGACCTCACCGGGCTCGAGCTCGACCCGTACTTCTCGGCGCCGAAGATGCGCTGGCTGCGCGACACCCTGACCACCGAGGGCGTGGTCACCACCACCGACACCTGGCTGGTGCACCAGCTGTGCGGGGCGTTCGTGACCGACGCCTCCACCGCGAGCCGCTCCCTGCTGCTCGACCTCGATGCCGTGGCGTGGTCGCCCGAGCTGCTGCACCTGTTCGGCCTCGACGGCGAGCGGATGCCGCGCATCGTCGCCAGCGACGAGGTGGTCGGGGAGACCGACGTCTTCGGCCCCCTGCTGCCGGTGACCGGGCTGATCGTCGACCAGCAGGCCGCCCTGCTCGCCCAGGCGTGCCTGGAGCCCGGCACCGCCAAGTGCACCTTCGGCACTGGGGCGTTCGTGCTCGCCCAGACCGGCGGCGACGCAGTGCGCTCCGCATCGGGGCTGACGTCGTCGGTGGCCTGGCGGCTGCGGTCAGGGACGTCGTACTGCCTGGACGGCCAGGTGTACACGGCGGCCTCGGCGGTGCGGTGGGCCGTCGACGCGGGGTTCCTCGAGAGCGCTTCTGCGCTGGATGCCGGTGCCGCCCCCAGCAGCGACGGCGTGTTGTTCGTGCCGGGCTTCGCCGGCCTGGCCGCCCCGTGGTGGGACCCCACGGCCACGGCGACCGTCAGCGGCCTGCGACTGGAAACCGGTGCGGGACAAATCGTTCGGGCACTGGTCGAGGGCATCGCCTGTCAGGTCGCCGAGCTCACCACGCTCGTCGGAGTCGACGTCGGCACGCCCCTCACCCGGTTGCGGGTGGATGGCGGGCTGACCCGGTCGAGCGCCCTGATGCAGGCGCAGGCCGACCTGTGCCAGGTGCCGGTCGAGGTCTACCCGTCGGCGCACGCCACCCCCCTCGGGGCCGCAGCCTGTGCGCGACTGGCCCTCGAGCCCGATGCCGACCTGACAGCCGTGGTCGGTGGCTGGACCCCTGAGCGCACCTACACCCCGGCCTGGTCCGCCGACCGGGCGCGGACCCATCTCGAGCGCTGGCACCGGCTGGCGGAAGCAGTTCTGGCTCAGGAGAACTCGTGAACCCAGCCGCCGCCACTACTTCGACGCCGGTGTTCGACGTGGTCGTCATCGGCGGCGGCATCGTGGGGGCCGCCATCGCCCGCGAGCTCGCCGGCACGACCGCGAGCGTGGCGATCGTCGAGGCGCGCTCCGATGTCGGCGACGGCACGAGCAAGGCCAACACGGCCATCCTGCACACCGGTTTCGACGCGACCCCGGGCACCCTCGAGTCGCGGCTGGTCGCCCGCGGCTACGAGCTGCTGGGCGCCTACACGGCCCGCACCGGCATCCCGGTCGAGCGCACCGGCGCCCTGCTCGTGGCCTGGACGAATGAGGAGCTCGACGCGCTGCCAGCCCTGCGCGACAAGGCCGTTGCCAACGGCTACCGAGCCTGCGAGCTGGTGGGGGCCGTCGAGGTCTACCGGCGGGTGCCACGGCTCGGCCCCGGTGCGCTGGGAGGGCTCACCGTGCCCGGCGAGTCGATCACCTGCACCTGGACCACCACCCTCGCCCTGGCCACCGATGCCCGCCGGCGGGGTACCGAGCTGTTCCTGCGGCACCGGGTCACCGGAGTACGTGCCGCAGCGGCCCACACGGTGCTCGTGACCGACCGGGGCGAGATCCGCACCCGGTGGGTGGTCAACGCCGCCGGGCTGGGGGCCGACGTCGTCGACCGGCTGTTCGGGAACGACCGCTTCACGGTGACGCCGCGCCGTGGCGAGCTGCTCGTGTTCGACAAGCTGGCGCGCCCGATGGTGCCGCTGATCGTGCTGCCGGTGCCGTCGAAGGTGGGCAAGGGAGTGCTGGTGAGCCCAACGATCTACGGCAACGTCATGCTGGGGCCCACCGCCGAGGACCTCACCGACAGGGGCGCCACCGGTACGTCGGAGGCCGGGTTCGAGTTCCTGCTCGGCAAGGGTCGCCGGCTGATGCCCGACCTGCTCGACGAGGAGGTCACCGCGGCGTACGCGGGCCTGCGGGCCGCCACCGAGCACGCCGACTACGTGATCGACGTCGACGCCCGTCAGCGTTACGTGCTCGTGGGCGGCATCCGGTCGACCGGGCTCACGGCCGGGATGGCGATCGCCGAGCACGTGCGGGGCCTGCTCGCCGAGGCCGGGTTCGACCCGGCCGAGCGCAAAGACCTGCCGACACCCCCGCGGATGCCGAACCTCGGGGAGGCCACCACCCGGCCCTACCAGGACGCCGAACGGATCGCGGCCGACCCGGCCTACGGAACCGTCGTCTGCTTCTGCGAGCGGGTGACCGCTGGTGAGCTGCGCGACGCCTTCGCCTCCGACCTCCCACCGGCCGACCTCGACGGCCTGCGCCGGCGCACCCGCGTGCTCAACGGCAGGTGCCAGGGGTTCTTCTGCGGTGCAGCCGTGAGTTCCCTTCTGGCCGAGCACCTTTCAGGCGACAGGACACGGTCGTGACCAGTGACCGGGTCGCCGTTGTCGTCATCGGCGGCGGGCCGTCGGGCCTCACCACGGCCGCGGCTCTCGCACCGTCTGTCGACGGCGAGGTGCTCGTGCTGGAGCGCGAGGCGGAGACCGGCGGCATCCCCCGGCACAGCGACCACCTCGGCTACGGCCTCCGCGACCTGCGCCGCGTCGTCACCGGGCCGGCGTACGCGCGCCGGCTCACGGCATCCGCGCGCGAGTCCGGCGCCGTGCTCGAGACTCGGGCGATGGTGACGGGCTGGGCGGGGGAGCGGCGCCTCGAGGTCACCTCCCCGCGCGGCCGCCGCGTCGTGCAGGCGGATGCCGTCGTGCTCGCCACCGGTGCCCGCGAGCGCCCGCGACCCGCGCGCCTGGTGCCCGGCGACCGGCCGGAGGGCGTCTACACCACGGGGCAGCTGCAGAACCTCGTGCACCTGCACCATGCCGCTGTCGGGAGCCGCGCCGTGATCATCGGCGCCGAGCTGGTCAGCTGGTCGGCCGTGCTGACCCTGCGGGAAGCGGGCTGTGCGGTGGCCGCGCTGGTCAGCCGGTACCCGCAGGCGGAGGCCTACGCGGCCGTCACCGTGCTCGGCCGCAGCGTGCTGCGCACGCCGGTCGTCACGGGCGCCCGGGTCGTGCGGATCGACGGCCGAGAGCGGGTGCGCTCGGTGGAGGTCGAGCAGATCGGCACCGGGCGGCGGCGCACCATCGAGTGCGACACCGTCATCACGACGGGTGACTGGGTTCCCGACTCCGAGCTGGCGCGGCTCGGGGGGCTCGATGTGGATGCCGCGACCCGCGGCCCGGTCGTCGACGCGGCGCTGGGCACGTCGGTGCCGGGGGTGTTCGCGGTCGGCAACCTGGTGCACCCCGTCGACACCGCCGACGGTGCTGCCCTCGATGGCCGGCACGTCGCCGGCGCGGTGACGCGGTGGTTGGCGAGTGGGCTGGGCGATGGTGCTTCGGCGGGTCCGGAGGCCGGGTTGTCGGGTGAACCCCGGTTGGGGATGCTGGCCGTCACGGCGGCCCCGCCGTTCCGCTGGGTCACGCCCCAGCACGTGCCGGTGGCCGGCGGCGCGCCGCGCGGGCACCTGCTCCTGTGGCTCGACGAACAGCGCCACCTCCCGGTGGTGCTGGCGCGACAGGGTGGCGTGGAGGTCGGCCGGGTGCGGGTGCCCTGGCCTGCGGCGCCCGGGCGCATCTTCCGGGTGCCCGAGAAGGTGCTGCTCGGCGCCGACCCCACCCGTGGCCCGGTCACCCTGCACCTGGGCTGAGCCCGAGGTCGGCTCAGGCGTCGGTGTCGTCTGCCGGATGGGCCGACTCGACGTCGGGGGCGCCCAGGCCCTCGTCCTGCTTCACCTCGTCGATCTCGTCGACCAGCCGCTGCCGTTCCTCATCACCGACGTCGACCCCTGCCTGCTCCAGGCCCTCGTCGAGCCGCGACTCGATGGTGCCGGCCTCGGCGCTGTACTCCCACGACGTCACCTCGTCGACGACGTTCTGGGCCGCCTCGGTGGCGGCATCCTGCTGCTCAGCCTGCTCGTGGTGGTTCGGCGCGTCCGTCATGCGGTTCTCCCTCAGTGCTGTCGGCGACATCTGCTGCCGGCCCTACCCGTTCCCGTTGCGGCTCACACCGACCTTCGACGAGCTGCCGCCCGGTGAAGGCGCCCGGCGACCCGCCACCCCGGAATGCCGGTGGCGGCAACGGGTAGGGCCCGTCACATGGAGCACCACATCACCCTTGACCAAGCCGTTGCCGACGTCGTCGCCGAGGACTCGCTGCTGTTCATCGGCAACGCGACAATGCTGCTGCAGGTCGAGGGCTTCACGATCCTCACCGACCCGACCTTCGTGCACCGGCACGAGTCGGTGCCGATCGGCTACGGCATGCGCACCACGCGGCTCACCGACCCGGCCGTCGAGCTCTCTGACCTGCCCGACCCTGACCTCGTGCTGCTCTCGCACTTCCACGGTGACCACTTCGACCACGTCGCCCAGGAGCAGCTGCCGCGGTCGATCCCCATCGTGACCACCCACCAGTCGGCCGGCCAGCTGCGCGAGCTCGGCTTCGATGCGGCTGTCGGGCTCGACACCTGGGACACCATGACGTTGCACAAGGGCGGCCGCACCATGACGATCACGGCGTGCCCGGGCCAGCACGGGCCGGGGCTGGTCGACTTCGCGCTGCCCGACGTGATGGGCAGCGTGCTCGAGGTCGGCGCGGGCGCGGCCCAGCGCCGCATCTACATCAGCGGTGACACCCTGCTGATCGACGACCTCGCCGAGATCCCGCGCCGTTACCCCAGGCTCGACGTGGCCGTCTTCCACCTCGGCGGCACGAAGGTGGTGGGCGTGCTGGTGACCATGGATGCCGACCAGGGGGTCGAGGCGGTGCGGCTGATGGACGCCGGCACCTCCATCCCGGTGCACTACGACGACTACGACGTGTTCACCTCCTCGCTCGAGGACTTCCTCGCCGCCGCCGACAGGGCCGGGCTGCGCGAGCGGATCCACCCGCTGGGGCGTGGCGACACGTTCTCGCTGGCCGGCCCCCGGCCCGGCGCACGGCCCCGCGGCGACTGACGCCGCAGGACCGCCGCGCCGGGCGGTCAGCGCACCGACGTGCCCTGCAGCGTCCGGTCGGACTTCATCGACGTTGCCCCCCGGCGGTACAGCACGAACCCGGCAGCGACCATCACCACCGAGACCACCACGAACCCGATGTCCCACGGCAACGGAGCGCCCAGGTCGTCGCCCGACGTTGAACGACCAGCTCGGCGCCGGCGCTCCCGCCTGCCAGGACCACACCGTCGCGACGCCGGCGGCGAGCACGGAGAACCACATGACGAGGTGGAAGAAGCCGTCGGCCAGCGTGTTCACCTCCAGCGCCGCGCCCTCGACGGTGCGGTGCCGCCGCCGTCGACGGCGGTCATGCCGCCCGGGACCGCAGCCGGGTGGGCTCGTCGAGCAGCCCGGCCTTGCCGCGCTGCTGCTCGCCCAGGTAGGCGTCGAGCACGAGGATGCCGGCCGTGGTCGCCGGGGTCGCCCACTGCAGCCAGCGCATCGACCGGCCCAGCGACCGGGCCCGCTTGGCGGCCCCGGGGTCGTCGTCCGCACGTTCCTGCGCCTCGCCGAGGTCGGCGCCGACCTTGTAGGCGGCGGCGCTCGCCGCCAGCGCTGCCCCGGTCAGCGCCGTCTTGGCGACGACGGCGATCCTCGTCGGCCGGTGTGCGACGACACGTCGCCGGTTGTCGGCCAGGATCGCCATCCCGCTGAGCAGGTGCAGCCCGATGGCGCCGCCCTGGACGGGCCCCCACTGCGTCCACCCCTCGTCGGCGATGTCGGCCTGCTCGCGGGCATCATCGCCCTCGCGGCTCGCCGGGTTGAGCGCCACCGCTCCCATCAGCGACCCACCGAACCATGCGGCGTTGGTGACCAGGTGGGTGGCCCGAACCAGTGTGCTGTACGCGGACATTCGTCAACTCCGTAGGTCGTGGTGGAGCGCCGGGTGTGGTTCCGGCGCGCAGCCGACAACGGTGCAGCCGCCCTCGACGTGCGCGGTCCCTACCCGATCGCCACGGGCGCACACACCGGGTCAGACGTTGAGGCCGGCCAGCGCGAGCACGTCGTCGGGGCCGACCAGGTCGGGGGGCGCGAGGAAGACCGTCGACACCCCCAGCCCCGCCAGGTCGGCGTGCCGCTGCCGGTGCTCGGTGACGGTGCCCGCGTGCGTGCGCGCCGCGAAGGCCGCTGCCTTGGTGCGGCCGCGCAGCCGCTCCACCCGCGCCCACACGTCATCCCGGTCACGGCCCACCACCGGCAGGTCGAGCACGGTGACGGCGACCTCGGCCGGGTCGCGCCCCACGTCGGCGCAGTGCCGGTGCAGCACAGACACCTTGTGCCGCAACGCCTCCGGCTCAGACCTGGTCAGGTTGCACGCATCGCCCAGCTCGGCCGCGATCCGCAGGGTGCGCCGCTCACCGTTGCCGCCGACGACCACCTCGATCGGGGCTCTCGGCCGCGGGTAGCAGGTGGTCTCGGGCAGGAACACCCCGTCGGCGGCGTGCGCCTTGGTGCCCGGCGCCCACAGGGCCCGCATCACCCGGATCGAGTACTCCAGCTCGTCGAGCCGCTCCGCGGCGGGCGGGAACGGCATCCCGTAGGCCGCGTGCTCGCGCTCCCACCAGCCGGCGCCGATGCCGACGAACGCCCGGCCCCCGGTCAGCGCGGACAGCGTGGCGGCAGCCTTCGCCGTGATGCCGGGCTGCCGGAAGGTGACCGGGGTGCACAGCGTGCCCAGCCGCAGCCCGGTGCCGAGGCCGGCGACGGCCCCCAGCGCCACCCACGGCTCGGGGACCGGGTCCCAGGCCCGCCCGACCTGCGGGATCTGGATCAGGTGGTCCATCAGTGCCAGCCCGGCGAACCCGGCCTCGTCGGCGGCCAGCGCGACGTCGCGCAGCCAGGCCATCGGGTCGTCACCCCAGGGGAAGCGAGAGACCTGCAGCACCACCGCGACCCCCGTGGATGCCGTGCGCTCCCCGCCCGCCCGGGCCACACCCTCGGCGGGAGCCGGGGGAGGCGTCGGGGCTGCCGTGGCCTCGTCGGTGACCGTCAGGACGACGTCCCATCCTTCCGCCGCGACCTCGTCGGCCACCTCCCGCCGCCGCGCCTGCTGCCCCGCCAGCGCCCGAGCGGGCAGTGGCCGGTCGCGCTCGGCGTTGCGCCGCCGGCACACCTCGTCGGGGGTGTCGAGCAGCACGACCGCGGCCGGCATCCCTGCCTTTCGGGCGGTGGCCAACCAGCGGCGGCGGCGCTCGGCATCCATCCCGAGGGTGTCGACCACGATGGTGAGCCCGCGGCCCAGCCGGGCCGCGACGACCGCCTCGAGCACGGCGAACGCGTCGGCGGAGGCGTCGAGGTCGTGCGGGCCGCTGCCGACGGTGCCGCGCAGCGCGTCGGACGACACGACCTCCTCGGCGCGGTAGTGCTGCGCCGCCCAGGTGGACTTGCCCGACCCGGAGGGGCCCACCAGCACCACGAGCGCCGGGTCGGGAAGCGACATGCGGGCAGTCTGCCCGATGCTCCCGACCCGGCGCTCGGGTCGACGGGGTCAGCGGGTGCGCAACCCGAAGCCGTAGGGGAACGCCGGACGGTAGTTGCGGTCACCGACGTTGATCGGCTCCTGCGCGACACTGCGCGGCCAGGTGACCGGCAGCTTGCCGGTGAACCGGGCCTTGCCCACCAGCACGTCGGCCACGCCGCCACCCTCGCTACCCGGCAGCCAGGAGGCGACCAGGCCGTCGATCTGGCGGAGCTGGGCCGGCGGGATGACGACCGGGCGGCCGGAGACCACGACCACCACGCACTTCACCGCGGCCGCGCAGACCCGGTCGACGGCGGCGGAGTCGGCGTCGCTGAGCCGCATCGTCTTCTCCGGGCGCGGCTGGTTGTTGTCACCCGGGTCGTAGGCCCACCGCGGGCCGCCGACGTCGCCGTACCCCTCGGCATACGGCGTCTCGCCGACCACCACGACGCCCACGGCACCTCGAGGGACCCGCGCGGAGGCGGTCTCGCTGAAGGTCACCGAGCGGTGCTGCGCCCGGATGCCGGCCAGGATCGTCTGCCCGGGGATGACGTTGGTCGAGCCGCCCTGCCAGGTGAGGGTCCACCCACCGGCCTGGTTGCCGATGTTGTCGGCGTTGCTGCCGGCGACGTAGATCGGCTGCCCCTTCGAGATGGGCAGCACGTGGCGGTCGTTCTTGAGCAGCACCTGCGACTTCTGCACCGCCGTGCGGGCCAGCGCCCGGTGTGCGGGCGAGCCGATGTCGCGGATGTGCGTGCGGTCGGTGTAGGGGTGCTCGAACAGGCCGAGCTCGAACTTCTTGGTGAGGATGCGCGAGACCGCGTCGTCGATGCGCGCCATCCGCACGTCGTGGTTGGCGACCTGCGCCTTGAGGGTCGTGATGAAGGTGGCGAAGTCGTAGGGCTCCATGAACATGTCGATGCCCGCGCTGACGCCGAGGGTGACCTGGGTGGCGTACGAGGCGACCCCTGGCTGGATGTGGTGGATGCCCTCGTAGTCGGAGATCACGAAGCCGTCGAAGCCCTGCTTCTGCTTGAGCCAGCCGGTGATGAGCTCCTTGTTGCCGTGCATGTTGATCGGGTTGCCGATGCCGTCGCCGGTCCAGTCGACGTCGGAGTAGGAGGGCATGACCGAGCCGACGTGGTGCTTGCGCACCGCGGGGACGTACGGAGCGAGCGCCACCCGGTCGAACGTCCGGCGGCTGACCTGGTCGACGCCCTGGTCGATCGGGTAGTTCCCCGTCTTGCCGCTGTTCGACCCGGTGCCGTAGGTGGTGAGGCCGTCACCGGCGAAGTGCTTGGCGGTGGCGAGCACCCGGTCGTTGTTCTTCAGCTGGCCCGGCCGGCCCTGCAGCCCGTCGATGGCGGTCTCCATCGAGATGACCAGCTGGGGGGTCTCACCGAAGCTCTCGTACGTGCGTCCCCAGCGGTCGTCGCGAGCGACGCAGACGCAGGGTGCGAAGGCCCACTGTGGGCCGCTTGCCCGGGTCTCCTCCGCGGTGACGTGTGCGACCTTCTCCACCAGGCGCGGGTCACGGGTGGCTCCCAGGCCGATGTTGTGCGGGAAGACGGTGGCGCCCAGCAGGTTTCCGTGCCCGTGCACGGAGTCGACTCCGTAGATCAGTGGGATGCCGAGCCTGGTCGCCATCGCCGCGCGCTGGTAGCGGTCGACCATGTCAGCCCAGGCCTTGGGGGTGTTCGGCGTCGGCACCGAGCCGCCCCCGGAGAGCACGCCGCCCAGGCCGAGGGTGGTGATCTGGCTCGGGTCGGCGTCGATGCCGCCGCGCTCGGCCTGGGTCATCTGGCCGATCTTCTCGTCGAGCGTCATCCGGCTCAGGAGGTCGGCCACCCGGCGGGCCGTGGGCCGGCGGGCGTCGAGGTAGGCCGGGCGCGTGTTCGTGCTGGCGGCGCGAACCGGGTCCGCCGAGGCGGTGCCGGCGGTGGCCGTGGCGGCGGCGAGGCCGCTGGCGGTCAGGACGACGGCGGCGCCCAGGGCAACGAGCCGCCGTCGACGCGGTGGTGGTGAGGTGGTGGATCGCATGGCTGTCCTTCCGGTCGTGGGACCGGTCGAGCAGCGCACGGCGCCCGGCCGCTTCCCCCCGGGGGTGCATCGTCGCTACCCCCTGCTCACGACCCTCCCCCGATCTGCGCGCTCTCAAGCGTTCCTTGACCATGTTCAGGACAAACCTTTGCCACCACGAGACACGGCCACACCGAAGGTGTGACCCCTGGGGCAAGATCGACCAACAGGTCGAAGTTGTCCCAGCGTGCGGCCAGCGCGTCAGTGCTTCTCGCAGGCGATGCCGTCCTTGTCGCGGTCGAGGCCCTTGTTCGCCTTGATCGCTTGGTTGTAGAGGCTGTCGCTCTTCGTGAAGGTCGTGGGCGGGGTGCCGGGGGATCCCGGGGTCAGCCGGTGTCGGCGTCGAGATCGTGCAGGTAGCCGGCGAACCCGTGCTCGACCCGGCTGTGCGCACGCCCCGAGGTCAATACCCGGGTGGTGTCGGTGGCGACCCACCGGTCGGTGACGGCGCGCACTCGCCCGACCAGGTCGACGTCCTCGCCCACGGCGAGCCGCCCGAACCGCCCGACCGTGCGCCAGCGGTCGGCCCGGATGCCGAGGTTGGCACCGTGCACGTGTGCGTGGCCCTCGACCAGCTGGTGGCGCGCGTGCCACGCGGCCAGCGCCTCGACCCGGTCGACGCCCACCGGTTCGGCGGTTCCGACCACGAGCTCGGCCCCGCGCTCGCCCCACATCAGCTGCCGCAGCAACCAGTGGCCGGGCACGACCGTGTCGGCGTCGGTGCAGGCGACCCACGTCGACGCCTCGGGCGGGTGCCCCAGTGCCACGAGCCCACCCTCGATGGCAGCGTCGCGGGCGGCGCCGACGCCCGTGCCGGGCAGGGCCACCGAGGCGACGCCCCAGGCCGACGCCACCTGGGCCGACCGGTCGGTGCACCCGTCGAGGGCCACTGCCACAGCCAGCCGGATGCCGGGCCGCCCGCGCCGCAGCACGCGCGCCGCCGCGGTCACCGAGCGAAGGCAGGCGGGCAGGAGGGTCTGCTCGTCACGGGCCGGGATCGCCACCACCACGTGGCGCAGCCGTTCAGTGGGGCTCACACCCGTCCCTCGCGTCGCGCGAGCGAACCGCCATCGCCCCAGACCTCGATGCGGAGGTCGTCGTCGAGGTACGCGGCCCGGTGTTCGAGGTGCAGCGCCGTGGCGGCCTGCTCGTGCACCAGCGCTCCGTCGAGCGGCACGTACTCGGTGGGGTGCTGCCAGTGGCACAGCACGAGCTCACCACCGGGCGCCAGCGACCGCGCACACCGGCGCAGGGTCGCGATCAGCTCGAGCGGGGTGAGGAAGTAGCCGACCTCGGAGAGCAGCACCAGGTCGAACGGGCCGGAGGGCAGGTCGGCAGGCGCCATGCCCTGCCTGACGGCCGCCTTCGGCGCACGCTCCCGCGCCGCCGTCACCGCCCGGTGGCTGGTGTCGAGGGCCACCACCTCGTCGCAGCGCCCGAGCAAAGCCTCGGTGAGCCGGCCGTCAGCGCAACCGATCTCGAGCGCGCGACCGTAGCGGCGGCATCCGAGGAGGGCGAGCACGAGGGCGCGGCGGCGCTCCTCGTAGAAGGACCCCTCGAAGGCCCACGGGTCGTCGCCGTCGTCGTACATCCGGTCGAACTGCTGGGCACGCGCCGCGGCCCGCCGCGCGAGGCGGCCGCTCGCGAGCCGCGGCAGGGCATGGGTGGGGTCGACGAGGGTCTCGACGAGGCGTCGAGCCCGGCCGAGCATCGCCGGCCCGACGACGGGTGCCGCTACACCGCCCGTGGATGCCGCGTCACCCCACGCGGTCGTCTGCGTGGGGAACTCCGCGAGGGCGGCGCGCTTGCGCCACGCGGCGGTCCGGGACGTCTCGCTCGCCACGACGTCGGGCCACGGCAGCGCCTCCGGTGCTCCCCAGTGCCACAACCAGATCGGGTAGTGCACGAGGTCGGCGCCGCTGTGCGACACGGCATCGGCGGCGGCCCGGCCCAGGGCGTCGTGGTCGGTGTGCCCGTCGGCGAGCCACGGGGCGATCACCAGCGTGTCGGGGTCGGTGCAGCGGCGCACCTCCTCGACCAGCGCGTCCCCGTGGTGCGCGAGCGCGCCGTCGGGTAGCCCGAGGTGGGTGGTGCGGGCCCTCGGCGCCAGCACCCGAACCGCGCGCTGAACCTCCCGACGCCGGCGGGCGGCGAGGGCGGCCCGGGCCCCCGCGCCCTGCATGCGGTGCGACCGCTCACCGTCGGTCGCCACGAGCACGGTGATGGTGGCACCGGCGTGCGCCAGGTCGGCCATCAGCCCCCCGATGCCCAGCGTCTCGTCGTCGGGGTGGGCGGAGAGCACCAGCACCCGGGCATAGCGCTGCACGACCGCCGGCAGGTCGAGCACGCCCACGCCGTCCCAGTGGTCGGACCCCAGCCAGGCGCTCTCAGGGGCGCCGGCATCGGTGTGTGCGAAGGGCGCCGGGGTGGTGCTCACCCGGTGGCCCCGCGGTCGGGTGCACGTTGGGTGGGTGGGGCGAGGTCGGGCGTCACGAGCCGGCCCAGCGCGGCGAGGTCGCGCTCGGCGTGGTGCTGGCGCAGGTACAGGGTGAGGTCGGCGACGCGCGCGGCGTGTACGGCATCCATCGCGAGTGGTGCGGGACCGAGGGCATGACCCACCGTGGTGAGCACCTGCTCGGCGCACGCCGCCGCCTGCGCGCGCACCCGGCTCGCGAGGAGGCGACCTGCGGCACCGTCTGCCCGCCCACCGTCGATCGCGGCTGCAGCGTCGCGCAGCGTCAGCAGGGTGGCGTGCAGGGAGACGTCGACCGCCCCGAGGTGCATCAGTGCGACCTGGTCCGGCGGGCGGGTGCGCGCGGCGGCCCAGAGCGCCCCGGCCACGGATGTGGCGCCGCCGAACCAGACAGCGGCCACCCCGATGCCGCCCCACGCGAAGCCCGGCCGCGAGAGGTACCAGCCGGGCGCTCGCACCGGGCTCGCGGGCACGGAGTCGAAGGTCACCGTGCTGGTGGTGACCTCGCGCAGCCCACGCGGCACCCAGGCGCCCGGCTCGACCGACACCCCGGCGTCGCCAAGGTCGACGGCGAACAGGCCGGCCGGCCCCCCTTCGACATCGGCGGTGACCAGGGCGTGCGAGACGCGGTCGGCCAGCGAGCACCACGGCTTCGCACCGGAAAGGCTCCAGAGGCCTCCCTCATCACGACCGGCCGACAGGCGCGTGCCAGGGGGAGAGGCGGCGTAGACGCCCCAGGTGGCGCCCTCGGGCGCGGGGACGGCGGCCTGCTGGAGGATGGCCACGGCATCCCAGTGCGGTTCGACGGTGCGCGCCGTGATGAGGTCGACGCTGCCCAGGGTGGCCAGCGAGGACAGGACGCGCCAGGTGTCGTGACCCATGGAGCGGGCGACCTGCTCACGGCCCCGGGCGAGTGCGAGTGACCCCTCGACGTCGCCGGCGACGGGCAGCGCGTCGTCGGCGACACCCGGGTCACCCCACTCGGCGAAGCACCAGGGGGCGCGGGCGGGAGTCACCACGTCGTTCTACCCGTTCGGTGGCAGTTTCATCGCCGTCCCGTGCGCGCGAAACTGTGCTGTCGAAGGCCACCGGTGGGGTGCGCCGCACGTAGGGTCGTCCGCAGTCATGGGGGCTGAGCAGAGGAGGGGTTGACATGGTCGACAACGGCCACGAGACGGGCGGGATGCCGGTGCGGGTCGCCGAGCTCGTCATCGTGCGTCACGGCGAGAGCGTGGGCAACCTCGCCGCGACGGCGGCCGGCGAGAAGGGGCTGGCCCGGCTCGAGCTCGACTATCGCGACCCCGACACCCCGCTGTCCGACAACGGTGTCGCGCAGGCGAATGCGCTCGGTCGTCAGGTCGCCGGGCTTCCGGAGGAGGCGCGCCCCGAGGTGGTGCTCGGCTCTCCCTACGTGCGCGCGGCCAGCACGATGGAGCACGCTCTGCGCGGTTGTCCGTCGGCGCCACGCCCGGTGCTCGACGAGCGGTTGCGCGAGCGCGACCTCGGGCTCTTCGACGGCCTGACCGGGCAGGGCATCCGGGACACCTACCCCGAGGAGGCCAAGCGCCGCGAGCTGATGGGCAAGTTCTACTACCGCCCGCCCGGCGGCGAGAGCTGGACCGACGTCGTGCTGCGGGTGCGAGGGGTGCTCGGCGACCTCGACCAGACCCACGCGGGGCGACGGGTGTGGGTGTTCACCCACCAGGCCGTGATCATGGCGTTCCGCTACCTGTTGGAGTCGCTCACCGAGCAGGAGCTGCTCGACATCGACGCCAGCACCCCGCTCGCCAACTGCTCGCTGACCCGCTACCTGGCGACGGATGCCGGTGGGCTGCGCCTGGTGGGTTACGGGGTGGTCGAGCACCTCGATTCCTTCGACGCCGAGCCGACCCATGAGGAGCCGCACGAGCTGGGTCAGGCCGCGACCGCCGGTGACCGGTCATGAGCGAGGGGACCGACCCCGCGGTCGTGGTCACCCCCGCGCTGCTGCGCAGCCGGCCGCTGCCGTCGCCGGGCGGCAACAAGAACGAGAAGGGCCGGCTGCTCATCGTCGGCGGCAGCCGGCAGACGCCGGGGGCGGTGCTTCTCGCCGCCGAGGCGGCGCTGCGCGTGGGTGCGGGGAAGGTGCAGGTGGCCACCACGGCATCCACCGCAACCCTGGTGGGGGTCGCCCTGCCTGAGTGCTACCTTGTCGGCCTACCGGAGGATGATGACGGCGAGCTGGTCCGCGCCGCGGCAGACCGGGTGCTCGAGCTGGCGGAGCAGGCCGACACCGTGCTGGCCGGCCCCGGCATCGGCACGCCGGATGCCGCGCGCGAGCTGCTCGAGGCGGTCGCGCCGCACCTGACGTCGGCCCTGGTCGTCGACGCGCTCGGCACCGCCTACCTCACCGTGCACCCCGACGGCGTGCGTCACCTCGCCGACCGTGCCCTGCTGACGCCCAACGCCGGCGAGCTCGCTCAAGTGCTTCAGGAGGACGGCGACCAGGTGACCGACGACGTGCTTGCGGCCACCCGGCGCGCCGCCGGCCGCACCGGTGCCACCGTGCTGTCCGGCAGCGACTGCTCCTTCGTCTGTACACCGTCGGGCGAAGCCTGGCGCCTCGACGTCGGCGCCCCCGGTGCGGCAGTGGCCGGCTCCGGCGACGTCAAGGCAGGTGCGGTGGCCGGGCTGCTGGCCCGCGGGCTGTCCCCGGCGCGGGCTGCGGCCTGGGGTGCGTACGTGCACGGCCGGGCCGGCGAGCGGCTCACGGCCGAGGTGGGCCGCACGGGTTTCCTGGCCCGGGAGGTCGTGCGCGGGCTGCCGGCCGCCCTGGCCGAGGTCGAGCTGGGCGTCACCGACGGCTGAGCCGTCTCCTGTTCTGTCGTCGACGGCTCGCCCCTGACCACCTGGCATCGGTCAGAGGCCCCGTTCTCAGGCACCTGGATGGGTGGGCCCTCGCCTCCGCCGGGTCGGTCACCGACGCTCCCCCCGGGCCACCCGGCCCTGGTCAGTGGTCCGGTTCTCAGGCGCCTGGATGGGCGGGCCCTCGCCTCCGCCGGGTCGGTCACCGACGCCCCCCAGCACCTCGTCCTGGCGAGGGGTCCGGTTCGGCCGCAGCGCGGATGGAGTTGCGCCGCTCAACCCCGCGGGTCACCTTGGTCTCTGGGCGCCTTCTCGCGCGGCCAGGATGAGCGGCCCCCTAGCTCGGTCCGGTCCAGTCGCGCTTCACCGGAGGTCACCCGCCCGCGCCCCATTCCTCGTTCCCTTGTCGCCAGCTCGCGCGGCCAGGATGGTCGGCGGCCTGCCAGAGCCGGACCGGTCGCGCTCCCCTCGGCATCGCAGTCTGTCCGCCCTTGAGTTGGTGTGTTGTCCCCCTTCAGCTCGGCGTGCACGCGCCGCTTCTCCCTCATGGTCGCCCCAGGCCGGCCTTGTCCAGCGCCTCCACCAAGCCGCCCATCAAGGGCCGGCTTGGTTATTGGCTTGCTGAAAAAGATTCTGCTGCAGGCGAACACATGCATTCGAACACTTGTGCGATGCGATCTGGACCGGTAGAATCGTCTCAAGGGGAAGGGGGAGACATGGCCATCACACAGCGACACACCAGGCGGTCGGTAGACGTCGCCGCCACGCCTCCTGCCGCCACAGGCGGCGACCCTGCCGCCGTGACGCTCGGCGCACGCCGGGTCGCCGCGGCCCTGGCCGACCCTGGCGCCGCGCGGAGCCGCGATGAGTGGCTGAGCGTGGTCGGTGACTGCCAGTCGTTGATCAACATCCTCACCGCGGTGCAGGACACCGCCATCGCCGAGGCCGCCCGGCGCGAGAGCGTGTGGTGCGAGGACGGCACCCTCGGCCAGACCGTGCACGCCCCCGGCCGGGTGGCCCTGGATGCCGCCGACGTTCTGGCGCCGGTGATCGGGGCGTCGCACCAGCAGGCCCAGCGCCGCGTGGAGCAGGCGGTGCGTCTGGCCGCACGGCGGGTGCCGGTCCCGGCCGATGCCCGCGACCTGCCCGACGCCAGCGGGCTGGGTGGTCTGCATGAGGCGATGGCGGCCGGGCACCTCGACAGCTACCGGGCCGGGGTCATCGCGTTCGAGCTCGAGGTCGCACCCGCCGACGTCGCCGACGCGGTCGTGGCCGCACTGTCCGACCACCTCGGTGAGGACTCCACGTCCTTGCGGCGGCGCACCCGGGTGCTGCTCTCACGCATCTCTTCCGACCTGGTCCGTGAGCGCGCCCGCAAAGCGCGGGCGAACACCGGGCTGCGCCGGTGGGTGGCCGAACCCGGGGTGGATGAGTGGCACGGCACCTTCCCCAGCGAGGACGCCGCCACCGCCTGGGCCGCCATCGACAAGCTGGCCCACGACCTCGTCACCGCCGGCACCTGCACCAACATCGAACAGGCCCGCGGCAAAGCACTGACCGACCTGGTCACCGGAAACGCCACCATCGACGTCCAGATCGTGCTCACCGTCCCAGCCGACAGCCAGCCTGCGCCTGATGCTCCCGACGTCACCGCGGCGGTGGGTAACCACTCTCAGTCGTCCGCGGCTCCGCGCGACGGCGAACCTGCAACCGGCTGCGGCCAGCTCGAACCAACCGCGGTCGAAGGCAACCCGACTCACGTCCAGGCGACCACGGGCACCCGGGACGACGAATTCGTGACAGGCATCCGCCGGTCGGCGTCGAGCGAGACCTTCGTCGGCCTGGCAGACGCTCGACAGACGTCCCAGGTGGACGACGACGCCGGCGTCGGAGGCCTGCAGGCTCGGGCGGATGCCGGGGTCGGCGGCATCCCGGCCCTCAACCCGCCGGCGACAGCCGGGTGTGGCGACGACTTGATCGAGGTACAGGGCAGCCGACCGTCCGAGCCGTTGCTCGTGCGCCGCTCCTGGCTGCGCGACCACCTGCCGAAGCGACCCCCGCAACCACGCCGCGGCCGCCCGAAGAACGCACCCACCTTCGTTCCCTGCGACCCACTCACCGGGGCGCGGCTCGATCCCCGCGGCGACCTCGCCACCGATGCCTACCGCCCCGGCGCCGAGCTCACCGCCCTGGTCAAGGCCCGCGACGGCCGCTGCCGCTTCCCCGGCTGCTGCGTCGCCGCCCGGTTCTGCGACCTCGACCACGTACGGCCCTGGCCGGCCGGGCCCACCACCGCAACCAACCTGCTCACCCTCTGCCGACGCCACCACCGCATCAAACAACGCCCCGGCTGGCGCGTACGCCTGGCACCCGACGGCACCGCCACCTGGACCGACCCCACCGGAGGCGCCCGCACCACCGCACCGCTCGACGCCCTGCACACGCTGGTACTCCCGGCCGCCCCAGCCGCCCCAGCCGACCCGATAGCCGCGACCACCGCGGGCCTCGCGGCAACGCCGGCCGCTCCGGTGGCCCGCTCGGTGTGGAGCGCCCTCGAGCACCACCTGACCTTCCGCCTCGAACATCACGTGCACCCGGTGGACGTCGCCCTGCGAACTCACCCCACCCACCGCCGTTGCACCGCGGCCGCCGAGCTGCGGGCCGGTCACGCCCGAACGAAGTCCCGCGCGCGATGGCCGGACGAACCGCCCTTCTGATCCGGCACCCCTCAGGACAGCGGCTCAGCCCTGCTTGGCGCTCGTGGCGATGCCGTCGAGCACGTAGCGCTGAGTGAATTCGAATGATGATCATCGGGATCGTCGCGATGAGGGTGGCCGCCATGGCGATCTTCCAGTGGTACTCACCGGACAGCGCGAACGCGTCGACGATCGACTTCAGGCCACGCGGCATCGTGAAGTAGTCGGGGGTCTGCAGGTAGATCAGCGGTTTCATCAGGTCCGACCAGCTGGCCTGCAGCTCGAACACGAACACGATGACGAGCGCCGGGCGGGCCAGCGGCAGAGCGATGGCGCGGAACATCCTCAGGGACGACGCCCCGTCGACCCGCGCGGCCTCGAACAGCTCGCGCGGGATGCCGAGGAAGAACTGCCGCAGCAAGAAGATGTAGAAGGCCGAGCCGAACAGGTTCTGGGCCCACAGCGGCACCTGGGTGTCGATCATCCCCACCTGGTTCCAGATCAGGTAGACGGGGATCATCGTCACCGCGCCGGGCAGCATCATCGTGGCGAGCACCAGCCCGAAGTGCAGGTTGCGGTAGCGAAACCGGAAGTAGGCGAACCCGAAGGCGATCAGGGCGCTCGAGAGCGTGACCGCGGTGGCGGCCATCAGGCCGACGGTCACGGAGTTGAACAGCCAGCGCAGCACCGGCCCGGCATCCCACACTGCGGCGAAGTTCGACCACTGCACCGTCTCGGGAACGAGCCGGTTGTCGAACACCTGCGACTTGGGCTTCAGGGACGCCGACACCAACCAGCGGGTAGACGAACGCCATGGTGGCGATGAACAGCACCGCCAGGTAGAGGCCGCGCCAGACCCAGGACCGCACCCTGTCGCGGTCGCGGCCCGCGGGGCCGTCGCCCTCGAGCGGGGCGACCTCGGCCGGCGCCCGAGTGCTGGCCGGGCCATGCTCACCGCCACCACCGACCGGTGGAATGCCCTGGACGACAGGAGTACTCATCATGTAGCCCAAGTCGGGCGGGTTGCCGCTCGACACCGCGGTGAGGAACTGCTGCGCGTCGAAGTCGCCCTTGTTGATGGTGACCTTCACGTCGGGCGCCGCCGCCTTGAACCCGGCCACTCGGGAGGTGCCGACCTCGCCACCGCCACCGAAACCCATCGTGGGGAGCGCGCCGCTGAGTGTGCCCGACCAGCTCGACGACCCCGAACCACCGTTGCCCCCGTTGTCACCCCCGCCGCCATCGGACCCGCCGACTCCTGCGCACCCCGCCACCAGTGCGACGGGCAGCAGCACCGCCACCCCCAAGGCCTTCCTCATGGTCGCTCACTCGGTCGGTCCCCACCGGAGGTCTTCCGAGCAGTGGGCATGGGGCCAGTTACCCACCGGCTCGGCTCGGAAACCCACCCCGACCCGAGGCGATCGTGTAGCCGGACCGGCTCGCGACGTCAGGCTGCGGAGTCGTGCGCCTCACGCTCGTCGTCGGCAAGCAACTCGCACCGGAGTCGCTGGACGATGCCGCGCAGGATGCGGGAGACCTGCATCTGGCTGACCCCGATGTGCTCCCCGATCTCGCCCTGGGTCAGCTCGTCGACGTAGCGCAGCCGCAGCACGAGGCGCTGGCGCTCGGTGAGCCCTGCGACGGCGTGGCGCAGGGCGTCGCGCACCTCGATGGCGCCCGCGTGGCTGCCGGCGACCAGCAGGTGGTCGGCGAGGTTGGTGCCGGCCGACGTCGGGGCGTCGAGCGACACGGCGTGGTAGCCGGCAGAGACCCCGCGGGCTTCATCGACCTCGTCGACCGAGACCCCCAGCACGCTGGCGAGCTCGGTGTCGCGGGGGTCGCGGTTGAGCGTGTGCCGCAGGCGCTCCTCCTCGACGACCAGCCCGGCGCGCAGCTCCTGGATCCGCCGGGGCGGGCGCACGGCCCAGCCGTGGTCACGGAACCAGCGCTTGAGCTCGCCGGAGATGGTGGGGTGCGCGAAGGCTGCGAAGCCCGGCCCGGCACCGGGGCGGTAGCGGTCGACCGCCTTGACCAGGGCCGTGCGGGCCACCTGGAGCAGGTCGTCGGTCTCGACGCCCCGACCGCTGTAGCGCATCGCCAAGCCGTCGGCGAGGGGGAGCATCTGGATCACGATCTGCTCGACGAGCCGGGAACGTCGAGCGGGGTCGGTCTCGTCGGCCAGCTCAGCGGCGAGGGCGTCGACCTCGGTGTCGAGATCGGCCCGGGATGCCGTGTGGTCGTGGTGCGTGGCGGGGATGGTCGAGGGTGCCATGAAGCTCGTCCTTGCTGGAGAGGGATGGCACCGCTGTTGGACCAAGTGTCCCGAGGAAGACGACTGGTTGGATCAACCGGGGAGATGTAAAACGTCTCACGGGGACGACGCCCATAGGGGTTAAGGACCGCACGACTTCCTCTCCGACGCCCCGGGTGTGCTCGATCACCGTGTTTGCCACCCACCGCCGCGGGGTACGGCCCGAGACGGTGTCGAACCAGGAGGGATTCCCATGACGGGTCAGTCGTCCGCGGATGCCGTGGAAGGTCGGTCATTGGAGCTGCGTGACCTCGCCGACGCCCTGGATGCCGTGACCCGCCGGGTCGACGACCTCGGTGGGGAGCCTCTGGAGCGGCTGACTCGGGCGACCTTGGAGGCCATCCCCGGCGCCGAGGCGGTGAGCCTGACGGTGCTGTCGCGGGGCCGCTTCGACACCAGGGCGTCGACACACGACCTGGCCCTGCGCGCCGACGTGCTGCAGTACCAGCTGGGGCGTGGACCGTGTGTGGACGCGGTGCTCGAGGACACGGCCAACCTCAGCGAAGACGTGGCCGCCGACACCCGGTGGGGGGAGTGGGGGCCGCGGGTGGCCGCCGACCTCGGGGTGCGCAGTGTGCTGGCCTACCGGTTGCTGCTCGAGGTCGAGCAGGCCGCCATCGCCAGTCTCAACGTCTACTCCACCGAGGTCGGCGCGTTCGACGAGCAGTCGCTGCACCTGGGGGTCGTGCTGGCCACCCACGGTTCGCTGTTGTTGTCGGCGGTGATCGCGCGCGACGTGGCGGCTGACCTCGCGGGCTCGTTGCAGACCAACCGCGAGGTCGGGGTGGCCATGGGCGTGCTGATGTACCGCCACCGGCTCACCCGCGACCAGGCGTTCGCCCTGCTGCGCCTGGCCGGCCAGCAGCGGGCGATGACCGTCGCCGAGGTCGCCGCCACGGTTGCCGAGACCGGTGACGTGGCACTGCTCGAGGCTCCGCTCGGGCGCTCGGGAGGTGCCCGAGGAGCGCGACCGACCGGTCCGGCCCCGGGAGCCGCCGACCACGAGCCGACGCGGGACTAGGGCAGCCGGGTGTCGAGCAGGATGTCTGCCACCCGGCCAACGGACACCCCGGCCCGCGCCGCCGCCTCGCTCAGCAGGTGACGGGCGGTCGCCTCCGGAACGCCGTGCGCGGCCATCAGCAGCCCCACCGCGACGTTGCTGCTCGTGGCGTCCGCGAGCACCCGTGGCGCAGTTCTCGCCCGGGCCAACGTGGTGAAGGTCAGGTCGGCGTTGGTCACCGCACCACCGGCCCACCCGCCGTAGAGGGCCGCGAGCTCCTCGTGGTGCCCATCGAAGGCGCTGGACGTGCTGCCGTAGAGGTTCAACCCCCCGTACACCAGGTCCGAGGTCATCAGGGGGATCGACAGCGTGCTCGACACCCCGGCCCGGGCGCTGGCCTGGGCGAAGGCCTGCCACGCACGCTCGTCGACCGGGTCGTCATCGGAGTCGGTGACAACGGACCCCTGCGTCACGGCCGCGACGCAGGGACCGCCCTCGAGGTACTGGATGGCGTCCAGGGCCGCGGAGTCGAGGTCGGTCGCCACCCAGGTGAAGGAGACACCGTCCTGCACGAAGGTCAGCGTGAGCCCCACGCACTCGGGAGCGATCCGCCGGGTCGTCGCCGCCGCGTGGTCGAACTCCTCGACGAGGGCGTCGTCCCTGTCGTCGGTCGCGACGGCGAGGGCGGCCAGGGCGGCGGCCGTCTCCGGTAGTGGCTGCACGTGTACCTCCTGTTGATCGACGGTCGATGGGTGCTCCGCACACCGTGTGGCCTGCGTGTGTGCCGCCCTACCCCCGTGCCGTCGCCGCACACCTTCTCTGTGGGCGCGCCCCGGCTGCTCCTGGTCAGAAGACCGGCTTGCCCCCGGTGACACCGAGGACGGTGCCCGAGACGTAGCTCGCCTCGTCGGAGGCCAGGAACACGTAGGCGGCGGCCACCTCGACGGGCTGACCCGGGCGGCCCAGCGGGGTGTCGGAGCCGAAGCCCTCGACCTTCTCCGGAGCCATCGTCGCCGGGATGAGGGGCGTCCAGATCGGGCCAGGTGCAACGGCGTTGACCCGGATGCCCTGAGGGCCGAGGTCCTGGGCCAGGTTGACGACGAGGTTGTTCAGGGCCGCCTTCGTTGCCGCGTAGTCGATCAGGTTGTCGGAGGGGGAGTAGGCCTGCACCGACGTGGTGACGATGACGCTGCCACCGTCGGCGAGCTGCGACACCAGGGCCTGCACCAGCCAGAACGGACCGAGCACGTTGGTGGCGAAGGTGCGCTCGAGCTGTTCGGGAGCGAAGTGCGCCAGGTCCTCCTGGGCCATCTGGAAGGCCGCGTTGCACACCAGCACGTCGACGCCGCCGAGCTCGGCCACGGCCCGCTCGGCGAGCTCGTGATTGGCCTGCGCGGTGCGCAGGTCGGCGGCGTGCAGCACGACCCGGCTGTCCGCGCCGGCGAGTGCTGCGGTGGCGCGCGCGTCATCCTCCTCCTCGGGCAGGTGGGTGATGACGACCTCCGCACCCTCGCGCGCGAACGCGATCGCCACGGCGCGGCCGATGCCGGAGTCGCCGCCGGTGACCACGGCACGCTTGCCCCGGAGCCGGTCGCGCCCGGTCCACGACTCGGCGCCGTGGTCCGCCGGTGGGGTGAGCTCGGCGTCGCTGCCCGGCCACTCCTGCTGCTGGGCGGGAACCTCGACGGTGCGCTGGCTCATGGGCTGTCCTCTCGCTGGCGGGGGAGTGCCACTGCTCGGATGCCGGTGCAGCCGAACGTGCCGCTGTGCCGGCGCCGATTCCCTACCCGGCGGTCGTGGGGGGCATTCGCGGCGACGCGGCGGCGGTCGAGCGCTGGTTGTCGAAGGTCGGTCGGGCGGCATCAGCGGCAGCCGGCGTCATACTGGGGACGGACGTGGGGGACGCCCTCACGCGTCGTCGCCGGAGAGGGGAGGCCTCGTGCGAGCCGTGCAGGTCGACCGTGGCACCAACGACGCCAACCCCCTGCTGGTGCTCGCAGACGCGCTTCGCCCCTTGGCCGGCCGGGCGAGTGAGGGAGACGGTGGGCCGGCGTTCGATGAGCTCGTGCGGATCGCCGTGGCCCACGTGCCCGGGGCCGACAGTGCCAGCCTCACGCTGCGCCGGCGCAGCCGCCTGACGACCGAGGCCGCCACCGACGAGGCCGCGCGGCTCGCCGACCGGTTGCAGCTCGAGCCGGGGGCCGGTCCCGGCACGGATGCCGCGTTCCACGACCCGGTCTACGTCACCGGTGCCGTCGGGTCGGAGGGACGCTGGCCGCGCTGGGGGCGAGCCGTGCACGACGAGCTCGGGGTGTCGAGTGTGCTGTGGCAGCGGTTCACCCTGCTCGGCGAGCCGGAGGTGGTGGCGGCGCTGACCATCTACTCGTGCCGGCGCGACGCGTTCGACGAGCGGGCGGCCGGCATGGGCCTGGTGCTCGCGAGCCACGGGTCGCTGCTCGTCACTGCGGCTCTGGCCCGCGGCCGGGCGACCAACCTGCTCCGAGGGCTGGAGAGCAACCGCGAGATCGGGGTGGCCATGGGCATCCTGATGCAGCAGCACGGCATCTCCCGCGACGCGGCGTTCGACGTGCTGCGTGCCGCGAGCCAGCACACGAACCGCAAGCTGGCCGAGGTCGCGAGCGAGGTGGCTGACACCGGCATCCTGGCCGTGCACCAGCAGCGGGCCGTCCCACGGAAGCCGGCGCGCGCGGTCTGACACCGCTCGGCGCGCAGCCCGGCCTGCACCACTTCCGCACTGCCGGAGAAGGTTTCGTCGTACGGGGTCCCGGGTACGCCCCCCTCACGCCGTCGACCGACGACGGCCTGACGAGAGGACGGGGTACTCATGGAGACCCAGACGACCACTCCGCAGACCCCCGCGGACCGAGCGGGCACCGTAGGACACGAGACCAAGCAGGCAGCGGGGGACGTCGCGCAGACCGCAGGGCAGGAGGCCAAGCAGGTCACCCGCGAGGCGACCGACCAGGTGCGGCAGCTGTGGAGCCAGACCCGCCGGGACCTCACCGACCAGGCGGCCACCCAGCAGACCCGCGTGGCAGGCAGCCTGCGTGAGCTGGCCGACCAGCTCGGCTCGATGGCCGGCTCCGCGGACCAGGACGGCATGGCGCGTGGGCTGGTCGACGACGTCGCCCGCCGGGCGGGGGATGCCGCGACCTGGCTCGACCAGCGCGACCCCGGCAGCCTGCTCGACGAGGCACGCAGCTTCGCCCGCCAGCGTCCGGGCACCTTCCTCGCGATCGCGGCGGGGGTCGGTGTGCTCGCCGGG
Organism: uncultured Actinomycetota bacterium; assembly: GCA_963834965.1. GTDB lineage: Bacteria > Actinomycetota > Actinomycetes > Actinomycetales > Dermatophilaceae > Fodinibacter. Next base: position 225,590 of record CAWIEI010000035.1, on the reverse strand, counting down.
CGGCTGAGCCGCAGCCTGGCCGACGAGGCTCGCGACTCCGACGACTCCTCGAGCAACGGTGTCGGGGGACCCACGGGCGTCCAGTTCGCCGTCACCAACGGCGGCTCGACCTACGGCAGCACCGGCTACGCCGCAGGCACCACGGGTGGCTACGGCGAGGGCACCAGGGGGGCGACCAACGGCGGAACCGGCATGCCGACCGCAACCGGCCCCACGGCATCCACCACTGCGGCGACCCCCGTCACCCCCGGTGCCACCCCGGCCACCGTGGTCGAGGGCGGCTCCGCCGTGCCCGGTGACGAGCTCCCCGGCGCATCACGCACCAGCCAGCCCTTCGCGCCCGACGGCACTGCGACCCCGATCGACGACGACGGCATCCTCACCGCCGAGAGCGACGACTCCCTGCGAGGGAACCGATGACCGAGCAGCAGCGGCTGCGCACCCCCGGCGCCACCAACGGTGGCGACACCCGGGGCGACCTGCCCGACCCCTCCCTGCGATCGGTGGGTGAGGTGCTCGGCGACATCACGACCGACCTGTCGGCCCTGCTGCGCCAGGAGGTCGAGCTCGCCAAGGCCGAGCTGCGGGAGACCGCGGACCACGCCAAGGCGGCCGGCGGCATGTTCGCCGGGGCCGGGGTCGCGGGACACCTTGCGCTGATCTTCCTGTCGCTCGCCCTCTGGTGGGCCCTGGGCGACCTGTTCGACAGCCTGGGCTGGTCGGCACTGCTCGTCGGCGTGCTCTGGGCGGCCGCAGCCGGCGTCATGGCCGCGATGGGCCGCACCCGGATGAAGCAGGTCACGCCGCTCGCGCCGCGCACCGTGGACACCAGCAAGGACATTCCCGAGGCACTGAAAGGACACGAGACCCGATGACCACCACCAATGACCCCGAGGCCATCCGCGCCGAGATCGACCGCACCCGTGGCCGGCTGAGCGAGGACGTCGACGTGCTCACCGACAGCGTGCGCCCGAGCAGCGTGGCCAAGCGCACCGCCCAGCGGGCGACCGGCCGGGCCGGCCGCCTCAAGGAGAGCGTCATGGGCACCGCCAACGACACGACCAGCGCCGGTGCCGACCGGGCGCACGACGTCGCGGAGGGTGTGAAGAGCGCTCCGGACCTGGCCCGTCGCCAGGCGCGCGGCAACCCGCTGGCCGCCGGTGCCGTGGCCCTGGCCGCCGGTTGGCTGGTGGGCTCGCTCCTGCCCGCCAGCAGCAAGGAGCGCGAGCTCGCCACCACGGCCAAGGACAAGGCCGAGCCGCTCGTCGACGAGGCGAAGTCGGTGGCCCAGGACACCGCGCAGCACCTCAAGGAGCCGGCTCAGCAGGCGGCCCAGTCGGTCAAGGAGACCGCGCAGCAGGGCGTGGAGCACGTGAAGGACGACGGCTCCTCCGCCGCGCAGGGCGTCAAGGAGACCGCCTCGAACGGCGGGTCCTCCAACGGTGGGTCCTCCAACGGCGGGTCCTCGAGCACCGGCTCGGTGGCCAGCGCCGGCAGGGACACCGACCCGGGCACGACGCCGTCCATCTGACGGGAGGGCCGGCCCAGCCGGCCTCTCCTCACGAACAGCCCGTCGACCTGGTCCTCCCGGGGCGGCGGGCTGTTCGGTGTCGTGAGAGGGCCGGGCCCTCCGCCGGTCGTGCCCTCGGCTACCGCCTGGTAGGTATACCGATCGCTCCAGCTACCAGGCGGTAGCTCACGGCGAGTGCGGATGCCGCGTGGCGCGGCATCCGCTGTGGCGTCACCTACCGCCTGGTAGGTCCAACTATCGCTCCAACTACCAGGCGGTAGGCCACGTCACAAGGTGGCGCGTCGTCCCCTGGACGACACGAAGGGTGGATGCCGCGGCCGGTGGTTCCGGCCGGGCATCCGCCCCGTTCGTCCGCGGTCAGCGGGTGGGCGTGAACCGGTTCCAGGCGCGGTGCTCGGCCAGGCCGGCGACGACCGCGGCGCCCACGGTGGCGGCGTCGCCCAGGCTGACGCCGGCCTCGTCGTCGGCGAGCCCGAGCGACGCGGCGATCTGCGAGTCACCGACGACGCCGATGGCCTTGCCGTGCCGGAACGCCTCGTCGACGAGCAGCGTGAGGCGCGGGTCGACCGCGGTCGACGCCCCGGCGCCGGCCTTGGCGTCGCGGCTCTGCCGGGCATCGGCCGCGGGCGGCACGAGCGCGGTCACCACGACGGCATCGAACTCGACCGACCGGGAGGTCAGCAGGGTGCGGTGCGCAGGCAGGTCACGGTCGGCCCAGACCGGGCCGCCCTTCGGAGCCAGCAGCAGCGGGACGAGGCGCTCGGCGCGAAGCTGCTCGGTCAGCGCCAGCACGGCATCCGCGTCGGAGGTGGCGTCGACGACGACGGCCACCGTGCGGCCCTCGACCGGCCAGGTGCCGCCCAGCTGCGAGAGCGCGGCGCTGGGCTCGACGTCGTCGACCTCGACCGCCGGCTCGGGTGCCGGCATCCCCAGGCCGGCCGCGACGTCGGCGGCCAGCTCGCCGTCGATGCGGGCGAGGGAGAGCAGCTGGCGCCGGCGGATGGTGTCGTCGAAGCACTTGCCGAGCTCGAAGGTGTAGGCCTGCACGATGTGGTCCTGCTCGACCGGGGACATGCTCAGCCAGAACAGCCGGGCCTGGCTGAAGTGGTCGTCGAACGACTTGTGCAGCTCGCGCACCTTGCTGCCGGCGGCCACGGCCTGCGGCACGTCGAGGAAGGCGCCGTCGGTGTCGCCCGCCACGAAGGGGCAGCCGCCGTCGAGCGAGTTGGGCCGGTACGGCGCGACGCCGCCGTGCACCGCGGTCTGGTGCATGCCGTCGCGCAGCATGTCGTTGACCGGGGAGTGCGGGCGGTTGACCGGCAGCTGGTTGAAGTTGGGGCCGCCGAGCCGGGTGAGCTGGGTGTCGACGTACGAGAACAGCCGCACCTGCAGCAGCGGGTCGTCGGTGACATCGATGCCGGGCACGAGGTTGCCGACGTCGAACGCCACCTGCTCGGCCTCGGCGAAGAAGTTCGTCGGGGTGCCCGACAGGGTCAGCAGGCCCAGCGGCTGAACCGGAGCGAGCTCCTCGGGCACCAGCTTCGTGGGGTCGAGCAGGTCGATGCCCTCGAAGGTCTGGTCACCGTTGTCCTCGAAGGCCTGGATGCCGAGCTCCCACTGCGGGTAGGCGCCGGACTCGATGGCGTCGTAGAGGTCGCGCCGGTGGAAGTCGGGGTCCATGCCGCTGAGCAGCTGGGCCTCCTCCCAGGTGACCGAGTGCACGCCGAGCCGCGGCTTCCAGTGGAACTTGACGAGGGTGGTGTCGCCGGCCGCGTTGACGAGCCGGAAGGTGTGCACCCCGAAGCCCTCCATGTGCCGGTACGAGCGCGGGATGGCACGGTCGGACATCGCCCAGATGGCGTGGTGCTGGGCCTCGGTGTGCAACGAGACGAAGTCCCAGAAGGTGTCGTGGGCCGTCTGCGCCTGGGGGATCTCGCGGTCGGGGTGCGGCTTCGCGGCGTGGATGACGTCCGGGAACTTGATGCCGTCCTGGATGAAGAAGACCGGGATGTTGTTGCCCACCAGGTCGAAGTTGCCCTGCTCGGTGTAGAACTTCACGGCGAACCCTCGGGTGTCGCGCACGGTGTCGGCGGACCCTCGCGAGCCCGCGACCGTGGAGAACCGGACGAACACCGGTGTCTCGACGTCTTTTCCGAGGAATGCAGCCGAGGTGAGGTCGGAGGCAGCGCCGTAGCCGACGAAGATGCCGTGCGCGCCCGCACCACGGGCGTGCACCACCCGCTCGGGAATGCGCTCGTGGTCGAAGTGGGTGATCTTCTCGCGCAGGTGGTGGTCCTGCAGGAGGGCCGGGCCGCGCGGGCCGACGCGCAGCGAGTGGTCGGTGTCGCGCAGCCGGGCACCGGTCGACGTCGTGAGGAACGCCCCCTGCTGGCTCATCGCGGTGGGCTCGGCATCGAGGTCGGCGCCAGTGGGCGAGACCGTGGCGGGCGACTGCTGTTCAGGCTTCGGCGGCAGGGGATCGTGCGGCGTCGTGGGCTCCTCGAGGGGAACCGATGCGAGGGCGGGCGCGCCCGGGGGCGGCGGTGGGACCTGGTCCTTCTCGAAGGTGCTCATGCGGGCGGCCTACCCCTCGTTGGTCCCGTCCATTCGCGGTGTCCACGGTTTGCCCGCAGAGCCCCGGGGGTAGGCCGAAGGCTCCGCACGAACGCGCGTGCGTTGCAACGGAAGGACGCCCGGTGACCCCATCGACCGAGCACGTCACGGGGGTGGTCATCACCGGGGCCTCCAGCGGCATCGGTCGGGTCACCGCGTTGCGGCTGTCCCGGGAGGGTCTCCACGTGGTGCTCACCGGCCGGGCCCCGGACGTGCTCAAGCTGCTCGCCGAGGAGTGCCTCGCGGCGGGGGGCACGGCATCCGTCGAAGAGCTGGACGTGCGCGATGCCGAGGCGGTGCACCGGGTCATCGGCCAGGCGGCCGACGAGTTCGGTCGCGGGTTGGCGGTGGTGCACTCCGCGGCCGTCGTGGCGTACGGGAACATCGAAGAGGTGCCGGGTGAGGTCATGACCGAGGTCGTGAACACCAACGTGTTCGGCACGCTCGCGGTGTGTCGCGCCGCCATGGACGCCTTCCGCCGCACCGGTGCGGGACACCTCGTCGTCGTCGGGTCACTGCTCGGCGAGATCGCCACCCCCTACATGGGCTCCTACGTGCTCTCGAAGTGGGCCGTGCACGGCCTGGTGCGCACCCTGCAGATCGAGGCCCGCCAGCGCGACGGCGTCAGGATCTCGCTCATCGCCCCGGGCGGCATCGACACGCCCGTCTACCGGCAGGCGGCCACGGTGCTCGGCCGGCACGGCAGCCCCCCGCCCCCGGTGCTGCAGCCGGAGGACGTCGCGCGCCGGGTGTGGTGGGTGCTGCGGCATCCGCGGCGGCAGACCCACGTGGGTCCGGCGAACCTCGTCGTGATCGCCGGGTTCCGGCTGTTCCCCGGCATCTATGACGCCCTGGTGACGCCCCTGATGCGCACGTTCGGGCTCGACACGTGGCGCGACCTGCCGCCCACCCCGGGCAACGTCGACCTGCCGGTGCACCCGGCGCCCAGCCGCGACCCCCTCACCGCCCCACCCCATCAGGAGGACGAGATGACCGAGCACGACACTGCGACCCGCCCCCGCGTCTCCCGGTCGGTGGCCGCACCGGCCGAAGCGGTGTGGGCCGTCCTCGCCGACGGCTGGTTCTACGCGACCTGGGTGGTGGGCGCCTCCCGGGTGCGGGCGGTCGACGACGCGTGGCCCCAGCCGGGCAGCCGCCTGCAGCACAGCTTCGGCCCGTGGCCGGCGGTCATCTCCGATGCCACGGTCGTCGAGGAGGCGCAGGAGCCGCACCGCCTCGTGCTCAAGGCGAAGGGGTGGCCGATGGGGGAGGCCCGGGTGTCGATCGAGGTCGTCCCCGACGGCCCGGGCAGCTGCACCGTCTCGATGGCCGAGGACGCCGTGACCGGGCCCGGCAAGGTCGTGCCGACGCCGGTGCGGCAGGCGATGATCCTGCCGCGCAACCGCGAGGGGCTGCGCCGGCTCGCCTACATCGCCGAGGGTCGCCACCGCGCCTGGCTCGCCGGCAGCGACGACTGACGGCGCGGCATCCCCGATGTCGGGGGCTGCGTGGCCGCCTCGACGAGGTCCTCGCTTTCTCCCCACTGCCTGGTAGGTCGCGTGATCGGTGCACCTACGTGGCGGTATCCGGCGTCAGGTCGTACCGGTCCACCGGCCTCACCGCCGACCGTCGATCTGGCCGGATGCCGTGCGCCCGGGTCAGCCGGGCGGCTCGCGCAGGACCCGTGCCCACGCCGTGCGGAACAGGGCGCGGCGCACCGGGCCGAGCGGGCCACGCTGGCGCAGGGCCGACACCGCGGCGTTCCAGCCGCACGCCCCGTGCACCCCGCCGCCCGGGTGGGCCGACGCGCTGGCGAGGTAGAGGTTGGTGACCGGCGTCTCGGGCCGGCCAAGACCCCGGGTCGGCCGCAGCACCAGCTGCTGGTGCAGGGCGGCGGTGCCGGCATTCAAGGCCCCGCGGCTCAGGCTGCCGTCGGCGGCCTCGAGGTCCGCCGGGCGCTGCACCTGCCGGCCGATCACGGTCGAGCCGAAACCGGGCGCCACCGCCTCGACCGCCTCCTGCATCCGCTCGACCTGGCGATCCACCGCGTCGTCGTCACCGGCGAGGAGCCGCGGCAGGTGGGTGTAGGCCCACACCGACTCGGTGCCGGTGGGGGAGCGGGTGGGGTCGGCGGTGGTCATCTGGCCCAGGAGCAGGAAGGGGGTGCGCGGCATCCGGCCCACGGACAGGGCGGCGGCGACGTCGACCAGCCCGTCGTCGTCGACCCCGAGGTGCACCGTGCCGGCGCCCCGGGCTTCGGGTGCCTTCCACGGGATCGGTTCGCGCAGAGCCCAGTTGACCTTGAGCGTCGCGTCGTCCCAGTCGAAGTGGCTCAGGTCGCGCATGAACCGGGCAGGCAACTGCTGGGCGCCGACGAGGTCGCCGTAGAGTGCCGGTGCCGGCACGTCTGCCAGCACGGCGTGCCGCGCTCGCACCTGGGTGCCGTCGGCCAGCCGCACGCCGTGCGCGCGGCCGCCCGACACCACCACCTCGGTGACCGCCGTGCCGCAGCGGACCTGGACCCCGAGCGACTCGGCCCGCCGCCGGAGGGCTGCGGCCAGCCTCCCCGCGCCACCCTCGGGCACCGGGAACCCGACGTCCTGGCCGAGCATCACCAGCAGCCACCCGAAGAGCGCGCTGCCGGCGCTGTCGGGGGAGATGTCGCTGTGCATCGCGTTGCCGCTGAGCAGGACTCGCGCCTCTTCGCTGTCGAACTCCTCCTGGCCGAAGCGGCGCACCGAGAGCAGGCCGAGCCGGGTGAGGTCGAGGGTGCCGGAGACCCCCGACCGGCGCAGCAGCCGCATCCCGGACCGTACTGGCGGGAAGGGCGTGAACAGGGCGTCGAGGAGCGGGTCACGGATGCGGTCCCACCCCGCGACCAGGCGCAGCCAGGCATCACCGTCGCCGGCATGCGCGGCATCGAGCCCCGCCGCGGTGTCGGCCGGGTCACGCCGCAGCACGGCTCCTCGTCCGTCGGGCAGCGCGTGGGCCATGACGTCGGGAGCGTGCCGCCAGGCCAGCCCGTGCTCCTCGAGGTGCAGGTCGCGCACCACCGGGCTGGCGGCAGCCAGCGGGTAGAACGCGCTGAACAGGTCAGTGACGAAGCCCGGCTCGACGCTCTCGGCACTGCGCACCGCCCCGCCCACCTCGTTCTGGGCCTCCACGAGCACGACGTCCCAGCCGGCATCCGCGAGCGCGTTGGCGGCGACCAGGCCGTTGGGCCCGGCGCCCACCACCACGGCGTCGCAGGTGGTCACCGGCATCGGCACTCCTTCGGTCGGGTCACGGGCTCCGGGCGCGGAGCCATCACTGCCTACCCACACCGTGGCACGACCACGCCCGTGTTTGTGTGCGGGGCCGCCGGGTAGGTCGTCGGGGACGCCACGGCCGGTGCGCCCTGCGCCCGCCGACCCCATCTGTGAGGAGTCGACATGTCCCAGGACGCGATCGTGATGCTGAAGGACGACCACAAGGAGGTGCGCAAGCTCTTCCGTGAGTTCCAGAAGGACTCCACCACGCCCGCCCGAAAGGGCAAGCTCGTCGAGAAGATGATCGAGCTGCTGACGGTGCACACCTACATCGAGAACGAGGTCATGTACCCGCGGGTGCGAGCCCTGCTGCCCGACCTCGAGGACGACGTTCTCGAGTCGTACGAGGAGCACCACGTGGCGGACCTGCTCGTGATGGAGCTGGTGCCGATGACGTACAAGGACGAGCGGTTCGTGGCGAAGGCCACGGTGCTCATCGAGAACGTCGACCACCACATCGAGGAGGAGGAGCAGGAGTGGTTCCCCCAGGTGCGAGAAGGGTTGTCCCGCACCCAGCTGCGTGAGATCGGCGCCGAGCTGGCGGAGGCCAAGGAGCGCGCACCGCGCCGGCCCGAGCAGCCGAGCGCCCTGAAGAAGACCATCGACGCGGTCATCGCCTGATCGCATGGCCACCGCCACGACCCGCGTCGTCACCGCCGTGCAGCGGCTGGAGCAGAACCCGTCGCTCGACCGCCTGCGCTCCTTCTACGGGGTCATCGCCGCCCCGCTCGACCGGTGGTCGGGCAGCGAGCTGCTGCGCTCCGGCGTGATCGGCCACGCGCTGCACCCGCTGCTCACCGACCTGCCGCTCGGCTTCTGGACGGCCGCCACGGCTCTCGACCTGCGCGGTCGCCCCGAGGACCGCGCGGCGAGCCGCTGGCTCGTCGGGGCGGGGCTCGCGGCCTCCGGCCCCACCGCGCTGACCGGGGTGGCCGAGTGGGCACCACTCGGCCGCGAGACCCAGCGAGTGGGCGCCCTGCACGGGGTGCTCAACGGCGCCGCTGTCACCCTCTACCTCGCCTCGTACGTCGCGCGCTCGCGTCGGCGGCACCGGCTGGGCGTCGCCACGGCGCTCGCCGGTGCCGCACTCACCGGCGCCTCGGGCTACCTCGGTGGCCACCTCACCACCGCCCGCAAGGTCGGCAGCCGCAACCAGGCCTTCGCCCGGGATGCCGTGGGGCCGCCGGATGCCGGCACCGAGCGAACGGCGCCCTCGATCGAGCCGGTCGTGGGCCCCGGGGCGCTGACATGATCGACGTCGTGGAGCGCTCCGGGTTGACCCTCGAGGTGCGTGACGAGGGGCCACGCGGGGGCGAGGCCGTGGTGCTGCTGCACGGCTTCCCGCAGGACTCGCGGTGCTGGTCCGGGGTGACGCCCACGCTGCACCGCGCCGGCCTGCGCACCCTCGCACCCGACCAGCGCGGCTACTCGCCCGGAGCCAACCCCGTCGACGTCTCGGCCTACCGGGTCAGCACCCTGGCGGCAGACGTCCTGGCTGTCATGGATGCCGCTGACGTCGCCACCGCGCACGTGGTCGGACACGACTGGGGCGGCGCGGTCGCCTGGTACCTGGGGGCGCACCACGCCGACCGGGTCGGCTCGCTGACTGTGCTGTCGACGCCACACCCGGCCGCCCTGGTCCACGCGATGACCAGATCGCTGCAGCCGCTGCGCAGCTGGTACACCTTGGCTGTGCAGGTGCCGGTGCTGCCCGAGCTCGTGCTGTCGCGCACCCTGGCGCGCTCGCTGCGGATGTCAGGCCTGCCCACCCACCTGGCCGACCGGTACGCCCGCCGGTTCTCCAGCCCGTCGTCGCTGCACGGCCCGCTGGCCTGGTACCGAGCCGCCGGCCGCCGGCCCCCGTGGGAGGTGCTCGACGGCATCGGTGCGGGCACTGGCGACGTGAGCGTCCCGACCACCTATGTGTGGGGGCAGCACGACCCGGCACTGGGGCGCGCGGCGGCGCAGGCCACCCGTTCCCACGTCACGGGGGACTACCTCTTCGTCGAGCTCGACGCCGGGCACTGGCTGCCTGAGCTGCAGCCCGACGAGGTCGCCGGCGCCGTGCTCGACCGGGTGCGCCACGCCGCCTGAGCTCGGCCGCAGCTCGAGCCTTGGCCCCACGCGCAGGTCTGGGTGCTCGTCGGTAGCGAGCCCGAGAGGCATGCTGGGCAAGGAGGGCCAAGGGAAACATGGTCCGCCAAGGACCCCTGCCCGCTCTGCTCAGTGAGCGCAGGGTGAGCCACGGGCTGTCCCTCGTGGCGACGGCGGACATCGGGCTGGTCCCCCGACAGGCAAAGGAGCCACAGGCGGCGTCCGCCAAGCGTCACCGCGGGACCCCAGGCAACCGTCTGCCTGTTGGCGGGCGCACTCACTTCCTGCCTCGCTCTCCAGCGCTCAGCTCCGTGACCTGCGGCGAGTGCCGACGGGCGCCGCGACATCCTCGAGGGCCGGATGATCTGGGTCGCGCACCAGGTGCTCCTCAGCGGATCCGGCGCCATCCTGGACTTCGGCTGCTGGTCCGCCGACGAGCGCTATGCCATCCGCGTCATCGCCGAGAGCGCGGGTGCCCACTTCAGGCTCGAGTACGTGCACGCCAGCGAGGACGAGCGTCGGCGGCGGGCGACCACGAGGTGGCGGAAGGCCCCGGAGACCACCTTCGAGATGACCGATGCCGACCACGACCACTTCCTGGCGTCCATCGAGCTGCCCAGCCGTGACGAGCTGGACAACGGACCCGTCCCGCCGCCGCCGCAGGGCCACGACACCTGGCCGGGGTGGGCCAGCTGGCGCTGGCCGACACTGCCGGTGATCAGCTGACGGCACCGGGTCTGGGTGGCGACCACCACCGGATGCCGGGGAGCGGGCCCCCGCCCCACACCCCGGCATCCTCGGCCGCTCGCGGCCCTCACTCCGTCGAGAGGGACTCCACGAGCTGACCGGTCTGGTCGTCGGGCAACGCCTGGGCGAGGTCGCCCTGGCTGATGCCGACGAGTCGGTGGCCGCCGATGACGGGGAGCCGCCGCACCTGGTGCCCCTCCATGACCGTCAGGCCGTCACCCTGGCTCATGCCGTCACCTGCGGTGCTGGTCATTTTCCCCTCCTCGGTGGTGCGGGTGTGAGACCGTCCCGTACCCCTCTCCTGGGCACCCATTCGCGCGGCTCCGGACCCTCGTGCGGCAGCCGGCCGGCCAAGCCCCACATGGATGCTGTCAGACGCCGCGCGACGCCGGCGCGGCCTCCCAGTGAACCGCCTTGAGCACGACCATCTCGCGCAGCAGGTCGGGCCCGTAGCCCGCTCCGCGCCCGCTGTCGCGCCGCGGGTCGGCCGACCCGCCGGGCGCCCCACCGAAGACCGCGTTGACCTTCACCGTGCCCACCTCGAGGGACTCGATGGCCGCCAGTGCGTGGGCCGTGTCGGGGGTGAGAACCGTTGCCGCCAGGCCGTACCGGCCACCGCCGGCCCGCTCCAGCGCCTCCTCCCACGAGCCGACGACGGCGACCGCCGCCACCGGTCCGAAGGTCTCCTCCGCCATCACGAGCATCTCGTCGGTGCAGTCGACCAGCACGGTGGGGGCGTAGGCCGTGGGGCCGGCCCGAAGCACGCTGCCTCCGGTCAGCAGCCGGGCACCCGCGCGCAGCGCCTGCTGCACGTGGTCGTCGACGGTGTCGAGCGCGCGCTCGTCGACGAGGGCGGCCATCGTGGTCGAGGGCTCGCGCGGGTCACCGACGATGAGCGACTCGGCCCGGCGCACCAGCTCGGCGAGCACGGCATCCGCGACGTCGGCGTGCAGGTAGACCCGCTCCACCGACGTGCACAGCTGCCCGGCGTTCGTGAAGGCTCCCCACGGCGATCTGCTCGGCGGCCCAGGCCGGGTCGACCCCGGCGTCGACGAGCAGGGCGTCCTTGCCACCGTTCTCGGTGACGGCCGCGGCGCCCCGGGCGGCGCAGGCCACCCGCACCGACGCCCCGGCGGCGCTGCTGCCGATGTGCGCGACCAGGTCGACGCCCGGGTGGGCGGCGAGCGCCGCCCCGGCCCCGGCATCCCCCGCGACCAGCTCGAGCACCCCGTCGGGCAGCGCACCGGCGACCAGCTCGGTGAGCCGCGCACCCGGGGCGGCGCTGCGCTCGGAGGGCTTGTGCACCACCGTGTTACCGGTGATGAGGGCGGCGGCGACCAGGCCCGCGGCGGCGGGGTAGGGGTCGTTCCACGGGGTGATCACGCCGACCACGCCGCGCGGCTCGGTGCGCACGATGTCGAGCGCACCGGGGTTGCCGGCCAGCGCCCGGCCACCCACCAGCCCGGTGACCGCGGCCTCGTCGAGGAGGTCGGCGGCCACCCGGGCACCGTCGCGCGCCTCTCCCAGCAACCGGCCGGTGGTCATGCAGAGCAGGTCACCGAGCTCGTCGGATGCCGCCCGAACCGCCGAGGCGGCCGCGCGCAGGTGCCCGGCTCGCTCGCCGGGCGAGGTGGCGCGCCATCCCGGCTGGGCGGCGCGGGCGCGCGCCACGGCATCCGACACTGCGGCAGCGATGGCAGCAGCATCCGGGTGGGTGGACGGCGCGGAGCTGGGACGGGTCGTCGTCTGCGTCATGTCCGCACTGTGCCCGTTTCAGGCGGTGACAAACGGCTCCCAACGGTGTCCGGACCGCTTCGGGAAGTTGCCGCGAGTGAGAAGCGCTTCACCCGGGTAGTGGTGCCCCATGCGAGTTCTCGGAGTCAACGCGATCTTCCACGACCCGGCGGCCGCGCTCGTCGTCGACGGGCGGGTGGTCGCCGCCGCTGAGGAGGAACGCTTCTCCCGGCGCAAGCACGGTAAGCGCCCGGTGCCCTTCTCGGCGTGGGAGCTGCCCGACCAGGCGATGCGCTGGTGTCTCGCCGAGGCGGGGCTGCGCCCGCAGGACCTGGATGCCGTGGCCTACTCGTTCGACCCAGCCCTCGCGAAGCCGGCCGAGGACATGGGGCTCGACGACCCGTGGGACTCGCTGCGCCGCACGTATGCCGAGTCGGCGCCCGGCTTCCTGGCCGCCTCGCTGCCTGGGCTACACCGCGAGCAGGTGCGCTTCGTGCCGCACCACGTCGCGCACGCGGCATCGGCGGCCCTCGCTGCCCCGCTGCAGACCCCCGGCCGAGCGTGCAGCGTGCTCGTGCTCGACGGGCGCGGCGAGCAGGCGAGTCACCTCGGCGGGCACTACGAGGAGGGCCGGCTCGAGGTGCTCGCCGCGCAGTCGCTTCCGCACTCGCTGGGCCTGCTCTACGAGTCGCTCACCGAGCACCTCGGCTTCCTGCGCTCGAGTGACGAGTACAAGGTGATGGCGCTGGCGTCGTACGGCAAGCCGGTGCACCTCGAGGCCCTGCGGCAGACGATCCGGGTCACCGCCGAGGGGGGCTTCGAGGCGCCCATCCCCGACTGGGAGCGATTCGCGCCCCGCCGCACCGGCGGTGAGCAGGACTGGCCGCCCCGCTACGCCGACCTCGCCAGCTCGGTGCAGGCCTGCGTGGAGGAGCTGCTCGTCGAGCTCGCGACCTGGTTGCACGAGCGCACCGGTGACCGGGTGCTGACCATGGCGGGTGGCACAGCGCTGAACTGCGTTGCCAACACGCGGATCTGGCGCGAGACCGCGTTCGAGGAGGTGTGGGTGCAGCCCGCGGCCGGTGACGCGGGCACGGCCCTTGGAGCCGCGCTGCAGGTGCATGCAGACGGCGGCAGCATGGCGGAGCCGATGGCCACGGCCGCGCTCGGGCGGCAGTGGCGCGACGACGACCTCGCCGCCTGGCTGCGCCGGGCCGCGGTGCCGTTCACGACTCCCGACGACCTCGCGGGCGAGGTGGCCGACGTGCTCGCCGCCGACGGGGTGGTGGCCTGGTTCGACGGGCGCAGCGAGTACGGCCCGCGCGCGCTGGGCAACCGCTCGTTGATGGCGCACCCCGGGCGGGCCGAGAACCTCGAGCGGCTCAACGACGTCAAGGGCCGCGAGCAGTTCCGCCCGGTGGCCCCCATGGTGCTGGCCGAGTGCGCGGAGGAGATCTTCCTCGACGGCCCGCTGCCCAGCCCCTACATGCTGTTCGTGCACCGGGTCGCGCCCGACTGGCGCGACCGCATCCCGGCCGTGGTGCACGTCGACGGCACCGCCCGGGTGCAGACCGTCGACGACGCGACGACCCCGAACGTGGCCGCCCTGCTGCGGGCGTTCCAGGCGCGCACCGGGCTGCCTGTCGTGGTCAACACCAGCCTGAACACCGCCGGCCGCCCGATGGTCGACGACCCTCGCGACGCGCTCGAGCTGTTCGGGTCCGCCCCGGTCGACGCGCTCGTGCTCGGCCCGCACCTGGTGCGTCGCGGGAACCTCTTCGCCCCGGGGTCACCGTCGTGACGGCCCACACCGCCCACACCGACCGGACCGCCCGGTATGCCGTCGTGGTGCCGACGCTGGGCCGGCCCAGCCTTCCCGTACTGCTCGACAGCCTCGCCGCGCAGCAGGGGCCGATGCCGCACGAGGTCGTGGTGGTCGACGACCGACCCGAGCCCGGCCCGCTGCTGGTTGACGAGACGTGGCCCTTCCCTCTACGCGTGGTGCGCGGGTGGGGGCGTGGGCCGGCGGCTGCCCGCAACCTGGGCTGGCGGCTGACCTCAGCGCCGTGGGTGGCGTTCCTCGACGACGACGTCGTGCTGCCGGCGGGGTGGGCCCGCACCCTCGGGGTGGACCTCGACCTGGCCGCGCGCGACGAGGCGGGGTCGCAGGGTCGCATCCGCGTGCCGCTGCCGACAGACCGTCGCCCGACCGACTGGGAGCGCTCGACGGCGGGCCTGGAGTCGGCCCGCTGGGCGACCGCCGACATGGCCTACCGTCGTGAGGCGCTGCTGGCCGTCGACGGCTTCGACGAGCGCTTCCCGCGTGCCTACCGCGAGGACGCCGACCTGGCCCTGCGGGTGCAGCAGGCCGGGTGGCGGCTCGGGGTGGGGCTGCGCGAGGTGCAGCACCCGGTGCGCCCGGCCGCCCCCGGCATCAGTGTGCGCGTGCAGCGCGGCAACGCCGACGACGCCCTGATGCGGCGCCTGCACGGGCCGCGCTGGCGCGAGCACGCGGCCGCCGGGCGTGGGCTGTTCCGGCGCCACGTGGCCGCCACCGCGGGGCTGGCGCTGGCCGCACTCGCTGCCCCGGCCGGTGCCCGTTCGACGGCCGCTCGGGTGGCCGCGACCGCGGGCGGCACTGCCTACCTGATGCACGTCGCCGACCTGGTGCGGCGCCGGGTGGCGCCGGGCCCGGGCACGCCCGCGGAGATGGTGACGATGACGTGGACCAGTGCGGTGCTGCCGGTGGCGGCGGTCTGGCACCGTGGCCGGGGCTGGTGGCGCCACCGCGCCGCCGCCCCGTGGCCGACCGCACCCCGGGCGGTGCTCCTCGACCGCGACGGCACCCTGGTGCACGACGTGCCCTACAACGGTGACCCTGCGGCCGTCGAGCCGGTGCCCGGCGCCCGCGAAGCGATCGACCGGCTGCGCGCCACCGGCCTGCTGGTCGGCGTGGTCACCAACCAGTCGGGCCTGGCCCGGGGACTGCTCACCACCGACCAGGTCGAGGCCGTCAACGCCGAGGTCGAGGCCCGGCTCGGCCCGTTCGGCACTTGGCAGGTCTGCCCGCACGGGCCCGACGAGGGCTGCGAGTGCCGCAAGCCACGGCCCGGCATGGTGCACTCCGCCGCCCGACGCCTGGGGGTGCGGCCCGAGGAGTG
This sequence comes from uncultured Actinomycetota bacterium, assembly GCA_963834965.1. GTDB lineage: Bacteria > Actinomycetota > Actinomycetes > Actinomycetales > Dermatophilaceae > Fodinibacter. Next base: position 210,402 of record CAWIEI010000035.1, on the reverse strand, counting down.
CGTCGTCATCGGCGACATCGGCGCCGACGCCGAGGCAGCCCGGGCGGCGGGCGCGCGCTCGGTGCTCGTGCCCACCCCGGTGACCCGCGCCGAAGAGGTCGCGGCCGCGCCGGTGGTCGCCCCCGACCTCGCCGGCGCCGTCGACATCGTGCTCGGGTGGCACCGTGGCTGACCGGGGGCGTGAGGTGAAGGCGCTCGCCGTGCGCCTCGACAGCGAGGGTGACGTGCTGCTCGCCGGTCCCGCCCTGCGGCAGCTCAAGGCCGACATCGACGTGCTGCACCTCCTCGTCTCGCCGAGCGGGGCCGCCGCTGCCGCGCTGCTCCCCGGCATCGACGAGGTACTGATCGCCGACGTGCCGTGGATGCGCGACGATGCCGCGCCACACGACCCGACGGTGCTCGACGAGCTGCTCGCCCGGCTGCGCACCGAGCAGTACGACGAGGTCGTCGTGCTCACCTCTTTCCACCAGAGCCCCCTGCCGATGGCGCTGCTCGCCACGTGGGCGGGCGTGCCGACCGTGGTCGGCACCAGCGACACCTATCCGGGCGCGCTGCTCGACGTGCGCCACCACCGGATGCCGGACGGCGACGACCCCGGGTTCGGCGGCGGTCACGAGGTGGAGGCGATGCAGGCGGTCGTCGCGGCGGCCGGGCACCCGAGCACCGGTGACGACCGCCTCGCGGTGACCCAGCCCGGTCCCCCGAGCGGGCTCGGCAGCCAGTACGTCGTGGTGCACCCCACCGCGTCGGTGCCCGCCCGCGGCATCGGGGGCGAGCGGGCGACGCGCTACGCCGAGGCCCTCGCCGGCGAGGGCTGGCAGGTCGTCGTCACCGGAGGCCCCGACGACCGGGCCGTCGGCCGGGCCGTCACCCCACCGGGCGGGGTCGACCTGACCGGCCGCACGACGCTGCGCGAGCTGGCCGGGGTGCTCTCCGGGGCGTCCGCCGTCGTCGTCGGCAACACCGGCCCCGCGCACCTCGCGGCCGCGGTGGGCACCCCGGTGGTCAGCCTCTTCGCCCCGGTCGTGCCGCTCGAGCGGTGGCGCCCCTGGGGCGTGCCCACCGTCGTGCTCGGCGACCAGCGGGCGGCCTGCGCCCTCACTCGCGCACGCGCCTGCCCCGTGCCCGGCCATCCGTGCACCGACGTGCCCGCCACGCAGGTGGTGGCGGCCGTGCGCACCCTGGCCGGGTCACCCCCGAAGGCCGCGCACCGCGGACAGCCGGTGCCGGCGGGAGGCGCGTCATGAAGGTGCTCATCTGGCACGTGCACGGCTCCTACCTCAACTCCTTCCTGCAGGGGTCGCACGACTACCTCCTGCCGGTGCTGCCCGGCCGCGGCCCCGACGGCCGGGGCCGTGCCCGCACCTGGGACTGGCCCGGCACCGCCAGCGAGGTCACTCCCGAGCAGCTGCGCGACGAGGAGATCGACGTCGTGGTGCTCCAGCGGCCCCACGAGGTCGACCTCGTCGAGCGGTGGACCGGCCGCCGAATCGGCGCTGACCTGCCCGTCGTCTACCTCGAGCACAACGCGCCCACCGAGCACGCGGTGCGCAGCGAGCACCCGGTGCTCAGCGACCCGCGGCTGCGCGACGTGCTCGTCGCCCACGTCACCGCCTTCAACTCCATGGCGTGGGACTGCGGCGACCACCCGACGACGGTGGTCGAGCACGGCATCCCCGACCCTGGCCCGCGCTACACGGGCGAGGACGCGTCTCTGGCCGTCAGCGTCAACGAGCCGGTGCGCCGGTGGCGGGTGGCCGGCAGCGACATCGTGCTCGGCATGGCGCACTGCCTGCCGGTGCACGTCTACGGGATGGCGAGCGACCAGCTGGGCGCCGTGGCCGAGCAGCAGGGGCTGCCCGGGCTCGACCGCAGCCGGTGCCACGACGTCTCGCAGGCCGAGCTGCACGACGCCCTGGCGCGGCACCGCGTCTACCTCCACCCCTACCGCTGGACCAGCCTGGGCCTGTCGCTCATCGAGGCGATGCTGCTCGGGATGCCGGTGCTCGCCCTGTCGACGACCGAGGCGCCCGAGGCGGTGCCACCCGAGGCAGGGCTGGTCACCAACGACCTGGTGCGGCTGCGGGCCACCGCCCGCCACCTGCTGGCCGACCCCGACGACGCCCGGGCCCGCGGCCGCGTGGCGCGCGCCCATGCACTCGATCGCTTCTCGCTCTCCAGGTTCCTCCTCGAGTGGGACCGCATCCTCAAGGAGGTGTCACCGTGAAGATCGCCATGGTGTCCGAACACGCCAGCCCGCTCGCCGCCCTCGGCGAGGCGGATGCCGGGGGGCAGAACGTGCACGTCGCCGAGCTCGCGCTCGGCCTGGCCCGGCTGGGCCACGAGGTCGACGTCTACACCAGGCGCGACGACCCCGAGCTGCCCGAGCGAGTGCCTGCCGGCACCGGCGTCACGGTCGTGCACGTGCCGGCGGGGCCGCCGCAGCGGCTGCCCAAGGACGAGCTGCTCCCGCACATGGACGACTTCGCTGACTGGATGGCGCAGGACTGGGCCCACCGCGGGGACCCGCAGGTGGTGCACGCGCACTTCTGGATGTCGGGCCTGGCCGCACTGCGCGCCGGCCGCCGACGCGGGGTGCCGGTGGCCCAGACCTTCCACGCCCTGGGCAGCGTCAAGCGGCGCCACCAGCGCGAGGCCGACACCAGCCCCGCCGACCGTCTCGCGCTCGAGCACCGGGTGGCGGCCGAGGCCGACGTGGTCGTCGCCACCTGCACCGACGAGGTGAGCGAGCTGGGCCGGATGGGCGTACCCACCGACCACGTGCGGGTGGTGCCCTGCGGTGTCGACACCGCCCACTTCACGCCCTCCGGCCCCGGACCCGAGGCGCTGCCGCACACCGGGCGGGTCCGGCTGCTCGTGGTCGGCCGGCTGGTCGAGCGCAAGGGGTTCGACCTCGCCGTGCGCGCCCTCGTCGACCTCCCCGACGCCGAGCTCGTCGTCGTCGGCGGCCCCCCGGCCGAGCAGCTCCCCGACGATCCGGAGGCCCGGCGGCTGCGCGCGCTGGCCGCCGAGCTGGGCGTCAACGACCGGCTGGTGCTCACCGGGCAGCTGCCGCACGCCGACCTGCCGGCCTTCTACCGCTCGGCCGACGTGGTGCTCGCAGTGCCCTGGTACGAGCCGTTCGGCATCACCCCGCTCGAGGCGGCCGCGTGCGGCCGGCCCCTGGTGGGCACCGCCGTCGGCGGGCTGCTCGACTCCGTCGACGACGGTCGCACCGGCCGGCTGGTGCCGCCGCGCGACGTGCCCGCCCTGGTGGCGGCCGTGCGCGGCCTGCTCGACGACCCCGGCGCGGCCGAGGCGATGGGGCGGCGGGCGCGCGCCCGGGCGGTCGAGCGGTTCGACTGGTCGGTGGTCGCCGCCCAGACCGAGGAGGTGCTCGACGCCGTGGCCCGCGGGGTGGGCTTCCCGGCATCCCGGCCCGGCTCGTGGCTCGACGAGCACGCGTCCGAGCTCGACGGCGGCCTGCGCTCGCTCGTGCGCCAGGGTGACGTCATCCGCGCGTGGGGTGAGCGGCTGGCGACCACGCTCGTCGGGGGCGGCCGCCTCCTCGCGGCCGGCAACGGGGGCAGCGCGGCCGAGGCCCAGCACCTCACCGCCGAGCTGGTGGGGCGGTGGTGCACCGACCGCCGGCCGTTGTCGGCCATCGCGCTGTGCGCCGAGACCTCGAGCCTCACCGCGATCCTCAACGACTACGGGCCCGACGAGGTGTTCGCCCGGCAGGTCGAGGCGCACGGCCGCCCGGGCGACGTGCTGGTGCTGCTGTCGACCAGCGGCACCAGCAGCAACGTGCTGCACGCCGCCAAGCGCGGGCTCGACGTGGGGATGCAGGTGTGGGCGCTGACCGGCCCGGGCCCCAACCCGCTGGCCGCGATCGCCGACGAGGCGCTCGTGGTCGACGCCCCGAGCACTGCCGCGGTGCAGGAGGTGCAGCTCGTCGCGATCCACGCCGTCTGCGCCGCCCTCGACGCGGCCCTCGAGCGCCGTGGCCTGATGCAGGCCGGCCCGGTCTGCCGGCAGGCCTCGTGAGCGCCCGGCGCCAGGTCGTCGTCGTCGGCGACTGCCTGCTCGACCGCGACGTGCACGGACACGTCGACCGGGTCTGCCCCGACGCGCCCGCGCCGGTCGTCGATGTCGACACGGTTGCGGCGCGCCCCGGCGGCGCCGGCCTCACGGCCCTGCTGGCGACCCGCGACGGCGTCGACGTCACGCTCGTGGCGCCGGTCGCCGACGACGACGAGGGTCGCGAGCTGCTCGACCTGCTCGCGGATGCCGGGGTGCGGGTGCTCCCGCTGGGTCACGAGGGTGCCACCCGGGTCAAGACCAGGCTGCGCGCCGGCGGGCAGTCGATCGCCCGCATCGACACCGGGGGTCCGGGCCGCCCCCTGGGCGGTCTGACCGCGGATGCCGCCTCGGCCATCGCCGGTGCCGACGTGGTGCTGGTCTCCTGCTACGGCGGTGGCACGACGGCCGACCCGGGCATCCGCGAAGCCCTGGCCTCCCGGGCTCGCCGTCGGGCGGTGGTCTGGGACCCGCACCCCCGGGGTGCGGACCCGGTGGAGGGCTGTGCGCTGGTGACCCCGAACCTCGACGAGGCCCGCGCCCGATCCCGGATGCCGGGCGCAGAGGGTGACGTTGTCGCCTCGGCCCTGTTGCAGCAGTGGGGTGTTCGCGCGGTTGCCGTGACCGGGGGCCACCGTGGTGCCTGGGTCGCGACGTCGGCGAGCGAGCCGCTCTTCGCGCCGGCGACACCGGCGTCTGGGGACACCTGCGGTGCCGGTGACCGGTTCTCGGCCGCGGCGGCTGCGTCGTTGGCGCGGGGCCGCACCACCAGCGAGGCCGTGGTGGATGCCGTGGCGCGCGCCGGTGAGTTCGTCATCGGGGGAGGGGCGTCCGGCATCCGGCCGCCTCGAGCTGCCGCCACACCAGCGCCGGAGCCGGCGTCGGCCGGTGTGACGGCGCCGGTCGTTGACGGGCGGAGTGCGGTGGTCGATCCGACTGATCCGGCTGCCGCACAGTGCATCCAGGACCTCCGGCAGCGCGGCGGCGTCCTCGTCGCAACCGGTGGCTGCTTCGACGTGCTGCACGCCGGCCACGTCGCAACCCTCGAGGCCGCCCGGTCGCTCGGCGACGGCCTCGTGGTACTGCTCAACTCCGACGCGTCGGCCCGCCGGCTCAAGGGCCCGGGCCGGCCGGTGCACTCGCAGGAGGACCGCACCCGGGTGCTGCTCGGCCTGTCCTGCGTCGACGCCGTCGTCACGTTCGACGAGGACGACCCGCGTGCGGTGCTCCGGTCGCTACGGCCGCAGGTCTGGGCCAAGGGCGGCGACTACGAGGACGCCGACCTGCCCGAGGCAGACCTGGTGCGCTCGTGGGGCGGCCGTGTCGTGCTTCTTCCCTACCAGTCCGGGCGGTCGACGACCGCTGTCCTGCAATCCATTTCACGAGGAGAGAACCTGTGACCAGCACCCCCGCACCGCTGCGCACCGACACCGAGGTCGGCACCGTCTACGTCACCGGCGGGTCGAGCGGTCTCGGGGCCGCCGTCGTGGCCGCCGTGACCAAGGCCGGTGGCACGCCGGCCGTCATCGACCTCAGCCCGCCCGACGACCCTGCCCTGGCGTTCGCCGCCGCCGACCTGAGCGACTCGGCCGCCGCGGCGGATGCCGTGAGCCGGCTCGTCGAGCAGGTGGGCCCCCCGGATGCCGTGGTGACCGCCGCGGGCACCGACGCCTGCGGTCCGTTGTCCGGGGTGTCGACGCAGGACTGGGAGCGCGTGGTGCGGGTGAACCTGTTCGGTACCGCGGCGGTCATCCGGGCCGCGCTGCCGCACCTCGAGGAGCGGCACGGCCGAGTCGTCACCGTCGCCTCCACCCTCGGGCTCAAGGCCGTCGGTGACGCCACCGCCTACTGCGCCTCCAAGTTCGGGGTCGTCGGGTTCACCCGGGCACTGGCCACCGAGCTCGCCGGACGGGTCGGCGTCACCCTGCTCATCCCGGGCGGGATGCGCACCCGGTTCTTCGACGGTCGCACCGAGCAGTACCGTCCCGGCCCGGACGCGCCGCTCAACGACCCGGACGACGTCGCCGCCACCGTGCTGATGGCGCTGCAGCAGCCGGCCGGGTGCGAGGTACGCGAGCTCGTCGTCGCGTCGTCCACCGAGCCGTCCTGGCCGTGACCGACGCGCTGGTCCTGCGGGCCCTCGGGCTCGGGGACCTGCTCACCGCCGTACCCGCCCTGCGGGGCCTGCGCCGGGCGTGGCCGGGGGCACGGCTTGTGCTCGCGGCACCCGCTGCACTGGGCGGCTGGCTGCGGTCGCTGGGTGTCGTCGACGCCGTCGTCGAGGTGCGGAACCTCGACGACGGCGCCGGGCTCGTGGCCCGGGCCGGTTCACCGGAGATGGCCGTCAACCTGCACGGGCGCGGCCCGGCCAGCCACCAGCTGGTGGAGCGGCTGCGACCGAGCCAGCTGGTCGGGTTCGCATGTCCCGAGGTCGGCTTCGACGACGGCCCGGCGTGGCGAGATGACGAGCACGAGGTCGACCGCTGGATCCGGTTGTCGCAGTCGGTCGGTGGTGCCGCCGAGGTCGACGACTTACGGCTGCCGGCGTCGGGCGCGAGAGGTGAGCACGTGGTGGTGCACCCCGGCGCGGCCTCCGGGTCGCGCCGCTGGCCGGCGCAGCGGTGGGGGGAGGTCGCGGCGACCCTCGCTGCCGAGGGCCGACGGGTGGTGGTGACCGGCACCCCTGCCGAGGCCGACCTCTGCGCCCGGGTGGCCGCCTCCGCCCCTGACGTCCAGGACCACTGTGGTCACCTCGACCTGCCGGCGCTGGGCCTCCTGGTCGGCACGGCATCCCTGCTGCTGAGCGGTGACACCGGGGTGGCGCACGTCGCGACGGCCTTCGGCACGCCGTCGGTCACTCTCTTCGGGCCGATCGCGCCGGCTCTCTGGGGCCCGCGCATCGACCCGCACCTGCACCTGCCGCTCTGGCACGGAACCGGCCTGCGCCCCGGTGACCCGCACGGCGCCGAACCCGACGAGCGGCTGCTGGCCATCAGCGTGCCCGAAGTGGTGGATGCCGCCCACGAGGCGCTGGGCGTCCCCGCGAGCCGCTGACCCGGCTCGGCGGGGCTGCCGAGGTCAGGATTTCGGCGCCTGCCGCCGCTCGCCCTAGGACGGGGTGATGCGTAGGGCTTGCTCGAACGCGCGTGGTGCATCACTTCGACGGGTGGGTCTGGGCTGGGGTGATGCGTAGGGCTTGCTCGAACGCGCGTGGTGCATCACTTCGACGGGTGGGTCTGGGCTGGGGTGATGCGTAGGGCTTGCTCGAACGCGCGTGGTGCATCACCTCGACGGGTGGGTCTGGGCTGGGGTGATGCGTAGGGCGGGCTCGAACGCGCGTGGTGCATCACCTGATCTGCTCAGCCGTCAGGGGGCCAGGCGGTCAGGCGGTCTGCGACTCGGCGACGGCATCCAGGCGCTCGTCGTCCCAGGCGTTCAGCGGCACCTGCCGGAACCACTCCACGGTGCGCGCGAGGCCTTCCCCCCACCCCACCTGTGGCTGCCAGCCGAGCAGCTGTTCGGCGAGAGCGGTGTCAGGCCGGCGGACCTTCGGGTCGTCGACCGGCAGCGCCACGTGCTCGACCGCGGAACCGGACCCGACCTCGCGCAGCACGTCCTGCGCGATGCGCAGGACGGGAAGCTCCTCGGGGTTGCCTAGGTTCACCGGCCCGGGGTGGCCGGAGGCGGCGAAGCCGAGGATGCCGCGCACGAGGTCGTCGACGAAGCACACCGACCGCGTCTGCGACCCGTCGCCGGCGACCGTGAGCGGCTCCTCGAGCAACGCCTGACGGATGAAGGTGGGGATCGCCCGGCCGTCGCGGGGCCGCATCCGCGGGCCGTAGGTGTTGAAGATGCGCACGATGCCGGTGTCGACGCCCTCGTGCTCGCGGTAGGCGGTGGTGAGTGCCTCCCCGAAGCGCTTGCCCTCGTCGTAGACCCCCCGCGGGCCGATCGGGTTGACGTGACCCCAGTAGGTCTCGGGCTGGGGGTGCACCTGGGGGTCGCCGTAGACCTCGGAGGTGGAGGCCAGCACGAACCTGGCGCCCTTCTCCTTGGCCAGGCCCAGGGCGTGCCAGGTGCCCACTGAACCCACCTTGAGCGTCTCGACCGGCATCCGCAGGTAGTCCAGCGGCGACGCGGGCGAGGCGAAGTGCAGCACCAGGTCGACCCGCCCGGGCACGTGCACGAAGTCGGTGACGTCGCAGCGCACCAGCCGGAACCCGGGCTGGTGCATCAGGTGTGCGACGTTGCCGGGCGACCCGGTGAGGAAGTTGTCGAGCGCGACCACCTCGACCCCCTGCGCGACCAGGGCCGTGCACAGGTGGCTGCCGAGGAAGCCGGCCCCACCGGTGACGACAACGCGCCGGGCGGCGCGCTCGGGGCGCTGGTGGCGGGGTGCGGCGAGCGCGGGGTCCATGGGTCCTCCTGGTCGGCGTTCCCTTCTCGTACCCCTTTCCCGGGGGGAGAACCGCCCCTCGGCGAAGGTGTGCCGCCCGGCGCCGCTGGGTACGAGGCCGGGCGAGAGTTCACCCCACCGAGACAGGCCCTCCATGCCGCACCCGAACGCCCACCTGAACAACGCCGCCCCACCGTTCGAAAACGCCGCCGGTGCGCCCGCACCCGGCGCGGCGATCGTCATGGGCGCCTCGCGCGGTCTGGGGCTGCTGGTGTGCCAAGAGCTGCTCGAGCGGGGTTACACCGTCTACGGCTGCGCCCGCGACGACGACGAGCTGCTCGGCGCCGAGCGCATCCTGGCCGCCGCCGTGCCCGGTGGGCGCTTCCACACCCGACTGTGCGACGTCCGCGACGAGGCAGCGGTCACGGCCGTCGTCGACGAGGTCGCGGCGTCGCCAGAGCCCATCGAGGTGGCCATCCACGTCGCCGGGGTGATTCAGGTCGGGCACGCCGACACCGTCACCCTGGGCCACTTCCACGATGCCGTTGACACCATGCTGTGGGGGCCCGTGCACCTCGCGCTCGCGGTGCTGCCGCACATGCGCGATGCCGGCCACGGGCGGATCGGCGTCGTGTCGTCGGTCGGCGGTCTCGTGGCGGTGCCCCGCCTCGTGCCCTACTCCGTCGCCAAGTTCGGCGCCGTCGGCCTGGCCGAGGGCCTGTATGCCGAGCTGGCCGGCACCGGCGTCACGGTCACCGCCGTGACCCCCGGCCTGATGCGCACGGGCGGGCACACCCACGCCCGCTTCGTCGACAACGCCGTCACCGACTACGCCTGGTTCGCCCCGCTGGCGTCGCTGCCCGGGCTCAGCATCTCGGCCGAGCGGGCTGCCCGGCGGATCGTGAGCGGCGTGGTCTCCGGAAGCCCGACAGTCGAGCTGACGCCGCTGACCATCGTCGGGAGGCGCGTGCACGGGCTGGCGCCCGCCACGACCATCCGGGCCATGGGCCTGGTCAGCCGGCTCTTGCCGGGGCCCAACGGCAGCGCGGCGGATCCCATGTCGGATGCCGCCTCGGCGGTCGACGGCGGCACCGCGCGGTCGCGACTGTCCTCACGCGTCGTCGACGGGCTGAGCGTGCTCGGCGACCGCGCCGCACGGCGGAACAATGAGGTCGGCTGAGCTCGTTGTAGAGGGTCAGGTGATCGACGGCTGCGATGTTGCCGCCGGATCGCCGGGTGTGTAAGAGTCGCCGTGCGTCCAGGCGGTCGAACCAGCGGCCGACCGGGCACTGACTTTCTCGGGAGTCGAGTCGTGGCCGTCCACGAACCGCAGATCGGCCCTCCGGCGCAAAACCGGAACCAGCCGCAGCGTGTGCTGTCAGCATCCGGCCCTGCCGAGGGCCCCTTCGGCGTGCCCGGGAGCGAGCTGTCGGCGCTGGTCGAGGCCGGCGACTGGGCAGCCGGTCCACTCGGCGACCCGCACGACTGGCCGCAGAGCCTGCGCACGGCGGTCGGCATCTGCCTGTCGTCGCGCTTCCCCATCCTGCTGTGGTGGGGGCCCGAGCTGGTGATGATCTACAACGACGCCTACCGGCCGATGCTGGGGCAGAGCAAGCACCCGCGGGCGCTCGGCGCCCCAGGCCGCGAGGTCTGGGGCGAGATCTGGGACGTCATCGGCCCGATGCTCGAGCAGGTCATGGCCGGCGGCGGTGCCACCTGGTCGGCCGACCAGCGGCTGGTCCTCGACCGCAACGGCTACCCGGAGGAGTGCTACTTCACGTACTCCTACAGCCCGATCACCGACGAGTCCGGCGGCGTGGGGGGCGTCTTCTGCGCCGTCACCGAGACCACCGAGCGAGTGCTCGGAGAGCGGCGGCTGGCGACGTTGGCCGAGATGGTCGCCCTGGTCGGCGCTCGCGACCGGGCGGATGCCGTTGCCGCGGCGGCCACCATCCTGCGCGACAACGCCGCCGACCACCCGGTCGTCGCCGTGCTCGACGCCCCGCCCGAGGGCGACCGGCTCGCGCTCAGCGAGCTGGTCGAGAAGCAGCTACCGGACGTCGGTGCCGGCTCCCGTGCCCGGGTCTCCGACCTCGTGCGACAGGTGTCGGGAACCGGGCGCCGCGCCACGGTGGCCGCCGACCGCCAGGCGGTGGAGCGCGGCATCCGGGCCTGGCACGCCTACCCGGTCGCGGTCTCGGCCGGCCCGGCCCGTGGCCGGGGAGCGGCGGTCATCGTGTTCGGCGAGTCGGTGCACCGCCGGTGGGACCCGTCGCTGGAGGCCTACGCCACCCTGTGCGCCACGCACGTCGCCGCCGTGCTGGCCGACGTGGACCGGCTCGCCGACGAGCGCCGCCGCCGTGAGGCCCTGGTCGAGCTCGACGCCGCCAAGAGCACGTTCTTCACCAACCTCAGCCACGAGCTGCGCACCCCGCTGACCCTCATCGCCGGTCCGGCCCACGAGGCGCTGGAGGCGGCGGAGGACGCCCACCAGCGCGAACTGCTCGAGCTCGTCGAGCGCAGTACCCACCGGCTGGCGCGGCTGGTCGACGCGATGCTCGACTTCGGCCGTATCGAGACGGGCGGGCTCGCGCCCCGGCTGCAAGGGGTCGACGTCACGGCCCTGATGGCGGGGCTGGCCGAGAGCTTTCGGCCGGCCCTCGAGCGTGCCGGCCTGGCCTTCGACCAGGACTGCGGCTCCGGCATCGAGGCGCACCTCGACCCCGACCTGCTCGAGCGGATCGTGCTCAACCTCCTGGCGAACGCGCTGAAGTACACCCCCGAGGGCTCGGTCGGGCTCCGGGTGAGGTGCGCCGACGACGTCGTCGAGATCGCGGTCACCGACACCGGGGTCGGCATCCACCCCGACGACGTCGATCGCGCCTTCGCCCGCTTCGAGCGCCTCCCCGCGCCGGCCAGCGCGCGCTCCCACGAGGGGGCCGGCATCGGCCTGGCGATGGTGCAGCAGCTCACCGAGCTGATGGGCGGCGAGATCACCGTCACCAGCGAGGTGGGGCACGGCAGCACCTTCACGGTCCGGCTGCCGGCCGGCCCGTCGGCGGCCGCGCCGCGTGCCGACGAGCCGGGCTCCTCGTCGGCGATGACGCCCCGTCACGTCGAGGACTTCCTGCGCGAGGTGCAGACCTGGCAGCAGCCGTCCTCGCCGACCGGGCTCGGCGACCCGCGGGGCGCGGGCCCGTGGCGGGGCGACCGGCCGCGCGTCTTGGTGGCCGAGGACAACCCCGACCTGCGCAGCTACCTGGGCCAGGTCCTGGGCGACGACTACGACGTCGAGCTGGTGCCCGACGGGCGGGCAGCGCTGGATGCCGTGCGCCGCGAGCCGCCCGACCTCGTGCTCACCGACGTGCTGATGCCCGGGCTCGACGGCTACGGCCTGGTCGACGCCATCCGGCAGGACCCGGCGCTGGCCGGCATCCCGGTCGTGCTCCTGTCGGCGCGGGCCGGTGAGCACGCCACCAGCACGGCCTTGGGCGCCGGTGCCGACGACTACCTCGTCAAGCCGTTCTCGGTGCTCGAGCTGCGGGCGCGGGTCGCGAGCAAGCTCGAGCGGGCCGCGGCGCGCAGCCAGGACGCCGCGTGGCGTCGGGCGGTCACCGACGGGCTGCACGACGCCCTGCTCGTGCTCGACCTCGACGGCACCGTGCTCGAGGTCAACGACCGGTTCACGCGGATGGTGGGCTGGGACGCCGTCGACGGGCCGATCACCCGGCCCTACCCGTGGGACGCAGCCGGCGGGCGCCCCTCGGCGAGCTTCGCGGATGCCGTCGACCTCGCGACCGCCTCGCCCGAGGGCACCGGTGCGCTCGAGGTCGCGCTGCGGCACCGTGACGGCCGCGAGGTGGTCGGCTCGGTGCGGGTGAGCACGGTGCACGGCGGGCGCGGCCGACCGGCCCGGCTGCTCGCCACCGTTCGTGACGTCACGGCCGAGCACGAGGCACGCCGGCGCCGGGCCATGGCTGCCGCGCTGTCGGCCGAGCTCGGGTCGGCCGACGAGCTGACCGACGTGGTCGCCGCCGCCGTGGCGGGGCTGTCCGTGCTGTTCGGCGGCGAGGCCACGGTGGGCGTCGTCGTGGGCCGCAGCGATCAGCTGTTCACCGCGTCGGGTCCGGTGCAGCGCGCCGACCTCGACCCCCTGGTGGCCGACCGGCTCGACAGCGACGGCGGCGAGGCGGCCGGGGCCCCGGTCGCCGACGGTGGCGACGTCGACGGCATCCTGCTGACGCCCGGTGGCGACGCCCGGCGGTGCCGGGTCTGGGTGTCCTTCCCTGCGCCTCGGCCGGTGACCGCCGACGAGCGGATCGCCGGCGACCTGCTCGTCCAGGCCCTCTCCCTCGCCTGCGATCGGGTGGTCGCCGCCACCGGCTTCGCCGATCGCGAGCAGCACCTGCGGCGTGCGGTCGAGAGCCATCAGGAGATCGGGCAGGCCGTCGGCATCCTCGTCGAGCGGCACCGCTGGACCCCCACCGTCGCCTTCGAGCGCCTCAAGCGCACCTCGCAGGACCACAACACCAAGCTGCGCGAGGTGGCACTGCGCGTCATCGAGAGCGGCGCCGACCCCGGCCAGCTCGAGTCATGACCCGCTGGCCCCGCCCATGGTGCCCTGGGCCGCCCGGGCCATCACCCGGCGGGCCGCCACGCCGAGGGTGATCCCCTCGTCGTCGGCGAGGGCCACGAGGGCGTCGAACGCCCCGGCCATGTCCAGCGAGCGGGTGTAGGCCAGCGCCCCCTTGGCCTGCTCGACCACCGAGCGGTCCTGGAGCACGGCGTGCAGGCTGGCGGCGAGGTGCTCGTGGTCGACGTGCGCGCTGACGATGAGGAGCGTGACGGCATCCGCCAGCGCCCGGCAGTCACGCTGCTGGTGCTCGAAGCCCTCCGGCTGCGCGCGGAACACGGCGAGGGCGCCGAAGGTGCGCCCGTGCCAGGTGAGCGGCAGCGCCTGCACCGAGTGGTAACCGGAGTCCACGACGAACGGACCCGCTGCCGGCCAGCGGCGGCGGATCTCATCGGCCCCGACCTGGTGGGCCTCGTGGCCGCTACGCAGCGCGTCGAGGCACGGGCCCTCGTCGACCTGGGCCTGGTGCATCTCGAGGTCGAGGGCGCGGTGCGAGGTGGCGGCCAGCACCTCGAGCGAGCCGTCGGCGTCGACGAGCACGGCCGCTGCCGTCGCGGGGAGGGCGTCGGTGACTCCGGTGAGGAGCCGCGCCAGGGCCCCGGTGACGTCGAGGTCTGGTCGGACCATCGCCGCGTTGGCGCTGGCCAGGACCTCCCAGACTGTGGTGCTGGTCATGTCGACTCGATCTCCTGATCCGGGTTGGCCGAGAAGGTGAGCTGGCGGTCGACGACCGCATGCGCGGTGCGGGCGACGCTCTGGTCGTGCGAGAAGGCGTGGGCGCGCAACAGGGCGAGGGCGTCGGCCTCCGGGACGCCGAGCTGGGCCACGACCATGCCGGTGGCCTGGTGCACCTCGGCCCGCTCGGCCCACGGCCCGCGACCGGCACCGGGGACGGCGGTGCCGTCGGCCAGAAGTGCCGCCGCCACCACCCGCGCGACGATGAGGCCGGCGTCGAGGTCGATCTCGCGGTCGGTGCCGTGCTGGTAGAGCGTGAGCACGCCGATCACCTGGTCCTCACCCTCGCCCATGGGCAGCGCGTGCACCACCACCGGGGCCAGGGCGGTGAGCGACTCCGACTCGAGCAGCGGCCAGCGCGGGTCGGGGCCGTCGACGTCGAGCAGGTCGAAGCGTGAGTACGCCCCGGCGGTGAACGCGTCGGGGCCGGGGCCCTGGCCCACGACGTCCTGGGTCTCCTCGAGCACCCGCGCCGTGTCGTCGGTGGCGGCCAAGGTGACCCGCTCGACGCGCGTGTAGGCGATGGTGATGGCGCCGCCGTCGCACCCCAGCGTCGTGGCCGCCGCACGGCACAGCCGGTCGGGCAGCCCGAGACCTTGGGCAGCCCCTTGGGCCAGACCGTGCGCCAGACGTGCCAGGAGGTCGTCGACGTCAGTCACGTGCGGCCCTCCTGCCCCTCGGTGGTGCTCGTGGGTTACCAGTTCCTCACCGTACCCCCGAGGGGCGGGGGCGCACCGGGCTCAGCCCCTCGTCGGGTCCGCCGCCCCCGGAGACAGCACCACCTTGACCATGCCGTTCTTCTTGGCCTGGAAGTCGGCGTAGGCACCCGGTGCCGCCTCGAGGGGCAGCCGGTGGGTGGCGAAGCCGTCGACGCCCAGGGGATCGTCGTCGGTCAGCAGCGGCAGGATGTCGGGCACCCACCGCTTGACGTTGGCCTGGCCCATCCGCACCTGCACCTGCTTGTCGAACAGCGTCATCATCGGCATCGGGCTGGCCATGCCGCCGTAGACCCCGCTCAGCGAGACGGTGCCACCGCGGCGCACCGCGTCGATGGCCGTGTGGATCGCCGCGACACGGTCGATGCCGACGGTGGTCATCAGCTTCTTGGCGACCGCGTCGGGCAGGGCCGCGACCATCTTGTGGCTGAACTCCACCGCTCCCGAGCCGTGCGCCTCCATGCCCACGGCGTCGATGACGGCATCCGCGCCGCGGCCACCGGTCAGCTCGCGCACCGCCTCGCCGACGTCGTCGACCTCGCGCATGTCGATCGTGGTGACGCCCCGGGACCGGGCCCGCTCGAGCCGCTCGTCGACGCGGTCGACGCCGATGACCTGGCGCACCCCACGCTGCAGCGCGACGCGCGACGCCATGTCCCCGATCGGCCCGAGGCCGAGCACCAGCAGGGTGCCCTCCGGCTCGGGGTCGGCGTAGGCCACCGCCTGCCACGCGGTCGGCAGCACGTCGGAGAGGTAGAGGAAGCGGTCGTCCTTCGGGCCGTGCGGCACCTTGACGTGCGTGTACTGCGCCTGGGGCACGCGGAGGAACTCGGCCTGACCGCCGGGCACCGAGCCATAGAGCTCGGAGTAGCCGAACAGCGCTGCGCCACTTCCCTGCTCGCGCACCTGCGTCGTCTCGCACTGGCTCTGCAGCCCGTGCTCGCACATCCAACAATGCCCGCAGCAGACCTGGAAGGGGATGACGACCCGGTCTCCGGGAGCGATGGCCGTGACGTCGGCACCGACCTCCTCGACGATACCCATCGGCTCGTGGCCGAGGATGTCGCCCTCGTTCATGAACGCGCCGAGCACCTCGTACAGGTGCAGGTCTGAGCCGCAGATGTTCGTGCTCGTCACCCGGATGATCGCGTCACCCGGGTCCTGGATCACCGGGTCCGGGACCTCGTCCACCCGGACGTCTCGCTTGCCGTGCCACACCACTGCTCGCATCATTGCCTCCCGATCTCGTGTGGCTGCTGCCTACCCATCCGGTAGGGGGCTACTCACGAGGTTCGACAGGGCCCTTCGGGCGCTGGGGCTCAGGCGCTCTCGGCGAGGTCCGGGGCGTCCGGCGACTCGCCGGCATCCGGGTCTGGTGCCGGAGCGGCGTCGAGCTCGGCGACGGGGTCGACGTAGCCGGGCGGGGGCGGCGGGTCCGGGGTGACCGGCGGCCAGGTCGTGCCGTCCGGCTGCAGGTGCGATCGGTGAAACTCCATGACCATCTCCTCACCCGCACCGTGCCCCGAGGGCCCGGTGGCAAACCCCTGCGGGACGCCGCGTCCGGTGTTTCATGGACCGATGGCGAAGGACGTGGCACGGGCAGCGGTCGAGATCGACGCGGGGCAGGATGCCGTGTGGGCGACGGCCCGACGACCGTCGCGCTGACCCAGGACGGCAACGACTCCGCGGAGCAGGCCGAGCAGTTCAGCGAGACCTGGCAGGGCATGTTGGAGTCGCTGAAGAACGCCGTCGAGGCATGCTGACCTGCGCGGTCGGGTGCCCCGAACCGGTTGTGGCCCGTGCCGGTCGCGACTACTGTCGAAAAGTCGCGCTCTTGCATGGAGCGTGTCCCCGTGAGTGGTTTTGCCGAGTCCTGCCACCGCTCCGGGTCCCTTCGCACCGCCGCTTGGCAGGAGCGGGGGACCCACTTGTGGGGCCGTCCTTGCTTGTTGGAGGGCAGTCCCTTGGGGTGAAGCCGGGCCTCGACGCCGCGTCGAGGAACGGCCGGGCGACCTCAGTCCGAACCCGACAGCTGACCTCGTAGGCGCGAGAGGCATCATCATGGCTGCTTTGTCCGCTCCCACCCGGCGACACGCCGGCGAACCCCTCAGCATCTTCTCCGAGCTCTCCTCCATCGTCGGGCACGTGTGCTCCTCCGGTGCCCGGGTGGCCGCGACGCTCGGGGTGGCAGGCGGCCTGCTGGTCGCCGGCACCGCGCTCCCGGCATCGGCCGCGACCTCCTCGCTCGTCCCCGCCGCACCGCTCCCGGCGGTGGCCGCCCTGTTGCCGTCGGCCACGGCTCCGGCCTACCTCACCGTCACGCTGCGCAAGGGGAACTCGTACCACAGCCAGAACATGATCCTCCAGCGCCGGCTGAACGCCTTGGGCTCCTCGCTCGTGGTGGACGGCCTGTTCGGCAACAAGACCCTGGCTGCCGTCAAGAAGTTCCAGACCGCCAAGCACCTCGCGGTCGACGGGGTGGTCGGCCCCATAACCCGAAAGGCGTTGGGCCTCAGCGCCCCGGTGCCGGCGAAGCCTGCCGGCACGCACCCGCTCGACCTGTCGCGCGCCGCGATGTGGGACCGGATCGCCCAGTGCGAGTCCGGTGGCCGGTGGAACATCAACACCGGCAACGGCTACTACGGCGGCCTGCAGTTCAACAACGCCACCTGGCTGAGCGTCCACGGCAACGACTTCGCCTCGCGTGCTGACCTGGCGACGCGGGAGGAGCAGATCACCGTCGCCAACCGGCTGTACGCCCTGCGTGGTCTCCAGCCCTGGGCCTGCCGCGGTGCGGCGTAGCACTCCCGTTGCGCCCCACCTCTGACCGCACGGCGTCAGGGGGCCAAGGGCGCGGTCGGTCGCGCGTGCGACACCCCTGGGCTGTGATCGAAAGACATGAGGGGGCCAGGGCGCGGCCAGCTGCGCGTTCGGCACTAGCCAGTGCCGGATGCCGGTACGCCGACCGTCCCCGCTGCGCGGGATTCAGGTGGACGGCGGCTGGGTCGTCTGAACGACGTGGACCAGGTGCCCGTCGGGGTCCTGCGCCCAGGCGATGAGCAGCCGGCCGAGCCAGGTCCCTGCTGAAGAGGACCACCTGCGGTGTCCTGAACATCGCCACCGGGGACAACAGTGGCACAGCCGTGCGGGGTCAGGGGGCCACGGCATCCACGAGCTCGGCGAGGGCGCGCTCGATCGCGGCGCAGAGCACGTCGATGTCGGGAACGGCGTCGTAGTCACCGGTGATGCCGATCGTCAGGTGCCCGTCGTAGCTGAAGATGCCGATGCTGATCCGCACCGACTGGGCGACCGGGATGTAGGGGAACAGCTCGAGCATCCGGCGCCCCAGCATGAACAACGGTTGCTGGGGGCCGGGGATGTTGGTGGTGACCGTGTTCACGACCCGCTGACCGGCGGCGGCGTAGACCTTGGCGCCGAGGGTCATCAGCATCGCGGGCACGAAATCGGCTGCGGCGAGCATCGACTCGATGCCGACCGACTGGCCGCTGCCTTTGAGCTCGGTCATCTGGTGCGTCACGACGGCGAGCCGCTCTCGCGGTCCCTCGACGCCCACCGGCAGCTCGGCGAACAGCGCGGTCACGTGGTTGCCCAGCTGCCCGCGGTGCTCGTCGGTGCGCACCGACACCGGCACGAGGGAGCGGATCGTCGTCGTCTCGACGTCCTCGCCGCGCGAGAGCAGGTACTCGCGGAAGCCGCCGGCCACGGCCGCCAGCACCACGTCGTTGACCGAGCACCCGGCGGCCGCCTTGGCCCGCTTGACGTCGGCGAGCTCGGCCCGGGCCCAGCCCCACCGGCGGTGCGGGCCCAGCGGCCCGTTGAGCACGCTCGTGGGAGCCACCGCCCGGCGCCCCACGCTGGCCAGGCCGTAGGCCCGCACCGCGCCGGCCCGGGCCAGCGCCGCGGGCGACCCGATGCCGCGCCGGGCCGCGCCGCCCAGGGCCCGGACCGTGTCGACCGGCAGTCGGGCGATGCCCACCACGCCGGATGCCGTGAGCCCCAGTCGCGACGGAGGCGCGGCCGGGTGCCACGCGTGCACGGGCCGGGGCCTGGCCTCGGGGGTGCTGTCGAGCAGCACCTCCATCAGCTCGTTGCCGGCGAGGCCGTCGATCATCGCGTGGTGCGTCTTGGTGACCAGGGCCCACCGGCCGCCGGTCAGTCCCTCGACGAACCACAGCTCCCACAGCGGACGGTCCGGATCGAGGCGCTGCGAGAGCACCCGGCCGAAGAGCGCGCGCAGCTGCTCGTCGCCGCCGGGGGCGGGAATCGCGGTGTGCCGCAGGTGGTACTCCAGGAGGAAGTGGGGGTCGTCGACCCACACCGGGCGGGCGAGGTCGAACGGCATCCGCTGCACCCGCTGGCGGTGGCGCAGCAGGCTGCCCAGGCACGACTGCACGTGCGCGGCGAGCTGGTCATAGGTGGGCGCCGGACCCTCGAAGACGAGCAGCGAGCCGACGTGCATCTGCTGGCGGTCGTTCTCGAGCTGGAGGAAGCCGGCGTCGAGCGAGCTGAGGCGCTGCACGCTCACGCCCTCGGGCGAACGGACGTCTTGGCCCGCGACGCCAGGTCGGTGACGACCGGGTGGCGCGCGAGCCAACCGAGGATGGCGTCGATGGTCCACTGCGGCGCCTCCAGCTGGGGTACGTGCCCCACGCCGTGGGCGACCTCGAACTGCCAGTGCGGGTTCGCCGCCGCCGCCGCCCGCGCCGAGGCGATGTTGATCAGCCGGTCGCGGTCGCCGTGCAGCAGCAGCACGGGCACGTCGATGTCCTGCAGCATCGCCGCGTAGCGCTTGCGGTCGGCGAGCACCCAGAGCAGGGACTGCGCCGCGGTGAGCATCTCGGAGTCGACGTCGGGGTACTCGAGGCGCTGGCCGGCGAGCTCGGCGTGCAGGTCGACGACCTCGGGCGGCACCCGGTCGGGGTCGGCACAGCACAGCTCCATCAGGTCGCGCGCCGCCTGCAGCGCCGACTGCTCGTCGCGGGGCCTGCGCACCATGCGGCGACCGACCACCGGCACCATGAACGCCGCGAAGGTCGCGAAGACCCTGGGGTCGGGTCGGGCCCGTAGCGCCGGCGGGAGAGCGGGGTCGACGAGCACGAGCCCGGCGACCGTCTCGGCACGCCGCGCGGCCTGGCGGATCGAGATCAGCCCACCCATCGAGTTGCCGACGAGGATGGCCGGGGTGCCGGCGACCTCGACGAGGAAGCGGTGCAGGAGTCGGTTGTTCGCCTGCACCGACGTCGAGCGCGAGCCGCCGAGGGTGTGGCCGAAGCCGGCGAGGTCGATGGCCACGACCCGGCAGGTCTGTGCCAGCGTCGGCGCGACCGCGGCCCAGTTGACCGCGGAGCCGCCGAGGCCGTGGACGCACACCACCAGCGGGCCGTCGGCGGGGCCGCCGAAGTCGAGGAAGTGCACCGGTCCGTCGAGGTCTGCCCACCGCGACTCGGGGCGCGGGGCGCGCTCGTTCGGTGCTGCCGTCACCCTTCGGACTCTAGGCCCGCCCCGGGCGCTGCGAGCGAGGGGGTGGCTCTTCCCACAGCCGGACCGAGGACCGGTGCGCGGGGCTCGCCGCAGACCGCCCACCCCAGTACCCACGTCGGGGGCTCAGCGCTGCGAGAACCGCCAGACGGTGGTGGCGTGGTACTCCTCGCCCGGCCGCAGCACGGCCGACGGGAATGCCGGCTGGTTCGGGGCGTCGGGGTAGGCCTGGCACTCCAGCGCGAGCCCGGCCCGCGGCTCGAGCACCCGCCCCCAGCGGTCGGTGAGGGTGCCGTCGAGCTTGTGACCGGTGTAGACCTGCAGCGAGGGCTGCGTGGTGGACACCTCCAGGCTCCTGCCGGTCGGCGGGTGCTCGAGCCGGGCCACCGGGCGCAGCCCGTCGCCGGCCAGGACGAAGGCGTGGTCGAGGCCGCCCGCCTGGCGCACCTGGGGGTCGTCGGCACCCGCCCGCTCGCCGAGGACCGCACCGTGGCGGAGGTCGAACGGCGTGCCCGCCACCGGCTCCACCCGGCCGAGCGGGACGGCTCGCTGGTCGACCGGCAGGTAGGCGTCGGCCGACACGGTGAGCCGGTGCTCGTCGATGGTGCCCGTCCCGGCGAGGTTGAGGTAGGCGTGGTTGGTGAGGCTGACGACGGTGGGGGCGGACGTCTGCGCGAAGTGCTCGATGGTGACGCTGTCGGCCGTCACGGAGTAGCGCACCCGGGCGGTGACCTCACCGGGGAAGCCCTGGTCGCCGTCGGCGCTGACGAGCTGCAGCTCGAGCGAGGTGTCGTCGGCCGCCACCAGCGACCACTGCCGCGAGTGGAAGCCGCCCGGGCCGCCGTGCAGGCAGGTGGTGCCCTCGTTCGGCGCCAGGTCGTGGCGCACGCCGTCGAGGGTGAAGGTCGCGTCACCGATCCGGTTGGCGTAGCGGCCCACCGTGGCCCCCAGGTAGGGGTTGGTGGGGGCGGCGTAGTCGCCGGCCGTGGCCAGGCCGAGCGCAACGTCGACGAAGTCGTTGTCGCGCAACGGCATCCACACTCTGGCGATCGTGGCTCCCAGATCGAGCACGGTGAGCTGCACGCCGCGCTCGTCGGCGCCGAGGGTGTAGGCGGTCACCTCCGAGCCGTCGTCGAGGGTGCCGAAGGACGAGCGGACCAGCATGTCGGCGACTCCTCGCGGTGGGTGGGTGACCGTCGCGACGTTACCGCCGGCGCGGGCGCAGGGGTGGGGGAGCCGCCAGCCGAAGAGGTCTCGAGGGGGCACGCTCCGGCGCCGTACGATCGATGGCGCCCGGCGCGCCCGACTCGCCAGTGGCCTCTGACCCGTGGACATCCAGGCGCGCCCGGGAATCCCGGCGCCGCCGTGGAGGTTGCGGTCCGCATGACCCCCACTCCTGACGCAACGATCTCCGCCCTGCGCTCCACCCACGACGAGCTGGTCTCGGTCGTGCGCGGCCTCACCGACGAGCAGCTGCTCGACCCCTCCGGCGCCTCCGAGTGGCCGGTGGCCCAGGTGCTCTCCCACCTGGGCAGCGGTGCCGAGATCGGCCTGGCGACACTGGACGCCGCGACCGGGAAGCGCGAGCCGCTCGGCGACGGCTTCAACCAGTCGGTGTGGGACCGGTGGAACGCGATGTCGCCGCGCGAGCAGGCCGACGGTTTCGTCGACGCCGACGAGGCTCTGGTGGCGGCGTACGAAGGACTGTCCCCGGAGCAGCGGTCCGACCTGCAGGTCAAGCTCGGCTTCCTGCCGATGCCGCTGCCGGTCGCCTCGCTGGCCGGGATGCGGCTCAACGAGGCCGCCCAGCACTCGTGGGACGCACGCGTCGCCCACGACGACGACGCGGCGATCCCCGACGACACGGCATCCCTCGTGGTCGAGCACTACGCCACCGGCCTGGGCTTCCTGCTCGGCTTCATCGGCAAGGCCGACGCGCTCCCCGAGCCTGCCGTGGTGACCGTCGGCGACCTCGGGCTGTCGCTGTCGGTGACCGACACCGTCGCGCTCGTGCCCGCTGCCGACGCGGAGGCCACCGCGACCTTCACCGGCTCGGCGGATGCCGTGGCGCGCCTGCTCACCGGCCGGCTCACCCCCCGCTGGACGCCCGAGGGCGTCACGGTGACCGGCAACGTCGACCTCGACGACCTGCGCCGCGTCTTCCCCGGCTTCTGACCCGTCCCGGAATCGACCAATAGGTCACCTCCGGTACGCCCGTCGACGGCCTGGCCTGTACCGACATTGACCTATTGGTCGATCTTGGTACGCCCGTCGACGGCCTGGCCTGTACCGACATTGACCTATTGGTCGATCTTGGTACGCCGTCAGGGGCGGGCGACTACGACGACGACCTTGCCGAGGGCGTGCCCCTCGCCGACGCGGGCGAGCGCCTCGGGCACCTCGTCGAGCGGGTAGGTGCGGTCGACCCGGATCTCCACCTCACCCGTGGCGCAGCGCTCTGCGAGCGGCCCGAAGTGCGCCGGGCCGGGCTTCACGGCGAGCACTCCGATCCGGCGTCCGCTGAGCCGGCCGACGACGGCCCCGCCCACCAGCATGCTCACCACGGTGCGGGCCGGTCCGCCCACGCAGCGGTAGCGGCCTCCCGGCGCCAGGGCTCGCCGGCAGTCGGCGACCGACCGGGTGGCGACGAGGTCGAGGATGACGTCGAACGGCCCGTGCCGCACGAAGTCGTCGGTGCGGTAGTCGAGCACCTCGGCGGCGCCGAGCGAGCGCATGTGGTCGAGCTTGCCGGCGTTGTCGACCGCGGTCACGTGCGCGCCCGCCTGGCTGGCGAGCTGGATCGCGAACATGCCGGTGCCGCCCCCGCCACCGTTGACGAGCACCCGCGTTTCCGGCCCCGAGCCCTGGGTGCCCTGCCGGGCGATCGCGCCCGCCTGAGGGATGGTCGACGCCTCGACGAACCCGAGTGCTGCCGGCTTGCGAGCGAGCACCGACTCGGGGGCGACGGCATACTCGGCGAACCCGCCCTTGAGTCCCAGGTTGTCGCCGTAGACCTCGTCGCCCACGGCGAACCGGGTTCCCCCGGGGCCCACCGCCGCGATGCGCCCGGCGATGTCCGAGCCGAGCACCCGGCGCGCCGGCCGGCGTAGGCCGCCGAACCGGGCGTAGGCCGGGGAGCCGACCAGGCTCTCCCAGTCCGAGAGGTTCACCGAGGTCGCGACCACCTCCACCAGCACCTGGCCGCGCGCCGGGGTGGGCCGCTCGAGGTGGTCGACGCGGAGCACGTCGGGCCGGCCGTAGCGGTCGTACACGACGGCCTTCATGCGCTGCGCCCACGCGTCGGGTGGTCGCAGCGCCGGTCCATCCCGCTCACGGTACTCACGGGGCGCACCCGCGCAGCCCACCGTCATCCGGTAAGGGTGACGCGGGCCGGGCCCGCGCAGGAGAACAGTGGACCCGAGACACCCGGGTGCACCCGGCGCCGGTGTCGCACGGAAGGACGGACCCATGGCCAGGAAGGTCGACCAGCGAGGCATGCCGCTGAAGACGTACGACTCCCACAAGCGCGTCGCGTCGACCTCGTTCGCCGCGGTGCTGCTCATCATCGTGGGTGTCTTCCACCTCCTGCAGGGGTTCGGGGCGATCTTCAGCGACGGCGACTTCACCACCGCGAAGGGGTACGCCCTCGGCTCGGACGGCTCCAAGTGGGGCTGGCTCCACCTGGCCCTGGGCGTCGCGGCCATCGCGGCAGGCGTGGCACTGCGCCAGCGCGCCGACTGGGCGCGCGGCGTCGCGGTCATCGTGTGCACCATCAGCATGTTCGGGGCGTTCCTGTGGATCCCGTACCAGCCGGTCGCGGCGATCGTCATCCTCGCGCTCGACTTCTTCGTGATGTGGGCGGCCTTCGCCGACGTCGACCGGAACGCGCCCTAGCCTGAGCACCCCCGGCGGCGGTCGGTCCGCCACGATGGGACGCATGGCGCCCTGGGTCCTGCACGTCGACATGGACCAGTTCATCGCGGCCGTCGAGGTGCTGCGCCACCCCGAACTGGCCGGGCTGCCGGTCATCGTCGGCGCCCGCGGCGACCCCACCGAGCGGGGTGTGGTCTCGACCGCGTCGTACGAGGCCCGGGCGTTCGGGGTGCGGTCGGGGATGCCGTTGCGCACCGCAGTGCGCCGGTGCCCCGACGCGGTGGTGCTGCCGGTCGACAAACCGGCGTACGACGCGGCATCCGCCGTGGTGATGGACACCCTGCGCGAGGTGCCCGGCGCGGTGGTCGAGGTGCTCGGGTGGGACGAGGCGTTCGTCGGGGTGGAGGCTGAAGACCCGGAGGAGGTGGCGCGCCGCATCCAGGCCGACGTGCTCGCCGCGACCCGGCTGCACTGCACGGTGGGCATCGGGGACACCAAGGTGCGCGCCAAGATCGCCACCGAGTTCGGCAAGCCGCGGGGGACGTTCCGGCTCACCCGCGACACCTGGTTCGAGGTGATGGGGGAGAGGCCGACGGGTGACCTGTGGGGCGTCGGGTCGCGCATCTCGCAGCGGCTGGCCGGGCTCGGAGTGACGACCGTGTGCGAGCTGGCAGAGGCCGACGACGCCCTGCTCGCAGCCGAGTTCGGTCCGCAGAGCGGGCCGTGGCTGGGCGAGCTCGGCCGGGGTGAGAGCAGCTCGACCGTCGACGACACCCCGTGGGTGCCACGGGCACACGGGCGCGAGACGACCTACCAGCGCGACCTCGAGCCGCCCGAGGTCGCGGATGCCGTGCGGGTGCTGGCTGCGCAGGTGGTCGACGACATCCGGACCGAGGGGCGGCCCTGCGCGCGGGTGCACCTCAAGGTGCGGTTCCGCCCGTTCTTCACCGTCAACCGGTCACGCAAGCTGGGCGAGCCGACGTGGGATGCCGGTGTCATCGCCGACACCGCGCTGGCGCTCTATCGCGCGCTCGACGACGAGCGACCGGTGCGGCTGCTCGGGTTGCGGGCCGAGATGGTGCCACCAGAGGGCGGGTACGAGCCGCCGCGCACGCACGGCCGTCGTGGCGGCCCCTGAGCGCTCTACCGTTGACGGCCGGGGGCCGGTGCGGTGGTGGGCCGCTCGCCGGCGCGGTCGGCTTCGGCGACTGCCGCCAGCAGGGCCCGGCGTGCGGTGACGGCGGCCCGGACCGCACTCAGCAGCAGTGGCACGAAGGCGACCAGGGCCACCAGCACCAGCGTCGACACCGCCACGCGGACGGCGTCCGGCACCGGCAGCAGGCAGACGACAAGGCCGACGTTGACCACGGCCAGGCGCCAGCGCGCCGCGCGCTCGAGCGGCGCCTGCGCCGCCCGCACCACCGACGGCCCGCCGCCGAGCACCGACGGGATGAGGTAGGACAGGGCTCCGAAGAGCAGCTGGACGGCGAACCCGACGACGATGACGGCGGCGACCATGCCGTAGCCCTCGTCGATCGCTGCCCAGGACGGGCTGGTCGCGAGGCGCCACCCGACCATGGCGATGGCGATGGCCCACCACGCCAGCGCGGCGGTGACCGACCACGTGGCGAACGCCTTGGGTGGCGCGGTGCGGGCCGGCGCCAGGAGCGCGCGGCCCCACCATCCGAGTCCCACGGCGTAGCCGGCCAGCCCGGCCAGGGCGGCGGGACGCGAGCCGAGAGTGGCTCCGAGGGCGAGCACCGCGAGCGAGCCGAGCAGCACCGGCAGGGCCTGGCGGGCGAGGCGCTCGGCGCGGTCGTCCATCCGGGTGCGCAGCATCGTCGGCCAGAGCGTGACGAGCGTGCCGGTGACCGTGAGGCCGAGCCAGCCGAGCACCATCACCATCGAGTGGGCCACCAGCACGGCGCCCTGCTGCTCGTCGGCGTGCTCGCGGGCGAGCCACGCGCCCATCGTCGCGCCCACCGGGAGGCAGGCCGCTGCCGCGAGGTAGTAGCGCACCGCGATGCGGAAGCGGCCGGGGAGCGCCCGCCGCAGCCGCCGCCAGAGCTGGATGCCGTGCCAGATGACAGCGACCGACACCGCCGTCGCGCCCGCCACGGTCAGTGGCCACAGGCCGGTCGGCACGCCGACGAGAACGGCGGCAACCCCGTTGAGCAGCAACGCGATCCGCCGGTTCTGCTGGGTACGGTCGTCGATCTCGGCCGGCGTCTTGAGCAGGGCCTGGGTGAAGTGCGTGCTCCACACCATCGCCGAGTGGGTGAGCGCCCCGAGCAGCACGAGGTGCACCATCAGCCATCCGGAGCTCGGCACGAGGGGGCGGCCCAGTGCGACGGCGGCGGCGAGGGTGAGCCACACCAGGCCCGGGCGGTCGCGCAGGGCCCAGTTGCGCCGGTGCGTCGACGGTGCGGGGCGGTTCACAGCAGCTCCTGGGGGGGGGGTCATCGGGCGCCCGTGGTGGCCGGTCGGGGCGTGAGGTCGGCCACCCGCTGCCACTCGGGGCCGGCGAGGGCGACCGCGGCAGCCGGGAACAGGCCGTTCTCCTCGCGGTCGATGTGCGTGCGCATGGCCCGCTCGAGCGTGGGCACCAGGGCGTGGTCGCCGGCCGCGACCCGGTTCAGGAGGTCGTCGAGGATGACGTGCTCGGCGCAGAGGCCGATCACGTGGTCGGTGAACTCGGGGTCCTGCGCGAGCAGGGCGAAGAGCCCCACCTCCTCGGCGCGGGTGTGCGGGTCGAGGAGGCCCCGCAGCCGGGCGACGGCGTCGCCCACCCGGGCACCGTCGGCGGCCTCGGCGGCGCGCCGGAGCTCTCCGGCAGCGTTGATGATGTCGACGTGCTCGCCCATGAGGCGTCCGATGACGTCGATGCTCTCGCAGCCGCAGTACCCGCACATGGCGTGCTCCTCGTCCGGTCGCGGCTCAGGCCCGGGTGAGCTTCAGCCGCCAGGCGTCGGGGCCCTCGTCGAGGTAGGTGACGGTGACCGGTCCCTGCTCGGCCAGCTGGGCGAGCAGCGGCTTCGGGTCGTGCGGGGCCACGATGACGAGCGAGCCGCCGCCCGGGATGGCCGACCAGGCACCGAAGACCGTGGCGTGACGGATGGCGTGCGGGATGACGCGCACGTCGAGCTCGGGTACGTCACCGGCCGCCTCGCCGCAGGCGCACCCCCCGGCGTGCCCCGCCGCCCCGGGCGCCTCGTTGAGGGGAAGAGTGGTGCGCGTGTTCATGGTGCCTCCGGTTCCATTATTTATTACAATGAGGTTGTGAAAAAGGTAGCACCGCTCGGTCCGTCGCCGACACCCGCGAGGGACGATCCGCCGCCGGAAGTGACCGATCCCTCACGCCGCCGGCTGTTGCGGGCGATCTCTCGGCCTGCCGCGCAGGCCCCTACCGTCGCCGAGCTCGTCGCTTCGGTCGGCGGGCACCCGAACACGACCCGCCACCACCTGCGGGTGCTCGTCGGCGCCGGGCTGGTGTCCGAGGAGGATCGCGCGCTGGCCGGCGGCCGGGGTCGGCCTGCTGTGGGGTATGCCGTGACGCGAGCCGGGCACGAGGCCCTCGGGGCCGGTGTCGGTGGGTCGGCGGCGCAGGAGTACGTCGCGCTCGCCGCGGCGTTCGCCGAGCGGCTCGCCGAACGCGACGGCGACCCCGGTGCGGATGCGCGGGCCATCGGGCGGTCGTGGGGTTCCGGGCTGGCCGCCCGGCACGCTGCCGAGGGGGGAGGCGTCGGGCGGCCGCCTGTGGGTCGGGTGGTCGGCCTGCTCGACCGGCTCGGCTTCTCGCCCGAGGTCGAGCCACGCCCCGGCCCCGGGTCGGGTCCGACCGTGCTGCTGCGCACCTGCCCGCTGCTCGACGCCGCCCGTCGACACCCTGACGTGGTCTGCCAGGTACACCTCGGCCTCGTGGCCGGTGCGCTGGAGGCCGACGAACAGCCCGCCGACGGCCTTCGGCTGCTGCCCTTCGCCCGACCGGGAGCGTGCGAGCTGGCCCTGCCCCCCACACTGGTGCCGTGAGCGCTGACCCCTCCACCTCGAGCAGCGACGTCTCGGTCGTCGTGCTCGCGGGCGGCACATCCCGGCGCTTCGGCTCGGACAAGCTGGGTGCACCGCTGCACGGGTCGACCGTGCTGGAGACGGTGCTGGAGTCCCTCCCTCAGGGCTGGCCCGTGGTGGCCGTGGGGCCGCCGCGAGACTGCGGCCGGGCGGTGTCGTGGACCCGTGAGGACCCGCCCGGCGGAGGGCCGCTGGCCGGGGTCGCCGCGGGAGTCGCCGTGGTCGCGACCGAGGTGGTGGCCGTCGTCGCCGGCGACATGCCGTATGCCGGTCCCGCGCTCGTCGCGCTGGTGGCGGCGCTGCACACGGCACCTCCTGAGGTCGGGGCCGTGGTGGCCGTCGACGCCCACGGGGTGCCGAACCCCCTGCTCGCGGCGTACCGCACGGCATCCCTGCGCCAGGCCGTGCCCGTCCCCGCGGCGAACCGCCCGGCCAGGCTGCTGCTCGCCGTGCCGCACGTCGAGGTCGCCGTCACCGGGACGGCGGGCCGGGACGTCGACACCCCGGCTGACCTCGACGACCTCGCCGGCCCGGTCTGACGGCTATCGGCGGGGTCAGCCGGGCTTGGGCGCACCCGGGCGCGCGTAGCGCCACCAGGTGATGCCGACGCACATCACCGCCCACGCGATGCCGATGGCGTAGAACGCCACCGGGCCCAGGGTCGTGACGCCCACCCCGAAGAAGAACGGGCCGAAGGCGGCGATGGCGGCGGTCCAGCCGATGACCCCACCGGCCTGCCGGCGCTCGAAGATCATCGGCATCTGCTTGAACGTCGACGCGTTGCCGATGCCGGCGAACAGGAAGATCGCGAGCATGCCGTAGAGGAACTGGTGGAAGCCGGCGTCGAGCGCGGCCGCGGAGGTGGTGTCCGGGGTCAGCGCAGGGATCGTGTACGCGATCGAGGCCACGATGCCGATTCCGGAGATCAGGGTCCAGATCGCCCCGCCCATCCGGTCGGTGAGCGGGGCGAACACGACCCGGGCGGCAGCGCCGATGAGCGGGCCGAGGAAGACGAACTTCACGGCGTCGGGGACGGCGTAGCCCGCCACGAGCACCGTGGCCGAGGCCCCGGATCCTTGGACGATCTCGGTGTTGCCGGTGCCGTAGAGGTTGATCATGAGCAGGCCGAACTGGGCGGCCAGGCCCGAGAACGTCCCGAAGGTCATGATGTAGAGGATCGTCATCCACCAGGTGTCCTGGTTGCGGAAGATGTCGAACTGCTGGCGGATGTTCGCCTTGACCGGGACCGACTTCAGCATGGTCCACGCGAGCACGGCGCCGACCACCATCAGGGGGATCCAGACGAAGGCGGCGTTCTGGTACCAGACGGTGGTCGGCGGCTTGCCCGACACCGTCATCTGCTGGCTGCCGCCGAAGACGGCCAGCGCCGATACGGCGATGAGGTAGGGCGTCAGCAGCTGCACGAACGAGACGCCGAAGTTGCCCAGGCCGGCCTGCAGGCCCAGGGCGGTGCCCTGCTTGCGCTTGGGGAAGAAGTAGGAGGTGCTCGGCATGAAGCCGGAGAACGCACCGCCGCCGATGCCGGCGAGGAAGGCCAGCACCATGAGCTCCCAGTAGGGGGCGGTTGGCGACTGCACGCGAACACCCCAGCCGAGGGTCGAGGCGATGAGCAGCAGGCTGGTCAACGAGACCATCTTGCGGGTGCCCATGATCGGGGGCAGCGTCATCCAGACGAGGCGGAACAGGCCGGCGGCGAGGCCCGGCATGGCCGCCATCCAGTACAGCTGGTTCTTCGTGAAGTCGTAGCCCAGCGCGTTGAGCTTGGGGATGATCGCGCTCGGCAGGAACCACGCGACGAACGCGAGGGTGAGGCAGAAGGTGGTGATCCACAAGGTCCGCCAGGCGAGGGAGCTGTCCCACGTCGTGTCGTTCTCGGGGTCCCAGGACTCCAGCCACTCACCCTTCGCGCGGGTGGTCTGTGTCGTGCTCATGGTGGTCTCCTTGGCGTGGCCGGACGGCGGGACGGGTCATCGGGCGTCAATCATTTACATGAAAGTATTCCTTTAAAAGGACACGTCGGACCGTACACCCCCTCCATCCGACCGACCAGAGAGGGAAGCCTCACCTCTCAGGAGTCCCTCAGTCGTACTCCCGGACAACCGAACCGTCAACCTCCGAGACCGAAACCGGGCTGGCAGGCACCTGTTACGGTGTGTGTCGATGGAGAGGAACGGATTCCTCCAATTCGACGGGAGTGCCATGACCACCGACGCGACACCCAACGCCGCAGCGCTGCTCGCCTCCCCGGTGCGGCGCCGCCTGGTCGACGCCCTCGCGCACCCCGATGACGGCACCGACCGGGGCCGTGGCGACACCGGCACCCCGGGGTCCACCGCCGCCGAGCTCGCGGCCGAGGTGGGCCTGCACATCACCACGGTGCGGTTCCACCTCGACCAGCTCGTCGCCGCCCGCATCGTGGAGGCCGCCGTGCGCCGCGGGGGCGGGGCCGGCCGGCCGCGCAAGGTCTACTCCCTGGCGCCCGGCTCGCTCGCCGACGTGAACGCGCGCGCTGAGGCCGACCACCTCCGCCTGCTCAGCGGCCTGCTCGCCTCCACCCTCACCGAGGGCGTCAGCGGCCACACGATGACGCCGGTAGAGGCCGGACGGCGCTGGGCGCTCGAGCACGTCACGCCGGAGGAGTCGTCACCGCCCGCCGACACCCCCGGCCGATGGCTGGGCAAGCTGGCCCGGATGATCGACGTGCTCCAGGAGTGGGGCTACACCCCCGAGCTCAAGACCTCCGACGGGGGCCGGGTCGCCGAGGTCACCCTGGCCCACTGCCCCTTCCTCGACCTGGCCCGAGACAACCCCGCGGTCGTCTGCGGTATCCATCGCGGCCTGATTGGGGGATCGTTGGCCCAGTTGGGGGAGCCGACGACTCGAGTCAGCCTCGAGCCGTTCGTCGACCCCACCACCTGCGTCGCGCACGTGAGCACCACGACACCCTTCCGCACCGCTGCACCGAAGGAGCCCAGATGACGGCTGGCCTCGACGGACCGCTGACCGAAGCCCTCGTGGGCACGCGCCGCTTCTTCACCCGTTCCGAGGTGTCCGCCGACAGGCGCTCGATCCATGCCGAGGGAGGGCGCAGCGGAGACGCCTTCTACCGCGACCGCTGGTCGCACGACAAGGTGGTGCGCAGCACCCACGGCGTCAACTGCACCGGGTCGTGCTCGTGGAAGGTCTACGTCAAGGACGGCATCATCACCTGGGAGTCGCAGCAGACCGACTACCCCTCCACCGGCGCCGACCGCCCGGAGTACGAGCCCCGCGGCTGCCCACGCGGCGCCGCCTTCAGCTGGTACACGTACTCGCCCACCCGGGTTCGCTACCCCTACGTGCGGGGCGTGCTGCTCGAGATGTACCGCGAGGCCAAGCGTGCCGTCGGCGGGGACCCCGTCGTCGCGTGGGCCTCGGTGGTGCAGGACCCCGAGAAGGCGAAGCGCTACAAGTCCGCTCGCGGCAAGGGCGGCCTGGTCCGCTCCACGTGGGAGGAGGTGGTCGAGATCATCGCGGCCGCGCACGTCTACACGATCAAGCGCTGGGGCCCTGACCGCATCGCCGGCTTCTCCCCGATCCCCGCCATGTCGCCGGTCTCCTACGCGTCTGGCGCACGCTTCCTCGAGCTCATCGGCGCCCCGATGCTCTCCTTCTACGACTGGTACGCCGACCTGCCCAACGCCTCGCCGCAGATGTTCGGCGACCAGACCGACGTGCCCGAGTCCGGCGACTGGTGGGATGCCGGCTACCTCATCATGTGGGGCTCGAACGTGCCGATGACCCGCACGCCCGACGCGCACTGGATGACCGAGGCGCGCTACCGCGGCCAGAAGGTCGTCGCCGTCTCACCCGACTACGCCGAGAACGTCAAGTTCGCCGACGAGTGGGTGGCCTCGGCCCCCGGCACCGACGGCGCCCTCGCGATGGCGATGGGCCACGTCATCCTCAAGGAGTTCTTCGTCGACCGGCAGGTGCCCTTCTTCACCGACTACAACTCGAAGTACACCGACCTGCCCTTCCTTGTCGCCCTCGAGCCGGACCCGACGGACGCCGGCTCGGCCGCCGACGGGCCGGCGTACCGGCCGGGCAAGTACCTCGTGGCCGGTGACCTCGACATCCCCGAGGCCACCAGCGAGAACGCGATGTGGAAGCCCGCCGTCCTCGACGCACGCACGGGTGAGGTGGCGATCCCGGGCGGCTCGTTGGGCTTCCGGTACGGCGACGAGGGCCTTGGCCGGTGGAACCTCGACCTCGGCGACATCGAGCCGGTGCTGACGATGCACGGCGCGTCGACCGAGACCGCGCGAATCACGTTGCCGCGCTTCGACTCCTACGACGGCAAGGTCGCCCACGTCTCGCGTGGCGTACCGGTGCGCCGCGTCGGCGGGCGGCTCGTCACCACCGTGCTCGACCTGATGCTCGCCCAGTACGGCGTCAACCGCCCCGGGATGCCGGGCACCTGGCCGGCCGACTACGACGACCCCTCGACACCGGCGACGCCGGCGTGGCAGGAGGAGATCACGTCGGTGCCGGCCGAGCAGGTCATCCGGCTGGCCCGCGAGTGGGCGCAGAACGCCATCGACACCGCCGGGCGCGGCATGATCCTGATGGGCGCCGGCACCAACCACTGGTTCCACTCCGACCAGATCTACCGCGCGATGTTGGTGCTCACGACGATCACGGGATGCCAGGGCCGCAACGGCGGCGGCTGGGCGCACTACGTCGGCCAGGAGAAGGTGCGCCCGCTCATGGGCTTCCAGCACATGGCCTTCGCCCTCGACTGGCAGCGCCCGCCGCGGCACATGAACCAGACCGCGTACTGGTACGTCAACACCAGCCAGTACCGGTACGACACGTTCACCGCCGACGACGTCGACGCGGGTACCGGCGTCTTCGCCGGCAAGGGCGTCATGGACCTGCTCGCCCAGTCGGTGCGGCTCGGCTGGACCCCCAGCTACCCCACCTTCAACCGCAGCAGCCTCGACCTCGTCGATCAGGCGGAGGCCGCCGGCTCTACCCCGGCCGCCTACGTCGTCGACCAGCTTACTTCGGGCGCACTGCAGTTCGCCGTCGAGGACCCCGAGGCCGAGGAGAACCACCCCCGCATCCTCAGCCTGTGGCGGGCCAACCTGCTCGGCTCGAGCGCCAAGGGCAACGAGTACTTCCTCAAGCACCTGCTCGGCACCGACAACGCCGTCACCGCCGAGCAGGCGCCGCCCGACAAGCGACCCGAGGGCATCGCGTGGCCCGACGACGTGCCCGAGGGCAAGCTCGACCTGCTGATGACGATCGACTTCCGGATGACCAGCTCGACGCTGTTCTCCGACGTCGTGCTGCCGGCGGCCACCTGGTACGAGAAGCACGACATCAACACCACCGACATGCACCCGTTCGTGCACTCGTTCAACCCGGCGATCTCGCCGCCGTGGCAGTCCAAGACCGACTGGGAGGCCTGGAAGGCTGTCGCAAAGAGGTTCTCCGAGCTGGCCGTCGACCACCTCGGCACCCGCCGCGACGTCGTGGCCAAGCCGCTGTGGCACGACACCCCCGAGGCGATGGCCACCGTGCACGGGGTCGTCAAGGACTGGCGCAAGGGCGAGTGCGAGCCGGTGCCGGGCACAACCATGCCGGTGCTGGCCGTGGTCGAGCGCGAGTTCGCCAGGACCTACGAGAAGATGACGTCGATCGGCCCGCTGCTGGAGTCGGTGGGCATGCAGACCAAGGGGGTGCCGTACGCCGCGAACCGTGAGGTCGACATCCTGCGCGGCCGCAACGGGGTGGCCCACCAGGGCGCCGGCGCCGGTCAGCCCAGGCTGGAGACCGACATCCACGTCGCGGATGCGATCCTGCACCTGAGCGGCACGACCAACGGGCACCTGGCGACCCACGGCTTCCGCAACGTCGAAAAGCGCACCGGCACCGAGCTGGCCGACCTCTCGGCCGAGCACGAGGGAAAGCAGATCACCTTCGCCGACACCCAGGTCGCGCCGGTCCCCGTGATCACCTCACCGGAGTGGTCGGGCTCGGAGTCGGGTGGGCGCAGGTACGCACCCTTCACGATCAACATCGAGCGGCTCAAGCCGTTCCACACCCTCACCGGGCGCCAGCAGTTCTACCTCGACCACGACTGGATCCTCGGAATGGGCGAGGCGCTGCCGGTCTACCGCCCACCGCTGAACATGACCGAGCTGTTCGGCGAGACCGCGCTCGGCGAGCAGAACGCCCTCGGCGTCTCGGTGCGCTACCTCACCCCGCACAACAAGTGGTCGATCCACAGCGAGTACCAGGACAACCTCTTCATGCTCAGCCTCTCGCGCGGCGGTCAGGCGATCTGGATGTCCGACCTCGACGCCGACAAGATCGGCGTCAAGGACAACGACTGGGTCGAGGCGGTCAACCGCAACGGCGTCGTCTCGGCCCGCGCGATCGTCTCGCACCGGATGCCGGAGGGCACCGTCTACATGCACCACGCGCAGGACCGGCTGATCGACGTGCCCCTCACCGAGACCAACGGGAGGCGGGGCGGCATCCACAACTCGCTCACCCGGATCATGATGAAACCCAGCCACCTGATCGGTGGCTACGCGCAGCTCTCCTACTTCTTCAACTACATCGGCCCGACCGGCAACAACCGCGACGAGGTCACGATGATCCGCAGGCGCACCGCGCCGGTCGAGTACTGACGGGGAGGGGGACGACATGCGCGTCATGGCCCAGATGGCGATGGTGATGAACCTCGACAAGTGCATCGGGTGCCACACCTGCTCGGTCACGTGCAAACAGGCGTGGACCAACCGGGCGGGCACCGAGTACGTCTGGTTCAACAACGTCGAGACCCGGCCGGGCCTGGGCTATCCCCGCGGCTACGAGGACCAGGACGAGTGGCAGGGCGGCTGGGTGGTCAAGAACGGCCGGCTCAGGCTGCGCGCCGGCGGCCGGCTCAAGAAGCTGGTGACGATCTTCAGCAACCCGAAGATGCCGTCGATCCAGGACTACTACGAGCCCTGGACGTACGACTACGAGACCCTGCTCAACGCGCCCGCGCAGAAGAACTTCCCGGTGGCACGGCCGCACTCGCTCATCTCGGGCAAGCCGATCAACGTCTCGTGGAGCGCGAACTGGGACGACGACCTCGGCGGCTCGCGTGAGCACGCCGCCAAGGACGTCATGCTGCGCGGCATCGAGGACAAGGTGACGTTCGAGTTCGAGCAGACCTTCATGTTCTACCTGCCGCGCATCTGCGAGCACTGCCTCAACCCGTCGTGCGCGGCATCCTGCCCGAGCGGCGCGATCTACAAGCGCGAGGAGGACGGCATCGTCCTGGTCGACCAGGACCGGTGCCGCGGCTGGCGGATGTGCATCACCGGCTGCCCGTACAAGAAGGTCTACTTCAACCACAAGACCGGCAAGGCCGAGAAGTGCACGTTCTGCTACCCGCGCATCGAGGTCGGCATCCCGACCGTGTGCTCGGAGACCTGCGTGGGCCGGCTTCGCTACATCGGTCTGGTGCTCTACGACGCCGACAAGGTGCTCGAGGCGGCATCGGCGCCTGACGACGTCGACCTCTACGAGTCGCAGCTCGGCGTGTTCCTCGACCCCGAGGACCCCGAGGTGCGGCGCGCGGCGGAGGCGGCCGGCATCCCCGGTGACTGGGTCGAGGCCGCGCGTCGCAGCCCGGTGAAGAAGCTGGTTCTCGACTACAAGGTGGCGCTGCCGTTGCACCCGGAGTACCGCACGATGCCGATGGTCTGGTACATCCCGCCGCTGTCGCCGGTCGTCGACGTCATCAAGGACACCGGCTACGACGCCGAGGACGTCGACAACCTCTTCGGGGCCATCGACACCCTGCGCATCCCCGTCGAGTACCTCGCCAACCTGTTCACCGCGGGCGACGTCGACCCGGTCAACCGGGTGCTGAAGAAGCTGGCCGCTATGCGCTCCTACATGCGCGACATCAACCTCGGGCGCGACCCCCGCGACGAGATCCCCGCCGCGGTCGGCATGCAGGGGGAGGCCATGTACGACATGTTCCGCCTCCTCGCCCTGGCCAAGTACGACGAGCGCTACGTCATCCCCACCGCGCACGCCGAGCAGGCCCACGCGCTCGAGGAGCTCGCCACCGACTGCGCCGTCTCCGAGTACGGCGGCGGCCAGGAGATCTTCGGCGAGGGGTCGGGCGCGGCGCCGACCCCGGTGGCCGTCGAGAACTTCCGGGTGCTGCAGCAGACCCAGTCCGCCGACACCATGCAAGCCCTGCCGTCGGACAACCCGATGCGCGGTCGGGTCAACCTGCTCACCTGGGACGGCCGTGGGATGCCGGACGGCATGTTCCCGAAGGACGCCACCGCGTCCGACGTCCGGGGCGAGCGATGAAGTGGCGCCGGCAGCGGGAGGCGCAGCCGGGCCTCACCGAGCGCGAGCTGGTCGACACCTGGCAGGTCGTGTCGCTGCTGCTCGACTACCCGGATGCCGTGCTGGTGCAGCGGGTGCCCATGCTGCGGTCCGTCGTCGAGACCCTTCCCGGTGCCCAGCGCGGCCCGCTGGTCGAGGTGCTCGACACCCTCGAGCGGACCGACCTCACCGAGCTGCAGAGCGACTACGTCGACACCTTCGACGTCACCCGGAAGTGCTCGCTGCACCTCACCTACTTCACCCAGGGCGACACGCGTCGCCGTGGGGTGGCGCTCGTGGAGTTCAAGCAGGCCTACCGCAAGGCGGGCGTGGAGTTCGACACCGAGACCGAGCTGCCCGACCACCTCTGTGTGGTGCTCGAGTTCGGGGCGGTGCAGGACTGGGCCACCGCCTGGCACCTACTGAACCGGCACCGGGTCGGCATCGAGGTGCTGCGCGCCGGTCTTGCGCAACGCGGTTCGCCCTGGCTGCCCGCGGTGCAGGCGCTGCGTTCGACCCTGCCCGAGCTCGACGGCGACGACCAGACCGCGCTGATGCGCCTCGTCGCCGAGGGCCCACCCCAGGAGGACGTCGGGCTCGAGCCGTACGCCATCGACCCGCGCCTCAACCCCCGCACGGACCCCGTCGACACCACGGCGATGCTCGGCACGACGATCCCTGTAGGAGCCCCCCGATGACGGTCTTCCTGTGGGTGATCGTGCCGTACGTGTGCCTGGCGGTGTTCGTCGTGGGCCACTTCTGGCGGTACCGCTACGACAAGTTCGGCTGGACCACGCGGTCGAGCCAGCTCTACGAGGACCGGCTGCTGCGCATCGGCAGCCCGCTGTTCCACTTCGGCATGCTGGGTGTCGTGGCCGGGCACATCATCGGCCTGGTCATCCCGCAGGTGTGGACCAACGCGCTGGGCCTGAGCCCCCACGCCTACCACGTGATCGCTCTGGCGGGCGGCATCCCGGCGGGTATCGCCGCGGTGGCCGGCCTGGCGATCCTGGTCTACCGGCGGCGCACCACCGGGCCGGTGTTCAGCGCCACCACCGTCAACGACAAGGTCATGTATGCCGTGCTCGGCACCGTCATCGTGCTGGGCATGTGGAACACCGTGGCGGGCAGCCTGCTGCAGTTCGGCGGCGAGTACAACTACCGCGAGGGGGTCAGCGTCTGGTTCCGCAGCATCTTCCTGCTCCAGCCGCAGCCCGAGCTGATGGCGCAGGCGCCGCTCGGCTTCCAGGTGCACGCCCTGCTGGCGTTCCTCCTTTTCGCGATGTGGCCGTTCACCCGCCTGGTGCACGTCTTC
The DNA here is from genome assembly GCA_963834965.1 of uncultured Actinomycetota bacterium. GTDB lineage: Bacteria > Actinomycetota > Actinomycetes > Actinomycetales > Dermatophilaceae > Fodinibacter. The sequence goes on along the minus strand of CAWIEI010000035.1, from coordinate 172,675 downwards.
TCGGCCCCGGTCGGTTACCTGACCCGTCCCTACCTCGTCTACCGCTCCAAGGACGAGCGGCCCGGCCGGGGCTCGGGCAACCGTGCTCCGCAGCGTGGCTGGGACAAGCCCGAGCTGAGCAAGAAGTGAGCGCCCGATGACCGACCTGGCCGCCGCCCAGCAGGAGTGGCACCACTGGATCGACGATGCCTGCCGGGCGCTCGACGTCGACCCGCGTGCGGTCGACGTCGCCGGCATCCACGACCTGACCAAGGAGATCGCGCACGGGTTCGCCCGGCCGATGGCGCCGGTCGGGTCCTACATCCTCGGGCTGGCCGTCGGCGCACGGGCCGCCCGCGGCGACGCGGTCGACCTCGAGGCGCTCAGCGCCGCCATCCGCGCCACCTTCCCCGGTCGAGCGTAGAGAACACCGCGCGTGTCCGGAGGGGACGCGGAGTGTTCTGCACTCTCGTCGAGCGGATCGGGGGGCGCCGTCGTGTCGCCCGCCCGGCATCCGGCGGGTTCCCTAGTCTCGACGGGTGGGAAGGCACGCAGGCCGGACGCGGCTCGGGGGATCCCCTGACCCGCCCCTGAACCCTGCCCACCGGCCGGGGAGCGGGCAACGCGGCGGCGCTACGGTGAACGGGATGTCTCCCGTCGTGCGCGCCGAGGGCCTCACCAAGGACTACGGCCCGGTGCTGGCCCTCGATGCGCTGACCCTCGACATCGGCCGCGGCACCACCGGCCTGGTCGGCGCGAACGGCGCCGGCAAGTCGACCCTGCTCAAGCTGCTGCTCGGCCTGATCCCCCCGACCGGCGGGCGGGCCGAGGTGCTCGGGCACGACATCGCCACGCAGGGCGAGGCCATCCGTGCGGCGGTGGGCTACCTGCCCGAGCACGACTGCCTGCCGCCCGACGTCAGCGCCAGCGACTTCGTGGTGCACCTGGCGATGATGAGTGGGCTGCCGCGGGTGGCCGCCCGAGAGCGTGCCGCCGAGGTGCTGCGTCACGTCGGGCTCGCCGAGGAGCGCTACCGGCCGATGGGCGGCTACTCCACGGGCATGAAGCAGAAGGCCAAGCTCGCCCAGGCCCTCGCCCACGACCCCCGGCTCGTGCTGCTCGACGAGCCCACCAACGGCCTCGACCCGGCCGCGCGCGACGAGATGCTCGAGCTGGTGCAGCGCATCGGCCACGACTTCGGCATCGCCGTCATCGTCACCTCGCACCTGCTCGGCGAGCTCGAGCGGGTGAGCGACAACGTCGTGGTGCTCGACGGCGGCCGGCTGCTGCGCGCGTCGCGCACCGACGAGTTCCTCCACGCCACCGGCGCGCTGCTCGTCGAGGTGCTCGGCGACGACGGCCACGACCGGATGGCGGCCGCCCTCACCGCGGCCGGCGTCGCGGCCGTCCGCCGCGGCGGCATGCTCAGCGTCGACGCCACCCACCGTCCGGATGCCGTGCGCGACCTGATCCGCGACACCGCCGGTGACCTCGGGCTGGGTCTGGTGCGGCTGCAGGTCGACCACCGGCGCATCGAGGACGTGTTCGCCGACGTCGACCCCCACGGCGGCGCTGCGGACCCCGAGCCCGAAGGGGGCGACCGGTGACCGACCCCTCGGCCGCGACGCCCGCGGGCGGCAGCGTCATCCACGACCTGGGCTACCGGCCCTACACCGGCCCCCGCCTCGGTACCGGCGCCATCGCCCGCGCCCTGACCCTCACGGGGTTCCGCAACGCCTTCGGGCTGGGCCGCTCGGGCAAGTCGAAGGTGCTGCCGTTCGCGCTGCTCGCCCTCAACCTGCTGCCGGCCGTCATCGTCGGCGGGGTGCTGGCCTTTGCCGGCCTCGACCGGCTGCCGATCGGCTACGCGCAGTACGCGTCGACCACCCAGGTGCTGGTCGGCATCTTCGTGGCGTCGCAGGCCCCGGTGCTCTTCTCGCGCGACCTGCGGCACGGCACCATCTCGCTCTACCTCGCGCGGCCCCTGACATCGAGTGCCTACGCCCTGTCGCGGTGGACCGCCCTGCTCGGCGCCACCCTGGTCTTCCTGCTGCTGCCGCTCGTCATCCTGTACGCCGTCGCCCTGCTCGGTGGGCTCGACGTGGGGGAGCAGACCCGGCAGGTCGGCATCGCGCTCGTGCTCGCGCTGCTGCTGGCCCTGTCGCTCAGCGGGATCGCCGGGCTCATCGCGTCGTGGTCGACCCGCCGCGGCTTCGCGGTGGTGGCCACGATCGCCCTGCTGGTCATCGCCAACGGCGTCGTCACCGCCATCCAGGGCATCTCCGGCGACCAGGGCCGACCCGAGGTGGGCGAGATCGCCGGGCTCTTCTCGCCGTACTCCCTCTACCGCGGCCTGATGGGCGCCTGGACCGACGTCGAGACCCCGACCCCGCCGACGTCCACCGCGATGGTGGCCGCCTACGTCGGCGTGCTCGTCGGTCTCTCGGCCGGCTGCCTTGCCGCACTCGTGTGGCGCTACCGGAGGGTGGCCACGGCATGAGCGTGCTCACCCTCGACGCCACCTCGCGCTGGTACGGCAACGTCGTCGCGGTCAACGGCATCTCGATGACGGTGCGCCCGGGCGTCACCGGCCTGCTCGGCCCGAACGGCGCCGGCAAGACGACGATCATCGCCTTGATGTCCGGCTTCCTCGCGCCGTCGGCGGGCACCGTCACCCTCGACGGCGAGCCGGTCTGGCGGCGCACCGACGCCTACCGCAGCATCGGCCTGGTGCCCGAGCGCGAGCTCAGCTTCGGCTACCTCACCGGGCGCCAGTTCGTGCTGGCCAACGCCGAGCTGCACGGCCTGGCCGACCCCGGTGCCGCCACCGAGCGGGCCCTCGACGTCGTCGAGATGGGGGAGCCGGCGGCCCGGCGGATCGGTACCTACTCCAAGGGCATGCGCCAGCGGGTCAAGCTCGCCTCGGCGCTGGTGCACGACCCCTCGGTGCTGCTGCTCGACGAGCCGTTCAACGGCGTCGACCCGCGCCAGCGGCTGCACCTGATGGCCCTGCTGCGCCAGATGGGTGCCGAGGGGCGCACCGTGCTGTTCAGCTCGCACATCCTCGAGGAGGTCGAGCAGGTGGCCCGGCAGATCGAGGTCGTCGTGTCGGGGCGGCACGCGGCATCCGGCGACTTCGGGCAGATCCGCACACTGATGACCGACCGCCCGGTGCAGTACGTCGTGCTGGCCGACGACGACCGGCGGCTCGCGGCATCGCTCATCGCGGAGCCGTCCGTCGTCGCGGTGGCGCTGCGCGACGCCGGTGGGGTCGACGTGTCGGTCAGCGACTTCGGGGCGTTCGCGGTGCGGCTGCCGCGGGTGGCGCGCGAGCACGGCATCCGCATCCAGGAGCTCACGCCCACCGACGAGTCGCTCGAGAGCGTCTTCGCCTACCTGGTGGGGGGCTGAGCCGTGAACCGCACCGTGCTGCGCCTGTCGACCCAGGCCCTGTTCGGCCGACGCCGCGGGGTGGTGCTGCTGCTCATCGCTGGTGCCCTGCTCGGGCTGGCCGTGCTGGTGCGCCTGCTCACCAAGGATGAGGCCGGCGTCGAGGCGGTGGTGGGCCTCGGCTTCACCTTGGCGATGCCGCTCGTCGCCCTGCTGGCCGCTACGGCCGTGCTCGGCCCCGAGATCGACGACGGCTCGGTGGTCTACCTGCTCGCCAAGCCGGTGAACCGGCACTCCATCGCGCTGAGCAAGTTCGTCGCGGCGTGGGGAGCCACGATGCTGCTCGGCGCGCTGCCGGTGGCCGTGGCGTCGCTGGTGCTCGACACCGCGCAGCCCGGGCGGGCCGGGGCAGTCGCCGTGGGCGCGGCCGTGTCCGGCACCGTCTACACGGCGCTCTTCCTCGCCCTGGCGGCCCTCACCCGGCACGCCGTGGTCGTGGGGCTGCTCTTCGTGCTCGTCTGGGAGGGCCTGCTCGGCTCGGTCTTCACCGGCGTGCGGTGGCTGTCGGTGGGGGCGTGGGGCCGGGCCGTGGCCCGCGAGATCAGCCCGACGGTCGAGGATGCCGCGAAGATCGGCGTGGCCTATGCGGTGGTGGCCGCGCTGGTGGTCATCGGTGGTTCCCTGTGGCTCACCGGCGACCGGCTGCGCTCCTTCACGCTGCGCGGCGACGAGTAGCCGCTGAACCGTCGGGGCGGCGCGCGCGTAGTGCTCGGTGGAGGAGGTCGGATGACGGAGAGCGCCGTGGCCCTGATGCAGCAGCTGCATGACGAGCACGCCGCTGCCCTGTGGAGCTACTCGCTGCGCCTGACCGGGCAGGACCGCGCACGCGCCGAGGACGTCGTCCAGGAGACCCTGCTGCGGGCCTGGCGCAACCACGAGCGGCTCGACGAGTCCCGCGGGTCGGTGCGCTCCTGGCTGTTCACCGTGGCGCGCAACATCGTCATCGACGAGTGGCGCACGTCCCGTTCGCAGCACGAGCTGGCCGTCGCCGAGGTGCCCGAGGGGCGCGAGGAGATCGACCGCACCGACCAGCTGCTGACGTCGTGGCTGGTCACCGAGGCGATCACGTCGCTGTCGGCAGACCACCGGGCCGTGCTGCTCGAGTGCTACTACCGGGGCTCCTCCGTGGCCCAGGCCGCGCACCGGCTCGGCGTGCCCGAGGGCACCGTCAAGTCACGCACGCACTACGCACTGCGAGCCCTGCGGCTCGCGCTGCAGGAGATGGGGGTCGGCGCATGACCTGCGAGTTCGCCCACCTCGACGGCGCCTACGTGCTCGGGTCGCTGGCCCCTACCGAGCGCCTCGACTTCGAGGCCCACCTGCCCGGGTGCGCCGAGTGCGGCCGCGGCGTGCGCGAGCTCGCCGGCCTTCCCGGGCTGCTGGCCCAGGTCGATGCGGCCGACCTCGAGGCGCGCACCCCCGACGCCCCGCTGCCCTCGACCCTGCTGCCCGCGCTGGTGCGCGAGGTGCGCGGCGAGCAGCGGCGTCGCTCGGTGCTCACCGCCGCGCTGGCTGCTGCTGTGGCGGCACTGTTCGTGGGCGCGCTCGCTTTCGGCGGTGTCTTCGACCGCTCGAGCACTCCGGCGTCGGCCGCGTCACCCGCCCCCTCGGCCACTCGCAGCGCCTCGCCGGCCCAGGCGATGGTGCCGGTCGGCGTCGTGCCGGTGACGGCGGCCGTGGCCCTGACCGGGGTGGCCTGGGGCACCAAGCTCGACCTCACCTGCTCCTACCCCACGGGTGGCGGTGACGGCGACGGCGCGGCTTACGGCGGGCCGGTCCCCTCGGCCTACGCGCTGGTCGTGCACACCCGGGAGGGTGGCATCGAGCAGGTGGCCACCTGGAAGGGGTTGCCCGGCCGCACCATGCGGCTCACCGGGGCCACCGCGACCGGTCGCGCCGACATCACCTCGGTGGAGGTACGCGCCTCCGACGGCCGGGTCATGCTGACCCTTCCGGGCTGACCGGGTACGCCCGTCCTGCTGCTGGACGCGCGCCGGTGGACGGACAACCGGAGCCTGGCCCGGAGAATCCACGCACGCCGCTGACCCCGATGGCCGCGTTTGTCCGTCCGTGGAATCGCGCAACGCGCAGACCCTGGGTTCCCCAGCCACCCGGGCCGGGTGACGCCCATCGTTCCGCAGTGGCGTAGCAATGACGTGCGGGTGGTGCCCTCCTGGGCGAAGGCCACCCGCACCACCGGGCGCCGCCGACGAAGGAGCACCGCCGTGACCCAGCACCTGGCAACCCTGCGCACCATCGAGGACTGGGAACGGGAGGAGGGCGCCCCGGCACCGCTCGGCGCCACCTGGCTGGAGTCGGAGCAGGCGTGGAACTTCGCCCTCTACTCGCGGGCGGCGACCAGCGTGACGCTGCTGGTCTACGGCGCCGACGACGTGGTCACCCCCATCCTCGAGCTCGACCAGGACCCACTGGTGCACAAGACCGGCCGGATCTGGCACTGCATGGTTCCCGCCGCGCGCGTCCCGGGGGCGGCCTACTACGCCTACCGGGTCGACGGCCCATCCGTCGGCCGCAACCACTTCGTGCCCGCGAAGGTGCTCTGCGACCCGTACGCACAGCGGCTGCACTTCCCGCCGGGGTTCTCCCGGGAGGCCGCCCGGGGTGACGCTCCCAACGACGGGATGACCGTGCTGGGCCGGCTGCCACGGGCGAGCTGGGGTCTGGAGCCGGCACCCCCACCGGCACCACGGCACACCCACGACACGGTCGTCTACGAGGCCCACGTCAAGGGCTTCACGGCTCGCGCGAACAGCGGGGTGAGCGATGAGCGCAGGGGAACCTTCAGCGCCCTGGTCGACAAGATCCCCTACCTCGTCGAGCTCGGTGTCACCGTGCTCGAGCTGCTCCCGGTGCAGCAGTTCGACCCCCAGGAGGGCAACTACTGGGGGTACATGACGCTGAACTTCTTCGCGCCGCACCACGCCTACGCCGCGCAGGAGCCGGTCGCGGAGTTCCGCGAGATGGTCGCTGCGATGCACGCCGCCGGCATCGAGGTGTGGCTGGACGTCGTCTACAACCACACCGCCGAGGGGGATCTGTCCGGGCCGACCTACCACCTGCGCGGCATCGACAACGACTCCTACTACCTCGTCGCCGAGGACGGCTCGTACATCGACGACTCCGGCTGCGGCAACACCACGCAGGGAGCGGACCTTGCGATGCGGGCGCTCGTCCTGCGCAGCCTGCAGCACTGGGCCGCCCAGGGTGTCGACGGGTTCAGGTTCGACCTCGCCTCGATCCTGGCCCGCGACGCCGACGGCGGGATCGACCCGAACGCGGCCCCGCCCCTGATCAGCGAGATCGGGGCGCTCGCCGCCCAGCTGGACGTCAAGGTGGTGGCGGAGGCGTGGGACATGGGCGCCTACCTGCTCGGCCGGTCCTTCCCCGGCATCATGTGGCGGCAGTGGAACGGCCGCTTCCGTGACGACGTGCGTGGCTTCGTCAAGGGTGACGACGGCCTGGTGCCCGCCCTGATGACCCGGGTCTACGGCAGCAGCGACCTGTTCCCGGACGGCCCCGGCGACGTCTACCGGCCCTTCCAGAGCATCAACTTCATCACGGCCCACGACGGCTTCTGCCTCAACGACCTGGTGTCCTACAACGACCGGCACAACGAGGCCAACGGCCATGACGGCACCGACGGCTCCAGCGACAACCGCAGCTGGAACAGCGGCTGGGAGGGTGACGACGGCGTCCCCGATGAGGTCCGAGCCCTGCGGCTGCGGCAGATGAAGAACTTCTTCGCCCTGATGATGCTGAGCAACGGCGTCCCGATGATCGTGGCCGGCGACGAGTTCGCCAACACCCAGCACGGGAACAACAACCCCTACAACCAGGACAACGAGACCACCTGGCTCGACTGGGACCGGCTCACGACCCACCGCGAGCTGTTCGACTTCGCGAAGGGCATGATCGCGCTGCGCAAGTCCCGGCGCAGCATCGGCCGCAGCCGGTTCTGGCGCGATGACGTGCAGTGGTTCGGTACCGCCGGTGGCCCCGATCTCTCCGATGAGTCACACACCCTGGCCTGGCACCTGTCCGGCGCCGCCCACGACGAGGACGACCTGTACGTCATGGTCAACGCGTGGTCCGGCCCCCTGGACTTCACCGTCGAGGTGCCGGGCACGTGGCGCGTGCTGGCCGATACCAGTGGAAGCGAACCGCCCGACCTCCTGCCCGCAGGGATGCCGGTGCCCGACGGGCGGGTGTCCGTGGGGCCGCGATCCATCGTGGTGCTGAGCGGCCGCCCCTCCTGACCGAGCGAACCGACCCTGGCGCGCCGGCACCCCGCTACCCGGGGTGCCGGGTGCGAGGTGCCGGTGGCCGGCTCAGCGGGTGCGGGACGTGGCCTTCGCGTCAGCCGACTGCGCGGCCGGGTCGGCGCCGCGGCGGCTCGGCCGGGCCGCACGCATCACCAGCAGGCCGCCGACGATGCACACCACCTCGGCCACCGCGGCGGACCACACCTCGACGCCGACCCACTTCTCGTGAATTCCGAACAGCCCCACGGTCGCCGACAGCAGGAACGACCCCAGGGTGCTCGCGCCGAAGCCGGCCGCGAGGAACCCGGGGCCCCAGTGCTGCCAGGCCAGCAGCAGCACCGCGATGACCAGTCCGGCGACGGCGTTGAACAGGAACGCCGGCCCGATGATGTCGACGTCGCTCATCCCGTCGAGCCACAGCTTGAGGTGCACGTACGCCGACACCAGCGCCGCCACCGCCGTCACGATCCGAACCCCCATGAGCTGTCTCCGTCCGCTGCTCCGGTGCCGCCCCACACCACCGCGCAGGAGGCGTCACCCGTCCTCACGGACCACACGTCCGGACGGTTCACCCGCCCCCTGCCACGCCCCGACTTCCTGAACCGGCCCCGTGCTGGCACCGTGTGTACCGGTACCACCGTCCCCTGACGGCGACCTCGTTCAGCGCAGCCGTGGAAGGGAGGGACCCCGATGACGCTGCAGGCCCGTGCGTTCTGGGTGCGGACGCCGGGGCAGGGCGAGATCCGGACCGCGTCCGTGCCCGAGCCCGGGCCCGGCGAGGTGCTCGTGCGCACCCTGCACACCGGCATCAGCCGGGGCACCGAGACCCTCGTGCTGCGCGGCGGCGTGCCGCCCGACCAACGCCACGTCATGCGAGCACCGCACCAGGAGGGCGACCTGCCCGGGCCGGTGAAGTACGGCTACCTCAATGTCGGCGTCGTCGAGGCCGGGCCGCCGAACCTGTTGGGCCGCAACGTCTTCTGCCTCTACCCCCACCAGACCGCCTACGTCGTGCCGGCCGATGCCGTCGTCGTGGTGCCCGACGACGTGCCGCCCGTTCGGGCCGTGCTCGCCGGCACCGTCGAGACCGCCGTCAACGCCCTCTGGGATGCCGCGCCGCTCGTCGGCGACCGCGTCGCCGTGGTGGGGGCCGGGATGGTGGGCCTGTGCGCCGCCCGGCTGCTGGCCGGCATCCCCGGGGTCGAGGTGACCGTGGTGGACATCGACCCGGCCCGGGCCGCCGTCGCCGAGGCGCTGGGCGCCCGCTTCGCGCTGCCCACCGAGGCGCCCGACCGCTGCGACCTGGCCGTGCACGCCAGCGCGACCTCGGCCGGCCTGCAGCTGGCGCTCGACTCCCTGGCGCCCGAGGGCATGGTGATCGACCTCAGCTGGTACGGCGACACCGAGGTGACCCTGCGGCTCGGCGGCTCGTTCCACTCCAGCCGGCTCGCGGTGCGCGCCAGCCAGGTCGGCACCGTCTCGCCGGCCCAGCGCGGCCGCCGCACCCACACCGACCGGCTGGCGCTGGCGCTGCGGCTGCTGCGCGACCCCGCCTTCGACGTGCTGCTCACCGGCAGCTCGCCCTTCGAGCAGCTGCCCAGCGTCATGGCACGCCTGGCCGACGGCACGCTGCCCGCCCTGTGCCACACCATCACCTACCCCGAGGAGCCCCCGTGTTCAGCGTGACCGTCCGCGACCACATGATGATCGCCCACAGCCTGCGCGGTGAGGTGTTCGGCCCGGCCCAGCAGCTGCACGGCGCCACCTACGTCGTCGACCTCACGGTGCGCGCCAAGTCGCTCGACGCCGACGGGGTCGTCGTCGACATCGGACAGGCGGCCCGGGTGCTCAGCGAGGTGGTGGGTGCGCTGAGCTACCGCAACCTCGACGACGACCCGTCGCTGGCCGGGGTCAACACGACGACCGAGCGGCTGGCGCAGGTCGTCGCCGACCGGCTCGCCGAGCGCATCTCCGGCGGCGAGGTGGGCCGGGATGCCGGTGAGCTGGCGGCGCTGCACGTCGCCCTGGGTGAGTCGCACGTCGCCTGGGCCTCGTACGAGCGGGACCTGTGAGCCGAGTTCACGTGGTCGTGCCGAACGGGGTCGACGACCCGGCCCGGCCGAGCGGCGGCAACACCTACGACCGCCGGCTCTGCACCGGCCTGGCGGCGCTGGGGTCGGAGGTGCGCGAGCATGCCGTGGGTACCGAGGGCCGCTGTGGCGCAACGACGTACACGGCATCGGCGCTGCGCGAGGTGCTCGCCCGGCTGCCGGACGGCGGTGTCGTGCTGCTCGACGGGCTGGTGGCCACCGGCCACCCGGAGGTGCTGCGCAGCCAGGCGCCCCGGCTGCGGCTCGTCGTGCTCGTGCACCTGCCGCTCGGTGTGGGTGCGACCGACGACGGCGGCGAGTCGCGGGCCAGGGAGGAGGCGGCGCTGTGGGCCGTCGCGCACGTCGTCACCACGAGCCGCTGGACCCGGCGCTGGCTGCTCGACGCCTACGGCCTCGACCCGTCGCGGGTCACCGTCGCGGTGCCCGGCGCCGAGCCGGTGCCGCCGGTGACGGGCGAGGAGGCCGGGCCCCGGCTGCTCTGCGTCGGGGCGGTCATCCCTGCCAAGGGCCACGACGTGCTGCTCGAGGCGCTCGCCCGGGTCGCCGGGCTCGACTGGGGTTGCGAGCTCGTCGGCTCGCTCGAGCGCGACCCGGGCTTCGTCGAGCGGCTGCGCGCCCGGGCTCTCGAGCGGGGCATCGCCGACCGGGTGCGGTTCCGCGGTGCGCTCGTGGGCACGGCGCTGGATGCCGCGTACGCGCGGGCCGACCTCTTGGTCACCGCGTCGCGGGGCGAGACCTACGGCATGGTCGTCACCGAGGCGCTGGCACACGGCATCCCGGTGCTGGCGACCCGGGTCGGGGGGCTGCCGGAGGCGCTCGGCCGCACCCCGGGCGGGCGACGCCCCGGCGTCCTGGTGCCGCCCGAGGACCCGGCGGCGCTCGCCGGGGCGGTCGAGCAGTGGCTGGGCGACCCACGGCTGCGCCGCCACGTGCGCCGTGCTGCCGCCGAGCGGCGGCCGCTGCTGCCCTCGTGGTCCGACACGAGCGCCGAGGTGGCCCGGGTGCTCATGCAGGTGGCGCCCTGACGACCCGAGTCGATCTGCGGGGCTCTGGCCGCTCTGCGGGGGTCTGGTCCGTCCGGCCGGATGGCGGTGCCACAGCGCCGCCACCCGCGCAGAGGTCCGCCATCTGGGGAGATGGACCAGAGGCGGGCCTCCCAGTCGGTCGAACCTCCCGGTGAACCGGGTCGGCGGCCGGCCCGTATGACCGGAGAACAGGTGTCCACCCCGACCGGGGGGCGGGCACGGACCACCGGGAGGCCGCGATCGACGCAGCAGGGTGGCGGTGGGCGCGGCCGCTGGGTGGCGTGCTCGTGCTCGGTGTGCTCGTCGTCGTGCTCGGCACCGGGCCGTTCCTGGCGGCGCTGCGCGCGACCGACGCCGGGGCGCTCGCGGCCGGCGCCCTCATCGCCCTGCTGACCACCGTCTGCGCGGCGTGGCGGTGGCGGCTCGTCGCACACCGGCTGGGGGCCGACCTCACCCTGGGCGGTGCCGTCGCGTCCTGCTACCGCGCGCAGTTCCTGAACTCCACGCTGCCCGGTGGGGTGCTGGGTGACGTCGGCCGCGGGGTGCAGCACGGCCGCGACGGCGGGGACGTCGGGCGCGGGCTGCGGGGTGTCGCGTGGGAGCGCACGGCCGGCCAGGTGGTGCTCGCCGTGCTGACCGCCAGCGCCCTCCTGCTCGCCCGCCCGTTCGACCTCTCCCGGTTCGGCCGCAGCGGGTCGATCGCGCTCGGCGTGGTTGTCGTCGTGACCGCCGCCGTGGCCGTCACCGCCCGGTGGAGGGTGCGTTGGTGGCACCTCGTCGCCGCCGACCTTCGGGCGCTGCGCCACGGACCGGCCTCCGTGGGCATCGTGCTCGCCTCGGTCGCGGTGGTCTCGGGGCACGTGGCGACGTTCGTGCTCGCCGCGCGCACCGTCGGGGTGGGCACCCCGGTGGCCGAGCTGCTGCCGCTGGCGCTCGTCGTGCTCGTCGTCTCGGCCGTGCCGCTCAACCTCGCCGGCTGGGGGCCGCGCGAGGGCGCGGCCGCCTGGGTCTTCGCCGCCGCCGGGTTGGGTGCCGCTCCCGGGCTCGCCACCGCCGTGGCCTTCGGGGCCATCGCGTTCGTCGGTGGCCTGCCGGGCGCCGGGCTGCTGCTCGCCGACCGCCTGCGGGGGCGCCGGGCGCGGCCGCCTGCCACCGGGCCGGTCGCCGTCGGTGCACCGAGTCTGGACGGAGTGGGCGGTGGTGCGCATGGCTGAGCGTCCCTACACCGTGCTGAGCTGCGCGGTCTCGCTCGACGGGTGCCTCGACGACCGCAGCAACCAGCGCCTGGTGCTGTCGAACGCGGCGGACCTCGACCGGGTCGATGCCGTGCGCGCCGGCTGCGACGCCATCCTCGTCGGTGCCGGCACCGTGCGCGCCGACGACCCACGCTTGGCTGTGCGCGACGCCGACCGGCGGGCCCGGCGGGTCGAGCAGGGCCGCCCGCCGACGCCGCAGAAGGTGACGCTCACCCGGCATCCGACGCTCGAGCCGCACGCCGCGATCTTCGCCGGCGGTGACGGCGACCCGCTGGTCTACTGCGCCACCCCGGCTGTCGCCGCCACCCGAGAGCGACTCGGGGATGCCGCGACCGTGGTCGACGCCGGCGCCTCACCACGCGTCGGCTGGGTGAGCGACGACCTGGGGGCGCGCGGCGTCCAGCGGCTGATGGTCGAGGGCGGGCAGGACGTGCTGACCCAGTTCCTCGAGGCCGGTGTCGCCGACGAGCTCCAGCTCGTCGTCGCGCCGGTGGTGGTCGGCGACCCGAGGGCGCCGCGGCTGTCCGCCGACGTGCGGATGCCGTCGGGCCCCCGGTCGCGCGCGCTCCTCGCCGAGGTGCGCCGCATCCAGGACGTCGTGCTGCTGCGCTACGCGCTGTCGGTACGGTTCGAGCAGGACGACCAGGGAGGGGTCACCCGATGACGCACCCGCTGCAGCCACCACCGGCCACGATCCGCACCGAGGTGATGGTGCCGCTGCGCTTCAGCGACGGGTTCAGCACCACGGCACGGGTGCTCACCTTCGAGGGGCTGGTCGACGGCCGCGAGCACCTGGCGGTGGGGCTCGGCGACCGCACCAGCCGGCTCGCCCCCGCCGACCGCCTCGACCACGCGCCCCTGGTGCGGCTGCACAGCGAGTGCCTCACCGGTGACGTCTTCGGCAGCCAGCGCTGCGACTGCGGCCCGCAGCTGCGCGAGGCGGTCGAGCTGATCTCACGGGTCGGCGGCTACGTGCTCTACCTGCGCCAGGAGGGGCGCGGCATCGGGCTCTACGGCAAGCTCGACGCCTACGGGCTGCAGGACGGCGGGCTCGACACCTACGAGGCGAACGTCGCGCTCGGCTTCAGCGCCGACGCGCGCGACTACACGGTGGCGGCCCAGATGGTGACCGCCCTCGGCATCGGGTCGCTGGCCCTGCTCAGCAACAACCCGGACAAGGCCGCCCAGCTGGCCCGGCTCGGGGTCGACGTCACCGAGGTGGTGCCCACCGGGGTGCACGTCAACGACGCCAACGCCCGCTACCTCGAGACCAAGGAGTCCCGCGGGGCCCACACCTTCCGCCGCCGCGCCTGACCCCACCCACGGCCACTTCGTCCGACAGGGTGTGTCCGGCCGCACATTCATCCACTTCGTGCGACTTGCACACGGTTCTCACTGCTGCCCGGGCGCGAGAACCGTGTGTAAGTCGCACGAAGTCGGTGGTGAACAGGGACGTCCCCCCGGGCCCAGGCCCGAGGGGACGTCCCTGCGAGGTCTGCTCAGTGGTGCAGGTCGAAGCGGTCGAGCTCCATGACCTTGACCCAGGCGGCCACGAAGTCGCGCGCGAACTTCTCGGACGCGTCGTCGCTGGCGTAGACCTCGGCGAGCGCCCGCAGCTGCGCGTGCGAGCCGAAGACCAGGTCGACCGCGGTGGCCGACCAGCGCTGCTCACCGGAGGCCTGGTCGGTTCCGGTGTAGACGTTCTCCTGGGTCAGGGACGACTTCCACTCGGTGCCCGGGGCGAGCAGGGTGCGGAAGAAGTCGTTGGTCAGCTGGCCCCGGCGCGAGGTGAACACGCCGAGGTCGGAGTCGCCGACGTTGGCACCCAGCACCCGCATGCCGCCGACCAGCACGGTCATCTCGGGTGCGGTGAGGTTGAGCAGGTTGGCGCGGTCGAGCAGCAGCGTCTCGGCCGACAGCTTCTCGCCCGGGGGCAGGTAGCTGCGGAAGCCGTCGGCGCGCGGCTGAAGCACCTTGAACGAGTCGGCGTCGGTCTGCTCCTGGGTGGCGTCGGTGCGGCCCGGGTGGAAGGGCACGGTGACGTCGTGGCCGGCATCTCGCGCCGCCTTCTCGACCGCGGCTGACCCGCCGAGCACGATCAGGTCGGCGAGCGAGACCGTGGCGCCGCCACGGCCGTCGAAGTCGGACCTGACCTGCTCGAGGGCCGACAGCACCGTGTCGAGCTCGGCGGCGTCGTTGGACTCCCAGCTGCGCTGCGGCTCCAGGCGGATGCGGGCGCCGTTGGCCCCGCCCCGCTTGTCGGTGCCACGGAAGCTGGATGCCGACGCCCAGGCGGTGCGCACCAGCTGGGGCACGGTGAGCCCGGTGGCGAGGATGGCCTCCTTGAGCGAGGCCACGTCGGCGTCGGACACCAGCTCGCCCTCGACCGGCGGAACGGGGTCCTGCCACAGCTGCGGCTCGGGCACCCACGGGCCGAGGAACCGCTCGACCGGGCCCATGTCACGGTGCAGCAGCTTGTACCAGGCCTTCGCGAACACCAGCGCGAACTCGTCGGGGTTCTCGAGGAAGCGGCGCGAGATCTTCTCGTACTCGGGGTCCATGCGCAGCGCGAGGTCGGTGGTGAGCATGGTCGGCGGGCGGGTCAGCGAGCCGTCCTCGGGGTCGGGCACGGTGTTGGAGCCGGCGCCGTCCTTGGGCTGCCACTGGTGCGCGCCCGCCGGGCTCTTGGTCAGCTCCCACTCGAAGCCGAAGAGGTTCTCGAAGAACTTGTTGCTCCACCGGGTCGGCGTCTGGGTCCAGGTGACCTCGAGGCCGCTGGTGATGGCGTCGCGGCCCTTGCCGGTGCCGTACTGGCTCTTCCAGCCGATGCCCTGGTGCTCGACCGGGCAGCCCTCGGGCTCCGGGCCGACCAGGTCGGGGTCGCCGGCGCCATGGGTCTTGCCGAACGAGTGGCCGCCCGCGATCAGCGCCACGGTCTCCTCGTCGTTCATCGCCATCCGGGCGAAGGTGTCGCGGATGTCGCGTGCCGCCTTCACCGGGTCGGGCACGCCGCCCGGGCCCTCGGGGTTGACGTAGATCAGGCCCATCTGCACTGCGCCGAGCGGGTTGGCGAGCTCGCGGTCGCCGCTGTAGCGCTCGTCGCCGAGCCAGGCGTCCTCGGACCCCCAGAAGATCTCCTCGGGCTCCCAGACGTCCTCGCGGCCGAAGGCGAACCCGAAGGTCTGGAAGCCCATGTCCTCGAGGGCCACGTTGCCGGCGAGCACGAGCAGGTCGGCCCACGAGAGCGACTGGCCGTACTTCTGCTTGACCGGCCACAGGATGCGGCGGGCCTTGTCGAGGTTGGCGTTGTCGGGCCAGCTGTTCAGCGGGGCGAACCGCTGCTGGCCGTCGCCGGCGCCGCCGCGGCCGTCCCAGATGCGGTAGGTGCCGGCGGAGTGCCAGCTCATCCGGATGAAGAGTGGGCCGTAGTGGCCGAAGTCGGCCGGCCAGAAGTCCTGCGAGGTGGTCATCACCTCGACGATGTCGCGCTTGAGCGCGTCGACGTCGAGGGTGGCGACCGCGGCCGCGTAGTCGAACCCGGCATCCAGCGGGTTGGTGGCGGGGGAGTGCTTGTGCAGCACCGACAGGTCGAGCTGGTCGGGCCACCAGTCCTGGTTGGTGCGGGGCCGCCCCTTCTTCGGGGTGGGGGTCTCGATCGCCGGGTTCTCGCTCTCGCTGCCCTGGTCGGTCACGCCGTCGGTTGCCTGGTCGGTCACGTCCGTCTCCTCTTCGGTGGTGCGGTACTCGGATCGGTGGTGGTCTGGTCTCAGGTGCCGGCCGCCGCGGCGCACCGGGGGCAGGTGCCCCAGTAGACGACCTCGGCCTCGTCGATGAGGTAGCCGTGGTCGTCGGATGCCGTGAGGCACGGGGTCGCGTCGACCGCGCAGTCGACGTCGGTGATGGCGCCGCACGAGCGGCACACGACGTGGTGGTGGTTGTCGCCGACCCGGGCCTCGTAGCGGGCGACCGAGCCGGAGGGCTGGATGCGGCGCAGCAGGCCGGCGGTGGTGAGGGCGCGCAGCACGTCGTAGACCGCCTGGTGCGAGACCTCGCCGAGGTCCTCGCGCACGACCTCGATGATCGTGTCGGTGCTCGCGTGCGGTCGCTCCTGCACGGCCGCCAGCACCGCGACCCGGGGGCGGGTGACCCGCAGGGAGGCCCCACGGAGCAGCTGCTCGACGTCGGGCGGGGAGGGCACGCTGGCAGTCTGGCCGGTTTTCTGGAACGGGTCAAGAGTCGGGGAGATGAAGGGCAGGCGACGTCCGGGTGCGGATGCCGGGCACGAGGCGCCGCGCGCCACTCGCCCTGCGCTACCGCCTGGTAGGTGAGGTGCTCGGTGCACCTACCAGGTGGTAGGTGACGTCAGGTGGATGCCGACCACCCGGCATCCGCGACTCACCCTGGGCTACCGCCTGGTAGGTGATGCGTTCCGTCGACCTACCAGGCGGTAGGCGAGGTGAGGTGAGGTGAGGTCACCCGTCGGTGGGTGCCGCGGTGGCCGGCGACTCCTCGATCCACTGCTCGGCGTGCTTCATGGCCTCGCGCACCGACAGGCCCACGCGGGTCTGTGCCATGAAGACGGCGTCGGACCCGAGCAGGGCCGTGAGCCCGGTGTCGTCGACCTGCCGGCGCACCCCGGGTGTGATGCCCGCGAGCATGAGCCGTGAGCCGCTCGCCGCGAGCTGCTCCGCATACTTGATCAGCACCTTGACCACGGTGCTGCCGAGCTCGTCCTTGGCGCGCAGGCGCAGCAGGACGACGCCACGGGTGTGCGTACCGACCGGCCGCGGCAGCTGCGCCTCGAAGGCCGGCGCCGACGCGAAGAAGAGGCTGCCGTAGGTCGCGAGCACCACCACCTCGTGGGCCGGCACCTCCGCGGGCGGCTCGGCCTCGACCGGGAAGCCGCCGCCGTCGTCGTCGAAGACCCAGTGCTTGACCACGACCCGGTTCGACTGGCGCCCGACGTGCAGGAGCACGGCCAGCCCCACCCCGACGAGCACCGCGTACTGCAGCGGGATGATCAGGGTGAGCACGAACGTGATCGCCATCGTCGTGGCCGGCACCGCGCCGGTGCGCCAGGTGAGCACCAGCTGGTCGACCTTGAGGCTGCGCCAGCCGATGAGCACCAGCAGGCCGCCGAGCGCGGGCATGGCGATGTAGCCCACGACGTCCGACAGCAGCAGCATCGAGGCCCCGATGACGACACCGGCGAACAGGTTGGCCGTGGCCGTGTGGGCACCGGCCGCGCGCACGAGGTTGGTCGCCGACATCGAGCCGGCGACCGGCATCCCCTGGAGTACCCCGGCGGCCATGTTGGCGACGCCCTGCCCGCGGAAGTCGCCCGACGCGTCGTTGGCCGAGCCGTCGGGGTTGGTCATCGTGCCGCCGATGGCGGCGCCCTGCACCAGCCCCACGAAGATGAGCGAGAACGCCGGCACGATCATCGCCACCACCAGGCTCAGTGAGGGGATGTCGAGCCGGGGAAGGCTCTGGGGCACGGTGACGATGTCCGAGAGCTTCGGCACGGTGAGGATCGTCGTGCCCAGGGCGTCGAGCACCACCGGCACCGCCGAGGCGAGGGCGATCGCGACGACCATGCCCAGTGCCCCGAGCCGGGTGCGCTCGAGCACCACGATCAGCCCGATGGTGAGGGCGGCGATGAACACGCCGGCCCACTGGACCTGCCCGGGGTGGATGAGGGTGTCGAAGGCCTTGAGCACCCGGTTGGGCGCGTCGCTGGTGTAGCCGGTGATCTCGTCGACCTGCGACAGCATGATGTTGATCGCCACGGCGTTGACGAAGCCCACGAGCACCGAGCTCGGCACGAACCGCACGAGCGAGCCGAGCCGGGCCAGCCCCAGCGCCAGCATGCCGATGCCGGTGAGGACCGCGAGCACCGCGACGGCCTCCTGGGCGCGGGCGTCGCCGGTCTGGGTCTGCGGCACGTCGGAGATGATCACCGCCATCGCGCCCGTCGCCTGCACGGACATCAGCACGGTGCTGGTGGTGACGGCCCCGACGAGGGTGCCGACGAGGTAGCCGTTCAGGGCCAGGATGGGGTTGACGCCGGCCAGCAGGCCGTTGGCCAGGCCGTCGGGCACCGACTCCAGCCCGAGCACCGCGCCGGCCCGCAGGTCGGCGGCGACCGTGGTGCGGTCGCCGAAGCGGCCCGAGACCCAGCTCCGTGCTCGACGGGTCAGGGATGCCGGGGAGCGTCGGCCTCCGGTCTCGCCCACGCCCGCGTCAGTCCGGGAGCCGTCGCATCTCGACGACGGACAGCCCGAGGTCGGAGAACCTGGCGAGCAGGCTCGAGACGTCCGACTCGTCCTGCACCGGGCCGAACAGCACCGTGCCGCCGGTGGGGTAGGGCGTGGCCGACAGCTCGGGCAGCGCTCCCAGGACGTCGTCGCTGACCGAGCCGCGAATGATGAACTCGTATCGCATGACGTCCTCTCGCGCGGCCGCAGCTTCCTGCTGAGGTCTCGACCTTGGCACCGGTGGTGGTGCGTCGCCTCACGCGGAACGGGTGAGTGCACTCGGATGCCGGTGGAAACGCCTCGGGCGCCCGGAGCGGCCGCGGCCGCCGCTGCGGGGAAACCGCCTCCGGTCAGAGCAGCCCGAGCCCGCGGGCGATGCCGATGGCCTCGCGCCGGGTGCCGGCGCCGAGCTTGGCGTAGATCGAGCGCACGTGGGTCTTGACCGTGTTCAGGCTGATGCCCTGGGCGGCGGCGATCTCGCCGAGCGTCATCATCGAGGGCAGGTCGCGCAGCACCACCAGTTCGCGCTCGGTCAGCCACCCACCGCTCGGCGCGGTCGTCGTTCCGGGTGGCAGCCCGGTGCCGCTGCTGGTGACCGTACCCTGCCACTCCAGCAGGTGGGCGATGCCGGTGAGCACCGAGTCGAGCACCGGCTCGAGGTGCCCGGCCCGCCCCCGCAGCTGGAGGAGCAGCGCGTGCACCTCGGTGCCCGCGTCGAAGAACGGGCGGGTGGCACCCGTGGGCGCGGCGGTCTGCAGGGCGGAGAGCAGGGCCTCGGTGGCTGCGGGGCGGCGGTCCGACCGCTCGGCGAGCAGGGCCTCGAGCAGCCAGGCCGTGGTGCGCGCGGTGGTGCGGATGGGCGACAGGTCACCGACGAGCACCGGGCGCAGCAGGCGCTTGGCGTCGGCCGGGCGGCCGCGGGCCGAGGCGAGCTGCGCCTGCAGCACGGCGACGTCGCCGGTGGCCCCGAGCCGCTTCTCGGCCCGCTCGACCGCCTGCTCGGCACGGTGCCACTCGCCCAGGCCGAGGCACATCCGCAGCTCGTGCGGAGCGGCCATCGCAGTGAGCGACGGCGAGGCACCGCGCTCGGTGAGCCAGGCGGTGGTGCGCTCGAGGCGGTCGAGGGCGGAGCGCCGCTGCGGCGGCTCGTCGAACGCGATGATGGCCTCACCGGTGCGGGCCGCGCCCTCGACCTCGACGTCGATGGTGGTGTCGATGACGTCGAGCGAGATGGCCGCCCAGGTGGCCGCCTCCTCGGGGCGGAGCACCTGGAACGCCGTCCAGCCGGCGAGCATGTAGGAGTAGGCCAGGGTCGGCGTGCGGTCCCAGCCGCGCGCCGTCGCGAAGGCAATGGCCTTCTCGGCGGAGCTCCTCGCCTGCCCGAAGTCGTTCTGCGCCACGTAGGTTCCGGCCACGAGGTTCTTGCAGTAGAGCTGCACCGAGTGCAGGCCGGCAGCCTGGGCGAGGTCGATCGCCTGGAGCAGGTCCCGCCGCGCGCGTTGGTGGTCGCCCTCGAAGAGGCGCAGTGCGCCGCGGTCGGCCAGCACCAGGAGCCGCACATCGGGGTCGAGCTCGGCCGGCAGGTGCGAGGGCCCGACGTCCTCGACGAGGTCGCTCGAGTGCGCCACCGCCAGGTCAGCGGCCAACCGGGCGCGGTGCAGCGCCGCCGCCTTGCGCAGCGACGTCATCCGCGGGCTGGTGCCGTCGTCGGGCGCCGCGGTCAGCGCGGCCAGGGCCTCGTCGGCAGCAGAGATGTCGCCCTCGTCGACCGCCAGCAGTGCGCGGTGCACCAGCACCGCAGGGGCGGAGTCCTGCGGCACGGGCAGCAGCCCGATGGCGCGGCGCACGGCGGCGCCCGCGCCGGCGAGCACCAGCCCCAGGCCGTGGGTGAGCAGGATCTGCTCGACGAGCTCGCCGTCACCGGCCGCCGATGCGAGCTCGAGGGCTTCGGCCGGGTCGCGCTGCTCGAGGAACCAGTGCGCGGCGGCCACCCGCAGCACGGCCATCTCACCGGGGTCGCGCCGCCGCAGGGCCGCGACGAGGTAGGTGCGCAGCAAGGCGTGGTAGCGGAACCACGTTCCACTGCGGTCGAGGGGCACGACCAGGGCGTTGCGCTGGGCCAGGTCGTCGAGCATGGCGGCCGAGTCGTCGCGCCCGGAGAGACGGGCCGCCAGCTCGACCGAGAGGTCCTCGACCACGCAGGTGCGCAGCAGGAAGTCGACGACGTCGTCCGGCAGGCGCACCAGCACCTCTCCGGCGAGGTAGTCGGCCACCGGGCGGTCGGCACCGCTGAACTCGGCGACGAACGTGGCCGGGTCTCCGTGCTCGAGCGACAGCGCGGCCATCCGCATGCCGGCCGGCCACCCCTCGGTGAGGGCGTACAGCACGGCGCGGGCGTCGGTGTCGAGCGCGATGTCGTGCCGGTCCCAGAAGTCGTCGGCCTCCTTCGCGGTGAAGGCCAGCTGGGCGGCGCGCACCTCGTGCAGGCGGCCGGTGAGCCGAAGCCGGTGCAGGCCGATCGGGGGCTCGAAGCGGCAGCCCAGGGCCACCCGCACCCGTGCGTCGGCCCACTGCACGAGGTGCTGGAGGCCGTCGAGCACCTCACGGGCGCGCACCTCGTGCACGTCGTCGAGGATGAGGATGATGCCGGGCACCTCGTCGCCGAGCACCCCGATGAGGTTGGCGACGAAGGTGGCGTCGGCAGGGCCGGTGGGGGCGTCCAGGCCGGGCAGCACCGTCGCTGACCGCGGGGCGGCCTCGGTGGCCGCCAGGATCACCGCGCTCCAGAAGGCGGTGCCGTCGTCGTCGCGGTCGCAGGTGACCCAGGCGACCGGCACGCCGGCAGCCCGCTGCTCGTCGGCGAAGTCGGCCAGCATGGTCGTCTTGCCGTAGCCCGCGGGTGCGCAGGCGAGGAGCACGTCGGGGCCGCCGTTGCCGTTCGAGGTGGCTGCTGCCCGGGCGCCGGCGAGGTCGCGAAGGAGACGCGGCCGCTCCACGGCCCGGTCGATCCGCCGCGGGACCGAGACCTTGGGTCGCGGCACGGCGAGCGCACTGCGCAGGTCTGCCACGACATCGAGACTAGCCAGCCGCGTGGGCAGGCGCTCGCGCGACCACGCCGGGCGCGGCGGCATCCCTCGGGCGCCCCCACCCCCGGCAGGGGAGGCGAGGCACCCGACTGAGGTGTTTGGATGACGTACCCGTCGTGGAGGAGAGCCGCATGAGCACGCCGTCCGTCACCGAGACCGTCGCCCAGCAGAACGCCGCACTGCAGGCCAGGCTGCCGTTTCGCGACACCCAGGACTTCGCGGATGCCGAGCGCGGCCGGATCGGCGGGCTCGCCCCCGCCGTGGTCACCGCCGCGGACGGCCGGACCGTGTGGGACAACGCGGCCTACGCGTTCCTGGCGGGCGACGCACCGTCGTGCGTGAACCCCAGCCTCTGGCGGCAGGGGACCCTCGTCGCGATGCACGGCCTCTACGAGGTCGTCGAGGGCATCTACCAGGTGCGCGGGCTCGACCTGTCGAACATCACCTTCGTCGAGGGCGAGGCCGGGGTGGTCGTCATCGACCCCCTCATCAGCGTGGAGACGGCCGCGGCGGCGCTGGCCCTGTACCGCGAGCACCGCGGGAACCGGCCGGTGACCGGCGTCATCTACACCCACTCGCACATCGACCACTTCGGTGGGGTGAAGGGCGTGACCAGCCAGGCCGACGTCGACGCGGGCCGCTGCATCGTCATCGCGCCGGCGGGGTTCCTGGCCGAGGCGGTGGCCGAGAACGTCTACGCCGGCGCGGCGATGTCGCGGCGCGCGGGCTACATGTACGGCGCCGCGCTGCCCAAGGGGCCGTTCGCGCAGGTCGGCGCCGGGCTGGGCATGACGACCAGCACGGGCACGGTCACGCTGATCCGCCCGACGCTCGACATCACCCACACCGGCCAGCGGGAGGTCGTCGACGGGGTGCCCATCGTCTTCCAGATGACGCCGGGCACCGAAGCACCCGCGGAGATGAACTTCGCCTTCCCCGACCACCGCGCCGTGTGCCTGGCCGAGAACACCTCGCACACCCTGCACAACCTGCTCACCCTGCGTGGCGCCCTGGTGCGCGACCCGCACGTGTGGTCGGGCTACCTCACCGAGACCATCGACCTGCTGGCCGACGACCTCGAGGTCTCGTTCGCCTCGCACCACTGGCCGACATGGGGCCGCGAGCGCGTCGTCGAGTTCCTCGCGCTGCAGCGCGACCTCTACGGCTACCTGCACGACCAGACCCTGCGGCTGATGAACCAGGGCTACGTCGGGGCCGAGATCGCCGAGCTGATCGAGCTGCCCCCGGCGCTGGAGGCTGCGTGGCACACCACCGGCTACTACGGCTCGGTGAGCCACAACGTCAAGGCCATCTACCAACGCTACCTGGGCTGGTTCGACGGCAACCCGGCCCACCTGTGGGAGCACCCGCCGGTGGAGCAGGCGGTGCGCTACGTCGAGTTCATGGGCGGCGCGGATGCCGTGCTGGCCAAGGCCGAGGAGTCGTTCGCCGCCGGCGACTTCCGCTGGGTGGCCACCGTGGTCAACCACGTCGTCTTCGCCGACCCGGGCAACGCTGCCGCCCGCGAGCTGCAGGCGCGCACCCTCGAGCAGCTCGGGTTCGGCGCCGAGAACGGCACCTGGCGCAACTTCTTCCTCACCGGGGCGCACGAGCTGCGCCACGGCAACGTCGGCACCCCCGCGTCGACGGCATCCGCTGACCTGCTCGCCGTGCTCACCGTCGACCAGCTCTTCGACTCGGTGAAGATCCGGGTCAACGGCCCGCGCTCGTGGCACGAGCACGTGGTGATCGACTGGGTGCTGACCGATGCCGACGAGCGCCTGCGCATGGAGCTGCGCAACGGGGTGCTCGTGCACCGCGAGGTGCCGGCGAGCTCCACCGGCGCCCAGCTCGAGCTCACGCTCACCACCGGCACACTGCGCCGGCTGCTCACCGGACAGGCCACCCCCGAGGGGCTGGTCGGCGCGGGCGAGCTCGCCCTGACCGGCGACCCGGCCCGGCTCGCCCTGTTGATGTCCTTCCTCGACGCGCCCGACCCCGGTTTCGAGATCGTCCTGCCCTGAGGCCGGGGTCAGATGCCGGTGACGGCCTCGATCCGACCGTCGTCGACGGCCGCGCTCAGGGCCGCGTGGTCCTGCTCGGTGCGGTCGGCGTAGCGCTCGGCGAAGGTGGCCAGCGCCTGGTCGAACTTGTCGGACTTGCCCAGGTAGCCGGCGATGGCGAACCGGTCGCCCGAGCGGGCGTGGGCCCGCGCCAGCGTCCAGCCGCAGAGCTCGGCGTAGGCGGTGAGGCCGGGCAGCAGCATCTGCTCGATCGGCGCCGAGTACTTCATGTCGCGCAGCTGGCGGATGTAGAAGTCGCGGTTGCCGCCGTCGATGCCGTTGTCGACGTGCTGCCAGCCGAGGAAGATGTCGCTCGCGGCCTGCATCAGGTGCTGTCCCGCGACCACGCGCTGGCCCTCGTTGCGGTACTTGCTGGCGCCGCAGTAGTCGGCCAGCACCGAGCGCTGCGCCTCCTTGGCCTGCAGGAACAGCGGCTCCGACCCGCCGTCGGCCTCGAGCAGCAGGATCCACGCGCGGGTGCCCACGCTGCCCACCCCGACCACCTTGCGGGCGACGTCGGTGAGGGCGAACTGGTGCAGGAGGTGGCGCCGGTCGGCGGTGAGGGTGCGGCGGTACTGCGTGAGCAGCGTCTTCATCCCGGCGACGATCTGGTCCGAGGTGAGCTGGTCGGTGAGCTCGTCGATCGGCACCACCAGGGGCGGGTCGCTGATGATCTTGCGACGGCCGTCGACGACCGTGGTCAGCTTCTTGAGCACCTGCATGCTGTCGCGCTTGCGCGCCTTGGCCAGGGCCTTGCGGGTGCGGGTGAGACCTTCCGTGCTGACATCGGGAGTCACCCTCCCCAGCGCCTCCTCGATGTCGAGCCGGGCGTACCAGACCTCGAGCAGCTTCTTGCCGGTGAAGTCGATCATGCTCTGCCGGTAGGCACCGACGCCGTGCAGCACCAGGGTCTTGCGGTCGGCGGCGTCGAGCCCGATGTCGCGGGCGGCGACGGACAGGCTGGCGGCGAACCGCTTGACGTCCCACTCGAACGGCCCGGGCAGGGTCTCGTCGAAGTCGTTGAGGTCGAACACCAGCCGCCGATCGGGGGCGGCGAAGACCCCGAAGTTCGACAGGTGGGCGTCACCGCACAGCTGCACCCGGATGCCGGACGACGGCACCTTCGACAGGTCGGCCGCCATCGGCAGCGCGGCGCCGCGGTAGAACGTGAACGGCGAGACCAGCATCCGGCCGTGCCGGATCGGCACCAGGTCGGGGACGCGGGACGCGGCCTGCCCGATGACCAGGCCGACCGGGTCTCGCCCGTCGTCCGGGCCGATGTCCGCGTGCGACTGCAAGGGTGCCTTCTCGCGTGCCGCCTTGCCCTGGGCCTTGCGTTCCGCTGTCGTCAGCTCGGTCATGACCGGCGTCCGCCTCTCGTCGTGGCCCTCGCCCGAGATGGTGAGGGACCGGTACTTAAGTCCGCGTCGGCTCAGGCCGGCACGGTGGAGCCCGGCACCACGATGGGCGCCGGCGGGTGAGGGGGGTCTTTCGCCAGGTGGCCCGACAGGATCGGGGTCCGACACGGAACGGCCCCCGGCCCCACGGCATCCGTGAGGCTCGGGGGCACGTCGCCGCTGCCCGCGGCGCGGGCAGCGGGCTGGGGGCCCGCACCCGTCGCCACGGGCCTGTCGGCATCAGCCAAGGAGCTTGGCCTTCTGGGCCGCGAACTCGTCCTCGGTGAGGACGCCGGCGTCGCGCAGCTCACCGAGCTGCTTGAGCTGGTCGATCATGTCCTGCTGCGAGGCCGGGCCGGCCGGCTCCGGCGGTGGGGGCGCGTACTGCTGGGGCGGCGGCGCCGCGTACTGGGGCGGCGGCGCCGCGTACTGCGGCTGCTGCTGCGCCATGTCCTCCTCGTACGCCTGGCTGCGGTTCGCTGCGGTCTGCGCGTCGCGGTCGGCGTACTTGTCGGCCTGGCGGCGCTGCACGCGACCGCTCACGGCGGTCGCGGTTCCGGCGACGACGGCGGTGCGGGCCACACCACGAAGTAGTCCTGGCATCGGGTTACCTCACTCTTCTTCTGCAGACTCGAGCGCGTCGAGGGCGTCCATGACGTCCGACGCAGGGATGCGCATGCTGGCGATGACCTCGCCGCCGTTCTTGCGGGCCGCGGCGACGAACGGTGCGGCCCAAGCATTTTCGAAGACGATCAGCGCCGCGGTCGTGCCCGGGGCCATCGCACTTCCGGCCTCCTGAACGTCATCGTGTCCGATGAGGCCCGAGCGCGCCCCCGCGAACTGCACGAAGGCGTTGACGTCGCCCAGACCGTCGATCTCGATGACCTCGACCGTGCCGTCGTCCTCCTTGCGGGCCAGGACCAGGTCGAGCAGACGGATGGTGCCGGCCTCGATGAGCTCTGCGAGTTCGTCGGCGGCGGCACCGTCGGTCTTCTCGTTCGGGAACTCGATCAGCAGGAAGTCGATCGGCCCCATCGCATCGTTGGTGGTGGTCATTCGGCTGACCCCCCTCTCGGTTCGGGTGCTCCCATTGGTATGCCGCGCGGCTCGACCGCGCCTCACCCCACTGGGGTGACTCGGGCCGCGGAGCCACGTCGTGGATGACCGGGCGGGGCCTCACCCGAGCGAGATGAGGCGCCCGCCAGAGGGCGTGCGCACACTGGGTCGAGCGGACGACAGAGGAGAACGGATGCGGCTGCCCACGTGGCTCGACCAGGACTGGCTCGAGAACTGGTTTCCCACTCGGTGCCTGCGCGGCTTCCTCGCCATCCAGGGCTTCGACCGGGCCATGGTCATCGCGTCGCAGGCCTTCACGGCGCTGATCCCGCTCGTCATCCTGGCTTCGGCGTTGCTCCCGATGAAGGACCATGGCTCGATCGCGGACGCCATCGTGCGCAAGTTCGCGCTCACCGGTGACTCCGCGACCGCCGTGCAGACCGTGTTCGCACCCGCGGCCGAGGCGAGCATCGGCGTGCTCAGCCTGCTCCTGCTGCTGCTCTCCGGCATCAGCCTGTCGCGGCGCATCCAGCGGATGTACCTCGAGGCGTGGCAGCTGCCCCGGGCACCGAGCGTGCGAGCGTCGCTCTACGCGGCCGGCGCGCTCGGGGCACTCATCGTCGAGCTCGCGCTGCTGTCGTCCATCCGCACGCTGTTGCGCGAGATCCCCTACGACTGGGCCGCAGGGCTGACCGGCTCACTGTTCTCGAGCATCGTGGTGTGGACCTCCATCCCCTGGCTCCTGCTCAACCGGCGGGTGGCCTGGCAGCGCCTGCTGCCGGCCGGCCTCCTCGCCGGGAGCCTGAGCACCCTGTGGGGCTACGCCACCACGATCTACATGCCCAGCCTGATGTCGTCCTACAGCGAGCGCTACGGGTTGTTCGGGGTCACCGTGGCGCTGGTCGGGTGGCTGTTGTGCATCTCCTTCATCATCGTGGCGTCCACCGCGGTCGCCGCGGAGTTCGACCGCGCGCCCGAGTCGTGGGCCACCCGGCTGCGCTACCCGTGGACCCAGTCGCAGCTGCGGCCGGACCGGGCGCCCGACCGGGGTGGCGCCGGGGTGGGCACGACCGCGGCGGGCGCCCCCTCCGCACAGGACCCCTGAGCGGACGACCGGGGGTGCCTCGCGCCTGAGGCACCTCTCAGGGTCCGGCGGGGCCGCGAACCTAGACTCCAGCCATGTCACCGAGGCTCGGCCTGCGCAGCCGCATCCTCGCGGTGACGATGCCGATCGTCGTGCTGGTCAGCGCGGCCACGGCCGGGGTCATCTACGTCTCGATCGGTCAGGTGCTCGAGGCGTCGGCCCGGGACACCGCGACCGCCGAGGCCGTCGAGCTGCGTGGCGAGCTGGCCTCAGGCACGGTCGACGGGCTGGCCCCGGACCGCGGACCCCACGTCGGCGTGCGCATCACGCAGGTGGTGGACGACACCGGCGCCGTGGTGATGACGACTGACGAGTCTCTGACCACCCCGATGGCCGACCCGCGCGTCAGGCCCGGCGAGCTGCGGGTCACCACAGTCGACTCCCTCCCGGGCCTGGACGACCGGGAGTTCGCCGTGGCCGCCGCCGACGCGCGGCGCCCCGAGGGGCGCCGCTACACCGTGCTCGTCGCCGTGGCGTCCCGACCCGGAGCGGACGCGCTGGGGCGCTCGACGGAGTTCGCGCTCATCGGCGCCGTCGGTCTGGCCGCGCTGCTGGGCGCCATGACGACCTTCGCCATCGGCCAGGCCCTGCGACCGGTCGAGCGCCTGCGCGACCAGGTCGAGAGCATCGCCGGCTCCCGGCCGGCGCCGGTGCTGGAGGTGCCACCGGGTGGCGACGAGCTGTCCAGGCTGGCCGAGACGCTCAACCAGGTGCTGGAACGGCTCCGGAGAGCTGACCTCTCGCGGCGCGCCTTCGTCTCCGATGCCGGGCACGAGCTGCGCAGCCCGCTCGCGACGATCCGGGTGCTGCTCGACCGGCTCACCGAGGACCGCCCGGCGGGTGAGCGCCGGCTGGTGGCCCAGCGGGCCTCCGCGGAGGTGGACCGGCTCTCGCTGCTCGTCGACGACCTG
The DNA here is from genome assembly GCA_963834965.1 of uncultured Actinomycetota bacterium. GTDB lineage: Bacteria > Actinomycetota > Actinomycetes > Actinomycetales > Dermatophilaceae > Fodinibacter. The sequence goes on along the minus strand of CAWIEI010000035.1, from coordinate 144,657 downwards.
CTCACCCTCGCGTCGGCCGACGAGCGGGCGCTGACGATTGCGCCCACCGAGGTCGACCTCGACGACGTGGTGGCCGCCGAGGCGGGGGTGCTGCGGGCGCGCGGGATACCGGTCGCGGTGCGGGTGGAGCCGGCGCGGGTGCGGGGGGATGCCGCCCGGCTGGGCCGCATGGTGCGCAACCTGCTCGAGAACGCCGAGCGGCACAGCCAGCAGGCCGTGCGGTTGCGGCTGTCGCGGGTGGGCGAGCAGGCCCTGCTCGAGGTCGACAACGACGGGCCGCCGGTGCCGGTCGAGGACCGCACCCGGATCTTCGCGCGGTTCGTGCGGCTGGACGACTCGCGCGCCCGCGAGACGGGTGGCACCGGGCTCGGACTGGCGATCGTCTCCGAGATCGTCGCCGCCCACGGGGGCACGGTGGAGGCCGACGAGAGCCCCGACGGGTGGTGCCGGTTCGCCGTCAGGCTCCCGCTGGACCGCTCACCGGGTTGAGCCGGTAGCCCAGCCCCCGCACCGTCTCGAGCAGCTTGACGTCGAAGGGTGCGTCGATCTTGCGCCGCAGGTAGCCGATGTAGACCTCGACGACGTTGTCGGCCCCGGGGTAGTCGGAGTCCCAGACGTTCTCGAGGATCTCGCTCTTGCTCTGCACCTGCCCGGCCTTGCGCATCAGGTGGTGCAGGAGCGCGTACTCCCGCGGCGTCAGCTGGATCTCGCGGCCCTCGCGGGTGACCCGGCGGGTCGTGGGGTCCAGGCTCAGGCCGCCGACGGTCAGGGCGACCGGGCGCTCGGGGGCGCCGCGGCGCGACAGCGCCTGCAGCCGGGCGAGCAGCACGGGCGTGCTGAACGGCTTGGTGACGTAGTCGTCGGCGCCCAGCTCGAACGCGTCGGTCTGGTCGTAGTCGCCGTCCTTGGCCGTCAGCATGAGCACCGGCGACCACACCTTCTTGGCGCGCATGTACTTCAGCACGTCGTAGCCGTTCAGCAGCGGGAGCATGATGTCGAGGACGACGACGTCGTAGCTCCCGGCCACCGCCATCCGCAGGCCCTCGCGCCCGTTGTCGGCCAGGTCGACGACCCAGCCCTCCTCGCGCAGGGCGTCGTCGAGGGCCGCCGCCAGCGGCCGCTCGTCCTCGACCAGTAGAAGTCTCATGGGCCCCCTTGTCCTCAGTGGCCTCTCAGGAACACTCGACAGGCTACCCGCGTCGCTCCCGTCACCCCCCGCTTTTCGGGACTTTGGGCTCCGGTAACCCTGACGGCCGGCTGGTTCAGTGGTGCGGTGACTGGTTCCTAGCCGCCGAGGGAGTCGACGAAGCGCAGGCTCGCCTCGCTGATCAGGGTGCGGGCCTGCTCGTCGGAGATGGTGGGGATGCCGTCGCCGGGCTGGGCGCCGTACGACCCGAACTGCGCGTGCGTGCCGCCCTCGATGACGGTGAACGTGGTGTCGGCGGGCAGGTCGACGCGCGACGCCTCGATCTTCGCCGGGGTCGCCAGGCCGTCGTTGGAGCCCGACACCGACTCGACCGCCGTGGTGAGCGAGCCGCGCACGTCTCCCGCGGGGTAGGAGGCGTAGAGGAGGAGGCCGACCGCGGGGGCGACCCGGTCGGCATCCGCGGCGTCGGCCTGGATGGCCGCGACGGTGCCGCCGAGCGAGTGCCCGCCCACCACCCACCGCTGCACCTCGGGCTGCGCGGACCGGGCGCCGTCGAACGCCGACAGCGCGAGGAAGGCGATGCCGAGGGGCTGCTTGGCGATGACGACGGGGTGCCCGGCCTCGGCCAGCGGGCGGAGCACGGCGGCGTAGGCCCGCGCGTCGACCCGAGCACCGGGCTGGAAGAAGACCCCGACCGGGCTCGCTGGCTGAGCGCCGGCGGCGGGGGCCAGGAGGATGCGCGTGGCCGACTCCGTGACGGTGACCGCGGCGTCGGAGCGCATCGCCGCCAGGGCCGGCTGCACCGCGGCGAACGGGCGCAGCCACACCATCGCGGCCACCCAGCCGACGGACAGCACGAGGAGCAGGCCACGACCGAGGAGCCGCCAGGTGCCCGGGCGGGCGTGCGGGCGGCGGGCGCGCCACAGGGCGCCGAGCGCGCCGAGCACCGTGAGGGCGAGCAGCACCGGGTAGGCCGGGTTGCCGTGCACCACCGGCGCCCACGCCGTGAGGCACACCCACCCGACGGCGACGAGCGCGAGGGCGGCGACGACGCGCACCGCCCACTGCCACCGGGTCGCCGTGCCGCTGACCGGTTCCGTTCCCGACGTCGCCTCCATCGCTCGGATCCTAGGGGATCGCGACCACATCCCACGGATTCCGCAGTATCGACAGCTCGAACCGACGGATAGGATCGCCCCATGATCGAGCAGAAGCGGATCCTCGCGACCTCCATCCCCGGCCCGGCGTCGCAAGCCCTCCAGGCGCGCAAGACCGCGTCGGTCGCCGCCGGCGTCAGCACCGGGCTGCCGGTCTACGTCACCGAGGGGGCCGGCGGCATCCTGCGCGATGCCGATGGCAACCAGCTGATCGACTTCGGGTCCGGCATCGCCGTGACGACCGTCGGCAACGGCAACCAGCGGGTCATCGACGCCGTGACCGAGCAGATCAAGCTCTTCACGCACACCTGCTTCATGGTCAACCCCTACGAGAAGTACGTGCAGGTGGCCGAGAAGCTCAACGAGCTCACCCCCGGCGACCACGAGAAGCGCACCGCGCTGTTCAACTCGGGCGCCGAGGCGGTGGAGAACGCCGTGAAGGTGGCCCGCCACTTCACCGGTCGGGCCGGCATCGTCGCCTTCGACCACGCTTACCACGGGCGCACCAACCTCACGCTCGCGATGACGGCGAAGAACATGCCCTACAAGCACCGGTTCGGGCCGTTCGCGAGCGAGCTCTACCGGGTGCCGATGGCCTACCCCTACCGGTGGCCGGGCGGCCCGCAGCACTGCGCCGACGAGGCGTTCGGCTACATCACCGACCAGATCCACGCCCAGATCGGCGAAGAGAACTGCGCGGCCGTCATCATCGAGCCGATCCAGGGCGAGGGCGGGTTCATCGTGCCGCCCCGGGGCTTCCTGCCCGCACTCGCGCAGTGGTGCCGGGACAACGGAATCCTGTTCATCGCCGACGAGGTGCAGAGCGGCTTCTGCCGCAGCGGCGACTGGTTCGCCTGCGACGACGAGGGGGTCGTCCCCGACCTCATCACCACCGCCAAGGGCATCGCCGGCGGCATGCCGCTCGCGGGGCTCACCGGGCGCGCCGACATCCTGGACTCGATCCACCCCGGCGGGCTCGGCGGCACCTACGGCGGCAACCCGGTGGCGTGCGCCGCCGGGCTGGCCGCCATCGAGACGATGGAGGCCGAGGACCTCGCCGGGCGCGCCCGCGAGATCGAGGTGATCCTCAAGGACCGGCTCTCGATCATCGCCGAGAAGTACGACGAGGTCGGCGAGGTGCGTGGACGCGGCGCCATGGTCGCCATGGAGCTCGTCACCGACCGTGAGACCAAGGCACCGGCCGCTGCGCTCACCGCCCGGATCAACGCGGAGTGCCACTCCCGCGGCCTGGTCACCTTGACCTGCGGAACCTTGGGCAACGTGTTCCGGTTCCTCCCGCCGCTCACGATCTCCGACAACCTGCTGCACGAGGGCATGGACGTGCTCGAGGAGTCCTTCGCCGCCGCTGTCGGCTGACGGGTGACTCCTTCGCTCCCGGCCGCGTTCGCCCTCACCGGCCGCACCGCGCTGGTCACCGGCGCGGGGTCGCCCACCGGCATCGGGATGGCGTGTGCGCGGCTGCTGGCGCAGTGCGGCGCCCGCGTGGTCGTCGCCGCGACCAGCGACCGGGTGCACGAGCGCGTCGCTGAGCTGGTGGATGCCGGTTCCGTCGCCTCGGGCGTGGTCGCCGACCTCACCACTGCGGCCGGGGCGGAGCTGGCCGTGGCTGCGGCACTGGCACTCGGGGGCGGGCTCGACGTGCTGGTCAACAACGCGGGCATGGTCTCGACGGCATCCGGCGGCGACTACCTCGAGGGCGACCTGCTGGGCACCCCACCGGAGCGCTGGGCGGCATCCCTGGCTCGCAACCTCGACACCGCCTACCTCACGACCCGCGCCGCCCTCCCCCTGCTGCGGGCGAGCGGTTCCGGCCGGGTCGTCATGGTCACGTCGGTCACCGGTGCGGCCATGGCGATGCGCGGTGAGGTCGCGTACGCCGCGGCCAAGGCGGGGATGGTGGGGCTCGTGCGCGCGCTCGCCGTCGACGAGGCGCGGCACGGGCTCACCGTCAACGCGGTGGCGCCGGGCTGGGTCGCGACCGGGTCGCAGACCCGGGCCGAGGCGGCCGAGGGGCTGATGACGCCCGTCGGCCGGTCGGGGACGGCGCACGAGGTCGCGGCGGTGGTCGCGTTCCTCGCAAGCCCGGGGGCGGCCTACGTCAACGGCCAGGTGCTCGTCGTCGACGGCGGCAACACGGTCGCCGAGCAGCGCCTCCCCGGCTGACTCGGCCCGGCGCGCCGCCGGTCGAGGGGTCATGAATCGCCGACGCGGGCAGTCGATCCCGGGCATGTCTTGACCCCTCGACGTCGCAGGGTGACCTACGGGCAGACTTCCCGCATGGCTGCCCGTGACCGCCGCACCACGCTCGGCACCCGCCCTCCCCGCGGTTTCGTCGGGTCGCAGGCGGACTCCTCGTGAGCGAGCAGCCGGAGTGGCTCGCGTTCGACGCGGCGGTCGAGCTGATCCCGTGGGGCGTCTACACCGTCCTTCGCCTGCTGGAGCCCCTGCGGCCCGCCGACCCGGACCACGTGCCGCTTGCCGACGACGTGCAGGCGGCCCTCGCCGCCGCCGGCCGGCTCGACGCGTTCAGACGCAGGACCCCGGCGCAGCAATGACGTCTGCTCCAGCCCATCGAGGATGCCGCGCGGCCGGCCACCCGCCAGCAGCGCACGGCAGCCCTCATCCGCTCCCTGATGCCGGAGTGACCGGCTGACGCGGCCCCGCTCCTAGACTCGGACGGTGACCCGTCCAGTGCTGCGCCAGGTGCACAACATCGGCAAGCGGCGCGCGTGGGTGATCTGGCTGGTGGGGCTGTCGGTCTACGTGCTGGCGGTGTTCCACCGCACCTCCCTCGGGGTCGCCGGGCTGCTCGCCGCCGAGCGGTTCCACATCAGCGCGGCCCAGCTCGCGACGTTCACCGTCGTGCAGCTCGCCGTCTACGCGGCGATGCAGATCCCGGTCGGGGTGCTGCTCGACCGGTTCGGCTCCAAGCGGCTGATGTTCACCGGGCTCACCCTGATGACGGTGGGCCAGTTCTGGTTCGCGTTCGCGGGCTCGTTCCCGGTGGGCCTCGCGGCGCGCGTGCTGCTCGGGGCCGGCGACGCGATGGTCTTCACCTCCCTGCTGCGGCTGGTCGCGGTCTGGTTTCGGGTCAAGCAGGCACCGTTCGTCACCCAGCTGACCGGCATGGTGGGTCAGATCGGCGCGATCGCGGCGGCGGCACCGCTGGCGGCGGCCCTGGCCACGTGGGGGTGGACGAGGTCGTTCGCCACGGCCGCGTCGGTCGGCATCGTGCTCGGGGTGCTGCTGCTCCTGCTCGTCAAGGACTCGCCCTACCGCGGCGAGGCCGTCGAGAAGATCAAGGTGCGGGCGCTGGCCCGCACCCTGGGCGAGGTGTGGGGCAACCCCGGCACGCAGCTCGGGCTGTGGGTGCACTTCACGGCCCAGTTCGGCGCCACCGTGTTCACGATGCTGTGGGGGTTCCCGTTCCTGACCCGGGGCGAGGGCCTGTCCACGCAGACGGCCTCGTGGCTGCTCGTCATCATGACCCTGACCGCGATGGCCGCCGGGCCGCTCGTGGCCGCCTTCACCGCGAGGGTGCCCTACCGGCGCTCGCAGCTGGTGCTCGGCATCGTGCTGGCCATCGTCACGGTGTGGGCGGTCGTGCTGCTCTGGCCCGGGCCGGCGCCGCTGTGGCTGCTCGTGCTGCTCGTGGTGGTCACCGCGATGGGCGGCCCGGGCTCGATGGTCGGCTTCGACCTGGCCCGCACCTTCCACCCCTCGGACCGGCTGGGACGCGCGACCGGGGTGGTCAACATCGGCGGCTTCACGGCATCCCTGGTCACCATCGCCCTGATCGGGGTGGTGCTCGACCGGCTGGCGCCCGGTGGGCAGCAGGACTACACGCTCGAGGACTTCCGCATCGCGATGTCGGTGCAGTTCTTCTTCTGGGGTATCGGGATCGTGCAGCTGGTGCGCTACCGCCGCAAGAGCCTGCGGCACATCGAGGAGGCGCACCCCGACGCGCTCGAGGCCCTGCGTGGTGGCGAGACCCTGCTTCCCGGCATCTCGCGCGACCTGGATTCGTGACGGGCGTCGGTGGGCCGACACCCGACGTTCCTTCGACGTTGTCGCAGATGTCGCGTGTCGCTCGCCCCGCGCGCCACGGCTCTCCCCGAGAATCGTGGTGACCGGGCCAGGTATGAGTTGGCCCGGTCGTTTGCGTTCCCGGGGCGGTCAGCTGACGGAGTAGCCCTTCGAGGGGTTCGCGCAGTAGGCGAAGGGACCGCCGCCACGGGCGTGGTACTGGAACAGTGCGGTGTCGACGCGCAGCACCAGCAGCTGGCCGTCGACCTGCACCTGGGTGTAGCCCATCCCCTCCTGCGGGCAGCCGAGCGACCCGTCGTTCCAGGTCACCGGTGTCCACGCGGCGATCACCACCTGTGCGGGGTCGACCCCTCGGCGCTGGGCGAGGTCGGCGATGGCGGCGGCGACGGCGGGCCTGGTGCGCAGGTCGTCAGGCAGCGTGGCGCCGCCTGGTGACGAGGTGACGGATGCCGTGCCGCCCGGGCTCACGGCCGGCGGGCTCGGTGTGGCCGGGGACGGGGTGGGCGCCCCGGTGCCGGTACCCGGCCCGTCACTCGACTGCGCACACCCACCGGCGGTCAGCAGGGCGACGGCCAGCACGGCGACGACGGTGAAGGGCGCCCGCCTCGTCGTCACCGGAACACGTGGCGGCTGATGACGAGGCGCTGGATCTGGTTGGTGCCCTCGAAGATCTGGGTCACCTTCGCCTCGCGCATGTACCGCTCCGCCGGGAAGTCCTGGGTGTAGCCGGCCCCGCCGAGCACCTGCACGGCATCCGTGGTGACCTTCATGGCCGCGTCGGTGGCGACCAGCTTGGCCACCGCAGCCTCCTTCGAGAAGGCGCGACCGGCATCCTTGAGCCGCGCCGCGTGCAGGTAGGTCGCGCGGGCACTCGTCACCGCCGCCTCCATGTCGGCGACGAGGAACGCGAGCCCCTGGTTGGCCGCTATCGGCCGGCCGAACTGCTGACGGTCCTTGGCGTACGACGTGGCGAGGTCGAGCGCCGACTGCGCCAGACCCGTTGCCGCAGCAGCGATCCCCAGCCGACCGGCATCCAGCGCGGACAGCGCGATCGCCATGCCGTGACCCTCGACGCCGATCCGCCTCGACGCCTCGACCGGCACGTCGTCGTACATCACCTCGCGCACGGTGTCGCAGTGCAGCCCCATCTTGCGCTCCGGGGTGCCGAACGACAGCCCGCTGGCGTCGGCAGGCACGACGAAGCAGGACAGCCCCCGCCCGCCCTCGTCGGACGTGCGCGCGAAGGTCGTGTAGTAGTCGGCGTGCCCCGCGTGGCTGATCCACGCCTTGCGGCCCCGCAGCCGGTACGCCGTGGGCTCGCCGTCGCTGCCACCCTCGCCGCCGCCCTCGCCGACCGCGCGGGTCGTCATCGAGCCGACGTCGGAGCCGGACTGCGGCTCGGACAGGCAGTACGCCCCGAGCTGCTCGCCCGAGAGCATGCCGGGCAGCAGGTCGGCCTGCTGCTGCGGCGTGCCGAACGTCGTGACCGGGTAGGCCGTCAGCGAGTGCACCGACACCCCCACGGCCACGCTCATCCAGGCCGACGCGATCTCCTCGACCACCTGCAGGTACACCTCGTAGGGCTGGCCGTAGCCGCCGAACTCCTCGGGGTGCGGCAGCGAGAGCAGCCCCGCCGCCCCCAGGGTGCGGAACACCTCCGTGGGGAAGGACTCGTCGGTCGCGGCCGCGCGCTCCGCGGCATCCACCCGGGGCCGCAGCTCCTTGTCGCAGATCTCGCGGGTCAGGTCGATGAGGTCCTGGCCCTCCTCGGTCGGCATCAGCCTCGTTGCTGGCATGGGTCGAGGGTAGGAGACGCCCGGGCGTGCGACCAACCGGTATCGATGAGGGGGTGCACCTGCACGGTCCTGGTACCTCCGGACCGTCGGCCCGGCCAGAGGGACACTGGGCAGGCCGTCGCAGTTTCAACAACCTGAGGCCACGCCACGCGAGTCGACCACCGGGAGCGCCGTCGCCGTCGCACCCCGGCGACCCCCGCGGTTCGAGCACCGCCCCTTCTCCGACGTGGTCGTCACGGGTCACCCCGGTGCCCGGGTGCGCGACCGCCGCACCCTGGCCCGGACGGTGCGCTGTCAGGTCGCCGACGTCGCGGCCGACCCCACCACCCTGGGCCACGTGCTCGATGCGTTCGTCGGGGCGTCGCACGCGATCGACCGGGCCTGGCAGGCCGACGAGGCCCCCCGGCGCCACGTGATCAGCCACGGGAACTTCTCGCCCCGCACCGTCCTGACCAACCACCGCGGCCTGGTGCTCCTCGACTTCGACCACCTCCAGATGGCCAAACCGGAACGAGACCTCGCGCGCTGGGCCGCCTGGGTGTGGGTCGACCAGGGCGCACGCGACCCGCCCGACGCCAGTGCCCTGCTCGGTGACCTCGTCAGCGGGTACGCCGCCACCGTCCGGCGGGTCCCCCGCCGACCGCGCCGCGCTCGAGGTGCACCTCGCGGTGGCCCTGGTCGGCGTAGCGCACGGCGTGCCGAGCCTGCGCCGTGACCACTTCGGCCGTATCCGGGTGCTGCGGGCCGCCACCGCGCTGGCCGAGCGGCACCTCGCCCGTGAGGCGGTCATGGCGCTCTGAGGAGCCGACGCGCCGCTCAGCCCTCGGGCAGTGCCTGGTGCTCGGGCTCCCCCTCGGGGTCGCGGAAGTGCTCGAGCTGCGGCCGCTTGGCGCTCACGGTGTCACCGGACGAGCGGCCCTGCAGCCGCCGCTGCACCCATGGGCCGGCGTACGTGCGGGCCCACGCGGCGTGCCCGCGCAGCTCGGCGGCACGGGTGCCCCGGTCGGCCGGGGGCAGCGGGGTGGTCCAGTCGGCGAGGTCGGTGCGGTGCCCGAGCGCGGTGAGCGCCGCCAGGGCCACCCTGCGGTGACCCTCGGACGTGAGGTGGATCCGGTCCTCGCCCCACATCCGCCAGTCGCGCAGGGCGGCCATGCCCCACAGGTTCAGCACGAAGCAGCCGTGCCGCTGGGCGATGGTGAACAGGTTGGCGGTGTGCACCGCGTGCCGGCCGCGCAGCGGCTTGAACAGCCCGGCATCCCGGGTGTCGGTGGGGGTCGCGAGTAGCACGTCGGCGCCGGTGTTGCGCAGGCGCACCACGGCATCCTCGAGGCGGGTGGCCAGGGCGTCGAGGTCGACCTGCGGGCGCAGCAGGTCGTTGCCGCCACCCACCATCGACACCAGGTCGGGCTGCATGGTCAGGGCGCTGTCGAGCTGGGGCCCGACCACGTCGTGCAGCTTTCGACCGCGCACGGCGAGGTTGGCGTAGCCGAAGGGCAGGTGCTCGCGCTCGGCGATGGCGTCGAGGCGGTGGGCGAGGCGGTCGGCCCAGCCGACGTACGCGTCCGGGTGGGTGGGGTCGGGGTCGGACATCCCCTCGGTGAAGCTGTCGCCGATCGCGACGTAGCGGGTCCACACCCGGCGGGATGCGGCGACGGGCGTCATCAGGGGAGCCTCCAGTCGACGGGCGGGGCACCCTGGCCGGCGAGCAGCTCGTTGGCGCGGCTGAACGGCCGCGACCCGAAGAAGCCGGCGTGCGCCGACAGCGGGCTCGGGTGCGGCGACTCGATGCAGGCCACCCCGGGCAGGTGCGGCACCAGGCCGCGCGCGTCGCGGCCCCAGAGGATGGCGACCAGCGGGCCGCCGCGCTCGACGAGGGCCTCGATGGCGCGCGCCGTCACGTGCTCCCACCCACGCCCGCGGTGGCTGGCCGGCTTGCCGGGGCTGACGGTGAGCACCCGGTTGAGCAGCAGCACCCCCTGGTCGGCCCACGGGGTCAGGTCACCGGTGCTCGGCGTCGGCAGGCCGAGATCGGTCTCGAGCTCGCGGTAGATGTTGACCAGGCTCTTGGGCACGGGGCGCACGTCGGGCGCCACCGAGAAGGACAGCCCCACCGCGTGCCCGGGCGTCGGGTACGGGTCCTGGCCGACGATCAGCACGCGCACGGCATCCAACGGTCGTTCGAAGGCGCGCAGCACGTGGGCGCCGCCGGGCAGGTAGCCGCGACCGGCCGCCACCTCATCGCGCAGGAACTCGCCGAGCTGCGCCACCACGGGTTCGACGGGGGCCAGGGCCTGCGCCCACGACGGGTGCACCAGCTCCCCGAGGGGGCGTGCAGAGGTGGTCGCGCTCATCGCCCCCACCGTATCCCCCCGACTTCGTGCGATTTGCACACGGTTCTTACCGGCCTCGGGCTGCGAGAACCGTGTGTAACTCGCACGAAGTCGAAGGGGAGCGGCGAGGGTCAGCGGAAGATGGCGGCGACGTCGTCGAGCCGGCTGGGCACCAGGCGGAACCACGCCCAGGTGCCGCGCTTCTCGCGCTCGAGCAGCCCGGCCTCCACGAGCACCTTCAGGTGGTGCGACACGGTGGGCTGGGAGAGGCCCACGAGTGGGGTGAGGTCACAGACGCACGCCTCACCGGCATCCGTGGCGCGGATGGCGCTGAGCAGCTGCAGGCGCACCGGGTCGGCCACCGCCTTGAGCAGCGCCGCGCTGGTCTCGGCCGCCTCGCGGCCAAGGCCGCCCTCGGCCCCGATGCCGCAGCACGCCGCGGTCGCCAGCGGCAGGTGAGTGGGCGGCACGTCTGGCTCCTGACACATATTGACGAACATCGATGTCTGTGGTGTGCTGGTCGCAACACATCGATGGTAGTCGATATTCCAGGAGGATGCCGTGACCGAAACGACCAGCCCCACCCCCACCACTCCGGTGGCGCCGCCCACCACCGGCCGCGTGCAGCTCGCGCTCAACGTCAGCGACCTCGAGGCGTCGGTGGCCTTCTACTCGGCGATGTTCGGGGTCGAGCCGCACAAGCGCCGCCCGGGTTACGCCAACTTCGCCATCGCCGAGCCGCCCCTGAAGCTCGTGCTCATCGAGACCAGCGAGGCCACCCGCGGCACCGGCACCGCCGGGGCGCTCAACCACCTCGGCGTCGAGGTCGCGTCCATCGACGCGGTCGGCGCCGCCCGCGACCGGTTCGCGGAGGCCGGCCTGGCCGCGTTCGACGAGAACGACACCACGTGCTGCTACGCCTTGCAGGACAAGGTGTGGGTGCACGACCCGGCCGGCGCGCCCTGGGAGGTCTACACCGTCAAGGACGAGGACCCCGCCGACGCCCGGCCCGCCACCGCGAGCCTGGAGATCCTGGGCGACGGCGCGTGCTGCACGCCGGCCTCCGGTGTCGACGCGGCACCCGCCGCGACCGCGCCCGACCCGGCAGCCGCCCCGAAGGCGCAGGCCTGCTGCTCGTGAGTGCCACCCCCGACGCCCCGGCACCACCGACCGACCACGTCGCCGCCCGCCTGTCGACACTCGACCGGTTCCTGCCGGTCTGGATCGGCCTGGCCATGGCGGCGGGCCTGGTGCTGGGCCGGCTCGTGCCGGGGCTCGGCGGCGCGCTCTCGGCAGTCGAGGTGCGCGGCATCTCGCTGCCGATCGCCCTCGGTCTGCTCGTGATGATGTACCCGGTGCTCGCCAAGGTGCGCTACGACACACTCGACACCGTCACCGGCGACCGCCCGATGCTGGTGTCGAGCCTGGTGCTCAACTGGGTGGTCGGCCCGGCGCTGATGTTCACCCTCGCCTGGGTCTTCCTCTACGACCTGCCCGAGTACCGCACCGGCCTGATCATCGTGGGCCTCGCGCGCTGCATCGCGATGGTCATCATCTGGAACGACCTCGCGTGCGGCGACCGCGAGGCCGCCGCCGTGCTCGTCGCGCTCAACTCGGTGTTCCAGGTGTTCGCCTTCGGCGCGCTCGGCTGGTTCTACCTGTCGGTGCTGCCCGGGTGGCTGGGGCTGCCGCAGGAGACCCTGGACGTCTCGCCGTGGCAAATCGCCGCGTCCGTGCTGGTGTTCCTCGGCATCCCGCTGCTGTTGGGCTACCTGTCCCGCAGGGTGGGTGAGAAGCGTTGGGGTCGAACGGCATACGAGCGTTCGTTCCTCCCGCGCATCGGGCCGTGGGCGCTCTACGGTCTGCTGTTCACCATCGTCGTGCTGTTCGCGCTGCAGGGCGACGCGATCACCGGCAACCCCCTCGACGTCGCCCGCATCGCACTGCCGCTGCTCGCATACTTCGCCCTGATGTGGGGTGGCGGGTTCCTGCTGGGCCGTTCACTGCGGATGCCGTACGAGCGCACCACGACGCTCGCGTTCACCGCGGCCGGCAACAACTTCGAGCTCGCCATCGCCGTCGCGATCGCCACCTTCGGGGTCACCTCCGGCCAGGCGCTGGCCGGGGTGGTCGGGCCGCTCATCGAGGTGCCGGTGCTCGTGGCCCTGGTCTACGTCTCGCTCGCGCTGCGCCGGCGCTACCCCCGCGTCTGACCGCGAAACACCCTCGAGTCGCGTCTGACCTCTGGATGTCTTGCGATTCCCCTTGCATCGCGACATATCGCGATATATCGTGACTGACGAACACGACATATCGCGAAAGGGGAAATGCCATGGCACAGGAGTCCTGGGTCGTATCCGGCCCGCAGGTCATCGACGTCGACGAGGTGCGCTCGCTGCGGGTGCAGCTGGTCGCAGGGCGGGTCGACGTCGTCACGCACGACGAGCCCGGCGTCCGGGTCGAGGTGCACTCGGTCGACGGCCGGCCGCTCGAGGTGTCGCTGAGTGGCGGCGAGCTGCGGGTGGGCTACCAGTTCACCCTCGACGGCTGGGAGGGCTTCCTCGAGAAGTTCCGCAACTTCCGCGACAAGGACCGCGCCGACGTCAGCATCGCCGTGCCCCGCGACCTGCCCACCAAGGTGGGCACGGTGAGCGCGGAAGGGCTCGTGGCCGGCATCCAGGCGCCGGCGTCGGTCTCGACCGTCTCCGGGTCGGTCGTCGTCGACGGCACGCGGGGGCGGCTCAAGGCCAACAGCGTGTCGGGAGAGGTCGTCGTGCGCGACCACACCGGCGACCTGTCGCTCAACACGGTGTCCGGCGAGCTCGCGGCTTCCGGTGCGCTGACCCGGGTGCAGGCCAACTCGGTCTCTGGGGAGCTGGCGCTCGACATCACCTCGGGCAGCACCTCGATCGAGGCGACGTCGGTATCCGGTGACGTCACGGTGCGCGTGCCGGAGGGCGAGCGGGTGAACGTCACTGCCAACGCCGTGTCGGGGCGGCTCGTCGTCGACGGCGCGGACCACGGCGGCACCATGCCGGGACGCAAGGTCATGCTGCGCACCGACGGCGCCAGCAGCACCGTGTCGGCCACCACCGTCTCGGGCAACGTGACCCTGCTGCGCGGCGCTCCCGGCATCCAGGACACGCTCGGGTCCCAGGACGTGCAGGACGTGCAGGACGTGCAGGACGTGCAGGACACCCCGCGGGCCACGGGTGGCCACGGCACCCACGGGATGCTCTGAGATGCCGCCCGTCTTCGCCCACGGCCAGCTGCGCCTGTACCTGCTCGCCCTGCTCGAGCAGCGACCGATGCACGGCTACGAGGTCATCACCGCGCTCTCCGACCGGTTCGGAGGCACCTACCGGCCCAGCGCCGGCACCATCTACCCCCGGCTCGCCCAGCTCGAGGAGGACGGACTCGTTCGGCGCACCGACGTCGAGCGGCGCAGCACCTACGAGCTGACCGATGCCGGCCACACCGAGCTGGCGGCGCGGCGCGGCGAGCTGGCGGCGCTCGAGCAGGGCATCGCCGAGACCGTGCGCGACCGGGCCGCCCGGGTGCGCGACGACGTGCGCGGCACGATGAGTGGCCTGCGGGCCGAGCTCGCCGCCGCCGCCCAGGAGGCCCGCGCCTCCGCGCCGCCGCACGCCGGGGCCACGCGCGACAGCCGCTCGAGCTCGCACGTGCGGTTCACCGAGGCCGACGCCCTGCTGCGCCGCTTCCGCGACGAGGTGCGCGCCGAGCTGCGCCGCGCCGACACCGCGGGGCGGCTCGAGGACCTCACCGTCGAGACGCTGCGCACGGTGCTCGACTCGGCCCTCTCTGCGGTGCGCCAGACCGTGCGTTGACGGACTCGCCACGAGTGCGGGAGTGGTCGCTCCGGCGTCCGTTTCCGCACTCGCGGCCGACAGTGGGCACACTGTCCCGGTGACGACACCGGCATCCGACCAGCGCACCGCCACGGCATCCGACCCCGCCCTCGACGCCCCGCGCCCCCGCTTCGCGACCGTCCTGTTCGACCTCGACGGCACGCTGGCCGACACCATCCCGCTCATCGTCGCCTCCTACCAGCACGCCTTCCGCACCGTGCTGGCGGAGGAGGTCACCGAGGCGAGGGCGCGCGCCTGGATCGGCCGCCCCCTGCTGCCGGCGCTGCTCGAGGAGAGCCCCGAGCACGGCGTCGAGCTCGACCGGGTCTACCGCGAGTGGAACCTCGCCAACACCGCCCGGCTGATCCGCCGCTACCACGGCGTGCCCGAGCTGCTCACCCAGCTCACCGCCGCCGGGGTCACCTGTGCGGTCGCCACGTCGAAGCGGCGCGAGACGGCCCGGCTCGCGCTGGTGGGTGTCGGCATCGACCACCTGGTCGACGTCGTCGCGGCCCTGGAGGACACCAGCGCCCACAAGCCGGCCCCCGACCCCCTGCTGCACGCCGCCGCTACCCTGGGCGTCGACCCGGCGACCTGCGTCTACGTCGGCGACGCCACGGTCGACGTGCTCGCGGCGCGGGCGGCTGGGATGACGGCCGTCGCCGTCACCTGGGGCGCGGGGGAGCGGGCCGCCCTCGCGGCCACCGAACCCGACGCGCTCGTCGACACGGTTCCCGACCTCGCGACGTACCTCCTCGGCCGCGCCGACGGCTAGAGTCGCCGCCGTGCACGGGAAGCGGTACGAGGAGAACAAGCACACCGAGCTCGCGGCGCTCGGGGATGCCGTGATGGCCTATGCCGAGGAGCGCGTGCGGATCTCGCCACCTCTCGACCAGCCGATGAGCCAGGACGAGCTCGACCGGCGTGTGGGGCAGACCATCACGCCGGAGGGTTTCGGTGGCATCGCCACCATGCGGATGTTCGCCGAGGACCTCGCCCCCACCTGCCTGTCCACCGACCACCCCCGTTACCTGTCCTTCATCCCGTGCGCGCCCAGCGACGCCGCCGTGATGTTCGACCTGGTCGTCGGTGCCTCGTCGATCTACGCCGGGTCGTGGCTCGAGGGGTCCGGTGCGGTCTTCGCCGAGAACCAGGCACTGCGCTGGATCGCCGACCTGGTCGGGATGCCGGCCGGCGCCGGTGGCGTGTTCACCCCCGGTGGCACCATCGGCAACCTGTCCGCCCTGGTCGCGGCCCGGCACACCGCCCGGCGCACGGCGGCGGCCGGCATCCGGCCCAACCGGGTCGCCGCCACGGCGGGCGCGCACTCCTCCATCTCCTCGGCCTGCGACGTCATGGATGCCGAGCTGGTCGGCGTGCCGGCGGACGACCGCTGGCGGCTCACCGGCCCGGCACTGCGCGAGGTGCTGGAGGCCAACGGACCCGAGACCTTCTTCGCCGTCGTGGCCACCTGCGGCACCACCAACTTCGGCATCATCGACGACCTCGCCTCGGTGGCGGAGGTGTGCCGCGAGTACGGGCTCTGGTTCCACGTCGACGGGGCGTACGGCGGCGCAGGCCTGGCGGCCCCGTCGGTGCGCGACCTCTACGCCGGCATCGAGCACTGCGACTCGTTCATCGTCGACCCCCACAAGTGGCTGTTCGCGCCGTTCGACTGCTGCGCCCTGCTCTATCGCGAGCCGGCCGAGGCCCGTGCTGCGCACACCCAGCGGGCCGGCTACCTCGACGTGCTCACCGAGGCCGACGAGTGGAATCCCACCGACTACTCGGTCGGCCTGACCCGCCGGGCCCGGGGCCTGCCGTTCTGGTTCTCCCTCGCCGTCAACGGCACCGACGCCTACGAGGCCGCCATCGAGCACACCCTCGACGTCGCCCGGTTCGCCGAGGCGCAGGTGCGGGCGCGCCCCGAGCTCGAGCTGGTGCGCGACCGCGACCTGTCGGTCGTGGTCTTCCGGCGGCTGGGCTGGTCGCCGGCGGACTACCAGGAGTGGTCGGACCGGATGCTGGCCGACGAGTTCGCGTTCGTGGTGCCGACCACGCACGACGGCGAGACCCTGGCGCGCTTCGCGATCGTCAACCCGGAGACCAGCCAGGACGACATCACCGCCATCCTCGACACGATGGCCTGAGCCCGCCGCCTGTGGTTGGTGTGACTGCTGTGCTGGGTGGTTCCCGCCTCGGCCGAACCCACCGGCCGACACGCGCGGCACCTCGTCACGGCGAATGACATGGGTGTCATTTCCCGGTTAGAGTGGGCGCTCAGCAGGCACGGACGAAGGGTCGACAAACACGTGAGCGCCGCCTCCGAATCGGTCAGCACGGTTGCCCCCACCCAGGGGCTCTCCGAGCGGGACCGCGAGATCATCGCCTTCGAGCGGCAGTGGTGGAAGTACGCCGGCTCGAAGGAGACGGCGATCAAGGAGCTCTTCGACATGAGCTCGACCCGCTACTACCAGGTGCTCAACGCGCTCATCGACCACCCGGCCGCGCTCGAGCACGACCCGATGCTCATCAAGCGGCTGCGCCGGCTGCGGGCCAGCCGCCAGCGCGCGCGCTCCGCCCGCCGGCTCGGCCTGGAGCCCTGAGCCGGCGCCCCCCAAGCCAGTGACGCCCGTCCGTGAGGGAAGCCGGACGGGCGTTGCTGCTGTCCGGCCCCGCTCAGTCCAGGTCGGGGTCGGGGAACTCGACCGGCCAGCCCTTCTTGGCCAGCTGGTCGCGCACCCGCCGCAGGTCGTTCTCGCTCGGCTCGGTGTGCGTGTACTCGGTGATGGCGGCGGCGATGTCGGAGGGCCCGGCCGGGGAGACGTCGGCCCGGCGCAGCGCCTTGGCGATCTTCTTGACCTCAGACCGGGTCAGTCGGCGCTCGAGCAGGGCGATCAGCGGCATGTAGTCGTGCTCGGGCACGCCACCGGGGTAGCCCTCGCGCAGCCACGACACGATCCGGGCCAGCGCGCTGCCCTCCTTCGGCGGGGCGTCGTCGTCCTCCTCGTCGCCGGCCAGGGGCCAGCCGCCCAGCACCAGCTTCGCGGCGACCCGCCGCATCTGGCTCTCCTCGGGCAGCAGCGCGGCGGCGGCGGTGTCGGAGACGACGCCGTCCCGGTGCAGGCGGCGCAGCACGTCGAGGGCGCGGTCACCGCCGATGCGCTCCTGGAGCACGGCGAGCAGGGCCGCGCTCTCGTCGTCGGGCACGCCCTCGGGGTAGCCCTCGCGGATCCACTGCAGGACCGGTCCGGACAGCTGGTTCATGGGACGTGGTCTCCTACGACGTCTCGACGATGGTCGGGTAGATGTGCTCGAAGCTGACTTCCTTGCCGAAGCCGGTCGCCACGATGATCATCAGCCCCACGAGGATCCCCGCGATGACCACGGCGATGAGCAGGCCGGCGAACAGCCGGCTCGAGATGCGGGGGGTGCTGTGGATCTCGCCGGTCTCGTCGGCGTACGAGGTCGAGCCGATGGTCAGCACACGCAGCGCGAGGGCGTAGACGAAGGGCAGCCCGGCGCCGAAGACGAGCCCGGCCACGAGGACCTTGCTGGTGCCCTGGTAGAGCAGGTTCAGGGTGTTCACGGCATCCGTCCTCAGTGGGTCTTGGTCTCGGTGGGCTCGACCGTGTCGCGGCCGTCACCGTCAGGGTCGCTCGGGTGGCTGCCGGGGTGGGTGCCCACGTGGGTGACCTGGGCGTGCTCGTACGCCGGGGAGGTGATCTCGGCCGCGCGGTCCCACTCGTCGTTCACGTTGTCCGCACCCACGTGCTCGCGCCGCGAGCTGCGGAAGATGTAGGTCGACACCCCGACGAGGATGAGGAACACCAGGAGGGCACCGGCGGCGCCCCCGACCAGGTCTCCGATCCACCACATCAGGGCTCCGACGAGACCGGCGATGGGGAAGGTCGTCGCCCAGGCGGTGGCCATCCGTCCCGCGGTCGACCAGCGCACGGGCGTGCCGCGGCCCAGACCGCCGCCGAGCACCGAGCCGGTGGCCACGTGCGTGGTCGACAGCGCGAAGCCGAGGTGGCTGGCCGAGAGCAGCACGGCGGCCGTGGCCCCGTCGCTCGACATGCCCTGGCGCGGCGTGATGTCGACCAGGCCCTTGCCGAGCGTGCGGATGATGCGCCAGCCGCCGAGGTAGGTGCCGGCGGCGATCGCGGTGGCGGCGCTGAACTTCACCCACACCGGGATCGAGGTGGTGCTGGTCCAGTGGCCGCTGGCGATGAGGGCGAGGGTCATCACCCCCATCGTCTTCTGGGCGTCGTTGGTGCCGTGCGCGATGGAGACGAGCGATGCGCTGCCCACCTGGCCGTAGCGGAAGTACCGCTCCTCGAGCCGGTGCATCACGCTCTCGGTGACCTTGTGCACCAGCCAGCAGCCGGTGAAGGCGACGACGATCGCGATGACCGGCGAGATCAGCGAGGGCAGCAGGATCTTGCCCACCACGCCGTCGAGCTTGGTGCCGTCGCCGGTCCACTTGACGCCCGCAAAGCCCAGCCCCGCGGCCGTGGCGCCGGTGAGCCCACCGAGCAGGGCGTGCGAGGAGCTCGACGGCAGTCCGAGCAGCCAGGTGAACAGGTTCCACAGGATGCCGCCCGCGAGGCCCGCCAGGATGATGAGCAGGATCGACTCGCCGCCGTTGGCGACCAGCTCGGCCTTGGGGGCGCCGTCCTTGGCCTGCAGGTTGATCACGGCGTTGGTGACCGTCAGGGCCACCTGCACCGACAGGAAGGCGCCGACGAGGTTCAGGATCGCGGAGAGTCCCACGGCGACCTTGGGCTTCAGGGCCCCGGTCGAGATCGACGCGGCCATGGCGTTGGCGGTGTCGTGAAAGCCGTTCGTGAAGTCGAAGGCCAGTGCGGTCACGATGACGAGCACGAGCGTGATGTTTGCTGCGTCCACGATTCACCAGTGTGGGGGCGTCGACTCGACTTCACCAAGGCGAGTGGCTCTGTTCACCCGCTGTTCACCTGCGGCAGGCGAGGGCGGTTGTCACCACCCTGTCAGGATGCGGCGATGACCGACCTCGACTGGCGCACCCCCGACGGCCTTGCCGCCATCCGCGACCATCTTGCCGCCCGCATCGACGGGTGGCGGCAGCCGGTGGCGTATGCCGTGGCGCTCAGCCCGGCATCGTCGTCCCCGGAGTGGGAGTTCGCGCACGTCAACGCCCCGGGCGGGCGGCACGGGCTGCCCGCGGTGGTGCTGGCGACGGTGCTCGGTCACGACGGCTCGACCGCCACGCTGCCGCTGTCGAGGGCCGAGCTCGCGGCGGCGGTGGAGTCGCTGGCGCCGGCCGAGGCCTGCACGACCCTGGACCACCCGAACCTCGCGGCCTGGCGCGAGGTGCTGGCCGAGCTCGAGGGCAACCCGGCGCGGGAGGCGCAGGCGGTGTTCGTCGCCGACCTCGACGACCCGGTGGACTCCGAGGCCGACGGCTCGATGCGGGCCACCTTCGAGGGGCACACCCCGCAGCTCTGAGGCTCGGATCACGCGGGGTGGGCGCGGCCCGCCGGGCTCAGCACCCGCTACGACATGGCCTACCGCCTGGTAGGTGTACTGATCACGCCACCTACCAGGCGGTAGCGCAGGCGGGGTCTGGATGCCGGGCAGCGGCGAGGGTCGCGCCGGCCCACCTGGCCTCACCTACCGCCTGGTACGTGCACGGATCACGCCACCTACCAGGCGGTACGTGGAGCTAGGTGCGGAGCGCCGCGGGCCGCGCGGGCGCGGGCACCCACCTTCGGGGATCGGTGCTGCAGGCTCGTCCACCGGGCCCGCTGCCGTTTGCACTCTCCACCCGAGAGTGCCAATAATGGCGTTAGCACTCTCCAGGTGAGAGTGACAATCCTGACCGGTCCGGTGAGGGTCGGGTGCCCCGGCGACAGAAGCCGACGGCATCCGGCTCGTCCGTCGCGGGCACCGCCCGGTCTCACCTTCGATTCGCGTGGGAGGAACCACCCGAATGGCCAAGATCATCGCTTTCGATGAAGAGGCTCGCCGCGGTCTCGAGCGGGGCATGAACGTGCTCGCCGATGCCGTGCGGGTCACCCTCGGTCCCAAGGGCCGCAACGTCGTGCTGGAGAAGAAGTGGGGTGCCCCCACCATCACCAACGACGGCGTCTCGATCGCCAAGGAGATCGAGCTCGACGACCCGTTCGAGAAGATCGGCGCCGAGCTCGTCAAGGAGGTCGCCAAGAAGACCGACGACGTCGCCGGTGACGGCACCACCACGGCCACCGTGCTCGCCCAGGCGATGGTCCGCGAGGGCCTGCGCAACGTGGCGGCCGGCTCCAACCCGATGGCGCTCAAGCGCGGCATCGAGAAGGCCGTCGACGCCGTCTCCGCCGAGCTGCTCGCCGCCGCCAAGGACGTCGAGACCAAGGAGCAGATCGCCGCGACCGCGTCGATCAGCGCCGCTGACCCCCAGATCGGCGAGATGATCGCCGAGGCCATGGACAAGGTCGGCAAGGAAGGCGTCATCACCGTCGAGGAGAGCAACACCTTCGGCCTCGAGCTCGAGCTCACCGAGGGCATGCGCTTCGACAAGGGCTACATCAGCCACTACTTCGTCACCGACGCCGAGCGCATGGAGGCCGTGCTCGAGGACCCCTATGTCCTCATCGCGAACTCCAAGATCGGCTCGATCAAGGACCTCCTCCCGCTGCTCGAGAAGGTCATGCAGTCCGGCAAGCCGCTGCTGATCATCTCCGAGGACGTCGAGGGCGAGGCCCTGTCGACCCTGGTGGTCAACAAGATCCGCGGCACCTTCAAGTCGGTCGCCGTCAAGGCTCCCGGCTTCGGTGACCGTCGCAAGGCCATGCTCGGCGACATCGCCATCCTCACCGGTGGCCAGGTCATCTCCGAGGAGGTCGGGCTCAAGCTCGACACCGCCGACCTCGACCTGCTGGGCAAGGCGCGCAAGGTCGTCGTCACCAAGGACGAGACCACCATCGTCGAGGGTGCGGGAGACCAGGACCAGATCACCGGTCGGGTCAACCAGATCCGCGCCGAGATCGAGAAGTCGGACTCCGACTACGACCGCGAGAAGCTCCAGGAGCGCCTCGCCAAGCTCGCCGGCGGCGTCGCCGTCATCAAGGCGGGCGCGGCCACCGAGGTCGAGCTCAAGGAGCGCAAGCACCGCATCGAGGATGCCGTGCGCAACGCCAAGGCGGCCGTCGAGGAGGGCATCGTCGCCGGTGGCGGCGTCGCACTCATCCAGGCCGGCAAGGCCGCGTTCGCCAAGCTCGAGCTCACCGGCGAGGAGGCGACCGGCGCGAACATCGTGCGCGTCGCCATCGAGGCCCCGCTCAAGCAGATCGCGATCAACGCCGGCCTCGAGGGAGGCGTCGTCGCGGAGAAGGTCGCTCACCTCGAGCCGGGTTGGGGCCTGAACGCCGCGACCGGCGAGTACGTCGACCTCATCGCGGCCGGCATCATCGACCCGGCGAAGGTCACGCGCTCGGCGCTGCAGAACGCCGCGTCGATCGCCGCGCTGTTCCTCACCACCGAGGCGGTCATCGCCGACAAGCCGGAGAAGGCCTCTGCGGCCATGGCCGGTGGCGGCGGCGACGACATGGGCGGCATGGGGTTCTGAGCCGACGCTCCGAACCCGGCCACCCGGCCGGACCACGCGAGGGCGGTCTCCCGACAGGGGGGCCGCCCTCGCGGCATCGCAGGCCCCAACCAGTCCCAGGGGGGTCAGGGGCGCGCTCGGCCGCGCGCTCGACACCCTGCACCCCAGGAACGGGTGGCGGCGACCCGAGGTGAGGGTGTCAGGGGCGCGCTCGGCCGCGCGTCCGGCATCCCTTGCCCTTGTTCAGCGCATCCGCAGGCCGAAGCCCGGCTCGCGCGGCGCGCGGGCCCGCGCCAGCAGGCGGGCGGCCGCCGCAACCCACCCGGCCACCAGCAGCACCGACACGACCACGCTCATCGAGGTGGGCAGCTCGTCGCGCCCGAGAAGGATGAAGGGCACCCCCATGACCCCGAACGCGAGCACCGCGACGGCCTTGTCGCCCGCCCTCCAGCGGCGGGACAGCAGCACCAGCACGGTGCCCACGAACCACGGCACCGGGGCGACCGCCTCGGTCGCGGGCACCAGCGCCAGCACCACGGATGCCGCGAGCAGGGCCACGGTCGCGACCTCCAGCCACGGTGGTCCGGTCGGGGGCTCCGCAACGGCGTCGGGACCGAACGGCTCGGCCCGGGCCACGGCGTAGCCGCCCGCCTCGGCCACCAGCGCCTCGGGCGACCCGAGGTCGGCGAGCGCCCGCTCGGCGGCCCCGGTGTCGTCGGGCCCGGCGGCGCGCGTGACGTCGGCGAGGTAGTCCTCGATGCTGGCCCGCAGCTCGGTGCGGCGGTCCTGCGGAAGCACCGCCGACTCCGTGTCGAGCCGGGCCAGCCACGCCCGCACCGCCGGTTGGTCCGACCCGTCGGTGCCGCTGTCGGGTGCCATGCGCGCCACGCTAGCGCCCGGTGCCGGAGCGGGCCGCTCGCCGCGCTCTGGGGTGGTGCGTGGCGGCCACCGGTCCACGCGCGGAGGGCAGGATGACCCCATGTCCATCACCGCGGTCGACGAGCCGCTCGTCCTCGGCCCGATGCTGCGCTACGTCGACGAGACGTCTGCCACGGTGTGGGTGCGCACGGCGGCGACCGCCCGGGTCACCGTGGTGCGGGCCGGGCGCAGCTGGAGCGCCGGCACGGTGGCGGTGCACGGGTCGCACTACGCGCTGGTCGTGCTCGACGGCCTGCTGCCCGGCAGCGACGACACCTACTCGGTGAACGTCGACGACGAGCTCGTCTGGCCGCGACCCGGGATGCCGCCCAGCCGCATCCGCACGCTCGACCCCGGCCGCTTGCCGTACTTCGCCTTCGGCACCTGCCGCACGACCGGCTCGCACGACAGGGCCGGCAACGAGGCCCACGGGGTCGACGCGCTGCGCACCCTCGCGCTCGCGCTGCGCGACGACCCGCAGGTGCGCTGGCCCGATGTGCTGCTGCTGCTCGGCGACCAGGTGTACGCCGACACCACGCCGAACGCGGAGCTCGAGGAGTTCATGGCGGCCCGGCGCAGCCTCGACGAGCCGCCGGGCCTGGAGATCAAGGACTTCGTCGAGTACGCCGAGCTCTACCGGCTGGCCTGGAGCGAGGAGGTCATCCGGTGGGTCCTGTCGACCGTGCCCTCGGCGATGATCTTCGACGACCACGACATCCGCGACGACTGGAACACCTCGTGGTCGTGGCGGCGCGAGATCCGGGCGACCACGTGGTGGCAGGAGCGCATCGTCTCCGGGCTCGGGTCCTACTGGGTGCACCAGCACCTGGGCAACCTCTCGCCGGCCGAGCTGGCCCGGGAGGAGCTGTGGCGGCGGGTCGTCGAGCACGCGGCGTCCGGCGCCACCGACGAGCTCGACCTCACCGCCGAGGTCGACGCCCTCGCGGCGCGGGCCGACGCCGAGCCGACGTCGTACCGCTGGAGCTACACCCGCGCCATGGGCGACAGCGCGCTGGTCGTCATCGACTCCCGGGCCGCCCGTGAGCTGCGGCCCGACGGCCGCTCCATGCTCGACGCCGACGAGCTGCGCTGGGTCGACGGCGTGCTGCGTGGTGGCGTGCACCACCTGTTCATCGGCACCTCGCTGCCCTTCCTGCTGCCGCCCGGGCTGCACGACTTCGAGGCGATGGACGAGGCCCTGGCGCAGGGCGCGTACGGCCGCAGCATCGCCCGGGTCGCCGAGAAGATGCGGCGCAGCATCGACCTCGAGCACTGGGCCGCCTTCAACGAGGGTTTCGACGAGCTGTTCGAGCTCGTCATGCAGGTGGCCCGCGGCGAGCGCGGCCCGGCGCCGCAGACGATCACCTTCCTCTCCGGTGACGTGCACAACTCCTACCTCGCGGAGGTGTCCGACCCCGTGCGGCTGGGTGCTCAGTCGCGCGTGGTGCAGGCGGTGTGCTCGCCGATCCGTAACCCGATGCCGCGCGGCGTGCGCGTCGCCATGTCGATGTTCGCGAAGTCGCTGGTGCGCCCGATGCGGTTCATTGCCTCGCACTCTCCCGACGTGCCCGACCCCGCCTTCCGCTGGACGGTCACCGACGGGCCCTGGTTCGACAACAACATCGCGCTGGTCACCGTGCGCCCGAACGACCTCTCGCTCGACTGGGTCACCGGCGTCGTGGAGGGCGACGAGGCGCACCCACGGCTGCAGCAGGTGTATGCCGTGCGCCTCGACCCGCTGCCCGCGACGCTCCGGGTCGGGTCGGGGGCGGTTCAGGGTTGACCCCAGCAGCGGAACACCGGGGCCCTCGCCTAGCGTTGGTGGGGCAGGAGGCGGCGCGCGGTAGGTGCGCGCCGGCTCACCGCCCAGTCGCCCCACGGCCCGCACCGAAGGAATCCCATGACGCTCGCCAACGCGCCCACCAGCCAGCTCGGTGAGCGCCTGGCCGCCGCCCGGGTCGAGGGCCTGAGCAAGGTCTACGGCGCCGGCGAGACCCGGGTGGTCGCCCTCGACGACGTCACCCTCGATCTGTACGCCGGTGAGTTCACCGCGATCATGGGCAAGTCCGGCTCGGGCAAGTCGACCCTGATGCACTGCGCCGCCGGGCTCGACGACGCCACCACCGGGCACGTCTGGGTGGGCGGCGTCGACCTGACCACGCTCAAGGAGAAGCACCTCACCGAGCTGCGTCGCGACCGGATCGGCTTCGTCTTCCAGGCCTTCAACCTGGTGCCCACCCTGACCGCGCAGGAGAACATCCTGCTGCCCTCGGCCATCGCCGGGCGCCGGCCCGAACCCGCCTGGTTCGACGAGGTGGTCGACACCGTGGGGCTGCGCGACCGGCTCGGCCACCGCCCCAGCGAGCTGTCGGGCGGCCAGCAGCAGCGCGTGGCGTGCGCCCGGGCCCTCGTGGGCCGGCCCGACATCGTCTTCGCCGACGAGCCCACCGGCAACCTCGACTCCACGTCGGGGGCCGAGGTGCTCGGCTTCCTGCGCCGGGTCGTCGACACGCACGGCCAGACCGTCGTCATGGTCAGCCACGACCCGGGCGCGGCCAGCTGGACCGACCGGGTGGTCTTCCTTGCCGACGGGCACGTCGTCGACGAGCTGCGCGCACCGACCCCCGAGCGCGTTCTCGAGCGGATGGCGGCGCTCGACCACCTCGTCGTCGGAGGCTGAGCATGCTGCGCGCCACCTGGCGCAGCCTGTTCGCCCGCAAGCTGCGCCTGCTGCTCAGCGCGTTCGCCGTCGTGCTCGGGGTGGCCTTCGTCTCGGGCTCGTACGTCTTCACCGACACCCTCGACCAAGCCTTCACGGGGCTCACCAGTGGGGCCGTGGGCGACGTCATCGTGCGCCCCGGCACCTCGGCCGACAGCGGTGGCGGCTTCGGCGGTGGCACCTCCGGGGCGCGCACCCTGCCGGCCTCGCTCGTCAAGGAGCTCGCGGCCGTCCCGGGTGCGGCCCGGGCCGACGGCCGGATCACCAACTTCGGCACCTTCGTCGTCGGCAAGGACGGCAAGCTGATCGGGGGCTCCGGCCCGCCCGGCATCGCCGTCAACTACAGCGCAGGACCGGCCGCCAACGGGGTGCCGGTCGCCACGCTCGAGCGCGGCCGCTGGCCGGCGGCCGAGGGCGAGATCGTCATGGACACCACGACGGCCGGCAAGGCCGGTTACGCCATCGGGGAGTCGGTGCCGTTGGTGACCGCCACCGAGCGGCCACGTGTCTCGGCTCGCCTCGTCGGCACCGCGGCGTTCGGTGGGTCGACGTTGGTCGGCTCCAGCGTGGTCATGTTCGACACCGCGCAGGCCCAACAGCTGTTCATGCAGGGCAAGGACGCCTACTCGCAGGTGTGGGTGACAGCGGCGCCGGGCACCAGCCAGGAGCAGCTGCGCTCGGCCGTCGCGAAGGTGCTCCCGAAGGACACTCAGGCCGCCACCGGTGATGCGACCGCCGCGCGAGCCGCGAGCCGGATCGACGAGGCGCTGTCGTTCGTCACGACCTTCCTCCTCGTCTTCGCCGGCATCGCCTTGACCGTGGGCGCCTTCCTCATCGTCAACACCTTCTCGATCCTCGTCGCCCAGCGCAGCCGCGAGCTGGCCCTGCTGCGCGCCATCGGCGCCAGCCGCCGCCAGGTGGCCCGGTCGGTGCTGATCGAGGCGGCGGTGGTCGGCTTCGTGGGCTCCGCCCTCGGGCTCGGGCTCGGCGTGCTGCTCGCCGTCGGCATCAAGGCGGTCTTCGGCCGGATCGGTCTCAACCTCAGCGACAACCCTCTGGTCGTCGAGCCGCGAACGGTCATCGTCAGCCTCGTGGTGGGCGTGCTCGTCACGGTGACGGCCGCCTACCTGCCCGCGCGCCGGGCGGGCAGCGTGCCGCCGGTCGCCGCGATGCGCGACGACGTGGCCCTCGCCGAGAGCGGCCTGCGCTGGCGCCTCACCGTCGGCGCGGTGCTGCTCGCCGCCGGTATCGCGGGCATGGCCGCCGGCCTGTTCGGCGTCGGCTCGCAGCCGACCTACGTGCTGGGTGTCGGAGCCCTGGGCGTGCTCGTCGGCACCGCCCTGCTCAGCCCGGTGCTCGGCCGCCCGGTGCTCGCGGGGCTCGGCTGGGTCTACCGGCGCGCCTTCGGCGCGGTGGGGCTGATGGCCGAGCAGAACACGCGCCGCAACCCGCGACGCACCGCGGCCACCGCCTCGGCGCTGATGATCGGCGTCTCGCTGGTGACGATGATGGCCGTGCTCGGCGCGTCGGCCAAGGCGAGCCTCGACAAGACCCTCGCCAAGGACATCATCGCCGACTACGTCGTGACCAACCCTGTGGGGCAGCCGTTCTCGAGCTCGGTGGCTCGCGACGTGGCACAGGTGCCCGGGGTCGCACAGGTCGCGCAGGTGCGTGGGGCCCTGCTGCAGGTCGACGGTGACCGCGACTTCGCCACGGCCGTGGACCCGGCGGCCATCACCGAGGTGGCCCGGCCGGAGGTGCTCACCGGGTCGCTCGCCGACCTCGGCCCGACGTCGGTGGCCCTGTCGAGCACGTACGCTCGCGACCACCGCCTTGCGGTGGGGTCGAAGGTCACCATCGGCTACGCCGGCGACGAGAGCGATGCGACGGTGGTGGCGACCTACACCGCCGACAGCGTGCTCCAGTCGGACGTCACCATGTCGCTCGACGGCTTCGACGCCATCGGAGTGCCACCCACCGACCGCACCGTCTACATCCTCGCGAAGCCCGGCGCCGACCGCACCGCCCTCGGCAAGGACCTCAAGGCCGTCGTGGCCGACCTGCCCACGGTGAACGTCAACGACCAGGCGGAGTTCGCGGCCGAGCAGCGCACCCCGATCGACCGGCTCCTCTTCATCGTCTATGCCCTGCTGGGCCTTGCGGTCGTCATCGCGGTGCTGGGCATCGTCAACACGCTCGCCCTGTCGGTGATCGAGCGGATCCGCGAGATCGGCCTGCTCCGCGCCGTCGGCCTCAGCCGCCGCCAGCTGCGCACCATGCTGCGCCTGGAGTCGGTGGCGATCTCGCTGCTCGGGGCGGTGCTCGGCGTGGTGGTGGGCCTGGCGTTCGCGTTGGCGCTGCAGCGGTCGCTGGCCGACGACGGCCTCGACGTGCTCGCCATCCCCGGTCTCCAGCTCGTCGGCTTCGTGGCGGTGGCCGGGATCGTCGGCGTGCTGGCCGCGCTGTGGCCCGGTCGCCGGGCCGCGCGGCTCGACGTGCTCCGCGCGATCTCGACCGAATAGGGGTGCGGCCGTGCCCTCCTCGGCTGCCGATGCCGACCTGCCGCAGCCGCTGGAAGTCGGTGGTCGGAGCTACCTGGTCGACCGGGCGACCAGGGACGACGTGGCCGCGGTCGTGGCGCTGCTCCGTGACGACCCGCTCGGCAGCATCCGAGAGGTGACCACCGACGACGACACCCCGCGCCCCTACCTCGAGGCGTTCGAGGACGTCGACGCCGACCCGCGCCAGCTGCTCCTCGTGGCGCGCCGCCGCCACGAGGGCACGGTCGTGGCGACCCTCCAGCTGACCTTCCTGCGCACCCTGTCCCGCCGAGGTGGGCTGCGTCTGCTCGTCGAGGCCGTGCGGGTCGCCCGGTCGGAGCGTGGCAGGGGCCTCGGGGAGGCCCTGATGGAGTGGGCCGTCGACCTCGGCCGGGCGCGTGGGGCGGTGCTCGCCCAGCTGACCACCGACCGGCGCCGCACCGACGCGCACCGGTTCTACGAGCGGCTCGGCTGGGTCGACAGCCACAAGGGGATGAAGCTCGACCTCACCCAGCCACCCCGGCGGCCGCCCGGAGTCAGCTGAACATCCGGGTGGCGCTGGCCTCGGCCTCGGCGTACTGCGAGCCGGCCGCACCGAGCACCTGGCCGATCGAGTCGAGGGACGCCCGCACCTGCTGCTGGGTGCCCCGCCACTGGGTGACCACCCCCTGGAACTGGACCGACGCCGTGCCGGTCCAGGCGTCCTGCAGGCCGGTGAGCCGGGCGAGCATGACGCCCACCTGGCCCTCGATCTCGGCCGAGATGCGGGCGACGTCACCGGCCGCCGCGGCGATGCGGTCGGTGTCGACCTGGAACTGTGCGCTCATGTCGGCGCTCCCCCTTCGTCGTGGGCCCACCATCGTGGTGTGCCCGTCTGCGAAGAGCGTAGGTCGGCGGCCCGACACCGGCCGGAGGTTATCCACAGGGCAACGCCCCTACGCTGCGGGGGTGGCCATCCTCATCGACCCGCCCCGCGCGGAGGCGCACGGCCGGCGCTGGTCGCACCTGGTCAGCGACACCAGCGTCGACGAGCTGCACGCGTTCGCCAGCGGGATCGGCATCCCGGAGCGTGGGTTCGAGGGCGACCACTACGACGTCCCCGAGGAGCGCTACGCGATGGTCGTCGCCGCCGGTGCCACGCCGACCTCGGCCCGCGACCTGCTCCGGGCGCTGCAGGCCAGCGGCCTGCGGATGCAGAAACGGCGCGGCGACAAGGGTGTCGCACGCGTGCGCGGCATCCGGTTCGTCGACGGCACCACCGCCGACGTCGACCTGATCCGGTCCGACCGCGAGGCCGACGAGGCTCGCGTCTTCGCGGCGATGGCCTTCGTGCAGGACGACGCCGGCGACTTCGCGGCGGTGTACTCGGTGCGGCGGGCGCAGTGGGGGGCCCCGGGCGGGTGGCGCGAGCCGGGGGAGTCAGTGCGCGACAACGCTATCCGCGAGGTGCGTGAGGAGTCCGGGCTCGTCGTCGCGCCGCACGCGCTCAGGCCACGGGGCTACGAGCGCTTCCACGGCCGCACCGGCGAGGGCCTCTGGCAGGAGGGCCGTGACCTGCTCCAGGTGTACGAGGTGCGGGTGCCCGGCATCCGGCCGGCCCTCACGGCCGAGCTCGACGACACCTCCGACCGCCGGTGGATGACCTGGGCCGAGCTCGAGCGGGCGTGCTCCGACCAGTTCTGGTGGCCGCTGGCGGTGGCGGTGCTCAGCCCGCGAGCCGGGTGAGCTCGCGCGCGAGGTTCTCGCGCGCCGATGGCTCCCACTCCGCTCGCGCGTGGCTGGTGCGGTAGACGTGGTCACGCACCAGGAAGGGCCGCAGCACCTGCGAGCGGGCGGTGGCGTAGAGCGCCACGGGCACGTGGGCGTACTCCTCGCGCACCTGCGCGCAGTACTCGTCGAACCGGTCGACCGGGGCCGACAGCACCCACAGGTCGGCGTCGTGCACCACCACACGGGCCGGGTCGGCGGCCGCCTCCGGCGTCAGGTCGTGGAACGCCGTGTCGAGCACCACGGCGACCACCCGGGCGGTGAGCTCGGGGTCGACGGGGAGCCGCCCCAGCTGCCGCGCTGCCAGTGAGGCGCTCTCGGCCTCGTTCGCGTTGGGCGGGTCGACGGCGTAGACCGCGTCGTGGAACCAGGCGGCGAGCGCGGCCACCGACCGGCTCGACCCGTTGACCCCGCCGGCGGCGCACAGCACGTCGACGGCCCCGAGCACCTCGGCCAGGTGGGTCGTGGCGTGGTAGCGGCGGTGCGGCTCGTGCCACCGCCGCAGCAGGTCGGTGCCGACGTCGTCGATGGTGTCGGCCGGTGCCTGGCCCGCCACCGGGGTGCAGTCGGCTCGCCACCGCACCCGCAACGCGTCCATCCGGCAACTGTGCCAGCCCGCGCGCCGTGCGTCACGCGGTATGCCTGCGCCCACACCGACGAGCGCCCGACCACGCTGTGCAGGCAGCGTGGTCGGGCGCTCGGGGTGGCCCCTGTCGGCTCAGCCGTTGGTGCTCGGCTTGGCCGCCAGGGTGGCCTTGACCTGGATGCTCTTGCCGTCGCGCAGCACGGTGAGCGTCACCTGGTCGCCGGTGGTCTTCTCGCGGACGTGCCCGACGAGGGAGTCGGCCGAGTCGACCGGCTTGCCGTCGACGGCGATGATGACGTCGCCGACCTTGAGCCCGGCCGCGGCGGCGGGGGTGCCGTCGCCGACCGAGGCGACCTCGGCACCGGCCCGGATGGCCGAGCCGTCATTGGCGCTGCCGTTCTGCGGGGTGACACCGAGGTAGGCGTGCGCCGCGGCACCGTTGTCGATGAGCTGCTTGGCGATGGCGGTGGCCTCGTTGACCGGGATCGCGAAGCCGATGCCGATGCTGCCCGACTGGCCGCCCGACGAGGCGCCCAGCGAGGCGATCGCCGAGTTGATGCCGATCAGCTGGCCGCTGGCGTTGACCAGGGCACCGCCGCTGTTGCCGGGGTTGATGGCGGCGGACGTCTGGATCGCGTTGGTCACCACCGTCTCGCCGGCCGACTGCTGCTGCTGCGGCTGGCCGTTCGGGTCGAGCTGCGGGCCGTCGCTCGGCGCCGGGCTCTCGCCCTCGGTCTTGACCGGGCGGTTGAGCGCGCTGACGATGCCGGTGGTGACGGTGCCGGCCAGGCCGAGGGGGTTGCCCACGGCCATGACCGGGTCACCGACGGCGATCTTGTCGGAGTTGCCGATAGCGACCGGGGTGAGGTCGCTGGGGGCGTTCTTGACGGTGATGACCGCCAGGTCGGTCGACGGGTCGGTGCCACGCACCTCGGCGTCGTAGGTACGGCCGTCGGCGAGGGTCACGGTGAGCTTCTGGGCGCCCGCGACGACGTGGTTGTTGGTGAGCACGTGGGTCTTGTCGATGACCACGCCCGAGCCCTGAGCCCCACCCTGGGCCAGGGTGGCGCTGATGCTCACGACGCTCGGCGAGACCACGGATGCCGTGGCGGTCCAGTCCGGTGCCGACGCGCTGCCCTGCTTGACCGGGGCGGAGGCGTTGTTGCCGAGCTGGGTGGTCGAGGAGGTGGCGGCGGTGGAGGTGTTGTCGTCCAGGTACTGGGTCGCGGCGACGGTGCCACCGGAGGCGAGGAGCGCGGCGAGCACCGCGACTGCGGTGAGCTGGCCGGCACCGCCGCGCTTGGCGGGCTTGGGGGCGGGAGCCGGCGGGACCGGCTGGCCGAAGGTGCCGAAGGGGCCCATCGGCGGGGGAGTCGTGCCGTAGCCGACGGGGGTCTCGTTGGTCGGCGCACCGTCGTAGCGGGGAGCCGTGGTGGTGCTGCCGCTGGGGGTGTACCACTGGGGGGTGGGGGGCTGCTCGCTCATCGGCGCTGCCTTCCTTCGATCGGGGTGTGGTTGATTGGTGTCAGTCAATCCCGCTGAGGTGGAAGAGCCCTGATCAGTGGCTGGGAGTCCCCTGTGGAAGCCGGACCACGAAGGTGGCGCCTCCGCCGGGGGTCTGGGCGACGCCCACCCGGCCGTGGTGCTGCGACACGATGGCGGCGACGATCGCCAGCCCGAGACCGCTGCCGCCGCCTCCGGTACGGCCGCGCGAGGGGTCGGCCCGGTAGAAGCGCTCGAACACCTTGGTCGCGACATCCTCGGGCACACCGGGGCCGTGGTCACGCACCTCGAGGACCACGCCGAAGTCGTCCGGACCGACAGCGACCTCGACCGGAGTGCCCTTCGGAGTGTGCAACAGGGCGTTGGCGACGAGGTTGGTCACGACCTGGCGCAGCTGGGACTCGGTGCCGCGCACCGGAGTCGGTGCGACCGGGCCTTCGAGGCCGAGCAGGGAGATGCGGCGCTCGGGGGCGCGCACGCGGGCGTCGGCAACGGCATCCGCAGCAAGCACGGTGAGGTCGACCTGGGTGGTCTCGACGACGGGGGCGTCGTCGATGCGGGCCAGGGTCAGCAGGTCCTCGACCAGGCCGCTCATCCGGGTCGACTCGGCCTCGATGCGCTCCATCGCGGACCCCACGGCGGCACTGTCGCGCACGGCACCCTGCCGGTAGAGCTCGGCATACCCACGCACGGTGGCCAGCGGGGTGCGCAGCTCGTGCGAGGCGTCGGCGACGAACTGGCGCATCCGCTCCTCGCTGGCCTCGCGTACCGCGAACGAGGACTCGATGCGCGTCAGCATGACGTTCAGGCTGCGGGACAGCGAGGTGACCTCGTCGTCGGCCTGGCGCACGGGGATGCGCTGTGTAAGGTCACCTGTGGCGATCGCGGAGGCGGTGTCCTCGATGCGGGACAGCGGCCGGAAAGCACGCCGCACCGCGAACCACGCGAGGACGATCGAACCGATCAGGGCGAGGGTGCCGATCGTCGCAGTGGTGACCAGAAGCCTTGCGACAGTGTGGTTCACGGTGGTCAGCGGGATGCCGACCGCGAACGTCGCGTCAGCGCCGCTGACTCGGCCGGCGATGAAGCGCCACTGGAGCGGACTGTTGACGGAGCCCACCGTGAACGGCTTTCCGCTGATCACTCGAGGGTCGGTCATCGAGAGCTCGGGAAGATCCGGCTTCGCGGTGACGCCGGTGGGCGGGGTCGTGAAGTCCGCGAACCTGCTCTGCAGCTCGAAGGCGTAGCTGGTGGGGAACGTGGTCTGCTGGCGGCTGAGGTCGGAGAGGGCCTGGTTCGCCACCGGGCGGGCCACCGACCGCAGCTCGGTGTCAACGCCGGCCATCAGGTCGGAGCGCATCAGCAGCGCGGTGGCCAGACTGGTGAGGATGAGGGCTGCACCGACGAGGGTGCCCACGATCGCCACGAGGCGGGTCCGCAACGGAACCGCCTCGAGCTGGCGCATGACGCGGGCAAAGGGCCCACCGTCGGTGCGCGGTGTGGGGACCGAGCTCATCAGCCCTGAGGAGGCAGGCGCAGGACGTAGCCGACGCCGCGCTTGGTGTGGATGAGCGGGGGCAGCCCCTCGGTGTCGATCTTGCGGCGCAGGTAGGAGATGTAGGACTCGACGATGCCGGACTCGCCGCGGAAGTCGTAGTCCCAGACGTGGTCGAGGATCTGCGCCTTGGACAGCACCCGGTTGGGGTTGAGCATGAGGTAGCGCAGCAGCTTGAACTCGGTGGGGCTGGTCTCGATGACCCGGCCCGCCCGGCGCACCTCGTGCGAGTCCTCGTCGAGCTCGAGGTCCTCGAAGGCGATGACCTGGCGGTCCTCGTCGGCCTCGCCACGGGTGCGGCGGAGCACGGCGCGGATGCGGGCCACGACCTCCTCGAGGCTGAACGGCTTGGTGACGTAGTCGTCGCCCCCGACGGTGAGGCCCTTGATCTTGTCGTCGACCGAGTCGCGGGCGGTGACGAAGACGATGGGCAGCTGTCGGCCCTGCTCGCGCAGGCGGCGGGTGACGGTGAAGCCGTCCATGTCAGGGAGCATCACGTCGAGCACGCACAGGTCGGGCATGTGGTCCCCGGCGACCCGCAGGGCCTCGGTGCCACTGGAGGCAGTGGCGACGTCGAATCCGGCGTAACGCAGGGAGGTCGCGAGCAGCTCGCGGATGTTGGGTTCGTCCTCGACGACGAGGAGGCGTGCCTCGGGGGTCTGAATGGTCACGCAGTCAGTCTGGCGGGTGAACCTGTGAGTTGGCTGGACGTCGGCTGGGACGTCGCCGGGGTCAGAGCCCCTGGTAGTCGCTGCTGGTCGAACCAGCCACCGAGCTGACGACGCCGAGCACGACGCCGGCGACCACCACAAGGGCCACGACCACCACGAGGGTGACCCAGCCGTACCGGGTCATCCGGGCCGAGCCCTGCGGGTCGGTGGCCTGGCGGTTCAGCGCCACGATGCCGAGGATCAGCGAGGGCAGGCCGAACAGGCAGCACAGCGCAGTGGCGATGCCCGACACGACGGTGAGAACGATGGCGCTGGTGTTCTTCGCCGGCGGAGCCCCGTAGGGCAGGTAGGGCCCGGGAGGTGAGCCGTATGGACCGGTGGGTGATCCGTAGGGCCCGGGCGGCAGTGCGTAGGGGGCCTGGCCGTACGCGGTCGAGCCGTAGGGCTGCTGCGCGTAGCCGGGCGGGCCGTACGGGTTGGCGCCGTACGGGGTGTCCTGCGGCTGTTGCGGATAGGGCGGCTGGTCGACGGGCGTCCACGGGTCCGGCGCGGGACCGGCATCCGGCGCGGCGTACGGCGAGGGCGGGCTGACGGGTGGGCCGGAGGGGAGCGGTTGGGTGGGCGGGGCCGGGGGTGGGCTGGCCCAGCCCGGCGCCGTCGGGTCCTCGAACCCGTCACCGGAGCGTGCCGGGTCGGTGCTGTCGTCCATGCTCGCGCGTCCTCGCCCTGTTCCCACGGTGCCGGTCGGCGCCCGCGCACGAGGCTAGCGGCTGGTGCCCGGGCGGCGGGCGGGGTTGCACGCCTCCGCTGTCGTCGTCGCCCTCACCCGCGTGTCAGGATCGGGGGGTGAGACTTCCGCTGCCGCAGGTCGAGCCCGACGCCACCCTGCCCGGGTCGGTCACCGTCTACGAGGTGGGCCCGCGCGACGGGCTGCAGAACGAGTCGGCCGTCGTGCCGGCCGCCGTCAAGGCCGAGTTCGTGCGGCGGCTCGGCTCGGCGGGGCTACGCACTATCGAGACGACGTCGTTCGTCGACCCGCGGTGGGTACCCCAGCTGGCCGACGCCGAGGAGGTGCTCGGCCTGCTGGGTGACGAGGGGCTCGGGCCGCGACGGCCGGTGCTGGTGCCGAACGAGCGTGGCCTGGACCGGGCGCTGGCCGCGGGGGTGGGGGCCGTGGCGGTGTTCGGCAGCGCGACCGAGACCTTCGCCCGCAAGAACCTCAACCGCACCGTGGCCGAGTCGGTGGAGATGTTCCGGCCGGTCGTCGAGCGCTCGCGCGACGAGGGGCTCTGGGTACGGGCCTACGTGTCGATGTGCTTCGGCGACCCCTGGGAGGGCCCGGTGCCGCTGGCCCAGGTGGTCGACGTGTGCGGGCGCCTGATGGACCTCGGCTGCGACCAGCTCTCGATCGGCGACACCATCGGCGTGGGCACCGTCGGTCACGTGCACCGGCTGCTGGGGGCGCTCGACGACGCCGGCATCGGGCCCGACCGGGTGGGCGTGCACTTCCACGACACCTACGGCCAGGCCCTGGCCAACACGATGGCGGCCCTGCACGACGGGGTGCGGGTCGTCGACGCCTCGACGGGTGGCCTGGGCGGCTGCCCCTACGCCAAGTCGGCTACCGGCAACCTCGCCACCGAGGACCTCGTCTGGGCGCTGGAGGGTGCCGGCCTGCAGACCGGCATCGACCTGGACGCGCTGGTCGAGACAAGTGTCTGGATGGCTGCGCAGCTCGGCCGGCCGTCGCCGTCGAGCGTCGTGCGAGCGTTGTCGGGGGGCTGAGCGGGCTCGTCGGGCGTGTCGCGAGGTGCCGACGGGCCCCTTGCGGCGTCGGCGGCTGGATGTGAGTTCGATGTGAGTTCGCTGCGCGATGGGGTCATCGCGCCCTCAGCGACGGATCATGACCTCATGAGTGACCAGAGCACCCCCGGGCCCGTCCCGTCGCACCCCGAGCAGCCGGCGGCCGACACCGCAGCGCTCCCTCCGCAGCAGGTCGTTCCGGGACAGCCGGCCGGGGCGGGGTGGAGCGCGGCCCCGTCCGCTGCCTCGCCGGCGCCGCCCGGGTGGGTGCCCCCGGCCGGCCCGCCCTCGGGGGCTCGACGCTGGTGGAGCGAGGCGACCTCGACCGGTGGGGGCCGGGCCGCCCTGGGCCTGGCGGCCGCCCTGGCCGCCCTCGTGGTCGTGGCCGGTATCGGCCTGACCGCCGCCCTCCTCGTGTCGCACCACGACGGCGGCGAGCGGGGCTTCATGACGAGCGGCCGGGACGGTCGGGGCGACTTCAACCAGCAGGGCCCGGGCACGGGCATGGGCCGGGGCAACGGGATCAACCCGAACGGCGGCCAGGGCCGGGGGAACGGCAACAGCAACCCGGTTCCGCAGGTGCCTGGTCAGGGCGCTCCGGTCGCCCCCGGGGGACCGCGGCAGGGGATGGGCCTGGGCGCCGGTGCCGCGCTCGGCGCCGTGCTGCACGGTGAGTTCACCACGTCCGTGACCGGCACGCCGACGGTCATGGTCGTGCAGTCCGGCCAGGTGACGGCCTACACGGCCGGCAAGTCCATGACGGTCAAGAGCACCGACGGCTTCACGGCCACCTACACGCTCGACGGCACCGCGCCCGTCCTGGGCAAGGCGGCCGCCCCGGTGGCCGTCGGCGCCACGCTGCGGGTCGTGGCGGCCAAGGAGGGGATGAAGGTCACCGCGGTCGTCGTCGGCTGAGCGCGGCCCTGCCAGGTCAGCAGCTCTGCTCAGTCCACCGAACCCCGACGCCAAGAGGCTAGCCCTGCCGGTGGGGTGATGCATGCCGCGCGGTGGGGCGCGCGGTGTGCATCACCGGGCGCGAGCGGTGCCGGTGGGGTGATGCATGTGGCGCGGTGGGGCGCGCTGTGTGCATCACCGGGCGCGAGCGGTGCCGGTGGGGTGATGCATGTGGCGCGCTGGAGCGCGCCCTCTGCCTCACCTCTCGACCCCTCGACGGGCCGTGCCCCCACCAACCGACGCCGCAGTGAGGGATGGAGGGACGTCAGCGGTCGGTGACGCGCCGGTCGTCCACCGAGCGTGCATCGTGCGAGCTGCCCTGTTCGACACTGATGCGCTCGTCGTGCACGACGCCCTGATCCTCCCCGACCCGCGCCCGCTCCAGACCTGACTCACCAACCACGGAGGCCGGGTCATCGAGGATGCCGTTGACCTCGGGGGTGATCTGCCGCTCGAGGGCCAGCGCGAGCACCGCCACCCCGGCCAGGCCCGCGACGATGACGCCGATGAACACCCCGCCCAGCTGGCGGTTGAGCAGCCACCCGGCCACGATCGGCGCGCTGATCGCCCCGACCTGGAACGCCCCGGAGGACACGGCGTTGAACCGGCCCCGGTCGCGGTCGCTGGCCAGGTCGTTGACGATGGCGGGCACCGTGGGCTGAAGCATGGTCTCGCCCAGCCCGAACAGCACGTGGAAGACGATGACGCCGGCCGCGGCCGCCATCGTGCCGGCGGCCAGCCCGGTGGCGCCGAGCAGCAGCCAGGCGGCCGCCCACAGCCCGACCAGCACGAGGAACACCCGGGTGCGGCGGCGCCCGTCGATGAAGCGCAGCACCAGGAACTGCATCGTGACGATGACCACGGTGTTGGCGGCGAAGGCGAAGCCGATGGTGCGAGTCGACACCTCGCTGACCTGCCGCGCGAAGGCGGGGAACCCGGCCTCCATCTGCCCGTAGCCGACGAAGCTGGACAGGAAGGTGAGCGCGGTGATCCAGATGACGGCGGGCTTGCGCAGGATGGTCAGGTAGCCTACGCCGGCCCCGTCGGGCGCCCCGGCCGGGGGCTGCTCCGGGCGGCCGGCGACGTGCCGCAGCGGCCCGAGCAGCAGCCCGATGGGCACCAGCACGCAGGCCGCATCGACGAGGAAGATCGCGGTGAAGGTGCCCGGCCGGTCGACGTCGGTGAGGAACCCGCTGACGATGCCGCCGATCCCGATGCCGAGGTTGACCAGGGCGAAGTTGATGCCGAAGAACTGGGTGCGCAGCGCACCCGTGACGATGCTCGCGGTCAGCGCGTTGAACCCGGGCCACCCGACGCCGAAGCTGATGCCGAGCAGCGTGAAGGCCAGCACGAATGCGGGCACCGACGTGGCGAACGCGAGCACCACGGCCCCAGCCAGCTGGGCCACGTTGCCCCACACCAGCACCACCCGCGAGCCGAGCCGGTCGATCAACGCCCCCATCGGCCCGGTGACGACCAGGGCGACGACGGCGATCAGGCCCATCAGCAGGCCCGCCACGTCGAGCGGGACCCCGCGCACCTCGTGCACGTAGATGATCGTGAACGGCAGCGTCATCCCCCGACCGAGGGTGGAGATCGCGGTCGTGGAGAGCAGCCACCGCCCCGGGGTGGGCAGTGCCCGCCAGAAGCCGCGCAGGGTGAACCGGTCGCGGTGCGGGGGTTGCGTGGTGTCAGGGATCGCCCGCCCCAGCCCGCCCCCTGAGTCGTTGCTCTCGGACATCGTCCAACCGTGCCACGGGGCACCGACATCGATCGAGCGGGTTTCCCGGGAACCTGCGCGGAGGCGCCCGCGCGCGTCCGGGTGGGTCCAGCATCCACAACCCGGCAGCGCACCACGTCCGCGAGCGGTTAGCCTTGGCGCTGGTGCCCGTCCGGGCGCCGAACCGCAGACGCGACAAAGAGGTGGACCGTGCCGACTGGCAAGGTGAAGTTCTTCGACTCGGAGAAGGGCTTCGGATTCGTGTCCGGCGACGCCGGCGAGGGGGACGTCTTCGTCCCGGCCAGTGCGCTGCCCGAGGGGGTGGCCGGCCTCAAGGGCGGCCAGCGGATCGAGTTCAGCATCGCCGAGGGCCGCCGCGGCGCCCAGGCGCTGTCGGTGCGCCTCCTCGACCCCGCGCCCTCGGTGGCCACCAACCGCCGGGTGGCCAGCCGCAAGCCGGCCGAGGAGATGGTGGTCATCGTCGAGGACGTCATCAAGCTGCTCGACTCGGTCTCGGAGGGGCTGCGCCGCGGCCACTACCCCGACAAGGCGCATGGAAACAAGGTCGCCCAGGTGCTGCACGCGGTGGCGGGCGACCTCGAGCTGTGACCCCCGCCCTGAAGACCGACCCTGCCCTGCGCGGGGCGGTCGAGGTCGCCCATGAGGCGGCCGTCTCGATCGCCGAGGCGGGCGCGGTCGGTGAGCACCTGGGGATGGAGATGGTCGAGGACCGCCTCGCCACGCACTACTTCACCTGCACGGCCCGGGCCTACCTCGGCTGGCGCTGGGCGGTGTCGGTGGCCCGGGTGCCGCGGTCGAAGACGGTCACCGTCTGCGAGGCCAACCTGGTGCCCGGCGAGGGCGCCCTGCTCTCGCCCGACTGGGTGCCGTACGCCGAGCGGCTTGCGCCGGGCGACGTCGGCCCCGGCGACGTCACCCCGCTCGTGGCCGACGACCCCAGCCTCGAGCCCGGCTTCGAGGCCACCGGCGACGAGGACGTCGACCAGGTGGCCCTGTGGGAGCTCGGCCTCGGGCGCCCGCGCGTGCTGTCGGCCGAGGGCCGCGAGGCCGCCGCGCAGCGCTGGTACGACGGCGAGTCCGGCCCCAGCGCACCCGTGGCGGTCAAGGCGCCGGCGCCGTGCTCCAGCTGCGGCTTCTTCGTGCCGATGGCCGGTGCGCTGCGCGCGGTGTTCGGCGTGTGCGCCAACGAGTGGTCACCGTCCGACGCCCGCGTCGTCAGCCTCGACCACGGGTGCGGGGCGCACTCCGAGGTCGACGTCGACCTGCACACCGCCGAGCGCGTCGCGCCTCCGATCCTCGACGACTTCGAGCTCGACCCGGCCTGACACGGCATCCACCCGTCGTTGCGCTTCCCGGGGCGCCCTGGCTCAGGCCGCGGCGTTGTCGTGCCCGCGGCCGACGTACCACCAGGCGATGGCCCCCAGGGCGATGCCGATGACGCAGCTCCACGGCCACCACGACCGTTCGCCGGTGTGCAGGCCCGGGACGACGAGCGTCACGACCAGCGCCAGCACCCACAGCCCGATGCCGGTCGCGACGATCGGGCGGGAGCGCACCACGAGCGGCTCGACCGGTGCCGCGGCCCCCAGCGCCGCGAGGTGCTCGGAGTGCGGTTCCGGGGTCGTCACGGGCCCAGCCTACGGGCCACGCCGACCGGCTCGTGCACACGTCATGCAGCCGTAACGCGCTCCCGCTAGGGTCCGGGCCATGCCCGACGCCACGCCTGACACGACGCCCGACACGGTGGCCACGACCGCCGAACCCACCCCCCCTCCGCACGCCGGCTTCCTCGAACGCCTCTTCCAGATCTCGCACCGCGGCTCGACGGTCGGCCGGGAGGTGCGCGGCGGCTTCGCCACCTTCTTCACGATGGCCTACATCGTCGTGCTCAACCCGCTCATCCTCGGCTTCGTCAAGGACGCCGACGGTCAGTACCTCGGCGGCGGGGCCTCCCCCAACCTCGCGGCGATCGCGGCGGGAACGGCGCTGGTGGCCGGTGTCCTGACCATCCTGATGGGCGTCTTCGCCAACTACCCCCTCGCGCTCGCGACCGGCCTGGGGCTCAACGCCTTCGTGGCGTTCTCCATCGCCAGCCAGATGACCTGGGCCGACGCCATGGGCGTCATCGTGCTCGAGGGCCTGGTCATCCTGCTGCTCGTGCTCACCGGGTTCCGCACGGCGGTCTTCCACGCCGTGCCGAGCCAGCTCAAGGTGGCCATCTCGGTCGGCATCGGCCTGTTCATCGCCCTCATCGGGCTGGTCGACGCCGGGTTCGTGCGCCGCACGGGCGCCGGGCCGGTGCCCGTGGAGCTCGGCGTCGGCGGCCAGCTCAACGGCTGGCCGACGGTCGTGTTCGCCCTCGGGCTGGGCCTGCTGATCACCCTGTGGGTGCGCAAGGTCAAGGGCGCGATCATCATCTCGATCCTCGTGATGACCGCGGTCGCCTTCGTCGTCGAGGCCATCGCCAAGGTCGGGCCCACGGTGACGGGCGTCGATGCCGCCGGCAACAACATCGTCAACCCCCTCGGGTGGAACCTCAACGTGCCGGCCTGGCCCGCGAAGATCGACCCGATCAACTTCGGCACCCTCGGCGAGTTCAACCTGCTCGGCTCGTTCGAGCGGGTCGGCATCGTCGCCACCGTGCTCCTGGTCTTCACCCTGATGCTCGCCGACTTCTTCGACACCATGGGCACGATGACCGCCATTGGCGCCGAGGCGGGCCTGCTCGACGAGAACGGCATGCCGCCGCACACCGAGCGCATCCTGGTGGTCGACTCGCTCGCTGCCGTCGCCGGTGG
Organism: uncultured Actinomycetota bacterium; assembly: GCA_963834965.1. Lineage (GTDB taxonomy): Bacteria > Actinomycetota > Actinomycetes > Actinomycetales > Dermatophilaceae > Fodinibacter. Next base: position 103,150 of record CAWIEI010000035.1, on the reverse strand, counting down.
CGCCGCGGGAGTCTCGTCGAACACGTCGTACATCGAGTCGGCCGCGGGCGTGGGGGAGGGCGCCCGCACGGGTCTGGCCTCGGTGGTCACCGGCGTGCTGTTCCTGATCTCCATCCTGGTGACCCCGCTGGTGCGCATCGTCCCCAACGAGGCGGCCGTGCCGGCCCTGATCCTGGTCGGCTTCCTGATGATGCAGCAGGTGCAGAACATCGAGTGGAACGACGTCGAGATCGCCATCCCGGCGTTCCTCACGATCATCCTGATGCCGTTCACCTACTCGATCACCGTCGGCATCGGTGCCGGTTTCGTGTCGTTCGTGCTCATCAAGGTGGTGCTCGGCAAGTGGCGCACGGTGCACCCGATGATGTGGCTCACCTCGGGCCTGTTCGCCATCTACTTCCTCATCGCCCCGCTCACCGACCTGGTCACCTGACCGGGCCATGACCTGGCACCTGCCGGGTCCGAACCACCACGGATGCCGTGTGGGCCCTGTTGCGGGACCACACGGCATCCGCGCGTTGTCCCGACTGTGTGCGGGTCTCCCACTTCGCCCATCGACCGACCCCGACTTCTTGCGGACTTTCCCGACCGGGGACGGTGGGATGTTCGCAAGAAGTCGGGGTAGAGGGACGGAATAGTTAGCAGAGGTAATGAGTTGTGCTAAGCATCTGCGACCCCGAGGAGACGACCATGGCCACCACCACCACCACGCCGGTACGACCCTCGACCATGACGCGCGGGGAGCGCGACCGGCTGACCAGCGACCTGCGCATGGCGTGCATGCGCATCTCGCGCCGGGTGCGGTTCGAGAGCACCGCGCCGGTCCCGCCGCACCAGTTCTCGGTGCTCGCCCGGCTCGAGGAGCAGCCGCTCACCCCCAAGGAGCTCGCCGCGATCGAGAAGGTGAGCGCCCCGAGCATGACCCGCACCGCAGCCGGCCTGGTCGAGGCCGGTCTGGTCGCGCGCGCGGACGACCCCACCGACGGTCGCCAGGTGATCCTGTCCCTGACGGCGGAGGGCCGCCGCACCATCCGCGACATCCGGCGCCGGCGCGACCAGTGGTTCGCCGCACGGCTCGAGCGGCTCACCGACGACGAGCGGGCGGTGCTGGCGCTGGCCACGGTGCTGCTGGAACGGGTGGCCGCCGAGTGAGCCCCACCTTCTCCTCGCTCCAGGTCCGCAACTACCGCCTGTGGGCATCCGGCGCCCTGGTGTCGAACGTCGGCACCTGGATGGGCCGGGTCGGCCAGGACTGGCTGGTGCTCACCGTGCTCACAGCGGGCTCGGCCACGGCGCTCGGCATCGTCACCGGCCTGCAGTTCCTGCCCTTCCTGCTGCTCGCGCCGTGGGCCGGGCTGATCGCCGACAGGTTCGCCAAGCGCCGCATCCTGCTCGTCACCCAGACCCTGCTTGCCGTCTCGAGCCTGTTGCTCGGCATCCTGGCCGTCGCTGGCCTGGCCCAGCTGTGGCAGGTCTACGCCATCGCGCTCTTCCAGGGCGTTGTCACCGCCATCGACAACCCGGCGCGGCAGGCGTTCGTGTCCGAGATGGTGCCCGACGACAAGCTCACCAACGCGGTCTCGCTGAACTCAGCCTCGTTCAACCTCGGCCGGCTCATCGGCCCGGGCCTGGCCGGCGTGGTCATCGCGCTCTGGGGTGTCGGGCCCGCGCTGCTGCTCAACACCTTCACCTTCGTCTTCGTCATCGTCGCCCTGCTGCGGCTGCGCACCAACGAGCTGCGGCCGGCGCCGCGCGCGAAGGGGCGCGGCGGCATCCGCGAGGGTTTCCACTACGTGCGAGTGCGGCGCGACATCCAGCTCGTCATGCTGCTCGTCTTCGTGCTCGGCACGTTCGGCATGAACTTCCAGATCACCATGGCGCTGATGGCCACCAAGGTGTTCGACAAGGGCGCCGGCGAGTTCGGCCTGCTCGGCTCGATCATGGCGGTCGGCTCGCTGACCGCCGCCCTGCTGTCGGCGCGCCGCAAGGTGCCCCGGCTGCGGGTGCTCCTGCTGTCGCTCGCGGGGTTCACCGTGGCCGCCGCGCTCGCTGCGATGGCGCCGACCTACTGGCTGTTCGCGCTGGCACTGGTACCGGTCGGGCTCACCGCCCTCACCGCGCTGACCACCGCCAACGCCATGGTGCAGACCCGGGTCGCCCCCGAGATGCGCGGCCGCGTGATGGCGCTCTACATGGCGATCTTCATGGGCGGCACGCCCGTCGGGGCGCCGCTCATCGGCTGGATCTCGGAGCAGTTCGGGCCGCGCTGGACCATCGGCATCGGCGCGGTCGCCGTGGGCCTGGTGCTGCTCGGGGTGTCGCTGTGGCTGGCGAGGTCGGAGAATGTGCGGGTGAGCTACGAGTCGCAGCGCCGCCCGCGGGTGCGGGTGACCTCGGTGCCGATGGTGTCCGGGCGGCCGACCGTCGCGGTGCCGGAGCCGGCCCGATGACGCCGCTCTTCCGCCGCCGGATGACGCTCGGCGTGCTCGGCGTGCTGGTGGGCGTCGCGCTGGTCTACGCCCTCACCCGGTAGGGGCAGATCAGCCCGGGTCGCGCTCGGCCGCTGCCCGGCATCGGCATACCGTGGTGGCGTGGGCCCACCCCGCTCCCCCGTGATCGACCGGGCCGGCGCCGACGACGTGCTGCAGCTCGCCGTCGACCGCGGGCGCGTGCCGATGGCGATCGGCGCCCTCCTCGTGCTAGACCCCGCCGCACACCCGTCGGCGGCTGCCGTGCGCGCGACCTTGCTCGAGCGCGCGGCAGGCGTGCCGCGGCTCGGGCAGCGGCTGGCGCGCACCCCGCCCGGCGCGGGTCGGCCGGTCTGGGTCGATGCCGTCGCGAGCACGCTGGAGGACCTCGTCGACGAGGTGACGCTCCAGGCGGATGCCGGGCTGGAGGTGCTGCTCGCCGCCACCAGCACGCTCGTGACGACCCGGCTCGGCCTCGAGCGGCCGCTCTGGCGTGCCCGCCTGCTGCTCGACACCCACGGTCAGGTCGCCGGCATCGCGCTGGTCGCGCACCACGTGCTCGCCGACGGCATGGGTGGGTTGACCGTGCTCGGTGCCCTGGCCGACGACGATGCCCGTGTTGCCCGCGACGGCTCGCGGTCGCCCGCGGCGACCGAGTCGACCCTGCCGGGATGGAGCGTGCTGGCCCGCGAGGCATGGGGATCGAGGCTCGAAGGGCTGAGGGCGCTCATCGGTCGGCACCCCCGGTCCGGTGGCGCTCGGCGGTTCGGCGGCGGCGCCCGCGAGCTGGGCCTGCGACGCCCCCGCCTGGCCGACCGGTGCAGCCTGCTCGGCGCCACCGGCTCCACCCGTCACCTGGCTGTCGCCACCGCTGACCTGGCGGTGGTGAAGGCCGCGGCACGGGCAGGTGGTGCGAGTGTGAACGATGTCGTCGTCACCGCCGTGACGGGTGCACTGGTCGACCTGCTCGCCCGCCGCGGCGAGAGCGTCAGCGAGCTCGTCGTGTCGGTGCCGGTGTCACGGCGGGCGCAGGGCGAGGCGGGGTCGCTCGGCAACTCCACGGGCGTCGTGCCGGTGCGCGTCCCGGCCGTCCCCGACTCCGCGACCCGGCTGGCGGCCCTCGTCGCCGAGCGCGGCCGGGTGCGCGGGCCCGGCCGTGGCGGTTCGGCCGCCGTGCTCACCCCGGTGTTCCGCGGGCTCGCGGCCGTCGGCGCATTCCAGGCCTTCATCGACCACCAGCGACTCGTGCACACCTTCGTCACGAACGTCCGCGGGCCCGACATCCCCCTGTGGGTTGCCGGTGCCGAGGTGACGGCAGTGGTGCCGGTCGCCGTCAACCCCGGCAACGTGGCGGTGTCGTTCGACGTGCTCTCCTACGCCGGCGCCCTGGTGGTCACCCTGGTCTGCGACCCGGGGCTGGTGCCGGAGTCGGCCTGGCTGGCCGACCGGGTGACCGCCGGCCTCACGGTATCCAGCTGACCGGCGTCCGGCCCGCCCCCAGAAGTTCGGGGAGGGGCCGGGTCAGGCGAGGCGCTCGACGACGTGCTCGATGCAGCCGATCAGCTTGCTGACGTCGTCGGGGTCGACCGCGGGGAAGCAGGCCACCCGCAGCTGGTTGCGGCCGAGCTTGCGGTAGGGCTCGACGTCGACGACACCATTGGCGCGCAACGTCTTTGCGATGGCCGAGGCGTCTATCGCGTCGTCGAAGTCGATGGTCGCGACGACCTGCGAGCGGTTCGCCGGGTCGGACACGTAGGGGGTGGCGTAGTCGCTGGCCTCGGCCCAGTCGTAGAGCCGGCCCGAGGAGTCCTTGGTGCGCGCCGTGGCCCAGTCGAGGCCGCCGTTGCCGTTGAGCCACTCGACCTGGTTGGCCAGCATGGCGAGAGTGGCGAGGGCCGGCGTGTTGTAGGTCTGGTCGAGCCGGCTGTTGCTGATCGCGGTGGGCAGGCTGAAGAAGTCGGGCACCCAGCGGCCGGATGCCGCGATCTCCTCGACGCGCGAGAGCGCGGCGGGCGAGAACAGGGCCAGCCAGAGCCCGCCGTCCGAGGCGAAGGACTTCTGCGGCGCGAAGTAATAGACGTCGGCCTGGCTGACGTCGACCGGCAGGCCACCCGCGCCGGAGGTGGCGTCGATGAGCACGAGGGCGTCGGCATCCGCGCCCTCGACCCGCTGTACGGGCGCCATCACGCCAGTGCTGGTCTCGTTGTGCGCCCAGGCATAGACGTCGACGCCGGCCTCGGCGCGCGGGTCGGGGCGGGTGCCGGGCTCACTGGAGAGGATGGTCGGCTCCCCGAGGAACGGCGCGTTCTTGGTGACCGTGGCGAACTTGCTCGAGAACTCGCCGAAGGTGAGGTGCTGGGCGCGGTCGCGCACCAGGCCGAAGGCGGCGACGTCCCAGAACGCCGTCGCGCCACCGTTGCCGAGCACGACCTCGTAGCCCTCGGGGACGTCGAAATAGGTGGCGAGCCCGGAGCGGATCGACTTGACGATGTTCCGCACCGGCGCCTGGCGGTGGGAGGTGCCCATCACCGTGCGGCCGATCGCGGTGAGCGCCTCGATCTGCTCGGGGCGCACCTTCGAGGGGCCGGACCCGAACCGACCGTCGGCGGGGAGCAGCTCGGCGGGGATGGTGATGGGGGCGGTTTCGCTCACGGGGTTCTCCGGTGTGGTGGGTCGGACGTGGTGATGGGGAGCCGGCCGTCGGGGTCGCCCGGCGGCGGGTGCCGCCAGGGCCGTCCGGCCGCCGCGGGTCGACGTCGTCGGGACTCCACGGCCGTCCCCATCCTCACCGATCGTGACCGGATGCCGGACGTGAGGTCCACCACGTGGATCGGGCCGGGTGCTCCACGGGCCGAGCTGGCGCGCCCAGCGCACCACCCCGCCGAGCGCGACGTTGCTGTAGCTGCTCGGCCCGCCCCGGGGGCCCGGCGCCCAGGGCGAGGCCCAGCCCCACGACGGCGAGTGGCGACAGCAGGTGGGAGCGCGGCATCGGGCACCTCCAGGGCGCGGGCCCGGCGTCCGTGGTCGATGCCGGGCCCGCCGGGGCGTGCGGGTGCCGTGCTCAGTGGGCGCGGAAGCCCTTCACGTCCTCGATCGGGCGTGGGCCGTGACCGACATACCGTGCGCTGGGGCGGATGAGCCGACCGGCTCGCTTCTGCTCCAGGATGTGCGCCGACCAGCCGGCCGTGCGCGCCGAGACGAACAGCGGCGTCATCATGTCGCCGGGCACCTCGGCGAAGTCGAGCAGCACGGCGGCCCAGTAGTCGACGTTGGTCTCCATGCGGCGCTCGGGGTAGCGCTCGGCCAGCTCGGCGATGGCGGCCTTCTCGAGCTCGATGGCGACCTCGTAGCGAGGGGTCTGCAGGCGCTTGCAGGTGTCGCGCAGCACGGTGGCGCGCGGGTCGTAGGCACGGTAGACGCGGTGCCCGAAGCCCATCAGGCGCTCCTTGCGGTCGAGCACCTCCTTGACGTAGCGCCGGGCATCACCCATCTTCTCGACGCCCTCGATCATGTGCTGGGCCCGGCTCGGGGCGCCGCCGTGCAGCGGCCCGGAGAGGGCGCCGATCGCGCCGGAGAGGCACGCGGCGACATCGGCGCCGGTGGACGCGATGACCCGCGCGGTGAACGTCGAGGCGTTCATTCCGTGCTCGGCTGCGGAGATGAAGTAGGAGTCGATCGCCTCGACGTGCTTGGGGTCGGGCTCGCCCCGCCAGCGGATCATGAACCGCTCCGCGATGGTGCGGCCCTTGTCGACCTCGCTCTGCGGCACCATCGGCGTCGACTGCCCGTGGGCCGCCTGGCCGATGAACGACATCGCCATGACCGAGGCGCGGGCCAGGTTGTCGCGGGCCTCGTCGTCGTCGATGTCGAGCAGCGGCTTGAAGCCCCACATGGGAGCGAGCTGGGCGATGGCGGACTGCACGTCGACCCGGATGTCGCCGCTGTGCACCGGCAGCGGGAAGGGCTCGGCGGGCGGCAGGCCCGGGTCGAACTCATCGTCGACGAGCAACCCCCACACCTGGCCGAAGGAGACCCGTCCGACGAGGTCGTTGATGTCGACCCCGCGGTAACGCAAGGCGCCACCCTGCTTGTCGGGTTCCGCGATCTCGGACTCGAAGGCGACCACGCCCTCGAGTCCGGGCTGGAAGTTCGGGTCGCTCTCCGGGTGGGCCGTCCCGGTCTGTGCTGCGGTGCTCATGGGGTCCCCAATCGTCGCTCGTCGCCGTTGTCGGGCGGCCCCATTGTGCAGGACACCGTCACGCGTTCCCACCGCCTGTCCCGTTGCTGGACGTCCCGGCGGCCCCTCGACGGTCACGAACGGCCATGTTCGGGCCGCCCGCATCCCGGATGTCGAACAGGTCGGTGGCCTCCAGCAGCCTGCTCAGCTTCGCGTAGCCGTAGTTGCGCGGGTCGAACGAGGACTGGTTGGAGATGTGGTTGCCGACCGTGCCGACCCGGGCCCACCCGGAGTCGTCGGCCGCGCCCTCGACCGCCCGGCGCAGCAGCGCCACGAGCTTGCGGTCGCTCCGCAGCTGGGCGCGCGTGGCGCGGGCCGGTGTCGTGTTCGGGGGGCCGGTCTCGGTGGCGGCGGCGGCGGCCTTGGTGGCCGCCTTGGCGGTGGTCTTCTTCGCGGATGCCGTGGCTTTTGCCGTCGCCGTGTCGGTGGCCTTGCTCGTCGCCTTCGCCGTGGCGCGGCGCCGCACGGGTGCCGGAGGCGCGGCCTCCTCGGGCGGTGACGACACGGCATCCGCCGGGCCGCCGTCGGGCAGCCCCGGGTCGGCCTGGCCGCTGGGGGAGGAGAGCCGGTTGAGCACGAGGAAGCGGGTGCAGGCGCTCTGGAACGGCTGCGGCGTCTTGGCGTCGCCGAAGCCGTAGACATGGGCGCCGTGCTCGCGCAGGTGCATGACGAGGGGGGTGAAGTCGGCGTCGGAGGAGACCAGCGCGAAGGCGTCGGGGCGCTGGGTGTGCAGGATCTCGACGGCGTCGACGGCCAGGGCGATGTCGCTGGCGTTCTTGCCCTTGCTCGGGTCGAACTGCTGCACCGGGCGAATCGCGTTCTCGTGCAACACCTCCTGCCACGACTTCAGGCCAGTCTTGGTCCAGTTGCCGTAGGCGCGGCGCACGTTGGTCTCGCCGAGCCGCGAGAGCTCACCGAGGATGACGTCGATGCGGGACGCCGTCGCGTTGTCGGCGTCGATGAGGAGCGCGATCTGTGCCGGCTTGTCCATGGTCGGACCCTATGCCCGCACCACTGCCCACCGGCGGGCCGGCACGCTCGGGCACAATCGCCGGGTGCTGCGCGCCAACCTGCCGGACCTCACCCCGCTGCGGGTGAACCCGGCGTACCGGCGGCTGTATGCCGGGTTCACCCTCTCGAACGTCGGCTCGCAGATGGCCGTGGTCGCGATCGGGCTGCAGGTCTACGACATCACCGGCTCGACCGCGGCGGTCGGGCTCGTGGGGTTCTTCGCGCTGGTGCCCCTGGTGGCGTTCGGCCTCTACGGGGGCTCGCTGTCCGACCACCACGACCGGCGGCTCGTGGCCCTGGTCGCCAACCTGGTGGCGTGGGGGACGTCGATGGCCTGCGCGCTGCAGGCCTGGCTCGGCAACGAGAACGTCTGGGTGCTCTACGTGCTGGTGGCCGTGTGGAACGGTGCGTTCGGGGTCAGCTCACCGGCTCGGCAGAGCATCTACCCGCGGATCCTGCAGCGTGAGCAGCTGCCGGCGGCGAACGCGCTCGGCGTCTTCGCGATGTCGACGGCGATGATGGTCGGCCCGCTGATGGCCGGGCTGCTCGTCTCGTGGGGCGGTTTCGGGGCGGCCTACACCACTGACGCCCTGGTCACGATGGCGGCGCTGTGGGGGCTGTGGCGCCTGCAGCCGCTGCCGCCCGAGCCGCACGAGGCGGGCGAGGCGACCCGGGCCGGGCTGGCGTCGGTGCTCGACGGCTTCCGGTTCCTGCGCGGCGCGCCGAACGTGCGGATGACGTTCGTGGCCGACATCGCCGCGATGCTGCTGGCCCAGCCACGGGTGCTGTTCCCGGCCGCGGGCGCCGTCATCCTCGGGGGCGGTGCGAGCACGGTGGGCTACCTCTACGCCGCCGCCGCGCTCGGGGCCGTCCTGGCGACGCTGACGTCGGGGCGACTCGGGTCGGTGCGCCGGCAGGGCCTGGCGATCATGGTGAGCATCGTCGGCTGGGGCGTGGGCATCATCGGCCTCGGGGTGGCCCTGCTCGGTGCCAACGGCTGGCTCACCCCGACCCAGGCGCTCTGGGGAGCGCTGTTCGCCATGGCCTTCGCGGGCGCGGCGGATGCCGTGAGCGCCGTCTTCCGCACGACGATCCTGCAGTCGGCCGCACCTGACCGGATGCGCGGGCGCCTGCAGGGGGTCTTCATCGTGGTGGTGGCCGGTGGGCCGCGGGTCGGCGAGCTGCTCGGCGGTGCGGTGGCCGAGCGGGTCGGCGAGGGGTGGACGGCGGTGTGCGGCGGCATCGCGTGCATCGTCGCCATCGGGCTGCTCTCGCTGCGCCAGCCGGGTTTCCTGCGCTACGACGCCCGCCACCCCACCGCCTGAGGTTCGACGGGGCGGCCCGGGCCGACCTCACGCGACATACGATCCGACGATGAGCGACGCAGGGATCGACGGGGGCACCAGGCGAGCGGCAGCCGCGCGCGTCGACTACGACGGTGACGGCCTCACCGAGCAGGCGCTGCTCGAGACGCCCTACGCGCAGGCCCGGGCCTGGGTCGACGAGGCCGTCGCCCGGGCGGAGGTGAGCCGCGACGTCTTCGAGCCGCTGGCGATCTCCGTCGCGACGGTCGACGGCAACGGGCGGCCGAATGTGCGCACCGTGCTGATGCGCTTCTTCGACGAGCGCGGCCCGGGCTTCGTCACCGCCCTGACGTCGACCAAGGGGCGCGAGCTCACCAGGAACTCGGCCGTGGCGGCATCCCTGACCTGGCCGGCCATGTACCGCGCGATCCGCTTCCGCGGCACGGCGATCGAGGTCGAGCGTGAAGAGGTCGAGCAGTACTTCGACTCACGGCCCTGGGCGTCGCGCATCTCGGCGTGGGCCTCGCGGCAGTCCGAGCCGATCGGCTCGCGGCGCGAGCTCGAGGCCCAGTACGCGGCGCGGGCGGCGGCCTTCCCCGACCACGGGGGCGACGACGACGTGCCGGTGCCCGACTTCTGGGGCGGCTTCCGGGTCGTTCCCGACGAGGTCGAGTTCTGGGCCGGCCGGCGCAACCGGCTGCACGACCGACTGGTGTTCATCCGCACGGGTGAGGGCGACCTCGGCGACGCCACCTCGTGGGAGGTCTCCCGCCGCCAGCCCTAGCCCCGGGGCACTCCCGACCTCGTGCGATTTACACACGGTTCTCGCACGGTGCGGACGGTGAGAACCGTGTGTAGATCGCACGAAGTCGGAGTCGGGGCAGCCCAGGAGAGTGCGGACGGGCTGGGCTACGGCTCGCGGTGCACCTTGTGGGGGGCCGCCTGCACCCGCGGCTTGACCACCAGCAGGTCGATGTTGACGTGTGCCGGACGGGTCGCCATCCAGACGATGGCGTCGGCGACGTCCTCGGCCACCAGCGGCTGCGGCACCCCGGCGTACACAGCATCCGCCCGCTCCTGGTCACCGGCGAACCGGGTGAGCGAGAACTCCTCGGTGCGCACCATCCCCGGCGCCACCAACGTGATGCGCACCGGCTGGTCGACGAGCTCGAGGCGCAGGGTCTCGGTCATCACGTGCACGCCGTGCTTGGCCACCGTGTAGCCACCGCCGCCCTCGTAGGCGAGGAACCCGGCGATCGAGCCGACGTTGACCACGACGCCCTCGCCGTCGGCCGCGACCAGCGCCGGCAGCAGGGCCTTGGTGACCCGCACGGTGCCCAGCACGTTGGTGGCGTACATCTGCTGCCACAGCTCGACGTCGGCCTGTGCCACCGGCTCCAGCCCGAGGGCGCCGCCCGCGTTGTTGACCAGCACGTGCACCCGCTCACCGGCCGCGGCCACGAGCCGGGCGACGTCGTCGTCGCGGGTGACGTCGCAGGCCACCGCCACGCCGCCGATCTCGGCGGCCAGCGCCTCGACCCGCTCGGCCCGCCGGGCCGCACACACGACCCGGAAGCCCTGCGCGGCGAGCAGCCGCGCCGTCGCGGCCCCGATGCCGCTGCTCGCGCCGGTGACGACGGCGACCCGGTCGCCAGGTGCGGGGGCGGTGGGGGAAACAGTCATGAGAGGTCCTTGGGTCGGATGCTGGTGGGGTCGACGGCGATCCAGGTCGCCTCGGCACGGGCCAGCAGCTCGCCGCCGGGCGAGAACAGGGCCGAGCCGGAGTGGTGCTTGCGCCCCTCGGCGCCGCGCTGCCAGGCGAGGACGACGTGCGGCTCGCCCACCGCCGGCAGTGCGAGCACCCGGGCGGTCATCGTGCCGAGCACCATGGGGCGCCCCGCGATGCCGGCCGACCAGCCGCCGGGGCAGTCGAGCGCGGCCCAGACCAGCGGCCCGGTCGCCTCGTCCGGCACCCACGTGGCTGCATACCGGCCGGTGCCGTCGCCGAGCGGGCCGGGGCGCAGGCACAGGCCGTCGCCCGGCTCGCGGCCGGTGCCACAGGCGAAGCAGGTGGGGAACGGGTGGTCGGCCAGCCCTTCGAAGCGCGCCTCCGCGGCGCGGGCCTGCTGCAGGGTCACCGTCGGCGGCACATCCTCGACAAGCTCGCCGGATGCCGTGCCGCTCGCGACCAGGTGCCCGCGGTCGAGCAGGCGCACCAGCACGACGCCGTCGGCCGGCTCGGCCTCGAGCGCCATCGGCCGGTCGAGCGGGGGCGGGCTCGCCAGCCGTACGGTGACGGCCGGGCGCGCCGCGGTGGTCGGCACGTGCGCCGCGACCGTGCCGCAGACCCAGCCACCGTTGCCGGACTCCGGGGGCCCGCAGTAGCGGTGCGGGATGCTGATCTCCACGTCGCCAACCTACCCATGGTGGTCTGCGGCGGGTTATCTTGACGTCAAGATAGTCACCCGCCGCGGGTTCGCACCGGAAGGTTGGGCTTCGCAGGGGAACGGTTGGGGTGCGAAGGACGGGCTTCCCGCACCGGGCGGGAAAGCTGGGACCGGGAGGTGGGAGTGGCGCAGGTGGAGGAGGACGAACAGTTCTCGCTGCGACGCATCGCGGTGCCCGCGTTCGGGCCCTCGGTGCTCTGGTCGGTCGGCGCCGGCGCCGTGCTCCCGGTCGTGGCACTGAGCGCCCGCGGGCTCGGTGCCTCCGTCGGCCTGGCGGCCCTGTTCGTCGGCCTCACCGCGGCGTCGGAGTTCGCGGCCGCCGTGCCCGCCGGCATGCTCGTGGAGCGGATCGGCGAGCGTCGTGCCCTGGTGGCCGCCGGCGCGCTGGATGCCGCCGCGTGCGCGCTCGCTCTCGTCGCGCCGTCGCTGTGGGTGCTCGGCGTCGCCGTCTGCCTGATGGGCCCCACGGGCGCGATCTTCCTGCTGGCCCGGCAGAGCTACCTGACGGCCGCGGCCCCCGTGGCCGTGCGGGCCCGGGCGATGTCGACCCTGGGTGGGGTCACCCGCATCGGGCTGTTCGTCGGGCCGCTCATCGGGGCGCCGGTCGTCGCCCGGTGGGGCCCACAGGCGGCGTTTTCGGTGGCCGTCGTCGCGGGCCTGCTGGCGGCGGGTCTGGCCCTGGCCACCCCTGACCTCGGCGCCCACCACGAGCAGCTCTCCGCGCAGCACGTGCGCGTGCCGGTGAAGCAGGTGGTGCGGCAGAACCGTCGGGTGCTGTTGACGGTGGGGCTGGGGGTGCTCGCCATCGGGCTGGCCCGGTCCTCGCGGGTCGTCGTGGTGCCGCTGTGGGCCGAGCACATCGGGCTCACCGCCGCCCAGACCTCGCTCGTCTTCGCCGCGGCCGCGCTCGTCGAGGTGGTGCTGTTCTACCCGGCCGGCACCGTCATGGACCGCAAGGGGCGGGTCTGGGTCGCCGTGCCGGTGACCCTGCTGCTCGGCCTCGGCCTGCTCGCCCTTCCCTTCACCACCACCCTCGCCGGCGTGGGGGCGCTGGCCCTGCTCATGGGCGTCGGCAACGGCCTCGGCTCGGGCATCGTGATGACGCTGGGCGCGGATGCCGCCCCGACCGCCGGTCGTGCGCCCTTCCTCGGGGTGTGGCGGCTGATCTCGCTGGTCGGCCACAACGGCGCGGCGCTGGTGGTGGGCGCTGTCGCCGCGGTCGCCACCATCGGCGCGGCGAGTGTTGCGGTCGGCCTGCTCACCCTCGTCGGCGGGGCCTGGCTGGCCCGCTGGGTGCCCGAGTACGACCCCCGCCGGCGCTCCGCGGCGGCCCTGGACGAGAGCCGACCCGCTGCGCCGTGAGCAGAACGGCATCCCGCGAGTCGGCGGGTAAACGTAGGCTTGCCTGCGTGACGGACCTCATCGACACCACGGAGATGTACCTCCGCACCATCTTCGAGCTCGAGGAGGAGGGCATCACGCCGCTGCGCGCCCGCATCGCCGAGCGGCTCGGCCACTCCGGTCCCACCGTCTCGCAGACGGTGGCGCGCATGGAGCGCGACGGCCTGCTGCAGGTCGCCGGCGACCGGCATCTCGAGCTCAGCGAGCACGGCCGCACCCTCGCGACCCGGGTGATGCGCAAGCACCGGATCGCCGAGCGGCTGCTGCGCGACGTCATCGGGCTCGAGTGGGAGTTCGTGCACGACGAGGCGTGCCGGTGGGAGCACGTGATGTCCGAGCGCGTCGAGCGCAAGATCCTGGCGATGCTGCCCGACCACGCCGAGTCGCCCTACGGCAACCCGATCCCGGGCCTGGACGAGCTGGGTGACCTCACCGAGCTGGCCGACTTCCGCTACGGGCTCACCACCCTCGACGTCATCGCCGTCGCCGAGCCCGCCACCGTCGTCGTCCGTCGCATCGGTGAGCCGGTGCAGGTCGACTCCGAGGCGCTGGGCCTGCTCACGGCTGCCGGCCTGATGCCGGGCCAGCCCGCGCGGGTGCGCCGCGAGGGCGTGCGGGTCATCGCCTGCCGCGACGGCGCCGAGGAGTCCTCGGGGGTCTCCCTGCCCGACGACATCGCCTCGCACGTCTTCGTCCAGGCCACCTGAGCGCCCCGCCGCCGGCCCCGGCCGGATGCCGCCCGCACCGCCTGTGACCCGCGTCGCTGTCCAGCGCGTCCACGGCGGCCGGCGGCGACCGGCATCCGTGCTGGTCAGGGCCCCGGAACCGACGGCCGCCAGGTGGCTGCGAGGGAAATCCGCCGTTACCGGAATGTGACTTCGGGCGACGCAGCCCGCTACGGTGTCGGGGATCCCTACCCGCTCCGGAAGGCTCCACCTCCTCGTGTCACCTCCTCAGACTCCCGGTCGACGCCGCGCTGCCGGCCCCGTACGTCGTCTCCCGGACGGCTTCTCGCGCGTCAGCGTCACGTGGGCCGCGAAGGCCGTCGCCGCCGTCGGCGTGCTCGCCGGCGCTGCCGTCGCGCTCGCGCTGCCCGTCGACGCCAGCCCGACCGCTCTCGCCCTCGCCGTGCCCGCCGCCACCACCTCGGCTCCGCGCGCCGACGCGCCGGCCGCCTCGCGCTCCTTCGTCCGCGGCGCCGTCGCGCCGGCGGTCTCGGCTCCCGAGGGTGCGGCACCGATCGCCCCCGAGCAGGTCGGCGTCTCCGGCGTCAAGGCCGTCGCCAAGCCGAAGCCCAAGCCCAGGCCGAAGCCCGTCCCCCAGGCAGCCAAGGCCGCGAAGTCGTCCGGCGGGTCGGCGGCCGCCGCGCCCAAGGCGTCGTACAGCACGAGCATCTCCGGCCGGTGCGCGAGCATCGGCGTGAACAACAACGGCGAGCGGCTCTGCTCCGCGGTCGACTCGATCTTCCACCTCGGCACCATCGGTGGCTACCGGGCCAACGCCGGTGAGCACAGCTCCCACCAGGCCATCGACTTCATGATCTCGAGCAAGTCCCAGGGCGACGGCATCGCCGCCTGGGTGCAGGCGCACGTCGGCCAGTTCAACGTGAAGTACCTCATCTGGCGCCAGCGCTACTGGGACCCCACCATCGGCTGGAAGCCGATGGCGGACCGCGGGTCACCGACCGCGAACCACTTCGACCACGTGCACGTCACGGTCAACCCCTGACCTCCAGTCCCCTCTGACAGGGTGACCCGAGGGCCGCTCACCGCATGGTGGGCGGCCCTCGGCAATTTCCCCGTGACCCTTTTGTGACTTTCCCAGTTGGTCGTGTTAGGTTCGTCCCGCTCGCCTCCCCTGGGCGGGTCCTCCTGGTGGACGCCGAGTCCTGCCACCACCGCAGAGGTCAACGCGCACCACCGCCCGGCAGGAGCGGGGGAACCACATCCGGAGCCCAGCACCATCGGTCTCCTTGGGGTTAAGTCGCCGCCGGTCCTCTCGACCGTCGCCGGCCGGGCAACCTCAGCCCGAACCCGACAGCTCACCCCGTAGGCACTGAGAGGTTTCTCCTGTGCTCAATGACACCCGCTCCGGGCGGCATCGCAACGCCGTTCGTTACAACCCCGTGGCCGAGCTCTCGACGATCGTCAAGAGTGCCGGCGAGACCAGCGTCAAGGCCTCCGCGGTCCTGGCCGCCTCTGGCGGTCTGGTCGCAGCCTTCGCGCTCCCTGCCCAGGCCGCGCCTGTGCACCGCGCCTCCACCAAGACCACGACGACGGCAGCTGCGGCGCCCGGCGCCGAGGTGAGCACCCCGACCGCCGTCCCGGCTGCGCTCGCGCTCGCCCCGGCCGTGGTCGCCCCCGCGGCGGCCGCCCCGGTCGCCGTCGAGCAGGTCGGCGTCAACGGTGTCAAGGCTGTCGCCAAGCCGAAGCCCAAGCCCAAGCCGAAGCCGAAGGTGCAGCCCGCGGCGACCCAGGTCACCCGGGCCATCGCGAACCGCACCGGCTCCACGAACTCCCCGGCACCGGCCAGCCGTAGCGCGAAGCGCTACAGCAACCCGGCCCAGTCGGCGAGCGGCATCGTCAACATCGCCCGTGGCCTGCTCGGCATCCCCTACGTCTACGGCGGCTCCACCCCGTCCGGCTTCGACTGCTCGGGGCTGACCTCGTACGTCTACCGCAAGGCCGGCATCTCCATCCCGCGCACGGCCTCGGCCCAGCAGCGGGCGGCCACCTCGGTCAGCAACCCCAAGCCGGGCGACCTGGTGTTCTTCGGCTCGCCGGCCTACCACGTCGGCATCTACACCGGCCCGGGCATGATGATCGACGCGGCCAAGCCCGGCACCGTCACCCGCGAGCGCGCGATCTTCTCCGGCGTCAGCGGCTACGGCCGGTTCTGATCCACCGCGCCCGCAACGACCGCGCACGTACCACCGCGCACTGAGTACGCGCGCACGCCTGCTCCTCGGCGCCCCGGATCCCTGCAATCCGGGGCGCCGAGGCGTGCCCGGGCCCGATGGCGCGCGGCCCGGGCCGAGCCGCGCGGTCAGCCCCGGTCGGCCAGCGCTGCCTCGAAGGCAGCCAGCGCCCGCTCGCTGACCAGCACGAACCGCACCAGGTCGATGCCGTCGTGGGCCGCGCACTGCGCCCGCACGGTGCGCACGGCCACCCGGGCCACCTCCTCGACGTCCCACCCGTAGACGCCGGCGCTCACGGCCGGGAACGCCACGGTGCGCGCCCCCACCTCGCGGGCCACCGCCAGGCTGCGGGCGAAGCACGACGCCAGCAGCGCCGGGTCGGTCTGCCCGGCGTGCCGGTTCGGGCCGACGGTGTGCACCACCCAGTGGCAGGGCAGGTCGCCCGCCCCGGTGGCCACGGCATCCCCGACGGCCAGGCCCGCGGGCAACCGGGTGCGCCGCAGCTCGCGGCACTCGCGCAGCAGGGCCGGCCCGGCAGCCGCGTGGATGGCGCCATCTACTCCGCCGCCCCCCAACAAGGAGGAGTTCGCGGCGTTGACGATCGCGTCGACGCGCTCGGTGGTGAGGTCGCCGCCCACGGCCTCGACTGTGGTCATCCCAACGCGGCCACGATGGTGGCGACCCGCCGCTCGCGGGTCTCGGGCTTCTTGGCGGCGAGCACCGCCTCGGCGTGCTGGCGCTGCTGGCTGTAGGTGAGCCCGGCCCAGCTCGCCGCCGCAGCGGGGGATGCCGCCAGCGCCGCTGCGAGGTCGTCGGGCACGTCGACGGTGCGCGGCGCGCTGTCGACCTCGACGGTGACGGTGTAGGCCTGCCCGGCGGCCAGGCCGGCGGCCTCGCGCACGGCGGCGCTCGCCCCGAGCAGGAAGCGCCCGCCCATCGAGGCGATGCTGGTGCGCCAGGTGTGGCCCTGCACCGTGACGACCACCTTGGGCCGGCGACCCGCGCCGAGGGCGTCCACCACCTCGTCGGGGACGACGAACCCGGTCGTCGTGCCGCCGGTGGCCACAAGCTCGGTCGTGAAGTCCATCGCAGCAGTATGCCGCCCGCCCGAACCCGGTGTGCGCCCATACCGAGGACGGCGGGGGTCTCGGGCCTGCACCGCGCGGTCGCCGCGCCGGGGTCCGGGTCGTGGGCGAGTGGACCATCCCCGGGCCGGAGGTGAGGACGGTGCACGTCGCCATCACCAGCCGGGTGATCTCCTCGCAAGGCGCCGAGGACGACGTCATCCTGGTCAACGTCGTCGACCTCTCCGAGCGGCGGCGCCACGAGCAGCGGCTGGCCCACCTCGCCGCCCACGACGTGCTGACCGGCCTGCCGAACCGCCGCCGGTTCGACGCCGCCCCCGCCGAGCACCTCGACCTGTGCGCCCGCTCCGGCCCGCGTGGGGCGCTGTTGTTGCTCGACCTCGACCACTTCAAGGAGGTCAACGACACCCGCGGCCACGACGCCGGTAACGAGCTCATCATGTCGACGGCCCTGGTGCTGCCGACCGCGGCATCCTCACCTCGAGAGGGTGGCGGTGACCGCAGATGCGGCTGATGGCCTTCCATGGAACCGCATCTGCGGTTACAGTCCGGTGGTGCCCACGTTTCGCGTCAAGGAAGCCGCCGACCTGCTCGGGGTCAGCGCCGACACCGTGCGCCGCTGGGCCGACGCCGGCCGCATCGAAGCCACCACCGATGCCTCGGGCCGGCTGGGTGTCGACGGGGTGGTGCTCGCCCGGTTCGCCGAGGAGCTCGCCCACGAGGCGGCTCACCTCGAGACCGGCGACGTCGCCGCCGCCTCGGTACGCAACCGGTTCAGCGGACTGGTCACCCGGGTCGTCAAGGACACCGTGATGGCGCAGGTCGAGATCCAGGCCGGGCCGCACCGTTTCGTCTCGCTACTCAGCCGGGAGGCCGTCGACGAGCTCGGCCTGGAGCCCGGGGTGCTCGCCGTGGCCGCGGTCAAGGCGACGAACGTGTCCGTGGAGATCCCCCGCCTGCACTGACCCGAGCGCCCGCCAACACCCCGTCACCCACGCCTGCCTCGAGGAGCACCATGCGTCGCCCCCTTCTCGCCCTGGTCGCCGCAGCCGTCGGCGTCGCCCTGGCCGGCTGCGGCTCCACCGGCGCCGGCACCGGTGCCGGCTCCGGCGGCACCGCCAGCGGCACGGCATCCGCCTCGTCGTCGGCGTCGGCCTCCCTCAGCGGCGACATCACGGTGCTCGCCGCCGCGTCGCTCACCGAGTCGTTCACGACGCTGGGCCAGCAGTTCGAGGTGGCCCACCCGGGCGTGCAGGTGACCTTCAGCTTCGCCGCGAGCTCGGCACTGGCCACCCAGATCACGTCCGGCGCCCCGGCCGACGTCTTCGCGACGGCGAGCGCCAAGACCATGGATGCCGTGCTGGCCGCGGGCGCGGCTGCCGACCCGAAGACGTTCGCGAAGAACGTCATGGAGATCGCGGTGCCACCGGCGAACCCCGGCAAGGTCACCGGTGTGAACGACCTCGCCAACACGGCGCTGAAGACCGCCCTGTGCCAGCCGCAGGTGCCGTGCGGGTCGACCGCCCAGAAGGTCTTCGCGAACGCCGAGGTCACCGTCACGCCGGCCACCCTCGAGCCCGACGTCAAGTCGGTGCTGAGCAAGGTGCAGCTCGGCGAGGTCGACGCCGGTGTCGTCTACGTGACCGACGTGCTCGCCGCGGGCGACAAGGTCAAGGGCGTCGAGATCCCTGCCGCTGTCAACGCCTCCACCAGCTACCCGATCGCCGCGCTGACCAAGAGCACCAACGCCGCGACAGCAGCCGCCTTCGTCGACTACGTGCTGTCCCCGGCGGGTGCGAGCGTGCTCACGGCGGCGGGTTTCCAGCAGCCGTGACCAGTCCTTGCTGAGCGACAGCGAGACCCGGCACCCGGCATCCACGAGGCTGAGCCGGGCAGAACGCGAGCGGCGGGCCGCGACCGGCGCCCCGTCCCGCTCGGCTCCCTGGCCGCTGCTCGTCCCGGCCCTGATCGCGGTCGCCTTCCTCGTCATCCCGCTGGCGGGGCTGCTCGTGCGGGCGCCGTGGGGGAACGCGTGGGAGATCCTGCACGGCTCACAGGTGGGCGAGGCGCTGCGGCTGTCGCTGTGGACGTCGACCCTCGCCACCGCGATCTCCGTGGTCGTCGGCGTGCCGCTGGCCTGGGTGCTCGCGCGCACGGCGGTCCCCGGGCTGCGTCTGGTGCGCGCCCTGGTCACCCTGCCGCTCGTGCTGCCACCCGTGGTGGGCGGTGTGGCGCTGCTGCTGGCGTTCGGCCGCAACGGCTTTGTCGGGCAGTACCTCGACCAGTGGTTCGGCATCACGATCCCGTTCAGCCCGGCCGCGGTGGTGATGGCCGAGACCTTCGTGGCGATGCCGTTCCTGGTGGTCACCGTCGAGGGGGCGCTGCGCTCGGCCGACCGCGGCTTCGAGGAGGCCGCGGCGACGTTGGGGGCGCGCCGGATGACGGTGTTCCGGCGCGTCACGCTGCCGCTCGTGGCGCCGTCGCTGGCGGCGGGGGCGGTGCTGTGCTGGGCGCGGGCGCTGGGGGAGTTCGGGGCCACCATCACCTTCGCGGGCAGCTTCCCGGGGCGCACCCAGACGATGCCGATCGCCGTCTACTACGCCCTCGAGACCGACCCCGAGGCGGCCATCCTGCTCAGCCTGGTGCTGTTGCTGGTGTCCGTCGTGGTGCTGGTGTCGTTGCGGGATCGGTGGCTTCGCGGCGGGGCTGCCCCGTGAGCGCCGTCGTCCCGGGTCTGGCCGCCGATGCCGAGGTGGTTCGCGGCGGGTTCACCCTGCGCGCCACCGTCAGTGCCGCGCCCGGTGAGGTGCTGGCGGTGCTCGGGCCGAACGGCTCGGGCAAGTCGACCCTGCTGTCGGCGATCGCGGGGTTGCTGCCGCTCTCGGCCGGTCGGATCTCGCTCGACGGGGTCACGCTCGATGACGCCGACACCGGTGGGTTCGTCGAGGCGGCGCACCGCCCGGTGGGTGTCGTCTTCCAGGACTACCGGCTCTTCCCCCACCTCGACGTGCTCGACAACGTCGCCTTCTCGCCGCGGGTGCGCGGGCTGGGCCGGGCGGCTTCGCGTGCCGTCGCGGCCGGGTGGCTCGACCGGCTCGGCCTGTCCGACCTCGCTCGGCGGCGGCCGGCGGACCTGTCCGGTGGGCAGGCCCAACGGGTCGCCCTGGGGCGCGCCCTGGCGGGTGACCCGTCCCTGCTGCTGCTCGACGAGCCGCTCTCGGCGCTGGACGCCCGCACCCGGCTCGATGTGCAGGGCGAGCTCAAGCGGCACCTCGCCGACTTCGCCGGGCCCTGCCTGCTCGTGACCCACGACCCGCTGGAGGCGCTGGTGCTCGCCGACCGCCTGCTGGTGCTCGAGCAGGGCCGGGTCGTGCAGGAGGGCACGCCGGCCCAGGTCGCCCGACGCCCGGCCACCGACTACGTCGCGCGGCTGGTCGGCCTCAACCTGTACGCCGGCACCGCAGACGGGCCTCGCGTGGCGCTGGCCGGAGGTGGCTCGTTCGTCGTCCCCGACCACCACGAACGCGGCGACGTGCTCGTGGCGCTGCGACCCTCCGCCGTGGTGGTCAGCACCGCCCCGCCCGACACGTCCAGCGTGCGCAACACCTGGCCTGCGACGATCACCGGGATGACCCTGCTCACCGACCGGGTGCGGCTCGACCTCGCCGGCGAGCCGTCGGCGCTGGTCGACGTCACCCCGGCGGCCGTCGCCGAGCTCGAGCTGGCGGCGGGCCAGCAGGTGTGGCTGTCGGCCAAGGCCACCGAGCTCGAGGTCTACGGACACACGCGTCCGGCCGGCGCACGTGCCGAGCCCTCCGCACCCGGCTGAACGGATGGCGCCCCGCCCCGTTCGAGAGGCATCGGGAGCCGTCGCGCGACCGGGCCCGGCCCTTGCGACGGACACTCCATCGTGCGCGCCGACCTGGTGGGCAGCATGCCGGCGCCCGCCAGCCCGGCCATCGCGGGCATCGCTCCCGGGGCCAAGCCGTGGGTCAACGGGCCGAGCAGCGTGCGGGTGCGCCAGGAGGGGCGGATCACCGTCAGCATCACCGGCCTGGTCATCCCACCGCCGCAGGGGACCGGCGTCAACCCGATCGCCGCGGTGCTGATCCAGCCCGCGGCGAACCGGACCGCCTACATCGCGTCGAGCCAGGGCGACCACGACGACGACTGACACGGCGAAACCGCCTGCGCGACAACGGCATCCCGCATCTGTTGCTCGAACACTGGCCGCCCTTGCACGATGCGGCGCCACACCCACCGGTGGCTGAGCAGCCACGCGTCGCTCGGCTCCTCGGGTTGGTCGGCCGGGGCGCCCGGGGCCGTCTCCCAGCCCGCGATCTCGTCGGCGTCGAGGGCGGTGAGCCCGCGCCGGGTCAGCTCCCCGGGCGGGCGCGGTCTTGCCCGAGCCGGGGTTTCCAGTGATCAGGAACGCAGCCACGGTCGAGCGGGCTCCTCCGTGACACGACCGCGCCGCAACCTCGGTCCCCATGCCCCGACGCTACGGTCCCGAACCCGGTGGGGCGCCGAGTAGGGTCACGCCGTGGCGGGCAGCGAGCAGCAGATCCGGGTCAAGGCGATGCTGATCGCCCCGGATGCCGACGGCACGGCGCACGCGGTCAGCGTGTGCCCGCCCACCGTCGAGAACCCCCTCGGCTACCACCGACTCATCGGTGGCAGCGTCGAGCCGGGCGAGACGCACCGCGAGGCCGTCGTCCGAGAGGTGCGCGAGGAGCTCGACGCGTCCATCCGCGACCTGACCTACCTCGACGTCGTCGAGAACATCTTCACGGTCGACAACCGCGCAGGGCACGAGATCGTCTTCGTCTACACCGGCCGGCTCGACCCCGACCCACCCCGCGTGGGCGCTGCCCTACGCGAGTCCGACGGCACCGTGCTGCCGGTGGTGTGGCGGCCGGTGGATGACGCCCACGAGCCGCTGCCGCTGTACCCGGCGGCGATGGC
The DNA here is from genome assembly GCA_963834965.1 of uncultured Actinomycetota bacterium. GTDB lineage: Bacteria > Actinomycetota > Actinomycetes > Actinomycetales > Dermatophilaceae > Fodinibacter. The sequence goes on along the minus strand of CAWIEI010000035.1, from coordinate 81,315 downwards.
CGCGTTGACCGAGCGACTCGGCTGAGGGTCGCTACGCAGCGGTCCCGCCGGTGCGGTTCGCCTCGTACCGGGCCCAGCTGCGGGCGACCGCCATCAGGTCCGCATGGGTCAGCGGCTCACCGGAGGTGTCGATGCCCTCGACGTAGTACAGCGCCGGCACGCCGAGCAGGCCCTGCGCCGCCGTGTACGCCTGCCACTGCGCCCGGTTCGGCATTGGCCACTGGTCGGTGTCTACGAGGTGGCCGGGCAGTGCGGCCCGGGCCACGGCGGCCCGGAAGCGTAGCTGCTCGACGACGTCGACGCGGGCGCCGTCGGGTGCCCGCTCGAGCACGTCGTTGAGCCGCACCATGTCGCACACGTCGGCGAAGCTCGGGTGCGGCGTCTGGGTGACGAGGAGAGCGTCGGGCTTGGCCTCCTTGGCGGCGCGGTGCAGCGCACCGAGCAGGGCGTGCACCCCGGCGATGCCCCACGGGCCGTCGCCGGCGCGCAGCGACTCCCCGGAAGGTGACCGCTGGGTGAAGTCGACCTTGAACCCGTCGGCGTCGAAGCCGTCCGGCCCCGGCCCGAGCAGCAGCCGGACCGTCGAGGCCAGCCGGTCGCGGTAGGCCGTGCTGGTCACGTCGACCGCCACCGGCCGGCCGGCCGGGTCGGTCACGCACTCGGCGGCGGGCAGGCCCTCGGGGTCCCACGCCTTCCACCAGAGCAGCACCCGGCGGCCGGCGCGGTGCTGTGTCGCGATCCAGCCGCGCAGGTCCGGCCACTTGGTGTCGTCGACGGTCGCGGTGCCGTACTGCGCCTGCCACCGGTCGTCGATGACCACCGTGCCCGGGTCGACCCCTGCCCCGGCGAGCGTGGCCAGCAGCTGGTCGTAGACGTCCTGCCGGGCGAGGTCGGACGCCCGCGCGACCGTCGCAGCGACGTGTCCCCCGGGTCGGTCGTCCGGCGTCGTCCCGGCGGCGCGGGCGCACTGCGCACCCCAGCCGCAGAAGATCGGGCGGCTCCACCACGAGGGCTGGTCCGGTGAGCGCGCCGAGGTGGGGGCCCAGTCGCGAGCCTGCAACGCCTCGCGGTAGCGCTCGATGGCCTCGGTCGGGGATGCCGCCGGGCGCAGCACGAGCAGCGGTGAGGTGAACTCGTGCACCACCCTGGTGTGGCCCTCGTAGTCCAGCCGCAGCAGGAAGCCGCCGTCGAGCGGCTGGTAGGCCGCGGTGGTGAAGGTCAGCTGCTCGACCGGCGCCTCGAGCGACATCCCGAGCCAGGGCCCGGGCGGGACGTCGACAGCTGAGGTGGGCAGGGCCCTACCCAGCGCCCAGCACAGCGGCGGCGGCGAGAACACGGCGTTGAGCCGGCCCGGGCCGGCGTCGCCGACGACGCCCAGGGTGGAGGGGGTGCCGGCGGCCCGGATCACCTGCACCGGCTCGGTGGGGGTCGGGATGAACACCGACCGAAACCGGGCCGCAGAGCGGAAGGTGCCGCAGGCCCCGGCGTCGAGCACGGCGCGCCCGCCCAGGAGGGTCAGCTCGCCGAGCCGAGCCGGCTCGGCCCCTGCGGGCAGGGTGACGTGCAGCGAGAGCTCCACGCGGTCGTGGTAACAGGTCAGCCGCACCGTCTTGGAGGCCCAGCCGGCTGACGCGGCGTCGACGAGAACCTCGAGCCCGTCTGGATGCCGCCGCGGCCGCGGCCGCTGCACGGCGTAGCTCTCGTCGCGGGCGTCGCTGCGGTGCGCGTCACCGAGCAGGGCCAGCTCCAGCCAGGGGATGCCGTCGAGGTCGCTCAGCACCGCGCCGGCGCGGTCGTGGCACACGAGCAGCCGGTAGGCGCCGGTGGTGACGACCACGCCCTGCGGTCCGGTCCGCCAGGCCACACCCGACGACTCGCCTCGCGCCGGTGCGCCTGGCGCCGCCGCCGGGAGGACCTCGCTGCGTCGGCCCAAGCCCATACCCTGCCCTTCACCGGGCTGGGGGGCGTGGTGCCGCCTCCCGCTGAGTCCATGCTCCCCCCTTGGCGGTGGCCGGGTCTCGTGGCGCAGGGACGGGCCTCTCAGGCCACCTTCAGGGCCACCGCGCTCGTGCGCTCACTCGGTCCGCCCACGGTGGCGCGCTACCGCACCAGCACCGGCACCTGGCGGGTCACCGGCAGCACGTCGCTCATCGCCGGTCAGCGGGTGACCATCGTCCTGGGGGCGAACGCCCAGGGCAAGACGATCGGGAGCGCGACGGTGGATGCCGCCGGAGCCTTCTCGATCCGGGCCGGGGCCCTGCCGGACCCCCGCACGCCGGCCCAGACGCTGGTCACGGTGATCAGCGGCACGGGCGGGGTCGCCTCGTTCCCACTCACCATCACGACGTGACGGTGGCCGGCGACGGCTGAACCGCAGGAAGGAAGGGGCCCGCACCGTGAGGTGCGGGCCCCTTGCGCGCGGCGTGGAGGAGCAGTCAGCCGGTGCCTACGAAGTGCCGATGGGCAGCCATGGCGCTGAGCCATCTTTCGGGCCACCCGCGCGCGACCCAGGTGGCCTGGGGCTCGACGCCGCGGCTGCCGAGGTGGATGACCTCGGCGATGGCCTGTCGTCGGCGGGCGGTGACGACGGCGAGGACGTCGATGGGGTCGGACCACCCGTACCCCTCGAGGAACGCCTCGGCGCGCGTCATCACGTCCACCCCGGTCGGCAGGCCTCGTCGCAGCAGCTCGGCGTCGTCCTCGAAGAACGGGGCGATCCACAGCAGGGCGTACGCGACATCGCCGCGACGGGGGGCCGGTCGTGCGGCATCCCAGTCGAAGAGCCCGGTGGCACGGTGGTGGTGCCATGTCATGTTGGGCGGCTTCGGGTCTCCATGACACAGCACGCCGGCCGAGCCCGCCTCGGCCGGCGCGCCCCAGACGGCGTCGTGGGGCGGTGACCAGGTGAGCGTGGCGTCGTGGACGGTACGCAGGAGCCGGCCGGCCGACCGGACCCCCGCCAGCGAGGTGCAGTGCGGCCAGGCGTCCTCACCGGCCTGGCCCGGCAGCAGGCGGACGGTCTCCACCCCGTCCTCGATGTCCAGCGGCTCGGGGACCGGCAGGCCGGCGTCGACAAGGTGCTGCAGCAGCGCGTGAACCGTAGGCGTGTGCCCGGCGGCGGGACGACGCACCACGCCGCCGACGATCTCGATGCCACGAGTGGTCCCCACCGCTCGAGCCTAATGGCGGGCCTGCCGGGGCTGGGGGTGTCAGCCGCGCGCCCGACCGCGCGTGCGGCATCCCCGGAGGTCAACCGTTTCTCACGATGGCACTGTCACGGCCGGAAGCACCCTGGCATCGGTGACGGCAGTGCCGTCGAGGTGGCGGATGACCCAGGGCTGGCCGGTGCGTAGGCGGGGCGCAATGCGGGTGAACAGGACGGTGGCGACGTGGCACACGGGGGAGTCGTTGTGGCGGGCGGGGTACGAGGTGTCCAGGACCTCGCGGTTGGGTGGCTACGGGGGTGTGCGCGAACCGACGAGCTGTTCGCTGGTGGTGGCTGCGCTGCCGGAAGGCGACGAGCAGACACGGTGGTGCGGACGCCGGGCCGCTCAGACCCTGCCTACCCCCGTCGTGGACGAGGGATGGGCCAGACCGAGGCCACGCTGTGGTGCGTCGACCGGGCCGTGAGGGTGAGCGTGCTCAGGCAAGCATGGCCCCGCCCAGGATCTCGCCCGTGGCGGCGCCCGGGAGCACCGCGAAGACGGAAGAGCCCACCGGCGTGGTCCACAGGTTGAGCAGGTCGCGGTCGGCCAGCCGTTGCTGGACTGGCAGGAACTGGCGTACCGGGTCGGCCTGGTAGGCGACGAAGACGAGCCCACTGGAGCTGGTGGCGTGACCTTCGGGCGGGTCGTCGTAGGAGTACGGGCGGCGGAGGAACCGCTCGTGTGGGGCCGTGGCGTGCGCTCTCCTCATGTGCGCGGCGTCGTCGATGACGTGGAAACCCAGCGCGTCGACTGCCTGCAGGTCCGGCGCGTCGTGCAGCTTGACGCCGGTGACGGGCGCACCGGTGTCGAGGCGGCGACCCATCGCGTTCTCCCGCGACAGGCGGTCGGCGCGGTCCCAGGCGTCGAGGTCCATGGCGATCCGGCGCACGACGACCGATGAGCCGCCGCGCAGCCATGGCGGAGCCTGGTCGGCCGCCCAGAGCAGCGCGGCGTCGACGCCGGCGACGTCGGGCTGCACCGTGCCGTCGACCTGGCCGAACAGGTTGCGCATCGGCACACCGGGCCCCTCGTGCGGCTCACGAAAGCCGCGTTGCACCCAGCGGATCCGGGCCAGCCCCGCGATGCCGGTGAGCAGCCGGCGCTGGGCGTGGGCCACCGTGGTGGGGCTCGTGGCGCAGATCTGCAGGAGCAGGTCGCCGCCGCTCCACCGGTCCTCGAGGCGGTCGATCTTCAGGGATGGCAGCGGGGCCAGCCAGTCGGGAACGTCGGCACCGGCCGCCTCGACGAGCGCCGGGCCGACCCCCACCGTCACCGTGAGCTGGGCGGTCACGGCCGCGAGCTCGGGCTCGAGGTCGGTCAGCGTGCCGCGTCCCGCCATCAGCCGCTCGATGTCGTCGGTCAACACCGTGAGCAGCCGCCGCACCGAGCCGGCGTCGGCACCCCGCTCGAGGTCGAGGGCCACGAAGGTGGCGTGCGCTGGCGGGCTGTCGAGGATGCCGGCCTGGTGCGCACCGCGGAACGAGCGGGCCGGCGAGGTGGCCCCCTGGGGTGAGGGCGCACCGGTCACCGGCTCGTCGACGGACCTGGTGCAACCGGCCATGGTCGTCACGGCAGCGCCGGCCACCAGGCCCGCGCCGGTGAGCCCCGAGAGCAGGAGGGTGCGGCGGTCGGAGCCGGTCGTACCCTCCTGCGCGGGTGAGGTCACGAGGCCGACGGTGTCGGGACGTAGGACTCCTGGGCCCCGGAGAAGGCGCGCACCGGCACCGTCAGGGTCACGTCCCCGCCACTGGTGGTGAGGGTGACCGTGGTGCTCGCACCGTTGTCGAGCGCCCCCTTGAGCGCCATGAGCATCACGTGGTTGCCTCCCGGCTGCAGGACGAACGTGCCGCCCGCGGGGATGACGAAGCCGCCCTGCTTGGGCTGCATCTGCATCTGGCCGGAGTCGTTCTTGACGGTCTCGTGCAGCTCGACGACCCCGGCCACCGGGCTCGAACCACCGGTGACGGTGATGTCGGTGGACGAGGTGTTGCGCAGGGTGCCGAACATCGCGCTCATGGCGGACATGTCACCCATCCCCGAGGATGCCGTCGCGCTTGTCGTGGGCGTCGAGGACATCCCGCCGGCCATGGGGACGTCGATGGCCTTGACCCAGCCATCGTCGAGCGAAAGTGCGGTGGACGTGGCCGACGTGGCTGCCGACGGCGTGGCGCCGGCGCTGTCGGGCGAGTCGGAGCCGCAGGCGGCGAGGCCAGCGGCGAGCAGGACGGTGGAGCAGAGTACTGCGACCCGACGGGTCGCGACATCACGGTGGGGCATGGGGGTCTCCTGGAGGGCATGCGGGCGTCACCCGCGGGGGTAGGGGTCGCGTGGCCGGCCGACCCGGGAACCCCGGACCGGCTCAGCAGGCGTACAGCGGTGGGGCCCTGCCCCCCAGCGGGAGCACCCCGCGTCCGGTGAGCCGACGGACGGCGTTCGCGCCCGGGACGGGACGGGTGCCGCGCCGCACCAGAACGGGTTGGACCACCACGGCGAGCCGTCGCACGACGCTGCGCGCGACGTCCTCCCCGACGCACAGCAGCACGCTCGCCACCACCGTGGCCAGCACGTGAGCAAGCACCATCGAGACCGAGACGTGCAGCGCCATCGCTGGTGGGGGTGCACCGGCGGGCGCAATCACCGCTTGGTGCGCGTGCCCCGCGATGGCCGCCGTCCCGCCCGTCGACGGCTGCATGCCCACCAGGGCCAGGTGGGTGACGACTTGTCCGGCGCCGGTCGCCAGGACCATGCGCGCAACGGAGGTGCGAACGTGCAGGACCAACCAGACCAGCGGCCCAACCAGGACGAACAGCACCACCGCCGCCACCGGGCGGAGGACCGGACCCCCGGCCGCGGTGTGCGCGTAGGAAGCCAGGGCAACGACGACCAGCGTCGCCACGACGGCGCGCAACCCGCGCACCTCTCGGCCCCCTGCACCGCTCACCGCCAGAGAGTACCGGTCCGCGAATTCCACGAACCGGGCGTGCACAAACCCTCCTGGCACCCTGCCCAGGAACGTCCTCATGCCCACCCGCCCTCGGGCATGGAGGGCATCGCCCGGCAAGACGAGTGGCCACAGTGGTCGTCGGCGCACCCTGAGGTGCACGAGCGGCCCGACGGCCAGGGCGAAGAGCAGGACGAGCGCACCACCGACAGCCCAGCGCACCGCCGTGAACACCACGGCGGTGGCAACAACGGGGCCGAGAGCCCTCGGCCAGGTGAGCCCAGGCTGCACCCGCGGATCGTAGGACATGCGTGCCCACCCCGGACCAGGGACCGGCGAGATCTGTCACTCAACCCTCATGTCACGGTCATCTGCGGGTCACCTCCGACGCGGCAAGCGACATCGTCGGCCACGACGGCATCGCACCCCTGTGGGATTGAACTGTTGACCTCCGGCGTGACCGCGCGGAACCACCGGGCGGTTTCACATGCCCCCAGGCGAATAGCACACGGATAACACCCGCAACGGGTCCCCGCTCTTGTCGTCGCAGGTCAAACCCTGTCTTGACGTGTGCCCCCGGGCAGATTCGAACTGCCGACACCTTCTTTAGGAGAGAAGTGCTCTTCCCCTGAGCTACGAGGGCGCTCTCGCGGCGTGCCGCGAGGCCTCCACAGGGTAGCGGCCACGACCCGGCGAACCCACCCAACCCGCCACCGTCGGGCCCGGATGCCGCATCGGCCGAACGGCCCCAGACTCCCCGCTCGGGCCGCGCCGGCCGGCATCGCGCCGTAGGTTGGGAGACGGCTCCAACTACAGTGACGCCCTGCAAGGTGGGGAAGGCTGGTCCCGTGTCGCGACCTGACGTCGTCGAACGCACCGACGAGCACGCGCGCCTGCGCGCCCTCCACGCGCTGCAGGTGCTCGACACGCCGCGCGAGGAGCGCTTCGACCGGCTGGTCGAGCTCGTCAAGGAGCTCTTCGAGGTGCCGGTGGCCGCGGTGACCCTGATCGATGAGGAACGGCTGTGGGCGAAAGCGAGCATCGGTCTGCCGGGCGACGAGATGCCGCGGCGCGAGTCGGTGTGCACGGTCACCATCGAGCGTGACGAGCCCCTCGTCGTCCCCGACCTGATGGCCGACGACCGCTTCAAGATCTCGCCCTTCGTCGCGGGCTCGGGGTTGCGCTTCTACGCCGGGCAGCCGCTGCACGCCGGTGAGCACCGCGTCGGCGTGTTGTGCGTCATGGGCTACGAGGAGCGCCAGATGGATGCCGGGGAGCTCCGGATGCTGCGCACCCTCGCCGACTGGGTCGAGGTCGAGCTGGCCACCGACAACGAGCTGCACCGGGCCGCGGTGGTGCAGCGGGCGCTGCGCCCCCGGTCGGTCATCCGCCTGTCCGGGCTCGAGGTGGCCGGCCGGTGCGTCACCGCCCGACACGTCGGTGGTGACTTCTACGACTGGTTCATCGCCCGCGACCAGCTGCACATCTTCGCCGGCGACGTCATGGGCAAGGGCATCGGCGCGGCGCTCATCGCGAGCTCGGTGCGGGCGGTGCTGCGGGGCGCGGCCCGGTTCATCAGCATCGAGGAGGCGTTCAACCGAACTGCCTACGACCTCGATCAGGACCTCGGTGACACCAGCACCTTCGTCACAGCCTTCGGCGCGTGCATCGACCCGGCCACCGGGCGCGGGGAGTATGTCGACGCCGGGCACGGCCTGGCGGTCGTCGTCGACGCCGAGGGCGTCCCGCGCCGGCTGACCTCCGGCGGCCTGCCGATCGGCGCGATCAGCGGTGACCGCTGGGTGGCCCACGACTTCGTCCTCGAGCCGGGCGACGCGCTCGTGGTGGTGAGCGACGGCATCCTCGACTACTTCGCCACGCCCACCACGGCCCTCGAGGCGCTGTCCGAGCTGGGCGACCGGGGGATGGGCGCCCAGGCGCTGGTCGACGAGATCGCCGCGTACGCCGAACGGGCCCGCCCCTCCGACGACGTCACGGTCGTCGTGGTCAAGCGCAGCGCCGGATGATGCGCCGCCGGCCCGCGGCCCGCCCGCCGCACCAGAAGGAGAAGACCCGCTGATGGAGGTCCACCGCTCGACGATGGGGGACGCGACCGTCCTGCGCTGTGAGGGTCGGCTGACGATGGTGGGGGCGCCGGCCCTGCGCAGCGCGATCGACGAGGCGGTCGTCGACGGCCGGGTGCGCCTGGTCGTCGACCTGGCCGGCACCTCGTTCGTCGACTCCTCGGGATTGGGCGCCCTCGTGGCTGGTCTCAAGCGCACCCGTCAGGCCGGTGGCGACCTGCGCATCGCCTCAGTTCAGGAACAGGTGCGGATGGTCCTCGACCTCACCAACCTCGACCGCATCCTGCAGCCCTTCGACACCGTGGGCGATGCCGTCGATGGGTGGTGACTACCGCGTCGACACCCTCGCGCTGCCCGAGACGCTCAGCCTGGTGCACGAGCTGCTCGACCAGGTGCGGGCCGACCATCCCGACCTCGCGCCCACCGACCTGATGCTGTTCGAGACCGCCGTGATCGAGATCGCCACCAACGTGGTCGAGCACGGGCGCGCCCCCGGCACGATCCACTACTCGTTCACCCTGGAGGTGCGCACCGACCGGCTGCTCGGCCGGCTCCGCGACGCCGGACCACCGCTGCCGGAGTCGGAGCGCCCGATGCCCGACACCGACAGCGAGGACGGGCGGGGGCTCGCCATCGCGAGGGTCGCCCTCGACGACCTGCACTACCAGCGGGTCGACGGCCACAACGTGTGGACGATGCTGCGCCACCGGCGCTGACCGGCGCTGACCGGCACTGACCGGCACTGACCGGCACTGGCCTGCGCTGACCGGCACTGGTCGGGGGACGGTCGACAGCCGGTCGGCCCGCCATACTGCTCCGGTGACGACGACCCGGACCGCCCCCGACCGGGTGCAGCGCCACGTCGTGCGTACCCTCGTCGTCGCCCAGATGCTCGGCGGGGTCGGCATGTCGGCCGGGGTGGCCGTCGGTGCGCTGCTCGCCGAGGAGGTGTCGGGGTCGGCCCGGTGGGCCGGGCTGGGCGGCACCTTCCAGATCCTCGGCGCGGCTGTCATCGCGATCCCGATGTCGCGCCTGATGGCGGCGCGCGGCCGTCGCCCGGGTCTGGTGCTCGGCTACGTGCTGGCGGCGGTCGGGGCGGTCGGCCTCATCACCGCCGGGGTCATCGGCAGCTTCGCGCTGCTCCTGGTGTCGAGCGTGCTCTTCGGTGGCGCCACGGCATCCAACAGCCAGAGTCGTTATGTAGCAGCCGATCTCGCGCTGCCACAGCACCGAGCCCGCGACCTGAGCATCGTCGTGTGGGCCACCACAGTGGGCAGCGTGCTCGGGCCCAACCTGGTCGGGCCGAGCGCTCCGGTCGCGCGGTCGCTCGGCCTGCCGACGCTCACCGGGCCCTACGTCTTCTCGGTGATCGGGCTGCTCCTGGCCATCGCGGTGGTCAGCATTCGGCTCCGGCCCGACCCGCTGCTCGAGGCCCGGCGTCGCCGGGTCGCCGACGGTGACGACTCCGGCCCGGCGCACGGGTCCGTGGGTCGGGGCCTGCGCGTGATTGCCGGCATCCCGGCGGCGCGGCTCGGGCTGCTCACCCTGGCGCTCGGGCACGTGGTCATGGTCAGCGTGATGGTGATGACCCCCCTCCACATGGCCCACGGCGATGCCGGGCTCGAGCTGATCGGCCTGGTCATCAGCATCCACATCGTGGGGATGTTCGCGTTCTCCCCGCTGACCGGGATGGCGGTCGACCGGTTCGGTGGGCGCGCCGTGGCGGTGGTCGGGTCCATGGTGCTCTCCACGGCCACCCTGCTCGCGTCGGCCTCGCCGCAGGGCGGGTCGCCCACCCTGGGCCTCGGGCTGTTCCTGCTCGGGCTGGGCTGGTCGTGCACCCTCGTGGCCGGATCGACCATGCTCACCGCTGCCGTACCCGCCATCGAGCGACCGGGTGCACAGGGGGCGTCCGACCTCGTCATGGGCCTGGTCGCCGGGCTCGGGGGAGCGCTCGCCGGTGTCGTGGTCGACCGGGCCAGCTTCACCGTGCTGGCACTGGCCGCCCTCGCGGTCGCGGTCGTGATCGGCCTGGTGGCGGCCCTGAGCGCGGTGCGCACCCACCCCACCCCGGCCTGACCGCCCACCCGGTCCCGCGAAGAAGGGAGCCGGGGGATGCCGCCGGGCGCGGTCTCGCACCCGGCGCGGCATCCGCACTCGGCGCGGGCTACCGCCTGGTAGGTCGAGCGATCACGTCACCTACCGGGCGGTAGGCGACGTCAAGTCGGATGCTGGGGTGCCCGTCGCGCTCGAGACGCGGCCGGGGTGGTGACCCGACCCACCCCCGCGCCTGACCGGCCCCGAACCCTCCCGTTGCTAGCCTGCTGAGGTGAGAGACAGGTTCAGGGGGAAGGAGGCGTCGACGCCCCGAGAGGACGCTGCCGAAACCGTGCGCCCCCTTGAGCCCGAGCCGCAGCCGGCTCCCGCCGCGGCCCCGTCCGACCCCCTCGACGACCCGCGCGCCGGCCGCGTCGCCGCCGCCCGGGCGGCCTGGACCCGGCACCTCGTCGACCTCGGCGGGCGCAACACGCTGCTCTGGTACCGCGACCTGTCCACCGGCACCCTCGACCTCACCACCGCCCATCCCGGCGGGGTCGCCAGCATGATGGCGGGCCGCCCCACCAAGCTGTCCGTGCTGGTCCGCGAGCCGGCCGCCCTCGAGGACGCCCGCCGGCGGGCCCGTGCGATCGCCGCCAAGAGCCGCGAGCTCGCCGAGGAACGCGGCATCCTCACCTGCTTCCTCGCCGTGGGCATGGCCACCTGGGCGGTGCGGCTGCCCGACGGGCGCCCGGCCCCGCGCTCGCCCGCGGCCCCCGTGCTGCTGAGGGCCTGCACCCTGCGCCCCACCGGTGCGGCCCAGGGCGACTACCTGCTCGACCTCGGGCCCGAGCTCGAGGTCAACCCGGTGCTCGTCAACTACCTGCGCTCCGAGCAGGGAATCGAGCTCGACGAGGACGCCCTCGAGGCACTCACCACGCCCGACACGATGTTCGACCCCTACCCCGTGTTCGCCGCCCTGGGCGAGCTGTGTGCCGACGTGCCCGACTTCTCGGTGGCGCCGCGCCTGGTCATCGGCACCTTCTCGTACGCCAAGCTGCCGATGGTCGCCGACCTCGCCGCCCAGGGCGACGGCCTGGCCGACCACGACGTCGTCGCGGCGCTCGCGGGTGACCCCGACGCCCTGCGGTCGGTGCGCTCCGAGCTCGACCGCAGCCGGGTCGACCTCGATGACCCCGACCGCGACGTGCTGGTGCTCGACGCCGACAGCAGCCAGCAGGAGGCCATCGAGGCGGTGCGCTCCGGCTCGCACCTGGTGATCCACGGACCCCCGGGCACCGGCAAGTCGCAGACCATCGCCAACCTGATCGCCGCGCTCGCCGCCGATGGCAAGCGCGTGCTGTTCGTCGCCGAGAAGCGGGCCGCCATCGACGCCGTCGTCGGCCGGCTCGACCGGGTCGGCCTGCGCGACCTGGTGTTCGACCTGCACGCCGGGGCGCACGGCCGCCGACGGGTGGCGCGCGAGCTGGTCGACGGGCTCGACCGGCTCGCCCGGCCCGAGCCGGCCCGCGGCCCACGACGGTCGGCGGCCGGCGCCGAGCCGCTGCTCTCGAGGGTCACCGTGCCCGCAGCCGCTCGACGCGCCGCCGCCGACCGGCTCACCGAGCACGTGCGCTCGCTGCACGAGGTGCGTGCCCCGTGGGGGATCACGCTGCACGAGGTGCAGGAGGCGGTCTCGGCGTTCGCGGGGATGCCGGTGCCACCCCGGTCGCGCATCCGCCTGCGGGGCGACGTGCTGGCCGGGCTCGGCCGCGACGAGCTCGCCACCGTGGCGGCCTCCCTCACCACCGTGGCCTCGCTCGCCGACTGGGACGCCGCCGGGGCCGGCGACCCGTGGTTCGGCGCCGGCATCCGCACGGCCGACGACGCCGACGAGGCCCGAGAGCGGGTGGAGCGGCTCGCCGGGGGTGGGGTCGACGACACCGCCCGCACCCTGGCCGACGTCTTCCGCGGCATCCAGCTGCCCGATGCCCCCACGGCCGACGACTGGGGCCGGGTGCTCGCCACCGTCGGCGAGGTGCGCGACACGCTCGAGGTCTTCCGTCCCGACGTCTTCGACATCCCGCTCGACGACCTCGTCACCGCCACCGGCAGCTCGGCCTACCGGACGTCCGTCGGGTCCCAGCTCGGCTGGCTCGACCGCTGGCGGCTGCGGCGGCAGGCTCGCGCGCTGTTGCGCCCCGGTCGCCCGCCGGCCGACCTGCACGCCGCCCTGGCCGCCGCCAGCGAGCAGCGGGTGGCTTGGCGCCAGCTCGCCGGCTCGGGTGGCCGGCCCGAGATCCCGGTCGAGCTCGACCGCGCGTGCGCCGCCCATGCTGCCCTCGTCGCCGACCTGGCCTGGCTCGACGACCACCTGCCCGGAGCCGACACCTCGGGGGTGGCCACGCAGGCGGATGCCGTGCCGCGCCTGCTCGACCTCGACCTCCTCTCGCTGCGCGCCCGCATCGACGGGTTGGCGGCCGCGGTGGGTCGGCTGGGTGTCGTGCCTGCGGTGACGACGGCGCTCGACGAGCTCACGGCATCCGGGCTGCGGCCGCTGGTCGACGACCTGCGTGCGCGTTCGGTGCCGGCCGAGCGGGTCACCTCCGAGGTCGAGTGGGTGTGGTGGTCGTCGCTGGCGGAGGAGATCGCGCAGCGCGACCCGCGGGTCGCCGCGCACGACGGCCGAGCGCTCACCCGCAGCGTCGGGGAGTTCGCCGAGGCCGACCGGGCGGTGGTGGGCGCCAACGCCGAGCGGGTGCGCGCCGCCGTGGCCGACCACGTGGCCGAGGTGGTGCGCGACCACCCCGATCAGGAGACCTGGCTGCGGGCCGAAGGGGCCCGGGCGCGACGGCTGGCGCCGCTTCGCGACCTGGTGACCCGTTGCCCCGACCTCGTCACCGCGGTGCGGCCGTGCTGGGTGATGAGCCCGCTCGTCGTCGCGTCGGTGCTGCCGCCGGGGCAGTGGTTCGACGTCGTGGTCTTCGACGAGGCATCCCAGGTGCCGCCGGCCGAGGCGGTGTCGGCGATCTCGCGCGCGCGCCAGGTGGTCGTGGCCGGTGACTCGCACCAGCTGCCGCCGACCACCTTCTTCACGACGGTGACCGGTGACGACCCTGCTGCGGTCGGCGCCGACGAGGCGCTCACCGAGGGGGTCGAGTCGATCCTCGACGTGCTCGCGGCAGCCCTGCCCAGCCGCCGCCTCTCGTGGCACTACCGCTCGCTCGACGAGCGGCTCATCGAGTTCGCCAACGCCGAGATCTACGAGGGGTCGCTCGTCACCTTCCCCGGCACGGGCGTCGACCCGGTGGTGCACCTGGAACCGGTGCAGGGGCAGGGCATCATCGGCGAGGGCGACTCGGCGCTCGAGAGCACCCCCACCGAGGTCGACCGGGTGGTCGAGCTGGTGCTCGAGCATGCGCGCACCCGCCCCGACCGCTCGCTCGGGGTCATCGCGTTGGGCGTCATCCACGCGACCCGGGTCGAGGAGGCGGTCCGCCACGCCCTGGCTCAGGCCCCCACTGACGTCCTGGCCTTCTTCGACGAGGACCGCCCCGAGCCCTTCTTCGTGAAGAACCTCGAGCGGGTGCAGGGCGACGAGCGCGACGACATCGTGCTCACCGTCGGCTACGGCAAGACCCCGCACGGCCGGGTCCTGCACCGCTTCGGCCCGCTCAACCTCGAGGGCGGGGAGCGGCGGCTGAACGTCGCCATCACCCGCGCGCGCCGGTCGATGACGGTGGTCTCGGCGATCTCGGCCGACGACCTCGACCCCGGCCGGCTGCGCGCCCGTGGCGCCGTGATGCTGCGCGACTTCCTGGCTTACGCCGCCGGTGGCCCGCTGCCCGGGGTGGCCGCGCCCGCGTCGGCCGCACCGGATGCCGGAGCCACGCCGGATGCCGTGCCGACCCTTACCGCTGCCGGCACCGGTTCGGTCGTGCTTGCCGACCTCGCGCGGCGGCTGCGTGGCCACGGGCTCGTCGTGCACGAGGACGTCGGCTCGTCGGCCGACCCGGTCGACCTGGCCATCGAGGACCCGGCCCGGCCCGGCCGGATGGTGCTCGCGGTGGAGTCCGACGGGCCGCAGTACGCCGCGATGCGCACCACCCGCGACCGCGACCGGCTGCGCGCCGAGCAGCTCGAGCGCCTCGGCTGGCGGCACCTGCGGGTGTGGTCGACTGACGTCTTCCGCGACCCGGCCCGTGACGTGTCGCGCATCCTCGAGGCCGCTGGGGTGCGTGAGGCCCCGGGCGATGACTGAGCAGATGCCTCCAGTCGACCACTTGGAGCGCCCGTCGGTCGAAGAGCCGGCCGATTCAGGCCCCAGGCCGGAGCAGGCCGAGCCGACGCCGGGTGGCGTGCCGCCTCGACGGAGGGTGCGTCGCCGCGCCGAGCGACCCGGCACCAACCCGTCGGCCGAGGACGTGCCTGATGTCGTGCCGCCACGTGATGAACCGAAGTCGGGGGAGAGCCAGCACGACCGCTGGCTGCGCGAACAGCGCCCACCCCACTGGGAGTGACGCGCGTGCGGCACCCCCTGGGTGGTTCACGGTGAAGTGCTGACCTCCTGCGCCAGAACTTCACCTCGAACCGGTTGACCCGCAACGGGTGCGAGGTGAGGTTCTGGCCGGTCCGATCCGCGCTTCACCTCGAACCCGGGCGTCGGTCAGCTGCGGGGGGCGCGCAGCTCGTCGCGGATCTCGCGGAGCAGCTCGGTGTTGGGGTCGATCGTCTCGGCCTCCGGCTCGGCCGGGAAGAACTTGTCCTTGGCCTTCTCGTAGGGCTTGACGATGAAGAAGTAGACGACGAACGCCATGATCAGGAACGCG
The DNA here is from genome assembly GCA_963834965.1 of uncultured Actinomycetota bacterium. Classification (GTDB taxonomy): domain Bacteria; phylum Actinomycetota; class Actinomycetes; order Actinomycetales; family Dermatophilaceae; genus Fodinibacter. The sequence goes on along the minus strand of CAWIEI010000035.1, from coordinate 66,218 downwards.
ATCAGGGAGGTCAGGAACGGCCCGATCGTCGACCAGCCACCGGGCTGCCACTTGTCGAAGTTGAAGCCCGTGCCACCGGTGACCTTGCCGATCGCTTCGAGCAGAACCTTGGTGAACGAGGCGATGACAGCGGCGAAGGCGGCGCCGATAATGAACGCGACTGCGAGCTCGATGAGGTTGCCGCGCAGGACGAAGTCCCGGAAACCCTTCATGGGTGCTCCTTCTCGGGGAGGGGTCGGTGAGGTCGGTTGTCGGAGGCGGCGCTGCCCCCGGCGGTGTCAGCCTAGGGGCGCAACGGGTTGGCCCCCCACCCGGGCGCACGCAGCGCAGGTCTGCCGTCGAGGGTGTGCCTCCCGCGCGGACCCGAGGCTGCTCAGCTCGGAGCGGCCACGACACTCACCGTCACCGGTCCCTCGAGCGAGCCGTGGCCGGCGAGCACCGCATCCGCCTCGGCGGCGCTCAGTGACAGCACGACCCCGCGCGGAGGTGCCTCGCCGAGGCCCCCCTGGCTGCTGCTCTCGGGAGGGTCGGCCGCGAGCACGGTCGCCCCGACCGCCAAGGCCCGGCCGCCTGCGGCGGGGTACACCCGGGCGGGCAGCCCCGGCGCGAGCAGGTCGACGGCGGCGGGGTCGGCCGACACCACGTGCAGGGCCACCCGCCCGGCGGGCAGCCCGTCGAGGGCGCCTCGGGGCACCAGTCGGGATGCCGTGACACTCTCGCCACGGGCCAGCGCGGCACCGACCCGGCGATGCACGGCATCCGAGACCGAGGTGAGAACGCCGGGCTGCAGCGCACCGCGCGGCACGTGGTCGACCCGCAGATCGGACTCGGCCAGCACCGCCCCGGCGGGCACCTCGCGTGCCGCCACGAGCGCCGCGGTCAGCCGTTCGGGCGGCGGGCGCAGCTCGAGGACGACCAGCAGCACGGCCGTCGCGGCGAGCACGGCCGACACCAGCCGGCGCAGCACCCGCCGCCGCCAGCGCGCCCGTCGGCCCGGGCCGGTGAGGCCGGGCAGCGGGCGGGAGGGACGCGACATGCCGACGACGCTAGGCGCCGCGGCACGGCATGCGGCAGGTCAGCTCGCGGGTGTGGACGACGCCGCAGGCTTCGCGGGGGGTGTGGACGACGAGGACGAGTCGGACGAGCCCGAAGACTTCGACGAGCCGGACGACTTCTCCGAGGACCCCGAGCCGTTGGTGGCCGAACCGGCGGTCACCGAGGAGCCGGCGCGCGAGTCGGTGCGGTAGAAACCGCCGCCCTTGAAGACGATGCCGACCGCGTTGAAGACCTTGCGCAGGCGCCCCTCGCACTCGGGGCACACGGTCAGCGAGTCGTCACTGAACGACTGCACCGCCTCGAAACGGTGGTCGCACTCGGTGCACGCGTAGGCGTACGTCGGCACGATGGTCCTCCTGCGGGAAAGGTGTGGTGCGCCGCCCCGGGGCAACCCGGGCGACCGGACGACGGTGCCGGACGGCCACGGCGTCACCCAAGGATAAGCGAGCCGGCGCCCGCGCGATTCCCCCGCCCATCCCTGCCCGCTGTCCCTCCCGTGACCTATTGGACGATCTGGGGACGCGGGCATGTCCCTCCCGTGACCTATTGGACGATCTGGGGACGCGGGCATGTCCCTCCCGTGACCTTTTGGTCGATTCCGGGACGGTGGTCAGGGCCAGTCGGCGAGCCGGCCGCCGCGGCTCACCGCACGCAGCCTCTCTTCGGCAGCGGCCCGCACCGCACTCGGCGCGACCACCAGCAACTGGTCACCATGCCGCAGCACGTCGTTGTCGCGCGGCACGAACGAGCGGCCCTCGCGCACCACCAGCGAGACGTTGGCCCCCACCGGCAGGCGCAGCTCGAACACCCGCACCCCCCCGATGCGCGAGCCCGGCCCGATGTCGATCTCGAGCAGCTCGGCCCCGAGCTCGTCGAGCGGGGTCGTCTCGACGGCCAGGTCGACCTGGTGGTGGGCGGCGGCCAGCCCGAGCCGGCGAGCCACCCAGGGCAGCGTCGGCGCCTGCACGATGGTGAAGATGACCACGAGCACGAAGACGAGGTCGAAGATCCAGGGCACGCCCGGGGTGCCCAGCGTGCCGGGCACGGTCGCGAGCACGACCGGCACCGCGCCGCGCAGCCCCGCCCACGACAGGAAGGTCTGGGTGCGCCACGACATCCCGAACGGCAGCAGCGCGACGAACACCGACGCCGGGCGGCCGAGCAGCAGCAGGGCGGCGCCTACGACGAGCGCCGGCCCGAGCACCGTCAGGAACTGGTCGGGGTGGGCGAGCAGCCCCAGCAGAACGAACAGGCCGATCTGCGCCAGCCAGCCGATCGCCGTGGCGAACCCGAGCACGGCGGGCCGGTGGGGCAGGCGCAGGTTGCCGAGCACGAGCGCGGCCAGGTAGCAGGCCAGGAACCCGGAGGTGTGCAGGGAGGCCGCGACGGCGTAGGCCAGCACCGCCACCGCGATCACCCCGATCGCGAACAGCGCAGACGACGTGGAGGCCACCAGCCGCAGCAGCCGTGCGCCACCCCACCCGACCGCCAGGCCGACCACGGCCCCGCCGGCCAGCTCGAGCACGGCAACCAGGCCGACCTCCCACCAGGGGTGGGGGGTGTCGCCGGGGGTGAGCGACGCCGCCAGCGCGGTGACGAGCAGCACGACGGGCGCGTCGTTGAAGCCCGACTCGGCCTCGAGCACCCCGGAGATCTGCCGGGGCAGGGGGACCCGGCGCAGCACGGAGAACACCGCCGCGGCATCCGTCGAGGCGAGCACGGCGGCGACCAGGAAGGCCACCTGCCACGACCACCCCAGCAACAGGTGTGCGGTCACCCCGACCACCACCACCGACACCGCGACACCGACCGTGGCGAGCACCGCCGCCGGTGCGACCGAGTGCCGGATGCCGGACCAGCGGGTCGTGAGACCACCTTCGACGAGGATGAGCACCAGCGCGGCGTAGCCGAGAACCTGGGTGAGCTGCTGGTTGTCGTAGTCGATGCCGAAGCCGCGCTCGCCCAGGACCAGACCGATGCCGAGGTAGATGAGCAGCGAGGGCAGGCCCGAGCGCAGCGACAGGCGCACCGCGGCGACCGCAACCACGAGCACCAGGCTGCCGATGAGCAGAGCCAGGGTGAGGTCGTCGAGCGAGAACGAGGAGGAGGAGGCGCCGCCTGCGAACGGCAACGTCCAGGTCTCTCCCACGGCCCGTCCTCGCATGTCGTCGTTCTCCGGTGACCTAGTCTCGCAGGGTGAGTCGTGTTGCCGTCGCCCGTCGAGTTCTTTATGGACTCCTCGCAGTCATCGTCGTCGCGGCGCTCGTGACCACCGTCGTCATCGTGTCGACCGTGCGGGCATCACTGCCCAACACCTCGGGCAACGCCGACCTTCCGGGCCTCAGCGGCACGGTCACCGTCATGCGCGACGGCAGCGGCATCCCCCACATCTTCGGCGACAGCCTCACCGACCTGGCCCGGGCGCAGGGCTACGTGCATGCCCAGGAGCAGTTCTTCCAGATGGACCTGCGCCGGCACATCACGGCGGGGCGGCTGTCCGAGCTGGTCGGCAAGGACGGCATCGAGACCGACAAGGTGGTGCGCACGCTGGGTTGGCGGCGGATCGCCGAGGAGGAGCTGCCCACCCTCAAGCCGCAGACCCGGCAGATGCTGCAGGCCTACGCCGACGGCGTGAACACCTACCTGCGCGGTCGCACCCCGCGCGAGGTGGCTCTCGAGTACACCGTCCTCGGCCTGACGCTGCCCACGCCCGAGATCGAGGAGTGGCAGCCGGTCGACAGCCTGGCCTGGCTCAAGGCGATGGCCTGGGACCTCAAGGGCAACTACGACGACGAGCTCGCCCGGGCGCGCCTGTCCGGGAGGCTGACGCCCGCCCAGATCAGCCAGATCTACCCGCCCTACGACGCGGAGGCGCACCCGCCGATCCTCGGTGCCGACGAGTGGTCACCGCCGGTGCCCGACCGCGCGACCCAGTCGGCCGTGCCCTCGGCCCTCACCAGGCGCCCGCCCACCACCGCAAGGCCGGATGCCGGGTCGCCGCCCGCCGTGCCGGTGCCCGCCGACAGCCGGGTCACCAGCCCGTCGGCGCAGGCCGCGTATGCCCGGGTGCACGAGGCGCTCAACTCCATCCCGCAGCTGGTCGGCCACGGCAACGGTGTGGGCTCGAACTCGTGGGTCGTCTCGGGCGCGCGCAGCACCACCGGCAAGCCGCTGCTCGCCAACGACCCGCACCTCGCGGTGAGCCAGCCGGGCGTCTGGATCCAGAACAGCCTCAGCTGCCGCACGGTGTCGCCGACCTGCCCGATGAACGTCAGCGGCTTCTCGTTCGCCGGGGTCCCCGGGGTCGTCATCGGCCACAACGCCGACATCGCGTGGGGTTTCACCAACCTCGGCCCCGACGTCTCCGACTTCTACCTCGAGCGGGTCATCGGCGACAAGTACCTGCGCGACGGCAGCTGGCAGCCGGTCACCAGCCGTCAGGAGGTGATCAAGGTGGCCGGTGGCGCCGACCAGAGCGTCACAGTGCGCAGCACCGTGCACGGGCCGGTGCTGTCCGACGTCATCGACGGGGTCGCCGACGCCGGCTCCCGGGCGCCCACCGAGCAGGAGGGGGACGAGAACGAGTCGTACGCCGTGTCGCTCGCCTGGACGGGCCTGCTCCCGGGCCGCACGGCCGACGCGATCCTCGCCCTCGACCTCGCCACCAACTTCGACGGCTTCCGCGAGGCGGCGCGCTCCTTCGCGGTGCCTGCCCAGAACCTGATCTACGCCGACCGTCAGGGCCACATCGGCTACCAGGCGCCGGGCCAGGTGCCGATCCGCCGGCCCGCCCTGCCCCGCAGCCCGGCGGGCTACTGGCCGGCCCCGGGCTGGGACTCGACCTACGACTGGCAGGGGTTCGTCGAGTTCTCCGAGATGCCATGGGTGCTCGACCCCCCCGACGGCGTGATCGTGGCGGCGAACCAGGAGGTCTCCAACGCCTCGACCCCCTTCCTGACCACCGATTGGGACCAGGGGTGGCGTTCGACCCGGATCGGTGAACGGCTCGCCGGCCGCGACAAGGTGTCACCGGCCGACATGGCCGACATCCAGCTCGACACCCAGGACTCCTTCGCCAAGGTGCTCGTGCCGGCGCTGCTGGCGGTGCCGCTCGAGGCGTCCGAGGCCGCCCCCGACAGCGGGGATCTGCTCGACTTCACCCGCGAGGCTCGCGAGCTGCTGCGCACCTGGGACTTCACCACGCCCACCGGCGACGGCGAGTCCGGAGCGGCCGCGGCCTACTACAACGCCGTCTGGCGCAACCTGCTCGAGCGGCTCTTCGACGACGAGCTGCCCGCTGGGCTCAAGGCCGACGGCGACGCGCGCTGGCGCTCGGCGGTGCAGCGGCTGCTCGCCAACCCCAAGAGCGCGTGGTGGGACAACAAGCTGACCCCCAACGTCACCGAGGGCAAGGACGAGGTGCTGCGCCAGGCGCTGGTGGCAGCCCGCCTCGAGCTGACCCGCGCCCTCGGCAAGGACCCATCCCAGTGGCAGTGGGGCAAGCTGCACCGGCTCACCCTCGAGCACAAGGTGCTCGGCGGCGACAGCGTTCCGGCGCCGGTGCGCTGGCTGGTCAACGAGGGTCCCTACGAGATGCCCGGCGGCTCCTCGATCGTCGACGCCAACGGCTGGAACGCGAGTGTCGGCTACCAGGTCGACTGGGCGCCGTCGATGCGGATGGTCGTCGACCTGTCGAACCTCGACGCGTCGACCTGGATCAACCAGACCGGGGTGAGCGGTCACCCCACCGACGACCACTACGCCGACCAGATCGACGACTGGGTGGCGGGTCGTCAGCGACCGTGGCCGTTCACCGAGGCCGCGGTGCGCGACACCGACCCCGACGTGCTCACCCTGCGGCCGGAGGGCGCCGGCGGGACGGGCTGAGGCCGAGGTCCTCGACGCCGTCGGCGGTCACCACCGCGTCGACCGGCTGGTCGTGCGGCTCGTGCGGCAGCGCCGGCGCCGAGGCGTCGAGCAGCTCGCCGGGGTGCAGCACCACGAGCACCGGCGTGCCGGCCCGCCGCCGGGGGAGCGCGCGGTCGTAGCAGCCGCCTCCCTGCCCCATCCGCGTCCCGTGCCGGTCGACGGCCAGGCCGGGGGCGAGCACGACGTCGGTGAGCGCCACGGCATCCGTGCCGAGCGGTGCGGCGGTGGGGTCGGTGGCGTCCGCCCAGTCGAGGTCGAAGTCGGGCAACGTGATCGGCACCAGCACCCGGATGCCGTGGGCGGCCAGGGCGGCGTTCAGTGCCGCCGTCGGCGGCTCGCCGGGCACCGCCACGTAGGAGGTGACCACGGCACCGGCGCCCAGGCCGAGGTGGTGAAGGAGGGCCAGCACCTGATCGGCCAGCCGGGCTCCGTCGGCCGCGGCGTCGCGGCCGGCGCTGAGCGTGCGCCGCCTGGCGCGTAGTTCGGCCCGGCGTGCCGACTTCTCGGGATTTCGGGCCATGCCGGCATCGTAGGGTTGCCGCATGACCATCGACGGACTGCGGGCGGCGACGGACAAGATGCGCGAGGCGGGGGTGCCAGAGCTCGCGGTGGCGGTGTTCGGCCGGTTCCACGAGCAGCTGAGGTCCGACGTCAGCGGAACCATCCCCGAACACACCATCGACGCGCTCACCGACGTGCCGCACCTCGACGACGTGCGGCCCGACGAGGATGCCGTGGCGGCGGCGCTCGGGCGCACCGTGGTGGTCAAGCTCAACGGCGGCCTCGGCACGAGCATGGGCATCAGCGGGCCGAAGTCGGCCCTGATGGTGCGCGACGGGCTGACCTTCCTCGACATCATCGCCCGGCAGGTGCTGGCCCTGCGCCGACGGCACGGGGTGCAGACCCCGCTGGTGCTGATGGACTCCTTCCGCACCCGCAAGGAGTCGCTCGCGATCCTCGGCCGCCACGAGGACCTCGTCGTCGACGGGCTGCCGCTGGACTTCCTGCAGAACATGGAGCCCAAGCTGCGGGCCGACGACCTCGGCCCGGTCGACTGGCCGCAGGACCCGTCGCTGGAGTGGTGCCCCCCGGGACACGGTGACATCTACGTCGCGCTGCAGACGACCGGGTTGCTCGACGCGCTGCGCGAGCGCGGCTACCGCTACGCCTTCCTGTCCAACGCCGACAACCTCGGCGCCACCTGCGAGGGCGCGGTGCCGGCCTGGATGGAGCGCGAGGGCATCCCCTACGTCGCCGAGGTGTCTGCGCGAACTCGCAACGACCGCAAGGGTGGTCACCTGGGCGTTCGCAAGAGCGACGGCCGCCTGGTGCTGCGCGACAGCGCGATGGTGGCCGAGGGCGAGGACCACTTCTTCCAGGACACCGAGCGGCACCCGTGGTTCCACACGAACAACCTGTGGGTCGACCTCGACGTGCTCGCGGCTCGGCTGGCCGAGTCCGACGGCATCCTCGGCCTGCCGATCATCGTCAACCGCAAGACGGTCGACCCGACCCGGCCCGACAGCCCGGCCGTCATCCAGATCGAGTCTGCGATGGGCGCGGCCGTCGAGGTGTTCGACGGCTCGCGCGCCCTGGCCGTCGACCGGTCCCGCTTCCGGCCGGTGAAGACCACCAACGAGCTGCTCCTCATCCGCTCCGACCTCTACCGCCTCGACGACGACTCGGTCGTGCAGTCGACCATCGACCACGACGAGCCCTTCGTCGACCTCTCGAAGCCCTATGCCCTGGTCGACGCGTTCGAGGAGCGCTTCCCGCGCGGCGTGCCCTCGATCCGGGGCTGCTCCAGCCTGCGCGTCAAGGGCGACACCACGTTCGGCGCAGACGTCGTGTGCACCGGTGACGTGGTCGTGGCCGCCGACGTCACCGACGTTCCCGACGGCGCCCACCTCGAGGGCCGGGCCTGATGCGCAGCCTGGCCGAGCACCGTGCCGCGGTGCTCGCACTCGTCGCACCGCTTCCCGCGGCCACGGTGCCGGTCGGGTCGGCGCTGGGCCTGGTGCTGGCGCGCGACGTCGTGGCGAACGTCGACCTGCCCGGTTTCGACAACTCGGCGATGGACGGCTACGCCGTGCGGGCGGCCGAGCTCGCTGGGGCCGGCCCCGACTCCCCGGTGGTGCTCCCCGTTGCGGGCGACGTCGCGGCCGGTGACACGACCCGGCACGTGCTCGACCCCGGCCAGGTACTGCGGATCATGACTGGCGCCCCGGTGCCGGAGGGGGCCGACGCCGTCGTGCCCGTCGAGCAGACCGACGGCGGTGCCACCGAGGTGGCCCTGCGCCTGGCCCCGCAGGTCGGGACGTCGTTGCGGCACCGCGGCGAGGACGTGCGCACCGGTGACCCGGTGCTGCCCGCGGGTACCCGGCTGGGCCCGGGCCACCTCGCACTGGCCGCGGCGGCCAACGTTCCCGAGCTGTCGGTTCACCCGCGCCCGCGCGTGCTGGTGGTCTCCACCGGCGACGAGCTGGTGCCCGCCGGGTCCACCCTCGAGCACGGCCAGATCGTCGACTCCAACTCGGTGATGCTGTGCGCGCTCGTCGAGGCGGCCGGCGCCGAGGTCGTCGGGGCCGTGCACCTGCGCGACGACGCCGACACGGTGCGCGCGCTGCTCGACGACCTGCCCGGCGCCCCCGACCTGGTGCTCACCACCGGCGGGGTCTCGATGGGGGTCTACGACACGGTCAAGGAGGTGCTCACCGCCGACGGTGGCGTCGAGTTCGTCAAGGTGGCCATGCGACCCGGGATGCCGCAGGGCTGCGGTGTCGTCGGCCGCTCGCGCACCCCCGCGGTCACCCTTCCCGGCAACCCGGTCAGCTCCTTCGTGTCCTTCCACGTCTTCGTGCTGCCCGCCCTGCAGCGGCTCGCGGGGCTCGACCCCGACGTCGATGGCGCCTTCGACGCCGTGGCCGACGTGGGCTGGCCGGCCGCCCAGGGCAAGGTCGAGCTGACCCGGGTGGTCGAGGTGCACGGGCGGGTGCGGCCCTCGGGCGGGCAGGGTTCGCACGTGCTCGGTGCGCTCTCGGCGGCGACGGCGCTGGCCGTGGTACCCGCCGACGTCGAGCGGGTCGAGCCGGGCGACCGGGTGCGCTGCCTGCCGCTCCTGGGGCAGGATCGCGACCGTGGCCTCTGACCCTGCGACCCCGGCAGCCGCCCCGGCACCCGCCGCGCCCTCCGGCCTCACCCACGTGCGCGCCGACGGCACGGCGCACATGGTCGACGTCTCGGCCAAGGCCGTCACTGCCCGCCGGGCTGCCGCGGCCGGCCGGGTGCTGCTCTCGCCGGCCGCCGTCGCGGCGCTCCGCGACGGGGTGGTGCCCAAGGGCGACGCGCTCGGCGTGGCCCGGGTGGCCGGCATCCAGGCCGTCAAGCGCACCCCCGAGCTGATCCCGCTGGCGCACCCGGTGGCCGTGCACGCCGTCGAGGTCGACCTCGACGTCATCGACGACGGCGTCGAGATCCGGGCCGTCGTGCGCACCGCCGACCGCACCGGCATCGAGATGGAGGCGCTCACCGCCGTCGCCGTCGCCGCGCTGGCGCTCATCGACATGGTCAAGGCCGTCGACAAGCACGCCCGCATCACCGACGTGCGGGTCACCGCCAAGTCGGGTGGCCGCAGCGGCGACTGGGAGGAGGGCGCGTGACCGCCGCCGAGCCGGATGCCGCGCCCCTCGCCGGCCGCACCGCCGTGGTCGTGACCTGCTCGACCCGCGCCGCAGCGGGCGTCTACCCCGACCGTGGTGGCGCCCTGCTCGTCGAGACGCTGCAGGGTTGGGGTGCAACGGTTTCCGACGCCACCGTCGTGCCCGACGGGCCTGCGGTGGCTGCGGCCATCGAGGCGGCCCTCGCGACCGGCCCCGACCTGCTGCTCACCACCGGCGGAACCGGCCTGACCCCCACCGACGGCACCCCGGACGCGACCCGCCGCTTCCTCACCCGCGAGGTGCCGGGGGTCGCGGAGGCGATCCGGGCGCGCGGGGTGGCGCACGGCATCCCCACCGCCGTGCTGTCGCGGGGCCTGGCCGGGCTCGCGGGTTCCACCCTCGTGGTCAACCTCCCCGGGTCCACCGGCGGGGTGCGCGACGCCCTCGAGGTGCTGGCCGAGGTGTTGCCGCACGCGCTGAGCCAGGCGCACGGGGGTGACCACTGATGTGGGACCGGCTGCGCCAGCGGGGTGCGGGCTCGCTCGCCCGCGGTGGTGAGGGGCCGCCCGACGAGGTGTGGCCGTGGCCGCTGCGGCTCACCGGCCGCACGCCGACCGGCGTCGAGGTGCTGCTGCGGCCGCTGACGGTTGCCGACGGCTCGGCTTTCCAGTCGGTGCGCCGGGCCAACGCCGCGTGGCTCGAGGAGTGGGACGCGACCTCCCCGGACCCCGACGCGCCGGCGCGCACCTTCGAGGAGCTCGTCGAGCAGTACGACCGCGATGCCCGGGCCGGCCGGGCACTTCCCTTCGCGGTCGAGGTCGAGGGCCGGTTCGTCGGGCAGCTGTCGGTCGGCTCGGTCGTGCTCGGGTCGTTCCGCTCGTGCTACATCGGCTACTGGGTCAGCCGCTCGGCGGCCGGGCAGATGGTCATCCCGACCGCCCTGGCGGTGGCGGGCGACCACGTGCTCGGCACGGTGGGCCTGCACCGCATCGAGGTCAACATCCGGCCTGAGAACACCGCGAGCCTGGCCGTGGTGCGCAAGCTCGGCTTCCGGGGCGAGGGTCTGCGCCTGCACTACCTGCACATCGCCGGGGCGTGGCGCGACCACCTGTCCTTCGCACTGACCACCGAGGACCTCGCCGGCGAGACCCTCGTCGACCGGCTCGCGCGGATCACGGCGACGGAGTCGCAGGCGAACCCGCCGCCGCTCCAGGCGCAGTCGTCACAGCAGTCACTTGCGCGACACACCGACGGGGGTCCGGCGTCCAACGGCGACGCGCACCTACCGTCGTAGCGTGCAGTCGCCGTCGAGCCTGATCTTCCTGGTCCTTCTCGGGGTCTGGGCTGCCTACTTCGTGCAGTACTGGGTGCGCCGGCGCGACCACGTCTCCACCGCACGCTCGGTCGAGCAGTTCAGCGAGGCGATGCGCGTGCTCGAACGTCGTGACGCCCTGCCAGGCACCGACCTCTCCGAGGCAGCGCCCCCGTCGTATGCCGTGCACCCGGGCCGCGCTGCCCGGCCGCAGGTGCTCGTCAAGCGCGCCGTGGCCGCCGAGCGCGGTGCGGCCGGCGTCACCGAGCGCGTCACCGAGCGCCTGGATGCCGCCTCGCCGGTTGCCGCGTCCGCCTCTCGCCCGTCGTCGGCCCCGGCTCCGTCGCGGCCTCGCCCAGCGCGGCGCACCGCCGCGGCAGCCACGGGTGGCCGCCGGGTGCGGCCCAGCCGGCGGGTGCGTGGCCTGCTGCTGCTCGCCGCCCTCGGTGAGCTGCTCCTCATCGTCGGGCTGGTCGCCTTCGCGCTGCTCCCGCTGTGGACCCTCGCACCTGCGGTGCTGGCCGTCGCGGCGGCGTTCCTCTTCGTCCGGTCCGGGGTGCGCACCGAGCAGGCACTGGTGCGGGCCCACCGTCGTCGCCAGGCCGACCTGGGGCTGCGTCGCTCCGGGGCCCCGGTGACCGCGGGCGCCCCCGGCGCGCGCCGGTCGCCCGCCCCCGCGGCATCCGCCCGGCCTGTCGTGGCGGAGCCGGGGGTGACGGCCGAGGCCGCCGAGACCGCCGCGCCCCCGCCCGCCGTCGAGGTCGCCGACGACGCCACCCTGGCCGAGCCGGCCCTGGTCGGGGCCGACTCGCCCGTGGTCGAGCCGGTCGCGGCGCAGGTCGCCGCTGCTGCCGAGCAGGCCTACGACGTCATGGTGCCCATCGTCGACGAGGACGACATCCCGCTCACCTGGGACCCCGTGCCCGTGCCCCGCCCGACGTACACGATGAAGGCCAAGGCGCAGCGGCCCGAGGTGTCCCCGGCCGCCGTCACCCCCGACCCGGCTCCGGTCGAGCGCGAGAGCGACGAGCCGGACTACGACGAGCGCCGGGTCGCCGGCGCCTGAACCGACCTCGGCTCAGACCTTGTCGGTCTGGTCCGACTCGGCCTCGGTGCGCTCCTGCGCGTCGGAGGCCTCGGCCTCGGCCCTGACCTCCTCGCCCGGCTCGAGCACCTCACCCGGGGTCCTGGCCCGCCCGGGCGGCCTGTCGTCCTCGCTCTGCGGGCCTTCGAGCAGGTGGTGACCTACGGCGTTGAGCACGGCCACGGTCGGCACGGCGATGAGGCCGCCGACGATGCCGGCGAGGATCACGCCCGTCGCGATGCCGAGCAGGATGGCGAGCGGGTGGATCTTCATGACGCGGCCGACGAGGATCGGCTGAAGCAGGTGCGCCTCGATCTGCTGCACGGCCAGGATGATGCCGAGCATGATCAGCGCCTGGATCGGCCCGAGCGCCACGAGGGCGAGCAGCACGGCGACGGCGCCCGACACGGTGGCACCGACGACGGGGATGAACGCACCGAAGAACACCAGCAGCGCGATGCCCGACGCGAACGGGACCCCGAGGATGGCGGCACCGATGCCGATGCCCGCGGCATCCACCGCGGCGACGATGAGGGTCGCCCTGGTGAACGCCGACAGCTGGGTCCACGCGATGAGGCCGGAGGTGTGCACCTTCTCGCGCGCAGTCCGCGGGAAGAGCCGCACCACCCAGCCCCACACGAGCGGACCGTCGTACAGGAAGAAGTACAGCGAGAACATCGCGAGGAAGAAGCCGGCCACGATGTGCGTCGCGGTGAGTCCGGCGGATGCCGCGGTGTCGGTGAGGTTGCCCGAGCTCACCCAGTCGCGCAGCTTGCCGACGTAGCTCTCGAGCTGGGTGTCGGTGACCCCGAACGTGGTGTTGAGCCACTGGCGGATCTGGTCGATGCCGTCGGTGACCTTGGTGCCGATGTCGGTGATCTGGCTGGTCAGCTGGGTGCCGACGAACGACAGCATCCCGAAGACGACCGCCAGGGTGCCGAACACCGTGATACCGGCAGCAGCGCCGCGAGGCATCACGCGGGTCAGGCCGTTGTAGATGGGCTGGAGCAGGGCGGCGAGCAGCATCGCCACCAGGATCGGGATGACCACCTCGGAGAGCAGGCCGGTGAGGTAGAGCACCGCAACGAGGGCGGCGCCGATGACCAGGGCGCGCCATGCCCACTCGCTCGCGGTCCGGATGCCGCGGGGCACCGCCCAGGAGACGGGCCGGTTCGGGTCGTCGGGGCTCAGCGGGGTGGCGGCGGCACCCACGACGATGGTGCGGGGAAGGGGGGCGGGGTCGTCCGCGGTCCGGTCGGGGCGGGGCAGGCGCAGTCGCATCCCGCGATCGTATGTCCTGCCGGGTCGGCGGCCTGCCAGGATGGCTCGCGGACGTGCGGGTGGGGTGCCGAGGGGTCGCCGATCCGGTTTCGGCGTGCCTGTGCGCTGGTGTTATCGTTTCTCCCGCATCGCGGGGCTGTGGCGCAGTTGGTAGCGCGTCTCGTTCGCAATGAGAAGGCCAGGGGTTCGAATCCCCTCAGCTCCACCGCATGACCAAGGGCCCGGCACGCTGTTCGCCGGGTCCTTCGTCGTCGCTGGCGGCGCTCAGGCCGACGGCTGGCGGCGCCGAGCCCGGGTCAGCAGCACGACGCCGGCCAGACCGACCAAGGCTGCTGCCGCCAGGACCCATGGCCACACCGGGAACTCGGGAAGGAGCACCGGTTCGACCGCGTGGTACTCGGCGGATTGGTCCGCTGCCTCGATGACGTCGGCAGCGGCCGTCTGCCCAGCGCCAGGCCCGTACATGACGGTCTGCCAACGGCGCGGCGCGGCGCGGCCGACGCCGCTGACCACCGGCGCCACGTTGTCCCCGTCAGCGGCGCGCATCGCAGTGGCGGCTGTCACCGCGACCACCTGGGGGCCCCGTGCGCCGAGCACACCGCCGGGCAGTGGAACGCTCACGCTCGTGGGGGCACCGTCGGCGCCCGGCAGGGTGGGGCTCGACAGGAGCTCGCCGCGGAGCGTGAGCCGCAACGTGCCCACCCAGCCGGCCTGCAGCCGCGAACCTTCCTGGGGCTCAAGGAGCGCGACCGCGTACCTCGATCCGGGCAGCGCGCGGCCGACCACCGCGACCGCCGCGTCGCGGGCCGCGGCCGAGCCCATGCTCGCGATGGCGCCCTGCAGTACCGCGGCCAGGTCGACGCCCTCGACGACCGAAGCCTCGGTGACCCGCACCTGCTGGGTCGGGGCTTGCAGGGCATCGCGAGCGGCGATGGCGTCGCCGCTTCCCTCCCCGGCGAGGATCCAGGGCCGCAGCAGAAGCGACCTGCGCTGTGGTGCGGTGGTGGTGCCGGCGTCGTCCGCGGATGTGGACGGCGCGCCCTGGATCAGCGCTGTCGCTGGCACGGGCACGACCACGGCGACGGCATCCGTGGGGGTGGCGAGCTTCCAGCGCAGGTCGAGCTGTTCGACCGCATCGGCGGTGACGACGACGGTCGACCCGACCACCTGGACAGCGCCCGAACTGTCGAACACCCCACCAGCGGCGCGGGCCGGGAGCCCCAGCGAGAGCACGCCCACCAGGGCGAGCGCCACGCCCATGCCTCCTCTGGCGAGCCACCGTGGCCCAATGCCCATCAACGGCCCCTGACGACAGGTGGGATCAAGCTCGTGACGTGCGGCCAGTATGGCAGCCGGGGCGAAGTGTCCGGTCACCCATCGGTAACGTTCAGGACTCCGTGAGGTGGCGGCAAAGCCCCGGGTGCGCGTCGGACGGACAACCGGCCGTCGAAGGCGCGCATCCTTGCTGGCACCTTCTCTTGAGGGCGCGTACGCCCGTCCGTGGAAGCACGACGCTTCGTCGGACCCGACCTCAGCCGCGCGGATCTCGTGGCGCACGGCGCGAGCCGACGTCGCCGGGCTCGTGTTTGGATCGGGAGATGACCAGCCGCATCCGTCAGGGGGTTCGTGGCCTCGTGCTCGACGAGGACGACAACGTGCTGCTCGTCCACTTCGACTGGGACGGCCTCGGCATCCCGGGTGGGTTCTGGGCCTGCCCGGGGGGCGGCATCGAGGACGGCGAACCGCCCGAGGCCGCTTTGCGGCGCGAGCTGCTGGAGGAGGTCGGCCTGGTCGACCCGGTGATCGGCGGAGCGTTGTGGCGCCTGACCAGAATGTTCGAGATGACCGGGTGGGACGGCCAGTCCGACACCTGGTACCTGGTGCGCACGGCGCACTTCGACCCGCAACCCCAGGTGGTGCTGTCCGACGAGAACGTGCACGGCGTGCGGTGGTTCACCCGCGCGGAGCTGGCGCAGGCGACCGGGTCGTTCAGCCCGCGTGACCTGGCCATCCAGCTGGATGCGGTGCTCGCGAACGGCGTGCCCCCGGTCGTGCCCGAGATCGAGTGCCTGCCCTGAGAGCGGCACGGCGCCGGACAGGTCGCTCACGGAGGGCAATGGTGGCGCGGTGCTGAACCCTCCGCCGCCGGGCGTCCTGGCGGCCTTCGGTGTGGTCGGGCCGGCCGTGCCGCTGCCCGGTGGCCAGGGTGCTTCGTGGCGGGTCGGCGAGGTCTTGCTCAAGCCGCACGTCGACGCTGGGTTCCAACACTGGCTGGGCACCGGCCTATCGCGGATCGGGCAGCGGGGCTTCCGGCTCCCCGAGGTGCGGCGTGCCCGCGACGGCGGGTGGGTCGTCGGTGGCTGGGGTGCCCAGTCCCTGATGCCTGGTGCGACGGTCGACGACGGGGCGGCCGGCTGGGCCGAGCCACGGATCCGAGATCTTCTCGCTCATCCGCCGCAGCACCCTGCCTCCCGAGGAGTACGTCGATCGTCACCTCGACACCGGAACAGAGCACGAGTCACGGGAGGACTCGTAGGGCGACAGCGTCGGTGCCTACCGCACGTGCTCCGTGAGGAACTCCACCGCCCGCGACCACGCCCGGGCCGCGGCGTCGGGGTCGTAGGTGCCGATGAGGTTCTCGTCGTTGAGGAAGGCGTGGCCGGCCGGGTAGAGGTACAGCTCGGCCGGGGCCGCCCCGGGTCGCTCCTCGAGGGCACCGAACACCGAGTGCACCTTGTCGACCGGGATGCTGTGGTCCTCGAGCCCGAAGTGCCCCTGCACCGCAGCGCGGATGCCGGGGACGAGGGAGGTGTCGCGCGGCAGTCCGTAGAACGGCACGGCGGCGCTGACCAGCTCGGGACGGCGCGCGGCCAGTGCGAAGACGAAGCCACCGCCCATGCAGAAACCGATCGCTCCCACCGTCGAGCTGGTCACCTCTGGCAGGCCGACGAGGTAGTCCACCGCCCCCGCGAGGTCCGCCGCGGCACGCTCCATCGGCAGGCTCTGCAGGAGCTCGGCCGCCTCGGCGGCATCGTGGGTCGTCGAGCCGCCGTAGAGGTCGGGGGCGAGCGCGACGAACCCGGCATCCGCCAACCGTTCGACGATGCTCGCCACGTGGGTGGTCAGGCCCCACCACTCCTGGATCACCACGACACCCGGCCCCGAGCCCGACTCCGGCGCCTTCAGGTAGCCGAAGGCCTCGCCGTCACTGCCCGGGAACCGCACGTTCTGCCGTCCAGCCTGCTCACTCACGGTTGTCTCCTCGCGTCCACGTCGGATGCCGGCAACGACGTTGCCCACGGGGGCAAAGGTACGGCCCCCCTCACCCAGTGCGGGTGAGTCAGCACCCCACGGGTGCAGCCCAGACTGGCCGCACCCATCAGTGCGAGGGAAGGCGCAGTCATGGCAAGCACACCAGGCAGGTCGGGACCGAGCTCGGTCGCGACGACCCGTTGCGCGAGACCGCGATGCAGGCGTCGTTCTTCCGGGCCTCACTGTTCACCTCGGTGGTCGCCTTCGGCCTCGCCGCGCTCGCCGCGGTGCTGGGCGTCATGCTCTTCCTCATCGGCTGGTCGCTGCGAGGGCTCGGGCGAGCGGCGGCGCCCGCGGCGGCCGGAGACCTCACCTGATCCCGACTGCCAGACGACCTGACGCGTGACGAGGATCTCGGACCGGGTGCGGCACAACGGAGCACACGTGCGGCGTGGCAGTGCCCGGCGCCGCGCTCCCCAGCCGCTTCGCGGCATCCGGGCCTGCGCTGGTGCTGGTGGCGCGGCACCATCAGGACCGCGTCAGGATGCCGTCAAGGCGCCGCCGCGGCCCCGTGGACGTGGTGACGTGGAGGCATGTCCACCACCGACCTCAGAACCGGTCACCGGGGTGCGCAGCGCGCGGTCGCCGTCATCCTCCCGTTCGTCGTCGTCGGCGGCCTGGCTGCGGTGGGTGACAGCCTCACCACGGCGACGTCCGTGCTGGTGCTGGTGCTCGTCGTCGTGGCCGTCGGTGCGGCAGGCGACCGGCTCGCGGGTGTGCTCGCGGCGATCAGCAGCGGGCTCTGGTTCGACTACTTCCTCACCGAGCCGACCGGGCAGCTGGCCATCAAGAACCCGGACGACCTCGAGGTCGCCGTGCTGCTGGTCGTCGTGGGGGTGGCGGTCACCGAGATCGCGAACTGGGGCCTGCGCCAGCAGGCGAGCGCGGCGCACCGCGCCGGCTTCCTCGACGGCGTGCTCGAGAGTGCGGACGCAGCGGCCGAGTCGGGCACCGACCTCGAGGAGGCCCGCCGGCGGGTGGCTGGGCGGATCCGTGCCGTCATGGACCTCGACCGCTGCCACTTCGACCCCGGCCCGGCGCCTCGCCATGGCGTCGCGACGCTGCTGCGCGACGGAACGGTCGAGCGGGACCGGGAGCCCGTGGTGGTCGAGCGCGACGGCCTGCCCACCGACGTCGAGATCGTGCTGGCCGTCCCCGGGCCGGCGGTCGACACCGGGCACTTCCGGCTCACGGCGGCCAGCCGTGTCCGGCGCCCGACCCTTGAGCAGCGTCGCGTCGCCGTGCTGCTCGCCGCCCAGTGCGCCGCCCTCTCGGAACCCCAGCACGCGGCGCACCACACCGAGCCCCCCCACTCGACCCGGCTATCGGACCCACCGGACGGGCAGCCCGTCGGCTGAGCACAATGGTGGGTGAGGACCTGCTCGACGGCCGCGGCCGGCTGCGCGGAGCCCCCATGGTGCACGACCAGCTGGTGCGCCGGCTCGAGCGGCTCGGGCACCGCACCGACCTCACGTCGGATGCCGTGAAGCCGGTCACCGATCCCGCGACCGCGGCCGATCCGGTGAGGTGAAGCCGCCGCGATTCTGGCAAGTTGCTGAGAGCGAGACCCCGCACCACAGGTATCCCGGGAGCACAGTGGAGTGCAACCGGTCATCCGTGGCCGGCGCGAGCGACAGCCGCCGAGTCCTGCCCCCTGCCGCTCGAACCCAGATCTGCAACCGGGGTAGGAACGGGGGACCCACCTTGGGCCGGTCCACCGACTGGCCTCGGGGTGAAGCCGCGCATCGCGCGGCCGGGCGCCTTCCGCCCGAACCCGACAGCTGACCTCGCAGGCGGTTGGAAGGGACTCCCTTGTGCACACCGTGATGCTCGGGCGGCGAAGCGCTGCCCGGACCCTGTTGGCGGCCATGGCCACCTTTCTCGCAGTGGTCCTGTTCACTCCCGCTCCACAAGCCGACGCCGCCACCATCGCCCAGCAGGCGGTCTCGATCACGGCGGCCCAGAAGGGCAAGCCGTACAAGTACGGAGCCGTCGGGCCCAGCGCCTTCGACTGCTCGGGCCTGGTCGTCTACGTCTACAACACCAAGCTCCACAAGCATCTGCCGCGCACCGCCACGGCCCAGCGCAAGGCCACCACGCGCATCTGGAAGAGCTCGATCCGCCCCGGCGACCTGGTCTTCTTCGCCTCCAGCCCCACCGCGACGGTCACCCACGTCGGCATCTATGCCGGCGGCGGCAAGATCTGGCACTCGCCACACACCGGCGACCACGTCAGGCTGACGACGCTGTGGACCACCAAGTGGACCGTCGGCCGGGTGAGGTGACCGCGGACCGGATGTGACCGCTCGTGCCGGCCCGCTCAGGCCGGCAGGACGGCGACCTCGGGCGGCGTGCCGTCGTGCGTGCTGACGGCTGACTCGCACAGCCCGAGGAAGGCCCCGAGGTCGATCAGCTCAGTCGGTGTCCGGGGAGCGAAGTCGGTGAGCACGCTCGAGCGCACGACGTAGGCGGCGTGCTGCCCGCGCGAGATGGCGACGTTGAGCCGGTGCCGGTCGAGCAGGAAGAGCATGCCGCGCGAGACGTCGGAGTGCGAGGACGCTGCCATCGACAGGATGGCGACCGCCGCCTCCTGCCCCTGGAACTTGTCGACGGTGCCGACCGGGACCTCGACCAGGCCGGCGTCGTCGAGGGTGCGCCGCAGCTGGCCGACCTGGCCGTTGTAGGGGGTGATGACGATGACGTCGGTGGGGCCCAGCGGGCGCGGGCCGACCGGCGCACCGTCGGTGTCGCGCTCGGCGGGGTCGTGCCAGGTGCGGCCCAGCAGGTCGTGCACGAGGTCGCGCACGACGACGGCCTCCTCGGGTGACCACGTCGAGTTGTCGTGGTGGTCGACCAGGCGAACGTGGAGCCCGGGCTCGATGCCCTCGAGGTTGCGGATGCCGGTGACGGTGGCCTCGGACCGCAGCTGGCCGGCGTATGACAGCCGCGAGACGGGCTCGGTGAGGGCGGGGTGCATGCGCCAGGTGGTCTCGAGGAAGTAGCCGAACTCGGCCGGCAGCACCGGCTCGTCGCCGATCAGCCAGCCCAGGGCTGAGGCGTCGACCGGGTCGGGATGGGTGCCCTGCGACACCTGTGGCAGCTGCTGGGGGTCACCGAGCAGGAGCAGCCGGTCGCCGGCCACGGAGCAGGCCAGGGTCTTGGCCAGCGAGAACTGGCCCGCCTCGTCGACCACCACGAGGTCGAGCTGGCCGCGCCGCATCCGCTTCGTGCTGGTGAGGTCCCAGGCGGTGCCGCCGACGACGTAGCCGCGGCCGGCTCGCACGTGCCCGGCCGCGAAGGCCGCGAGGTCGTCGGTCTTCCCGAGAACGGTCCAGGTGGCGCCCTCGGGGTCGCGGGTTGGCTTGCCGACCTGCTCGGCCGGCACCCCCGCCGCCACGACGGCCCGCAGCACGTTCTCGATCGCCTTGTGCCCCTGTGAGGTGACCCCCACGGCCCAGCCGTGCTCGAGCACCAGCCGGGCGATGACCCGGGAGGCGACGTAGGTCTTGCCGGTTCCGGGCGGCCCCTGGACGGCGAGGTAGGAGTCGTCGGTGGCGAGCAGGGCCGCCTCGACGGCATCGAGGTGGCGGTTCGGCCCGAAGCCCACGGCAGGCAGGGGCGCCCCGTCCCGCAGCCGGGGAAGCCGCCTGGCCAGCAGGTCGATGCCCGCGGTGCGCGGCAGGTCGTCGCCGGCATCGACCACACGCTGCGCCACCTCGGCGAGGGCGTCGTCGATCGGGCGGGTGCTCAGCACCTTCGACGGCACCAGCGCCACCGGCAGGGCCAGGTGAGCACTCCCGTCCTTGGGCTGGAGCTCCTCGACGAGCAGGCTCTGGTGCAGCCGGCCGTTCGCTGCTAGCCGGTCGTGGGCCTCGAGGATCGCGACGGTGGCCGTGGACCGGGCGTTGGCGTGCCCGGGCAGCGTGACGACCCCGGGCGGTGGCGGGTCGGCGTAGACCATGCTCACCTCGTCGCCCGGCCCGGCCGGGATGCCGCGCATCGGCTCGCCCTCGAGCCGCAGCGTGCGCCGCGGGCGCTGTCGCGGTGTGTTCTGGTGCCACGGCTGCACGACCTCGGCCGACTCGACGAGGAAGACCCCGTCGGCCACTCGCCAGTCGCCGACCGGCAGCCGCAGCCGCTCGAAGTGCGCCTGCCAGACCGGCTTGTCCTCGCGGGCGTGGAAGAGCACCGATGCCGCGACCAGCGCCACGGCCTGCTGATCGGCCGAGCGCTCGTGCGGCTTGACGCCGGCGAGGCGGTCGCGCAGCAGGGTCTCGAGGCGGATCAGCGCCAGCCGCTGCTCGGTGGGGGTCTGGGCCACGGCGGCCTCCACCCCCACCACGGGGCCGTTGTCGGGATCGGCGACGCTGGAACCGGCGCCCTGGGCGAGCAGCCAGTCGCGCAGCATCCACGTGGACACGCAGTCGTCTCGGTTGTAGTCGGCGATCTCGGCGAGCAGGTGCGCGGCCTCGTCGTGCCGCTCGGCGTCGCGGGCCGCCATGAACGAGTGGTAGACGACGATCGAGTCGGCCGCGTTGGTGACCGCGGCCTCGCGGGCCTCCATGTAGAGCGGCTCGAGCTTCTTGATCGAGTAGGAGCGCTGCGACACCCGGATCGCCGAGCGCACCACGGCATACAGGTCGACGAACACGCCGTCGCGCAGCAGCTGGTCGACGTCGTCTTCACAGACCCCGTGGCGTGCGGCGAGGCGGAGCAGGGCCGCCGTCTCATAGGCGGCGTAGTGGTAGACGTGCAGGTCGGGCCAGGTCTGCCGCCGCTCGTTCAACCACCCGACGAAGTCGATGAGGGCCTGCCGCTCGGCCGCACGGTCGTGGGCCCAGAAGGTGCGGAACACCGGTGCCCCGGTGTCGACCTCGACGATGCCGAAGAGGTACTCCAGGCCCCAGGTGCGTGAGCCGCGCTCAGACCACAGCGGGTCGCCCTCGAAGTCGAAGAACACGTCGCCGGGGCTGGGCCGCGGCATCCGCCGGAGCGTCTCGGGGTCGGTGACCTCGGAGCGGACCCCGCCGGTGGGGTCGCTCTCCTGCTCGAGCTGCAGGCGGGCCTGCTCGCGCAGCCGGTCGAGCGTCGCGCCGCGCACGTCGGCCACGGGCTCGGTACGCACGGCGAGCTCGTCGATGGTCGAGACACCGGCATCGATGAGCTTGCGGCGGGTCGGCGCGCGGACACCGGCCACGAGGAGGAGGTCGCGCGCCGCCTCGACCTCGGGCTCGCAGACCTCGCACCGGCCGCAGGCGAGCCATGCGGTATCGCCCCACCGCGCCAGGCCCTCGGACGCGCGGTGCTCGAACAGCAGGGCGTCGAGGCGAGCCCGCCGGGCCAGGTAGACGGGCACGATGTCGTCGAGCGCGAAGTCGCGCACCTCACCGCTGCCCACGACGAGCCGGGCGTACGGGGCGGTGGCCACGCCGGCCTCGCGCAGCAGCGATGCGTAGGCGGCGATCTGCAGCAGCGCCGGGACGCTCTCGGTGCGGGCCAGCTTGGTGTCGCTGACCAGCCAGCCGTCGGCGGTGCGCTCGAGGAAGTCGGCGTGGCCCACGAAGCCGCCGTCGAAGAAGGTGGCCTGGTAGACGACCTCGGCGTCGGAGCGCAGCGCGTCGAGGGTCTGCGCGTGCGCGCGGGCGAGGTCGTCGGGGGAGTAGCCCGGCCGCTCGAACTGCACGACCCGACCCGGGTGTGCCCGGGCCAGCCGCCGCAGCTCGCCCTGCTCGTGCTCGTTGCCCAGGGCGATGACCCGTGCGGCGATCGGGTCGTCGTCGGCCGCGACCCGCACCGTGCGGCCCAGCACCGCGTCGAGCTCGCGCACCAGCGCGAACTCACAGGCCGCCGCCGTGCGCAGGTCGCTCGCGCTGATGACGAGGCGACGGTCGTCGCCGAGGAGGAACATGACCCGAACCTAGCGCCGCCCACCGACAGGGCCCGGGCACCGGCATCCGGCGCGGCGGCGGGCGCACCCGGGGGCGGCGGGCGCCGCTGCGTGCGAGACCGGTCGTCCCCAGGGCTCCCAATCCGGTTCTACCGGTCACAGATTCGACGGTCGCTCCGATCGCGGAGGGGGGAAGCGCCACCTATGGTCGCCTGCAGTGTTGCCGCTTCGGTGATCTCGTGGGCAGCACGAAACCATTCACCATCTGCAGGAGGACAACCAGTGCGAAAGACCACCACCGGGCTACTCAGCCTGGCTCTCGCCGCGGGGATGGGGGCGACGATGACCGCTCCCATGGCGGCCGCCAGCGCCACCAAGGCCCCGTCGCAGAGCGCGCTCGGCGAGCCACAAGCCGCCACCCCGAGCGACAGCCTGCCCGACCCCATCGCCGACAAGCAGGCCGAGCTGCGCAAGACCGCGGTCTCCGCGGTGCTGCAGGGACAGGCCACACCACAGCAGATCGGCGGCAGCACCGTCGTCAAGGTCGGCCAGTCCGAGCGGGCTGCCACGGCCGCGAAGGGCAAGAAGAAGGCACAGAAGGCCAAGAAGGTCGACCAGTACGTCGAGCTCGCCCGGGAGAACACCGACCAGCTCTTCGTGCTCGTCGTGCAGTTCGGCAACCAGCGCCACCCGGACTACCCCGACCAGGACACCAACGCCAACATCCCGGGCCCGACCCGCTTCGACGGACCCCGGTTCAACCAGATCCCCCAGCCCAACCGCGCTCTGGACAACACCACCGACTGGAACGCGCACTACGGCAAGGCCTACTACCAGGATCTCTACTTCGGCAACGGCTCCGTCACCGGCACCGAGTCGATGCGGCAGTACTACGAGAAGCAGTCCTCCGGCCGTTACTCCATCGCCGGCCTGGTCACCGACCCAGTGACGGTGCCCTACAACGAGGCCCGCTACGGCCGCAGCGATGGCTACCCCTGCGCCAGCAACGTCTGCAGCAACACCTGGCAGCTGGTCAAGGACGGCATGGCCGCGTGGGTCACGCAGCAGAAGGCCGCCGGCCAGACCGACGCGCAGATCAAGGCGACCATCAAGCGGTTCGACAAGTGGGACCGCTACGACATCGACGGTGACGGCAACTTCAACGAGCCCGACGGCTACATCGACCACCTGCAGATCGTGCACGCCGGTGGCGACCAGGCCAACATCGACCCCTACCAGGGTGAGGACGCCATCTGGTCGCACCGCTGGCGCGCCTTCCAGGGCAACAACCCGGCTGCGCCCATCCCGCTCCTTGGCGGTACGCCCGTCGGCTCCACCGGTATCTGGGCGGCTGACTACACGGTGCAGCCCGAGAACGGTGGCCTGTCGGTCATCGCCCACGAGTTCGGCCACGACCTCGGCCTGCCCGACGAGTACGACACCTCCGGCCCGCCGGCGAGCCGCGAGAACCCGGTCGCCTGGTGGACCCTGATGTCGCAGAGCCGCAACTCCGCGCCCGGCGACAACGCCATCGGTTCGCGCGCGGCCGACCTGGGCGCCTGGGACAAGCTGCAGCTCGGCTGGCTCGACTACGAGATCGTCAACACCGGCCAGCGCCGCACCATGCAGCTCGGCCCGCACGAGTACAACTCCAAGAGGGCCCAGGCCGTCGTGGTCAACCTTCCCGACAAGACGGTGACCACCGACCTCGGCGCACCGGCCACCGGGTCCAAGCAGTGGTACTCCGGTGCCGGTGACAACCTGGAGTCGACGATGTCGCGCTCGGTCACCCTTCCGGCCGGCTCGGCGTCCCTGTCGTTCAAGGCTCGCTGGAACATCGAGGACTGCGGCCCGGATGCGTGCGACTACGCCTACGTCGAGGTCAACGACGGCACTGGCTTCAAGGCCATCGCCGGCAACATCACCAAGGCCGCCGAGGGCAACGGCATCGACGGCTACCAGCCGGCCTGGACCCCGGCCACCTTCGACCTGTCGGCCTACGCCGGCAAGACGGTCACCCTGCGGGTCCGCTACTCCACCGACGGTGCTGCACAGGGCACCAACCCCGACGTCGTCAGCGGCATCTTCGTCGACGACGTCGTCCTGACCGCGAGCGGCACCACGCTGCTCACGGACGGTGCGGAGACCAGCCCCAACGGCTGGACTCTGGACGGCTTCTCCTCGGTCGGGGCCAGCTCGACCCAGGCCTTCCAGCGGCACTACATCGCGAGCAACCGTGAGTACGTGTCGTTCGACAAGTACCTGAAGACGGGCCCGTACAACTTCGGGTTCCCGGACAAGCCCGACTTCGTGGAGCACTTCCCCTACCAGGACGGCCTGCTCATCTCGCTGTGGGACACCTCGCAGAGCGACAACAACACGAGCCAGCACCCCGGTGAGGGGCTCATCCTCCCGATCGATGCGCACCCGCGCACGGTCTACAAGCTCGACGGCCAGCCGTGGCGCCCGCGCATCCAGATGTACGACGCCACGTTCGGGCTGCAGAAGGTGGACTCGTTCACCCTGCACGACCCGGTCACCGGCCAGGCCAGCTACCTGCGTGGCCAGAACGGCAACCCGCTGTTCGACGACACCAACCCGAACCGGTACTTCAAGAAGGACCAGCCCACTGCTGGTGTGAAGGTCGCCGGTAGCGGCACCACCATCCGGGTGCTGGAGGAGAAGGGCACCTCGGTGAAGATCCGGATCGACACCCGGGCGGCCACCCGCTGACCACGGGAACCACCTGAGCAGGACACAACGGCGACGGGCCGGAGGACATCTCCTCCGGCCCGTCGCCCTGTGCGCTCGCGCGCGCGGGTCAGATCCAGCTGGGGAACCACATCCGCCAGCGCCACTGCTCGTAGGGGATGGTGTCGGCCACGTAGACCGGGTGGAAGAACGCGAACAGCGCGAGGGTGAACGCCAGGTAGCCGCCGACGACGTACCAGCGCCACCGCCAGCGGGCCGGGTCGTCCTCGCGTCGCCCCACCCACAGGCCGATGAGGAAGGCGACCGCGAGTACCACGAAGGGCTCGAACGCCACGGCGTAGAAGGTGTAGATCGTGCGGTCCTGGTACATGAACCACGGCAGGTAGCCGCCGATGAACCCCGCAGCGATGGCTCCGGCCCGCCAGTCGCGCCGCACCAGCCACCACCAGAGCACGACGAGCAGGGCGAGGATGCCGACCCACCAGACCGAGATGGTGCCGATCGGGTTGATCGCCTGGGAGCACTGGTCGACCGTGCAGCCGGCCACGCCGCGGGCCTTGGTCTCGTAGAAGAAGGACGTCGGCCGGGTCTGCACCAGCCACGACCACGGGTTCGACTGGTACGGGTGCGGAGTGTGCAGCGTGGTGTTGAACTGGTAGGCGTCCTGGTGGTACTTCCACCAGTTGCGCAGCACCGGGGGCAGCCACTGCGGCCCCTGCCCGGGGTTGAAGGTGTTCCACTGCCGGTGGTAGCCGATCGAGGTGAGGAACCACCCCGACCACGAGAGCACGTAGACGACCACCGCGGTGCCCACCATCGCCAGGGCGGCGAACGGGCCGTCCTTGAACAGCGCGCCGCGCCCCCACCTGCGCACGCCGGCCGCCCGCCGTGCGCCCAGGTCCCACCAGACCGACATGATGCCGAACGCCGCCAGGAAGAACAGGCCCGACCACTTGGTGCTGGTGCACAGGCCGAGCGACAGGCCCGCCACCCACCGCCAGGGCCGCCAGCCGAGCCACGGCCCCATCCCCACCGGCCAGCTGCCGCGGGGCAGCGCGCCCACCTTCTCGGCGAGGATCTCGCGGCTGCGGTCGCGGTCGACGAGCAGCGCCGCGAAGCCGCACAGCGCCCAGAACGACACGATGATGTCGAGGATGCCGGTGCGCGACATCACGAAGTGCGACCCCTCGAAGGCCAGCAGGAAGGCCGCCACGCAGCCCAGGGCGGTCGACCCGAACATCCGCCGCGCGACGCGGCCCACGATCAGGATCGACAGCGTGCCGACCAGCGCCACCGAGAACCGCCAGCCCAGGCCCGAGCCGGAACCGAAGAGCCACTCGCCGGCCGCGATGAGCCACTTCCCGGCGGGCGGGTGCACCACCATGTCGCCGTCGGTCGTGGAGAAGATGTTCTGGCTGCCGCTGACGAAGGCGTCGTCGGGCTTCTTGAGCGAGTCGAGCACCCGCATCTCGACGCCGAAGTGCAGCAGCGAGTACGCCTGCTTCACGTAGTAGGTCTCGTCGAACACCAGGGCCCGGGGGTGGTCGAGGTTCCAGAACCGCAGCACGCCACCGACGAGCGCGATGAGTCCCGGCCCCAGCCACCCCCACAGCCGGTCGGTCGGGCGAGTCCCGAGCAGCCGCAGGCGCAGCTCGTCGGTCCGGGTCACCGGCACATCCTAGGTTGGGCTCTTGTGCGCGCCGCGTGCCTTCCACCGCGTGCGAGGATCGCCTTCATGAGCGGCGGCGTGCTGGTGCTGGCAGCGACCCCGATCGGCGAGCCGCGTGATGCCGCCCCGCGCCTGGCCGACGAGCTGCGCCTCGCCGACGTGGTCGCCGCCGAGGACACCCGCCGGCTGCGGCGGCTGTGCCAGGAGCTCGACGTCACCCCGACCGGTCGGGTGGTGTCGTACCACGAGCACAACGAGGCCGAGCGCACCCCCGAGCTGGTCGAGCGGCTGGGCGAGGGCGCGCGCGTACTCGTGGTGACCGATGCCGGGATGCCGTCGGTGTCCGACCCCGGCTACCGCCTGGTCAGCGCCGCGGTCGGCATCGACGTGCGGGTCACCTGCGTGCCGGGGCCGTCGGCGGTGCTCATGGCGCTGGCCGTCTCGGGCCTGCCGGTCGACCGGTTCTGCTTCGAGGGGTTCCTGTCCCGCCGGGCGGGGGAGCGGGCGGCGGCGCTCGCCGGCCTCGCCTCGGAGCCTCGCACGATGGTGTTCTTCGAGGCGCCGCACCGGCTGGCCCGAACGCTGACGGCGATGGCGGAGGCGTTCGGCGCCGACCGCACGGCGGCGGTCTGCCGCGAGCTGACCAAGACCTACGAGGAGGTGCGCCGCGGCACCCTGTCCGAGCTGGCGACGTGGGCGGCCGAGGGCGTGCGCGGCGAGATCACCGTCGTCGTGGCCGGGTCGAGGGGCCCGGTGGCAGACCTGGCCGGCCAGCTCGACGGCATCCGCCGGCGGGTGGCCGAGGGCGAGCGGCTCAAGGACGTCTGCGCCGAGGTCGCCGCGGCCACCGGCCTGTCGAAGAAGCAGCTCTACGACGCCGCCATCGCCCAGCGCCGCGGCTGAGCCGCCGCTCGGGCTCTGGTTCATCCGCGCGACTGGCGGTGGTCTGTCCGGGTGGTGGTGCCACCGCACCGCCACCCGGGGATCCGGACCAGAGCCGGGGAGGTCGACCCCATCCCCGGTGCCCCTCTTTACCGGGCGTTGACGACGTCCTTACGCTGGGATGGCACCCGGGAGGAGTCGCGCGGCTACGGTCGGGTGGCCACCTCGCCGGCCACACCCTTTGACCCTGGAGCCCACCATGTCCCGCACGACCCGCAGACTCTGCGCCGCCCTCGCGGCCACGGCTGCCGTCGTCTGCGCCGTGCCGGTGGCCCGGGCCGCCCCGCCGGCGGCGCCGGAGCTAGCTGCCGGGCCGGCGGCCTGCGGCTCACGGGTGAACGACACCCACACCCTGCTGGCCGAGTGCATCACCGTGGCCGGGGTGCGCAAGCACCAGGCGGCGCTGCAGCGGGTGGCCGACACCCATCACGGCACCAGGGTCTCGGGGTCCCCTGGCTACGACGCGTCGGTCGACTACGTCGTGCAGCGGCTGAAGGCGGCGGGCTACACCCCCGACGTGCGGGCGTTCACCTTCACCACCTTCGTGTCACTGCGGCCGGCGGTGCTGCAGCGGGTGGCGCCGGCCCCCGCCGCTCCGGTGGCGAACGCGATCCTCGGCTACTCGGGCGGCGGCGACGTCACGGCCCCGCTCACCGCCCTGCGCGCGGCCCCGGTCGACGTCACGCCGGGCTGCGACGTCGCCGACTACGGCGGGTTCCCTGTCGGCACCGTCGCGCTGGTCAGCCGCGGTGGCTGCACCTTCGCCACGAAGGCGCAGAACGCGTATGCCGCGGGGGCGGCCGCCGTCGTCATCGTCAACAACGTGGCGGGTGACCTCGACGGCACCCTCGGCGAGGGCTTCGACCTCGACATCCCGGTGACGTCGGTGACCCGGGCGGTCGGCGCCGACCTGGCGGCCACGAGCGGTTCGGTGGTGCACGTGGCCACCGCGACGTCGCGCGGACCCGCCACGACCTACAACGTGCTCGCCGAGACGAGCGGCGGGAACGACGGCAACGTCGTCATGGCCGGTGCCCAGCTCGACTCGGTCAACGCCGGGCCCGGCATCAACGACAACGGCTCCGGTGCGGCCGCCCTGCTCGAGGTCGCCGAGCAGCTGGCCCGGGTCGACCCGGTCAACAGGGTGCGCTTCGCCTGGTGGGGTGGTGGGGAGTCCTCCCTCGTGGGCGCCACCCGCTACGTCACCGGTCTCACCGACGAGGAGCGCGCCCGGATCGCCCTCTACCTCAACGTCGACATGATCGGGTCGCCCAACCCGGGGTTCTTCGTCCGCGACGGTGACGACTCCGACGCCGTGGGTGCGGGGCCGGGGCCCAGCGGCTCGGACCGCATCGAGAAGACCTTCCAGGCGTTCTTCGCGCAGCGACGCCTTCCGGTCAAGGGCACCGACCTCAACGGCCGCTCCGACGACGGGCCGTTCCTCCGGGCCGGCATCCCGTCGGGTGGCCTGTTCTCCGGGGGCGACGGCATCAAGACGGCGCAGGAGGCGCAGGCCTGGGGCGGCACCGCGGGCAAGCCCTACGACCCCTGCTACCACCGGGCCTGCGACACGCTGGCCAACGTCGACCTGCACGCCCTCGACGTCAACACCCACGCCCTCGGCTTCGCGGTGCTGCAGTACGCCATGAACACCTCCGACATCAACGGCGTGCCGGGGGATGCCGCCTTCCCCCCGGTGGGACCGGCGCCCGCACCCGGCGGCTCAGTCGGCGGCTCAGCCGGCTGATCCGGGCGCCGGACCGGCGCCGGACCGGCGGCGCCCACGGCATCCGGAGCGCGGCCCCTGCCGCATCGGCCTGTTCGGCGTGTGGTGTGGTTTGGGCGCGCGCGCACCCAGCTGGGTCTGCCGGGCCGCAAGACCGTCACGCAGCCGGGCCGCCTCCGCGACACGCCGTAAACGAAGGCACCCCTGCTCCCGGTGGGAGCAGAGGTGCCTTGGGCTCCTCGATCGGATCGGCACGGCCGGCTTTGACCGCTCGAACAGCATCTCCGGAGGCTCGCAGCACCTTGGGTGGGACCGTCCCGGCGAGGAGCTCTCCGGTCACGACGTCGATGCTCGCAACTCCGCATGCGGCCGCGCCGGAGGGCCACTTGCGGCCGCTCGTGGTTCTCGTCGAAGTAGAACCAAAGGGAGTAGCTTTCCCACGTTCGCCCACGGTGTTCTGGCTGGGAGCGTAGGTGGGCTGGGGATCGGTGTTTCGGGCTCGGGTTGGCGGCGAAGCCAGCGTGCGCCATTCGCGCCCCGTGAACCACACTCAAAGCCGGACGGGCGCGTCCGGGCGGGAGCCCACCCGGCATACCGGCTGGTAACCGGGCCAATCTCACACCTGAGTAAGGTTCGCCTGCCCTCGCCTCACCTCCGAGCGCTGGTTAGGATCCGACCCGTGGCCACAACGACAGCACCATCGCGTCCCGCGTCGGCCCGCCGCACCACCATCGCCCTCAAGGTCCTCATGGCCGGCACCGGGCTGGTGTTCGTCGGGTTCGTCCTGTTGCACATGTACGGCAACCTCAAGGTGCTGTCCGGTGAGGAGGCGTTCAACACCTACGCCGAGCACCTGCGCACCTTCGGCGAGCCGATCCTGCCGTACGGCGGGCTGCTCTGGATCCTGCGCGTCGTGCTCATCCTGTCCCTGGTCGGCCACCTCTACGCGGGGCTGGGGCTGTGGGCCCGGGCCGGCAACGCCCGCCGCACGCGCTACTCCGCGGCCCGCACGGCCATGCGCACCAAGTGGATGCGGTGGGGCGGCATCGCCCTGCTGCTGTTCCTCGTCTGGCACCTGCTCGAGTTCACCATCGTCAAGATCTCGGTCAACCCCGACGCGCAGGGCGCGAACGTCATCAACAACCCCTACCGGCTCGTCGTGGCCAGCTTCCAGGTGCCGTGGCTGACGATCATCTACCTCATCGCGATGGGGGCCTTGGGTCTGCACCTCGCGCACGGCATCTTCAGCTCGCAGCAGACTCTCGGCTGGACCAGCTCGCCGGCGGCCTATCGACGGGCTCGGGCCATCGGCTACACCTTGGCCGCCGTCATCGCGGTCGGGTTCATCATCCCGCCGCTCGCGATCCTCTTCGGCCTGATCAAGTGAGGCACTGACATGACCGACACCACCGTGAACGCGGGCATCGCCCACCGGCTCTACACCGAGGGCGACCCGATCGCCGACAGCAAGGCGCCGGGCGGCCCGATCGCCGACAAGTGGACCACCCGCAAGTTCGAGGCGGCGCTGGTGAACCCGGCCAACCGCCGCAAGCTCGACGTCATCATCGTCGGCACCGGGCTGGCGGGCGGGGCCGCCGCCGCGACTCTGGGCGAGGCGGGCTACAACGTCAAGTCGTTCTGCTTCCAGGACAGCCCGCGCCGGGCGCACTCGATCGCCGCCCAGGGCGGCATCAACGCCGCGAAGAACTACAAGGAGGACGGCGACTCCACCTACCGGCTCTTCTACGACACGGTCAAGGGCGGCGACTACCGCGCCCGCGAGACCAACGTCTACCGGCTCGCCGAGGTGAGCGCCAACATCATCGACCAGTGCGTCGCGCAGGGCGTGCCCTTCGCCCGCGAGTACGGCGGCCTGCTCGACAACCGCTCGTTCGGTGGCGTGCAGGTGTCGCGCACCTTCTACGCGCGCGGCCAGACCGGCCAGCAGCTGCTCATCGGCGCCTACCAGGCCATGGAACGGCAGGTCGCCGCCGGCACCGTGCAGCAGTACAGCCGGCACGAGATGCTCGAGCTGGTCGTGGCCGACGGCCGGGCCCGGGGCATCATCGCCCGCGACCTGGTCACCGGTGAGATCGAGACCCACCTCGCGGATGCCGTCGTGCTCGCCTCGGGCGGCTACGGCAACGTGTTCTACCTGTCCACCAACGCGATGGGGTCCAACGTCACGGCCACCTGGCGCGCGCACCGCAAGGGCGCCCACATGGCCAACCCCTGCTACACGCAGATCCACCCCACCTGCATCCCGGTGTCGGGCGACCACCAGAGCAAGCTGACCCTGATGTCGGAGTCACTGCGCAACGACGGCCGGATCTGGGTGCCGAAGAACCGCGACGACTGCGACAAGGACCCGCGCCAGATCGCCGAGGAGGACCGCGACTACTACCTCGAGCGCATCTACCCCAGCTTCGGCAACCTGGTGCCCCGCGACATCGCCTCGCGCCAGGCGAAGAACGTCTGCGACGAGGGTCGCGGCGTCGGGCCACTGGTGGGCGACTTCCGCCGGGGGGTCTACCTCGACTTCACCGACGCCATCTCCCGCCTGGGCAAGGCGGCCGTCGAGGCCAAGTACGGCAACCTGTTCGACATGTACGCCCGGATCACCGGGGAGAACCCGTACGAGGTGCCGATGCGCATCTACCCCGCCGTGCACTACGTCATGGGCGGGCTGTGGGTCGACTACGACCTGCAGTCGAGCATCCCCGGGCTGTTCGTCACCGGCGAGGCCAACTTCTCCGACCACGGCGCGAACCGGCTCGGCGCCTCGGCCCTCATGCAGGGGCTGGCCGACGGCTACTTCGTGCTGCCGAACACCATCCGCGACTACCTGTCCAAGGGCCCGTTCACGCCGCTGGCGGTCGACGACCCCGCGGTCGCCGAGGCCCGCACCTCGGTGGAGGCGCGCACGGCGAAGCTGCTGACGATCAACGGTGAGCGCAGCGTCGACTCCTTCCACAAGGAGCTCGGCAACATCATGTGGGAGTACTGCGGCATGGAGCGCAACGAGGAGGGCCTGCTCAAGGCCATCGACCTCATCCGCGGCCTGCGCGAGGAGTTCTGGCGCAACGTGCGGGTGCTCGGTGCCGCCGACACGCTCAACCAGAGCCTGGAGAAGGCCGGGCGGGTGGCCGACTTCCTCGAGCTCGGCGAGCTGATGTGCATCGACGCCCTGCACCGCCGCGAGTCCTGCGGCGGCCACTTCCGGTCCGAGAGCCAGACCGAGGACGGTGAGGCCCTGCGCAACGACGCCGAGTTCCTCTACGTCGCGGCCTGGGAGTTCACCGGCGGTGACGGGGACGGCGAGATGAGCGCCCCCGTGCTGCACAAGGAGGACCTCGCCTACGAAGCCATCGAGTTGAAGCAGCGGAGCTATAAGTGAACCTCACCCTGAAGATCTGGCGTCAGGCCGGCCCGCGGCACACCGGCGGGCTCGTGACCTACAAGGTCACCGAGATCAGCCCCGACATGAGCTTCCTCGAGATGCTCGACCTGCTCAACGAGCAGCTCAACGCCAAGGGCGAGGAGCCGATCGCTTTCGACTCCGACTGCCGCGAGGGCATCTGCGGCAGCTGCGGCCTGATGATCTCCGGCCACGCGCACGGCCCTGAGAAGACCACGACCTGCCAGCTGCACATGCGCAGCTTCAGCGACGGTGAGGTCATCACCATCGAGCCGTGGCGGGCCAGCGCCTTCCCGGTGATCAAGGACCTCGTCGTCGACCGCGGCGCCTTCGACCGGATCATCCAGGCCGGCGGCTACATCTCGGTCAACACCGGGTCGGCCCCCGACGCCCACGCGACCCCGGTGCCCAAGCCGAACGCCGACCGCGCCTTCCAGGCGGCCGAGTGCATCTCCTGCGGCGCCTGCGTCGCGGCCTGCCCCAACGCCAGCGCGATGCTCTTCATGGGTGCCAAGGTCACCCACCTCGCCGAGCTGCCCCAGGGCCAGCCCGAGCGGATGGCCCGGGTGGTCTCGATGGTGGACCAGCACGATGCCGAGGGCTTCGGCGGCTGCACCAACATCGGGGCCTGCTCGGTCGCGTGCCCGAAGGGCATCCCGCAGGACGTCATCTCCACCCTCAACCACGACCTGATGAAGGCCTGGCGCTCCGGCGGCTGAGCCCGCGCATTGCACGTGAGGCCCGCCGCCCACATGCGGCGGGCCTCACGGCGTCCATGGGGGGATGCCGTCCCCGGGCCGATAGACCGGCCACGTCAGGGACGGGTCAGAGCCAGGCCAGGTGGTCCTTGAGCAGCGCGTAGCCGACGAAGGCCACGACGTCGAGGATGGTGTGCGCGACGACCAGCGGCATGACCCGTTTCGTGCGCGTGTAGAACCAGCCGAAGATGATGCCCATCACCACGTTGCCGGCGAAGCCGCCGAAGCCCTGGTAGAGGTGGTAGCTGCCGCGGATGAGCGCACTGGTGACGATGATCCGCCACGTGCCCCAGCCCACCGAGCCCCAGCGGCTGAAGAGGTAGCCCACCATGATGACCTCCTCGAGCACCGCGTTCTGGGCGGCGGCGAGGATCAGCACCGGCACGGTCCACCAGGCGCCCGCCAGGTTGGCGGCGGCGATCGTGGTGTTGAGGTCGAGGGCCTTGGCGGCCGCGTACAGGGCGAGGCCGGGCAGCCCGATGGCGGCGGCGAGCAGGGCCCCGCGCCAGAGGTCCTGCCAGGGGCGGCGTAGGTCGAA
This sequence comes from uncultured Actinomycetota bacterium, assembly GCA_963834965.1. Classification (GTDB taxonomy): domain Bacteria; phylum Actinomycetota; class Actinomycetes; order Actinomycetales; family Dermatophilaceae; genus Fodinibacter. The sequence goes on along the minus strand of CAWIEI010000035.1, from coordinate 31,935 downwards.
GCCCATCGTGTGCGGCTCGTTCGGGTCGTCGCGCCGCAGCAGGTGCAGAGCCAGCAGCACCGGCACCAGGGCGATGACGATGCCGACCAGCTGGTAGGTCAGGTCGAGCCACGGGCGGTCGGGCGTGACCGAGTTGTTCATCGCCGTGGTCTGCGACCCGAGCGACTGCACCAGGGTCAGCTTGTCGATGATCCGAAGGAGCGACCAGACCGCCGAGGCGCCGAGCGAGACACCGAGGACGAGCCAGGTCTCGGTGAGGTTCCTGCGCCGCATGGGCGTCAGGCTATGCCGCCAGCCCGGACGTGCGCCGCACGTTGGCTGCACGTCTGCTGGGAGTTGGCAGGGGACGGGGGCCTACGACGACCGTGGCGCGCGGCGCCCGGTCGGCGGGTCCGGAACCTCGGCCCCCGGGCGTCAGTGCGCGGTGGCGGGGTGCAGGTAGTACGTCGGGATGCTGAGCGAGCGGCGCAGCCGGTCGGTGCGGGTCGTGCGCAGGGCAGGCACGACGAACGCGACGGTGAGGCCGAGCACGACGACGGCGCTGAGCACCATGGTGACCAGCAGGACGGTGGCGACGGTGGCGAGGCCGGTGAGGGGACCCATGAGACATTCCTTTCTACGGATGTAGAGAACTCTACACCTGTAGTAATCCATTTCCAGTGCCGGGCATTCCCGGTCCGGGAGTCGGCAGTCGAACAGCCGTCGCGTCGGGCCACTCGGTGGAGGGTCCGCGAAGGACCGGTATCAACCCCCGGCGTGGCTCACGGGCGGTGATGTGGGTCGGCAGGCCACGCCGCCGCAGCTCGGCATCGTCCTCGAAGAGCGGGGCGATCCACTGCAGGGTGTAGGCGACATCGCTCAGCCTCGGGGCCGGGCGGGCGTCGTCCCAGTCCAAGATGCCCGTCGCCCGGTTCCTGTCCCACGTCATGTTCGGCGGCTTCGGGTCTCCGTGGCACAGCACGCCCGCCGAACCCGGCTCGGCCGGAACGGCCCACACCGCACCGTCGGGCGGCGACCAGGTGAGGGTGGCGTCGTGGACGGCCCGCAGGAGGCGACTGGCTGACCGGACGCCGGCCAGCGAGGTCTGGTGCGGCCACGCCTCCTCACCGGCATCGCCCGGCAGCCGGCGCACCGTCTCCACACCGTCTGCGATGTCCAGCGGCTCGGGGACCGGCAGGCCGGCATCGACACGATGCTGCAGCAGCGCATGGACCGACGGCGTCCACTCGGCAGCGGGACGACGCACGACTCCGCCGCCGATCTCGATGCCGCGAGATGCCGTCACCGGTCGAGCCTAAGCGGCCGGGAAGTGCGCCTGCAGACATGCAGTCGGCCGGTGACGATGGGACTGCCGTGCTCGAGGGCCAGCCAAACTCGGCCGACTGCATGTCGGTGGAAGCGCACCGAGCCGGGCCAACGAGAACCCAGGTGCAGGAGAGCCGGCCCGCGCTGGTCGGTCGACTGGTGGCCTCTGCCGTGGGCGGGCAGCGGCGACCCCGGGGGAGGCGACACAATGGCGGGGTGACGCCCACCAGCACGACCGCCGGCACCGGCATCCGTGGTGGGCGTCGGGCCGAGCTGCTCGAGGCGGCCGTCGACGTCGTCGCCGAGTCGGGGCTGCGGGGGCTCACGCACCGGGCGGTCGACGCGCGGGCGGGGCTGCCCGAGGGCACCTGCTCGGCCTACCTGCGCACCCGCCTGGCCCTGCTCGTCGCGCTCACCGAGCACGTCGGTGGGCTGCTCGCCCGCGATGTCGACGCGATGGCCGCGGCGGCCGCGCCGCACGCCGAGGACCCCGACGCCGTGGCCCGGGCCGTCACCGACCTGCTGCTGCGCTGGCTGCGCCGCCCCGAGATCGTGCGCACCCAGGCCGAGCTCGCCCTCGAGGCCGCGCGCCGCCCCGAGCTGATGGCCGTCTTCGACCCGTGGCGCCAGGGGCTGGTGCGCGTGGTCGAGGAGCTGGTGCGCTGCACCGGGCGCGAGGACCCGGCACTTCGCGCGGCGGTCGGCGTGGCCGCCATCGAGGGCGTGCTCGCGACCGCCATCCGGATGCCGTCCGCCCAACGGCCCGCGTTCGTGCGCGCCGCCGTGCCGCTCGTGGTCCGCGGCCTGCACGTGACCGGATGATGGCGTCGTGAGAAGGGAAACCGTGCTGACCCACCCCGGCCGCCGCGCCCTGCGCCTGCTGGCCGTCGCCCTGGTCGTGGCGAGCGCGCTGCTCGCCGGGTGCGGCGGCGACGGCGAGCCCACGGCATCCGGCGCGGGCACCGCGAGCCCACCCACCGCCACCAGCGAGACGGCGGCATCGAGCACGTCGGCGCCCTCGGTGGCCGACGTCTACCGCGACGCCCGCACCGCGGCCCTGTCGGCGGAGTCGGGCCATGCGGTGGGCACCGTGAGCCGCCACGGCAAGCAGCTGCGCATCGACCTCGAGGGCCGGGCCAACGGCTCGAACCAGACCGTGGTCATCACCACGCCCGCGGGGGGTGTCGCCGAGGTGCTCACGGTCGGAACCGACTCCTGGGTCGGCGGCGACGAGGCGCACTGGGCCGAGGTCACCGGGAACCCGAAGACCGCCAAGGCGCTGGTGGGCAAGTACGCACCGGCCACGCCGGAGGACGTGACCGGGCTGGGGTCGTTCACGCTGCGCTCGATCCTCACCGACGCCTTCGCCCAGCCGGACCTCGCGCTCCTGGAGTCCGACACCGGTGCTGCCGCGCGGGCCGAGGTCGACGGGCGGCCCGCGTACGTGCTCGGCGCGGAGGGCGGGACGCGGATGTGGGTGGCAACCGACGGCAGCGACACCCTGCTGCGCTACGTCGGACCGAAGCGCGAGCCGGCCGACCTCACCTTCTCGGACTGGGGTCGCGCCACGACGTTCACCGAGCCGCCGCCGGACCTGGTCGTCAAGAGCTGACGCGTCAGGCCGAGGTGTAGGCGGGGTCGCGGCGGGTGCGCCGCCATCGGCGCACCCGCAGCCACATCCAGATCAGCAGCCAGGCGAGCAGCGCCAGCGCGAGGATGACGAGCACCGGTGCGATGAGGGCGATCAGCGACAGCCCGAGCGAGCCGATGTCCTCGACGGTCGAGACCACCGGCGCCCCCGCACCCACGGTGCCCACGTTGATGACCGGTCGGGCAGCCATCTTGCCGGTGTGCACCAGTCCGGAGATGATCACCCCGAGCACCACCGACACCCACGGGTTCTCCTTCAGCCAGGTGGAGTTGTCGAGCTGGGCCGCGGCGGTCGTGGCCGCGAAGATCAGCCCGCCCATGCTGGGCCGGATGAAGGTCTGGATCGTGTCGTTGATGGTGTCGACGGCCGGAATCTTGTCGAGGATGACCTCGGCGAGCAACAGCGCCGCCCCGATGCCGATCGCCCAGCTGCTCTCGATCCACTCGTACCCGACGGGCAGGGTGATGTAGTCGGTGAACCGCGCGATGAGCGCGACGACGAGGAACGGGATGTAGGCGTTCAGGCCCGCGGCGGCGGACAGCCCCATACCCGTGAGGGCAGCCAGCACGGCGTCCTCCTTGTGACGGCAGCCGCACCGCGCGGCCGCACCGACGACAGCAACATCGTTGCGGGACCAGCGTAGTCCCCGCGACGGTCGGCGTGACCGAACCGTTGTACGTGGCGGGCGGCGGGAAAACCAGTGGTGGGCGCCGCCTAGGATCGTCTCCTATGAAGGTCCTCTCCGCCGTCGCCTGGCCGTACGCCAACGGCCCGCGCCACCTCGGCCACGTCGCCGGGTTCGGCGTGCCCTCCGACGTCTTCAGCCGCTACATGCGGATGGCGGGGCACGACGTGCTCATGGTGAGCGGCTCCGACGAGCACGGCACGCCCATCCTGGTGCTGGCCGACCAGGCCGAGGTGACGCCCCGCGAGTTCGTCGACACCAACCACGCGATCATCGCCGGCGAGCTCACCGACCTGGGCTGCTCCTACGACCTCTACACCCGCACCACCACGGCCAACCACTACGCCGTGGCGCAAGAGCTGTTCACCCAGGTGTGGAAGAACGGCTACATGGTCGAGCAGACCACCCAGGGCGCCATCTCGCCCTCGACCGGGCGCACCCTGCCCGACCGCTACATCGAGGGCACCTGCCCGATCTGTGGCTACGGCGAGGCCCGCGGTGACCAGTGCGACAACTGCGGCAACCAGCTCGACCCCACCGACCTCATCGACCCCCGCAGCCGGATCAACGGCGAGACACCGGTCTTCGTCGAGACCCAGCACTTCCTGCTCGACCTGCCGGCGCTGGCCGACGCCCTGCGCGAGTGGCTCGAGGAGCGTGCGGCGTCGGGCACCTGGCGGCCCAACGTCATCAAGTTCAGCCTCAACATCCTCGACGAGATCCGTCCACGCGCGATGACCCGCGACATCGACTGGGGCATCCCGGTGCCGCTCGACGGCTGGCGCGACAACCCCACCAAGCGGCTCTACGTCTGGTTCGACGCCGTCGTCGGCTACCTGTCGGCCTCGGTCGAGTGGGCGCGACGCACCGGCGACCCCGAGCGCTGGCGCGAGTGGTGGAACGACCCCGAGGCGGTCTCCCACTACTTCATGGGCAAGGACAACATCACCTTCCACAGCCAGATCTGGCCCGCCGAGCTGCTCGGCTACGCGGGCAAGGGCAGCCGCGGCGGGGAGCCCGGCGTCTTCGGCGAGCTCAACCTGCCGACCGAGGTCGTCTCGAGCGAGTACCTCACGATGGAGGGCAAGCAGTTCTCCACCTCGCGCGGCTACACCATCCTCGTACGCGACGTGCTCGAGCGGTACGGGCCCGACGGCATCCGCTACTTCATCTGTGCCGCCGGCCCGGAGAACCAGGACGCCAACTTCACCTGGCGCGACTTCGTGCAGCGCAACAACTCCGAGCTCGTCGCCGGGTGGGGCAACCTCGTCTCGCGCACGGCCGCGATGGTCGCGAAGAACTTCGGCGAGATCCCGCAGCCCGGCCCGCTCGAGCCGGTCGACGAAGAGGTGCGCGCCACGGTGCTCGCCGGCTTCGACGCCGTCGGTGGCCTGCTGGAGCGGCACCGGCAGAAGGCCGCCATCGCCGAGGCGATGCGGGTCGTCGGCGAGGTCAACGCCTACGTCTCGCGCACCGAGCCGTTCAAGCTCAAGGGCGACGAACAGCGCGAGCGCCTCGCCACGGTGCTGCACACGCTGGTGCAGTGCGTGTCCGACCTCAACACGATGCTCGCGCCCTTCCTGCCGCACGCCGCCAACCGGGTGGATGCCGTGCTCGGCGGCAGTGGTGCGTTCGTGCCGATGCCGCGCCTCGAGACGGTCACCGGGCTCGACGCCGCCGACGAGGGCCGCTCCTACCCGGTGATCACCGGTGACTACTCGTCCACCCCGCGCTGGGAGTCGCGGCCTGTTGTCGTCGGCACGCCCATCGCCAAGCCTGCACCGGTGTTCGTCAAACTCGACGAGTCGGTGGTCGACGAGGAGCTCGCCCGGGCGGCGGAGGCCTCCGCGCAGTGACGTCGCAGCCCAGCCGGCGCGGTGACCCGGTGCCGCCCGACCCGCTGCCCATCGCGGTCGTCGACAACCACACCCATCTCGACATCAGCCGCGAGGGGGAGGCGGTCACGGTCGACGACCTGGCACCGGTGCTGGCGGCCGCCCGGGCCGTGGGGGTCGACCGGGTGGTTCAGGTCGGCTGCGACCTGCCCGGTGCCCGCTTCGCCGTCGAGGCCGCCGACCGGTATGCCGGGGTGCTCGCCGGGGTCGCGCTGCACCCGAACGAGGTGCCGGCCCTGGCGGCCCGTGGTGGGCTCGACGCGGCTTACGCCGAGATCGAGCGGCTCGCGGCCCTGCCCCGCGTGCGGGTGGTCGGAGAGACCGGCCTCGACTACTACCGCACCGGGCCCGACGGCATTCCAGCACAACAGGACTCGTTCCGCTGGCACATCGACCTCGCCAAGCGGCTCGACCGCACCCTGCAGATCCACGACCGCGACAGCCACGACGACGTGCTCCGGGTGCTCGCCGAGGAGGGCGCGCCCGAGCGCACGGTGATGCACTGCTTCTCCGGCGGCCCCGAGATGGCTCGCGCGTGCGTCGAGCGCGGCTACCACCTCTCGTTCAGCGGCACGGTCACCTTCAAGAGCGCAAAGGCGTTGCGCGACGCACTGGCCGTGACCCCGCTCGAGCTGCTGCTGGTCGAGACCGATGCGCCGTACCTCACGCCGCACCCGTGGCGTGGGGCGACCAACAGCCCGGCCCTGGTGCCGCTCACCGTGCGGGCGATGGCGGCGGTGCTGGGCGTGGCGGTACCCACCCTGTGCCAAGCGCTCAGCGAGAACGCCGAAAGCCTCTATGGCCCCTGGTGAGGTCACCAGAGCCCGCATCGTGGACGTCGTGACGCAGATCTCGTAACGGGTGGGACTGGTGTGGCGCAGGTTGTCCAGTGGGACATGCAACGGTGTGCCACTCCGTTACCGAAATTTGACCTTGGGCCCCCGAGTCCTGCACGGTGGAGGGAATGGCCGGGGCCGGATCGCCTCGGACGACACGTGTGAACCGCCACCTCGTCGCCGACGCCGAGGGATGTGAGACCCACACGCTGGTGCCCCGACCCGGGCACCTGGCCGCCCCCGGCTGACGTCCGACGCCGGTGCCCGGGAAGCACGACCACTGGAGCACTTGTGCTGTTCTCTCGACCTCTTCGTCATGCCGCTCAGGGCGCCGCCGCGCTCGCCGTGGTCGCCGGTTCCTTCGGTGTCGCCCACTACGACAAGGCCGTGGAGGTTTCCGTCGACGGGAAGCCGAGCTCGGTCCACGTCCTGGGTTCCACCGTCGCCGACGTCCTCGACAAGCGGGACATCGCCGTCGGCCCGCACGACGTCGTGGTCCCCTCGCTCGCCTCGGCGGTGAACGACGGTGACCACATCTCGGTGCGCTACGGACGCAAGCTGACGGTCACCGTCGACGGCCAGACCAAGGAGTACTGGACGACGGCCACCACCGTCGACTCCGCGCTGAAGGACCTCGGCATCCGCGCCGACGGCGCCGTGCTGTCGGCCTCGCGCTCGCAGCCGCTCGGCCGGGGCGGTCTCACCCTCGCGGTGACGACCCCGAAGAAGGTCACCTTCGTCGCCGACGGCAAGACCCGCACGGTCACCTCCACGAGCTCGACCGTCTTCGGCCTGCTCGCCGAGCTCGGCGTCACCAAGAAGGTCGACGACGTGGTGAACCCGGCGATGCCGACGGCCCTCGAACAGGGCATGAAGGTGACGCTGAAGCGGGTCGCCATCAAGGACGTGCGCGTGTGGCAGGCAATCGGCTACGGCACGACCCAGCAGAAGGACGCCTCGCTCTACAAGGGGCAGACCAAGGTCGTCAAGGCCGGCAAGAAGGGCACCCGGCTCGTCGTGCAGCGCAAGACCTGGGTCGACGGCAAGCTCACCACCACCAAGGTGATGTCCAACAAGGTGTCCACCAAGCCGGTGGCCGCCGTCGTCAAGGTCGGCACCAAGGCGCGCCCCGTGACCGTGCAGAAGAAGGCGGCCGCGAGCTCGTCCAGCCGTAGCTCGGGGAGCACCTCCGGAGCCGGGCTGAACCTCGCCCGCGCCGCGATGTGGGACCGCATCGCCCAGTGCGAGTCTGGTGGCAACTGGCACATCAACACCGGCAACGGCTACTACGGCGGCCTGCAGTTCGACCGGGGGTCATGGCTCGCCAACGGTGGAGCCGACTTCGCCTCGCGGGCCGACCTCGCCTCGCGCGCCCAGCAGATCACCGTCGCCAACCGCTACTACGCCAAGGCCGGACTCGGCCCGTGGGGTTGCGCCGGCGCCGCCTGACGCACCCGCCCCCCGGGCGACTTCTTGCGAAAAGCCCACCTCCGGGCGCCCCGACCTGGGGCTCCCGAGGTGGGCTTTTCGCAATCAGTGAGGTGGGCTGTTCGCAATCAGTGCGGAGAGCGGCATGCCGGAGGGCGGGGCGTGTGCAAGATCCGCAAGAAGTGCGGATGCCGGACCACGGACTTGGTATCCCCACTGCCGCCTCCGTGCACCGACTGATTGCGGATCACCCACGCGGCCGGCCGGCATCCGGCGCGTGGCTAGGGTGAGCGCATGACCGAGGGCCCGGACGTCCCGCTGCTCGGGGCGGCCGAGATCCGTGCCCTGGCGGCCCAGCACGGCATCCGGCCGACGAAGCAGTGGGGGCAGAACTTCGTCGTCGACGGCAACACCGTGCGCCGTATCGTGCGGGTCGCGGGCGTCGGTGCCGACGACACCGTGGTCGAGGTCGGCCCGGGCCTGGGGTCGCTCACCCTGGCCCTGCTGCCCGTGGTGCAGCGGGTGGTCGCCGTCGAGGTCGACCCGGTGCTCGCCACCGCGCTGCCCGGGACGGTCGCCGCACACGCCCCGCACCTGGCCGGCCGGCTCGAGGTGGTGCAGGCCGACGCCCTGGCCGTGCGCAGCCTGCCCGGCCCGCCGCCCACGGCGCTCGTGGCCAACCTGCCCTACAACGTCTCGGTGCCCGTGGTGCTGCGCTTCCTCGAGCGCTTTCCCGAGCTGCGCACCATCCTGGTGATGGTGCAGCTCGAGGTGGCCGAGCGTCTCGCCGCGCCGCCGGGGTCGCGCACCTATGGGGTGCCGAGCGTCAAGGCCGCCTGGTACGCCGATGTTCGGCTGGCGGGGTCGGTGTCGCGCAGCGTCTTCTGGCCGGTGCCCAACGTCGACTCCGGGCTGGTCATGCTCACCCGCCGCGAGCCGCCGGCGACGACTGCCACCCGCGAGGAGGTGTTCGCCTGCGTCGACGCGGCGTTCGCGCAGCGCCGCAAGACCCTGCGGGCGGCACTCGCCGGCTGGGCGGGCTCGGCGGCGCTGGCCGAGGAGGCGCTGGTGGCGGCCGGTGTCGACCCGCGCACCCGCGGTGAGCAGCTCGACGTGGCGGCCTTCGCGGCCATCGCCGCGGCCCGCTCGACGGCCCGGGCCGAGCGCGCCTGAGCAGCAGCTCGTCTGACTAGGGTGGTCGCATGACCGCAGCCCCCATCGTGCCCGGCCCGGTGACCGTGCGCGTTCCGGCCAAGGTCAACCTCGAGCTCCTGGTCGGGCCGCGCCGGGCCGACGGGTACCACGGCCTGTCGACGGTGTTCCATGCCGTGAGCCTCTACGACGACATCACCGTCTCGGTCGCCGACGAGTGGGGGGTCAGTGTCAGCGGTCCGCTCGCCGCCGGTGTGCCCGAGGACGGCGACAACCTCGCGATGCGCGCCGCCCGCCTGGTGCAGGCGCGCTTCGACGTCGAGCCCGTGCACATCTCGATCCGCAAGGGCATCCCGGTCAGCGGGGGCATGGCGGGCGGGTCGGCGGATGCCGCGGCCACCCTCGTCGCGCTCGACCACCTGTGGGGCCTCGACCTCGACCGCGAGGAGGTCGAGGAGCTCGGTGCCGACCTCGGCAGCGACGTGCCGTTCCTCGTGGCCGGCGGCACCGCCATGGGCAGCGGCCGTGGCGAGATGCTCACGCCGGTGCTGGCGCGCGGCACCTACCACTGGGTGTTCGCCCTCGCCGAGGGCGGCCTGTCCACGCCGGCGGTGTATGCCGAGTGCGACCGGCTGCGCGGCGACGCCGACGTCCCCGACCCGGTGGCCACGCCGGCCCTGATGAGCGCGCTGCGCAGCGGCGACGCGCGCGAGCTCGCCCCGCAGCTCACCAACGACCTGCAGGAGGCCGCGATCTCGCTGCGCCCCGACCTGGGCGAGGTGCTGGCGGCCGGCATGGAGTACGGCGCGCTCGGTGGCATCGTCTCCGGCTCCGGCCCGACCACCGCCTTCCTCGTCGAGGACAACGAGGCCGGAATCGACCTCGCCGTGGCGCTCACGGCCAGCGGGGTGGTGCGCGACGTGCGGCGCGCCAGCGGGCCCGTGCACGGCGCCCACGTGATCCACCACCGGGTCGACTAGTGGCCAACCTCGTCTCCGTCGAGCGCGCCTCCCTCGCGCTCGGCACCGCCCAGGTGCTCGATGCCGTCTCGCTCGGCGTCGGCGGCGGTGACCGCATCGGGGTGGTCGGCCGCAACGGCGGGGGCAAGACCACCCTGCTGCGCGTGCTCGAGGGCTCGCGCGAGGTCGACTCCGGCCGGGTCGCGCGCGTTGGTGGCCTCACCATCGGGGTGCTGACCCAGGACGACGGGATGGACCCCGCAGCGACGGTGCACGAGACCGTCATCGGGAACCTGCCTGAGCACGTGTGGGCCGCCGACGTCCGCATCCGCGACGTGCTCACCGGCCTCCTCGGGGGCACCGACGCCCCCGCGGTGGGCGGGATGTCGGCGGCCGTCGGCCCGCTGTCCGGCGGCGAGCGCCGCCGGGTGGCGCTGGCCGCGCTCCTCGTCGCCTCGCCCGACCTGCTCCTGCTCGACGAGCCCACCAACCACCTCGACGTCGAGGGCGTCGCGTGGCTGGCCGACCACCTCGTGCAGCGGCACGCCCGCCCCGACAACGCCGTCGTCGCCATCACCCACGACCGGTGGTTCCTCGACGCCATCGCCACCCAGACCTGGGAGGTCGACTCGGGGTCGGTGCACTCCTACGAAGGTGGTTACGCCGCGTTCGTGCTGGCCAAGGCCGAGCGTGAGCGGATGGCCGGCGTCACGGCCGAGCGCCGCGACAACCTGCTGCGCAAGGAGCTCGCCTGGTTGCGCCGTGGCCCGCCGGCCCGGACGAGCAAGCCCAAGTTCCGCATCGACGCCGCCAACGCGCTCATCGCCGACGAGCCGCCGGCCCGCGACGACGTCGAGCTGATGCGCTTCGCGACCACCCGCCTGGGCAAGGACGTCGTCGACCTCGTCGACGCCCGTATCCAGCTCGGCGACCGGGTGCTGCTCGACTCCGTCACCTGGCGGCTTGCCCCGGGGGAGCGCACCGGCATCGTCGGCGTCAACGGCGCCGGAAAGTCGACCCTGCTCCGTGCGCTCGCGGGCGACGTGCCGCTGGCCGCCGGTAAGCGCAAGGTGGGGGTCACCGTGCGCCTGGCCGTGCTGTCCCAGGAGGTCCGCGAGCTCGAGGCCTGGGCCGATCGCCGTGTCATCGAGGCCGTCGAGGACGTGCGCTCGGTGGTGCGCCTGGGGAACAAGGAGCTCACGGCATCCCAGCTCGCGCAGCGGCTCGGGTTCACCGGCCCGCGCCAGCAGACCCGGGTCGGCGACCTGTCCGGCGGCGAGCGGCGGCGGCTGCAGCTCACCCGCCTGCTGATGGACGAGCCCAACGTGCTCCTGCTCGACGAGCCCACCAACGACCTCGACATCGAGACGCTCACCTCGCTCGAGGACCTCCTCGACGGCTGGGCCGGCACGCTGCTCGTCGTCTCGCACGACCGCTACCTGCTCGAACGGGTCTGCGACCGCCAGGTCGCGCTGCTCGGCGACCGCAGGCTGCGCGACCTGCCCGGCGGCGTCGAGGAGTACCTGCGGCTGCGCCACGCCGCGGCCGAGCGGGCGGCGGTGTCGGTGGCGGATGCCGGTCGCGCGGCTGCCGCGGTCAGCGCACCCCCCGCAGGGGGCGGGTCCGGTGGCGGGTCCACTGGTGCTGCGTCGCCCTCGCCGGCCGAGGCGCGCGAGGCGCGCAAGACGATGGCGCGGGTCGAGAAGCAGCTGGCCCGCCTCGCCCAGCGCGAGGACAAGCTGCACGCGGCGATGCTGGCCTCGGCCACCGACCACGAGAAGGTGCTCGGCCTGAACCGCGAGCTGCGCGAGATCGTCGACGAGCGAGAGTCGCTCGAGCTGGAGTGGCTCGAGGCGGCCGAGCTTGTCGGTTAGGGCTCCTCGCTGCCGGGGTGTGACCCGTGCTCGGGGGCCGCGCTCGGCGCGAGGTCGCTGAGCTCGGCGAGCATCCAGTCGCACCACTCCAGGGCGGCCCGCCGGCCGCGCACCCCGCCCTCGAGCGTCATCCGGCTGGCGAACTCCGGCCGCTGGGGGTCGCGCGCGGCCGGGTCGGCCGACACCTCGGCCAGCTCCTGATCGTAGGCCGCGAGCCGGGCGGCGTGCTGAGCGCGAGCCTGCCGCACCAGCGCGCGGGCGGCGTCGGGCTCGACGGTCCACACCGACCACAGCCGCAGCACCTCGAGGTCGCGCACCGGCTGCGGTTCGAGGTCGCTCGCGACCCACTCGCGCAGCGCCGTCAGGCCCGCGGGCGAGATCGTGTAGCGCTTGGTGGGGCGCGGGCCGGCCCCGTCGACCTCCTCGTGCTCGACCAGACCCGCGCCCTGGAGCCGGGCCAGCTCGGGGTAGATCTGGCTGTGCCCGGCGGTCCAGAAGTAGCCCACCGGCCGCTCCATCCGGCGGGCCAGGTCGTAGCCGGTCGAGGGGGAGCGTGCGAGCAGGCCCAGGATCGCGTGGCCCAGTGTCGACGTCATGGGCGCAGGCTAGCAATCTATGTCAGCATTGACATATGCGTACCCGCCCCTCGGCACCTCGTCTCCTCGCCCTGGCCGCGGCCGGTGCGGTCGTGCTCGCCGGGTGCGGCTCGTCACCGGCATCCGGCCCACCGAGCCGCACCCTCACGCCGCTGCCGACGAAGCAGGTGCCGCGCAGCGTCGCGGAGCGATGCCTGGTCGACGTGCCCGGCGAGGTCGTCGACCTGCCGTCGGCGACCGCTCCCGACCGGCTGGGCGCTGTCGCCTACGGTTCGGGCAGCACGGCGTTGGTGCTGCTGCACCAGACCGGTCGCGGTGGGCTGTGCGGGTGGGTGACCTACGCCCGCTGGGCCGCGGAGAAGGGGGTGCTGGCCGTGGCCGTCGACGACTGCACGCACGGGTCGTCGACCTGCACCGGGCCGGCGGCGGGGGACACCCGCGCGATGGTGGCGCTCGCGGTTGACTGGGCCCGTGCTCGCGGGGCCACCCGGGTCGCCGTCGTCGGGGCCTCGATGGGCGGGGCGCGCGCGCTCGGGGTGGGTCAGGCCGCCGGGGCCGACGTGGTCGTCGACCTCTCCGGCCCCGCGCACTGGGACGGTGTGCCGGATGCCGTCGACGCGGCCAGGGCGACCACGGTGCCGCTGCTGGTGGTCACCTCGGCCGCCGACCGCGGCATCCCCGCCGACGAGCTCTCGGCAGCGGTGGCGGCGTCGCCGGCGGTGCCGAAGCGCTTCGTGAAGCTGCCGGGGCGCTTGCACGGCTGGGACATCACCATGGACGGCATCGCCGCCGATGCCGCCGTCACCCCGACCGGTCGGCTCGTCCTCGACTGGGCGCGGGGGAGGAGTGTCGACTGACCGCCGCCGGGGTATTGGGGGTGTGCCTCGTGGTGTGCGCCCATCACCTCGGATGCTGCAGCGCCGGTCAGGCGTCGCGCTCGAACGGGCGTAGCAGGCGCCGCAGCAGGGCCGCGAGCTCGTCGCGGTCGGCGGTGCCGAGCTCGGCGAGCAGGTCGTGCTCGTGGGACAGCAGGTCGGAGAGCGCCGAGTCGACCACGGCCATGCCGTCGGGGGTGAGCCGCACGATGACGCCGCGCCGGTCGGTGGGGTCGGGCTCGCGCTCGACCCAGCCGCGGGCGACCAGCCGGTCGACGCGGTTGGTCATCGTGCCGCTGGTGACCAGGGTCTCGGTGACGAGCTGCCCGGGGCTGAGCTCGTAGGGGGAGCCGGCGCGGCGCAGGGCGGACAGCACGTCGAACTCCCAGCCGTCGAGACCTTTCTGCGCGAAGGCGGTGCCGCGCACCCGGTCGAGGCGCCGAGCCAGCCGGGACACCCGCGAGAGCACCTCGAGCGGGCTGACGTCGAGGTCGGGCCGCTCGCGCCGCCACGCGGAGACGATACGGTCGACATCGTCAGCGGGCATGAGCCGATTCTAGTGCCCATCAAGTTTCTTGACGTCGAGACAGCGGCGTCCGAGAGGACGACATGCGCGAGCACACCAGCTGGGACCCCACGGCCTACGGCAGGTTCTCCGGGGAGCGCAGCCGGCCGTTCGCGGACCTGATGGCGCAGCTGCGCACCGACGACCCCTCGCTCGTCGTCGACCTCGGCTGCGGACACGGCCCGCCGACGCTCACCCTGGCCGACCTGTGGCCCGACGCGCGCGTCGTCGGCGTCGACTCCTCGGAGTCGATGCTCGAGTCGGCCCGCGAGCTCGACTCCGCCGACCGCGTGGAGTGGGTGCAGTCCGACCTGCGCGAGTGGGACCCCACCTCGCTCGGCCAGGCCGCCGACGTCATCGTCACCAGCTCGACCCTGCAGTGGGTACCGGGCCACCTCGACCTGCTCGACGCGTGGGTCGAGGCCCTCGCCGAGGGCGGCTGGTTCGCCCTGCAGGTTCCGGGGAACTTCGACGCCCCGAGCCACCGGTTGATGCGCGAGACCGCCGAGCACCACGAGCGGGCCGGCGAGCTCGGCGCGGCGCTCGATCTGCCGGCGGTCGGGGAGCCCGCGACCTACCTGCGCTACCTCAGCCGGCTCGGCTGCGACGTCGACGCGTGGGAGACCACCTACCTGCACGTGCTCGACCCCGAGGCCGAGGACGAGAACCCGGTGCTCAGCTGGGTGGCTGCCACCGGGTTGCGGCCGGTGATCGAGATCCTCACCGACGACGACGAGCTCGCCGCGTTCATCGACCCGTACTCCGCCGCGCTCGCCGACGCCTACCCGCGCACCTCGGCCGGAGTGCTCTTCCCGTTCCGCCGGGTCTTCGCCGTGGCGCGGAAGCGGGCCACTTCAGCGCCCCCTGCCTGACCGGCAGGCCTCAGGCCGAGTCGGTGGTCAGGGTGGGCTTGGACTCCAGCCCGGTCAGGCCGTTCCACGCCAGGTTGACCACGTGCGCGGCCACCTCGTGCTTCTTGAACTTGCGCGAGTTGAGCCACCACTGGCCGGTCAGCGCGATCATGCCGACCAGCATCTGCGCGTACATCGGCGCCGCCTTCGGGTCGAGCTTGTGGCTCTTGAACTCGGCCGCCAGGATGTGCTCGACCTGGCTGGCGATGTCGCTCATCAGGCTCGCGAACGACCCGGTGGCCTGGCCGGCCGGGCTGTCACGCACCAGGATCCGGAAGCCGTCGGTGGAGGTCTCGACGTAGCCGAGCAGCGCCAGCGCGGCGCGCTCGATGATCTCGCGGGACGTGCCGCCCGAGGTCAGTGCGCCCTGCACCGAGGCGAGCAGGCTCTCGATCTCACGGTCGACGACCACCGCGTAGAGGCCCTCCTTGCCCCCGAAGTGCTCGTATACCACCGGCTTGCTCACCCCGGCGGACGCGGCGATCTCCTCGACCGTCGCCCCCTCGAAGCCCTTGTCGGCGAACTGCTTGCGGCCGATGCCGATCAGCTGCTCGCGCCGCTCACGCCCCGTCATCCGGGACCGGGCGGCGCGCGAGGGCTTGTCTGTCGAGGGGTCGCTCACCATGCCATTGTGCCCGGATGCCGGTGCCGCCCCCCCACGCTCGGCCCTCGGGGCGTCGCAGGCGCGCGTCGTGCGGCCCGTTCGGTCCACTACCCTCGCCGGTATGCCGTGTGCCCAGCGCGCGCGGCGGTCCCCGGTTGGTCTGCTGGCAGGGCCCGCCTGACTTTGAATCAGGACAAGCGACGAAGGTTCGATTCCTTCCCGGGGAGCGGCACCGCGGCACCGACGCAGGAGGTGGCCCGGAGACACGGCTCCTACCCGGGGAGCTCGCGCGGTCGGACTGGCTACCGGGGAGCTCGCTGAGACGGCGCCCGTCCGATACGAAGTGGCCGGGTCTGGGAAGGCAGACCTGCGGCGCAAGGATTCCAAGAGGCCGGTCGTACACACTCTGGGGCAGGGCCACGTGCTCGCACGATGCGTGGCCGAACGCGTCCCGAGGTTGCCCTGCAGCGACCTCGGGACGCGTTCCCATGCGGACATCTGACGGCCGTGGAGCCGACGGCCGACGAGCCGACGAGCCGGTAGGCCGGCCACCTCGACCGGGCGAACCATGGCCACCGACGAGGCGCAGGCCTTGGACCCGCAGGCCCTCACCAGGAGTGTCAGAGGCGGCTGACCGCGCCCCCGGCACTCTTGGCAGTCCTGGCCAACGCTGGGGCGCGGCACCCGGCATCCACCCGAGGGGGGTGAGCCGGGGCGCCGTGGCGGCCCCGACACTCGACTGGTGAGGACCCAGCCGCCCCGACGACCAGCATCCACCGACACCGGCGTCCAGGTGGGCCTGGTCATGGCTGCCGCCCAGGTCGGCGGCACCTTCGCGCCGACGCTGACCCCGCGCAGCGACGTCGACCAGGGCGCTGTCACGGCCCTGTCGACCGGGCTGCACTACCTGCTCGCCCTCAGCACCCAGGACGCGATCCAGGCCGTGGCCGCCGAGCTGGCCGGGCTTCCTGCGCTCGCCGGATGGGCCGACGACGCCACCCGCCAGCGCCGGCTCGTGCTCGCCGCCGACCTGCTGGCGGTGCCGGCCGGCGCCGCCCTTCGGGCCGCCCTACCCAACCGGCCGGGCGAGGCGATGCTGCGCGGTGCAGCCCGGCAGGCCGGCTGGCGCACGGCATCCACGGGCATGGCCGCACTGTCGTTCGAGGCGACCCGCGCCGCCCTACGGGCGCTCGACCACCGGCTGGATGCCGGCGGGCGGCTCGCGAACCTGCCGGTCGCCGTGCCGCTCGGGCTGGCCATCGCAGTGGCCGCGGACCGCCGGCGCCGGGTCGAACCCGAGCCGGGGTGGCGCGACCCCGACGCCCCGCCCCTGGGCCGGTCGGTGCTGGTGGCCGGTGGGGTGGAGGGTGCGCTGGCGCTGCTGGCCTACGGCGAGCACCTGCTGGCGACCGGCGCAGGCGAGCGCCTGGCAGCCGTGCTTCCGGGTGGTCCGCAGGTCTGGCGCCTGACGGCGCACGCGGCATCTCTGGGTGCGCTGGCCGGGGGAACCTGGGCGCTGTGGACCCGCGCGATGAGCTCGGTCGAGGCGGCATCCGGCGAGCTGGAGCCGGCCCTGGGGGGAGAGAACGCGCGCTGGATCGGCCCCACCATCAGCGGCGGGCCGGACAGCCTGGTGCCGTGGACGACCCTGGGCAAGGAGGGCCGCCGCCACGCCGCGCTGTACGTGCGCCCGGCGCCCCTGGCCGACCGGCCCGAGGGCACCCCCGACCTCTCCATCGAGACCGTGATGGGCGCGGCCGCACTCGCCACCCCGGTGCAGGTCTTCGTCGGGCTCGAGAGCGCCCCCACCCCGCAGGAGCGGGTCGAGCTCGCCCTGGCCGAGATGGAGCGCACCGGCGCCTTCGACCGCTCGCTGATCGTGCTCGTCTCGCCCACCGGCCTGGGCTACGTCAACTACGTGGCCATGGCGGCGGTGCAGTACCTGACCCGCGGTGACGTCGCGTCGGTGACCCTGCAGTACTCCAACCGGCCCTCCCCACTGTCGCTCGGGCGCGTCGCCGCGGCACGCGAGCAGAACCGGCTGCTGTGGCTGAAGGTGCTCGAGCGTCTGCACGAGCGACCCGGCCCCCGACCCCGGGTCGTGCTCTTCGGCGAGAGCCTGGGCGCCCACACCAGCCAGGACGTCTTCCTGCACTGGGGCACGCTCGGGCTGGAGGCGCTCGGCATCGACCGCGCCCTGTGGATCGGCACGCCTTACGGCAGCGGCTGGATGCACGAGGTGACCGGGCCCGACCGGCTCGACGTCGACCGCCGCAGCGTCGCCGTCGTCAACGACCTCGAGCAGCTGCACGCCGTGCGGCGCGAGCGCGGCGTCGACCCCCGGTACGTGCTGCTCAGCCACGACAACGACGGGGTCACCCGCTTCGGCGTCGACCTGCTGACGACCACCCCCGCCTGGCTCGGCCCGAACCGGCCGAAGGTCGAGCCGGGGCCGCTCGGGGCGAGCCCTCGCGGCGTCCCGGCGCACCTGCGCTGGCGCCCCATCACCTCGTTCTTCCAGACCCTCGTCGACATGAAGAACGCGCTGCGCCCCGGGGTGTGGGGTGCTTGGGGGCACGACTACCGCCCCGACCTCACCCGGTTGATCAGCGAGGTCTACGGCCTGCCGGCCAGCGAGGACGAGCTCGACCGGGTCGCGGATGCCGTGCACCACCGTGAGATGGCCCGCTGGGAGCTGCTCCAGGAGGACTGAGCCCGGGCTCGGCGGCGGGCTTCAGGCTCGGTCGCGCTGGGTGGTCCACGCCCAGGCTGCGGCGAGGATGCCGAGGCCGTTGGTCGCCCAGTGCAGCAGGAACGGCGCGACCAGGCTGCCGCTCTGCTGGCGCAGCACGGCGAACACGACGCCGGCGAGCGCCGTGAACACCACCGTGCCCACGACCTGACGGGCGAGGATGCCGTAGGGCGCCCGCGCGTCGTCCGTGCCGGCACCGCGGTCGGTGGCGGCGTCCGGAGCGGCAACGTTGGCGCGCGTGCCGTCCACCGCCGGGAGCACGTGCCACAGGCCGAACAGCACCGAGGTGACGACGGCCGCCCACAGGGAGCCGTGCCCGACGCCGGCCAGCCCCCACAGCACGCCGCGGAACGCGACCTCCTCGAAGAAGACGACGCCGAGTGGCACGACGAGCAGAGCGCGCCGTGCCGCACGGGCCGGGCCGACCCGGTGCCGGGCGTCGAGGAAGAGGCCGCGCCAGGCCGGTACCGCCAGCCCCACGGCGTACCCGGCCATGACGAGAGCGACGGCCGCGCCGCCCCAGACCAGCCCGGGCACGAGCGTGTCGCGACCCAGCCCCAGCTGCTGCCAGCTGAGCCCGGCCCCATGGCCCAGGAGCAGCAGGCCGACGGCGAGCAGCGGCCCGGTGACCGGCTGCCAGCGGGAGGGGCCGACGTGCACCCAGAGGTTGACCGCCGCCAGCACGCCCAGGGTGGCGACCAGCGCGAGGGAGGTCGTCATCGGGATCGCGCCCGGGTCGCGCGCGGTCGGCACACGGCTGCCATGCTTGCACGCCTGCGGATCAAGCCCCGCCTCCGTGCGGAACACCCACCTCGGAGCGGCTCGATGCATCCTCGCCCCCGGTGGGTCATCGCCAGGTTCAGGCCCCGGGTCGCGCGTGGTGCAGCACCTGGGGCGGTGGGCGCGGGGTGGGGTGCTGCGGGGGGCGTGCTGGGTCGCGCGTGGTGCAGCACCTGGGGCGGTGGGCGCAGGGTGGGGTGCTGCGGGGGGCGTGCTGGGTCGCGCGTGGTGCAGCACCTGGGGCGGTGGGCGCGGGGTGGGGTGCTGCGGGGGGCGCGCTGGGTCGAACCCGAGAGGGGTCGCTGGCGGTGATCACACTGATTCAAACTGAAAACCACAAAAACGGGTGCCCGTATCGCTTTACATGAGCCGGTTTGAGTGGTTTGATGGTCCGAACGCGGCCCGACGAGGGGCCACCGGGTGAGGACGAGGGAGTCCGATGTACGCAGCGGAGCGGCAGCAGCGGATCATGGCGGAGGCCCGCCAGGCCGGCCGGGTCGAGGTCGCGAGCCTCGCCGACTCGCTCGGGGTCGCCGCCGAGACCGTCCGCCGAGACCTCACCGCCCTGGAGCGCCGGGGCTCGCTGCGCCGGGTGCACGGGGGCGCCATCCCGGTCGAGCGCCTCGAGCTCGAGCCCACCCTGGCCGCTCGCTCGGGGCGGCTCGCCGACGTCAAGCGGCGCATCGCCGCCCGCGTGCTCGACGAGCTGCCCGCCGGCGGCACCGTGCTGCTCGACTCCGGGTCCACCACCCAGAGCGTCGTGCAGCTGCTGCCCCCCGACCTCGACCTCACCGTGCTCACCAACTCGGTCTCGGCGGCCGCGGCCCTGTCGACGCACCCCGGCATCACCCTCTACCTGCTCGGCGGCCGGGTGCGCGGCGTCACCGGGGCCGCTGTCGGCGACTGGGCCACCAACGCCCTCGACGGCGTGGTCGTCGACGTCGCGGTGATCGGCACCAACGGCTTCTCGGTCGCCCGCGGCCTCACCACCCCCGACCAGGCCGAGGCGCTGGTCAAGGCCGCGATGGTGCGCTCGGCCCGCCGTGTCGTGCTGGCCACCGACTCCAGCAAGGCGGGTGACGACCACCTGCACCGGTTCGCCACCCTGGCCGACGTCGACCTCGTCGTCACCGACACCGACCTCGCCGACGACGTGGCCGCCGAACTGCGCGCGGCCGGCCCCGAGGTCGTGACCGCATGATCGTCACGCTCACCCCAAACCCGAGCATCGACCGGGCGATCGTCATCGACGCCCTGCACCGCGGTGAGGTGCACCGGGCCACCTCGAGCCGGGTCGACCCTGGGGGCAAGGGCGTCAACGTCGCGCGTGCCCTCGCTGCCCAGGGCAGCCCGACCATCGCCGTGCTCCCCGCGGGTGGGCCCGAAGGGCACCTCATGGAGGAGCTGCTCGATGCCGCCGGCGTCGCCCGGCGCAGCGTCCCCGTGGCCGGCGCACTGCGGATGAACATCAGCGTGCTCGAGCCAGACGGCACCACCACCAAGCTCAACGAGCCCGGCCCGCAGCTCAGCCCGGCCGAGGTCGACGCCCTGCTCACCGCCACCCTCGACGCCGCCGACGCCGCTGACGGCGCCGCCTGGGTCGTCGGCTGCGGCAGCCTGCCTCCCGGTGCTCCCACCGAGCTGTATGCCGCGCTGGTCACCCGGGTGCGCGAGCGCGGCATCCGGGTCGCCGTCGACTCCTCGGGTACCCCGATGACCGCGGCCGTCGCCGCTCGCCCGCACCTGATCAAGCCCAATCACGAGGAGCTCGCCGAGCTGGTCGGGCACCCGCTGCCCACGCTCGGCGACGTGCACGCCGCCGCCCGCGAACTGGTGGCCGACGGCATCGAGGTCGTCGCCGTGAGCCTCGGAAGCGACGGCGCCCTCCTCGTCACGGCCGACGAGCTGGTGCACGCCCGCGCCAGCATCACGGCCCCCCTGTCCACCGTGGGCGCCGGCGACTGCATGCTCGCCGGCCTGCTCCACGGTCTGTCGAGCGGCCGCAGTGCCGCCGACGCCCTCGCCGGTGCCGTCACCTGGGGAGCCGCCGCCGTCACCCTTGCCGGGAGCCGCGTGCCGGCCCCGCACGACCTCGACGGCATCCCCGTCGAGGTCACCCGCACCCCGAACCCGTCGCTCGTCCTCCGCTGAACCCGAAAGGAACCACCATGCCCCTCATCACCGACGAACAGGTCGTCCTCGACCTGACCGGTGCCGACCGCCACGAGGCCACCCGTGCCCTCGCCGAGCGGCTCGTGGCCAGCGGCCGCTGCACCGACCTCGACACCTTCCTCGCCGACGTCACCGAGCGCGAGACCAAGATGGCCACCGGCCTGCCCGGCGGCATCGGCATCCCGCACGCCCGCAGCGCCGCCATCACCGAGCCCGCGCTCGTCTTCGGCCGCTCGGCCGACGGCATCGACTGGGGCGCCAAGGATGGCCCGGCCACCCTCGTCTTCCTCATCGCGGCGCCCGAGGGGGGCGGCGACGCGCACATGCAGATGCTGCCCAAGCTCGCCCGGGCGCTGATGAAGAAGGACTTCAAGGCGGCCCTGGCCGCGGCCACCACCGAAGCCGAGGTCGTGGCCATCGTCGAGGAGCAGGTCTCGCTCGACCCGCCGAAGGCCGCTCCAGCTGCGGCCGCTCCCGCCGCCACCTCGGCCGCCACCGCCACGGCCACGTCGTCGGATGCCGTTGCCGCACAGTCCGACTCCGCCGGCGGTCACACGTCGGTCGCCGTCGACGACGGGCCCCGCTCGCTCACCCTGGTCGGCGTCACATCGTGCCCCACCGGCATCGCGCACACCTACATGGCGGCCGAGTCGCTCGAGGCCGCTGCCAAGGCGGCCGGCCACGTGATGAAGGTCGAGACCCAGGGCTCGGCGGGCACCACGCCGCTGAGCAGGGCCGAGATCGAGGCTGCCGACGCGGTGATCTTCGCCCACGACCTCCCGGTCAAGGACGCCGGCCGCTTCGCCGGCAAGCCGATCGTCGACGTGGGCGTCAAGAAGGGCATCTCCGACGGCCCGGCGCTGATCGAGGAGGCGGCGCTGATCGCCGCCCAGTGGCGGGCCCACCCGCAGCTCGCGGCCGAGGCGATGTCCGCCGGCCCCTCGGTGCAGGGCGGCCTGTCGACCAAGGTCGACAACGACGCCAGCACCCTCACCAAGCTGCGGCAGTGGCTGATGACCGGGGTGTCCTACATGATCCCGTTCGTCGCCGCGGGCGGCATCCTCATCGCCATCTCATTCATGCTCGCCCAGGTGGCGATGGGTGAGCAGGGCGCCATCGAGATCGTCAAGTACGGCCTCACCGCCGAGGGTGACTTCAACATCACCCAGAGCTTCGACCCGCTCAGCCTCACCTCCTGGGCCGCGTTGTGCTTCGTCATCGGCGGAGCCGCGTTCGGCTTCCTCGTGCCCATCCTGTCCGGCTTCATCGCCTTCGCCATCGCCGACCGCCCCGGGCTGGTGCCCGGCATCGTCGGCGGCTTCATCGCCTCGACGATGGGCGCCGGCTTCCTCGGCGGCCTGGTGACCGGCCTCCTCGGCGGCTTCGTCGCCCGCTGGATCTCGGGCTGGAAGGTGCACAAGGGCGTGCGCGGCGTCATGCCGGTCGTGGTCATCCCGCTGCTCTCCACGCTCATCACGGCAGGCCTGTTCATCACCCTGCTCGGCCGCCCGATCGTGGCCCTGAGCGAGTCCCTCACCAGCGCCCTGAACAGCATGAGCGGCACCAGCGCGATCCTGCTCGGCGCCATCCTCGGCGCGATGATGGGCTTCGACCTCGGCGGCCCGATCAACAAGGTCGCCTACGCCTTCGCCACCGCCGGGCTCGCCACCGCCGGCGCCGCCTCCGACAGCCCCCAGCTGAAGATCATGGCCGCCGTCATGGCGGCCGGCATGGTGGCCCCGCTCGCAATGGCCCTGTCGACCACCCTTCGCCCGCAGCTGTTCTCGGAGCCCGAGCGCGAGAACGGCAAGGCCGCCTGGCTGCTCGGCTTCTCGTTCATCTCCGAGGGCGCCATCCCGTTCGCGGCCGCCGACCCGGTCCGCATCATCGTCTCGTCGGTCGTCGGCTCCTCGATCACCGGTGCGCTGGCGATGGCCTTCAGCCTCGGCATCCGCGCCCCCCACGGCGGCATCTGGGTGCTGCCGATCATGGGCAGCCTCAGCCAGATGGCGCTGTTCCTCGTCGCCCTGGCCATCGGGGTGGTCGTGATGGCCGGCATCGTCATCTTCCTCAAGTCGCGCGACAGCCGTCTCGCCGAGGTCGACGCGGTCGCCACCGTTTGAGCAGCGGGGGAGCGGACGGCATCCGTCGTCCGGATGCCGCCCGCACCCCGCCCCACAGCACCACCCGTTCGCCTAGCGTCACCCGCACGGTCCCACCGCACCACGACCAGCCGCACCACGACCCATCCAAGGAGCACCTTCATGGCACAGCGCACCGTCACCATCGCCTCGTCCGTCGGCCTGCACGCCCGCCCGGCAGCCCTGTTCGTCGAACAGGCCTCCGAGACCGGCCTCGACATCGAGATCGGCCGGCCCGGTGAGGACGCCGTCGACGCCACGAGCATCCTCGGGGTCATGGCCCTGGGCGCCACCCACGGTGAGGAGGTCGTGCTCACCGCCGAGGGCGACGGCGCCGACGCGGCGCTCGACGGCCTGGTAGCCCTCCTGTCGCGCGACCTCGACGCGGAGTGACCGCGGTGACCGCGACGGAGACCCGGCAGGGCATCGGGGTCAGCCCCGGCTCCGCCTACGGGCCGGTGGTGCAGGTCGCACCGCCGGTGCGGCCCCCGGTCGACGAGCCCGCCGTCGATGACCGCGAGGCGGCGCTGGCCGACGTGAAGGCGGCCTTCGAGTTCGTCGCGCAGGCGCTCGAGGGCAAGGCCCGGCACGCCGACGACACCGCCCAGAAGATCCTCAAGGCCACGGCGCTCATCGCCCGTGACAAGGGCCTGGTCAAGGCCGCCGACAAGCAGCTGGCCGCCGGTCGCGGCCGGGCCACCGCCATCGCCAACGCGGTCGAGGAGTACTGCATCCAGTTCGAGGCGCTCGGTGGCTACTTCGCCGAGCGGGTCACCGACCTGCGCGACGTCGGGTCACGGGCCGTCGCCGCCGTGCTCGGCGTCGCCGCACCGGGTGTGCCCGACTTCTCCGAGCCGAGCGTGGTCGTCGCCGAGGACCTCGCGCCGGCCGAGACGGCCACGCTCGACCGTTCCCTCGTGGTCGGCATCGTCACCCAGGCGGGTGGACGCACCAGCCACACGGCCATCCTCGCTGCGCAGATGGGCATACCGGCGGTGGTCCAGCTCTCCGGTGCCACCGGCATCCCGGCGGGCACACCGGTGGCGCTCGACGGCGACACCGGGGAGGTCACCATCGCCCCCGACATCGCGCTGGTCGAGGCGCAGAGGCTGCGGCGCGAGAAGCGGGCCGGGGCGCTCGCCGCCGGAAGGGGGCCGGGCCTCACCCGCGACGGCACCCACGTCGCGCTGCTCGCGAACATCGGTGGGGTGCAGGACGCCGAGGCCGCTGGTGCCCTCGACCTCGAGGGGGTCGGGCTGTTCCGCACCGAGTTCGTCTTCCTGTCGGCCGACAAGGCTCCGACGGTGGATGAGCAGGCGGAGATCTACCGAAAGGTGTTCGCGCCGTTCGGCGGCCGGCGTGTGGTCGTCCGCACGCTGGATGCCGGGGCCGACAAGCCGCTGGCCTTCGCCGACCTGGGGCCTGAGGAGAACCCGGCCCTCGGCCGGCGTGGCCTGCGGCTGTCGGCCGAGCGGCCCGAGCTGCTCGACGCCCAGCTCGAGGCGCTCGCCGTGGCCGCCAAGGACACCGGCGCCGACGTGCGGGTGATGGCGCCGATGGTGGCCACTGTCGAGGAGGCCGCGTGGTTCGCCCGTCGGGTGCGCGAGAACGGCCTGCCCAAGGCCGGGGTGATGATCGAGGTGCCCGGTGCGGCGCTTCGGGCCGCGCACGTGCTCGCCGAGGTCGACTTCGGCAGCCTCGGCACCAACGACCTGGCGCAGTACACGATGGCGGCCGACCGGATGCAGGGCGAGCTGAGCGACCTGCTCGACCCCTGGCAACCGGCGGTGCTCGACGTCGTCGCGGCCGCCTGCGAGGGCGCCCGGCGCGTGGGCCGCCCGATCGGTGTCTGCGGAGAGTCGGCCGGCGACCCGCTGTTGGCCCTGGTGCTCGCCGGGCTCGGGGTGTCGAGCCTGTCGATGGCACCGAGCAAGGTGCCGGTGGTGCGCCTGGCGCTCTCGCTGCACTCGCTGCCCGAGTGCCAAGGCCTCGCGACCGTCGCCCGCGAGGCACACACGGCCAAGGACGCGCTGGATGCCGTGCGCTCCCGAGCCCGCGCGGAGCTCACTGACCTGCTCTGAGGCACGCACACGGCATCCGGCATGGTGCTCGGCCGGCTGCCGGGAACGGCGATCCCTGCACCTACCTGACGTCGGCTACCGCCTGGTAGGTGCTTGGATCGCGTCACCTACCAAGGGGTAGGCGAGGTCACAGCGGGCGCGAGCACCCGGCATCCGGGAAATGCCTTGGCGGGTCAGGCGTCGAGGAGGGGGACGGCCACGTCGGTGCCGCCCTGCCGGGTGAGCCGCTCGCGGATCTGCACCAGCATCGGCACCGGCGCGAACCCGCCGGCCAGCAGCGCCTCGCCCTGCACGAAGCCGTTGGAGGCCCGCAGCATCGACTTCGGCGCGAACCCGAAGGTGCGGCCCAGCTCGGCCACGTCGTCGGGGCTGTTCATCCGCATCAGCATCAGGTTGTCGCACTGGCTGAGGATCTGCGGGTGGATCTTCGAGGGCCGCTGCGACGACAGCAGCAGCCACAGGCCGTACTTGCGTCCCTCCGCAGCGACCTGGATGAGGCGGTCGAGCAGCCGCTGGGCCACCGCGCTGGCCGGCTGGGTACCGCACAGGTTGTGCGCCTCGTCGATGACGAGCAGGGTCGGCACGCGGCGGTCGCGCTGCGCCCACAGCTCGTCGACCACCTCGAGGCACACCGCGATCGGCTCCGCCGGGTCGCCGAACCCGCCGAGGTCCATCACGGTCACGCCGTCGCCGCCGGTGACGAAGTCGGCTGCGGAGGGCAGGTCGCGGGCCCAGACCTCCCACTCGAGCAGGCCGAGGTTCTCCATCCGTCGCGCGAGCGCCTGCTGGCCGGGGGTGCCGGAGCGCAGGCTCAGGAGCATCGGCCCCATGTCGGAACCGCCGAGCTGGGCGAGGAAGCTGATGAAGGCGTTGTACTCGTCGCGGTCGTGGATCGGGTCGAGCTGCAGGGTCGCGGCCTGGGCCTGACGGGTCATCGTGCGAAAGCGCATCCGCAGCGGCTCCTCGCCCTCACCGCGGGTGGAGTCGCTGCGCAGTACCTTGACGTCGCGTTCGGCGATCCGCTGCGCGTCGGCCTCCCGCACCCCCGGCAGGGTCTTGCCGAGGTGCACGAAGTCGGCGTTGGGGTCGAACACGGCCATCCGCAGGTCGGTCTGCAGCAGCAGCCGCTCGAGCAGCACGCCGAGGGCGTACGTCTTGCCCGAGCCGCTCTGTCCGCAGAGGAAGGTGTGTCGGTTGAACCCACCCGCCCGCAGGTTGGCCGGTGCCCCCACGTCACCGGTGCGCCACACGCCGATGGTCATCGTGCCCGCCGCCGCGCCGTCGAGGCCGCCGAGCTCCTCGGGGCGGGCCAGGGCCATGGAGGCACCGCGGAACGGCGTCCGGTCGCCGCGCTGCACGCCGCCGCCCTCACCGAGCCCGCCGATGACGACCCCGAACCCGGTGAGCGGCTCGTCGCCGATCGGGTCCGCCACGTCGACGACCTGGCCGAGCACGCGGCCGCCGCTGTCGGTGGTCACGACCACCATGTCGCCCGGGGCGACCCCGTCGTCGACCCCCGCCGTGAACGAGAAGCTGCGCCCGTCGCGGGACTCCGCCCGCGCCTGGTTCGCCGTCGCCGTCATCGCCTGCTCCTCTCACGGACACCGGCCGGGGTGGCCCTGTCGTCGTGGTGTACCGGCCATTGTGTCGGATGCCGGGACGGCGTCCCAGTGGGCTCTCGCGCCCGGCCCGCCCTGCGGCCGCCCCGCGACCGACCGGTAGCATGACGGGCGTCCCGTGGCACCCCGCAGCACGTCTGGAGCCCTCGCGCGTGAGCACCCCCCGCCCGGCCGCCGTCATCGTCCTCGCTGCCGGCGAGGGCACCCGGATGAAGTCCGCGACTCCCAAGGTCCTGCACCCGATCGGCGGGGTCACCCTGGTCGGCCACGCCATCCGGGCCGCTCGGGCCACCGGCGCCCGGCACGTGGGGGTGGTGGTGCGCCACGAGCGCGACCGGGTCGTCGAGGTGTGTGCCTCGATCGACCCCGACCTCGTCTTCGCCGACCAGGATGCCGTCAAGGGCACCGGCCGCGCCGTGGAGTGCGGGCTGCTGGCCCTGCCTGCCGACCTCACCGGCACCGTGCTGGTCACCAGCGGCGACGTGCCGCTGCTCACCGGCGCCACCCTGGTCGAGCTCACCCGGGCCCACACCGAGAGCGGCTGTGCCGTGTCCGTCGTCACCGCCCACCTCGCCGACCCCACCGGATACGGCCGGGTCGTCCGTGGCGACGGCGGGCGGGTCGAGAAGATCGTCGAGCACAAGGACGCCACCGACGCCGAGCGCGCCCTCACCGAGATCAACTCCGGCATCTACGCCTTCGACGCCGACGTGCTGCGCGACGCGCTGGCCCACGTCGGCACCGACAACGCGCAGGGCGAGAAGTACCTCACCGACGTCATCGCCATCGCCCGGGCCGGCAACCACCCGGTGCGGGCCCACGTGCTCGGCGACCTCTGGCAGACCGAGGGCGTCAACGACCGGGTGCAGCTGGCGGCCGTCGGGCGCGAGCTCAACCGGCGGGTCTGCGAGGCGCACATGCGGGCCGGCGTCACCATCGTCGACCCGGCCACCACCTGGGTCGACGTCGACGTCAGCATCGGCCAGGACACCACCGTGCTGCCCGGCACCCAGCTGCTCGGTGCCACGAGCATCGGTGCGGATGCCGTGATCGGCCCCGAGGTCACGCTCACCGACACCGAGGTCGGGAACGGGGCCCAGGTCACCCGGGCGGTGGCGAACCTCGCGGTGATCGGCGCCGGCGCCACCGTCGGCCCCTACTCCTACCTGCGGCCCGGCACCCGGCTGGGCGCCCGCGGCAAGATCGGCGGCTTCGTCGAGACCAAGAACGCCGACATCGGCGAGGGCGCCAAGGTGCCCCACCTGTCGTATGCCGGTGACGTCACCATCGGTGAGGGCGCCAACATCGGCGCCGGCACGATCTTCGCCAACTACGACGGCGTCGCCAAGCACCACTCCACGGTGGGCAGGTACTCCTTCGTCGGCTCCAACTCCGTTGTCGTCAGCCCGGTTTCGGTCGGCGACGGCGCCTACGTCGCTGCCGGGTCAGCCCTCACCACCGACGTCGACCCGGGCCAGATCGCCGTGGCTCGCGGCCGCCAGCGAAACATCGACGGCTGGGTGGCCCGCGCCCGCGCCGGCACCAAGACCGCCGAGGCCGCCGAGGCCGCCGCGCCGGAACCCGGCATCCCGAACCCGAGCAGCCGACCACTCCGGAAGGTACCCACCAGTGAGTCACAACCGACCGCCGTCCGCGAACATCCGGAGGCGGCCGAAGAAGCAGATGATGCTCTTCTCGGGTCGAGCCAACCCCGGTCTCGCCCAGGAGGTTGCCGCTCAGCTGGGCACCGAGCTGGTGCCGACCAGTGCCTACGACTTCGCGAACGGCGAGATCTACGTGCGCTTCGAGGAGTCGGTGCGGGGGTCCGACGCGTTCGTCATCCAGAGCCACACCAGCCCGATCAACGAGTGCATCATGGAGCACCTGCTCATGGTCGACGCGCTCAAGCGGGCCAGCGCCAAGCGCATCACCGTGGTCATGCCGTTCTACGGCTACGCCCGCCAGGACAAGAAGCACCGCGGCCGCGAGCCGATCAGCGCCCGGCTGATGGCCGACATGTTCAAGACCGCCGGGGCCAACCGGCTGATCTGCGTCGACCTGCACACCGACCAGATCCAGGGCTTCTTCGACGGCCCGGTCGACCACCTGATGGCGATCCCGATCCTCAGCGAGTACGTCGCCACCAAGTACGGCGACCAGGACCTCGCGGTCGTCTCGCCGGATGCCGGCCGGATCAAGGTCGCCGAGCAGTGGTCGAAGCGGCTCGGTGGGGCACCGCTGGCCTTCATCCACAAGACCCGCGACATCAACCGGCCCAACGAGATGGTGGCCAACCGGGTCGTCGGCCTGGTGCGCGACCGGGTGTGCGTGCTCGTCGACGACATGATCGACACCGGCGGCACCATCACCAAGGCCGCCGACGCGCTGATGGCCGACGGCGCTAAGGCGGTCGTCATCGCAGCCACCCACGCGATCCTCAGCGAGCCGGCCGTCCAGCGCCTGCGCGACTGTGCCGCGGAGGAGGTCATCGTCACCAACACGCTGCCGATCCCGCCCGAGAAGGAGGTCGACGGCATCACCGTGCTCTCGATCGCCCCCCTCATCAGTGCCGCGATCAAGGAGGTCTTCGAGGACGGCTCGGTCACGAGCCTCTTCGGCGGCCGCGCCTGACTCAGCCCGCCGGCGCCCGTCCGGCCGGGGCACCATCGACCAACAGGTGAAGTGACCCGCGGCGCCGGTGGGATGCCGTGCGCACCTTCCCTTGTTGGTGACCGCTGCGCGGGGGGGATGCCGTGTGCGGCCGTTGACCATCCGCACCTCGCGCGCTGCGCGCACCCGGCGCGCCCACGCAGAGCGTGGGACCCGCCGCCGGACCCGTCCATCGGCTCGCCCACGGCATCCCACCGCTCCGCTCTTGTTGTTTGCCGGCTCGCCTCCCGCATCCTTCCGCTTCGCCTGGTCCGCCGCGGCATCCCGGCGTTCGCTCCCGACCCGGCTCGGGTGGCTTGGCGTAGTTGCTGCTCCCGACTGGTGGCCTTGCTCCCCATGTGAGCTGCTGCAGCAGCACACCACGGGAGTACGGATCTGCGACCGGAGCAGCGATCTGCGACGGGGATCGCGACGTGAGGAGCACTTCGCCGGCTCAGGGCCGTACTCGATCCTGACCCGGCGACGAGCACCTGATTCCGCGAAGTGCTCCTGGCTCCGCGAGCCACCCCGCCGGATGCCGGGTGCTCGCCTCCCGCGGAGGGGCGCGGGGCACCCGTCAGGGGCGGACAGGCGGTGGAGGCCTTGCGGGCTCGGTAGGCGGCCACGTTGGCGCGGGTGCCGCAGGTGCCGTCGCAGAACTTGCGCGACCGGTTCTT
This sequence comes from uncultured Actinomycetota bacterium, assembly GCA_963834965.1. GTDB lineage: Bacteria > Actinomycetota > Actinomycetes > Actinomycetales > Dermatophilaceae > Fodinibacter. Next base: position 1,728 of record CAWIEI010000035.1, on the reverse strand, counting down.
GCTGAGGTCGACGAGCAGGTCCTCGCAGTCGTCGCCGGCGCACACCTTGAGGCGCTCGGTCTCGTCGGTGCGGATCACGTCGACCAGCGCCATGCCCACCTCGACCGCGATCCGGCGGGCCAGGGGGGCGTCGTCGGAGGTGGCGTGCACGTGCCAGCCGAACGCGCCGTGCCGCACCAGCCGGGGGAGCGCTCGGCCCTCCTCGAGCAGGGCGTTCGCCGCATCGACCAGGCCGTCCTCGTCGCGACGCCAGATCTCGCGCAGCCGCGGGCGCAGCGCGCGCACGGCATCCACCTCGGACTGGCTCGTGGGGCGGGCACCGGTCCACTCCCACCGGTCCATCCAGGCGAGCAGCGCCGGCAGGTCGGGCAGCTCCTCGCGGTCCTCGTCACCGAGCGCCGGCCCGGTGTTGGCCAGTGCGGCGGCATGCATCAGGGTCAGGTCCGTGTCATGGGTGAAAACCATCTTGACTCCTGACATGTGGCGGGCATACCGTCATGGGCAACAGCATACTTTGCTCCTGACATTCCAGTCGGGGCCACGCGCCCGGGAGGGACACCGATGGTCGAAGCCGTGAAGAGGCACCTTGGCGTCGGCCTGGTCGCGATGCTGCTGTCGAGCGCCGCGTTCGGCACGTCCGGCCCGTTCGCGAAGTCGCTCATGCAGGCCGGCTGGTCGCCGGGTGCGGTCGTGCTGACTCGGATCACCGGCGCCGCCATCCTGCTGATGCCGTTCGCGCTCTGGAGCCTGCGCGGCCGGTGGCGCTCGATTCGCCGAGAGCTGCCGCGGGTCGCCCTCTACGGCACGCTCGCCGTGGCGGCGGCCCAGCTCGGCTACTTCCAGGCCGTCTCGCGCATGGACGTCGGCATCGCCCTGCTCATCGAGTACCTCGGCATCGTGCTCGTCGTGCTGTGGGTGTGGGCGCTCACCCGCCAGCGGCCGCACCGCCTCACCGGGGTGGGCATCGTGCTGGCCCTGGCCGGCCTCGCCCTCATCCTCGACATCACCGGTCAGACCACCCCGCCGCTGTCCGGCGTGCTCTGGGGGCTCGTCGCCGCCGCGGGCCTGGCCGGCCACTACGTGCTCGCCGCCCGCCCGACCGCGATCCCCTCGACCGCCTTCGCCGGGCTGGGCCTGGCCGTCGGCGCCGTGGCTCTCGCCGCGCTCGGGCTGGTCGGGGTGCTGCCGATGGACGTCGGTGACGCCACCGTGCAGCTGGCGGGCGCCGGCATCCCCGCCTGGCTGGCGCTGGCCGAGCTGGTGGTCATCGCCGCCGCCTTCGCCTACGTGCTGGGCATCGTCGGCGCCCGGCTGCTCGGGTCGACCCTGGCGTCGTTCGTCGGTCTCACCGAGGTGCTCTTCGCGGTGCTCTTCGCCTGGCTGCTGCTGGCCGAGCTGCCCGGTGTGCTGCAGCTCGTCGGTGGGGCCGTGCTCCTCTCGGGCGTCGTTGCCGTGCGGCTCGGTGAGCGCGACCTGGACCGCGCGGCCCTGGCCCGAGATGCCGCTGCCGAGACCGATTTAGACGTTCCCTCCACGGTCGCCTAGACTCGGGGGGTTGCCTCGGCGAGGGACGTCGCACCGGACACAGCCGTCCGGTTCAGGCCGCGCAAGCGGTCGACGCATCCGTGATCGACGCTGGCGGACGCAGATCCGGTGGATCCGCGGGCCGTACGCGCGCCACGTTCGGTGCCACGTCCCGCGTCGAGGACCGACTGCCTCATCCGACTT
>CAWIEI010000034.1:0-261486 GCA_963834965.1 uncultured Actinomycetota bacterium | reverse complement strand
GAACCAGGTCAAACGGCCCACGGCGGGTCCAGTCCTCGGACTCGTAGTCGACGACCTCGTCGGCTCCCAGCTCGAGCATCCATGCCTGCTTCCCGGCGTTGTCGACTCCGGTGACATCGGCGCCTGCCGCCTTCGCGAGCTGGACGGCGAACGCGCCGGTGCCACCGCCGGCGCCGTTGATGCACATCCGAGTCCCCTCCCCCGCCCACTGCGTGCCCTGCAGCGCGATAGCCGACGACTGAGGGAGCGCCGAGGCGTCAACGAACGACAGGCCGGCCGGTTTCGGCGCCAACCCACTGACCGACGCGAGGCAGTACTCGGCAAACCCGCCCTTGAGCCTGAGGTTGTCCCCGAACACCTCGTCGCCGGGGGCGAAGGCCGACACACCGGGCCCGAGCGCCTCGACAACGCCAGCGACGTCCGAGCCGAGTACGGGGCGGGCCGGCCGCCATGGGCCCTCGATGCGCGAGTATGCGGGCCACCCCGTCAGCGTCTCCCAGTCCGAGAGGTTCACCGATGTGGCCCTCACCCGAACCAGGACCTGGTCCGGTCCCGGGTCGGGAACCGGGACCTCGACAACGCGCAGTACCCGGGGCGGGCCGTACCGGTCGTACCGCACGGCCCTCATCAGCCTGCCCGATGTCATCGCGTCAGCCTACGCAAACGTGCCCTCCGGGCGACGCCTGGAACTCGCTACTGCCGTCGTGGCCACCGCCAGCCCCACCCGAGATCGACGTGACCGCGACCGTGAAGGTGACCGTGACCGCGCGCACTCCGCTCGGCGCCCTGAGACGACGGGGGCGGTGACGCGATGCCTGAAGTCGTTGTCATAGAGGTAGCTTCCGAGTCGAAGCGTCGTCGTGACGGCGGCGGCGGCCAGCCGCGGTGTACAGACCGTGGAGTTGTGGAAGTGGTCGGCGACAAGCAGCGTCGAGAAGCCTAGCGTTGGGCGGGTCGCGCCTCGCCCCCTCGATCACCCAGCTCGGCGCGGTCCGGCACCAGTAGCGGGCGGACTCGCGGCGGCGCGGGTCCTGGGGAAGCCCGACCATCGGTTGAACGAGGGGTGGGTGGCACCTCCTTGTCGAGTCTCGGTGGTGACGGGTGAAGCGGTCGCCGCACGATCTGGTGCTCGACCTCCGGCAGGCTCTGGCTGCTGGGGTCACGGTGCGAGGGTTGAGCGCGATCACGGGGGCGGTGGCATGGTGTGGTGAGTGGTGCGTCGAGCCGCCCAGGATGCCACGGCCCAGGAGGCGGGGTGCCTGTGACGAAGCGCCAGTCTGGTTCACCGAGACGCATCGGTCTTTGGGGCGTCGTGGCGATCGGCGTCGGTGGGATGGTCGGCGGCGGGATCTTCGCTGTCCTCGGGCTGTCGGTGCAGATTGCCGACGGTGGAGCGCCCGTCGCATTCCTCGTGGCGGGACTCGTCGCACTGCTCACTGCACGGTCCTACGCGCTGCTCTCGACGTCGTACCCGAGCCGCGGTGGGACGGTGACATTCGTCAACCGCGCGTTCGGCCCGGGGCTGTTCTCGGGTGGCATCAACGTGCTGCTGTGGCTGAGTTACATCGTGATGCTCGCGCTGTACGCCCAGGCGTTCGGCAGCTACGCGGCGAGCTTCCTGCCGGACAAGTACCACGAAGTCGGCAAGCACGTCTTCCTCACCGCCGTGGTGGTCCTCATCGCGCTGCTCAACGTCGCCGGCGCCTCCACCGTGGCGCGGGCCGAGCGCTACATAGTCGCCACCAAGCTCACGATCCTGCTGCTGTTCGTTGTGGTCGGGATGTTCGGAGTCTCCACGACCCGGCTCAGCCCGGACCAGTGGAGCCCGCCGCTGTCGCTCGTTGCCGGCGGCATGATCGTGTTCCTCGCATACGAAGGCTTCGAGCTGATCGCCAACGCGGCAGAGGACGTCGTCGACCCTGGACCGACGCTCACACGCGCTTACTACATCTCCGTGCTGTCCGTCATCGTGCTCTACGTCCTCGTGGCCGTCGTCGCGGTCGGGTCCGTCCCGGTCTCTCAACTGGTGGAGGCCAAGGACTACGCCCTCGCGGTCGCAGCGCGTCCGGCGCTGGGGTCAGCCGGGTTCGTCCTGATCGGTATCGCCGCGCTGCTCTCGACTGCGTCGGCCATCAACGCCACGCTCTACGGCTCCGCACGGATGACCTACACCATCGCCAAAGCGCGTGAGCTCCCGGCACAGCTCGAGCGCCCGATCTGGAACCAACCACTCGAGGGGCTCATCATCACCGCCGTGGCGACCCTCGCGCTCGCGAACGTCCTGGACCTGGAGAGCATCTCCACGATGGGCAGCGCCGGGTTCCTCATCATCTTCGCGACCGTGAACGTGGCAGAGGCGCGGACCTCGAAGCAGCGGGCATCGACGAAGCCGTGGATCTCGATCGTCGCGGCCGCGGCCTGCGTCGGGGCGCTCGCCGCGTTGCTCGCCAAGAGCAGCCTCGGCTCCGCGGCTGTGCTGCTCGCGATGGTCGCCCTGTCGTTCACGATCGAGGCCGTGTTCCGGCGGCTCACCGGGCAAGGAGTGTGGGCATAGCGTGGATTTGTCGGCGAGGGTCGTCAGGGACTCCGCAGACGAGACGCGTCGAGGCACTGGCGATGTTCGGGCTCCGGGCGGGGCGGGCAGGCGGTGGCTCGGGAGATGGGGTCCGTGAGATGGACGCTTCGCATGGCGGGGAGGCCACCGCCACCCGAGGTGCTCGACATTGCCCGCCTCGTCGATGCCGGCCCGGCACGTTGTCTTGGGTGGTCAGATCAGCTTGGGGTAGAACAGCAGCAGGCTGGCAGCAGTGAGGAAGACGACGGAGCCCAGCACCAGTAGTGCCCACTGGGCGCGTGGACTGTGCATTCGGCCAGATAGCGCACCGAAGAAGAGCACCGTCGCGAAGGCGACGGTCAGCACGGTGTAGTTGTCGCCGCGCTGGTTGTTCCGCAGCGCCTCAGCGAACTTGGCGTCGGCGCGATCGTCGGCTTGGCGAGAGGCTACGAGTTCGGGGACGACGTACGACGGCATCTCGAACGGAGTTGCGGGCGCGTCGGCGTTCTTGAGCGGCTGGCTCTTGATCCACACCGGGAAGGTGGAGGCCAGGGGCTCGGGGAAGCGCGATTCGAGGAAGGCGGTCAATTCGACGTCGCCAGCTTGATGGGCTTGCAGCCACTGAGTGAACAGGGAGACCTGGATGATCAGTTTGCGGTTGGCAACACCTTCGAGACGTGCGGCCTCGATCCGAGCAGTCGACGCTTGCGAGAACGAGATGGACATGGCCCCGCTCCACTTACTTGATTGAAACCCCGTCCAAGCGGTGACGACAGCGGTCACCGTCAGGAGCACCACCGCGATCATTTCGCGCCAGTCCGGCCGCGCGTCCTTGGGGACGATCACCTTCGACTCGCTCAAGCCACACTCCTTGCGATGACACCTCTGCCAGACCACCAGCACTGCTTGATCCCGCGCCCAGACGCGTAGAGGGGTTCCTTCGTCGCCTGCCAGGCACCCTTGCACCTACAGCGGCTGCCGTCGTCACCTTGCGAAGGTGAGAGCCTGGTCGCGGCCTGAACAGGGTCACGGTGAAAGGCGGGCGCGCGGATGCGACGGAGGGGCTGCTCCCTTGCCAGGGCTGCTCGCTCGGGCTATGGACACAGCCCGCGGCACCGTCGACACTCGCGAGTGTTGCGGGCCCCGCCGAGAGGGAGCGGACATGTGGTGGCTGAGCGTCCCTAACCGCGAGCCATCTGGTCGACACACACGGTGATGGCGAGGATGAGAGGCACGTCCTGGCCTTGGGCGAGTTGGACGCCGTAGGTGTCTCGCACGCGGAACCATTTCTTGGAGACCTCGGCGATCTTCTCTCCGTCGCGCTCGATCTCATACTCGTGATCGACGATGTTCCCGTGGGCCTTCAGGTCCTCGCCGCCGTCGACGTCGATGACGTAGTGGTCGCGGATGCCGATCAGCCGCTTGTGGACGGTGGCCTGCGTGGCCCCGCTCTCGATGGTCATCTTGTCGCGGACGCTGAGCTTCTTCTCCTGGATCTTGGACAGCTCGTTGCCGTGGGGGTCCTCGAGGATGAACGTGTCCCGCAGCCGAACGGCCTTCCCGTTGACCTTGAAGACCCTGTTGCCATCGGCATCCTCGATCCAGAAGTCGTCTCCGATCGCGAAGATCTTCTCGCGCATCTGGAAGGTGGGTCCGTCCAGCCCGTGGTGTCGCAGCCCCATCACTGTGTCCCTTTCACCGGTGAGCGCAGGTCACGGGAATGCGCCACCTGCGAAAAAGTTGAGTCCTCGAGCATGCAGCCGCCAGGGGCGGGCTCCCGAAGCCTCTTCCACAGTGCCACGCCGTGGTTCGTCCCTCATCACCCCGATGGGGTTATCGGTGCCGCCCAAGAACGACGACGGACGCAGCCCCTGCCGGTCCGGCGTCGGATCGACGACCTCGCGGTCGCTGAAGACCACTGCCGCGCAGCAGGACGACGCCCGCCACGCGGCTGAGACGCATCTCCCCGGGCAGCTACTGAGGGTGCGCACACCGGCCCCGGCGGTCGGTGCTTTTCGCCGTCAAGGCCAGCAGCGTCAGAACTGAACCAGAAGTGCAACACCTCCGCGGCTGCCGGCTCGGCCGCCGATGCCGCAAGGCCCACCGTCGAAGTGGCACCTCGCGGCTGGCCCGCTCAGCCTGCCACTGCCTCGAGGGGTTGAAGCGCATCGACATCCCATCCTCCAGAAGTGGCGGGCGACGCACGGGGCGGTCGGAACAACTTGCCATGCTGGTGGCACGAATGGTCGTCGCGGTGGGGGTCACCCCGGTTGGTGACGGAGTGACCCCCCACGGCGTTAGCGGCGGTCAGCCGGCGGCCTGGGTGGGAGGCGCCGACGAGGTGGACGACCACTTTGCCCCGCTCTTGGTCAAGCGGGTCCCCAGGGCGGTGAGGCAGGCGCCGCTGAGGAAGTCGTCGATGGTGCAGTTCTGGCCCTGCGGCGCGGTCAGGCCCATGCCGTTGAACTGGGTGACGGCGGCGCTCGGCGGGTCCTGCGGCAGTGGCAGCGACGGGTTGGCCGACTGGGGGCACGGGGCCCCTTGGGTCACGTCGTTCGCGCTGAGCGCGTTCTTCCACTGCTTGTTCTGACCCTTCTCGCGGATCACCAGGTTGTTGGGGGCCAGCGAGGTCTGCACGCCGCTCTTGAGGATGTCCCAGCCGTTGGCCTTCGCGACCGCCGCTATCTGGTCGACCTGGGCCGGCGTCGCGGACTGCGGCCACAGCACCACGGTGGCGCTGCCGTCGGGGGCGACTTTGATCTGGGTGTTGCCGATCTGCGAGTTGTCGTTGCTGCCCACGGCGTCGACCTGCTTGGTCGCGCCGTAGATGACGATCGAGTAGAACTGCACCTCGAAGTCGTTCGACTTGTTCACCGTCGAGGCGTTGGCTCCCGAGTAGACCGGGAAGCTCGGCACCTTGGGGATGTGCACCAGCGACACGACGTCGTTGGGCAGGTTCGCCAGTACGTACCCGCCGCACATGTCCGGCGGGTCGCCGGGCGCGGGCGCGGCCTGCACGTCGGCGTACGGCGTGGTGCCCGCGACGTTCCGGTAGAACTGCACCTCGTCAGCGACCGGGGCCGGCGGGAACTCCTTGCCCATGGAGCCGACGACCGAGCCGGTCTGCAGCAGCCAGTGGGGGATGTCGGCAAGCTCCTGTTCGGTCGGGACCGGTGCGTCTTTGAAGGTGACGATCGGCGAGTTGGTCGCCGGGTCGTACCACGCCTTCTTCGGTAGCTGGCTGGCCGATCCGCAGTCGTCGACGGGCGTGTTCGTGAGCTCGCCGGAGCTGGTGTCGGTGAGGAAGGCCTTGATCGTCGGGACCGGGGTCTTGGTCGGCCCCTGGTAGCCGAAGCGGTCGTAGTCTCCGAGCCCGTAGTTGGAGAACGACCAGTAGCTGCGGCTCACGATCGAGACGCCCGGGGTGGTCGAGCTGTCCGGCAGCACCGCGACGTTCTTCCCGGACGACTGCATGCTGGTGACCACAGAGGAGGGGGTCGCGTGCGGCATCAGGTACAGGTGGTAGCTGCGCGGCGTGGCGAGCAGCTTCTGGCCGGGGACGAACGGGTTCGTCGAGCCGGAGTCAGCCTTGATGGCCGAGTCCGAGAACTTGAACAGCGGCACACCCTTGGTGTCGTACAGGTACCAGGCCATCCACTGTGAGTAGGGGAAGTCGCCCTCGATGACGTATGCCCAGTTGGCGGTGCTGGTGTCCAGCTTCTGCGCCGTCGCGGTGTAACCGGCCGAGAAACTCGGCTGGATCGGGTAGAAGTCGGCCTCAGACGCGTCGAGCACCTGCGGGCACACGTTCCCGGTGACGGCGCTGGACGTGGTCGTGGTGGCCGTGCCCGTTGTCGTCGACGAGGTCGAGGGTTGTCGGAGGAGGCCGTGCAAGCCGTTAGGGCCAGGACGGCCGCCACCATCGCGGTGGTGCTGCGGATCATCATCGTCGGGTCCCGATTCTCGGCAGGTGTGAGCCGGTCGCGTTCGCTCATCGCAGCCTGAACCACGGGCGCAGCCAGCGGATCCTCAACAAAGGGTGATCTGTCGACGTCCCCGGTGCGCTAGGCCTGTCCACGGAACACCGGACGCCCGAGCGACCCGCCCGGGTGCCCTTTGCCGGTGCCGAGAGGAGCAGCCATGGAGACCGTGGCGGGCGTGGATGCCGTGGTGCGCGAGCACGAAGCCAGCGGTCACCGCTTCACGGCGGACGGTGTCGGCTCGTTTGCCCTGCGCTCCGGAACGGGAGAGCCGGTGGTGCTCATGCACGGCGTTCCCGCCTCGAGCTTCCTGTACCGCAAGGTCATCCCCGAGCTCGCCTCGCGCGGCTTCGACGCGCTCAGCTTCGACCTGCCGGGCCTCGGCCTCGCCGACCGGTCCCCCGACCTCGACCACAGCATCCGCGGGCTGGGGCGCTTCTCGGCGGCGGCCGTGGACGCCCTCGGGCTGAGGGCGTTCCACCTGGTGGTGCACGACGCGGGCGGCCCCGTCGGCTTTGAGCTCGCCCTGCGGATGCCGGACCGGATCCGGTCGCTGACGGTGCTGAACACGGCCCCCGCGCTGAGCCCAGTGCCCTACCCCGGCGAGCTGTTCGCGCGCGTGGCCGGGCGGATGCCGGGCCCGATGACCCGCCCGGACGTCTGGCGGCTGATGATGCGCCGGGTGGGCGTGGCGGACGAGCAGGCGCTCTCCGACGCCGAGCTCGACGCGTGGCGGGTGCTCGCCCTCGGCCCGGACCGCGGTGCCGGGTACCTGCGGATCATGCGCAGCCTGCGGCCCAGCCACCGCGGCGACGCCTACACCTCGGTGCTCGACAGCACCCGCACGCCGTACCCCGTGGCGGTGATGTGGGGCGCGCTCGACCCCATCTTGACCCTGCGCCGACAGGGGCTGGGCATGCTGCGCGCCACCGGGCTGCCCTCGATGACGGTGGTGCCGGGAAAGCACTACCTGCAGGAGGACCATGCCCCGGCGGTCGCGCGGCTCGTGGCCGCGACCGCGGCGCGCGCGTGAGGCGACCACTGCCGCGATCACCGAACGCCCTGCGCGCACGACTTCCCGGGAGTACCTTGCAGTCACCGATCGGTGCTGCTGTGCTTGTCACCTCCGTCGTGTCGACGGCTGACAGACAGGGAACGCATGGTGCTACCCACAGACCGCTCTGCCCTTGGCAGACCGGGCCCGACGGCGACCTCCGCCGCACCGGCCCGTGACGAGAACTCACCCGTGCGGCTCCCCATCTACCCCGGACCGCTGCGAAGCACCTGGGTGCCCCGGCCTCGGCTGCAGGCCGTCCTGGGTGACTCCGCACGCGAGGGGCGTACGGTCGTTGTCGTCAGCGCGCCAGCGGGAGCTGGCAAGTCGGTCCTCGCCCGGCAGTGGCTCGAGGTCGACACCCGCGAGCACCTCGAGATCGCCCTCACCCCCGACCTCGACGAGGGGGCCCTTTTCCTGCACACCGTCGTCGGGGCCCTGGAGAGCATCGGCGTCCCGGCGCCCAACCTGCAGGCGAGCATCACCAGCGCGCAGCCGCGCCTGTCCACTGTCGTCATCCCGGCACTGGAGCGACTCCTTGCCACCCGAACCCGGCCCTTCGTGCTCGTGCTCGACGACGTGCACGTGCTGCAGGACCGGTCCTGCCACGAGATCCTGCTCGCGCTGTGCAACGCCACGCCGGCCGGCAGCCAGGTCATCCTCCTCAGCCGGGAGAGCGCGCCGCCGTGGCTGGCCCGCGCGCGAGCCGAGGGGCGCCTTGTCGAGGTCACCGGTGACGACCTGCGCTTCACCGCCGAGGAGGCGGCCGAGCTGCACCGGCGGATGGCGGTGCCCGCGACCGGCCGGGACCCCTCCGAGGTCCTCGACCGCACGGAGGGCTGGGCCGTCGCCCTCTACCTGACCGGGCTCGCGCAACAGCACGACCGCGGTGGTCGGCCCGAGCGGACGACGGTCCCGGCGCCGGGCTCGCACCGCTTCGTTGCCGACTACGTACGCACCGAGGTGCTCCGGCCGCTCGACGCCGACCTCCAGTGGTTCCTGACCAGGACGTCCGTGCTCGACGAGCTGAACCCCGACCTGTGCGACGCCGTTCTGGGTCGCGACGACTCAGCGGCGCTCCTGGCCCGCCTGCAGGAGCAGCTGCAGCTCGTCATCCCCCTGGACTCCGACGGCCACCGCTTCCGCTACCACCACCTGCTCGCGGACGCGCTGCGCGCCGAGCTGGTGGCCAGCGCCCCGGCCGAGGTCCCTGTGCTGCACTCGCGCGCCTCACAGTGGTACGCCGCGCAGGGCGACCTGGATGCCGCGATCCGGCAGGCCAAGGCGGCCAGCGACCTCGCCCTGGTGGGGCGGCTGGTCTGGTCGCAGACCGCGCACTGCGTCGGGTCGGGTGAGAAGGAGCGGCTCTCGTTCTGGCTGCGCGACCTGTCCGAGCAGCAGCTGTCCGTTGACCCGTGGCTGAGCCTGGCCACGGCTTGGCTCGCGCTCCAGTCGGCGCAGACTGACCGGATGGATCGCTACATCCTGCGATGCGAGACGCACGCGGGCCCGGGCTGGAGGCAACGGGCGGACGAGGACCAGTACGCGGCATCCGTGGCGGTCATCGTGGCCCTGGGCGGGCGCACGACCCTCGCCGAGTCCGAAGCCCTGACCGCGTCCGCCGGCCGCGGTCTGCCGGCCGAGGACGGGTTCCGGCCGCCCGCCCTGTTCCTGCGCGGTGTGGCCCTCACCCTGGGACGCGACATGGACCGGGGCCGCCAGTGCCTGGTCGAGGCCGGGCGGCTCGGGCGCGTGCTCGATGTGCCGACCATCGAGGCCGACGCGTTGTCGTGGCGGGGGGTCCTCGCAATGGCCGAGGGCGACCACCGTGCGGCACAGGGTTTCATCAACAGTGCGGCCGACCTCATCCGGGAGCACCGCTTGGAACGCCTGGCGACCGCCGCGCACAGCATCACCGCGCAGGCGCTGGTGCAGGCACTGCGCCACGACGCCCGCGCCGCCACGACGCTTGCCGCCGCCCGCCGGCTGACGCTCGAGTTCAGCGACCTGGCGCCGTGGTTCTCGGTGTGCGGGAGGCTGATCCAGGCCCGGGCCGCCATCGCCCTCGGCGAGGGACCGACCGCCCGCCAGCTCATCGCCGAGGCGGAGGCCCGGATGACGCCTGACCTGGAGGACTCCGTGGCGGCCGACTTGCTGAGTGACTCGCAGCAGGCGCTCACCCAGCTGACGCTCGAGGGTGTGACCTCACCCGCCCTGAGCGCCGCCGAGACGCGGGTGCTGCAGTTCCTGCCCAGCCACCTGCAGCTGAGCCAGATCGGGGAGCACCTGTTCATCTCCACGAACACCGTCAAGACGCACGTGCGCGCCATCCACCACAAGCTGGGAGTCAACTCACGCGCCGAGGTGGTGGCGCGGGCCCAGGAGCTCGGCCTCCTCGAAGCCCCTGTGTACGACTGACCGACCCGACGGTTTCTCCCCTCATCAGGGTGATGCCGCGCTCGTGCGGGGCTTGGTCTGATGAGCCCGAAGGTGTCCGCACGGCGGAGCGAGGTCGGTCAGGGTGCACACGCAGGTCGGTCCCAGCAGCCCAGAGCTGACGACGCTCGCCAGGGCTGCACTCGTCAACCTGACGTTCGTCCAGGTGGCCGCTGCGGCACGCATTGACGGGCACCGGCTCACCCTGCTCGACCTGTCGCCGACGACCTTGTGGCTGCATGGTGCTGGCCCCGAACGGGTCGGCTACATGGCCACCGGGACCTTCCTCGACCTGTGGTGGGGCCCGGAGAGCGGCTTGGCGACCGCTTTCCTCGAAGCAGAGCTAGGACCGGCGGACCCGGAGGTCGCCACGTCGGTCCCCGTGGCGTTCGGTGTGGGCGCACCGCGGATCAGCGGCTCGGGCCTGCGGTACGACGTGGAGGTGCTGACCGGCGTCCTACCCCGACACTGCGGCGCGTGCGTGCTCTTCATCGGCCCGGGCAGCCACCCGATGGCCACGGGAGCACCGCTGGCCGGATCCCGGTGAACTCGCCTCAGAAGAGCCAGCAACACACGCCCGCAGCAGCGTTGTGGAGGACGTCCCCGTCCGTCTGCAACGCGGCGAATAGCTGTATGCAACAGCGCTGTGCCCGGATGAGTGGACTCGAGGTGGTGGGCCGGCGGCCACTGTTGGCGAAGTGTCAGCGCTGGCAGGGGCACATCGTCGTCCGAGGGCAACTTGGGGGCCCTTCCCAAACGACGGTGTAGTCAGCTGGGCGCGTCGCTGCTCGGGTAGGGGTCGAGGTCTCCCGAGGATGGAGGTTCCTACGCCATCCACCTTGAATTCCTCGACATGCGCGACGCTCCCTTCGCTTGCCTGACCTGACGACCTTCGCGGGACCGGACGACCTCGGCCTGACCGGGCGGCAGGCGCAGAGACTCACCTTCTCCAGCTCCTAGCCTGGGTCCGGGCCAGGCATCGAGGCGGCCGCCCCATGAGGGCCTTGGCCTCGCCAGGGCTGGAACGCCTGAGGTGGCTGCCAACCGGGCTACGTTGGCGCCATGCCCGGGTTTCCGAGACGACGCGCGCCGCGTTCGAGCATCGGGGAGAACCGGCTACCGCCGGCGGCGGCAGTGGTGGTTGCGGCTCTGGTCTACGGGGTGCTGCCCGAGAGCCTGCTGGTCGCTCCGCGCTTTGTGATCCCCGCCATCGAGCTCCTGCTGCTGGGTGCGCTGCTGGTGACGAACCCGCGGCGGATGGTGCGCCAGACCCGGTGGTCGAGAGCGGCATCCATCGCCTTGGCCTGCATCGTCATCGTCACGAACCTGGTGGCGCTCGGCATGCTGGTCGCCACCCTCACGTCATCCACCACCAACGGGACGCAGTTGTTGCTGGGTGGGATGCAGGTGTGGGTGACCAACGTCATCGGCTTCGGCCTGCTCTTCTGGGAGGTTGACCGTGCGGGCCCGGTCGCGCGTCACACCCTTCGCCGTGAACGTCTGCCTCCCGCCGACTGGAGGTTCTCCCAGGACGAGAACCAGGACACCGTGCGCGAGGTCGCCCTCGGCTCGAGCCACCACAGCGACTGGAGGCCGCGGTTCATCGACTACCTGTACGTCTCGCTCACCAACTCCAGCGCGTTCTCCCCGACCGACACGATGCCGCTCACCGGCCGCGCCAAGACCCTGATGGGCATCGAGGCCAGCGCGGCTCTGCTCACCTCCCTACTCGTGGTCGCCCGAGCCGTCGGCAGCCTCGGATGAGGCCGGTCAGGGGCCGTCGTGTGCAGGCGCCCCTCTCAAAACGTGCCAGGGATATGGGGGGGCGCAGAAACGCATCTCGATGCAGGTTCCCGTGCCGCGTCATCGCCGACAAGGTGCGTCGGCAGCCGATAGCGGGCGCACCTGTTGATGATCGCCTCTGCTCCCACACTGCACACGCCCCCCCGCTGAGGCCGGCCCCGGACGGCGGGGCATCCCTCTCGAGCCTCAGACGCCCGGGTCGGGCATGCGGCTGCCGACCACCAGGGCGTGCGCCTCGCCCGCCACCTGCCGGACCTGAGCGTTGGCCTGCGGGGTGCTCGACACCTGCCAGTTGTCGGCGACCCACCGAAGGGACTCGGCGTCGTGGTCCAGGATGTGCGACATCCGCGCAGTGGTCAGCAGCCCGTGCCCCTGCAGGAGCCGCAGCTGTTCGGACTGGACATCGGTGATGGCCACGACAACAGCGTAGACGCCGTCATCCACGCCGGCATTGACGGCACCTGCGGCGTGGACACGCGTCGAAGCCCCGGGCGGGGGGCAGCGCCAGCGGCAAGAGCGCCACGGTCAGGTCAGTACCCACCGCCGCACACGCGAGCCGGGCTCACCCAGCACGCGTGAGGCGGCACCAGACGTAGCGGTGCGAGGGTCAGGACAGGGCAGAAGCCGGACCCACGACGACGACCGAGAGGAAGCCCATGCGGTACGAGTTCATCATCCAAGGCTCGCTCTCCGAGGACGTCACGGCCGCCCTGCCCGAGCTCTCGTCCACCCCCTACCCCACCGGCGGAACCGTGCTCTTCGGCCCTGTGCAGGACGAGGCCGACATCGCCACACTGCTCGCGCGGTTCGCCGACCTGGGGCTGTCCGTCGTCGAGATGCGACCACTTCCGGACTGACCACTTCGATGCACCCAGCACGCGGTGCGTTGAAGATCAGGGGCTAGTACCAGCGCCGGGTTGAGCCGCCGATCGGCACGAAGTTCAGGACGAGGCCAACGATGATGAGGGCCACGCCGATCCACAGCAGGATCGGGATGCTGGCGAACCATCCGATCAACGCCAGAATGATTCCGAGGATGACCATTTGCCGTTCCTCCCTACTCGGTTTCCGTGACGACGACATCGGAGGCCCAGTCCCTCAAGAAGGCGCGCGGCGACCTCAGCTCGGTCCGCATTCGAGGCGGTCCTGCGCTCGGTCCGCATCGCGAGCTCACCATGAGCGCGCTTCCGTATGTGCCGTCGCCCACCACTTACCCGCGGTTCGGCGCGCAGAAACGCCCAACGCACGCATGCGCTCTGTGCCGCTTTCGGGCTGGCCTCGAGCGCAGCGACCGGGTCACTGACCGACCCGGCACGCCGCTTGCACAACCTTCTACCCCGTGCTGATCGATCCTCAGTGACCCGGTGTCGGGGACCTCGGTCGCGATGTCGGCGAGCTTGTAGGACCCAGTTTCTCGTTGCGACCGCTGATGGCACTCGATTGGCCAAGCTGGCGTGGTCCTTCTCGTGTGACCCTCCCTCGACGATGGCTCAGGTGGGTCATGGCCATGACGGTGCCCATTGGGGGGAAGCATGAGAGTTCCCGGCCGACCAGCGCCGCGCTCCGCCCGAACTGCGGACATAAGGCCGGGGACACCGTCGGTGCACCCCGGCCAACTCGGCATCACAGCCTGAGGCACCACCGCCGCGATGCCAGATGGGACGCCGATGGAGGCATCGGAACCAACCCAGGCGAGCGCGCTCTTCGAGCGCTGCTTCGCCGACGGCGACCTTGACGGAATGATGTCGCTGTACGAGGAGAGGCGGCCTTGCCCACCCCGCACGGCACCTCGACGGCGTATGAGCAGATCCGCGCCACGCTGAAGGCGTACCTGGATTCTGGCGCCAAGCTCGTGTTCGGGGAATCGTTGGTGTTCGTCGCCGGCGACCTTGCGCTGATGCACACGCTCTGGACGATGACGATGCCTGACGGGTCCAGCCCTGCTGGAGCGACGGCGGAGGTCGTGCGACGTCAGGCTGACGTCAGTTGGAAGTACGGCACCGACAAGCCGGACGGAACCGCTCTGGTCAGTCACGAGTAGGGGACAACAGGGCAACCCGGTCCCACGCTGCAGGCACAAGTGGTCGGGAGTTGGCCAAATGGGCGGATGATGAGGCGGCGCCGGGTCCGCGTTCTGCCCCGGCCCCAAGCGCTGTCCCTCGGCATGGAGCCGGTGGCGCGCAGCCTCGGGTCGTCGACGCCTGCCGGTTCTAGTCCGGAAGTCGGCGCATTTCGACGACGGAGAGCCCAAGAGCGTTGAGACGGGCCAAGAGGGTGTGGACGTCCGCCTCGTCGCGTACGGGGCCGAACAGTGAGGTGCCGCCGGTGGGGTACGACGTGCGGCGGAGCTCGGGCAGCTCCACTGCGAAGTCGCCGGGCACGGTGTCTTTGACGATGAACTCGTAACGCATGGGACATCCTCCGCCCACGAGTAGCTGAGGCCGCCGTTCTGACCTGGGCCAATCTTGGCAGTGGTTTCGCCGGCATTTGCACATCAGTTCGGACCATTTGTCTCACGCCGCGAGGGGTGGGTGGGTGAGTGAGTGAGCTGTTGCGTGGGGAAGCCTCCTTGAGCCTTGTTGCGTCGAGTGGGCCAAGCCGGCGGCGGTGTCCCCACGAGCGCGGTGATCAAGGCGCGCCCACGAAGACACCTCACCGTCGGGACACGTGGCTTGAATCCGTCGGCGACCAGCTCCCTACCCCCCGGGAGGAGCCCAGAATCCAGGGGCTCACTGGCTGCGTGCAGACTCCGTCCCCAGGCGGTGGCGTGCGGCCGATTCCCGGTTTCGGCGCCCGAGGGCCGGCGACGACTGGCCGCGCAGGTGGGCATCAGGCGCCGGAACGTACTTGGGCGACCTACCCGCCCCGATCCCTTGGAGTCCTGTCGGCGCTTGGTGGCTGCTGCGGCCTCATACTCGCAAGTGGGGGATGTATCCGCCTCCATGAGTTGAGGATCGAGGGTCCATGTCCCAGCAGGAGCACACGTCCGAGAGGTACGACCTGGTCGAGGTCGCCAAGGCGATGCGCTCGCTGTCCCAACGAGTCGCCGAGGACCGCGCCGACCAGTCCCCCCTGAACACGCTGGTCACGCTGACCCAGGAGCGGGTTCCGGGAGCCAGGTGGGTCAGCGTGAGCGTTCTGCGCAGCGAACACTTCATCACGGCCGCGTCCACACACGAACAGGCGCTGCGCGCTGATGCCCTGCAGTACGAGCTCGGCGACGGGCCGTGTGTGCAGGCCGTGCTCAACAACTCCCTGTACGTCACCGGGGAGGTGAGCTCGGACCCGCGGTGGGACCACTGGGGCAGGCGGGTCAAGGACGAGGTGGGCGTGAGCAGTGTCCTCTCCCAGCGCCTCCTCCTGCAGAACCAGAACGGGGTGGTCGCTGGGTTGAACATCTACTCCGACGCCCCGGACGCCTTCGACCAGACGGCGGTGGGCATCGCGCTGATCCTGGCCACCCACGGAGGCATGGTCCTCTCCGAACGGATGGCGTCGCGGCACGCTGAGAACCTGACCAAGGCGCTTCAGAGCAACCGCGAGATCGGGGTGGCCATGGGCGTGCTGATGAACCAGCACCAGCTCACCCGCCAGGAGGCCTTCGACGTGCTGCGGGTGGCGAGCCAGAACTCCAACCGCAAGCTGGCCGATATCGCCGTCGAGGTCGCCGACACCGGGGCACTGACCATCGAACACCACGGGTAGCGGACCGGTACGTCACCCGCTGACCACCGAGCGCCAGGGTGGATTTTGCGCCGTTGACCGCAGTCGAGCGAATCAGCGAAGTCCAGGATTGCCGTCGCTGGGAAGCGCGCTCGCCCTCACCGGCAGGAGGCGATGAGACTGCTTCCGACTCGCCCTCCACCGGCGAAGTCCCGCCACTGGTCGGCGGGCCAACGGCGCACGGGAGGTGGTCTCGCGTGGGCGGATTGCTCCGCGCGCATCCGATGCGAGGGGGGACTGGTTCTATGCCGTCGGCATGTGTCGGTGGTAGCTATGGCGAGTGCCACAGCGCAGGGGTCGCGCGGTAGCTGCGGTCATCTCGGTGGAGCACTACATCGAGCTGACACCCCTGCGGAACGACCTGATCGCCGCCGGTCGCGACTGACCGTATTGTCACGCACCGGCTCTGCGCCGGTGATGACGCCCGCGGGTAGGGCCACGTCACCCCAGCCGGCACCACCTCCCCCATCAACGGTCCCAGCCCAGAGCTGGTCACGCCCAAGCTCCCATGGAAGGCGCGTGCCCTTGTGGTGACCAGGCTCAGGCCGACTGCTGAAGGCTTGGTTGCCAGGGACTACCAGTTCTTCAGCGCTCGATGCGTGGCTCATCGGCCAAGGCGTTCCGACGACGGTCAACGCCCGGGCCAACTCGGCTGCTCTGAGCAAGGACGGCCGGTGCCTGGTCCCCACATTCGGCGTCACCCGGCAACCGAAGAGGTGACCGACGGGACAGCGGGAGCCGGCCGCCTGCACAGCCGAGAGTCCCACGGTGTACTCGCCGTCACCCACAGCCCCGGCCACCACGTCCCCTGCAGACCGAGCCGCAGCGGCGGCGAAGCAGAAGATGGCAGCAAACCAAAGGCCGCAGCGGACGAGGTACGTGAGCCGGCTCACGCTCCGGGGCACAACGAGCGCACCGGGAGGCCGCCGCAGGCGGGTGGAGCCGCACGGTGGGTGGGCCCGGTGTCGAACCTGAGAGAACGCCATGGTCACCGTCCGCGGCGGAGTTGCCCTCGCACACCGCTATTCGTAGCCTGCAGAGGCCAAGACCGTGCGGGGCCAAGGGTCTTGATCGACGCCCGCCCCGAGGACCACCGTGCGCAACGTTCCCGTCTTACCTACCCCCGCCATCGTCCGCTCGTTCGTCGGCGTGGCAGCCACGCTCGCCCTGCTGCTGGGGGGAGCGCCATCGGCTCCCGCGGCCGAAGCGACCCACACGCCCGCCCCCACGGGTGCGGCCGCTGCCACGGGGCTGGCCCCCCTGTCCACGGTCACTCACCGGGGGTCGACGACCCTGACCGCGTCGACCTACGACGCCCAGGTACGCGCGGACTCCCCCGTCGCGTACTTCGCCCTCGACGGCACGTCCACCACCGACCTCGCCGGCAAGGGCCACCGCCTCACCTACCGCGGCACCCCCAGCAACCTCCACCACCCCCGATGGTCAGCGCGTGGCGGTGTTCAACGGGTCGACCCAGTACGCGGAGATCGCCGACGCCGCAGACCTCTCGGTCACCCGTACCCGGTCGCTGACCATCGAGGCATGGGTGCGCCCGGACACCTTGGAGTTCCCCGGGGCGGAGTCCTCCAGCGACGGCCCACTGGTGCACTACCTCGGCAAGGGCGTCAACGGGTCGCAGGAGTACACGCTGCGGGTCTACTCACACAGCTCCTCGCGCCCGAACCGCCTCTCCGCGTACCACTTCAACCCGACCGGGGGCCTGGGCTCCGGCTCGTACTTCCAAGGGGGTCTGACCTCCACCGATGGTGGGAAGCCGCCGCTGCTGAAGGCCGGTGACTGGGTCCACGTCGCCGCCGTGTTCGACACCGCGACCCTCGTCTCGGGCTATGGCACCGTCAGGCTGTACCGCAACGGCGTGCTGATGGACCACGACTCGATGCGTGACTACGCCATCGTGCCGCGCGACGGCAGTGCGCCGCTGCGGGTGGGCACCCGGGACCTGCGGTCCTTCTTCACCGGCGCGATCGGCCGGGTGGCCGTGTACGACCATGTCGTGTCCCAGTCACGGCTTGCCGCGCACTTCACCGCGATGACCCGGAGCGTCGCCCCAACCACCGCACGCTGAACCCACCGGCGCCGGCCAGGCCCACGCCCCGTGGCGTGCGGTCTGGCCGTGTCTCGTGGGCTTCCCGAGCCGGTCTGCGCCCCGGCCGGCTCAGTTCTGGGGCTGCACGCTGAGTTCGCGCAGATGGAAGTCGGTGTTGTCGCCACGCACGCCCACACGACCCGTCCCGCGCAGCGGTGCGGTCCCGCCGGTGCCGGCGTCGAGGACCGACAGAACGACTCGGGACCCCATCGCCAAGGTGATGCGGACCCCGCCGGGCTCGTCGCGCACCGAGACGGTGTACTTCACCCAGTGCCCGACCGGGCACGGTGACGACCCCTGCGCGAGGGTGCTGTAGTACCCGTCATCGGACGGGGTGCCGGGCTCCTTGCGCTTGATCATGACGGCGCCGTCGCGCCGGCACAGGCTCACCGCGTACAGGCTGTCCGGGCTGGTGTACCGCAGCAGGAGGTGGACCCCGTCGTAGGCGTTCTTGCCGGTGCGGCGGGTGGTGGTCTGCCCTGCCACGTCCAGTCCCAACGTGACCACCACGTCGCCGAAGTCGTCGCGGGCGCTCACGGCGCGCAGCACCGCCGAGCCGGTGGCGTCGGTGCTGGAGGGGTCCGGTGACTTGCCGTCGATGGTTCCGCTCCACGCCGTGCCGTCGTCGGCGAAGAGCGACCCGCTGGTGACCAGCCAGTCCGCTGACCGGCGCGCGCCGGCAGCCTGCGGGTTCCGGTAGGCGAACTCGTTGCTGATCAGCGAGTGGCCCGGGGGGAAGTGCGGCTGCCACACTCCGCCCGTGCCGCCGGTGGCCCCGCCCGCGCCGCCCGCGGCGGCACCGGGACGAACGACGCGGGTGCACCCGGAGAGCAGCCCGGTGAGCAGGACCGCCACGAGTACCACCGCGCCGGCGAACGTCCTGCGCCGGGGCGTGAGGAAGCGCTCGGGCGGGTTCACTGCACGGGCCGCACGCGCAGGTCGTCGATGCTCCCCCAGTCCGAGCGGGCGGAGTCCCGGCCGAACACCACGCCCACAGCACCCGGGGCGCCGGCCCCGGTCACCCGGGCCAGGGGCCGGCCGTCCACCGTCACCGTGGTGGCCTTGCCGGTCGCCACGACCTTGACGCTGTGGGTGGGCTGGACGTCACCGGTGTCGGAGAAGATGCGGTTTGCCACGATCTTCCCATCGGACAGCACACTGGCCACCTTGGAGGACACCCGCACCGACACCTGCTGGTCGCGGTCCTGGCCGTGCACGGTCAGCCCGCTCGTCCCGCCCTGTGGTGAGGGCGTGATCGTCCCGCTCAGCTGGTAGCGGCGCCACTCGCTGGTCCGCTGCGGCTCGAAGTAGGCCTGCAGGTACCTCAGGCTGCGCGCCTTCGGGATGAGCACCCCACCCTTGAGCCGGGCCGGGTCCAGGGGCGCGGTGTGCCCGCCCTGCTCGAGCCAGAGGGCGTCGCCGTTGGCCAGGTGGAGGTCTCGCACCGGCAGGGTCTCCATCTCGCGCATCCGCTGGAACAGGCCGGGTGCGGTGTCATCGGCTCGCAGCTCGAGTCGCTGCACGCGTCCGCTGCGGACATCGCTGCGCGTCGCCGGGCGCGGCCGGAACACGTTCGCGAACGCCACCGGGAAGGCCCGCGAGACCTCCTGCTCGGCCACGGCCGCGGCCGCGGGGTCGGGCTGCTTGCCGACGATGCCCGAGAACGGCCACGCGAACGTCTGGGGCCGCGGCAGGTCGTGCTCGGCGAATGCCCGCACCGAGCGTTGCAGGTCGGTACGCACGGTGTCACGGAAGGCGTTCAGGGTCTGCGGGCGGCGCTCCGCGGGCGGTCGGGCCGTCAGGGCAGACACCTGCGAGCCCTCCGCCCCCCCGGTCTTGGTGTGCAGGTCGTTGGTGTGCGAGCCGAAGGACCAGCGGCCACTGGAGGCCATCCGCTCCACTTGCGGCCAGGTCAGGTAGTAGGGCGCATGCTCACCCACCGAGGCCGTGATGAGGAAGGCCACGGCGGTGAACTTGTACCGCTCCAGGACGGGGTCCGCGTAGGTCCACAGCCCGCGGGTGCCGTCATCGAAGGTGATGAGCACCGAGCGTGGGGGCACCTTGCCGGTTCTCTGGTAGCGCACGAAGTCGTCGGCGGTCAGGGTGCGATACCCCGCCTCGTGCAGCATCGCCATCTGCGCGGCGAACTGGGCCGGGGAGACGACGTACTCGCTGTCCCCGGCCGGCGCGACGTCATGATAGGTGAGCACGATCGGGGCCGCCCCCGCGCCCGCGGGGGCATCGGCGGCCGCGGCAGCCGCCGCGTGGAAGGCGGCAGTGTCGGTGCTGCTGAAGGCCGGCGCGGAGGCCGGGTGCTGCTGCCCGACCTCCTTCTGCCACCACAGGTACCCCCAGAAGCCGGCGAAGACGGCGCCGACCAGGGCCAGCGACGCCACGCCGGCAAGGACCATCGTCAGCCGGTGGTGCACGCGCCGGCGCGGTACCGGGCGCTCGGCGAGCTCGGGGAGCAGGGCCAGGGCGCGTTCGCGGTGGTGTGCCGCGTCGCCGGTGACAGGCGGACGGGGTCGGGTACCGACGTTCACGGCAACGCCCCCCGAGAGAGCACGAAGACGTAGAGCAGGACCAGGGCGAGGGCGAGCATCAGGCCGACCAGACGTGAGGAAACGGCCCGGGCTGTTGTGGAGCTGCGGCGTCTCATGCCGACCTCGACCAGATGCCGCGGCGGATGGTGGCCAGCGAGTAGACCAGGAGCCAGCTCAGCGCCAGCGAGGAGATCACGCTCATCAGCGGCCGGTAGCGCCAGCGGGTCGACCCCGGGTGGTCGGCCAAGTAGGCCAGCCCCCACGCGCAGCCCTTGACCAGGACCCCGCCCAGGTACAGCGCGGTCAGCATCCACAACCCGTGCACCGGCGCCCAGATCAGGTGCCGCACGGCCATCACGGGTGCTGCGAGCACCCACAGCGAGTGGCCGTAGTACAGGAAGGCCGGCCCCAGCCCGCGTCGCCACATGAAGCGGCCGGTGAACGCGAGGTTGCGCACGAAGCTCTTCTTCCAGCGCACCTGCTGGCGAATGAACGGGCGCACCCGCTCGGGCACGACGGTCCACACGTGGGCCGAGCGCACGTAGCCCACCCGCCACCGGCGCTCGGCGTAGTCCACGTCCGAAACGAACGGTGAGTCGCGGTTGGCGTCCTTCAGGCGTGCCCCGACCCACTTCTGGCCCAGGACGTAGCCGGTCAGTTGCCGGTCGGTGGCGAAGCGGAACTCCCCGCCGAGGAACCGGTCACGGGTCCACGCGGGCAGGTAGTTCCAGATGGCGTCGCGGCGGAACACGGCCAGCGGGCCGGACACGCAGGTGACCGAGCCGAAGACGGACTCGGCCGCCTTGGAGATCCGGAAGGAGCCCTCGTACCAGGTGTCCTGCACCTTGCTCAGCAGGCTGGCGTCGGCGTTGAGCGCCCTGGCGTGGCCCGAGACGGCACCGAGCCCGGGGTGGGCCACGAGGGCGGCCACGCACCGGCGCAGCGCGTCGGGGGCCAGGATGCAGTCGGAGTCGGTGAAGGCGAGCACTTCGCCGGTGGCGAGCTCCGCGCCCCGCACCAGCGCGTGCTTCTTGCCGACGTTCTCCTCGAGCGCGACCAGCGTGAACGGCAGCTCCTCGGTGAGCTCGGCCAGGCGCTGTGCGGTGCCGTCGGTGGAGGCGTCGTCCACGACGATGACCTGCAGGTCGGGGTGGTCGGAGTCGACCATGGAGCGCACGCACCGCTCGATGACCTCGAGCTCGTCCTTGACCGCGACCAGGAGGGACACCGACGGCACCGTCGGCAGCGGGGCCGCCCCGGCGTCGTCGCGCACCCGGCTGAAGCGCGGGTCGGAGGGGTCCTCGTACCGGGTGTAGGCCAGGTAGAACACCAGGATGGTCGCCGTCAGCACGCTCATGCCGTAGCCCAGCACCCACGGGTCGTTCAGGAAGCGGGGGGTGACCCGGGCGAGCAGGGCCACCAGGGGAAGCAGCGCCACGAGCACCAGCAGGCGGCGCAGCCCCCGCCGCACCCCGGGCTCGAGGCGGTCCAGGCGGCTCTCGCGCGCCAGGTGCCCGTCGGTGCGCGCTGCCGACCCGACCGGGGGCAGCACGCTCACGTCCGGGACCCCGGTTGGCGCCGGCACCAGCCGCGTCCCGGGGCGGGGGGCTGCTGCCGGCGTGGGAGCAGGTGCGGATGCGGGGCCAGGTGCGGACGCGGGTTCAGGTGCCGTTGCGGGCACAGCTGACCCTGCGGGCGCCAACCGGCTGAGCACCCACTCGGTCCCCGACGGCGGCGTCGCCGGCGGCTCCAGGGTCTCGGTCACCGGGTCAGACGACACTGTGCGAGACCTCTCCTAGGCGGAAGGTGGCGTCGAGCACGCGGTGCTGCGAGCCCAGCCACGCCAGGTCCTCACCGGGGTGGCGGGTGTGCACCAGGACGATGTCGGCGACGACATCCTCAGTCGACGAGGCTGACACGGTTCGCTCGTCGCGCAGCCGGATCTGGTCCACCAGCGGGTCCGAGAACGACACGTCGGCACCCTCGCGCAGGCACTCCTCGAGGATCTCCAGTGCGGGAGACTCTCGCACGTCGGCGACGCCCGGCTTGTACGCGACTCCGACGATGTGCACCTGGGCGCCGCGCAGGCTGCGGCCGGTGTCGGCGAGCTCCTCGCGCAGGCGGGCCACCACCCGGCGGGGGCGCTGGGCGATGGCGTTCATCGCGGTGTCCATGACGGGCGCGGCGACGTGGTCACCACGCAGCTGCCACAGCAGGTAGTGCGGGTCGCACGGGATGCAGTGCCCACCCACGCCGGGGCCGGGCGTGAAGCGCATGAAGCCGTAGGGCTTGGTCGCGGCGGCGTCGATGACCTCGCTGGCCGACAGGCCGAGGTGGCCGGCCACGTCCGCGACCTCGTTGGCGAAGGCGATGTTGACCGCGCGGAAGCTGTTCTCGAGCAGCTTGGTCAGCTCGGCGGCCTCGGGCGAGCTGACCTGGTGCACCGAAGGGCAGGTCTGGGCCAGGGCCTCGGTGACCTTCTGCGTACAGGCGGGAGTCAAGCCGCCCACGACGCGGGGCGTCGTCGCGGGCGAATGGTCGACCACCCCCGGGTCGATGCGCTCGGGGCTGAAAGCGACGTGCACGTCGACGCCCGCCTCGAGCCCACGCTCGCGCAGGGGCTGCACGAGCAGGTCGCGCGTGCACCCGACGTACGTGGTCGAGGTCAGCACGATGCTCTGCCCGGGCCGTGCGTTTTCCACCACGGAGGCGCACGCCGCGGCCAGGGGCGCGAGGTCGGGGACAAGGTTCTGCGTCACCGGGGTAGGCACACAGATGATGACGACGTCGGCCTCGGCAAGCTGGGCCGCGTCGTCGGTCAGGGCCCAACTGTCGGAGGTGAGATGGCTGTCCAGCCGGCGCAGATCCTGCGGGAGCAGGTCCACGTCACCCTCACGGATGGCGCCCAGCCGCGCCGGGGACACGTCCAGCCCGATGACCGGGGTGCCCGCGTCCAACAGGGACAGCGCCGTCGGCAGCCCGACGTACCCGAGCCCGACCACGGCCGTGACGGGTCTGGGCGGGTCGACACGCGAAGGTGGTGTTTCCGTGTGCGGGCGGGTGGTCGTCAAGGTCAGTGAACTCACCGGCGTGCCATGCCCGTGGGCACCGCTCGCAAACGTGAGACGCGTCACACCCCCAGCCGCTCCGCCGGTGTCTGTGCATTGCCGCGGGCTCCTGACCAGCAGCATCACCCCCAGAGTCGCCGAATCTCCGCACGTGGCACGAGTCGGGATCCAACCACCCCGGCTCGAACTCCACCGCGACCGCCAACGCGCCGCTTCCCTCGTCACGCTCGACCGCAATCACGTCCAAGCCCGCCAACCCGACACGAAGGTCGCGACCGTCGCAGTAGCCGCCGAGCACGCGGCAGCACAACGTAGGCTCGGGCATCCCCCTCAGCACACGCAACGACGCGACGTGCTCACCCCACCCTCCGGTACGAAGAGTCCCAGAACCACACGTCGATCCTATTCGCTCGGACTGCTTTCTCTACCACCGCGGGCTGTCCGGTTAGTTCTCAATCACGTGGCTACGTTGTCCCAAGTGCGGAAGGCGGGCCACCGACCACGCCTGACTCCTTGGGCAGCTTTTCGGGGTCGTCGCGCAGGCCCAGGCCACCTGGGTGAGCGGCTCATTGGGGCTCCTCAAACGGGTAGGCATGAACAGGCGGAACGTGATGCCGTCGAGCGAAGCAATCGTCGTGCTCGCCTGCTCTTCGTTACGCAGTCGCTCGGCGACTTGTTGACGGTTGGAGACCCCACGCTTGGGTGCCAGAAACGGGTGGAACGCCCCGGCGGTCCATAAGCCCGGCGACGCGTTGCGCCACGTCGGCCATTGCGCGGCTAGGGCGGCGACCTCTTTCCGCAGTTGGTTGAGCAGTTCGATGGCCGCCCCCCCGCGCCGCATGACGTTGATGACATAGGGGAACTCGACGAGCAGCGCGTCGCGTTCAGTACGGTCCCAAGGCCTGATCGTGAGCCCAGGGTTGTCGGTGCGGAGGTCGCTGATGAGGTCGTAGTCGGACGTATGAGGAACGGACGGCCATGCCAGGACCCACTCGTCTGGTTTGTGCTTGAGCGCGGAGGTCAGCGACCGCTTGATCTGCTTGCGCCGGTCTGCTTGCTTCGCGGAGAACCCCTCGGGAAAGTACCTCAGCTGGAATACTATTCGGTGTCCATTTGCGTCCACCATGAAGACGTTAATGCCGGCGTCACCACCCCGACCATCCGTACGCACGACTCGGGCAGTCGGC
The DNA here is from genome assembly GCA_963834965.1 of uncultured Actinomycetota bacterium. Taxonomy (GTDB): domain Bacteria; phylum Actinomycetota; class Actinomycetes; order Actinomycetales; family Dermatophilaceae; genus Fodinibacter. Next base: position 237,031 of record CAWIEI010000034.1, on the reverse strand, counting down.
GAGAACTTCAGGTACAACAGCAATTCAACGGTCCGGTCGAACTCACGCTGGCCCAGTCATCTGCAAGACGTTGCATCTGGAGATGCCGTCCCACGGTGGGCGCAGTGACGCGTGCCTCTGCGAATGAGTCAGGGGCAGGGATCGGCGGCCGCGTTGTCCTTGCGTTCGTCGCCTTGCCCGGCGTCTGTGGCCGACGCCAGCCGCAGCGAGCACGTGCCTCTTGTTGCGTGGAGTGTGGGGACGAGGATGTGGATGCGAAGACACGTCCGCCCTGGGGTCTGCGAGCCGGACCTCCGACTCAATGCCGGGGTGGAGAATCTCAACTCCGCCGGCAGCGAGCCTGCAGGACATTCTCATTGGGCGATCCGCCCCGGACGTTGTTTCGGGGCGGATCGCCTAAATGAGGGGATCAGCAGACCATGCAGTGCCCCTGCCGGATGGCTCCGCCAACCGGGGCGGCGTTGGCTGCGGCGACCGGGATGAGGGTGAGTGCGGAGATGATACTGAGAACTGCAATGTAACGGCGCATGATGTGTGTCCTTTCAGAGGTGATCGAGCCGATGTCTTCTAGTGTCTACGTCCTTGACCGCTCAGGTGTCCGCCACACCCCTATGCCGCGAAGTCACGCGTCGTCGTAGGGTGCGGGCCATGACCGCTGAACGTCACCTGAGGCATCTTCATGCGATGGCCGCCGACCCGGCCAGGCTCGACCTCTTCGAGCAGCTGAAGGTTGAGGACCGGCCCATGAGCACGTCCGAGCTCGCCCGTATGGTGCCCGAGGCCAGAGGTGGGATCCAGGCCCACCTAACGGCTTTGGCGGACGGTGAGTGGATCGAGCACGTCGCCGGCGAGGGCCGCGCAGCGATGTGGCGGGCGCCGCAGGTTTCTGTCGAGTGGGCTGGCGAGGACGACACCAACCCGGCTGTGGCGCGAGCTATAGAGGACCTCTACTGGATCGCGCTTCAGCGCAGGATCAACCGTATCCGCCGCTTCGACGCCGAGCGCCAGACTGGACTCTGGCCTCCGGAATGGGTCGAGGCGAGCATCGGGCGTGACTATTCGCTCTGGCTGTCCGCGAGCGACGTGGGCGAGCTCGACGAGGCACTCGTCGAGTTGTTCGAACGGTTCCGCGCCCGCTCCGCCGCCCGTAAACGGGGCGCGTCCGGCGGCGGCGTGCCGACCGGGGCCGAGCTGGTGTTCGTCACCAGCTCGGCGTTCCCGCTTTCGCGGGGCCGATGACCGCCTTCAGCACCCTCACTCGATTTCACGGTGTCCGGGATAGCGACCTACCTCGGTGCCTTCACCACCGAGGGCCCGGCGCCCAGGCGCTGGTCTGCCTCGCGCTCAGCTGAGTCGCCATCAGCCTCGATCTTGGGGGAACCCCATCAGCTTGCGGCGGATGGGGGCGGTGGTCGCCTTCGCGAGCTCGGGGGCGCGGACGGCGGCGGCGGTGCGGGTGAGGTTGAACGTGATGATGGCCGAGACAAGCCGGGCATCGTTGGCGGTGAGCTTCCCCGAGGGAAGGTGCGCCGGGGCGGAGCTCTTCAGGTCGGCGTGGACCTGCTCGATGATGGCGTGCCCGCGGTGGGTTTTGTCCGCGACGGTGTCCGGCTCGGCGGGGTCGGTGGTGGTGAAGAGCGCGTGGAAGCGCCTGGTGTCGAACAAGGTGCCCTGCCCGGACGCCTTCTTCTTCTCAGCGTTTAGGTCAGGGATGCGGCGCACCACCAGCCGCCCAGGCAGTGTTCGGTGGCCTTCCTGGAGGAGAACGCGGGGGGAAGGGCACCTCGGCGACCTCCGCCCGCGACACCCACATGCCGGCCTGCTCGTCGAAGATGGCGTCGGTGTGCTCGATCGGGGTCCACGCGTGCTCGTTGATGGTGGCGATCGCGGCCTTGACCTTGGGGTCGCCTAGCCTGACCGACGCACTACACATGCCCTGGCCTGATCCACCGATAGTGACTGGCTCGTCTCGATACAAGACCATTGGGACCGTCGGAGTCTGAGATCCCCGGAGGCCCGATATTGACCGTCATCGTCGTCGCGCTTGCTAGGCCGGGCCCCGGGTTCGCGCAGGCGCGGACCATGTCTAGGCGCGCTGCCCCCGAACCTGCATCGTTAGCCGCTCCAGCTCGAGGTCCAGCGCCCGCTGCACACGGCTTCGAGTGGTCGGCTCGAAGAAGTAGTCCATGGTGATCTCGACGCAGGCGTGCTCGCTGAGGACCTGGCCGACGGCCCACAGGACGCTCGCTCGCGGGTCAGGCTGGGTGCCCTGCCTGATCCGCTGGATCTGCACGTGCGGGGTCGGCCCTCGTAGCCTGGAGACCTCGCGCGCGAGGTGGACGTTGTTGTCCAGGTCCCGCAGGCGACCCTCGTCGTCGACCCACTTCACCGTCGTCAGAAGACGATTCAGCGCCGACGCGATCTCGGGCAGGGCCGCGACGTCCGTGGCTGCGGTGAGCGTCGGATCAGGGCGGGCCATCTGGCTCCTCGCGAGGGTCGTGTCGGGCACCAAGGGTGCCAAGCAGCAACTTTTCGCAGATGAAAAGTTTTGTCATCGTCCCCACAATTTTAGCCTTCTCCCCGTCAAGGATGGATCGGGGCGGCTAGTTTTCATGCATGAAAAGCACGGAGTTCCGTGAGATGGACGTTGTCCTTGCGCCGACACAGCCCGGGTCCTCGGCAGAGCTCGTGGCCGCGCTCAACTCACTCCTAGGCTCCGACCGTTGCGCGCTGTTGCGCCACCTGATGGACGGCCGGCCAATCCTCGTCCCGGGCTTCCTACCTGGGGAGGGCTCCGTCACCTGCGAGGAGCGGAACCCCAGAGTGCGGTTCCTTACCGGTCGCGTCCACCAAGTGCCTGACACCGGGGTCTGGACTGGGCCGGTCCTGCTCGAGTCCGCCGGGTGGCGGGCGACCTACATCGCGGTCGAGTCACTTGCCCACCGCGAGTGCTCCCGGTGCGACCCGGTTTGGGCAAGGGCGGCTGCGCAGCCAGCAGGCTTTTGGATCGAGGGGTTCGAGATTGATACGGGCGTCACCGCGCAGATCGCCTCCCAGCTGGGCCCGGAACGAGAGGGACGGAACTTGTACTCCACCTGACTCCGTTCGCACTCACGGATCTGCTTCGAGCCGTGCTCCGCCAAGTCGTCGCCTGGGAGGTGGCCCCTGAACCCTTTCGCGAGATCGCCACGTTCTGCAAGTGCTCCAAAGCGTTCATCGGCACCAACGACCGGACCACCACACTTGCCGCAAGCCACCCGCCGTTGCTCGCGCCGTTGGTATCGAACCAGCGAAGAATCCTTTCCGGACTCCCAACCAGTCAGAGGCGAACATGACCCTCCAGATCGTCGTACCGATTGCCGCCCTGAGCTTCGAGAGGACTCCTGTCCCTGGCCCCATCACGAAGGTGGTGGGCGCACCGAGCGGTAACGCCCCCGACGACGTGACCTCCCTCGAGGACCGCATCCTCGTGGCGGAGGAGCTCCGCTACGTCTTGCCGCTGCCGGATGTCGCCGCACTCCGGGTGCACCAACATGGCGCGGAGCCGGGCGCCAACCAGCGATGGCGAAATGTCGGGTCGGGCGGTCTGGGCCAGCATCGCCACACTCACCCAACCGGACGACCCGAGTCGTACCCGCTCGCGACCAGCGGCACCATCGAGTCGGTCAACGTCGGGGTCGACCAGGCGTGGGTCGACTGCGTCCGCGAGCCGGCGGTCTTCGGCGGCCCGAACGTTGTGTTGCTCACCGACCCGATCGAGGCGCGCTGAGATGTCCAAGTGGATCGTCACCGGAACCTTCGTGGTCGTCGACGCCGACCCCGAGAGCGGGTCCGTCGACCGCGCGCAGGAGGCCCCGGGTGGGCCGTGGGAGGCCCACCCCTGGGCGCCAAGGCCCGCTACGGCCGAGCACCGCCTGACCGTGACCCTGCAGGCCGACGTGTTCCCCCAGGAGGCCATGCTGCCCGAGGACTACACCCCGGAGCAGGTGGCACGTGAGGCGTGGTCGAGCATCACGGAGTGGGTGGAGGACGGTTACCAGCCGATCCTCACCGTTCGGATGGAAGACGGGACTGAGCACCTCGTCGATCTGGGGTGTGCGCCATGACACGCCTTCGTTTCGTCACCAGCGCCGGGACGCCACGGCGAATCGTGACACCTTGACCCCAGTGACTTCGCCATCCGGCGCGCAAGGTTGCCGGTGTGCAGCCCGACCGCCCATCGGCTGACGGACGTCTCTCTACGCTTGGTCGTCGCGCAAGGCGAAACCCGGGCGGCGAACGTACTGCACACGATGACCAGGCCGTGGAACTTTCGGATTGACCCCGTCCGGCTGACTCGCGGGGACGGGAAGCCATCGCCAGTCTGGGAAGAGGCAGCTCGACCCGGGGGTAGTGACGCGGCGCCGGCGGGACAGCCCGCGCGGCCGCCTCAGCGCTGCTGCCAGGGCCGGGCTACTCCGGCGGGCCTGCGCTGGCCGCAGTCGGCAGATACCAGCCCGTGCTCGCTCTGTGGGCTCGGCGCGCAGCAGGATGGCGGCCTATGGATCGGGCTCGACCTCGCCTCACTCGGCCGCTCCTGACCGACCCTCGGCCGGGCCGGGTGCCTCCGACATCGACGAGGCCACCGAGTGCGCCGTCACGGCCGCTTCTGGGAGGTGCTCGCCGAGGAACAGCTGGGCGGGGGCAAGGACGCGCAGCCCGATCGTGGAGCTCGAACCCGCCGTCACCCAGAGCCAGGTCGTGGCGCTGCCCACCTTGACCCAGCACCCAGCAGGTCGTGGCGCTGCCCACCTTGACCCAGCACCCAGCTCAGCTATGGGGCTGTCGCGGCCGAATCGGTCGCCACCAGCATCCCAGCATGCTGAGACGCCGCAGGCGGTCGCGATGTGCTCCCCGTCACCCACCCGGGCGACCGGGCGGCATCCTTGTCGGTGGTCTCCGACCCCCGGTAATGCCGGTCGCCGACGACGGGAACCGCGTAGATTGGCCGTTCGTCCACCGGTCAGCGAGCGGCGCCCGTGGTCCGCTCGAACCCAAGGGAGCACGATGACCGACCAGCAGCCCGCCCCGCTCCAGCCGCCCACTGCCGCGGCCACGCTCACCCTCACCGCACCCCCGCCGCCTCAGGCCGTAGCCGCCACCGCGGCCCCGCGGATGGCACCGGCCGTCGAGGCCGCCGCCCTGCCCGGGCTCGACGCCAAGGTCGACGGCTACCTCGAGTCGCTGATGGCCGCCGCGCCCCGCTCGCCGGAGTTCGCGGCCAAGGCCACCGACGTGCGCACCATGGGTGACGGCGACATCCGGGCCGCGGCCGAGACGTCGAACCGGCTGCTCAGCTCGCCGGTCAGGGCGCTGCAGGAGGGTGGCCTGTCCCAGGGCTCGAAGGTGGGGTCGACGCTGCTCGACCTGCGCCGCACCATCGAGGACCTCGACCCGAAGGGGGCCACCGGCGCCAAGAAGTTCCTCGGCATGGTGCCCTTCGGCGACAAGGTCACCGACTACTTCCGCAAGTACCAGTCGGCGCAGAGCCACCTCGACGGCATCCTGCACGCCCTGCGCGACGGCCAGGACGAGCTGGCCAAGGACAACGCGGCCCTCAACATGGAGAAGCAGTACCTCTGGGACGCCATGGGCCGGCTCAACCAGTACGTCTACGTGGCGGAGCGGCTCGACGCCCGCCTCTCCGCCCGCATCGCCGAGCTCGAGGCCACCGACCCCGACAAGGCCAAGGCGCTGCGCGACGACGTGCTGTTCTACGTGCGCCAGAAGCACCAGGACCTGCTCACCCAGCTGGCCGTGTCGATCCAGAACTACCTGGCCATCGACATCGTCATCAAGAACAACCTCGAGCTGATCAAGGGCGTCGACCGCGCGTCGACCACCACCGTCTCGGCGCTGCGCACGGCCGTCATCGTGGCCCAGGCGCTGGGCAACCAGAAGCTGGTGCTCGACCAGATCACCGCCCTGAACACCACCACGAGCACCATGATCGAGCGCACCAGCGAGATGCTGCGCGACAACTCGGTGCAGATCCAGCAGCAGGCGGCATCGGCCACCATCGGGCTGCCCCAGCTGCAGGCGGCGTTCGCCAACATCTACGCGACCATGGACGCCATCGACACCTTCAAGGTGCAGGCCCTCGACACCATGGCCGCCACGATCGGCACGCTCGAGACCGAGGTGAGCAAGTCGCAGGCCTACCTCGAGCGGGTGCAGCAGCAGGACGACCGGGTGGCCAGTGGGTCGCTCGACCTCGGCATCAACCGGGGTGCTGGGCGCTGAGAAACGCGCTCAGGCATAGTGAGCACATGTCGGGTGGGTTCCTCGACCGCCTCTTCGGGCGCGGTCAGAAAAACGAGCAGGGCGACCGCTTCGTCGTGCCCGCCGTGCCCACCAGCGCCGACCTGCTCGCGTCGCTGGACCGGGTCGAGGCGATGGTGGCCGCAGGGGCGGTCCCGGCGCCGGTCGCGTCGCGGGTGCGGCGGGTCGACCAGGTCGTGCGCGACACCATCCCCCGCCTGCCCAGCCTCGGCGCCGGCAGCCCGCAGGCCTACTCGGTGATGGCCACCGCCACCGACTACCTGCCCGAGGCGGTGGGCGGCTACCTGCGCCTCCCGCGGCAGTTCGCCGACAACCGCCCGGTCGACAACGGCAAGTCCTCGCTCATGGTGCTCATCGACCAGCTCGACCTGCTCGCCGCCACGATGGACAAGGTCTTCGATGCCGTGTGCCGCGCCGACGCCGACGCCCTCGTCGCGCACGGCCGGTTCCTGTCGGAGAAGTTCGGCGCCGCGTCCACCGGTGGGGCGCTCGACGTCGGGTCGGCGCCGCTGCCGCCGATGCCCGGCAGCCCGGCGTCGCCCCAGACCGGTGCGGATGCCGGGGGGCTCGGCCGCCTGCAGCCGCCGGCCGGGCGGGACGCCTGATGAGCCCGTCCCCCGGCCCGGCCAGCCCACCGCGCACGGCATCCCTGACCGAGGCGGCCGACGCGGTGGCCGGCCTGGCGACCGCTGCCGGTGCCGATGCTGCGGCGGCCCGGCAGGAGGCGCTCGTGCTCGCGGCGGCGGTGGCCGAGTCGGCCCCGGGGGCCGCGGCCGACTGGGGCGTGGCAGCCGGTGGCGCCAGCACGCAGGACTTCTTCGACGCGGCCAGCCGCGGCCGTCGCTGGCGGGGTGCCCCGACCGCCATCCTCGGCGCGCTGGCGGCCCAACGGTCCCCGCAGGCGGCGGCCTACGCGCAGGCCCTGGCCGAGGTGGCCGCGGCCGCCTGCGAGCTCGGCGAGCCGACGGTGCGCGTCATCGGCAACGCCTCGGTCACCGCCGCGGCCCAGCTCTCCGCCGTGCGCCCGCAGCCGGCCTTGGGGACACCAGCCGGGGACCTCGTGGGTGGGCTGACGGGCGGCACGCAACCGGGTATGGGCGGCATCCCCGGGGTGAGCGGCGCAGAGAACACAGTCGGGACCCCGGTCGGCGAGGCGCAGACCGCGGCACCGACGGCGGCGGCGGCACCGACCGCGGCACCGGCCACCCCGCCGCGGTCGCTCGAGGACCTGCTCGCCGAGCTCGACGCCCTGATCGGCCTGCAGCGGGTCAAGCGCGAGATCCACCGCCAGGTCGCCCTGCTGCGGGTCGAGAAGCTGCGGGTGGATGCCGGCCTGAAGAGCCCCACGATGACCCGCCACCTGGTCTTCACCGGCAACCCGGGCACCGGCAAGACCACGGTGGCCCGGCTGGTGGGCGGCATCTACCAGGCGCTGGGCCTGCTGTCCGGTGGCCACCTGGTCGAGGTCGACCGCTCCGAGCTGGTCGCCGGCTACCTCGGCCAGACCGCCACCAAGACCGCCGAGGTCGTCGCGTCCGCGGCGGGCGGGGTGCTCTTCATCGACGAGGCCTACAGCCTCACCGGCACCGGCCCGGCGGGCGACCAGTACGGCCAGGAGGCGGTCGACACCCTGGTCAAGGAGATGGAGGACCGGCGCGACGACCTCGTCGTCATCGTGGCCGGCTACCCTGCCCCGATGGCGGCCTTCATCGCCGCGAACCCCGGTCTCGCGAGCCGGTTCCGCACCACCATCGAGTTCGAGGACTACACCGACGACGAGCTCGTCGACATCCTTCGCCACCTCGCGCAGGGCGCCGACTACGTGCTCGAGCCGGACGCCGAGCAGCGGTTCCGCGAGGTGCTCGGTCGCACCGCTCGGGGCAGCTCGTTCGGCAACGGCCGCTACGCCCGCAACGCCCTCGAGGCCGCGATCGGCCACCACGCCTGGCGGCTGCGCGACACGGAGGCGCCGACCCTCGAGCAGCTCCGCTTGCTGGTGGCCCGCGACTTCGACGAGGAGCCGCCTCGACGAGGGAGCCGAGGCGGCTCCTGCCGCGTCGGACCGGGACCCGGCGGCTGCGTCCCCGCACGCACGGCGACCGACCCACTGACCCCGGAGGCACCTCGTGACCCCCACTCCGCCGCGGGCGGCAGCCACTGCTCCCCCACCGCCGCCCCCGTCAGCGATGGCGCGGACCGGCCAGCCGGCCGGCTCCCCCACGATGTCCCCCGCCGGTTCGGTGCCACCCGGGATGCCGGCCGCGCCCGCACCCCCGGCGGACGGCATCCGAGGTCGGGCCGACGCCCTGGTCGCCTCGACCCGGGCCGCGATGGCCGGCACCCCTGGCCGGATGCGGGCGGTCGGCATCGTCAGCGTCGTGGCCGCCCTGCTCTTCGGGCTCGCGGCGGGCCAGGCCTTCCGGTCGGCAGACGGCGCCTTGAGCCGCGCGGCATCCAACGCAGACCAGCTCGTGCGCATCCAGGCCATCCAGACCAACGTGGTGCAGGCCGACGCCGACGCCACCAACGCCTTCCTCGTCGGCGGCCTCGAGCCGCCCGCCCAGCGCGCCGACTACACCGAGGCGGTCGCCTCGGCATCCGAGCTGATCGCGCAGGCCGCGCAGCACCAGCCGGCCGACGGGGCGGCGCTCGGCGCGCTCAACCAGTCGCTCGTGGCCTACACGAGCGAGGTCGAGCAGGCGCGCGCCAACAACCGGCAGGCCCTGCCCGTCGGGGCGCAGTACCTGAAGTCGGCCAGTGCCGACCTGCGCGCCGAGGCCCTGCCGCTGCTGGCCAACCTCGGCGAGGCCAACGACGGCCGGGTCACCCAGGAGTTCGACCGCGCCGGGCGGTCCGCCCTGTGGCTCGTGCTGCCCGGGCTGCTGGCCCTGGTCGTGCTGGGGATGTCGCTGGTCTGGTTGGCCCGGCGCACCCGCCGCTACGTCAACGTGCCGCTGGCCGCTGGGGCGCTGCTCGTGCTGGTGACCCTGGCCCTGGGCACGGTGGGGCTGCTGTCGGTCAAGAGCAGCGTCGACGCCACCCGCGACGGGGTCTATGCAGCCACCCGCTCCACGGCCCAGGCGCGGATCGCCGGCTTCGACGCCAAGTCCAACGAGAGCCTGACCCTCATCGCCCGTGGCTCGGGGGCGTCGTTCGAGAAGGCCTGGCAGACCTCGTCCACGGCGGTCGGCGGCGCGCTCTCGGCGCTCGAGAAGAACCCGGCATCCAAGGGCCTGGCCAAGCTGCCGTGGAAGGGCTACACCGACGTGCACCAGCAGATCCGGGCGCTCGATGACGGCGGCGACTGGGAGAAGGCCGTGGCGCTGGCGACCGGGACCGGCGCGAAGTCCGGCAACGGCGCCTTCGCCGCGTTCGACACGGCCTCCGATCAACAGCTCACCCAGCTGAGCGGGCAGACCGCGGATCAGCTCGACGGCACCGGCGGGTGGCTGCCGTTCGCCGGGGTGCTGGGCCTGCTGGCCGGGGTGGTCGCCGCCCTGTGCGCCTGGTGGGGCGTCTCGCTGCGGCTGGAGGAGTACCGATGAGCCGCCGCCCCAGCCCGTCCCGCGCGCTGGCGGTGCTCGTCGCGGTGGCCGCCACCCTGGTCACCGGTGCCTGCACCAGCGCCGGCGCCTACGACCCGACGCCCCTGTACACGGCCCCGGCCCCGGCTGCGCCGTCACCCAGCGCCACGACCACCCCCTCACCGGCGCCCTCGAGCAACGACGTCGTGAAGGCCAACTGCCTGCAGTCGTACGCGCCCCCCGCCACGATGCCGACGCCCGGCGCGATGCCGGCCGGCAGCACCATGGACCGGATCAAGAAGCGTGGGCGGCTCATCGCCGGCGTCTCCTCCGACACCCTGCTGCTGGGCGCGCGGAACCCGGTGACCGGGCGGATCGAGGGCTTCGACATCGACATGCTGCACGCCGTCTCGCAGGCCATCTTCGGCGACCCGAACAAGGTCGAGCTGAAGGTGATCACCGCCGCCCAGCGGCTGCCCTCGCTCAAGGACGGCACCGTCGACATCGTGGCCCGCAACATGACGATCACCTGCGACCGCTGGAAGGAGATCGCGTTCTCCAGCGAGTACTACCGCTCGGGCCAGAAGGTGCTGGTGCGCCTGGGCGAGAAGGCCGAGAACGGCGGCCCGATCCGCGGCATCGAGGATCTCGCGGGCAAGAAGGTCTGCGCCCCCAACGGGTCGACCAGCATGGACAAGCTGCGCACCTTCACCGACATCGAGGCCGTCGGGGCAGACACCCACACCGGCTGCCTGGTGCTGTTCCAGCAGGGGGCCGTCGACGGCATCACCGGTGACGACACCGTGCTCGCCGGGCTCGCGGCGCAGGACCCCTACGCCGACGTCGTGCAGGCCCCGGCCTTCACCGCCGAGCCGTACGGCCTGGGGGTCAACCGGGACAACAAGGACTTCGCCAGCTTCGTCAACGGCGTGCTCGCCCAGATGCGCGCCGACGGGCGCTGGACCAAGAGCTACAACACCTGGCTCGCCGACTCGCTGGGCAAGGCGCCGGCCCCGCCGCAGCCGGTCTACGGACGGACCTCGTGATCTCCACGACGAACGGCGCCACGGCACCCACCGCCCCCGGCCGGCTCGGCCAGCCGCTGGTCGCCTCGGACGCGCTGCACTACCTCGAGGCGCTGGGCGCCTGGCGCGACGCCCGCAAGGCCGAGCTCGACGCCATCGACGAGGCGGCCCTCGGCGCGGCCGACAGTTCCGCCTACACCAGCGACCTGCTGCTCTCGATGGCGCTGTGGAAGGCGGTCGCCGACCGGCACGACCTGCTCGTGGCCACCTGGGACTCGGGCCGGGTCGGCGCCACCGAGCTGGCGCGGCTGTCGACGCTGGTCTGGGGGCGGCTCGACGCGACGGCGCGGCCCACGGCATCCGGGGCTGGTAACGGCGCCGCCGCCGTTCCGGCCGGGGCGCTGGCCGTGTCGATGCCGGAGGCCTGCCGGCTGTCCGACGCGCTGGCCGCCTCGCTGCGGGCGCGGCTCGGGCTCGACCCGTCGGAGGCGGACCAGCAGGCGCGGCTGCGCTCGCTGCGCGCGTCGGTGGAACGGGTGCGCGACCTCGTCGACCGCGAGCCGGCCCAGAACCACGCCGCCGCCGCCTCGGTGCTCGACCGGCTCGACAACCGAGTGGCCGACGTGCTGGCCCGGGCCAAGCGTGGAGCCGACGTCGGCGGCCTGCTCGGCCCGCTGGAGCAGGACGCCGCCCGCGCCGAGCGCGACCTCATCGTCGGTGCCTCCAACCGTCGTGCCGACGCGCACGACGAGGCCCGGGCCCGCGCGCTGCGCTCGGAGCTGGAGGCCCGCGGTGCGGCGCTGCGCGACCTCGCGGCCCGGTGCGTGGCCCAGGTGGCCCCGGCACCGCGGCTGGCCGTGCCCGACGTGTCGGCGCTGGGCCCGGTGCCCACCGACCCTGCGGCCGTCGACGCCTACCTGCTGCGCCTGGATGCCGTGGGCCGCGCGATGACGATGGCCCAGGACGCGTACGCCTCGGCGCTGTCCGAGCGCGACGAGCTGCGGCTCATGCTCGGCGCGTACACCGCCAAGGCCGGCGACTCGCGCACCCCCGCCCGCTCCGCCCAGGCCGACGCCGACCTCGCCGAGCTGCGCCGCCGGGCCAGCGAGACACTCGACCGCGAGCCGGTCGACCTGGTGCGCGGTCGCGCCCTGCTCGCCGCCTACGTCGCGTACGTGGGCAGCGCCACCGGGCAGCCGAAGCCATCCCGTCCCGCCGGAGGAAGGCCCTCATGAGCACCGTCGCCTGCGTCCAGCCGGGGTGCACCGGCTCCATCCTCGACGGCTACTGCGACGTGTGCGGGTCGCCCGGGCCGGCCGGCGCCCCCACGGCATCCGCCAGCACGGTGTCGGTCAGCGCGTCCTCCCCCACGGCATCCCCGGGCGCGTCGTCCCGCATCGCCTCGTCCATCGGCGGGGCCGCGGGTCGCTGCGCCGAGCCCGGCTGCACCGGCACCATCGTCGACGGCTACTGCGATGTGTGCGGAACCCCGGGGCCGGCCGGCACGGCATCGGCGGTGGCGGGCCGCGGAGCCAACGGGCCGACATCGAGCGCCGTCTCGACGGCGACCTCACCGGCCGGCATCGCCCAGTCGCCCTCGACCGTCTCGCGCGCCTCCAACCAGCTTGCCTCGACCGCACTGGGATCGGCGCGCGCGACCGCCGGGGGCAGCAAGATCACCCGCCGGGTCGGCACGTCATCGACCCGCTTGCGCGGCGCCCGCCTCGGCGCCGGGATGACGTCCATCCCGCCGGTGCCCGCGGTCGACGCCGCCAAGGCGGTGCTCAAGGACCCGATGGTGCCCGAGGACCGCCGCAGCTGCCCGAGCTGCGGTGCGGCAGTGGGCCGTTCGCGCGACGGCCAGCCCGGGCGCACCGAGGGCTTCTGCCCGAACTGCCGCAGCCCGTTCTCGTTCACGCCCAAGCTGACGGCGGGCGACGTCGTCGGGGGGCAGTACGTCGTGGCCGGGGCCATCGCCCACGGCGGGCTCGGCTGGGTCTACGCCGCCCGCGACCGCAACGTCTCCGACCGGTGGGTGGTGCTCAAGGGCCTGCTCAACTCCGGCGACCCCGACGCCCTGGCCGCGGCCATCGCCGAGCGGCAGTTCCTGGCCCAGGTCGAGCACCCGCTGATCGTCGAGATCTACAACTTCGTGACGCACGAGGGCGCCGGCTACATCGTCATGGAGTATGTCGGCGGCACCTCGCTCAAGGAGCTGCTCAAGGACCGGATGCGCGCCGCGGGGGGCAGGTACGACCCGCTGCCGCTCGACCAGGCGATCGCGTTCATCATCGAGGTGCTGCCGGCCTTCCAGTACCTGCACGACCTCGGCCTGGTGTTCTGCGACTTCAAGCCGGACAACCTCATCCAGGTGGGCGACGGCATCAAGCTGATCGACCTCGGCGGGGTTCGCCGCGCCGACGACCTCGACTCCGCGATCTACGGCACGACGGGCTATCAGGCGCCCGAGGTGCCGATCGTCGGGCCCTCGGTGGCCTCCGACATCTACACGATCGGGCGCACCCTCACCGTGCTCGCGATGGAGTTCCGCGGCTACCAGAGCACCTACGTCGCCTCGCTGCCGCCGGTCGACCAGACGCCGCTGTTCCGCCAGCACGACTCGTTCTACCGGTTGCTGCTCAAGACCTGTGCCCCCGACCCCGCCGACCGCTTCGTCTCGGCCGACGAGCTGCGCGTGCAGCTGCTCGGCGTACTGCGCGAGGTCGTCGCCTCCGCGCGCGAGGGCGCGGCCGAGCACTCCACGTCATCCCTGCTCTTCGACGTGCCCACGGTCTCCGACGACTCGCTCGACTGGCAGGACCTGCCGCGGCTGCGCACCGACGACAGCGACCCGCAGATGCCGTGGCTGCGCACCGTCAGCGTCGACGACCCGGTGCAGCGACTGGCGGCCCTGGAAGGTGCGCCGGCGACCACTGCCGAGGTGCTGCTGGCCCGCGCCCACGCCGCGCTCGAGGCCGGCCAGCTGGAGCGGGTCGACGACGCGGTGCGGGCGCTGCTGGCCGACGACCCGTGGGAGTGGCGCGCGGTGTGGATGTCGGGGCTGGTGGCCCTGGCCCGCCGGCAGACCGCCGAGGCGCAGAGCGCGTTCAACGCCGTCTACGGGCAGGTGCCCGGCGAGCTGGCGCCCAAGCTGGCCCTGGCGTTCGCCTGCGAGACCGGCGGCGACACCGACGTCGCCGAGGCGCTCTACGTGGTCTGCGCCCGCAGCGACGCCAACTACATCGCGCCGGCAGCGTTCGGACTGGCCCGGATCCGCTCCGGCAAGGGCGACGTGCCCGGGGCGGTGCGAGCGCTCGACCTGGTGCCGGTGACCAGCCGGGCGTTCACCCAGGCGCGGCGGCGCCGGGCCGGGCTGCTGGCCGAGTCCGGTGGTGGGCTGCCCTCGCTGGCCGCGGCGCTCGACAGCATCGAGAGCCTGACCATCGACCCGGTCGACCGGTCGCGGTTCCGCGTCGAGGTGCTCAGTGCCGCGCTGGGGCTGGTCGAGTCGAACGGCGCCGACACCACGGTGCTCATCGGTGGGCGACCGGCGGCCGAGCCGGCCCTGCGCGACGGGCTCGAGGCGGCCTACCGCGACCTCGCCGGCTACACCCCCAACCGCGATGAGCGGGTACAGCTCGTCGACCAGGCCAACGCGGTGCGCCGCTGGACGCTGCGATGACGTCGACCACGGGGGATGACGGCGCGGGCGCGACCGGCGCGGCGCTGCTCTGCCCGTCGTGCGGCAGCCCGGTCGCGAGCGGCGAGCGGTTCTGCGAGGCCTGCGGCGCCGACCTGGGGCCGGCAGCGGCGACCGGCGCCCCGGCATCCACTGCCTCGGTCGCCACCCCCGAGGGCAGCGACCCGCCCGAGGTGGCTCCGGCGGCGTGCCACGAGTGCGGTGGCGAGGTCGCCGACGACGGCTACTGCACCCAGTGCGGCGCCGCCGCCGTGAGCCCCCGCAACCACTACACCGAGCAACCGGCCCCCTGGGTCGCGGCGGTGTGCGACCGCGGCATCCGCCACGTGCGCAACGAGGATGCCGTGGCCGTCGCCGCGGGACCGACGCCGGGCGACCACGCGGTGCTCGTCGTCTGCGACGGGGTCTCCTCGTCCACCGACTCCGACGTCGCCAGCCTGGCCGCGGCCCGGGCCGCGCGCGACGCGTTGGCGAGCGCTCCCGGCATCCGGTCGGCTGAGAGCGTCGGCACCCGGGTGGCGGCGAGCACCAAGGCGCTCGTGGCGGCGGCCAACGCGGCCAACGACGCGGTGATCGCCAACACCACCGCCGGCCCCGGCAACCCCGCCTCCTGCACGTTCGTCGCCGCCGTGCTCGACGGTGCCGAGCTCACCGTGGGCTGGGTCGGCGACAGCCGGGCCTACTGGCTGCCCGACGCCGCGGCGCCGCGGCTGCTGACCGTCGACGACTCCTTCGCCGCGGAGCAGATCGCCGACGGCATGCCCCGGGCCGAGGCCGAGAGCGGGCCGCAGGCACACGCCATCACCCGCTGGCTGGGCATCGACGCCCCTGACCACACCCCGCGCACGGTGTCCCTCGACCTCGACGGCCCGGGGTGGCTGCTGGTCTGCTCCGACGGGCTGTGGAACTACTGCTCCGAGGCGCAGGACCTCGCTGCGGTCGTGGCCGACACGGCCGGCACTGTGGGGTCGGAGCCGCTCGGGCTGGCCGGCGCCCTGGTCGACTGGGCCAACGCCCAGGGGGGCCAGGACAACATCACCGTGGCCCTGGCCCGCGTCAACGCCCGCGCGCCGGGCGAGCCGACCAGCTCCACCCAGCCCATCGCCGTGTCACCACCGCAGTCCGTCCCCTCCCGAGAGGAAACCCAGCCCGATGGCCACCTTCACCGCTGACGTCTACCAGAACGAATTCCTCCCCGACGGCGGCACCGACGTGCACGCCATCGTCACCGTGGCCTGCTCCGGTGCGGGCGAGGCCGGGCAGTCGGGGTCGGGGGATGCCGCCGAGATCGTCATCGTCGACACCTCCGGCTCGATGAGCGGCGAGAACATCGCGGCCGTGCAGGTGGCCGCAGGGGCGGCGCTGGACCAGGTGCTCGACGGGGTGTGGTTCGCGGTGATCGCGGGCAGCCACCAGGCGCGGCTGGCCTACCCGCAGGACGGGCGCTCGGCGATGGTGCGGATGGACGCCACGACGCGCGCGCAGGCCAAGGCCGCCGTGGCGCAGTTCCGGGCCGACGGCGGCACGGCGATGGGCACCTGGCTCACCCTGGCGACCCGGCTGTTCGCCGCGGTGCCGAGCGCGACCCAGCGGCACGCCATCCTGCTCACCGACGGCATCAACCAGCACGAGACCCCGGACCAGCTCAGCGCCGCGATCGAGGGCGCCCGGGGCCGGTTCCAGTGCGACTGCCGCGGCGTCGGCTCGGCCTGGCAGGTGGCCGAGGTGCGCCGCATCGCCACCGCCCTGCTCGGCAGCGTCGACCTGATCGCCCAGCCGCAGGCGATGGCCGCCGACTTCGAGCAGATCATGCGCCAGTCGATGGGCCGCGGGGTCGCCGAGGCGGCGCTGCGGGTGTGGGCGCCGCAGGGGTCGCAGGTGCTCTTCGTGCGCCAGGTGTCCCCCACCGTCGACGACCTCACCTCGCGCCGGCACGACGTCAACCCGCTCACCGGGGCCTACCCCACCGGCGCGTGGGGCGACGAGTCGCGCGACTACCACGTGGCCGTGCGGCTGCCCGCGAAGGCGGTGGGTCAGGAGCAGCTGGCCGCGCGCGTGCAGGTGGCGGTGGCCGACGCGGTCGTGGCGCAGGGCCTGGTCAAGGCGATGTGGTCCAACGACGACACCCTCACCACGCGCATCGACCCGGCCGTCGCGCACTACACCGGGCAGGCCGAGCTGGCCGAGGCGATCCAGGACGGCCTGGCGGCGAAGGCCGCGGGCGACACCGACACCGCGACCGTGAAGCTGGGCCGGGCCGTGCAGCTCGCGCAGGAGACCGGAAACGAGGAGGCCACGACCCGGCTGCGCAAGATCGTCGAGATCGACAACGCCGACACCGGCACGGTGCGCCTGAAGCGCAGCGTGAACAAGCTCGACGAGATGGCGCTCGACACGGCATCCACCAAGACGACGCGGGTGAAGAAGTGATGCCTCCCTGCGCTTCCTCGGGGCGCGGATGCCGCAGGCTGGCCCGGTGAGCACCTTCACCTGCCCGAACGGGCACGCCTCGACCTCGAGCGACTACTGCGACACCTGCGGGGTCCCCATCCCGGCCGGTGCTGCTGCTGCGCCTGACCCGGCTGCTGCCGGCACGCCGTCGGCGGCACCGGACGCGGCGGCGGCGTCGGCAGGCCCGGCGCCCGATGCGGGTGCGGCTGCTGCCCCCGACCCGCAGGTGTGCCCGAACTGCGGCTCGCCCCGCGACGACGCGGCGCTGTTCTGCGAGGCCTGTGGCTACGACTTCACGACCGGCACGATGCCGCGCCCCCCGGACCCGTCGACCACCCCGGATGCCGTCGCCCTCGACCCCGGTGGCGCGGACCCGACCCCGTTGGCACCGGCGATCGCCGTCGACTGGGTGGCCGAGGTATGGGTCGACCCCGACTGGTACGCGGCGCAGGAGAGCGAGGACCCCTGCCCGTCACCGGGCCTGCCCGCGGTCGTCGAGCTCGCCGCCAAGAGCGTGCTCATCGGCCGGCCGTCGGCGAGCCGCAGCATCCACCCGGACATCGACTGCACCGGCGACTCGGGGGTGAGCCGGCGGCACGCGCAGCTGACCACCGACGGGCAGCGCTGGTGGGTCGAGGACCTCCAGTCCTCCAACGGCACCTACGTCGGCCCGGCCAGCGGCCCGCTACCGTCCGACCCGGTGCCGCCCGGCCAACGCCGTGAGCTGTCGGAGGACGACCGGGTCTACGTCGGCGCCTGGACCCGCATCGTCGTGCGCCGGGCCACCCCCGAGGAGCGCGGCCAGTAAGGCTCGCCCTGCCCTCGCGGCGGTGCTCAGGTGGCTCAGCCGCACCAAGGGTCCGAGAGATCGGCGCCATGACCCCGATTTCTTCGACCCTTGTTGCGGATGGCGAAGCTCACGGGGACATCGCGAGGAAGAGGAACGCCGCGAAGAGCGTGAGGTGCACGCTCGCCTGAAGCCGGGTCGCCCGGCCTGGGACCACGGTGAGCACCGCGACGACCACGGTGATGGCGAGCAGCACGATCTGGGTGGCCCCCAGACCGAGGTGCAGCGGGGTGGGGATCCAGATCGACGCGACGGCCAGCGTCGGGATCGTCAGGCCGATGCTGGCCATCGCCGAGCCGAGTGCGAGGTTGAGCGAGGTCTGGATGCGGTCGCGACGGGCTGCGTTGGCGGCGGCGATGGTCTCGGGCAGCAGCACCAGCAGGGCGATGACCACACCGACGAACGACACCGGGAGGCCGGCCGCAAGCACCCCCTCCTCGATGGCGGGCGACTCGATCTTCGCCAGCCCGACCACCGCCACCAGCGACAGCAGCAGGAAGCCGAGCGAGACCGTGGCCTCGCGGGTGGTCGGCGGGTCGGCGTGCTCGTCCTCGGTGAGCGTCACGCCCTTGCGGGACACGGGCAGGAAGAAGTCGCGGTGGCGCACGGTCTGGGTCACCACGAACGCCAGGTAGAGCGCCAGCGACGCGACGGCGGCGAAGGCCAGCTGGCCCGAGGTGAACTCCGGGCCGGGCGCGCCCTCGGTGACGGTGGGCAGCACCAGGCAGAGCGTGGCCAGGGTGGCGACCGTCGCGAGCGCGCCGCCGGTGCCCTCGGCGTTGAAGCGGACCGTGCTGAAGCGCGTGGCACCGATCAGCAGTGACACCCCGAGGATGCCGTTGACGGTGATCATCACCGCGGCGAACACCGTCTCGCGGGCCAGGGTGGCCGCCTCGTCACCACCCGAGAGCATCAGGGTGACGATGAGCGAGACCTCGATGACGGTGACGGCGACGGCGAGCACCAGTGAGCCGAACGGCTCTCCCACCCGGTGCGCGACCACCTCGGCGTGGTGCACCGCCGCCAGCACGGCACCGGCGAGGAGCAGGGCCACGACCACGACCACGGCGATGCCGATGTCACGGCCCCAGGTGGCGGCCAGGGCGACGAGCGCGACAAGGGGCAGCACCCGCCACACGAGGGTCGTGGTGCGGGCGCTGACAGCCACGCTCAGCCCCCGCCGCCGGCCGGCGACTCGGCGAGCGACCGTTCGGCCGCCTCGACGACGTTCGAGAGCAGCATCGCGCGGGTCATCGGGCCCACCCCGCCCGGGTTCGGGCTGACGAAGCCGGCGACGTCCCAGACGTCGGCGGCGACGTCGCCCGCCACGACGGACTTCCCGGTGGCCGGGTCGACCACGCGCGAGACCCCGACGTCGAGCACGGCGGCACCGGGCTTGACCATCTCGGCGGTGACGATGCCGGGCACGCCGGCAGCGGCCACGACGATGTCGGCCTGCCGCACCTCGGCGGCGAGGTCGCGAGTGCCGGTGTGGCACAGGGTGACCGTGGCGTTCTCGGACTTACGGGTGAGGATCAGCCCCAGCGGCCGCCCCACGGTGATGCCGCGGCCGACGACGACGACCTTGGCCCCGGCGATCGGCACGTCGTAGCGGCGCAGCAGCTCGATGCAGCCGACGGGGGTGCAGGGCAGCGGCGCGGGGTGCCCGAGCACGAGCCAGCCGAGGTTGGTGGGGTGCAGCCCGTCGACGTCCTTGGCCGGGTCGACGGCCGACAGGATGGCGTTCTCGTCGAGCCCGGTGGGCTGCTGCACGATGAAACCGGTGCAGTCGGGGTCGTCGTTGAGCTCGTGCACCACGGCGAGCACCTCGTCGAGCGAGGTGCCGGCCGGCAGGTCGCGGCGGATGCTGCGGATGCCGATCTCGGCGCAGTCGCGGTGCTTGGCCCCGACGTACCACTGGCTGCCCGGGTCGTCACCGACGAGCACGGTGCCCAGCCCCGGGACCACGCCGCGTTCGGCGAGGGTGGCCACGCGCTGGCGCAGCTCCTCCTTGATGGCCCCGAGGATCGCCTTGCCGTCCAGCGTGGTCGCAGTCACGCGACCAATCCTTTCACGGGCTGGAAGGCGGGCCCGACCGCACGACGGGCGTGACGGCATCCGGCGGGGTGGCCGCACCGGGCAGCTGTGATGCACGGGGCGCGGAGCAGCGCGCACCCGGCAGCACCACGATGCGACCGAGCCGGAGCGGTGATGCACGGGGCGCGGTGCAGCGCGCACCCTGCAGCACCACGATGCCGCCGAGCCGGAGCGGTGATGCAGAGCGGGCGGTGCAGCGCGCACCCGGCAGCACCACGATGCCGCCGAGCCGGAGCGGTCATGCAGAGCGGGCGGTGCAGCGCGCACCCTGCAGCACCACGATGCGACCGAGCCGGAGCGGTGCTGCAGAGCGGGCGGTGCAGCGCGCACCCTGCAGCACCGCTCGTCATCGCAGCGGGGGCTGGGCCAGCCGGGCGAGCTCGAGGGCCTGCTGCGGGAACCAGTCGCCGGCCGCCGGGTCGACGACACCCCACTCCGGGTCGACACCGCCGCGGTCGGTCAGCCCGCGCGAGCACTGCCCGTCGGACTCGCCCGGCACCTTGACCCAGAGGAACGCGTCGGCGAGCGGGTCACCGGTGGCCGTCGTGGGCCGGATGCCGACGCCGCGCCCGGGCGGGTTGCACCAGTCCTGCGGGTCGGGGTAGACGCCGGCCGGCGGGGTCCACGGCCCGCGCCCGTTGCGGCTGGTGTCGATGACGAAGTGGGTGAGGGCGGCCGGTCCAGACGGTGGGTTCGTCGCGTTGGTGACGTTCTCGAGGTACCACGCGTCGCTGGCCGTGGTGTCGTCGTAGCCGCTGGAGGGGAAGTACTGGCTGGCGCAGTAGTCGAAGTGGCCCAGCCGCCAGCCGCCGTCCGCCGCATTGGTGCCGAACCAGAGACACTGCGAGATCCAGTCGCCGTACTTCAGCGAGCTCGAGGTCGTGCGGTAGTTCGAGACGTTGAGGAAGAACCCGTCGGCCCGGGCCACGCCGGCCTTGTGCAGCCGGTCGGCGGCGTCGCCCACGCCCAGCCAGCTGCTGTGCGTGCCGTCGAGGTAGACGCGGGTGCGGGAGTTGGCGCCCAGCGCGTCGACGGCGTGGTTGAGCATCGCGAACCGGTCGCTCGCGGCGGTGGCGGGGTCGGCATCCGCCGGCTGGCACCACTCCTTGTCGCCGTTGATGGTGGTGTACCAGGGGATGATGCCCAGGCCGTCGGGCTCGAGCAGCACCACGGCATCCCGCCGGCCGATGCCGGCCGCGACGGCGTCGATCCAGGCCTCGTACTCCGCCACGCTGGTGGCTCCACCGGCCGAGTACTGGGCGCAGTCGCGCAGCGGGATGTTGTAGGCCACGAGCACCGGCATCTGGTGCTTGCCAGCCGTGCGGGCGGTGACCTGCCGCGCCTCGCGCTCGACCTCGGCCGGGCTGTCGCCCGTGAGCCAGACGGCCTGCGGGGTGCGGATCATCGCCGACAGGTCGGCGGCGTCGCCCCGGTGCCCCGCGGCGCGCAGCCGGGCGATCTCCCGCTGTGCCTCCTTGGCGTGCGGCAGCCGTGGCACGTAGAAGCGGGTGCCGTCGGGGATGCCCTGGACCGGGCCGTGGTCGTGGCCGTGATCATGCCCTCCCGCGGGGGGTGCGGCCGTGGCCGGGGCCAGCGGGCTGAGCAGGAGCGCGGCCCCGGCAGCGGCCACCCCCAGCAGTCGTGTCGTGGTTGACATCGAAACCCCTCCCGGAACGACGGTGTTCGGGTGCTGGGAGCGCTCCCAGCGTGGATCCGACGGTAGGCCCGCCCCGCGCGGTCGGCAACTCGAACGGGCGGAGGGGCCCGGTCAGGAGGGGACGGCGGCGGCGAGGGCGGCCAGGGCCGCCGGGAAGCACTCCTCCGGCGGCGTGACCAGACCCGCGCCGACCTGCCCGGTGCCCGCCACCCGCCCGGCCATACCGGTGTTGATCTGCGGCAGGATGCCGGTGCGCACCACCTTGGTGACGTCGATGCCGGTGGGCGTGCCCCGGAAGCCGAGGATGGGCACCTGGTAGACCGGGTGCTCGCCGGTGGTCACCTCATACATCGTGCGGGTGGTCCGCAGCGCGAACGGCACGTCGCCGCCGACGAACCGCACGATCGCCGGGGCCGCCGCCATCGCGAAGCCCCCGATGCCGCCGGTCTCGGTGATCGCCGAGTCGCCGATGTCGGGGTTGGCGTCGTCGGGGCCGTAGTCGCCGAGGAACAGCCCCTCGGGGGTGTTGGCCGGGCCGGTGAACCACTGGTCGCCGGTGCCGGACACCCGGATGCCGAAGTCGGTGCCGTTGCGCGCCATCACGGTGACCACCGTCGAGCCGGGGATGCCCTCGGCGGCCCGGGTCGCGAGCTTGCAGGCCGGCATCCCGAGGTTGAGGAAGAAGTGCTCGTTGGCACCCGAGAAGCGCACCGCCTCGGCGACGTCGGCCGACGACGCGTCGGCGGTGATCATGCCGGGCAGCAGCTCGCGCAGCAGCATCAGCGAGCCGGCCCGGTTGCGGTTGTGGCCCTCGTCGCCCATCTGCAGCATCTGGGCGATGATCGCGCGGATGTCGATAGGCCCGGTCGAGCGCACGGCCTGGCGCAGGATCGGCCCGAGCACGCGCGTCATCCAGTGCAGCCGGTCGATGACCTCGGGGCCGAAGGCGCCGTAGCGCAGCACCTTGCCGAGGCCCTCGTTCAGCGAGCACCACGAGTCGTGGCCGTGCACGTCGTCACGCAGGGCGTAGACCCACATCGACGGGCTGATGACGCCGGCCATCGGGCCGACCGCACCCCGGTGGTGGCACGGCTCGAGGCCGAACTCGCCTGCGGCGAGGCGCCGCTCGGCGGCCTCGGCGGTGTCGGCGAGGCCCTCGAAGAGGACCGCGCCGATCAGTGCGCCGCGCATCGGGCCGCTCGCGCGCTCCCACTCCAATGGGGGGCCGGCGTGCAGGAAGGTGCCGCGCTCGAGCCCCAGTGCCTCGGATGCCGGCACGACGTCGACGAGCACCGCCTCCGCGGTCGTCATCCGCTCGAAGGCGAGCGCGTTGGCGGCCACCCGTCGGGGGTCACCCATGACCCGCGCGAGGTCGCCCTCGGTGCCGGCCATCGGTGGCTGCCACTGCGCCTCGGTGACCGGCACCGCCTGGTCGCGCAGCGCGTCGGCGAGCAGCGAGACGCCGGCCGTGGCGACCACCGGGTCGCTCTCGAGCAGGCCGCGCAGCGGACGCGCACTCGGACTGGGGGTCGTCATCGCGGGCTCCCGAGGAGGTCGAGCGCGTGCCGCGTGGCGGCGGCGTTGGAGAGGAACACCGAGGCACCGGCATCGGCCAGGGTTGCGGCACAACGAGATCGGCCCTGTGGGTCGGCATCCGTGCCGGTGAGCGACACCACGACCGGGAGCACGCGGCCGTCGGCCTGGGCGGTCGCGCGGGCCGAGCGCACGGCATCCGCGAGCTCGCCGGCGGGGTCCGGGTGCGCCCCGTGGCCGAGCACGAGGTCGAGGAGGAGCACGCCGCAGGTGGGGTCGGCGGCCTCGCGGGCGATCCGCTCCATCCGCAGCGTGGGGTCGATCATCGGGTGCGCGCGGCCGCGGGTGAGGCCGTCGTCGCCGAAGTCGATCACCACATGGCCGGGGTCGGTGAGCTCGGGCCCGAGGGCGAGGTCGGGTGAGTGCGCGATGTTGCTGCGGATGCCGCCCAGAACCGCCTCGGCGACCGTCATGGCCTCGTCGGCGAGGGTGCCACCGCAGAACAGGCCGCGCAACGACGGGCCGCGCCTGAGGCCCGCGTCATCGAGGGCGGCGAGGGTGGCCGGCCAGGTCGGGACCGGGTGGGCCTCGGCGACCAGGAAGTGCTCGACGGACGCGGTGAGGTCGGGGCGGCCCGGCCCGAGCACCGCCCAGTGCACGCTCAGGCCAAGCCCGGCGGCATGCGCCTCGAGGTCGGCGAGCACCGCGGCATCCGGCGGCTTGGACACGACGAGCACGCTCTCGGTGGCAGGGTCGTCGGCGAGGGCCGCGAGAGCCTGCCGGGTGGAGCGACCCCCGACGGCGGCCTTGAGGTCGCGGCCGCCGACACCGAGGCAGTGGCTGAGGCCGACGCCAGCGGCGTCGAGCAGGCACATCACCTGCTGCGCACCGGTGCCGGAGGCCGCGACGATTCCGACCCCTCCGGCGCGCACGACGTTGGCGAACCCGAGCGCGACGCCACCGACGTGGGCGGTGCCGCAGTCGGGCCCCATGACGAGCACGTCGGCGGCGGCCGCGGCGTCCTTGAGCCACACCTCGTCGTCGACAGAGACGTTGTCGGAGAACAGCATCACGCTCAGGCCCGACGCAATGGCGTCGAAGGCCTCGGTCACCGCGTGCTGGCCGGGCACCGAGATCACGGCGAGGTTGGCGCCGGAGCGGGCGGCGGCTGAGCCGAGTGTGCGCGGAGCGACCTCGTCCTCTCCGCTGCCCCCTGAGTCGCCGGCGCCGCGCAGCGCGGCCAGGGCGTCGGTGACCGCCGCGAGGCCGGCATCCAGCCCGTCGGCGTCGTCGGCGCGCAGGGCCACGACCAGGTCGTTCGGCCCGGCCTCGGCCGGCACCTCGAAGCCCATGCCGCGCAGCACGTCGACGTTCAGCTCGGTGGCCATGGCCACCTGTGCGGCGCTGACGCCTGGGGTGCCGGCAACGATATGTGACACCTGCATCAGGCTCACCGAGTCGTGGTAGGCACCCCGGCGCAGCTCGACGTGGCTGGTCATGCGGCTCTCCCCCCGGTCGTCGCCCTTCTCCCGCCATGAGCGCGGAAGTGGTCGTCCTGGCAGCCACTTCCGCACTCATGGCGAGGGGCGAGCGCGTCCAGGGCAGCGCGGATGCCGGTGACCGTGTCGGCCCCGGAGGTGTGGCCGATGGCGAGCACGCCGGGGAGGGCGCGGCGCACCGCATCGGCATCGCCGGCCACGGCCGCGTCGACGAGCGTGACGACCGGGCGGGCGGCGTACCCGCCGGCGGCGGCGTCGAGCAGGGCGGCCGACACCGCGGTGGTGGCACGGAGCCGGGCGCGCACGGCATCCGCGAGCGCGCTGCCCGCATCCAGCGCGTGGGCCACGAGCAGCGCGCCGGCCAGCGCGTCGTCCCCCGAGGGCGTGAGCCCCGGCCCCCGCCCGACCAACCGTGCCACCGCTTCCGTGTCGACTCGGGTGAAGACAGCGCGGATGCCGTCTGCCAGCCAGCCGCTGTCTCGGTCAGGGCCGCTGAGCTCGAGGTGGGTGCTGAGGTGGCTGCCCTGGCGACCGGCTGAGCGCCCGACGCGGGGAGGATCGACGGGGCGGACGCGGGCGGGGCGCCAGGCGCGCGCCGCCACGACGTCGAGTGCTGGCAGCTCCACTCGCCCACCTCCGACCCGAACGACGTCACCGGCGGCGACGCCCCACCGCACCGCACCGGACGCCACCGCGAGGCGGACCGCGCTGGGGAGCGCGACGGCATCCGAGGTGACGACCGGGAGCACCCGGCCGCGCACGGCCAGGTAGAGCGCGTACCGGTGCGCGGCGACGACCGTCGCGTCGACCGGCTCCCCGTGCACCAGCGCGGACACCAACGTGGACACCGCAGCGGGCAGCGCGGGTCGCGATGCGGGGCGGTCCGGGGGCATGGGGCGACGCTATCGAGGGGTCTACAGTGACCGGATGGTCATTGTTGCCAACGATCGACCGGGGGACGCACAGACCTTGCCATCGACGCCTGACACCGCTGCCGGTTCCCCGGTCGACCTCGACGCGCTCCCCGGCGAGCCGAGCGCCCGGGTGTGGGCGCTCGAGCAGATCGTCGAGCGGCAGGCAGCCCTGCTCGAGCGCGAGGACGAGGTGCACCGCGTGCTGGTGCGGATCGTGCTCGCCGGGGGCGCGCTCGCCGAGCTGGGCGATGCCGTGGCGGGCTTCTTCGGCGGTGCCGCCGTGGTGACCACCACCGACGGCCGCGTGCTGGCCATGGCGGGCGGGCCTGCCGAGGTCGAGCGCACCCGGGCGCTGGACTGCTTCGACCGCACCGGTCGGCTGCTCGTCGAGAGCGAGCCGGTCGGTCCCCGCGACCCCGGCTCGCCGCGCAGCACCCGGGCCTTCGTCAAGATCGTGGCCGGCTCCTCCGACCACGGGCTGCTCGGCGCCTTCTCGCCCGAGCGCCCGCTGACCGCCGCCGACGTGCACCTGCTCGAGCGGGCCGCCACGGTGGCGGCGCTGGCCATCACCAAGGAGCAGGCCGTCGCCGCGGTCGAGGGCAAGTACCGCGCCGAGTTCCTGCGCGACGCCCTGGCCGGCCGCGCGGGTGCGGCGGCCGACCTGGTCTCGCACGCGGCATCCCTCGGTTGGGACCTCTCCCGCCCGATGGTCGCCGTGGTCGCCGAGACCGACGAGAACGACGAGGAGACGACCCGCTCCCCCGACGAAGTGCGTTCTCTCCAGGAGCGGTTCGTGCGCGCCTGGGTGCAGGCGGTGCGGGCGCGCGACACCAGGGTGCCCGTCGCCGGCTTCAGCCAGGAGGTGGTCGCGCTGCTTCCGGTGGGTGCCGACACCGGGCCGGATGCCGTGCTGCGCACCGTTGGTGAGATCGCCAAGGTGGTGCGTGGTGACGGCGGCGGGGGGCGGCGCAGCTTCTCGACCGGGGTGTCCCGGCCGATCACCTCGGCCGCCGACCTCCCCGCCGCCTACGACGAGGCGCTCAAGGCGGTGCACGTCGGGCGGCAGATGCACGGCGAGTCGGCCCTGACCCACTTCGACGGCCTCGGCATCTACCGGCTGCTCGCGCTCATCCCCGACGGCGCCGACCTGCACCGCTTCGTCGAGGAGTCGCTCGGCGAGCTGGCCACCGACGACTCCGCCGAGAACGCCGACCTGCGCAACACCCTGTCGGTGCTGCTCGACACCAACCTCAACGTGGCCGAGACGGCGCGGCAGCTGTTCTTCCACTACAACACGCTGCGCTACCGCATCGCCAAGCTCGAGCGGATGCTCGGCCCGTTCACCTCCGACCCGCAGCTGCGCCTGACCCTGGCGCTGGCGCTGCGGATCCGGCAGATGCGCGGCATCTGAGCCCGGACGCTCGCTTCGTGCTCGTCGACGAGGCCGGGCACCTCCACCACGTCGAGCAGCCGGAGGCGACCCCTGGCCGTCATCCGCGACGCGATCGCCGGTTGACCCGACGACTGTCGAAGGTCTGCCAAAGCATCCGGCATCCGGCTGTCAACGATTGCTGAGGGTGTCGCCGGACAGGGTGGCTAGCGTCCGTGTATCACGGACGTGAGCCGCGTCACGGGCGCCGCGGTCGACCGGATCCTTCGCGAGAGAGGAACACGCCATGGCGCTGGGCTTGGGTTGGACACTGAAGAACGACGGTAAGGCACTCGGGCCCGATGAGGTGGTGGCACCGGACGAGCGTCTGTCGTGGGGCAAGACCGCGGGCCTGGGCGCCCAGCACGTCGTGGCCATGTTCGGGGCGACCTTCGTCTTCCCGCTGCTCATGGGGCTGAACCCGCAGCTCGCGATCATGATGAGCGGCGTCGCGACGATCGCGTTCCTGCTCATCGTCGAGGGCAAGGTGCCGAGCTACCTCGGCACCTCGGCCGCCTTCGTCGGCGGGGTGGCGGCCATCCGGCTGCAGGGGGGCAGCTCCTCGGACGTCACGGGGGCCATCATGGTCGCCGGTGCGGTGCTGCTGCTCCTCGGTGTGCTGATCCACTTCCTCGGGTCCCGGGTGCTGCACGAGGTGCTCCCGCCGGTCGTCACCGGTGCGGTGGTCATGCTGATCGGCTTCAACCTCGCCCCGGTCGTGGCCGGCGTCTACTGGCCGCAGGACCAGTGGGTCGCCTTCGCCACGATGACGTTCACGATCGTCGCCGCGGTGGCGTTCCGCGGGTTCATCAGCCGGATCGCGGTCTTCCTCGCCCTGATCTTCGGCACCGCGTTGTCCTGGCTGCTCGACCACACCGTCGGCCAGATCACCTCGGTGCTCGGCGGGGCGACCGAGGCCACCGAGCACTTCCGCTGGGACACCTCGGCCCTCGGCAGCGCCTCCTGGTTCGGCTTCCCGTCGCAGACCATCGTCGCCGCCGACGGCAAGGAGGTCGTCGGCTGGCACACCCCGACGTTCACCACGGCCGCGATCCTGCTGGTGCTGCCGGCCGTCATCGCACTCATCGCCGAGAACACCGGGCACGTCAAGGCCGTCGCCGAGATGACCGGCCACGACCTCGACGCGGTCATGGGGCGCGCGATCGCGGCCGACGGCTTCGGCACCGTGCTCGCGACCTCCGTCGGCGGCTCCCCCACCACCACCTACGCCGAGAACATCGGGGTCATGGCCGCCACCCGGGTCTACTCCACGGCCGCCTACTACGTCGCCGCCGCGGTCGCCATCCTCTTCGGCCTCTCGCCCAAGTTCGGTGCGCTCGTGGCGTCCATCCCCGGTGGCGTGCTCGGCGGCATCACGGTGGTGCTCTACGGCATGATCGGCCTGCTCGGCGCGAAGATCTGGAAGGAGAACGGGGTCGACTTCGGCAACCCGATCAACCTCGTTCCCATCGCCGCCGGCATCATCATCGGCATCGGCAACGTCAAGGTCGACCTCACCACTGACTTCTCGCTCCAGGGCATCTCGCTCGGCACCATCGTCGTCATCGGGGGCTACCACCTGGCCCGCGCGATCGCCCCCAAGGAGCTGCGCGAGCGGGCCGACCGCGCGGGCGGAACCGCCATCGCCGTCGGCGACTACACCTACGGCGACAGCGACGGCGTCGACGACCTCTACCAGGAGGGCTACCCGGGCGCCCCGGGGCCGCGCGACCCCGAGCGCGACCGGCGCCCCTGAACGGCATCCACCGACCGCCCCGCCCGGGGGCCCGCGACTCCCGGGCGGGGCGGTGCCTTTCCCCCGACCCCTCGACAAGGCAGGATCGATCTGGTGAAACCCGCCCCGTTCGTGCACCACGCACCACGCACCGTCGACGAGGCCGTCGGCGTGCTGGCCGAGGTCGGCTCCGACGGCAAGGTGCTGGCCGGCGGGCAGAGCCTCATCCCGGTGCTCAACATGCGCCTGGCCAGCCCCGGCCACCTCGTCGACATCAACGGCATCAGCGGGCTGGATGCCGTCGACGTCACCGCCGACTGGGTGCGGGTGGGGGCGCTGGTGCGGCACGCCGGCCTCGAGCACCACGACGAGGCGGATGCCGCGCTGCCCCTGTTGCGGCAAGCGGTGCGCCAGGTGGCGCACCCGGCGATCCGCAACCGCGGCACCACCGTCGGGTCGATCGCCCACGCGGACCCTGCGGGCGAGATGCCCTCGGTGCTCGTGCTCACCGGCGGGGTCGTGGAGGCCGTCGGGCCCAGGGGGCGCCGCGAGGTCGCCGCGGCCGACTTCTTCGAGGGGCCGTTGGAGACCACGCTGGCGCCCGACGAGCTGGTCGAGGCGGTGCGCTTCGGGCGGTTCGCGCCCGGCACCCGTACGGCCTTTGTGGAGTCGGCGCGGCGGCACGGCGACTACGCCCTGGCCGGGGTTGCGGTCGCGGTCGAGGTCTCGGCAACCGGTGAGGTCGCGTCGGCACGCGCCTCCTTCGTCTCGGTGACGCCGGTGCCCACCGTGCTCGACCTCTCGCCGGCACTCACCGGCTGGGATGCCGGGTCACCCGTCGCCGGGTCGGTCGCCGATGCCGTGGCCGAGCTGGTGCGCGCGCACGTCGAGCCCGAGGCCGACATCCATGCCAGCGCCGACTACCGCAGGATGCTCGCGGTCGAGCTGACGCTGCGGGCCCTGCGCCCGACCGGCATCCGCGACGTCGAGGGGGCGGCGTGAGCGAGCTCAGCGGCACGACCTCGTCGCACCCCGCCGGCCACCGCGGTGAGCCGGCCGCGGAGCCGCTGCTCGACATCCGGCTGCGGGTCAACGGCGTGGTGCGCTCGGGGTGGGCACCGGCCCGGCGGCTGCTGTCCGACTTCCTGCGGCACGACCTGCGCCTCACCGGAACGCACGTCGGCTGCGAGCACGGCGTCTGCGGGGCGTGCACCGTGCTGGTCGACGGCCAGCCGATGCGTTCGTGCCTGATGTTCGCGGTCTCCGCGCAGGCCCACGAGATCACCACCGTCGAGGGCATCGGCAACGACCCCGAGTCGATGAGCCCGGTGCAGCAGGCGTTCGCCGAGTGCCACGGCCTGCAGTGCGGCTTCTGCACCCCGGGGTTCATCACCACGATCACCGCCTACCTCGAGGAGAACCCAGACCCCACACCGGAGGAGGCCCGCGAGGCGATCTCGGGCAACCTGTGCCGCTGCACGGGCTACCAGAACATCGTCAAGGCGGTCGGCCGAGCCGCCGAGATCCGCCGCGAGCGGGACAAGACTGACCTATTGGTCGATTCCGGGACCGATGACGGGGCCGGGGGGCGTACCGGAAGTGACCTATTGGTCGATTCCGGGACGGATGACGGGGCCGGGGGGCGTACCGGAAGTGACCTATTGGTCGATTCCGGGACGGATGAGGGACCAGACGGCGGGGTGGCGCCGTGAGCACCCGGCAGTTCGGCGAGAAGGTGCAGCGCCGCGAGGACCCCCGGCTGCTCACCGGCAACGGCCGCTACCTCGACGACCTCGGCCACGGCGCGCTCGAGGCGGCCTTCGTGCGCAGCCCGCACGCCCACGCCCGCGTCGTCGACGTCGACATCGACGACGCCTGGGAGGTCGACGGCGTCGAGGCCATCTACACCTGGGACGACCTCACCGGGCGGGTCGCCGAGCCGCTCCCGGTTCTCATCCCCCACCCGGCGATGACCCACGCCCGCACCGGCTACTGCCTGGCCAAGGACGAGGTCAACCACGTCGGCGAGGCGGTGGTCATGGTCGTCGCCCGCGACCGCTACGTCGCCGAGGACGCCGCCGGCCGCATCCGGGTCACCTACGAGCAGCTTCCGGTCGTCGTCGGGGTCGACGCCGCCCGCTCCGCCGCCCGCCTGGTGCACGACGACGTGCCCGGCAACGTCAGCGCGCACCTGCTGCAGGAGGTCGGCGACCTCGAGACCGCGATGGCGGCCGCCCCCCACCGCCTCACTCTCGACCTCGCCATCGAGCGCAGCGCCTCGACTCCCCTGGAGGGCAAGGGCGTCTACGCCAAGTGGGACCTCGACGAGGGCTCGCTGCGCCTGTACTCCTCCACCCAGACCACCACCGGGGTGCGCGCCGCGGTGGCCGCCAAGCTGGGGATGCCGCTGGCGAAGGTCGAGTGCATCGCCCCCGACGTCGGCGGCGGGTTCGGCGTCAAGATCGTGCACCCGTGGCCCGAGGAGGTGCTGGTGCCCTGGGCGGCCCGCAACCTCGGGCGGGACGTCAAGTGGACCGAGGACCGCCGCGAGCACTTCATCTCGAGCGCGCACGAGCGGGGGCAGCTGCAGGAGGTGACCGTCGGCTTCGACGACGAGGGCCACCTGCTCGCCCTCGACGTGCGGTTCTGGCACGACAACGGGGCCTACACCCCCTACGGCATCATCGTGCCGATCATCACGGCCACCCAGCTGCTCGGGCCGTACAAGCCGGGCGCCTACCGGGTCGAGTTCTGGTCGCTCTACACCAACACCGTTCTGGTGACGCCCTATCGGGGCGCCGGTCGCCCCCAGGGGTGTTACGCCATGGAACGTGCGATGGATGCGATCGCCGCGCACCTCGGCCTCGACCGCGCCGAGGTGCGCTCGCGCAACTTCATCCAGCCCGACGAGATGCCCTACGACCACGGCCTGATGTTCCAGGACGGCCGGCCGCTGAGGTACGACTCCGGCGACTTCCCGGCATCCCTGGCCAAGCTCAAGGCGCTGGTGGGATGGGACGACTTCGCCGCGTACCGCGCGGAGGCCGAGCGTGAGGGTCGGCGTGTGGGGCTGGGCATCGGCTGCTACGTCGAGGGCACCGGCGTCGGTCCCTACGAGGGCGGCCACGTGCACGTCGAGACCAGCGGCCGGGTCAACGTCGCCACGGGCCTGACCACGCAGGGCCAGGGCCACCAGACGGTGCTCGCCCAGATCGTGGCCGACGAGCTCGGCGTGCGCCTCGACGACGTGCACGTCACCACGGGCGACACCCGCCGGATGCCGTACGCCGTGGGCACCTTCGCGTCGCGGGGGGCCGTGATGTCGGGCAACGCCGTGGCGCTCGCCGCGCGCGTGGTGCGGGCCAAGGCCCTGAAGATCGCCGCCGACGCCCTCGAGGTCTCGGCCGACGACCTCGAGATCGACGACGGCGTGATCTCGGTGAGGGGCGCGCCGGGCACCTCGATCGCGCTCTCGACCGTCGCCGTGCTCTCCAACCCGCTGCGCTACGCCTTCGACCAGTCTGCCGCTGCCGCAACGCAGTTCGCCGGAACCTTCGACCCCGACAAGCCACCGGTGGCCGATGACGAGGAGCCCGGGCTGGAGGGCAAGGACTTCTACTCCCCCACCCAGGCCACCTTCGCCAACGGCATGCACGCGGCGATCGTCGAGACCGACCCGGTCACCGCCGAGATCCGCATCCTGCGCTACTGCGTGGTGCACGACTGCGGCGTCATGGTGAACCCGATGATCGTCGAGGGCCAGGTGCACGGCGGGGTGGCGCAGGGCGTCGGCGGTGCCCTCTACGAGCGGATGGCCTACGACGAGTCCGGGCAGCTGCTCAACGCCTCGTTCATGGACTTCCTGATGCCGTACGCCTCCGAGGTCCCGCACATCGAGACCGACCACCTCCAGACCCCCAGCCCACTCAACCCGCTCGGCCTCAAGGGGGCCGGCGAGGCGGGCACCATCCCGGTGTCCGCCGTCATCGCCTCGGCCATCGAGGATGCCGAGGGGTTCCCCATCCGCTCGATGCCGATCAGCCCCGCCGAGCTCTGGGAGCTGCGCCAGCAGCACGCACCGACCACCGACTCCGTTCCCGCGCAGGAAGGTTCGCGATGAAGATCTCCGGCAGCTCCACGCTCGAGGCCCCCGTCGACAAGGTGTGGGAGGCGATGCTGGACCCCGCGGTGCTGGCCCGGTGCCTGCCCGGCTGCGAGTCCCTCGCGGTCATCGGTGAAGACCGCTACGCCATGTCGGTCACCGCCGGCGTCGCGGCCATCAAGGGCACGTACGCCGGTGAGGTGTCGCTGTCCGACAAGGTGGCCCCGAGCTCGCTGACGATGCGGGCGTCCGGGGCCGGGGCACCCGGCACCATCGACGCCGACGTCAAGGTGCAGCTCGTCCCGTCGGCCGGTGGCGGTACCGACCTCTCCTACGACGCCGAGGCGTCGGTGGGCGGTGCGATCGGTGGGGTCGGCCAGCGGATGCTCGCGGGGGTCACCAAGAAGATGGCCGGCCAGTTCTTCACCGCGCTCGACCGCGACATCGCCGGGCTCGCCCCCGTCGGCGTTGGGCCGGACGGCTCGGCGGTGACGGCCGCAGCGGGAGGTGCGGCACCGGCATCCGGCGCTGTGTACCCCGGGCGGGCGGCGACCGCCAACGCGAACGCCACCCTCAACCTCGACAACGGCGCCGGCTTCGCCATCGGGGTGCTCGTCGGCGGACTGCTCGCCCTGGCGGGCGTCGCCCTCGGTGCCCGCATCGGGCGGCGGCGCTGATGCGCGCCTTCACCGTCGCCGCCGTGCAGGTCGCGCCCGTGCCGGGCCCCCTGACCGCGGCGTCGGTCGCCGCGAACCTCGACAAGCTCGTCGACATCACCCGGCGCTGCGTCGAGGCGACCGGCGCCGAGCTGGTGGTACTGCCCGAGTCGGCCACCACGGGCTTCACCCCCGGGTGCCCCACCGAGCAGCTGTGGGAGCTGGTGTCCGAGCTGCCCGGGCCGGTCGTCGAACCCCTGCGCGACGTCGCGGCCGAGCTCGGCATCCACCTCGTGGCCGGCACCTACGAGCGCGGGCCGCGCCCCGAGGTCGTCTACAACGCGTCGGTGCTCATCGACCCGCGCGGCGAGCTGCTCGGGGTGTACCGCAAGACCCACCCGTTCTGTTCCGAGGCGGTGTCCGGCGGTGGCTGGGTCACACCCGGCGACACGGTGACGGTGTGCGACACCGAGCTCGGCCGGATCGGCATGATCATCTGCTTCGACGGCGACTACCCCGAGCTGTCCCGCATCGAGGCGGTGCTGGGCGCCGAGGTCATCTGCCGGCCGTCGGCGCTGCTGAGGTCGGCCGACATCTGGGAGCTCACCTCGCGGGCCCGGGCCTACGACAACCACGTGTACGTGGTCGGCGCCAACGCGGTGGGCCAGGACCCGGCCGGGGTGCTCTACTTCGGCAACTCGCACGTCGTCACGCCGATCGGGCACATCGTGGCGAAGGCGGCGACGCACGAGGGCTGGGTGTCGGCGCGGCTCGACCCCGACGAGGCGCTGTCGGCGCTCACCCCAGGCTCGAACATCGGCCAAGGATTCGACCACCTGCGCGACCGCAACCTCGACCTCATCCGCAACCACCGCGCCGAGCTCGAGGGCCCGGCGAAGACGTCCTTCCCGCACGCCTGAGGGACGGCGAGGGTGGCTCGACCGGATGCCGCTGCGCCGGAGTGGCAAATCGGGGAGGATGCCGCCATGTCCCGTGCCGACGACCTTGTCCTCCTGCGGGAGTACGAGCCCGTGGCGCGGTTCACCCGGGGCGAGCACTTCCTGCCGATGGCGGTCGAGCCCTACATCGCCGCCTGCAGCCTCTGGCTCGACGACGAGGAGACCGGCCGCGCTCGCCTGCTCGTGCCGGCGGGTCAGCTCGACGCCGAGCGGCTGTGCCGTGAGGCACGAGAACGCCCCCGCGACCGGCTCCACCTGCGCTACGTCGAGAAGCCGCTCGACGTCGCCACCCTGACCCGGCGGGGGGCGAGGCTGCGCGAGCGACCGGCGGGGCGCGGCAGGCTCGGCAGCGTCGGCCTCCTGGCCCGGTTCGTGGATGCCGGCCTGCGTGGCTCGCTCATCCTGCGCGGGCGGGTCCCGGGCGCGACCGGGGCGACTGCGCAGCTGCAGTACCGGGAGGCCGTGGGTGACCCGCCGGTCTGCACGTACTACGGCCGGGTCGTTCGCGACGGCGGGTACCTGTGCCTGCAGTACTGGTACTTCTACGCGATGAACGACTGGCGGTCGGCGTTCGCCGGCATCAACGAGCACGAGTCCGACTGGGAGATGGTGACGGTCTACCTCGTCGACGTCGACGATGCGCCGCCCACCCCCCAGTGGGTGGCCTTCTCCTCGCACGACTACAAGGGGGACGACCTGCGACGGCGGTGGGACGACCCCGAGGTGGTGCGGGTCGGCGACCACCCCGTCGTCCACGCCGGCGCCGGGTCGCACTCCGGGGCCTTCCTCCCCGGCGACTACCTCGTGCAGATCCAGCCGGCCGGCCGGGCGGGCGCCTTCGTCGGGTTCTTCGAGCGAGCCGGCGCTGCGCTCTTCCCCTGGCAGCGCAACGACCGGCCCGGTGTCGGCATCCCCTTCATCGACTACGCCCGGGGGGACGGCATGTCCGTCGGCCCCGAGCAGCCGCTGGGCTGGGCGCCCGAGGTCCTCGACGACGCCACGCCCTGGGCCCGGGACTTCCGTGGCCTGTGGGGCCTGGACACCCGTGACCGGCTCGGTGGTGAGCGGGCACCCGCCGGGCCGCGCTACGAGCGGGACGGATCGGTCCGCCCGTCCTGGGCCGACCCCCTCGGGTGGGCTGGCCTGCACAAGGTGGCTCCGACCGAGGCGGAGCGCGACGAGCTGCTCGCGGAGCGGGTGGCCCACATCGACGAGGAGCTGGCCGGCCTCGACGCCGACGTCGAGGCGCGCCGCGATGCGCTGCGCCGGCAGCGGCTGGTGGCCGTCACCTTGGAACGGGCCGGCTCGGACTCGCTGTCCCGGGCGCGCGCTCGCGAGCTCGATGCCGAGGAGGCCGAGGTGAGCGCCCTCGTCCGCCGCCGCGCCGACCTGATCCACGAGCGCGAGGTGCACGGTGCCGCGCTGGCCGCCCCAGAGGTCCCCGAACCCGTCCAGGGCCACCTCCGGCACCCGCACCAGCCGTACGTGCCTGGTGGCGACGTCCGGGAACGCTTCCTCCACGTGTGGTCCGCGCTCAGCGTCCCCCTCATGCTCGCCGTTCTGGTCGCGATGCTCTTCGTCCCCCTGTCACCGCTGCTGCTCTTCGTCGTCGCCGCGGTCGTGGCCGTGCTTGCCGTGGAGGCCTTCGCCCGCAAACAGCTGCTGAGGTTCCTCCTCACGGTGGTCGCCCTCGCCGCCGCCGCGGTCGCCTTGTGGTTCGTGCTGCTCTGGCTCGAGGGCAACTGGCGGCTGGGACTGGCCGTCGTCGTGGGCGCCACTGCCGTGGTCCTGCTCTACACGGCCGTGCGAGACCTCGTCCGCCGCTGACTGCCGCGAGCAGCGGTCAGCGGCGGGGCCAGGCGACGTGGGCGGGCGTCACTACATCGTGGCCATCTCGTCCTTGATCGCCTGCAGCTTCGCCTGCGTCGCCTTGGAGACGACGCCGTCCTTGGAGACGTCGACGATCATCATCATGCCGTTGTCCTCGTGCGCCAGGATGTGGCAGTGGAAGACGTAGGTGCCCAGGTACCGGTTGTACTTCATCCGGATCTTCACCACACCCTTGGGCGGTAGCGCGACGATGTCCTGCTCGTTGCGCCCGTCATAGGGCTTGCCGTTGATCGACGTGACGATGAAGTCGTTGACGTGGATGTGGAACGGGTGCGCCTCACCGGAGACGTTCTTGAAATGAGGCTGTGTCCGCCCTGACCTCCGGCTGGGCCCGTCCTGACCTCCGGCTCTGGCCGCCCTGACCTCCGCTCCGTCGGCTGTCTGCCCTGACCTCCGACTCCCGCAGTACCCCGTCGGCGTCACCTCGCTCTTCGGTCGCCAGTTCTCACCCAGCCTGGATGAGCGGCTGCCCCCACCTGAGTCGGTTGGCTCGGGGTGCGCTTCAACGGAGCCATCCGGTCCGTGTCCCCTCACCTCCTCCATGTGACCCTGGCACGCGGCCCGAACCGCCGGAGCTTCCTCATCGGCGGCCCCGACGCGGGCTCGCGGCGTGCCGACCAGCTCGCCAAGCACGGTTCGCACGCGCCAAATGGATTCTGCTGCAGGCGAACACATGCATTCGAACGCTTGTGCGATCCCGTCGCAGCCGGTAGAATCATCTCAAGGGGAAGGGGGAGACATGGCCACCACACAGCGACACACCAAGCGGCCACCTGGGGCCGTCGCCACACCTCTTGCCACTGCCCCGTTGCCGGCGCCGGCAACGGGTGACCCGGCCGCCGCCGTGACGTTGGGCGCACGCCGGGTCGCCGCGGCCCTGGCCGACCCTGGCGCCGCGCGCGGCCGCGATGAGTGGCTGAGCGTGGTCGGTGACTGCCAGTCGTTGATCAACATCCTCACCGCGGTGCAGGACACCGCCATCGCCGAGGCCGCCCGGCGCGAGAGCGTGTGGTGCGAGGACGGCACCCTCGGCCAGACCGTGCACGCCCCCGGCCGGGTGGCCCTGGATGCCGCCGACGTTCTGGCGCCGGTGATCGGGGCGACGCACCAGCAGGCCCAGCGCCGCGTGGAGCAGGCGGTGCGTCTGGCCGCACGGCGGGTGCCGGTCCCGGCCGATGCCCGCGACCTGCCCGAGGCCAGCGGGCTGGGTGGTCTGCATGAGGCGATGGCGGCCGGGCACCTCGACAGCTACCGGGCCGGGGTCATCGCGTTCGAGCTCGACGTCGCACCCGCCGACGTCGCCGACGCGGTCGTGGCCGCACTGTCCGACCACCTCGGTGAGGACTCCACGTCCTTGCGGCGGCGCACCCGGGTGCTGCTCTCACGCATCTCTTCCGACCTGGTCCGTGAGCGCGCCCGCAAAGCGCGGGCGAACACTGGGCTGCGCCGGTGGGTGGCCGAGCCCGGGGTGGATGAGTGGCACGGCACCTTCCCCAGCGAGGACGCCGCCACCGCCTGGGCCGCCATCGACAAGCTGGCCCACGACCTCGTCGCCGCCGGCACCTGCACCAACATCGAACAGGCCCGCGGCAAAGCCCTCACCGACCTGGTCACCGGAAACGCCACCATCGACGTCCAGATCGTGCTCACCGTCCCAGCCGACACCCAGCCCACCCCCGACACTCCTCAGCCCGCTGATCCTGAAGCCACCCTGGCGGCCGCCGAGCCGCATGCGCACGCTCCCGTCTTCTCACCGAACGGCGAGCACAGCTCCGACCACCTGGTCGGCGGTACGACCATCGCCCAGGACACATCGGTCGATGGCATAGCGGTGCCGTCCGATCATGCCGGGTGCGCCGACGACCTCGCCGCGGCCATCGCCCAGGACACGTCGGTCGATGGCACCCGAGTGCAGTCCGATCCGGCCGGGTGCGCCGACGACCTGGTCGAGATGCCACGAGCCCTTCAGCCAACCCGAGCACCAGGTTCCGGCCCGGTCGCCGACACCCCACACCCCCACCCGCCGGCCCTGCAGGACTCCGGCGGCGAGCGGGACCACCCCCTGCCAACGCGCGGCGCGCCACCGACCGGATCAGACGAAGACCTGGTCGAGGTTCAGGGAAGCCGACCGTCCGAACCGCTGCTGGTGCGCCGCTCCTGGCTGCGCGACCACCTGGCCAAGCAACCACCACGACGCAGCGCGAACGCGCCAAGGTCACCCCACTGTTCGTGCCCTGCGACCCACTCACCGGAGCACGCCTCGACCCCGTCAGACAACCTCACCACCCACGCCTACCGCCCCGACCCCAGAGCTCACCGCACTGGTCCGCGCCCGCGACGGCCGCTGCCGCTTCCCCGGCTGCTGCGTCGCCGCCCGGTTCTGCGACCTCGACCACGTACGGCCCTGGCCGGTCGGGCCCACCACCGCAACCAACCTGCTCACCCTCTGCCGACGACACCACCGCATCAAACAACGACCCGGCTGGAAACGTGCGCCTGGCACCAGACGGGGTCGCCACCTGGACCGACCCCACCGGCCGGACCCGCACCACCACACCACTCGACGCCCTGACGCCACTGGTCCTCACCGCCGAAGCCGTCCCCGACCGACCGGCGACCCACGCCGCAACCCAGCCCCCATCCGACATCGTCACCACCGTGACCGCAACCACCTGGAGCGCGCTCGAGACCCACCTCGAGTTCACCGCCGAGCACCACCCGCAAGCTCACCGCGAGCACCTCCGGTGGCTCCCGCCAACGCACCGCAGGTGCACGAACGCAGCCGACCTACGAGTCGGGCTCGCCCGACACGCAGCCCAGGCCCCCTCCTTCCCCGACGTGCCGCCCTTCTAGCGGCGACGTCGTCACCCGCTGCCCGCTTCCGACTCCGCCTGACCGCCTTCCGCCATCTGCTATCTGCCAGCACGAACGAGCCCCCGCCTGCGCGCCGGCTCCGCCCGGCGATCAGCGCTGACGCCAATCCCTGACGAGCCGCCCTTTGAAAGCGGACGCCGGTGGTCAGCAACCAGGCCGCCGCGTGAGTGCGGGCCCTTGTAGACCGGACCGGTGCCGGTCCGGGAGCGCAGCATCTGCGGGCTGCACCGCCGCGTTGGGGCCCGCTCCGGAACCGAGCACACAGGTCCGGGTCAGTGGGCCATCGACTCTCCCGCCTGCCTCGGCTGACACGCAGACCCGCGGTCGAGGCCGAGCGGCGACGGCTCACGCGATGCCGTGGCGGATGCGGCTGCGCGCCTCCTGCGCACGGAACTGGCCGAAGCGCGGGAGGAACTTGTCCCACTCGATGATGTGCGCGTCGATCTCCGGGCCGTCGATGCACGCGTGCTTACGGATGCTCCTCCCGTCGATGGTCACCGGCACCATGCACGCCCCGCACATGCCGGTGGCGTCGACCATGATCGAGTTCAGACTGGCGACGGTGTGCACCCCGAACCGGCGGGTGAGGTCCGAGACGGCCCGCATCATCAGCGGTGGTCCGATCGCCACGACCTCGGCGATGCCGCGACCGGTGCCGGCGACGGCCGCCTCGAGCAGGTGCTCGAGCGGGGTGGTGACGAAGCCCTCGACCCCGAAGGTCCCGTCGTTCGTGGTGTAGACGACGTCGAGCAGGTCGTCGAACTCGCGCTGCAGAGCGGCCACCCGCTCGTCCTCGCCGGTCCAGAAGAGCAGGTCGGCGCTGCGGAACCCGGCGATGAGGGTCACGTGGTTGCCCGCCCGCAGGTGCTCGCGCAGGATCGGGTACACGGGGGGCAGGCCGAGGCCGCCCGCGGTGAACACGACCGTCTGGTCGGCCGGGTAGCTGCGGACGTCACTCGGGCGCCCCAGCGGACCGGCGATCCCGGCGAAGGCGTCGCCGACCTGCATCCGGTTGATCTCGATGCTGCTGGTGCCGACCCCCTGAACCACCAGGCAGATGGTGCCCGCCTCGACGTCCCAGTCGGCGATGGTCAGCGGGATCAGCTCGCCGTCGGGCCACGGCAGGACCCGAACGAACTGGCCGGCCCGAGCCGCATCGGCGATGACGGGTGAGTGCACGGTGATCTCCTCGATGCCGTCCGCGAGGTGCGCCGTGGCGAGGATCGTCTGCTCCGACGACGCTCGGTCGGTGAACGCCTTCGCCGATCGCACCATCACCGCGACCTGGTCGGCGGGGACGTCGACGTGCCCGATGATCTCGCGGGCCGCGGCCTGGCCGTCTCCGGCGGCGTTGATGGCGGTCGACCCGCCGCGGGCGGCGTCACCGCCGGAGTAGACACCGTGCAGCGAGGTCTCCTGCGACCCCGCGTGGTCGAGGTCGATGGTGCCCCAGGTCGTGGTGTGCAGCTGCGGCTCGGAGTCCTTGATGATCGGGTTCGAGGCGTTGCCGAGCGCCATGATGACCAGGTCGGCCTTCATCGTCTCGGTGCGGCCGGTGGGAACCGGCCGGCGCCGGCCGGACGCGTCGGGCTCGCCGAGCTCCATGACGTCGAGGGTGGTGGCGGTGACGAACCCGGTGGCGTCGTCACCGAGGAACTCGGTCGGGGACCGAAGCGGGAGAAGGCTGATGCCCTCCTCGAGCGCGTGCTCGAGCTCCTCGACGCGGGCCGGCATCTCGCTGCGGGTGCGCCGGTAGACGATGGTCACGTGCCCACCGAGGCGGTGGGCGGTGCGCGCGGCATCCATCGCGGTGTTGCCACCGCCGATGACGAGCACCTCCTTGCCGGCGGTGTCCGGCAGCGGCGTCTCGTAGTCGTCGCGCAGTCCCTGCATCAGGTTGACCCGGGTGAGGAACTCGTTGGCGGACATGACGTTGAGGTGGTGCTCCCCCGGCACGTCCATGAACCGCGGGAGGCCGGCACCCGTTCCGACGAACACGCGCCAGAAGCCGGCCTCCCGCAGCTCCTCGATCGTCGCGGTCTTGCCCACGACGAAGTTCTGGACGAAGCGGCCACCGAGCAGCTTGATCTTGCCCACGACGTCGTCGATGAGGTCGTTGGGCAGGCGGAACTCCGGGATGCCGTAGCGCAGCACCCCGCCCAGCGCGTGGAACGCCTCGAACACGGTGACCGGGAATCCCTCTGCGGCAAGGAGATAGGCGTTGATGAGGCCCGAGGGACCAGAGCCGATGATCGCCACCGGCGGCTTGGCAGCCGCATCCCACGGGTCGACCGTCGCGGCGAACCGGCGTGCGGTGCTGCCCGGGTCGACCAGCTTCTCCCGCTCGGGGAGGAACCACTCGAGCTGGCCGAACTGGATCGGCGTCTTGGTGAACATGCACACGCCCTGGCACTGCAGCTCCTGCGGGCAGACCCGCCCGGTGACGTCCGGGAGCGGGTTGCACGACTCGATGAGCTCCAGCGCCTCGTGGAACTTGCCGGTGCCGACCAGCTCGAGCACCTGCGGGATGTGGATCTTCACCGGGCAGCCGCCCTGGGGCT
Source organism: uncultured Actinomycetota bacterium (assembly GCA_963834965.1). Classification (GTDB taxonomy): domain Bacteria; phylum Actinomycetota; class Actinomycetes; order Actinomycetales; family Dermatophilaceae; genus Fodinibacter. The sequence continues at coordinate 195,257 of CAWIEI010000034.1, read as the reverse complement.
CAGCGCGCCCCGCGATCATGATGCCCACCTCGCAGTGCTTCTCCTCGCACTGCTTGTCGCGCAACGCCTCGAGCCACACGATCAGGTCGACCTCGCCGCGGTCGTACCCGACGTTGAGGTAGCCGAGGTAGCCCTCGTTGACCAGGCCGAAGTCCTTCTCGCGCTGCTCGGGCTCGCGGATGTGCGGCGGGATCGAGTTGCCGGCAGGCCAGCCCTCGCTCAGCCCGGCGAACATCGGGTACCGGTCGGACAGGTGCGCGTCGATGGCGCGGATGAACTTGCGCTTGCGGCTCAGTGGCACCCCCCACAAGAAGCGCATGATCACCCGGCTGGCGTCGTCCCCGCGCAGCAGCACGTCCCACAGCGCCCGGGTGAAGTCCTCGCCGAGCTCCTTCTGCGAGAACTCCCACGTGACGGCGTTCATGCCGTCCTCGATGAACGTCTCGCGGAAGGCCTGCGGGTCGGCCTCGAGGCGCCGGCGCAGCAGCTCGACCTGCGCGTCGACCAGGGTGTCGGTGCTCACTGGATGATCTCCGCGTCGCAGGTCTTCTTGACCCGGTCGATCCGCTTGAGCAGCTCCGGCGTGAGCTCGACCGTCTCGAGCGCACCCGGGATCATCCGGGCCACCTTCTGCACCGCCCCGTCGACGAGCATCGAGTGCGGCTCGAACAGCTGCGGCAGCTCCTGGTAGCAGGTTCCGCAGTCGTTGCACTTGGGGATGTCGACCTCGGCGAGGTGCACCGGGGCGTCCGGTGGAGCGGCGCCGACCGCGCCCACGGTGCCCACGGCGCCGAGTGAGGTGGCGGCGGCGGGCGGTGCGGCCGGCATCCCGGCCCGACCGGCGGGCCCGACGCGCCCGACGCGCCCGGGGGCTGCGGGCCCGGCTCCGACCGGCGCACGGCTGGTCGTGGCGAGCGAGGACATCGCCTCGGCGATGGAGTCGATGGACGACTCGCGCTCGCGCATCGCCTCCTCGTAGCGGGACCGCAGGTCGGCGAGGTCGCTGCGGTGCAGGGAGGTCAGCTTCGCCTCGTGGGCACCCGAGAGGTACTGCAGGATCTGCCAGTAGCGGCGCCGGTCCTTCACCAGGGCCACGATCGAGTCCGAGCACTGCACCTTGATCAGCTTCTGGTGCTCGTCCGTGGCGTAGACGAACGGCACCCGGGCCGCCTGCTCGTCGCGACCGAGCTCGACGTACTCGTCCATTCGCACGGCGACGCCGTCGAGGTCGGCGGGGAGGCGCTTGAACTGCTTGCGGAACCGGGTCTCGCCGAGCGCGAACTCGGCCGGCGTGAGCGGCAGCGTCATCAGCTGCAGCTCTCCCGCGTCGTCGCGGTAGGCGAGGTCGGTGTTGGTCCAGGTCTTCGCGATGTCGGGGTTGCCGTCGAGACTGAACCAGTCGTGCAGGGTCGAGCCGCGGCGCGGGTCGTGCACGAAGACCGGGTTCATCCGGCTCTCGACCGCGAGCCGGGCCCTTCGTGACGACGCCTCCTCCGGGATGCCGTGCTCGGACCCGCACGGCGTGTAGACGTCGAGCACCGCCGCGGCGTCCTGGTACCTCAGGAACTCCATGGTGCTGGTGAGGAAGTGCCCCTGGATGGCGGTGCTCGTCGAGCACACGTAGACGTTGGGGTGGAACGACGCCAGCAGGCCGAGCTCCTTGCGCGACTCGTGCTTGCCGTCGTGGGCCGAGCCGAAGCGCGCCAGGTCGGAGTCCTGGCCGGTGAGGCTGGCCGTGGAGGCCTGACCACCGGTGTTGGAGTAGACGCCCGAGTTGAGCACGAGCACCTTGACCGGGGTGTCGCTGGCGAGGATGCGCGACATCGCGCCGAAGCCGATGTCGTAGGTCGCGCCGTCGCCACCGATGGTGAGGATGGTGGGCAGCAGCTCCATCTCCTTGGGGGTGTAGCCCTCCCACGACAGCGTCGAGAGCGCCTTGTCGTGCACCTGTGGGTCGTACGAGTCGCTCAGCTCGAGCTCGGCGACGCGCAGGGCACGCACGTCGGCGACGCTCTGGGCGGCGACCCCCTCGAAGATGCCCTTGGCCAGTGGCTGGGCGTCCTGGAAGAGGCTGTTGACCCATGGGTCGAGGTAGTTGTTGAAGGGCATCGTCGACGCGTAGACGCTGCTGCAGCCGGTCGAGTTCGCGATGATCGTGGATGCCGGGCCGTTACCGGTCGGGCCACCCTCCTGTTCGTAGAGGCGCCGCTCGAGCGTGGTGATGGTGCGGGTCAGCCGCTCCTGGCGGGCCTCGTCGGCGACCGTCGCACGCTTGGCGTACAGCCGGTCGACGACGCCGGTGAGCGCCTTGAGGTGCTCGCGGCGGTGCCGCTCGCTGATGGCGTGCGACGTCGACATGACCAGCCGGATGGCGGTGACCTCACCGCAGCCGCGGCAGCCGCCGTGGCCACCGGTGGTGGCGTAGAAGTTGTCGTGGTCGAGCATCAGCCGCTTGATGTCGCCGTCCGGGGTGTCCGAGCCTTCCGTGAAGCGGGCCGGGGTGTTCGGCGTGGCGCCCATGAAGCCGAAACGCTGCTGCAGCGCCCCGAGCACGTCGGCATCCTGCTGCTGCACGGTGAGCGCGCCGGGGCCGCAGACGTCGATGCACTCCAGGCAGCCCGTGCACTTCCAGGGGTCGACCGTCGCCGCGAAGAGGCCGCCGGTGCCCGGCTGCTCCTTCTCCATCGAGTCGAAGAACGGGCGGGTGCGCGCAACCGGGTAGGTGGCGAGCTCGGCGACGAGGCGGTCGACGACGTGCGCCATGACCGGGTCCTCGCGCAGGCTCGACGACGCGGACGCCACGATGTCGGAGAACGGCCGCTCGTCCTTGTGCCGCAGAGCCTCACGGGTGCGCTCGGCGATGCCGTACACCGCCATCCGCAGGCCGTCCTTCTGGCCCGGGGTGGCCTCGATCCGGCCGACGGCGGTGAGCAGCAGGTCGTGCACCTCGTGCACGGTGTTGGGGATCGCGGCGTCGGGGCACACCAAGGCGCAGTCCATGCAGCCCGTGCACAGCGTCGGGTTGAACTCGGGCACCTCGCGGCGGAACAGGCCCTTGTCCTTGGCGGCACCCGTGCCGGGGGGCATGAAGAGCCCGACACCCGGTAGCACCGGGGCCTCGGCGATCGTGCCCTCGCGGAAGGGCCGCATCATCAGGTCCTCGTAGTAGGCCGGGTCGAACAGACCGCTGGTGTGCTCGGCCGTGGTGCTCGGGCACATGGCCGCGGACATGGCCACGGTGAGCAGCGACTCGCGGGCGCGCTCGTCGCCGATCGCGACCAGCTCCGGGGCGTCGTAGTCGACGCGGACGGTCGCCTCGATGCCGTCGATGATGACCGCCATGTTGCTCTCGACGACGTTCGCGCCCTTGCGGCCGAACTTCTTCTCGAGCTGGTGACGGACCCGCTCGAGGATGTCCGCGCGCGGGGCGCCGGCGGCGACCCGGTCGACGTGTGCCGCCACGGCTCCGATGAAGGCGATGCCCATCATCCGGGTCTCGAGGTCCGGGGTGGGCGCGTGCTTGCGGGCGACCGTGAAGGCGTCGATGGTGAAGAAGCGGATCTCCCTCTCCCGGATCGTCTTTCGGGCATGGCGGGGCAACTCGCGCCAGACCTCCTCTGGGGAGAGGCTGGTCTGCAGCATGAAGGTGCCGCCGTGCACCAGGCCCTTGAGCGGGTTGGTGTGGATGAACGCCTTGTGGTCGGGCGAGATGACCACCTCGACGTCCTCGAGCTCGGCGTTGGTCAGCCAGATCGGCTCGGGGCTCAAGGTGATGTAGTAGTTCGTCGGCGCGCCGGACTTCTCGGAGCCGTACTTGGGCGCCGACTTGCTGTGCATCCCGAGCAGCCCGGCGAGGATGTCGGTGAGCAGCTTCCCGGTCGCGATCGTGCCGTAGCCACCGACGGAGTGGAACCGGATCCGCATCGCACCCGGCGGCAGCAGCACCGGGTTGGGCTCGGTCCGCAGCGCCATCAGCTCGGTCTCGGGGTAGGCGGCCCGCAGCCGCTCCTGCACCTGCGCCCCCCGCTCCGACGGGTGGTCCTCGAAGAACTGGGAGCCGAGGTAGATCAGCGGTGGCAGCGTGCCGGCAGCCAGCTCCTTGAACGCGGCGACCAGGTGCCGCGGCTGGAGGTCGTGCCCACCGAGCCCGAAGATCGCCGTCGTGAGGCGTGGGGTGTCGGCGAGCGCCGGGATGCCCTCGTGGCGTGGCTCGACGGCGTTCTCGCGGGCCCGGAAGAGGGCGGCGGTGACCAGGGCGGTGAGCGCCGTCTGGTCGCTGCGCTCGAGGACCATGACGGCCTTCTTGCCGGCGAGGGCCGCGACGACCTCGGCCTCGGGGAAGGGCTGGAGCAGCTTGACCGAGACCAGGCCCGCCTTGATCCCCTGCGCGCGCAGGTGCGGCAGCACGGCGCGCACGTCGTCGCCGACCGAGCCGAGGCCGATCATCACGACGTCGGCGTCGTCGCAGTCGTAGGTGAGCACCGGGGCGTACTGGCGGCCGGTGAGCTCGGAGTACTCGCTCATCGCCTGGCGCACCAGGGCCGGGACGGCGGAGGCGAAGTGGGTGCGGTGGTCGACCGAGCCGGCCTGGAAGTCGGGCTGGTTCTGCACCGGGCCGGTCAGGCCAGGGTTGTTGACGTCCACGAGAGCCGGCACCAGCTGGCGGGTGCCCCTCTCCCACGAGTTGACCCACTGCCGGCGCCACGGGCCGTGCAGGTCCTCAGGAACCCAGGCCAGGGTGGCGTCGACCAGCTCGCCGTCGTTGTCCTTCTCGACCTCGTCGGCCTTGGCGGCGAGGAAGGCCCGCAGGTCGGCGACGTCGCTGTCGGGGATGTCGCGGGCGTGCCTGGTGAGGAAGCCGCCGAGCTGGAAGGCCCGGCCCTTGGCCCCGAAGAGCATCTCCTGTGCGACGGTCGGGCAGGGGATGCGGCCCGCAGGGTCGCCGAGGTACTCGCGCAGCAGCTCGGGCTCGGGCAGGAGCGCCTCACTGAGCATGTGGCTGGTCGAGAACCCGTCCATCGCGTTGGCGACCGGGATGAGGGAGAGCGCGGACGCGCGGTACGAGATCGCCGCGAGGTCGGCCGCCTCCTGCGGGTTGGACCCGAAGAGCACCGTGTAGCCGGAGGCGAGCAGGGCGTAGACGTCGTCGTGGCCGGCCATCACGTTCAGGGCGTGCTTCGACACCACGCGCGCGGCGACCTGCAGCACGAAGCCGCCGATCTTCTTCCCCACCGTGACGTAGTGGGACTCCATCGCGTAGAGGATCCCCTGGCTCGACGAGGCGTTCGAGATGAACTGGCCACCGGTCAGGGCGGCACCGAGGGCGCCGCTCTGGGCGGAGTGCTCGCCCTCGGGCTCGAAGAAGAAGGCGTGCTTGCCCCAGACGTTGAGGCCCCCCTCGGCGCGGGTGGCCTCGTAGATCTCGGAGATCTCCGTCGAGGGGGTGATCGGGTAGCCGATCACTCCCCCACAGACGTTGCTCATGACGTGCGCGACGGCTCCGTTGCCGTGGATCACGCTGGGGATGCCGGGGTACTTCGGTGTCGCGCTCATCGCTCTGTCTTCCTGGCTGGGCGTCGCTCGCTGCGGCGACGAGTCCGGAGGGGTGGTCTGGTGGGGTGGTGAGGCGTCTGGTGACCGTCAGCCATCGCTGGCGGCATCCAGATGCGGCAGGAAGCCCTCGACGCCGAACTCGGCGCACTCGAAGGGCAGGCCGTCACCGCTGGGGACGGGCTCGGTGCCGGCCTCGGGTGTCAGCTCCGCGGTCGACCGCTCGTCGACGGGTGCTTGTGGACCGCTGGTCTTCGTGCTCATGGCGCTCTCCACTGTCGTGGCCACGGTGAGCAGGGTCAGGTCCCCGACCGTCGAGCGACAGTGTTACGCCGTCCGGAGGCCAGGGTGCGTGGCCTCGCTGTGGACCCCTCCAGTCTGCTGTCGTGGTCGCCCGCTGCACAGGCCGACGCGGTGTGAAGCGCGTCTCGGTGACAGGGGGCCCGCACCTCAGCCGAGGGCCGCGGCCGGCATCCGCCGTCAGTGCGCCGACCACATTCGGCGGAACACCGGCACTGCCCAACCCTTTGACTTTACGATGGCAACGGGTAGGGCGCGGAGCGGCTGCGTGCGCCCTCGAACTGATGGACGAGCCCGTGCCGGTTGCTTCTCGAGGCGTGCCTCGCCCAGGTCGACGGTTCACCACCGTGGTGGTGGCCGTCCTGCTGGGCCTGCTCGGACTCGTGGGCACCGCTGCACCGGCCTCGGCACACGCCGTCCTGGAGAGCACGACCCCTCAGCAGGGCGGCCAGGTGAGCACCCCGCCGACGACGGTCAGCCTGACCTTCAGCGAGGGCGTCGGGATGAACGACGACTCGGTGACGGTGCTCAGCTCGAGCAGGCACCGCGTGGACCTCGGCAGAGCGCACCACCTGGCGGGGCAGCCGTCGACCGTGGCTGTCGACCTCGTGGCCAACCTGCCGCAGGGCTCGTACGTCGTGATCTGGCGGGTCGTCTCCTCGGACAGCCACCCCATAGCTGGCACGTTCTCGTTCGGGGTGGGTGTCCCTGCGGGGACGCCACCTGCGACGTCCGGCTGGACCGTGGTGGACGTCCTGGCCGGACTGTTGCGCGGGCTCGGCTACGTGGGTTCCGTGCTGCTCCTCGGTGGCACCGCCTTCGTGACGGCGCTCTGGGCCCGTGGGCGCACGCTGCCCCGTCCCCGCCGGCTCGTCACGGCCGGGTGGCTGGCGTCCGTGGTGGCGGCAGCCCTGCTGTTCCTCCTCCAGGGGCCCTACGCCGCGGGCACGGGCCTCACCACGGTGCTCGACCCGAGGTTCGCCGCTGACACCGTCCAGACCAGGTTCGGCGTGCTGCTGCTGGTGCGGCTCACCGCGTTGGTCTTCGCGGTGCCCGTGCTGCGGATGCTCGTCTCGGCCAGCGAGGAAGAGGTCCGGCGGATCCGCTGGTTCCTCGTGGGCCTGGGCGCGTTGTTCCTTCTCACCTTCAGCCTGTCCGAGCATGCCGGGCAGGGTGACCTCGTGCTCGTGTGGGCGCTGCTGGATGCGGCGCACCTGGCCGCGGCGAGCGTGTGGGTCGGCGGGCTGGCCGTGCTCGTCTACGCGATGCTCGGTCGGTCGACCGCTGTCGAGCTCGGTGCGGTGCTCCCGCGCTGGTCGCGGGTGGCGATGGTCGCCGTGGCGACGTTGGTGCTGACCGGCGCTACCCAGGCCTGGCGCGAGATCGGCTCCATCCCGGCCCTGGTCAGCACCACCTACGGGTACCTGGTCATGGCCAAGGTCGCCGGCCTGTGCGGCCTCCTGGTGCTGGCCGACCTGGGCCGCCGGTGGGTGAACCGCAGCACGCTGGGGCCGAGCGCGCCGGAGGTCCCGGCTGCCACCCCCGCCCCGCCACCCGGGGCACCTCGGGCGGCGGGCACCAGCGCGACCACCACCGTGGTCGGCACGCAGGCGCCGGCCCGGCGGGTCGAACCCTCCGTGGCTCAGCTGCGGAGGTCGGTGATCGCGGAGGTGGTGATCGCCGCGGTGGTGCTCGGCTTGTCGGCGGTGCTGGTCAACACCGAGCCGGCCAAGGTCGACTACGACCCGCCGTACGCCGCGACCGTCGTGGGCCGCGGCAACAACGGCGAGAACATCACGGTCCGGTTCGACGTGGCTCGGACCAAGCCCGGCCCCACCACGATGAGCATCCACACCTCCGCGGGGGGCCGACCGGTGCCGTTCGTCGAGGTACGCGGCAGCCTGGTCGAACGCACCCAGGGCCTGGGGCCCGTGGAGGTCATCTTCACCCCGAGCGGGGTCGGTGAGGGGAAGGTGGCCACCGTGGTGGTCCCGCAGGCAGGCAGCTGGACCCTCACCGCGCAGATCAGGACCGACGAGACCACCGACTACTCCGCCACCACCGTGTACCCGGTCCGTTGACATGGCCGCCGCCGTGGTCGCCACCACCCAACCCACCGACCAGGCCCTCCAGCGGCTGAGGCTGTCGCTGCGCGCCCCGGTGTTCACGGCGACGTCGGTCGCACTGGGCGGGGTGGCGCACCTGGCCGCTGGGGGTGGACCGCCGAGCGCCGGGCTGGTGCTCGGCATCCTCGCTGCCGTCGGCCTCACGTCCGCTCTCCTCACGCGTCGCGAGCGGACCCTTCCCACGATCGTCGTCGCCGTGACCCTGGTGCAGCTGGGCATGCACCTCGCTCTTCCGATGGGCGCTGAGCACCACCACGCAGCGATGACCGAGACCATGCCGGTCACCCCGCCCATGCTGCTGGCACACACGGCCGCCGTCCTGGCCCTGTCGTGGTGGCTGCGCCGCGGTGAGCTGGCCGCCTGGCGGGTGCTGGGCGAGGTCTGGAGACGCCTGGTCCGGCCCCGGGCGGTTCCCCCCGCGTCGATCGAGCTGCTGCACGAGCTTCCCACCGGGCCGACGCGGGTCGGCCACGGGCGTACGCCCGCCACGGCGATCACGGTTCGCGGCCCACCGCTCCTGCCCGCCTGATCGACGTCACTTCCCGCCGCCCACCCTCACCGGGCAGCGGCATCTCGTGCCACCCGATTCCGCCTCTTCGATGTCCAGGAGCCCCCATGCGTAGTGTCCACCCACCCAGATCCCGACGGCTCGGGGCCGCAGCCGCGGCCGCCGCCGTCTGCCTGATCGCCTTCGCCGGCTCGGCCAGCGCCCACGTCACCGTGTCCGCAGACGACTCGACCAAGGCAGCGCCCGACTCGATCCTGACGTTCCGGGTCCCCAACGAGCAGGACGCGGCCACGACCACCAAGGTCACCATCAAGTTCCCCACCAACGACCCGATCGCCTCCGTCATGCCCGCAGCCGCCCCCGGCTGGGTGGTGAGCACCATTCCGGTGAAGTTCAACCCGCCGATCACAACCGATGACGGCACCATCACCGACGGCGTCGGAGAAGTGGTGTACACCGCCGGCCCCGGCAGCCAGGGCATCCCGATCGGCGGGTTCGCCGCCTTCCAGATCCTGGTCGGGCCGTTGCCCGACGCCGACCAGGTGGCCTTCCCCGTGGTGCAGACCTACAGCAACGGAAAGGTCAGCTCGTGGGTCGAGCCCGTCACCGACCCGGCCAACCCGCCGGAGAGCCCCACCGCGATCCTGGCCCTCCATGCCGCCACAGCCCCCGGAGCCGATGCGGTGGCCCCGGCCACGACCGACCCGGCCGGCGCGGCGCCGGCGGTGGACCTGTCGAGCTATGCGACGAAGTCCGACGCCGACACCGGGCGAACCCTGGGTCTGGTCGGGTTGGCCCTCGGCGTCGTGGCCCTGGTCGTCGGCGGCGTCGCGCTGGTCCGTTCGCGAAGGACGCCGGCCGAGTAGTCGCCGTTCGGCACGGTGCCCGAGCTACTGGGGCACCGTGCCGCGCACCCACCAGGCGGTGGCGGACAGCGTGAACGGGCCGGGCCTGACGGTGGCAGCGACCTCGTCGCGCAGGGCCGCGCGGTGGGCATCCGGCAGGCTGGCGGCGTAGACGCCGGCCGGGCCCTGGCCCTGCAGGAACGGCTCCCAGTAGTCGTCGAAGTCCTCGAAGCCGGTGGAGACGGTGACCCGGCTGCCGTCGACGTCCTCGAGGCCCGCCCGCTGCCACAGGTCCATGAGGCCGCCGGGGCGCCCGAGCGGCATCGTCGCCTCGTCCTGCCCGGCGACGGAGGGGTCGAGGCGGGCGGCGGCGTCCCAGAACGTGCGCAGCATCTGCATCCGGTCGCCGTAGTCCCACACCGCCGCGGCCACCACCCCGCCCGGCCGGGTGACCCGGCGCAGGTGCGCCACGGCCCGGTCGGCATCCGGCACGAAGGTCAGCACGAGCAGCGCCAGGGCAGCATCCACCGAGCCGTCCTCGAGCGACAGGTCGTCGGCGTCGCCCTGCTCGAAGCGCACCCGGCGGCCGAACGACGCGGCGCGCTCGCGGGCGGCCTCGACGAACGGCGCCGACGGGTCGACTCCCACCACCTCGCACCGTGGCCAGCGCTCGGCGACGGCGCGGCTCAGGTTGCCGGTGCCGCAGCCCAGGTCGAGCACCCGGCGCGGCTCCGGCATCGCGACCTCGTCGAGGAAGCGCGGCGCGAGCCGCACGCTCCAGCGCCCCATGAACCGCTCGTAGGCCCTCGCGTTGCCGAACATCGGACCACGGTGGCACGAACGGCTGCCGCTGCACCAGTTCGAGGCGGCTCGAAGCCGTCAGCGCCCGGGATGCCGGCCGGCCGCGCGCGCGTCGTGCCCGTCGAGTCGAGCGCTGGCGGACGGCGAGCTTGTCGAGCTCGACGTTCAGCGCCCCTTAGGACGGCACCCAGCTGCAAGTGCGCGACCCGGGCACAGGTACGGACGTCGTCGAGAGGTTCCGGGCGAACCGGACGCCGTGCGCGACGTGCACCCTGGCGCACCGGCCCACAGGATGCGGGGTGGGTGCGGGTGGGTGGTGCCCCCTGCCGGCACCGACCCACCCGCCCCCGCGCCCGGACCTCATCAGGGCCCCCGTCAGGATCCGGGGCGCGAACGGCCTCCTTCGGCCGTCACGAGGTGGTTCGGCGCCCGCCCGCGATCGGATTGCCGGCCGGGCGGGATTCGCGCCACCGTGGCGAGGTTGGCCGGAGCCGCGCCCCTTCGTCGGCACAAACTGCCAACGAATCGACCCCGCCTGCCCGGTTGAATCGACGGCATGGCGCACGGACGGCGACGGATCAGGGTCGGCATCGACACCGGGGGCACCTTCACCGACGTCGTCGCCGTCGACGAGGACACCGGCGAGCTCGTGAGCACCAAGACCCCGAGCACCCCCGTCGACCCGGCCGACGGTTTCATCGCCGGCATCGAGAAGATCCTCGGCGTGCTCGACGCGACCGGCGACGACATCACCGCCGTCTCCCACGGCACCACGGTCGCCACGAACAAGCTGCTCGAGGGCAAGGTCGAGCGGCTGGGCTTCGTCACCACCGAGGGCTACGAGTTCATGCTCGAGATCGCCCGGCAGGCCGTGCCCGACGGGTACGGCAACTCCTACTTCTGGGTGAAGCCGCCGCGCATCGTCGCCGCCGACCAGGTGCGCACCGTGGGGGGCCGGATGGACTTCGAGGGCAACGAGCTGCGCCCGTTCGTCGAGGCGGATGCCGTGGCCGCCGCGCGCTGGTTCCGCGAGCAGGCCATCACGACGATCGGGGTGTGCTTCCTGCACTCCTACGCCGACGACGCGCACGAGCTGGCGATGCGTGAGGTGCTGCGGCGCGAGCACCCGGAGGCGGTGGTCTCGATCAGCTCGCAGGTGCTGCGCGAGTACCGAGAGTACGAGCGCGCCATGACGACCCTGGTCGACGCCGCGGTCAAGCCCAGCGTCAGCCGGTACGTGACAGGCGTCCATGCCCGGCTCGACGGGTTCACCGGCGGCCGGCCGATCCCCTTCTGGGTCATGAAGTCCAACGGTGGGGTGCTCTCGGCCGACGAGGTGGTGCACCAACCGATCACGACGGTGCTCTCCGGCCCTGCCGCGGGCGCGCTGGGGGCGGCGCTGATCGCGCGGCGGGCGGGATTCGACCGGGTGCTCACCTGCGACGGTGGCGGCACCTCGACGGATGTCTCGGTGGTGCTCGACGGCGAGCCGACGCTCACCACCGAGGGCACGGTCGGCGCCTACCCGAGCAAGATCCCGATGATCGACGTCGTCACTGTGGGGGCCGGCGGGGGCTCGATCGCCTGGGTGACCCCCGAGGGCACGCTGAAGGTGGGGCCGCAGTCGGCCGGCGCCGACCCGGGCCCGCTCTGCTACGGCAAGGGCAGCACCGAGCCGACCATCACCGACGCCCACCTCGTGCTCGGCCGCATCCCCCCGCACCTGCTCGGCGGCGAGATCCCGCTCGACGGGGAGGCGGCGCGCGCCGGCATCCGGGTTCTGGCGTCGCGGCTGGGACTGGATGACGCGCGTTGTGCCACAGGCATCCTGGAGATCTCAGCGTGGAACCAGGCCAACGCCCTGCGCCAGGTGTCGGTCAAGCGTGGCCTCGACGTGCGCGACTTCATGCTGACCACCTTCGGTGGGTCGGGGTCGCTGCTCGCCTGCCGGCTGGTCGACATCCTCGACCTCGCCGGCGTGGTGGTGCCGCAGAACCCGGGCAACGTGTCGGCGTTCGGGCTGCTCACCGTCGACGTCAAGAACGACTACGTGCAGACCCACGTCGCACGGCACGCCACGCTCGACCACGCCGCCGTCGAGCGGCTCTTCACCGAGCTCACGGCCCGCGCCACAGCCGCCCTCGACACCGAGGGGTTCCCCCGCGAGCAGCACGAGTACGTGCGCACCGCCGACCTGCGCTACTTCGGCCAGGCCTACGAGGTGCGGGTGCCGGCGGGCGACGGCCGGGTCGACGCAGCGTCGGCGGCGGAGGTCGCCGCCGCGTTCCACGACGCACATCACCAGCTCTACGGATACGACTTCCGCGACGACCCCCGCCAGCAGGTCGAGTGGGTCAACCTGCGGGTCACCGGCGTCGGGCCGATCACCCGGCCCGAGCTGCGCGAGATCCCCTCCCGCGACGGCGACCCGCTCACCCCGCGCTCGACACGCCCGGTCTGCTTCGACGCGGAGGCCGGGTACGTCACCACCGACGTCTACTGGCGCCCCGACCTGCGCGCCGGCGACACCTTCGCGGGACCGGCGATCGTCGAGGAGTTCGGCTCCACCGTGCCGGTCCACCCCGGTTTCACCGTGCGCGTCGACACGTTCGGGAACCTCGTGATCACCAAGGAGGCGCGATGAACACCGCCGGCCTGCCCACGGCATACGAGCACGGAAACCGGCTCACCGCACCGGGTTCCACGGTCGACCCGATCCTCGTCGAGATCGTGCAGGGCACCCTGGCGAGCGTCGAGATGGAGGTCGAGACCGCCATCGCCCGCACCTCGCGAAGCCCGATGATCCGCGACGCGCACGACTTCCGCGCCGGCATCCACGACCGCCAGCTGCGCAAGCTCACCGGGCGCTCGTACTCCGCGCTGGTGCATCCGATCGTGCGCGACTTCCCGCTCGCCGAGATGCGTGAGGGTGACGTGTTCTTCCACAACGACGTCTACGAGTCGGAGGGCGGCATCGGCCACCTGCCCGACCTGTGCGTCACCGTGCCGGTCTTCTCGCAGGGCGAGGTCGTCGCGTTCGTGCAGGCCTTCGGGCACCACGACGACATCGGCGGGGCCGTGCCCGGCTCGATGCCGAGCAACGCGCGCACCGTGTTCGAGGAGGGCCTGTCGGTGCCCCCCATCAAGCTGTGGGATGCCGGGGTGCCCAACGCCGCCGCGCTACGGATCATGACCCGCAACAGCCGGATGCCGGACAGCCTCGCCGCCGACCTCGACGCCGAGTGCTCGGCCTGCCTGATGGGCGCCCGCCGGCTCGCCGAGCTGTTCGCCCGCTACGGCCGCGACACCATCGAGACGGCGTTCGACGCGATCCTCGACGTGACGACGGAGACCTACCGGCGCGAGATCCTCGGCAAGATCCCCGACGGCACCTACGTGTGGGAGGACTACGCCGAGCACGACGGCGTCGACGAGCCGCGGCTGCACACCCAGCGGATCACCCTGACCAAGACCTCGACCGGCGGGCCGGGCCCGGGCGACGGCGGGCCGAAGCTGGTCATCGACTTCACCGGCACCGGGCCGCAGGCGAAGGGTCCGATCAACCACTGCGGCGACTACGTCGGTGGAAACTTCCTCAAGAAGTGGCTGGCACCGGTCCTGCGCAACCTGGCCGACACCCCCGAGCGGATGGCCGAGCTCGACGTCAACGAGGGCGTCGTGCCGCTGATCGAGATGCGCTTCCCCGACAAGGGCACGCTGCTCACGCCGATCTACCCGGCGCCGACCAACGCGCGCACGTTCGTCATCCTGCGGTTGCTGGGGGTGCTGGCCGGGGTGGTGGCGAAGGCGGTCGACGGGCGGATGCCGGCCGACCAGGAGACGATCCGTTACACCGGCGTCTACGGCAAGGACCGCGACGGCAACGACTACCTGATGCGCGAGGTGCTCGGCGGGGGCTCCGGCGGGCGGTACTACGCCGACGGCGAGGACACCATCCACGTCGTGCCCGACTCGCGCAACCTGCCGACCGAGTTCACCGAGAGCCGCTTCCCGTTCGTGGTGGAGCGGCTGGGGCTGGCCGTCGACTCGGGCGGCGCGGGCCGGTACCGCGGCGGCCTCGGCTACGAGAAGCAGATCCGGATGCTGCGCGACGCCCACTTCATGTCGATCGCCGACCGGTCGATCCTCGCCTGCTGGGGGGTCAAGGGCGGGCGGGCGGGCCGGTCCTTCGAGGTGACCGTCGACCTCGGCGGGCCGAGCGAGCGGGTCGTCGACGCCCTCGCCGATGCCGAGCCGGTGCTGGCCGGTCAGGTCATCCAAATCCGCACCACCGGTGGTGGCGGGTGGGGCGACCCTCTGGAGCGGCCGTACGACGAGGTCGTGCGCGACCTGCGCTGGGGCAAGGTCTCTTTCGATGGCGCCCGGCGCGACTACGGGGTGGTGGCGTCTGGTTCGAAGGACGCGCCGGTGGTCGATGTCGGGGCATCCGACGCCGTGCGGGCCGAGCTGCGGGCGGCGCGCACCGGCGAGCAGCCGTTCTTCGACCGCGGCCCCGGGTACGCCAGGTTGTCCGGAGGGGCGAGCGCGGCCGACGTCGACTTCGTCTGAGCCGGCGGGGGGGTGGACGCCATGGATGACGTTCGGCCGGTGCTGGTGGTGGGCGCGACGGGCAAGACCGGCCGCGCGCTGTGCTCCACCCTGGTCGCCGCCGGGGTGCCGGTGCGGGCGGCGGTGCGGTCGGGTCGCGAGCCGGCCGCACCCGCCGGCACCACCGCGGTCGTGGTCGACCTGGTGACCGGGCAGGGACTGGCGGCCGCGCTCGACGGTGCACGGGCGGCATACCACCTCGCCCCCAACATGCACCCCGACGAGGTGAGCATCGCGCGGCGGGTGGCGAGCGCAGCGGCCAACGGGGGGCTGGAGCGGCTGGTCTACCACTGCGTGCTGCACCCCGAGGATGCCCGGATGCCGCACCACCTGCGCAAGGCCGAGGCGGAGATGGTGCTGCGCCAGGCTCTCGGGATCCGGCTCACCGTGCTGAGGCCGGCGGCGTACCACCAGAACCTCGTGGCGCAGGCCCGGGCCGGGCTGCTGTCGGTGCCCTACTCGCTCGATGCGCCGTTCACGAACGTCGACCTGGCCGACGTGGCAGAGGTGGCCGTGGCCGCGCTGCGGGGCGCGCACGCGGGGCTGACCCTCGACCTCGCCGGGCCGGAGGTGCTGACGACCCGGCAGCTGGCGGAGCAGGCGACGGCGGCCCTGGGTCGACCGGTGAGCGCCCAGCGGATCTCGATGGAGGAGTGGGTGGCGGGACCGGGCGCGGCCCTGGACGAGCAGGTGCGAGCCGACCTGTTGGCGATGTTCCGGGCCTACGACGAGAGCGGCCTCGTCGGTGACCCGTCGGTGCTGCCCGGGTCGCTGGGCCGGCCATCGACCACGTGGACAACCTGCCTGGCCCGTGCGGTGGAGGCGCCCACCGACCGGTGACCGGCCGGGGCCCGCACGGGAAGCGCGCTCGGGCGCCCCGACCCGGCACCAAAGGTGCCTGTCCTGGCCGCTATTGGATGCTTCGCCGCGGTGAGCAACTTTCAAAGTTGCTCACCCACCGCGCGCAACTCCGGGAGTTGCTCGCCAGGAGGGTGCAACTTTGAAAGTTGCTCTCTGGTGGGTTGCATCCAATAGCGGCTGAGACACACCTGGTCG
Organism: uncultured Actinomycetota bacterium; assembly: GCA_963834965.1. GTDB lineage: Bacteria > Actinomycetota > Actinomycetes > Actinomycetales > Dermatophilaceae > Fodinibacter. The sequence goes on along the minus strand of CAWIEI010000034.1, from coordinate 179,463 downwards.
GGGCTGGGCTGACGGCTGCGCTCGCCATCCGCAGGAACTTCCTCGACCACGACGATCGGGAGGTCCCATGCTGGCGCAGGGAGCACCGCCTGCCGGCCCCGAAGTCCGGGAGTTCACGCTGACCGGGCTGTGGATGTGCGTGGTCGAGAAGCACCGACACTGGCTGAGCGTTGCCGGCATGCGTCGGCTTGTCGGGTCGGTCTACCTCGCCTTCCTGCTGCCGACCCTGATGGGGCTCTTCACCCAGATCGGCATCACCCACAGCCCGGCCTTCTGGCGGGTGAGCATCGTCGTCACCGCGGCCATCGGCTGCGCGTCCACCGTCACCCTGCCGCGCCGCGCCCGCGCCGCGGAGAGGCCGGCCCGTTCGCCCGCTACTGGTGGGGCGCGGCGGTCGTCTAGGCGTTCGTCTAGGCGTTCGTCGCGGTGCTCGGGGTGGCGCTCGAGGTCGCTGGCTCGATCGGGGTCACGCCGCTGCAGGCCGAGGCCACTCTGCTCGTGCTGCTCGTCGCCCTCGCGCACGCCCTGGTCTGGGAGTTCATGACACACGACCCGTCTGCAGAGCCCACCCGAGGACCCGCCGTGGCTAGCGTGGGTCCATGTCTGAATACGAGGTCAACGAGGCCGGCGTCGCGCACGTGCGCGACCTGATCGACAAGCGCCAGTACGTGCTCGAGAGCAGCTGGGGAGACGTGCAGCCCGACGCCGCCGCCGAGAACGCCTACCTCGAGCGGCACTCGTGGGCCGACTACGCCGCGTGGCACCTCGGCCTGACCGTCGGGGCCACCGACGACACGAAGGGGCGCTATGCCTTCGTCGCGGGCGACCTGCGACGGGTGCACCGCAGCGCCCTGATCGCCTGCGTCTACCGCGCCGGCGAGTGGCGGCACAAGGACGTCGAGCTCGCCGCGCACGACCTGCTCCAGCACCTGGATGCCGTGAGCGGGCACGCGTAGGTGCGCACCCCGGCATCCGCTGGCACAACCTGACAGCGCACCCGCGCCGATGACGGATCGCCCTGCCGAACACCCGCGGATGCCGCGTGGCTAGGTTGGCGGCATACGTCACCCCGAGGCAGGAGCGCATCGTGAGTGGACCACTCGACGACGTCGTCGTCATCGACCTCACCCGTGCGCTCGCCGGCCCGCACTGCGGGATGATGCTGGCCGACATGGGGGCCCGGGTCATCAAGGTCGAGAGCCCCGAGCACGGTGACGAGTCGCGCGGCTGGGGGCCGCCGTTCGTCGGCCCCGACGACCAGCCGGTGTCGACCTACTTCCTGTCCTGCAACCGCAACAAGGAGTCGGTCACCCTCGACCTGAAGTCCGACGACGGCCGCGCGATGCTGACCCGGCTGGTCGCTCACGCCGACGTGCTGCTCGAGAACTTCCGCCCCGGCGTGCTCGAGCGGCTCGGGTTCTCCATGGAGCAGCTGCACGCCATCAACCCCGGGTTGGTGGTGCTGGCCATCAGCGGGTTCGGCCACGACGGCCCCCAGGGCGGCCGGGCCGGCTACGACCAGATCGCGCAGGGCGAGGGTGGGCTGATGTCGCTCACCGGCACCGACCCCGAGCACCCGCAGCGGGTGGGGGTGCCCATCGGCGACCTCCTGGCCGGCATGTACGGCGCCTACGGCGTGGTGTCGGCCCTGCATGAGCGCAACCGCACCGGCAAGGGACGCATCGTGCGCACCTCGCTGCTCGCCTCGATCGTCGGGGTGCACGCCTTCCAGGGCACCCGCTACACCGTCGCCGGCGAGGTCGGCCGGGCCGGTGGAAACCACCACCCGTCGATCTGCCCCTACGGCCTGTTCACCTGCGCCGACGGCATGATCCAGCTGTCCTGCGGCAGCGAGGGCCTGTGGCAGCGGCTGGCGGCGGGCTTCGGGCTCGACCCTTTCGCCCCAGGGTTCGCCACCAACCGCGAGCGGGTCGGCAACCGCGACGCCGTGATCGAGCTGCTCAACACGGCCTTCGCCGACATCCCCCACGCCGACCTGATGGCCCGGCTGGCCGAGCTCGGCGTGCCCGCCGGTGAGGTGCGCACGCTCGACCGCGTCTACGACTGGGACCAGACCCGCTCGCAGGGCCTGGTCGTCGAGGTGGACCACCCCGTGCTGGGCACCATCGAGATCCCCGGCCCACCGATCCGCTTCGACGACAACGCGTATGCCGGTGGGCGCAGCCAGCACCTGCACCCGCCGCTGCTCGGTGAGCACAACGACAGCGTGCGGGCCTGGCTCGACGAGCTCGACGGATCGGCCGAGTGGGACGAGCCGGGCGACGCCTGACCACTCCAGGTCTGAGGAGCGGGCACGAGGCACAGTTGCCGAACGGCATCCGTGCGTTGGGCAGGTCCTGACAACGCCCGTCTCCGGTCGCCGCTCCTAGGGTCGAGACCGGGCACCAGCGCCCCGGACCGTGACAGGAGGTGGCCAGCCATGCGGGTCCTGCTCGCCCTGGGCGGCAACGCGATGACGGCCCCCGACGGCAGCGCCACCCCGTCCGCCCAGATCGAGGCGGTCGGCGTCGCGATGCGCGCGGCGGCCCGGCTGGTCGCCGCGGGCCACGAGCTGGTCATCACGCACGGCAACGGCCCGCAGGTCGGCAACATCCTGGTCAAGAACGAGCTCGCCGCGCACGTCGTGCCGCCGGTGCCGCTGGACTGGTGCGGCGCGCAGACCCAGGGCACCCTCGGCTTCACCATCCTCGACGCCCTTGACGACGCGCTCGCGGATGCCGGTGCGCCCCGGCCCGCGGCCGCGCTCGTCACCCGCACCCTCGTCGACCGCGACGACCCGCACTTCACCTCGCCGAGCAAGCCGATTGGCCGCTACCTGCCGCTGGAGCAGGCGCAGACCCTCATCGACCACGGGCAGGTCTGGCAGGACCGGGGCGAGAAGGGCTGGCGCCGGGTCGTGGCCTCCCCCGAGCCGCTCGAGGTGCTCGACGTGGGCCCGGTGCGGGTGCTGCTCGACGCCGGCCACGTGGTCGTCGCCGCCGGCGGAGGCGGCATCCCCGTGGTCCGCGAGCCGGACGGTCACCTGCGCGGCGTCGAGGCAGTCATCGACAAGGACCTCACGGCTGCCCTGCTCGCCGGCACCCTCGGCGCCGACGTGCTCGTCATCGCCACCGACGTCGACCACGCGACCCTCGACTTCGGCACCGGCAGGCAGCGCGACCTCGGCCGGGTGAGCCTCGCCGAGCTGCAGCGGTATGCCGCTGACGGCCAGTTCGCGTCCGGATCGATGGGACCCAAGGTCGACGCCGCGATGCGCTTCGTCGCCGGCGGCGGCCTACGCAGCGTCATCACCTCGCTGAGCCACATCACCGACGCCGTCGAGGGCGGCTTCGGCACCGTCATCGAACTGAACTGATCCGCAACTGAACCCGACCGACCGCGCCGGCTGCCCGGCATCCCCAGGAAGGAACAGCACCGTGCCCGACGCCATCGAGGTCCGCAAGGTCCCGCTGCACACCGTGTCCGACGCCAGCGAGCTCGGAAAGCTCATCGACGACGGCGTGTTCGACGCCGACCGGGTCATCGCCGTCATCGGCAAGACCGAGGGCAACGGCGGGGTGAACGACTACACCCGGATCATCGCCGACCGCGCCTTCCGGGAGATCCTCGTGGCGAAGGGCGCCGACCCGGCCAAGGTCAAGGAGGTGCCGATCGTGTGGTCGGGCGGCACCGACGGCGTGATCAGCCCGCACGCGACGATCTTTGCGACGGTGCCCGCCGACCGGGCCGAGCAGACCGACGAGCCGCGCCTGACCGTCGGCTTCGCGATGAGCGAGCCGCTGCTGCCCGAGGAGATCGGCTACACGCCGATGATCGAGAAGGTGGCCGCGGCGGTGGGGGTGGCCATGGAGCGCGCCGGCATCACCGACCCGGCCGACGTGCACTACGTGCAGACCAAGACACCGCTGCTCACCATCCACACCATCCGCGACGCGAAGTCACGCGGTAAGACGGTGTGGACCGAGCACACCCACGAGTCGATGGACCTCTCCAACGGCACCACCGCGCTCGGCATCGCCGTGGCCCTCGGTGAGATCGAGATGCCGGCCGACGCCGACGTCATGCGCGACCGCTCGCTGTACTCGTCGGTGGCCTCGTGCTCGTCGGGCGTCGAGCTGGACCAGGCCCAGGTGGTCGTGGTCGGCAACGCCCGCGGCATCGGCGGCCGCTACCGCATCGGCCACGCCGTGATGCAGGACGCCCTCGACGCCGACGGCATCTGGGCGGCCATCAAGGATGCCGGCCTCGACCTGCCCGAGCGCCCGCACCGCAGCGACATCGACGGCCGGCTGGTCAACGTCTTCCTCAAGTGCGAGGCCTCCCTCGACGGCCAGGTCGCCGGGCGGCGCAACGCCATGCTCGACGACTCCGACGTGCACTGGCACCGGCAGATCAAGTCGTGCGTCGGCGGCGTCACGGCGTCGGTGACGGGCGACCCGGCGGTGTTCGTGTCGGTGTCCGCAGCCCACCAGGGCCCGGACGGCGGCGGCCCGGTCGCGGCCATCGTCGACCTCGGCAGCGGCGAGCCGACCGGCTACCGCCCCCCGACCGGCTGAGCGAGCCGCCCGCGTCAGTGGGCGAAGTGGCGGGTGCCGGTGAAGTACATCGTCACCCCGGCTGTCTGAGCCGCCTCGACGACCTCGGCGTCGCGCATCGACCCGCCCGGCGCCACGACCGCGCGCACTCCGGCGTCGAGCAGCACCTGCAGGCCGTCGGCGAACGGGAAGAACGCATCGGATGCCGCGACGGCGCCGCGCGCCCGCTCCTCGCCGGCCCGCGACACGGCGAGGTGGCAGGAGTCGACCCGGTTGACCTGGCCCATGCCGATGCCGACCGAGGCGCCGTCGCGGGCGAGCAGGATGGCGTTGGACTTCACCGCGCGGATGGCGCGCCAGGCGAACTGCAGGTCGGCGAGGGTCGCCTCGTCGGCCGGCTGGCCCGACACCAGGCGCCAGTGGGCCGCGTCGTCACCGCCGGTGACGGTGCCGTCGTCGGCGGTCACCACGGCATCCACGGTGTCGCGCTGCTGCATCAGCAGGCCGCCGCCGACCGGCCGGATCTCGGCGCCGGTGCGCACCGGCGCCGCGCACTCGAGCAGTCGGATGTTCTTCTTCGCAGTGAGCACCTCGAGCGCGTCGGCGTCGAAGGCGGGCGCCACGACGACCTCGGTGAAGATGTCGGCGACAGTGCGCGCCATCTCGACGGTGACCGGGCGGTTCGTGGCGATGATGCCGCCGAACGCCGACACCGGGTCGCACTCGTGCGCTTTGCGGTGCGCCTCGGCGATGTCATGGGAAACCGCGATGCCGCACGGGTTGGCGTGCTTGATGACGGCCACCGTGGGCTGGTCGCCGTGGTCGTACGCGGCGCGCACGGCGGCATCCGCGTCGATGTAGTTGTTGTACGACATCTCCTTGCCGTGCAGCTGGGTCGCCTGGGCGAGGGCCGGCTGCGGCTGGAAACCGTTGGTGTACAGGGCAGCCCGCTGGTGGGGGTTCTCGCCGTAGCGGAGCACCGTCGAGCGCTGCCAGGTCGCGCCGGCCCACGCCGGGAAGCCGGTGCCGTCGGAGCTGTCGGTGTAGGCGTTGCCCATCCACGACGCCACGTGCACGTCGTACGTGGCCGTGTGCACGAACGCCTGCGCGGCCAGCTGCTTGCGCTGCTCGAGCGTGAACCCGCCGCCGCGCACGGCATCCAGCACGTCGCCGTAGGTGGTCGGGTCGGTGACGACCGCGACGCTCGGGTGGTTCTTGGCCGCGGCGCGCACCATCGACGGGCCGCCGATGTCGATCTGCTCGACGCACTCGTCGGGGCTGGCGCCGGACGCCACGGTGGCCGCGAACGGGTAGAGGTTGACGACGACGAGCTCGAAGGGCTCGACACCGAGGTCGTCGAGCTGGGCGAGGTGGTCGGGCTTGCGGGTGTCGGCGAGGATGCCGGCGTGCACCCTGGGGTGCAGCGTCTTGACCCGGCCCTCGAGGCACTCGGGGAAGCCGGTGAGGTCCTCGACCCTGGTGACGGGCAGGCCGAGGGACTCGATGAGCGCGGCGGACCCGCCGGTCGACACCAGCGCGACGCCGGCCTCGTGCAGGCCGCGCACGAGGTCGTCGAGCCCGGTCTTGTCGTAGACGGAGACGAGCGCGCGGCGGACGGGGCGGACGTCCTGGGCGGGGCCGGGTGCGGAGACGGCGGCGGACATGGGGTGCTCCTTGCGGGGTCGGGTCGGTCAACCTCCGGGGCACCCAGGCGGGCGATGCCCCGACGTGTGACTTCCCGGTGGTGACCCACCCTCGCCAGTCGTCGGGCGAAAGTCTAGCGAGCCCAGCGTCAGGTGGCGTACGGCGACAGGGGCAGCGGGTCGGGCCAGGTGCCGCCGAGCACCCGGTCGACGTGCAGCACGACGACCACCCGCTCGGGGTTGGGCCGCGGCTGTCGGTAGCGCACGGCGTACCGCTGCTCGGCGTCGCGCACCGAGTCGGGGTCCTCGAGCACCGAGGTGGTGCCCTCGAGGCCGATCCAGCGCCGGCCATCGACCTGGGTGAGCGAGGCGCGGCGGCCGGCCCGGGCCTGCACCACCTTGGCGCTGCTCCGCGCGGCGATCACGCGCGCCACGAGCTCGTCGTCGTCCCAGGTGAACCCGACCGGCACGGCGTGCGGCGAGCCGTCGCGGCGCAGCGTCGTGAAGGTCGCCAGGTGCCGCTCGGCCAGGAAGGCGAGGGATGCCGGCGTCAGCCGGGCGGGGTCGGTGGCCACGCCGGAAGTGTGTCACCCGGCCCGGGGTCAGCCGGCGGTGGTCTCGAGGTGCAGCAGGAAGCCCTGGGCCGGCGCGAGCACCGGCAGGGCCAGCCCGACCGTGCCCAGCGCCGCTCCGCTGACCTCGATGCCGTCCCCCACCGCGGCCTCCCACCACGCCGGGGGTTGCACCGAGGTGGTGGCCGGCAGCCCGGCCTCGGGGCGCACCCGCACCCGGTAGCGGCGCCCGGGGTCGAGCCCCGGCAGCGGCACCGCGCCGGGCGTGACCCCACGACCGGTGACCGGCGCTACGACGGTGAACACGGCATCCGCCCGGTCCGGGGCCACCACACCGCTGACCAACAGGGCCTCGTCGGGGTGGTCGGAGCGCACCGTGTCGCCACCGTGCAGCAGCGGCCGCAGCTCACGGTAGAGCCCCGACCAGGCCCGCAGCGCGTCGAGCTCGTCGGGGCTGCACGTGGTGATGTCCCACTCGAGCCCGGCGTGGCCGCCGAGCGCAACGAGCATCCGCAGCGAGAGGTCGAGGTCGCGGTGCGTGGTGTGCGCCCGCGGCGGGCCGACGTGCGAGCCCATCCGCTCCGGCGGCACGAGCAGACCGGTCCAGCGCTGGATGGCGACCCGCTCGAGCGCGTCGTTGCAGTCGGAGGTCCAGACCCGGTCGGTGCGGGCGAGCACGCCGAGGTCGACGCGGGCGCCGCCGCTCGAGCACGACTCGATCTCGAGGTCGAGGTGGCGGGCGCGCAGCTCGTCGAGCAGCCGGTAGGTGGCCAGGGTCTGGTCGTGCACGGCGGGCCGGTCGGTGCCGGAGGCGTCGGAGCGCACCGCCTCGTGCAGGTCGCGGTTGTGGTCCCACTTGACGAAGTCGACGGCGTACCGGCCGATCACGTCGCTCATCGCCTCGCGCACGTACGCGAAGGCGTCGGGGTTGGCCAGGTCGAGCACCTGCTGGTGGCGCGACGGCAGCGGCGCCCCCGCCACCGGGCCGAGCACCCACTCCGGGTGGGCCCGCACGACGTCGGAGTCGAGGTTGACCATCTCCGGCTCGAACCACAGCCCGAACTCCATCCCCAGGCCCTTGACGTGGTCGACCAGCGGCCCGAGGCCGTCGGGCCAGACGTCGGCGGAGACCTGCCAGTCGCCCAGGCCGCGGTGGTCGTCGCGGCGGCCACCGAACCACCCGTCGTCGAGCACGAACCGCTCGACGCCGATGGAGGCGCCGGTGTCGGCCAGCCGCTTCAGGTGCTCGAGGTCGGTGTCGAAGTAGACCGCCTCCCAGGTGTTCAGCACCAGCGGGCGCGGGCTCGAGCGGTAGCCCGGCTGCGCGCGCTGATGGCGCACCAGCGAGCGGGTCAGCCCGTCGAGCCCCTCGGTGGAGTGCACGAACACGACCGGTGGCGCGCGGTAGGTCTCGCCGGGCGCCAGCCGGATCTCCCCCGGCGACAGCGCCTCACCCCCACCCAGCACCGCCGCGTGCGGGCCGGCACCCTCAGGCAGCCGTTCGACGAGGTGCTCGTGGTTGCCGCTCCACGCGACGTGCGCGGCCCACACCTCGCCGGACCGGAAGCCGAAACCGGCCGTGCCGACGACCATCAGCAAGGTCGCGTCGTGGCCGGTGCGCCCGCGGCGGCCGGAGCGCACCCAGGTGCCGTCGGCGAGGGGATGCCGCTGCGGCGACCGCTCGCGGCACCAGCGGCCGGTGAGGTCGAGCACCTCGTCGGCCCGGGTGGGCAGCGGCAGCACGGCCCGCAGGGCCGCCACGTCGAGGGGCGCCTCGTCGCGAGAGGTGTTGGTGAGCGAGGAATCCACGACGAGCACGCCGTGCTCGTCGAGCCGGTAGCGCATGACCACCTGCACCCCCACGTGGGATGCCGTGGCGCGCACCTCCGCGACCCCGTCACCGCCGTGCACGCTCGCCGCCCAGCGCGGCGCGGTGCGACCGCCGGCGCGGTGCGCGGCATACCCCGGTGTGCCGAGCCAGCCCTCCCCCGAGGTGGGGAGCACGGTCAGTGGCCACGGCGCGTCGAGGGCGTTGTGCGGCACCGCCGGGGTGGTGACGAGCGCGAGGTCGGCGATGGCGTCATCGGGCAGGTCGGGTCCCCAGTGCACGACGGACGGCAGCCCGTCGCCCGCCTGGGCGAGGACGAGCGCCGTCCCGGCGCCGCGGAGCACCGTGGTGGCAGAGCTCATCCCTTGGTCGAGCCGAGGGTCAGCCCGGAGACGAACTGCTTCTGCAGCACGAAGAACACGATGAGCACCGGCAGGGCCACGATGATCGAGCCCGCCGCAACGAGGTTGGTGTCCTGGAAGAACTGCCCACGCAGGTTGTTGAGCGCACTGGTGACCGGGTACTTGTCACCCTTCGACAGCAGCACGGTGGCCCAGAAGAACTCGTTGTAGATCCAGGTGACCTGCAACGTGGCCAGGGCCGCCAGGGCGGGCCGCACCAGGGGCATGGTCAGCTGCCAGTACTGGCGCCAGACGCTCGCACCGTCGAGCTCTGCCGACTCGTAGATCTCGTACGGCAGCGTCTTCATGTAGTTGCTCAGCACGAACGCGCAGAACCCCATCTGGAACGCGGTGTTGACCAGGATCAGCGACCAGAAGCTGTTGAGCATCGTGCCGCTCTCGCTCATGAACGTCGGCAGCGGGATCTCCTTGAACATCCGGAAGACCGGGATGAGCAGGGCCTGCGGCGGCAGCAGGTTGGCAGCGAGGAACACCCCGAGGAGCGTCAGGTTGAACTTGTAGGAGAACCTCGAGAGCACGAAGCCGATGAGGGACGACAGGAACAAGGTCAGCGCCACCGCCGGGACGGTGATGAGCAGCGAGTTCTTCAGGTGCAGGCCGAACTGGCCGCGGCTCCACGCCTCCTTGTAGTTGTCGAGCGTCCACCCGCCGAAGGACAGGTACCCGTTGGTCTGCGTGTAGGAGTAGTTGCGGAAGGAGTTGTAGAGCGACCAGAGCAGAGGGAACAGCCAGATCAGCGCCAGGACCAGCATGACCACGGTGGCCACCTTGCCCCGGCGGCGGTTGAGCACTCCGCCGCTGGGCCCGCGCTCCTGCTGCTTCTTCTTCCGGGCCGGTGCCGGGGCCGTCGTCGTGGCGCTCATCACCGATCCTCCCGGAAGACGATGCGTAGGTAGATGACGATGAACACCGAGGAGATGACCATCATGATGACCGAGAGTGCCGCGCCGAAGCCGTAGCGCGTGGCCTCACCGATGACGTTCTGCGACACCAGGGCCGAGATCAGCTCGAGCCCGTTGCGACCCTTGTTGATGACCCAGACGAGGTCGAAGGCGCGAAGCGACTCGATGACGACGATGACCAGCACGATCAGGTTGATCGGCCGCATCACCGGGAAGATGACCTGGAAGAACGTCTTGGTCTCGCTGGCCCCGTCGACGGCCGCCGCCTCCCGCAGTGACGCGTCGACACCTTTCAGGCCCGCGAGGTAGAGCAGCATGATGTAGCCGGTGTGCCGCCACGCCGTGGCGACCAGCACCGCCCAGAGGTTGACGTTGGGGTCGCCATACCAGTCGATGTTGGTGCCGAAGACCTGGTTGATCAGCCCCTGGTCGGTGGAGTAGAAGAGCTGCCAGATGAAGCCGACGAGCGCTAGTGACAGCACGACCGGGAGGTAGAAGGCGGTCTGGTAGAAGCGACTTCCCCACATCTCGCGGTCGAGAACCACCGCGAGCAGCATGCCCAGGATGGTGGGCAGCACGAAGAGGAAGACCAACCAGATCAAGTTGTGCCGGATGGCCGGCCAGAACGGCGGGTAGATCGTGGTGATGTCGACGTAGTTCTTGGTGCCGACCCACTGGATGTCGCTGATCTTGAAGCCGTTCCACCTCGTGAACGAGAGGTAGACCGAGGCCAGGGCCGGCAGCCACACCAGCCACACGACCAAGAGCGTCGGGACGGTGACCATCAAGATGATGACCAACCGGTCGCGCGGCGACTTGCGCCGCTCGTGACGGCGGGTGCCGCCCCGACGCTTCTTGGTCTTGGCCTTTGGTGGTGCAGTGGCTACGGGTGGTGCGGTGCCTGTCGCCATGATGCCTCCGACGTCCGGGTCAGCCAAGGATAGAGGTGGCCTGCTGCTGGATGGAGGCGGTGATGGCGTCGATGTTGTTCGGGTTCTTGAGGAAGTCCTGCAGGGAGGCCGTGATGACCGTGTTGGCGAGGTCGGCGTTGGTGTCGCGGTCGAGGAACTGGGCGATGGACTTCGCCTTCGACACCAGCTCGACGGACTTCTTCTGGAGGTCACCGTAGGTCGACGTGCTCGCACCGGAGTTGGCGGCGATGAACGGAGCGCTCGCCGCGCTGTTGCCGGCGTCGGCGGCCTCGGGAGTGCCGAGCCACGCGAGGTAGGCCTTGGCCGCCTCCTGGTTCTTGCCGGCCGCGGACGCGCAGAACCCGTCGATCGGCGCGTCGAGGGCGTCGTTGCCGATGGTCTGGTCGAGCGCCGGGAAGGTGAAGAAGTCGAGGTCGGCCTGGGTCTCCTTGGGGACGCCGTCCACGACGAAGGTGCCGAGCAGGTACATGCCGCTCTCGCCCTTGGCCATCGAGGTGGCGGCCTCCTGCCAGGTGCGGCCGAGGGCGTTCTCCTGCTGGTAGGGCAGCAGCTTGTCCTTCCAGGTGGTGAAGACGTTCTTGACCTGGGGGCTGTCCCACTTCTCCTTGCCCTGGCACAGCGCCATGTGGAAGTCGTAGCCGTTCAGGCGCATGTTGAGGATGTCGAAGGTGCCCATCGGCGCCCAGGCGTCCTTGGCCGCGAAGGCGATGGGGTTGAGCTTCTTGCCCTGCATGTCCTTCATCAGCGCGGTCATCTCGTCCATCGTGGTGGGCACGGCCCACCCGTTCTTCTCGAAGACCGACTTGCGGTAGAAGACCGCCCACGGGTAGTAGCTGATCGGCATGAAGTACTGCTTGCCGTCGGGCGCCGTCGCCGACTTCTTGAAGGCGTCGCTCATGCCCTCGACCGGCCACAGGCTGCTGATGTCAGAGATCAGGCCGTTCTGGGCGAACTGCGCCATGCGGTAGCCGGCGAACCAGGTGAAGACGTCGTCGGGCGTGCCCTGCAGGTAGGTGTTGATGCTCTCCTGGAAGGTGTTGTGGTCGACGGCGTTGACGGTGACCGCAGAGCCGGTCTTCTTGGCGTAGGCATCGGCCATGGCCTGGAGACGCTCGTTGGCGGGGCCGGAGCCCTTGGCCTCGTTGATGCCGAAGGAGACGGGGCCGGCCTTGGCGCTGGCGGCGGCACCGCCGGAGGCGGCCGGCGTGGAGTCGTTGCCGCAGGCGGCGAGGACCGTCGGGGCTCCGAGCAGAGCGGCCGCGGTGACGGACCCGCGAAGGATGGACCGGCGGTCGACACCGCGGACCGAGTTGGGAACGACGTTCGCGAGTGACGGATCGCGGTGGGCCGGGCGCGCCATGGGGGTCTCCTTTGACATCCTACGGTTCTGACACATTCGATCAGAAACCAACACTGACGAGTCCGAGTGTTGCCCTGCCCGCAACGGCTGTCAAGGGTCGACACGAGTCCGCTCTATCACGATTTGGTTCCGGAGATCCGTGCCCCACACTCCCGTTAGTCCGCTCGGAGAACCTTGGACAACGGCTGGACCCCCGCTGGACGCCACGGCCGACCGTGTTGCAAAGTGTTGACTTTTGTTCGACACCTGAACAGACTGGCCGACATGCGCGGATGGCCTGACGACCGCATCGCCTTCGGCGGGGACTACAACCCCGAGCAGTGGCCGCGTGCCGTCTGGGACGACGACATGCGGCTGATGCGGCAGTCGGGGGTCAGCTTCGTGACCCTCGGGGTGTTCTCCTGGTCGTGGCTGGAGCCGTCGAAGGGCGAGTACACCTTCGAGTGGCTCGACGAGGTCATGGACCTGCTGCACGCGAACGGCATCGCCGTCGACCTGGCCACCGCCACCGCCACGCCGCCGCCCTGGCTCACCTCGGCCTACCCCGAGATCCTGCCGGTCGACCGCGACGGGCACACGCTGTGGCCGGGCAGCCGCCAGTCGTGGTGCCCGTCGTCCCCCCTCTACCGCGACTTCGCGCTCGCCCTCACCGACCGACTCGCCACGCGCTACTCCGAGCACCCGGCGCTGGCCATGTGGCACGTCTCGAACGAGTACGCCTGCCACAACCTGCCCTGCTACTGCGACACCTGCGCGGGCGCCTTCCGCCGCTGGCTGGCGCAGCGCTACAGCACCCTCGACGCGCTCAACGACGCCTGGGGAACGGCGTTCTGGAGCCAGCGCTACACCTCGTACGACGACATCCTCCCGCCGCGCCGCACCACGTCGTTCAACAACCCCACCCACGTGCTCGACTACCACCGGTTCGGGTCCGACACCCTGCTCGGCTTCTACCGGGCCGAGCACGAGGTGATCCGGCGCCACTCCCCCGACGTGCCGATCACCACGAACTTCATGACGCTCGACCACTTCCGGCTGCTCGACTACCACGACTGGGCGCCGTTCCAGGACGTCGTGAGCACCGACCACTACGTCGTCGACGCCCTGCCCCACCCCCAGGCCGAGCTGTCCTTCGCCGGCGACCTCACCCGCGGCCTGGCCGGTGGCCGCCCGTGGCTGCTGATGGAGCACTCGACCAGCGCGGTGAACTGGCAGCCGGTCAACCCCGCCAAGGTGCCCGGGGGCACCATCCTCGACTCGCTCACCCACGTCGCCCGGGGCGCCGACACCATCGGCTTCTTCCAGTGGCGCCAGTCGCGCTCGGGCTCCGAGAAGTTCCACTCGGCCCTGGTGCCGCACGCCGGCGAGGACAGCGACCGGTTCCGTGAGGTCTGCGAGCTGGGCGCCATCGCGGGCCGGCTCGGCGAGCTGGTCGGCTCCCGGGTCGAGGCCGAGGTGGCCGTGCTGTGGGACTACGAGTCCGCCTGGGCGGTCGCGGGGCCGTGCATGCCGTCGTCGGTGATCGACTACGCGACCGCCGCGCACACGGTGCACCGGCTGCTGCGTGACCGCGGCATCACCTGCGACGTCGTGCACCCGGATGCCGACCTGTCCGCCTACCGCGTCGTCGTGGTCCCCACGCTCTACCTCGTCTCGGACGCCCAGGGGGATGCCGTGCGCGCTGCCGCCGAGGGCGGGGCCCACGTCGTGGTCACCTACTTCTCCGGCATCAGCGACCCCGACGACCACGTGCGGCTCGGTGGCTACCCGGGGGCGTTCCGCGACCTGCTCGGCGTCCGCGTCGAGGAGTTCTTCCCGCTGCGGGTGGCCGAGTCGGTCGCCCTCTCCGGCGGCGGTTCCGGCAGCGAGTGGAGCGAGGACGCCCGGGTGGTCGACGCCGCGGTGGTGACGACCTACGCCGACGGCCCGCTGTACGGCCGGCCGGCCGTCACCCGGCGCGCCGTCGGCGACGGCGTCGCCTGGTACCTCGGCACCCTGCCCGACGACGCGTCGCTGGGCGCGCTGCTCGACCGGGTCGTGGCCGAGGCCGAGGTCGCACCGGCCGCGGTTCCGCCCGCCGGCGTCGAGGTCGTCCGGCGCCGCTCGGGCGAGCGGAGCTGGCTGTTCGTGCTCAACCACACCGACGAGCACCGCGAGGTCGAGGCCGTCGGCCACGACCTGGTCTCCGGTGTGCCGGTCGGCCCGACGCTGCGACTCGCCCCTCGCACGGCTGCCGTGGTGCGAGAGGAGTGAGCGTGCTCGCCAGCCAGCGCCGCGCGGCCATCCTCAGCAAGGTCGAGGAGACCGGGGCGGTGCGCGTCTCCGACCTGGTCGAGCAGCTCGGCGTCTCCGACATGACGGTGCGCCGGGACATCGAGCGGCTCGACGCCGACGGCCTCCTCGAGCGGGTGCACGGTGGGGCGCTGGCCCTGCTCCCCAGGGCCACCGACGAGCCCGGGTTCAGTGCGAAGTCCTCCCTGATGACGGCCGAGAAGCACGCCATCGCCCTCGCGGCGTCCGGCCTGGTCGAGCCGGGCGCCACCATCAGCATCTCGGCCGGCACCACGACGTTCGAGTTCGCCCGCGCCATCCGCAACGTGCCGCACCTGACCGTGGTCACCAACTCGGTGCCCGTTGCCCAGCTGCTGCACGAGTCCGGCGGTGGCAGTAACGTCGTCGTGCTGACCGGCGGGGTGCGCACCCCGAGTGACGCGCTGGTCGGGCCGGTCGCCGTCTCGGCGCTGCGGGGGCTGCACGTCGACCGGCTCTTCCTCGGCGCGCACGGCATCGACCGCCACGCCGGCCTCACCACGCCCAACCTCGTCGAGGCCGAGACCAACCGCGCGCTGGTGCGGGCCAGCCGGTCGGTGTGCGTGCTCGCCGACCACACCAAGGTGGGCATCATCGGGCTGTCGACCTTCATGGCGCTGGGTGAGGTCGACACCCTCATCACCGACGCCGGGGTGCCCAGCCGGGCGCGCGCCGTGCTCGAGGAGCACGTCGAGCACCTGGTGCTCGCCGAGGTGGCGCCCGCCCTGCCCGCAGCGGTTCGTGGGGTGCGCCGCTCGGGTGGTGGTGAGGCGGGGTGATGACCACGTCCGGCACGGTGCGTCGCACGTCGCGCTCGCTCGCCGACGGGCGGGAGATCATCTACTTCGACGACACGCCGAGGGCCCCGCCGCGCACGGTCGACGACACCCGCGACCTCGGTCAACGGGCAGCGGCCGGGCACGTGCGCTACGACGCGCTGGTCGGCGACTGGGTCGCGGTGGCCGGTCACCGGATGAACCGCACCCTGCTCCCCCCGCGCGAGTCGTGCCCGCTGTGCCCCTCGGGCCACGGGCCGGCGCCGACCGAGGTGCCCGACGCCGACTACGACGTGGTGGTCATCGAGAACCGGTTCCCCTCCTACGCCCCCGTCGCCGTCGACGACGCCCCGGGCACGGCGCCCTTCGAGCACCGCCCGGCCCTGGGCCGCACCGAGGTCGTCTGCTTCACCAGCGACCACGACGCGTGCTTCGCCACCCTGGCGCCGAGCCGGGTGCGCACCGTGGTCGACGTCTGGGCCGACCGCACGGCCTGCCTCGGGCAGCTTCCCGAGGTGGAACAGGTCTTCTGTTTCGAGAACCGCGGGCCCGAGATCGGGGTGACCCTGCACCACCCGCACGGCCAGATCTACGCCTACCCCTACGTCCCGGCCCGCACCCGCGAGCTCCTGCGCCAGGCGCAGGCCCACCACGACCGAACCGGGCGACTGCTGGGCCGCGACATCCTCGACGCCGAGCGGGCCGACGGCTCGCGGGTGGTGCGGTCGGGTCGGCACTGGACGGCATACGTGCCCTACGCCGCACGCTGGCCGGTCGAGGTGCACCTCGCCCCGCACCGCGACGTGCCCGACCTGGTGGCCCTCGACGACCCCGAGCGCGACGAGCTGGCGCTGGTCTACCTCGACCTGCTCGGCCGCCTCGACCGCTACCACGTGACGGCCGACGGCGGGCCGGTACCGCTGCCCTACATCGCCGCCTGGCACCAGGCCCCGGTGCGCACCGGGCGCGACGTGTCGCGCCTGCACCTGCAGGTCATGTCGGTGCTTCGGGCCCCGGGGACCCTGAAGTACCTCGCGGGCTCCGAGAGCGGCGTCGGCGGGTGGGTCAACGACGCGCGGCCCGAGGCGATCGCGGCCCGGCTGCGCGAGCTCGGCTGACGCCGGCTCAGCGCCAGGACCGGTCGGCGGCGAGGCCGCGCACGACGTCGACGAGCATCTCGCGCTCGAGCACCTTGATCCGCTCGTGCAGCGTCTCGACGGTGTCGTCGGGCTCGACTCGCACCGCCCGCTGGTCGATGATCGGGCCGGTGTCGACCCCGGCGTCGACCCAGTGGCAGGTGCACCCGGTCACCTTGACCCCGTGCGCCATCGCGTCGCGCACCCCGTGCGCCCCGGGGAAGCTCGGCAGCAGCGCGGGGTGCGTGTTGACCACCCGGTGGGCGGTGAGCATCGCGGGCCCGAGCACCTTCATGAAGCCCGCCGAGACGACGAGGTCGGGCGAGTGCTCGGCGACCAGCCGCTCCAGGTCGAGGTCCCAGTCGGCCCGCGTCACGTAGTCGGGCACCCGGGCCACGAACGCCGGGATGCCGGCCCGCTCGGCACGCTCGGCGCCGCCCGTGCCGTCGCGGTCGGCCCCCACGGCGAGCACCCGGAACGGCGCGGCGTCGGATGCCGAGACGTCGATGAGGGCCTGCAGGTTGCTGCCCGACCCGGAGACGAGCACGACGAGCCCGAGCGGTGGGGGCTCCGACGACGCGGTCACCGACGCAGCCGCCAGGCGTCGCGCAGCACGACGACCAGCGCGCCGAACCCCAGCTCGAGGAGCAGGGCGAGGAACAGCCGGCCGGTGGGAGCACCCACGGCCGCCAGCCGGAACTGCCCGGCCGAGCCGCCGGCCACCAGGTTCAGCACGGCAAGGGTGAGGGCGGTGATAGTGCAGGCCGACAGGGCCACGGCCAGCTTGGTGCGCAGCCGCGACAGCCGCGCCACCTGCCGCAGCGCGCGGCGGGCGACGAACGCCCCCACCGCGACGACGACCAGCACGCAGAGCGCGGTGAACCATGGGAAGCCGCCGGGCTGGGGCAGGGCGGCGAGCACCGGCACCATCGGCAGCAGGCCACCCCGGGAGCCCGACCAGCTGACCGAGCCGCCCTCGACCACACGGAACCCCGGGCCGGCCATGAACGACACGGCCCACAGCGCCAGGTTGGGCAGCGCGACCACCTGGGCCAGGGCGAGCACGGCGGCCCCGAGGCCACCGGCCGCGACGGCGGTCGAGATGGTGCTCACCTGGTCCCAGGACAGGGCGACCGCCGCGACCACGACGACCAGTCCGGCGCCGAGCAGCACGGCCGCGCCGCCCAGGCCCGGACGCACCGCGCGGTGGATGCTGTCGGGCAGCCACCCGAACCCCAGGCGCCGGCCGAGCACGTCAGGGTCGTCGGCGGCGACCGGCCGCAGGGCGAGCACGAGCGCGAGCAGCGGCACGACCACCACGGGCAGCACGAGCGAGAGCGGGGTGACGCGGAACGGGCCGGCGACGGTGAGCCCCACCGCGACAGCGACGGCGACGGCATACCCCGCCCACCAGGCGCCGAGCGCGGCCGCGAGCGGGCGCGGCAGCGTGCCCCACCAGTGCTCGCCATCGGTGGACACGTCGACCATCGCCTCGCGCGCCCCGAGCCAGGCCACACCCAGGAGCGCGGCCGTGCCGAGCAGTGGCACCACCGACAGGGCCACCCCACCCGTGTCGAGGTGCGCGCCGGAGACCAGCAGCCACAGGGCGGCGCCGGTGCCGGCCGCCTGCCACCCGTCGCCGGTGGCCAGCGGCTCGACCAGCCAGGCCAGCAGCACCGGCCCGAGCACGACGAGCACCGAGGTCAGCCCGGTCATCACCCCCACGCCGGCCGCGCGGAGCCAGCGCGACCCCGCTCGCGGCCTACCGGCATCCGCCGGGTCGTCGTCGGACCCGGGCCGCACGGAACGGAGGCGCTCACTGACACTCATCGCGACCCAGTCTGCGGGAGAACCCGCCCCGGCCGTCCGAGCAACGCCGTGTGCGCACCCGACTACTACGCCGACTTCTTGCGGATTTCCCACCGCAGGAGGTGACTGAGGCGCCGCGCGGAGGGTGGGAAATCCGCAATGAGCCGGGAAGGAGAGCGGTCAGATGGGGTCGGCGTCCGACAGGCCGCGCATGATCTCGCGCATCAGGTCGGCGGTCTCGGACGGCGTCTTGCCGACCCTGACCCCAGCGGCCTCGAGGGCCTCCTTCTTGGCCTGCGCGGTGCCCGACGAGCCCGACACGATGGCGCCGGCGTGGCCCATCGTCTTGCCCTCGGGGGCGGTGAACCCGGCGACGTAGCCGACGACCGGCTTGGTGACGTGGTCCTTGATGTAGGCCGCCGCGCGCTCCTCGGCGTCGCCACCGATCTCACCGATCATCACGATCGCGTCGGTGTCGGGGTCGTTCTGGAACGCCTCGAGGCAGTCGATGTGCGTGGTGCCGATGATCGGGTCACCGCCGATGCCGACGCCGGTGGAGAACCCGTAGTCGCGCAGCTCGTACATCATCTGGTAGGTCAGGGTGCCCGATTTCGAGACCAGGCCGACGCGACCGGGGCCGGAGATGTCGGCCGGGATGATGCCGGCGTTGGCTGCTCCGGGGCTGATCAGGCCGGGGCAGTTCGGGCCGATGATCCGCGTGGTGCCCTTCTCCTGCGCGTAGTTGTAGAACTCCGCCGTGTCCTTGACGGCCACGCCCTCGGTGATGACGACGGCGAGCGGGATACCGGCGTCGATCGCCTCGGTGACGGCGGACTTGGTGAAGGCGGCCGGCACGAAGATGACGCTGACGTCGGCGCCGGTCGCCTCCATCGCCTCGGCGACGGTGCCGAACACGGGGACGGTGGTGCCGCCTTCGAACTCGACGGTGGTGCCGGCCTTGCGCGGGTTGACGCCGCCGACGATGGCGGTGCCGGAGCGCAGCATCCGCTGGGTGTGCTTCATGCCCTCGGAGCCGGTCATGCCCTGGACGATGACCTTGGAGTCTGCGGTGAGGAAGATGGCCATGGGTGTCGTTGTCTCTCTTCGCGCTCGGGGGGTCAGTTGCCGGAGGCCAGCTGGGCGGCCTTGCGGGCGGCGCCGTCCATGGTGTCCTCGATGAGGACGCGGGGGTGGGCGCGCTCGGCGAGGATGCGCCGGCCCTCGTCGACGTTGTTGCCGTCGAGGCGCACCACCAGCGGGCGGTCCTCCTCCTCACCGAGGGCGTCGAGCGCGCCGACGATGCCGTTCGCGACCGCGTCACAGGCGGTGATGCCGCCGAAGACGTTGACGAACACGCTCTTGACCTGCGGGTCGGACAGGATGATGTGCAGCCCGTTGGCCATCACCTCGGCGCTCGCGCCGCCACCGATGTCGAGGAAGTTGGCCGGCTTCTGCCCGCCGAACTCCTCACCGGCGTACGCGACGACGTCGAGGGTGCTCATGACCAGGCCGGCGCCGTTGCCGATGATGCCGACCGAGCCGTCGAGCTTGACGTAGTTGAGGTCCTTCTCCTTGGCGGCCAGCTCGAGCGGGTCGGTCTCGGTGGTGTCCTCGAGGGCCTCGTGCTCGGGGTGGCGGAAGAAGGCGTTCTCGTCGAGGGTGACCTTGCCGTCGAGCGCGACGATGTCGCCGCCGGCGGTCTTGACCAGCGGGTTGACCTCGACCAGCGTGGCGTCCTCCTCGCGGTAGACGGTCCACAGGCTGGTGAGCACCGGTTCGATCTTGGCGGCGGTCGCGTCGTCGAAGCCGGCGGCCTGCACGATCTCGCGCGCCTTGGCGTCGTCGATGCCGACGTTCGGGTCGACGGCCACCCGGGCCAGCGCCTCGGGGCGCTCGACGGCGAGCTGCTCGATCTCCACCCCGCCCTCCTTCGAGCACATCGCGAGGTAGGTGCGGTTCGCGCGGTCGAGCAGGATCGAGAAGTAGTACTCCTCGTCGATCTGGGCGCCCTGGGCGATCATCACCTGGTGCACGGTGTGGCCCTTGATGTCCATGCCGAGGATGGCGCGGGCGTGCTCCTCCGCCTCGTCGGCGGTCTTCGCGACCTTGACGCCTCCGGCCTTGCCCCGCCCACCGGTCTTGACCTGCGCCTTGACGACGGTGACCCCGCCGCTCGCGGTGCCGACCCGCTCGGCGGCCGCACGGGCCTCCTCGGGGGTCGTGGCGACGGCCCCGGCGAGCACGGGGACACCGTGCTTCTCGAACACGTCACGGGCCTGGTACTCGAAGAGATCCACGAGGCGATCCGTCCTCACTGTCGGTCGGCTGAGATGGTGAAAGTGGTCCGTTGGGGAGCCTAACGGGGCCGAAGGGGTGAGTCGCGCCACGGGTCGCCCCGAGGCGGCCGGTGGGACTCTTCTCACGCCCGAGCGGTCGCCCCGCGCGACGACCGGTGGTGGGATGGGCGGATGCCGACGACGACCACACCCCGGATGCCGTTCGCTCCCCTCGCGCTCGCCGCCACAGCCTTGGTGCTGGTGCTGGGTGCCTGCGGAGCGTCCTCGACGCCCGGAGGCTCGGGCACCTCGGCGAGTCCGACGGCAAGCGCGAGCGCGAGCCCCACGGCATCCGACGTGCGCCTGTCCCGGGTCGGCGGGGTCGCGGGCTTCTCGGACATGCTGGCTGTCTCGCCGGACGGCGCGGTGACCGGCACGACGAAGAACGGGGCGGTGTCGTGCACCGTGCCCGCCGCGACGGTGCAGACCCTGGCCACCGCCCCACCGCCGACGACCGGCCTGAACGCGGGCAACGACCGGATCGCGGCGAGCGTCGAGCGCGACGGCACGACCATCGACCTCGGTGAGGCCGCGGGCAGCGACCCGCTGTCGACCGCCGCTCGAGAGGTGCTCAACGACGTGCAGCTGCCCGACGCACAGCGCACCGTCTGCCGCTGAGGGCGGACGGTGCGCTGCGGACCTCAGTTGGCGCAGGTCTGGGTACCCGCGGGCACCGCGATGGCGGTGAAGGCGGCCTGCACGGCCAGGCAGTTCGTCGAGTTCCTGCCGTAGAGCTCCTTGGCGGAGGCGATCGCGCCGTTGCGGGCCGCCGCGTAGCCGCTGTTCGAGGTGAGCTTGGTGGTCAGCGTGCGGTACCAGACCTTCTCGGCGACGGCGTGCCCGACGCCGGTCACGGCGGGGGCGGTGCCGCACCGGGGGCTGTTGTAGTCGACCCCGTCGAGTGTCTTGGCGCCCGAGCCCTCGGAGACCAGGTAGTACCAGTGGTTCAGCGGACCTGAGGAGTAGTGCACGTCGAGCCGGCCGAGGGTGCGGCTCCAGCAGTCCTTGCTCACGCCGTCCCTGCTGGGCCGGTCCATGTAGCGCAGCGGGGTGCCGTTGCCGTTGATGTTGATCTTCTCGCCGATCAGGTAGTCACCCGGGTCGGCCGGGGCGTTCGCGAAGAACTCGACGGCCGTGCCGAAGATGTCGGACGTCGCCTCGTTCAGGCCGCCGGACTCACCGCGGTAGTTCAGGTGCGCGGTGTTCTCGGTGACGCCGTGGCTCATCTCGTGGCCGGCCACGTCCAGCTCGGTCAACGGGCGGGTGTTGCCGGCACCGTCGCCGTAGGTCATCTGGGTGCCGTCCCAGAACGCGTTGGGGTAGGCGTTGCCGTAGTGCACCCGGCTGCGCGCGCCCACGCCGGTGTTCCAGATGCCGGCCCGGTTGTGCATGGTCGAGTAGTACTCGAAGGTCTTCTGGGCGCCGAACTGGGCGTCGACGGCTGCCGTCTGGCGTGCCGCACCGATCAGGCTGTAGACACCGGTGCCCCACGCGTTGTCGGCGTCGACGAAGGGCGACCCGGTGCCGGTGGTGGCACCGTTGAGGTCGGTGGTGGTGTTGCCGATGCCGTCAGCCAGCTGAAAGTTCGGGGCCGACCCGATGGTGGTGAGGGTGATGCTGCCGTTGTACGGGGTGCTGCCCGTGCCCTCCTCGATCGTCTCGACGGAGTCGATGACCTTCCCGGTGCGGGCGTCGACCCAGGTTGTGAGCTTGCTGGGGGTCTGGCTGGCGCGGATGCCGGTGGTCGTCACCTGCCACGCGAGCCGCGGGGTGCCCGAGCTGGCGTACACGACGAGGGCGGCGGCGCTGGAGTCGACCCGGTAGCCGGCGCCCCTGGCCGCGGTGGCACTGGCGGCGGCCCTGCTCACGGTGGCCCTGGTGGTGGCCGGCGCGACGGCCTTGCCGCGGTTCCAGTGACTGTTCTTCACCGTGCCGTTGGCGCCCTTGGCCACGACGAGGTCCCCGCCCACGACGGGCAGCCCGTCGACGGTGCGGTCGTAGCGCACGTGCCGCGTGCCGTCGCGGTCGGTGACCACCGAGCGCACGGTGAGCGACTGGTCGGCCGGCAGCCCGAGGTCGTCGCCGATGGACGCAGCGTCGGACTGCTCGGCGACCTTGAGGGCGGCGTTGCCCCCGGGTGCGGCGAGGGCTCCGGACGCGCCGGTCACCGACGCGGCCACGGCGGCGACGGTGACGGCGAGGGCGACACCGGCGAGTTGGCGTGACGACATGGGGCTCCTCGAGGGCAGGACGCCGCGGTGGTCACGGCAGGTCAATGGTGCGGGAGGGAGCGCCACGACGCGCACCGAACCGCAGTCTAGGCCGGGCCGCAGACGGCGGATGCCGTCCCCACGCCCGGGTGGGGACGGCATCCGTGGGCGTTCAGCTCGTGGCGACCGAGGTGTCGTCGACGACGAAGGACGTCTGCAGGCTGGCGTCCTCGCTCATCGTGAACCGGATCGTCACCGTCTCGCCCTTGTAGGCCGTCAGGTTGAAGGACTTCTGGGTGTAGGTGGCGTTGGTGCCCACGTTGGAGTAGGTGGCCAGGGTGGTCACCGTGGCCCCGTCGACGACCTGCGCCCGCATCCTGTCGTAGACCGTGGAGCCGGTCTCGGCGGTGTCGGTGCGCAGCCAGAACGACAGGGTCGCGCTGGTCACGCCGGCCGGGATCGCGACGCTCTGGTTGATCGTCTCGGTGCTGGTCGAGCCGTTGCCGCCGAGCCAGGCCTTCCACGAGCCGGTGCGCGCGGGGCGACCGGTGTTGTTGGTGATCGGGCCTGCGGTACCGGTCCACACCGTGTTGCCCGACTCGAAGCCGGGGTTGCCGAGCAGGTTTCCGCCGGGCGGCGGCGGCGGGGGCGTGGTGCCACCGCAGGTCTGCGTGCCCGCCGGGACCGCGATCGCCGCGAAGGCGCTCTCGGTGGCGAGGCACTGTGCCGACCCGGCGCCGTACAGCTCCTTGGCCGAGGCGATCGCGCCGTTGCGAGCCGCGGCGTAGGTGCTGTTCGAGGTGAGCTTGGTCGACAGCGTGCGGTACCAGATCTTCTCGGCGGCGGCCCGGCCGGCGCCGGTCACGGTGGTGCCGTTGCAGGTGGGGCTGTTGTAGGCGACGCCGTTGATCGTCTTCGCGCCGGAGCCCTCTGAGGCGAGGAAGAACCAGTGGTTCAGCGGGCCCGAGGAGTAGTGGGGGTCGAGGTTCTTGGTGCCGGTGGTCCAGCAGTCCTGGCTGGCGCCGTCCTTGCTGGGGCGGTCCAGGTAGCGCAGCGGGGTGCCGTTGCCGTTGATGTTGATCTTCTCGCCGATGAGGTAGTCGCCCGGGTCGGCGGCGCTGTTGGCGTACCACTCGACCGCGGTGCCGAAGATGTCGGAGGTCGCCTCGTTGAGGCCGCCGGCGTCACCGGTGTAGACCAGACCTGCCGTGTTCTCGGTGACGCCGTGGCTCATCTCGTGCGCGGCGACGTCGATGGAGGTCAGCGGCTTGGCGTTCCCCGCGCCGTCGCCATAGGTCATCTGGGTGCCGTCCCAGAACGCGTTGTTGTAGGCGTTGCCGTAGTGCGTGCGGCTGCGCGCCCCGGTGCCGTTGTTCCAGATGCCGGCCCGCCCGAGCACGTTGTTGTAGTACGCGTAGGTCTTCTCCGCCCCGTACTGCGCGTCGACCCCCGCGGTCTGCCGGCTCGTGGTCGAGCCGTTGCCCCACACGTTGTCGGCGTCGGTGAACTGGGTGCCGGTGCCCGATGTCGCCCCGTTGAGGTCGGTCGTGTAGTCGCCCAGCGTGTCGCGCAGCTGCCAGGTCGAGCCGCTGAGCCTCGTGTTGAGGGTGACCGTGCCCGAGTACTGGCTGTTGCCGGTGCCCTTGACCACCTCGTCGTAGGAGGAGATGACCGCGCCGGATGCCGCGTCGACGATGGTGTGCAGCCGGCTCGGCGTCTGGTCGGCGAGGGTCCCGGTGGTCAGCACGTCGTACGCCAGGCGCGGCGTGCCGGTCGCGGCCCAGACCACCAGCTCGCCACGGCTCGTCTCGCGCGACGCCTTCGAGCGCTGCTGTCCGGTCGCGAGCGCGGTGGTCCGTGCGACGGCCGGCGCGGTGGTCTTCGCGGCCACGCTCCTGCCGTTGTTGAACTGCACGTCCTCGATGCGGCCCCCCTTGGCTTTCTCGACCACGAGGTCGCCGCCGACGACCCGCAGGCCCTTCCAGGTGCGGTCGTAGCGGGTGTGCGTCGTGCCGTCGCGGTCGGTGAGCACCGAGCGCTGCACGAGCGTGTCGTCGGCCCCGAGCTTGAGGGCCTGGCGGTCGGACGGTGGGCCGGCAGGGGTGGCGCCGGGCAGGGCCGACGCGGCGGGTGCGCCGGCGGCGAAGGTGGCGGCGGCCGCGCCGAGGGCGAGGCCTGTGGTCAGTCTTCTCACGAGGTGGTCTCCTTCAGGGGTGGGCCCCGGGGTCGGGCACGAGGGAAACCTGTCGGCTGGGTGCCACCGTGACAACGGTTTGTGGAAAGAATTGACCTGCACCCGCCGCTTCTTTTACCGCGGGCACACCGAGCCTTGACCGTGGTGGCGACAACCCAGACCGCATGGTGACCATCTGCTCGTAGTCCGGGGTGTAGCGCGGTGCCCGGCCCTACAGTGGCGGGGCCATGGGAACGCTTCCGCTGCCGAGCGCCGCACATCCCGCCGAGCACCCTGCGCCGACGCAGGTCTCGGTGGTCCGGCGTGCCGGTGGCCTGGCCTCGGCCGCCCTGCGGCTGCTCGACCCGGCGGTGCTGGCCGGCAACGCCGTCGAGTCGGTCTGGCTCGCCGCCCACGTCGCGACCTGGCCGGTCGGACTGGTGGGTGGCCGCGGCGCCCGTGCCGACCGGGCCTACCGGCTCGAGCACCTCCCGCCCGCGCAGCGTGGGCTGCTCGTCTCGAACGTCGAGGCCGCGGGCACGCCGATCCTGCTGGTGCACGGCATCGTCAGCAACCGCTCGATCTTCACCCTGCTGCGGCGCGGGCTGACCCGGCGCGGCTTCTCGAACGTCTTCGCCACCAACTACCTCACCGTCGCCAACGACGTGCGCGCCGCCGCGGCCGGCCTGTCGGTGGAGGTGGAGCGGGTCGTCGAGGAGACCGGCTTCGAGCGGATCCACATCATCGGGCACAGCCTGGGTGGCCTGATCGCCCGCTACTACATCACCCGGCTCGGGGGCGACGCGCGGGTGCACACCCTCATCACGCTCGGCACCCCGCACGAGGGCAGCTACGCCGCGTACGCCGTGCCCACCACCTTGATGCAGCAGATGCGGCCGGGCAGCCACCTGATGCGCGAGCTCGACCGGCCGGTGCGGGGCTGCCGCACCCGGTTCATCTCGTACTGGTCCGACAACGACTGGGCCATCCAGCCGCAGCGCAACGCGGCCCTGCGGCATCGCGACCTGAGGGCGCGCAACATCAGGCTGCACGGGGCCGGGCACCTGAGCCTGCCGATGATGGGAGAGGTCGTGCACGGCATCTCGCACGCCCTGGCCCACCTCGACGAGCAGGGCGGCACGGTCACCTCGGGCGTCACCCCCTTGGCCCGCGACGACTGAGGATGCCGGGGTCCGCCGGCGTGGGCGGCCCCCCGGGCGTGAGGTACGTCACGAAGTGGCACCCTCGACGAGCGGGTCTGCCGCAGGAACGGCAGAATTGCCGCCACGTCCGTCCACAGGTTGCCGGATGGGGATTGTGTTGTCACGGAATGGTCACGGTACGGTGGTGCCAGCCCCGTCTAAACCCCCCTGAGGTCATCCCCGCGTGAGTTCTTCGTCCTACCAAGGGCGGCACTACGGCGGACGTCACCGCGTCCAGTCTCGTCGTGCCCGCCTGCCCCGAGCGTTCAGCTCGAGCTTCGTGCTGCCCACCGCGGCCGCCGCGGCGCTCGTGGTCACGGCCACTGGAGCGACCGTCGTGCACCCCACGCCGCAGCAGCCGCCGGCCCTCGCCCTCGACGGCGCCGCGAGCGCCATGGCCCGCACCGAGCAGGTCTCCGACGAGGCGATGGTCACCGAACTCGCCCAGCGTCGCCACGCCGCGTCGATCCAGACCGCAGCCCTGCAGGGGCGCAACGAACAGGCCGCCCGCGCGGCGCGTAGCGCCCAGCGCAAGGCCGCCGCCAAGGCCAAGGCCGAGCGCGAGGCGAAGCGGTGGGTGCGACCGATCAACACCTGGCACATCACCTCCGGCTACACCTGGCGCTGGGGCCAGCACCACGACGGCGTCGACCTGGGCGCCACCACCGGCACGCCGGTCTACGCGATGTCCCAGGGCGTCGTCATCGGGTCGTTCTACGACTCCAGCTTCGGCAACAAGCTCGAGATCAAGTACTGGGACGGCTCGATCTCCTGGTACGGCCACCTCAGCAAGCGGATCGCCCAGAAGGGCGACACCGTGCGGCCCGGCGAGCTCGTCGGGCTGGTCGGCAACACCGGCCACTCCTTCGGGTCCCACCTGCACTTCGAGATGCAGAAGTCGACGGCGCACGACCTCCCCATCGACCCGATCCCCTGGCTCAAGCGCCACGGCCTCTACTGAGGCCCCGCGTCAGAGGCCCTGCGTCAGAGCTTCTCGAGCGGTGCGAACCGCAGCACGAACCGCTTGACCCCGAGCTCACCGCCGAAGTCGACCTCGGCCTGCGTCTTGTCGCCCTCACCAAGGGTGCGCACCACCGTGCCGAGGCCGTAGCTGTCGTGGGTGACCCGGTCGCCGGCAGAGAGCGGGATGACCGGCCGGTTGCCAGGCGAGCGCACCCCGGGGCGCTGGGCCAGGGTGGCCACGGCCGGGCGCTGGTCGCGCCGACCGATGGCGGCGGCGCCGGAGAGCTCGCGCTCCCACTGGACGAGCTCGGTGGGGATCTCGTCGAGGAACCGTGACGGCGGGTTGTACTGCGGTGCGCCCCAGGCCGATCGGACAGCCGCGCGTGAGATGTGCAGCCGCTCGCGGGCCCGGGTGATGCCCACGTAGGCGAGCCGGCGCTCCTCCTCGAGCTCCTTGGGGTCACCCAGGCTGCGCAGGTGGGGGAAGGTGCCGTCCTCCATGCCGGTGAGGAACACGACCGGGAACTCCAGCCCCTTGGCGGTGTGCAGCGTCATCAGCGTGACGACACCCGCCTGCTCGGCCTCCTCGGTGTCGGGGATCTCGTCGGCGTCGGCGACCAGCGAGACCCGCTCGAGGAAGTCCTCGAGGCTGATCACCTCGCCGGTCTCGCGGCGCTCCTCGTCGAACTCGCGGGCGACGGCGACGAGCTCGGCGAGGTTCTCGACGCGGGTCTCGTCCTGGGGGTCGTGGCTGGCGCGCAGCTCGGTGAGGTAGCCCGTACGGTCGAGCACGGCCTCGAGCAGGTCGGACACTCCGGCATCCTCGTCGTCGCGCACCCGGCCCAGGCCCTCGAGGAGGCCGGTGAACCCCTTGATCGCCACGACCGAGCGGGTGGCGATGCCGGGGGCGTCGTCGGGGCGTCCGAGCGCGGCGACGAACGGGATGCGCTCGCGCTCGGCCAGCGCCGTGATGCACGCCTCGGCGCGGTCGCCGATGCCGCGCTTGGGCACGTTGACGATGCGCCGCAGGTTGACGGTGTCGCTGGGGTTGGAGAGCACCCGCAGGTAGGCCAGGGCGTCCTTGACCTCGCGCCGCTCGTAGAACCGGGTGCCGCCGACCACCTTGTAGGGCAGGCCGACCCGCACGAACACCTCTTCGAGGGCACGGGACTGGGCGTTGGTGCGGTAGAACACCGCGACGTCGCCGGGTCGCACCCCGTGCTCGTCGCCGAGCCGGTCGATCGAGCGAGCCACGAACGACGCCTCGTCGTGCTCGTTGTCGCCGACGTAGCCGACGATGCGGGCGCCGTCGCCGGTCTCGCTCCACAGGTTCTTCTTGCGCCGCCCCTCGTTGCGGGCGATGACCGCGTTGGCGGCCCGCAGGATGGTCTGGGTCGAGCGGTAGTTCTGCTCGAGCAGGATGGTGCGGGCATCGGGGTAGTCCTGCTCGAACTCCTCGATGTTGCGGATGGTCGCGCCGCGGAACGCGTAGATCGACTGGTCGGCGTCGCCGACGACGACCAGCTCGCTGGGCTCGACGCCGTGCTCTGTGCGCGTCTCGGGCCGGCCGACCAGCTCGCGGACCAGCTGGTACTGGGCGTGGTTGGTGTCCTGGTACTCGTCGACCATGACGTGCCGGAACCGCCGCCGGTAGTGCTCGGCGACGTCGGGGAACGCCTGGAACATGTGCACGGTGGTCATGATCAGGTCGTCGAAGTCCATCGCGTTGGCCTGGCGCAGCCGCCGCTGGTAGGCCGTGTAGGCCTCGGCGAGCACCTGCTCCTGGTGCGGGCTCGCCTCGCCGACCCGGCCCGCGTAGGTCTCCTCGTCGATGAGCTCGTTCTTGAGGTTGCTCACCTGGTGGCTGAACGAGCGCGGGTTGTAGCGCTTCGGGTCGAGGTCCATGTCGCGGATGACCATCGACATCAGCCGCTGGCTGTCGGCGGCGTCGTAGATCGAAAAGGTCGAGCGCAGCCCCACCTTGTCGGCCTCGCGGCGCAGGATGCGTACGCAGGCGCTGTGGAACGTCATCACCCACATCGCCTTGGCGCGGGGGCCGACCAGCGAGGTGACCCGCTCGCGCATCTCGGCGGCCGCCTTGTTGGTGAAGGTGATGGCGAGCACCTGGCCGGGCTGCACCCCCCGGGCCGCGAGCAGGTGGGCGATGCGATGGGCGAGCACCCGGGTCTTGCCCGACCCGGCACCGGCGACGATGAGCAGCGGCCCACCCTCGTGCAGCACGGCATCGCGCTGCTGGGGGTTGAGCCCGACGAGCAGCTCCTCGGGGTCGGCCCCTGGCCGGCTCGCGCCAGGACCGCCGTCGGGGCCGAGCCCGGCTGCCGCCGCCTCCGCCCAGGTGGGCACCCCGGCGGCGTTGACCAGCGCCGCGTGGGCGCTGGCGTGGGTGGCGGGATCCACGTGCGGCTCGTGGCCCGGGTCGCCGAAGTCGAGGCCGTCGAAGAGGGTGCTCATGTCGGGGTCAACCCTACGTGGAGCCGCCGACCCCACTCGTCTCCTGCGCCCCGCGCGCCGGGTGGTGGTGCGCGGCACAAACGTTAGACAACATGGAACTGGGTCGCGCGAATGGCTCCGCGATGCTAAAAGCGCGTGACACACTCCTGAAGGTCGCGACATCCCGGCGAGTGGGCACGTGCTCACCCCGGCTCGTCCTCCCACAACCAATGACGTTGGCCTGACGGCCGCCTCCGGGGACGGACCGCGCGGCCACCGGTGTCTGGTTCCCGGTGGCCGCGCGCACGACCCGACGCCGGCCCCACGGCATACGGTGTCGTGCATGGCCTCGCGCAAGGGTGAGTTCGGTGAGCCGGTCGTGCTCGACGTCGACGGGTTCGACGTGCGGGTGTCGAGCCCGCAGCGGGTCTACTTCGCGGCCCGGGGCGAGACCAAGCTCGACCTGGTCAACTACTACCTCTCGGTCGGCGACGGCATCGTCAACGCCCTGCGCCAGCGGCCGTGCATGCTGCACCGGTTCCCCGACGGCGTCTCGGGGCCGAAGGTGCACCAGAAGCGGCTGCCGCGCGGCGCCCCGCCCTGGGTCGAGACGGTGCGGCTGCACTTCCCCCGCTACGGCCTGCACGCCGACGAGCTGTGCGTCACCCGGCTGGCCGACGTGGCCTGGGCGGTGCAGATGAGCACCGTCGAGTTCCACCCGTGGAACAGCCGGCGCGCCGACACCGAGAAGCCCGACGAGTGGCGCATCGACCTCGACCCGATGCCGGACGCGCCCTTCTCCCGGGTGCGGCGGGCCGCGCACGTGGCGCACGAGGTGCTCGACGAGCTGGGCGCGGTGGGTTGGCCCAAGACCAGCGGCGGCCACGGGCTGCACGTCTACGTGCGGATCGTGCCCGACCACGGGTTCGGCGACGTGCGCCGAGCTGCCCTGGCGTTCGCGCGCGAGGTGGAGCGCCGCATCCCCGACGACGTCACGACGACGTGGTGGCGCAAGGACCGCGACCCCGAGGCGGTGTTCGTCGACTACAACCAGAATGCCCGCGACCACACCATCGCCGCTGCGTACTCGGTGCGCGGCAACGACATCGGCACCGTCTCGACGCCCTTCCGGTGGGACGAGCTCGACGACGTCGAGCCGAACGACTTCACCATCGCGACCGTGCCGGCGCGCTACGCCGAGCTCGGTGACCTGCACGCCGGCATCGACGATGCGGTCTTCGACATCGCGCCGCTGCTGGAGTGGGCCGCGCGCGACGAGGCCGCCGGGGCCGAGCCGCCGCCCGAGCCCGAGGACGACACGGGGAAACCCTGATGGACCTCGTCGTCTCGCCGGGCCCCGGTGTGCCGCAAGGCCTCACGGTGCATGGCGACGTGCTGGTCGAGCGCTTCTCGCGGTCGTCCGGGCCCGGTGGCCAGGGTGTCAACACCGCCGACAGCCGGGTCGAGGTCGAGCTCGACGTGGTGGCGTTCGACGGGTTCACCGACACCCAGCGGGCCCGGGTGCTGCGCGCGCTCGACCCGCGGCTGGTGGGCGGACGGCTGCTCGTCGTGGCTGCGTCCGAGCACCGCCAGCAGCGCCGCAACCGGGTGGCCGCGCGGGAGCGGATGGCCGACCTGCTGCGCGACGCGATGGCTCCCCCACCGGCTCCGCGCCGGGCCACCCGGCCCACGCGCGGCTCGAAGGAGCGGCGGCTGTCGGCCAAGAAGCGCAGGGGCGAGACGAAGGCGGGTCGCGCGCGGCCGGCATCCGACGCCTGAGACCGGGTCAGCCGGGAGCCTCGCCGACGAGGCGGACCACCTCGTCGGCGCACCCCCACGACAGCGTCACGCCGGCACCTCCGTGGCCGTAACAGGTGACCACCGGCCGGCCACCCACCTCGGATGCCGCGAGGCGCACCTCCGGCGCCACCGGCCGCAGCCCCACCTGGGCGCCGAGCACCTCGGCGCGGGCCAGCGCGGGCACCACGGCCCGCACCCGGCGCAGGATCGCCTCGTGGACGTGCTTGTCGGGCTCGGCGTGCCAGGACCCGGCGACGTCGGTGCCCCCGCAGACCACCCACTCGGGGTGCGGCAGCACGTAGACCATGCCGTCGGGGTGCTCGTCGTCGACGAGCCACCGGGTCAGCCCGGGGTTGGCGAGCAGCGCCACCTGGCCGCGTGAGGGTGTGCCGGCGTGGTCGTCGACCAGCGTGCCCTGAGCGCAGCCCGGCGGCCACGACCACCACGTCGCCGGGCACCTCGGCCAGGTCGCTCACCCAACCCCGCACGAGCTCGACCCCGGCCTCGGCGCAACGGCTTTCCAGCCACGGCAGGAACACCGGCATGGTCACCAGGGGCACGGTCGCCACCACGCCTCCCGGGGCACCGCTCGGCAGCTCGTGCGGGCGCGCCTCCCGCCAGCCCGGGAGGGCGGCGGTCCACCAGCGGTCAGCGGGGCCGCGCTCGACGAGAACGCCCTCGCGCAGGGCCACCCCCGCGTCGGGTTCGCGCGCCAGGTCGGTGAACCGGTCGAGCGCCACCCTCCCCCACCCCAGCACCCGGTCGCGCGGCTCGACGTGGTACGGGAACCACAGGCCGCCCGCCACGGCCGAGGTGGTGTCGGCCACCGGTTCGTCGCGCACGCAGCGCACCGTGTGGCCGGCCTGCGCCAGCCCGAGCGCCGAGGTCAGGCCGATGACGCCACCGCCAACCACCGTCACGAGTGCCACCACCGCATCCTCCCCTAGCGTGGCCCCATGGAGCCCCTCGACCCGCACCCGGTCACCGGTGACCTCTTCCCCTCACCGGTGCCGCCGGGGAGCGGGTGGCCGGGCGACCCGGCCGATGCCTCGACCCCGGTGGCGACGACGCCGGCGGCCGTGCGCCGGCTGGCGGCGTCGGCTGCCGGCATCCCCGAGCTGCAGGCGCGGATCTCGGTGTGCCGCGCCTGTCCCCGCCTGGTGCAGTGGCGCGAGGACGTCGCCCGCTCGGGACGACGTGCCTCGTTCGCCGACCAGCCGTACTGGGGCCGTCCAGGGCCGTCGTTCGGCGACCCCGACGCCGAGGTGCTGCTCGTCGGACTCGCACCGGCCGCGAACGGCACCAACCGCACCGGCCGCATGTTCACCGGCGACTCCTCCGGTGACGTGCTGTATGCCGCGCTGCACCGCACCGGGTTCGCGGCACTGCCGACCTCGGTCGCCGCGGGAGACGGCCAGCTGCTCACCGGCATCCGCATCGTCGCCGCGGTGCGCTGCGCTCCGCCGGCGAACAAGCCGACCCCGGAGGAGCGGGCCACCTGCTCGGCCTGGCTCGAGCGCGACCTCGCCCTGTCGGCGCCCCGGCTGCGGTCGATCCTGTGCCTGGGCGCCATCGGCTGGGATGCCGCCCTCGCCGCCGCCCGCGGGCTCGGGTGGGACGTGCCGCGCCCCAAGCCGCGGTTCGGTCACGCCGCCGAGGTGACGTTGACGACGCGCGAGGGGCACGGCATCCGGCTGGTCGGGTGCTACCACGTGAGCCCGCACAACACCTTCACCGGCCGGCTCACGCCGGCGATGCTGGATGCCGTGCTGCTGTCGCTGCGTAGCGGATGACCGGCGGGGTAATCCGGTCGATCCCGCGGCCCGAGTCATCGAGGCCGACGGCGGCGTGCTCGAGGACGTCCGCGGCGAGAAGAAGCGCTACTGGGTGCCGACCGGAAGCTGACCCGCCGGCCGCCTCACCCGCGTCCTAGGCTGGCGGGATGACCGACCGCACCGGCCCCGCCCTCGTCGTCACGGCCCACGGAGGCACCGACGTGCTCGCCGTCGAGCAGCGCCCAACCCCCGAGCCCGGCCCCGGCGAGGTGCTCGTCGAGGTGGCCGCCGCAGGGGTCAACTTCCTGGACGTCTACCAGCGCGAGGGCGTCTACCCGACCACGCCGCCGTTCGTCGGGGGCAACGAGGGTGCAGGCACCGTCGTGGCGAGCGGCGAGGGCGTCGAGACCCTCCACCCGGGCGACCGCGTGGCGTGGCCCAACTCGATGGGCAGTGCCGCCCGCTTCGCCGCGCTGCCGGCATCCGGGCTCGTGCTGGTGCCGGAGGGGGTCGACCTCGAGACCGCAGCGGCCGTGATGCTCCAGGGGCTCACCGCGCACTACCTCACCGCCAGCACGCATGCCGTGCAGCCAGGTGACGTCGCCCTGGTGCACGCCGCAGCCGGCGGAGTGGGCCAGCTGCTGGTGCAGCTGGTGCGGGCCCGCGGCGGGTCGGTGGTGGCGACGGCGGGCGGCCCGGCCAAGTGCGCGACCGCCCGGGCGCTCGGCGCCGAGCACGTCATCGACTACCGCGAGGTCGACGACCTGGCGCAGGAGGTGCGGCGGCGCACCGGCGGCCGCGGGGTCGACGTGGCCTACGACGGGGTCGGCAAGGACACCTTCGACGCCTCGCTCGCCTCGCTGCGGCCCCGCGGGATGCTCGTGCTCTTCGGCGCCGCCAGCGGGCAGGTGCCGCCGTTCGACATCCAGCGGCTCAACACGGGCGGGTCGCTCTTCCTGACCCGGCCGATGCTCGGCCACCACATCGCCACCCCCGAGGAGCTGCAGTGGCGGGCCGGTGAGGTGCTCGGCGCCGTGGCCGACGGCAGCCTGCAGGTGGCCATCGGCGGCCGCTACCCCCTGTCCGACGCGGCGTCGGCCTACGACGACCTCGAGGGCCGGCGCACCCAGGGCAAGCTGCTGCTCATCCCCTGACCCGTGAGGCGATCGCCAGCGGTCAGCCCTGGCTCCACAGCACGGCGACGAGAACGTTGACGAGGGCGAGCACCCCGGCCGCCAGGACGAGCTGCGGGCGGGCGCCCTGGCCCTTGCGCTCCTTGGCCGCCGCGATCTCGGCGCACGCCACGACCGCGATGGCCACGAGCAGCTTGACGGCGAACCAGCCGTTGTCGAACTTCTCGTCGTTGGCCTGCACCAGGCCGACGAGGATGATGCCCGTGAGCAGCTGCGCGCGCGCACCCCACACCAGGGCAGGAGTGACGGCCCCGCGCGCCACGAAGAGCGCGCTGCCGATGATCGCGGCCATGCCGAGCAGGTGGAGGACGACGAAGACGTTGATCAGGATTTCCATGGGCACACCATAGGACCGGTGAGTGCGGAGCCGAGCCACCGACCCGTGAACGCCAGCCTCAGAGGAGGCGGCGACCCATCGCCCACGCAGTGAGCTCGTGCCGCGAGGACAGCTGCAGCTTGCGCAGCACCGACGACACGTGGGTCTCGACCGTCTTCACCGAGATGAAGAGCTCCTTGGCGACCTCCTTGTACTGGTAGCCGCGGGCGATCAGCCGCATCACCTCGCGCTCGCGCGCCGAGAGCCGGTCGAGCTCCTCGTCGACCTCCGCGATCTCACCCGCAGCGGCTCCGAAGGCGTCGAGCACGAACCCGGCGAGCCGTGGCGAGAACACGGCATCCCCGTCGGCCACCCGGCGGATGGCCGTGATCAGGTCGCGCGCACCGATCGTCTTGGTGACGTACCCCCGAGCACCGGCGCGGATGACGGCGATGACGTCCTCGGCGGCATCCGAGACGGAGAGCGCGAGGAAGCGCACCGGCGCACCGGACCGCGCCTGCACGCCGAAGCAGCCGTGGATGACGTCGACGCCACCGTTGCCGTTGCCGCCGGGGAGGTGCACGTCGAGGAGGACGACGTCGGGCTGCTCGGCCCGGATGACGGCGATGGCGGTGTCGACGTCTGGCGCTTCACCGACGAACTCGCACACCGGGACTCCGCTCGCGGCCATCGCGTCGGTCAGCTCGGCGCGCACGCCGGTGCGGAACATCCGGTGGTCGTCGACGAGCACCACCCGCACGGGTCCGGGCTGCCCACCTGCGGTCGGGGTCGGTTGGCTCATGACGTTCCTCCTTCGATGGGTGGCAGCGTGAGCTCCACCTCGGTTCCGTCGTCGCGGCGGCGCACGCGTGCGGTGCCCCCGTGCCGCTCCATCCGGCCCAGGATCGACTGGCGCACGCCGAGCCGGTCGTCGGGCACGGTGTCGAGGTCGAAGCCGTCGCCGCGGTCGCGCACGAACGCCTCGACCCCGGTGGGGCCGATCTCGACGTAGGCCGTGACCGGGGTGCCGCCGTGCCGCACGGCGTTGAGCAGGGCCTCGCGCATCGCCTGGGCCAGCGCCGCACCGTGCGGCTCGTAGGGCCGGTCTCCGGTGACGACGAGGTCGATGGCGACGCCGTGCAGGTCCTCCACGTCGTGGGCCACCTCGGTGACGGCGGCCGCGAGGGTCGACTGCGAGCCCTGCGGCCCGGCATACAGCCACGAGCGCAGCTCGCGCTCCTGCGCGCGAGCAAGCTTGGTGACGGCGGCGCTGTCGTGCGACTGGCGCTGGATCAGGGCGAGGGTCTGCAGCACCGAGTCGTGCAGGTGCGCGGCGATGTCGGCCCGCTCGGTGGCGCGCGCGGCGGCCACCTGCTCGCGGCGCAGGTCGCCCCACAGCCGCAGTGCCCAGGGGGCGGCGATGATCAGGGCCCCGACGAGCACGGCGATCGCGGCGAGCAGGGCGTCCCAGACCGCGGAGATCGACTCGCCGCGCGTGACGATGACGAGGATACCGGCCACGGCCAGCCCCACACCGAGCGCGACCCGCATCCAGCCGTAGCGGCCCTCTCCCGAGCCCAGCCACCGCGAACGCTGGGTGTCGTCGAGGTTGGACCACGCGACGATGGCGCCGACCGCGATCGTGAACAGCGGCACGAGCAGGGTGCCGATGACGCCGCCACCGAGCACCGGGGTGAGCAGCACCGCGCCGCCCACCACGAGCAGGCCGCCGACGACCAGCACCAGCCCCCACTGGCGGCGCTCCGGCGGCGTGCCCTCGTCGGCCAGCTGCGACGGGTCGCCGTCGACATCGCCCTCGGGGGTGAGGGCCCAGAGGAACACGTAGGCCGCGAGGCCGGCGCCCCCTGCCAGGGTCAGCAGGATGAAGGTGATGCGCACGCTGCGCCGCGACACGCCCAGGTGACGGGCCACCGCGCCGCAGACCCCCGGGGTCCAGCCGCGGGAGCGTGACCGCACGAGCGGGGGCCGCGGCGCCCGGGGCGGGTAGGCGTCGTAGCCGTACGGCGGCACTTCACCGGCCGCACCGGCGTCGGGACCTCCGTCGGTCACCGGGCGCGGGTGCGCGGCTGCAGGCTCGTAGGGCGTGGGCACCCCCCCATCCTGACCTACCTGCCGGGTGGGCAGGGTCGGTCCCGGGGTCGGCTCAGGGGGGCGTCAGGGTCGACCCTCATGGCGGGCACCCCTTCCCGGCGCCACGCTGGAGCCATGACCGAGAACCCCTCCCAGAGCGTGCCGCCACCGAGCACCTCCTTCCTCGACGACAGCTTCGCCCGCCTGCGCAGCAGCGGCTACTCCCGCGACACCGACGGCCGCTGGTTCGGCGGTGTCTGCACCGGCCTGGCCCAGCGCTTCGGCGTCGACCCGGTGCTGATCCGGGCCGCGGCGGTCGTGCTCGCCTTCCTCGGTGGCATCGGCCTGACCGCCTACGTCATCCTCTGGCTGCTCCTGCCCGACCGGCAGGGCGACATCCTCGCCGAGCGCGCCGTGCGCCAGGGCGATGCCGGGCCGATCGCGCTCCTCGTGCTCGCCGCCTTCCTGGTGCTCGGTGGGGTGTTCTCGATCGGCAACGGCAACGGCTGGTTCGCACCCCTGTGGCTGATCCCGGTGGCCGTGGTCGCCTGGCTGGTGCTGGCGCGCCGCCACCGCAGCACGCCGCAGACCGGCTACGGCAGCGTGACTGCCCCCCAGCCGTACGGCACCCCCGGCGGTGCCCCCGTTCCCGCCACCCCGCCCCCGTCAGGAGAGGCCATGTCCGCCACCCCCAGCTACGCCGCGCCGCCGATGGCGAGCGCCCCGACCCAGACCCCGCCGCCGCCGTATGCCGGCAGCTCGCCGGGCGCCTACCGCGCCCCCCAGCCCGGCACCTACGGTGGCCCCCCGGCGGGTGGACCCTCCGGCCCGTACGGCGGCCGGCCCACCCCGCCCGCCCCCCCGCGCCCGGTCGGCCCGCCCCCGCCGCCGCGCCCACGACGCCGGCGCCCCAGCGCCTTCGTCGGGCTGGTGTCGCTCGGCATCGCCCTCGTCGGCATCGGCCTCGGTGCGGCACTCGACGACCCGCTCGGCTTCCCGGGCAGCTCGGCCACCCTGGGGTTCATCATCGCCCTGACCGGTGTGTCGGTCGTCGTGCTCACCCTCGGCCTGCGCGGCCGGGCCTCCGGCTTCAGCGGGTTCCTCGTGGTGTGCCTCGCCCTGCTGCTCGTCACCGCCTCGGCCGCCTCCCGGGTCGAGGTCAAGGACGGCGTCGGCGACCGCACCTGGACTCCGGTGCCCGCCACGGGCACCACCGCCTTCCAGCTCGGCGCCGGGCAGGCCACCCTCGACCTGGGCCGGCTCGCCGCCACCACGCCCACCCCGTCCCCCTCGTCGACGACCGCGACCACCACCACCGCGCAGCGGGTCACCGTGCAGATGGGGGCCGGCGAGCTCACGATCCTCGTGCCTGCAGGCCTCGACGTCCGGGTCGACGCCGGCGTCGGGTTCGGCGACATCACCCACACCGGTGGCGTCGGCGGAACCACCGACACCAGCGGCAACGACCGCAGCACGTCGACCCTCATCGGCGCCGAGCCGGTGCAGGTCGTCGTCGACGCCCAGCTCGGCCTGGGCCAGATCACGATCAAGGAGCAGCGATGACCACCCCGACCACTCCCCCCACCCCGGAGACCCCCGCACCGCCGCCCACCGACAGCCTGGCCGACGAGATGTTCACCGAAGAAGTGTTCACCGACGGCGGCGCCACCACGACCGCCCTGCCGACCACGGGCGCCACCACGAGCGCGACCGCGACCGCAACGGCCGCACCGCGGATCCCCGCACCGGCCACCCCACCGCAGCCCCAGTGGCTCAGCGGCCCGGCCCCCTTCGCCCTCGTGCTCGGCCTGCTCGGCCTGCTCGTGGCGGGCAGCGTGCTCGTGGGCGAGCTCACCGACATCACCCTTCCGTGGGGCGACCTCGGCCCGTGGAGCGTGGTCGCCGCGGGACTGGTCGTGCTGCTGGTCGGGGCCATCGGCCTGCGCAGCAGCCGCCGCCGCGACACCCCCGCCTGAGGCCGCCAGGTGTCGTCAGGCGAGCCCGGCCGCGCGCAGCGCCGCACCGACACTCGCCACGACGGCCACCGACCCGAGGTCGTCCAGCGGCACCCACCGCGCGTCGGACGTCGACCCGCCCACGTCGTGCACGACGGGGCGGGTCGGCTCGGTGCAGCGGGCCGTGTGCAGCAGCCGCACCGCGTGGTAGTCCTCGAGCCCGCGTGGCGAGCGCCCCACCCAGTGCTGGGTCATCACGTCGACCAGACGGACCTCGTCGACGACCTGCCCGGTCTCCTCGGCCACCTCGCGCACCACGCCGTCGGTGGGCGACTCCCCGGGGTCGAGCCCACCACCGGGCAGGTTCCACCGGCCGGCGGCACCGGTGTAGCCGGCCAGCTGGGTCAGCAGCAGCCGCCCGTCGGCGACGACCACGGCGTAGGCCGCGACGCGCTGGTGCGGGTCGACCCCCAGCCGCTCGGCAGCCGTGAGCCCCGGGCCCTCGGGGCCGAGCGGGGGGTCGACCGGTGCGGCCGGCTGCACGGCGTACCGCAGGGTGAGGTCGCCCAGCACGCCGTCGACCGCGACCACCGTGCCCGGCCAGCCGCGCACCGCGAGCCCCATGGCGGGGTCCTCGCCGTGCGCGAGCGCGAACCGGGCGACCACCCGGCCCTCGTGGCTGCCGACGACGGTGATCACCTGGCGCGCACCCCGGCCCGGTCGTACTCGGCCAAGGTCGCAGCCAGCACGCCGCCCCAGTCCTGTGCCGGTGGGGTGGCCAGCAGATGAGCGCGCATCCGGGCGCGCAGCGCGTCGTCACCGGCGAGCCGGGCGAGGGCGAGCGCGAGCGCGACGTCGCCGCCGGCGAGCAGGCCGTCGACGCCGTCATCGACGAAGTCGTCGACCCCGGTGCCGCGCGGAGCCACCACCGGCACGCCGGCGGCCCTGGCCTCGAGCGGGGCGATGCCGAACGCCTCGAGCCGCGCCGCGGTCAGGTAGACGTCGGACCCGTGGTGCAGCCGGCGCAGCTCCTCCTTGTCGACCCGCCCGGGCAGCTCGACCCAGTCCAGCCCGAGGGTGCGCAGGCGGCGCTCCATGAGCCGGCGCTGCGGCCCCTCCCCCACGATGGTCGCGCGCAGCGGCACGCCCGGGTCGAGCACGGCCCGCGCCCGGTGCAGCACGTCCAGCACGGCGAGGGGGCGCTTGCGCGACACCAGCCGCATCGCCGACACGACGTGCACCGGATGCCGCGTGCCCACCTCCGCGCGCTCGGCCACCGGGCGCCACCACGCGGCATCCACGCCGTTGGGCACGACCTCGACGCGCGCGCCGCGGGCAGCGGTGGACACCCGGGCGGCCGCCATGTGGGAGACCGCGTTGAGGGCCACGCCACGCCCGGCCCAGCGCGACAGGTGGCCGAGAGTTCGGAACACCACCGAGGAGCGGCCGATCACGCAGTGGAAGGTGGCGGTGACGGGCAGACCGGCATCCAGTGCCACGGGCACGAGGTCGGTGGCGAACGGGCTCACCACCCCGAGGTGGGCATGGGCGACGTCGAACCCGCCCGCCTCGAGGCGCCGTCGCACCTCGCGAGGAGCGAACGGGTTCACCGGGATTCCGCCGGGAAGCGGGATGGCGAGCCGGTGCACCGTGACGCCGTCGTCGCCGGTGGCCGTGTGGCCGCCGCGCTCGCCGTGCGGCCCGGCCGTCGCCGTGAACACCTCGACGACGTGGCCGGCGCGCACCAGCTGCCGCGAGAGGTCGCGCACCTGGCTCTCGATCCCACCCAGCCGGGGCGGGTAGCAGTCGGTGAGCATGGCGACCTTCACGAGGCCTCAGCCTGCCATGCGGGAGGATGGGCCACGATGTCCCCCACCATCGTGGCCTTTCACGCCCACCCCGACGACGAGGCCCTGCTCACCGCAGGCACGATGGCGCGTGCTGCGGCGGAGGGTCACCGCGTGGTGCTCGTGCTGGCGACCGACGGCGGGGCAGGCCTGGCGGCCGCCGAGCTGAGCGGCGACGGGCACCTCGGGGACCGCCGGCTCGAGGAGGCGCGGCGGTCGGCCGCGGCCCTGGGTGTCGCCCGGGTCGAGTGGCTGGGCTACGCCGACAGCGGCAGCGGGCCGGAGCCCGAGCCCGACTCGCCCGGGGTTCCCCGGTTCTGCCGGGCGCCCATCGAGGAGGCCGCCGAGCGGCTCGCAGCGGTGCTGCGCACCGAGCAGGCCGACGTGCTGCTGTCCTACGACGCCCACGGCGGCTACGGCCACCGCGACCACGTGCGCGTGCACGAGGTCGGCGCCCGCGCCGCTGAGATCGCGCGCACCCCGCGCGTGCTCGAGGCCACCGTGCCCCGAGACACGATCGTGCGGGCGGTGCGCGCCGTCGGCCGGGTCTACCGCTTCCCGCAGGAGTTCGACCCGACGTCGTTCGAGCGGGCCTTCTCCGCCCGCTCCGAGATCACCCATCGCATCAACGTGCGCCGGTATGCCGGTGCCAAGCGGGCAGCGATGCGCGCGCACGCGTCGCAGGCGACCGGAGGGGGCGCGGCATCCGTCGGATCGGGCGGCCAGACCGGCGACCGCACCCTGGGGGCCTTCCTGCGCATCCCCCGACCGGTCTACGATCTCGTGTTCGGCAGGGAGTGGTTCCGCGACCCGGCCCGGCCGCCGGGTGCACCGGTGCGCACCGACATCTTCGAGGGGGACCGATGAGCCCACGCGCGCGGCAGGTGCTGCAGCTCGTCATCGGGCTGGGGCTGGCGGCTGCCCTGCTCATCTGGGGGCTGCCGTACTTCGCGAAGACCTCGTGGGCCGACATCTGGACCGTCATCCGCAGCATTCCGCTCAGCCACGCGCTCGGGTTCCAGGCCCTGATGCTCCTCGGGCTCTACAGCTACACGTTCACCTTCACCGGGTCGCTGCACGGGCTGTCCCACGGCAAGGCGCTCATCGTGAACCTCTGCGGCTCGTCGGTGTCGAACCTGCTGCCCGGGGGTGGGGCGGTCGGGCTCGCGGCGACCTACGCCATCTGCCGGTCGTGGGGGTTCTCGCGGCGGAACACCTCGACCTCGGTGATCGTCACCGGCGTCTGGAACGTCATGGCCCGCATCGCCCTTCCGGTGGTCGCGATCGGCGCGCTCTGGTTCGGCGGGGTCACCCTCCCGGGCGCCCTCACCGACCTCGCAGTGGCCGGCATGGTGACCGGGCTTTCCATCCTGGGTGCCTTCGTCGCGATCATGGCGAGCGAGCGGGCCGCCCAGGCGATCGGCCGTTGGCTCGACCGGTTGCTCGGGCCGCTGACCCGCCGGCGCCGCGACAGCAAGGCCCGGGCCGCCGCGGCGGCAGCCCTGGCCGCGGGGTACGAGGCGCCGGCTCCGAAGCCGCCGATGAGCATCGAGGAGCTCGTCACCGACCTGCGTTCCCGGATCAACGACATCGTCAGCACCGGATGGGTCCCGATGACCCTGGGCATGGTCGGCTTCTTCGGTGCCTACTACGTGCTCTTCGTGCTCATCATGCGCAGCACCGGCGTGACCCTGCCGCTCAACCTGCTGTTAGCGGCGTTCGCGATCGGTCGCCTGCTCACCGCGGTGGGCATCACCCCCGGCGGCATGGGCATCACCGAGACGGCGACGTCGGCGGTGCTCGTGGCCTGGGGGGCCGACCGGCCCGAGGCCGCCGCCGGCGTGGTGCTCTTCTCGATCTTCACCCACCTGATGGAGGTGCCCCTCGGCGCGCTCGGGTGGCTGCTGTGGACCGCCAGCAAGAAGGTCGAGCCGCCCGCCGAGGGCGAGGAGCCGGCCTTCCTGCGCACCGCCACCTGAGGCTGGCTGAGTTCCGGATCGGGGCTTGCGGCCGATCGACCCGTAGATCCGGCACGAGGTGCTGCAGGGGACGGGCCCTATCGCGCACCGTGCATCACCTCGTGCGTTCAGCGCTGTCAAGGGCGCCGGATGCCGCGCGCATGGCAGCGCTGGAGCCATCCGCGCCTGCCGC
Organism: uncultured Actinomycetota bacterium; assembly: GCA_963834965.1. GTDB lineage: Bacteria > Actinomycetota > Actinomycetes > Actinomycetales > Dermatophilaceae > Fodinibacter. The sequence continues at coordinate 136,754 of CAWIEI010000034.1, read as the reverse complement.
GTGCTGCGCCGACCAGCGCACACCAGTCGCCACGTCGCAGACAGGCGGCTCGCCCAAGCGCCTACTGGCTCGTCTCGCGCGCCACGCGCTCGAAGATCCACTCATCGCTCGGGCATGGCGTGCCGTCGGCGGGACAGTGTTCGTCGAGTGGGGTGGCTCCCCGCGAACGCCACATGTCCAGCACGACCTCGATGCACATCGCGCACGTGTCCCCGGCGAAGTTGAGGTTTCCTCGCCTGGCGTCGCAGCCGCACATCGCGACCTCCCACGGATCAGCGCGGCAGCACACGACGTGCGTCACCGCAGACGGGTCGGCCATGAGCCCGTGACGCGGGGCAGCGATCGGCTCATGCAGTCCTGTCCCCGCACCTTCGCGAGGCCTTACCTCGACAGGCAGGGTGGCTCCCTCCGATGGGGTGTCGTGCATCAGCCCTCGCGGAGGAAGACCATCGCCATCGGGGTCTGCTCGATGCCCTGGCCGAGCGGGTTGTCGGCGAACATCTCCTCGAAGCGCGCCCAGTCGCCGGGCACGTCCGAGCCGAGCACGTTGCGGCCGATGTCGTTGGCGTCCATGATCACCGTGCCGCCGAAGCTCGACCGCCACGGCTCGGGCACCCGCTGGCGGATGGCGGCCGACAACCGCGCCGCCACGGCATCCGGGTCCTTGGGCGGGAGCTTGGCCGAGACGTTGCTCGGGTAGGCGGAGTACTCGGTGGGGCCGTCGATGGCGTTGATGTCGTTGCCGACGAGCTCGTAGAACATGCCCTTGCGGCCCACCACCTTGCCGATGGCGCCACCCGCCGACGCGTACAGCACCCGCGGCAGGCCGGCCTCCTGGATGGCGAGCTGCATGGTGAACGGGCTGCCCAGCCCGATGCCGGCCGGGGTGCGCGCCACGTAGCGCGACAACACCCGCGCCGGGCGGCCCACCTTGATGTCCCAGACGAAGTACGACCGGCCCTGGGTGATGGCGACGACCTTCTCGGACAGGAAGAACCACCAGGGGCCGCGAGTGGCGGCCTCGTGGTCGGGGCCGGCGGCGGGCAGGCCCGCGAAGAACCGGTCGACGTACTCGAGCACCGTGCCGTCGAGGTCGTCGTCGCGGCTGAACAGCTCGGTACGCACCGGGTACCGCCGCACCGGCTCACCGAGCGAGGTGGTGAGGTCGAGCGAGTGGTCGGCATTGGGCTGGTAGTCGGTCTTGACCTGCGCCGCCTGGTCGGCGAGCGCGGCGTCGGCCTCCGCGTCGTGCTCGTCGAAGAACTCGCGCATCCACAGCTCGAGGTTGATGAACCGCCAGAACGCCATCGTGTCGACGTCGTTGGCCCCCTTGATCCAGCCCTCGAAGGCGGCGATGACCTCGCCCTGGTCGACGAACGGCCGGTTGGCGAACGACTCGCTGAGGAAGATGTTGTAGAAGTGGTTCTTGAGCCGCATGAACCACTCGACCTGCGGCGTCGTGAAGCCGATCTTGTTGCGGCGGCGGTTGATCGACTCCGGCAGCAGCCCACGGGTGGCGTCGCGCAGCAACCGCTTGTTCCAGCCGTCCTTGATGATCGCCTCGTCGGACAGGCTGAAGATGAACTTCACGACCTCCTTGTCGAGGAACGGCACGCGCCCCTCGAGCGAGAACCGCATGGTGTTCTTGTCCTCGTAGCGCAGCAGGCTCGGCAGCGAGTTGTGGAACAGGTCCTCGACGAGCCGCTTCTTGAGGTTCGCGCCCTCCGAGACGTAGCGCTCCTCGCGGTGGGCGGCGACGAACGCGCTGTCCATCAGCTGGGTCACCGGGATCGTCTTCTTGAGCTGCACCTTGGACTTGATCGTGGAGCGACCCAGCTTGTAGAGCACGTCGAGGCTCTTGGCGAGCTCACCGGCCGCGGCCGTCATCCCCTGGGCGCGCAGCTGGCGCAGGTAGACGAAGTAGTAGGGGATGTAGCCGGCCATCATCTCGTCGGCCCCCTGGCCGTCGAGCAGCACCGTGACGTGCTTCGTGGCCTCGCGCATCACCTGGAACTGCGCGTAGGGGCCGGAGGAGATGAGCGGCTCCTCCTGGGTGCGGATGAAGTCGAGCAGGTCGGCCTTGAACTCGTCGGCCGTCGGCAGGATCTTGTGCGAGTCGACGTGGCCGGTGCAGATGTCGAGGACGTCGTCGACGTAGCGCTCCTCGTCGTTGACCGACCCCGGGAAGATCGCCGAGAAGGTGTTCTGCCGGGTGCCGACCGAGCGCGTCGACAGCTCGTCGCCCTCGCCCAGAAGCTGGTTGATGATGACCGCCACGGCGCTGGAGTCCAGGCCCCCCGACAGGCTGGTGCCGACCGGGACCTCGGACTGCAGCCGCAGCCGCACCGACTCCACGAGCCGCTTCTTGTACTCCGCGGCGGCTGCGTCGTCGTAGGGCCGCTGCTCGTTCGCGAGCTCGAGCAGCTCCTCCTTCAGGCGGGTGAACATGCGCCGGTGGATGCCGGTGCCGTCGGCGGTGAGCATCTCACCGGGGGCGAGCCGCTCGACGCCGTCGAAGAACGTCTCGGTGCCGTCCTCGTGCGCCCGGAAGCGCAGGTAGCGGTAGACCGAGCGCTCGTTGACCTTCTTCTCGTACAGGCCGCTGGCGAGGATGGGCTTGATCTCGCTCGCGAACAGCAGCACCTCACCCTCGCCGCTGGGCGCTGGCACCGTCGCGACGTACACGGGCTTGATGCCGAAGTGGTCGCGCGCCAGGGTGAGCCGCTTCTCCTCGCGGTCCCAGATCGCCAGGCCGAACATCCCGTTGAACCGGTCGAACGCCTCGGGCCCCCACTGCGCGAACGCCTGCAGCACCACCTCGGTGTCGGAGTCGGTGCTGAACTCGCGACCCAGCGCCGCGAGCTCGTCGCGCAGGTCGAGGTAGTTGTAGACCTCGCCGTTGTAGGCGATCGAGTACCGCCCGTCGGCGGTGTCCATCGGCTGCTGGCCGTGCGCGACGTCGATGATCGACAGCCGCCGGTGGGCCAGGCCGCACGGACCGCTGGTGACGACCCCCTCACCGTCGGGCCCGCGGTGCTGCTGGCAGTCGTTCATCCGCTCCAGCAGGGCGTGGTCGGCGTGGAGTCCGTGGTAGCCGGCGATGCCGCACATGCGTTGGGTAGGTCCTCGTGCTCGGGGGGTGGGCCAGCGGCATCCGGGGGTGGTTGCCGAGGCACAAGCCTGCCACGGATGCCGGTGCAGGCCGATTCTGCTTCTCGCGGCTTCGCTCAGGCGGGCAGGTGGGCGTTCAGCCAGGCGACGACATCGGCGGTGACCTCGTCGCGGTTGGTCTCGTTGAAGATCTCGTGGCGCGCACCCGGGTAGAGGGTGCAGGTGACGTCGGCCACGCCCACCGACTCGTACTGCTCGGCGACGGCCCGAACGCCCTTGCCGCTGTCGCCGACCGGGTCGGCGTCCCCCGCCACCAGGAGGATCGGCAGGTCGCGGCGTACGCGGGCCACCTGGCGCCGGTCGTTGATGACGCCGAGCCCACCGAGCAGGTCGGCGAAGAAGCCCGAGGTGAAGGTGTTGCCACACAGCCCGTCGGCGACGTAGAGGTCGACCTCGGCGTCGTCGCGCGAGAGCCAGTCGAAGTCGGTGCGGTTGGGCTTGAAGGCCGCGTTGTACTGCCCGAAGGTCATCGTGTCGAGCATCGTGCTGACGTGCCGACGCCCACGTAGCCGCGCCTCCGTGGCCGCCACCAGGCCACCGACCTTGCCGAGCAGACCGGGGTCGCCGGCCGTGCCGGACAGCACCAGGCCGGACAGCTGTCGGCTGTCCTCGATCACGTACGCCCGGGAGAGGAAAGAGCCCATCGAGTGCCCGAGGAGGAAGACCGGCAGCCCCGGGTGCTCCTCGCGGGCGACGTCGGTGACGGCGCGCAGGTCGGCGACGACGGTGTCCCAGCCGTGCTCGTCGGCGAAGTAGCCGTGGTCGGCCTTGCTCGCCGTGCTGCCGTGGCCGCGGTGGTCGTTGGCGTAGACCGCGAAGCCTGCGGCCGTGAGCGCCTCGGCGAGGCGGGCGTAGCGGGCCGCGTGCTCGGCCATGCCGTGGGCGACCTGCACGACCGCCCTGGGTGCCCCCTCGGGCAGCCACCGGTAGGTGTGCAGGGCGGTGCCGTCGCTCGCCGTCACGGTCGTGGTCGTGCTCTGCATGGTCGCCGTCCTTGGTTACCGATGAGTATGCCGAGCACAGCCTGCCACGCCGGCCGCACCGGGGACACCCGCATCTCTCAGGCGCACCCCGTCGACACCGCAAGGGCCGCGCAGACCTCGCGCATCCGCTGGTCGGACAGCCGGCCGAGGCGCTGGGTGAGCGCACCGACGGACACCGACTCGACCGCATCGAGGGCGGCCACGCACGACCGCGGGACGGGGTCGTGCTCGGGGTCGAGACCCACCTCGCTGGGCAGGCCACGCACCGTCGTGGTGCACGGTGACACCAGCGCCCGCCGCAACCCGCGCACCACCGCGTCGCGCGAGAGCACGACGACCGGCCGACGCGGCACCTGCGGTGCCTCGGCCCACCACACCTCCCCGCGCAGCGGCAGGGCGCTCACGTCGATGCCTGCCGGCGCCACGCGTCGAGGTCGCCCCAGGCGTCGGGTGCGCTGACCGGCGTGGCGGGGTAGGCCCGGTCGTAGGCGGCGTCCACCTCGGCCTGGCGGCGGGTGTCGAGCAGGGCGTTGAGAGCCGCCTCGAGCAAGGAGGCATCGGTGGTCTTGCCATGGGCCCGGCGCGCGCGGGCGAGCAGGTCGGCGTCGACCGTCGTGCTGACCCGCACCCTCGCCATGCCACGAATGTAGCACGATAATGGCACAACGGCGTGGTGCGTCAGCACCGAGGTCCCGGCGAGGATCCCGGGCGGGTCAGGCCCGGGCGCCCCGCTCGCGCAGCCAGTGCACCAGCTCGGTGGCGCCGGAGCGCTCGGCAGCGCCCAGCGGGGTCAGGTCGTCCCAGCCGCGCCAGTCGAGGTCGGCGCCGGCGTCGACCAGCAGGGATGCCGTCTCGAGCCGGCCGCCGTGGCAGGCGCCCCAGAGCAGCGGGTCCAGTGACCCGACGTCGCCCGCGGCGACCGCGGCGGCGACCCGGTCGGTCATCCCCAACGCCGCGGCATCGAACAGCGACACGGCGGCGCCGCGCTCCACCAGGAGGCGGGCGGCATCCCACTGGGCGAAGGCCGTGGCGTCGTTGAGCGGGGTGCCGCCACCGATCACGGCGCCGGGTGCGTCGATGTCGGCGCCGGCGTCGAGCAGCGCCGCCACGGCATCCGTGTCGTCGTTGCTCGCCGCCCAGTGCAGCGGTGTCTCGGTGTGCTCGCCGACGAAGCGCGCGTCGACGTCGGCGCCGGCCGCGACGAGCCGGGCAATGGTCGCCGCGATGTCCGGGCGGTGCCCGGGCCAGTCGGTCGCGACGTGCAGCAGTGACCGGCCACCGTGTCTGGGCAACGCGCCGGCCACCAGGGTCGGGTGCGCGGCGAGAACCGTTGCGAGGGAATCCTGGTCGCCCGACCGCACCGCCGCGACCGCGGTCTCGACGGCGTCGTCGGGGAGTCGGTCCATGTCAGCCACGACCTCATCATGGCCCGGACGCGGCCCGTAAACCGCTGGCGGTGGCGGGTCGAGCCGTCTTAGCGTGGTGGCGCCGAGCGACCGGACCAGGGGGACGACGGATGACGTGTGCGCTGGTGGCGCTGTGCGTCGACGCGAACGACCCGGCGGCGCTCGCCCGGTTCTGGGCCGGGGTGCTCGGCCGGTCGGTCGTGGACGACGGGTCCGGTGAGGTGGTGCTGCCGCCCGAGGGCGTGCCGGGTTTCGCGGTGCGGTTCGCCCCGACCAGCGCGCCGAAGGTCGGGCCCAACCAGATGCACTTCGACCTCGCCAGCACCAGTGCGGATGACCAGGCGGCCGCCGTGGCCCGGGCGCTCGACCTCGGCGCGGGCCACCTCGACGTCGGCCAGCTGCCCATGGAGGAGCACGTGGTGCTCGCCGACCCCGAGGGCAACGCATTCTGCGTCATCGAGGCCGGCAACGGCTTCCTCGCCGGCACCCCGCGCATCGGCTGCCTCTCGAGCGACGGCTCGCCCCGGGTCGGCCGCTTCTGGAGCGAGGCACTGGGCTGGCCGCTCGTCTGGGACCAGGACGACGAGACCGCGATCCAGTCGCCGAGCGGCGGTTCGAAGATCTCGTGGGGTGGCCCTCCCTACGCGGAACGCACCGGCACGCAGCGGTGGCGGTGGCACCTCGCACCACCGCCGGGTGGAGACCAGCACGCAGAGGTCGAGCGCCTCCTCGGGCTGGGCGCCGGCCGCGCCGACGGCGGCCGACGTGCCGATGGCGCGGTGGTGCTCACCGACCCCGACGGCAACGAGTTCCGCGTGCTGCCCGCAGGGGTGACCGGCTGAGCACCAGCGGCCCCTCGCGGGTGGTGGGCGCCCGGCATCGGCATGTCGACGTTCACCGCGAAGGTGGCCGCCGACGCCGACCCGACCGCGGCCGTCGCCGTGGGGGCCTGCGACGGGTCCGCGACACCCGCCCCCTCGGAAGGGACACCGAAATGCCGCTCTTCATGGACCTTCACTCACTCGGTGAGGGAGGCACGATGCAGGACGTGGCCAAGGCCCACGCGGCCGACCTCGCCATCCAGGACGCGCACCGGGGTCAGCTACCTGCGCTACTGGGTCGACGAGGCAAGGGCCAGATCTTCTGCCTCGTCGAGGCTCCCGACGTCGAGGCCGCCAACACCGTGCACCGCGAAGCCCACGGGCTGGTGGCGGACGCCGTCTACCGGGTCCAGGAAGGCGTCTGACGCCGCACTGGGTTCGCGCGCGAGCCGGGGGTCGTCACTGAGCCGCCGGCGCGACCTCCCTGTTGTCCTGACATTCGGGTCGCCCACCGATCGGGGTGGGTTCGCTGAACGGCGCTTTGGATGCCGCGTGCTCCGGTCGCGCTTTCGGCTCACCACCGCGTCCGGCAGGAGTGCGAGAAATCGGTGCTATCACCCCGATCTCTCGCACCGTTGCGTCGCCCCTCCTCCTGCCCAACCCGGCTGTGCGGCATTCGGATTGGGGTGTGCACAACTCTGGTAAGCGTACATGTGTTCGGATATGATGAGGTATGTCGACCAGCCAGCTCCGAGCCCGCATCGCGGCGCTGCGCGCCGAGGCCGCCGCCATCGGTACCGAGCTGGCGCAGGGCGGGTCGGCGATGGAGCGCGACGAGCTGTTCGAGATCAGTGGCGAGCTGCAGGGGGCGTCCAACGCGGTCGAGGGGGCGCAGCTGGTCGCCATGGCCCACGCTGCAGCCCACGAGAGCCGCCTGACCGGCAGCGGGTTCGTCGAGGTCCACCACGACGTGGGGTTCGTCGACACGATGGCTCCCTCGCTGGTGTCTCTCGAGGCCGGCATCGGGGAGTGGGCCGCCGGTCGCCGGGTGTCGCTGGCCGCGAAGACCTCGCAGCGCTTCCCCCGGCTGCTCGGCAAGGTGGTGGCCGGCGAGCTGACCACCGCCACCGTCGCGAAGGTCGTCTCCGTCTGCGACGGTCTCGACCTGCAGGCGTGTGCGCGCGTCGAGGACGGGCTGATCGACCGGCTGCCCGGGCTCGACCCGGCCCGGGTCACCGGTGTCATCCGCACGGTCGCCACCCGCGTCGCCGCCGACCAGATGCGCCAGGCCACGAAGAAGAACCGCACAGACCGGTACGTGCAGGTCAACGCCGGGCCCGACGGCACCACGCTGTGGTGCGCCCAGCTGCCCACCGGGCCGTCCGCGGCGATGTGGGACTCCATCAAGCGCCACGGCGACACCCTGGCGAAAGAGAACCCTGTCGCTCACCCTGGACCAGGCCCGCGCCGACGCCCTGGCCGACCTCGTCCTGGCCAACGTCACCGTCACCGCCAAGGTCACCCTCGGCATCCCGGTCATCACCGGCACCGACGCCGTGAAGGCCAGGGACGCGGCCGCCGCCGCCGCCGCGGCCGATGGCCGCACCACCGGTGTCGCGTGTGCTGGGCTCGGCCGCAACTTCTCCGTCCTCGCCGCCCTCAACGGCGCTGAGGTCCCCGGCATCGGGTTCATCGACGCCGACACCGTCGAAGCGCTCCTCGCAGTCGTCCCCACCGACATCGGCCGCGCCCTGCTCGACGCCCGCACCGGCGCCCTGATCGAGTCGGTCACCAACGCCTACCGCCCACCGCGGGCGATGAAGGACTTCGTCGCCACCCGAGACGGCACCTGCCGGATGTGGGGCTGCACCCGCCCCGCCATGGCCTGCGACACCGACCACGCCCGGCCCTGGCCCGCCGGACCCACCACCCCCACCAACCTCGGCGGGCTCTGCCGGCGACACCACCGCCTCAAACAACGCCGCCAATGGGCCTACCAGCTCGACCCCGACGGCACCGCCACCTGGACCTCACCCAACGGCAAACGACGCATCACCTACCCCCAACACGCCCACTGGCCACCATCGAACCCACCCCACCCCAGCCGGCCGCGCCCATCACGCCGCCCAGAGACCCCTACCCAGCAGCTCCGCCCTTCTGACAGCGGCACGAAACAGCACTCCGACCCGTGCTGACGGCGATGCCCGACACCTGGACGGCGGTGCACCTAGAGTGCCGTCATGACGCAGGCGTCGGGGCATGACGCCGGGCTCCCCCGCCCGCAGGGAATGCTTCGCCTGACATTGCAGGGAAACGCGATCACCTCGGGGTGGCTCACGCCGGTGGTCTCGGTGAACGGGTGCCCGGTGTACAGCCGGTTCGGCACGACGGACCTGCCGGTCTGGGCCGGTTGGAACCGGGTGCAGGTCTACGCCCGGTGGTGGCGCCGGTATGGCCAAGCGTCACTCGACGTCGCGGTGCCGCCCGGTGCGGTCATCCCCGTCTTCTACGCGGTTCCGCACCACGTCTTCACCACGGGGTCGATCGGGCACGAACCCCAGCGCCGCAAGGGGTTGGGCGAGTCGATCGCCATCGGCATCGGGTCAGTGGTCGCCGTCTTCGCCGGCATCGCCGCATTCGTCGCGCTGCTGGTCTGGCTCGCCTGGCTCGCTCAGCGCTGAGCCCTCCCGTTCGACTGAGTCACTCCCACTCGATGGTGCCTGGCGGCTTGCTCGTGATGTCGAGCACCACCCGGTTCACCTCGCGCACCTCGTTGGTGATGCGAGTCGAGATCTTCGCCAGCACGTCGTACGGCACCCGGGTCCAGTCGGCGGTCATCGCGTCCTCCGACGACACCGGGCGCAGCACCACCGGGTGGCCGTAGGTACGACCGTCCCCCTGCACCCCGACCGAGCGCACGTCGCCGAGCAGCACCACCGGGCACTGCCAGATGTCGCGATCAAGACCAGCAGCCGTCAGCTCTTCGCGCGCGATCGCATCGGCAGCGCGCAGCACGTCCAAGCGTTCGGCGGTCACCTCACCCACGATCCGGATCCCGAGCCCCGGACCCGGGAACGGCTGCCGCCACACGATCCCCTCGGGCACCCCGAGCTCGAGACCGACCTGGCGCACCTCGTCCTTGAACAGCAGCCGCAGCGGCTCGACCAGCTTGAACTGCAGGTCGTCGGGCAGCCCGCCCACGTTGTGGTGCGACTTGATGTTCGCGGTTCCGGTGCCGCCACCCGACTCGACCACGTCGGGGTACAAGGTGCCCTGCACCAGGAACTCGACCGGGTGGTCCGAGTCCCTCGAGTGCGACCCGACCACGTCACGCGCCGCCTGCTCGAAGACGCGGATGAACTCGCGGCCGATGATCTTGCGCTTCTCCTCGGGGTCCGAGACCCCGGCCAGCGCCGACAGGAAGCGCTCCCGGGCGTCGACCACGAGCAGGTCCACCCCCGTGGCCGCCACGAAGTCCTTCTCGACCTGTTCCGCCTCACCCGACCGCAGTAGCCCGTGGTCGACGAACACGCAGGTCAGCTGGTCACCGACGGCCTTCTGCACCAGCGCAGCCGCGACCGAGGAGTCGACGCCGCCCGACAGGCCGCAGATGACGCGCGCCTCACCCACCTGCACCCGCACCGACGCGACCAGGTCGTCGACGACGTTCGCGGCGGTCCACTCCCCCGACAGCCCCGCCCCACGGAGCAGGAAGTTCTCGAGCACCTGCTGGCCGAACGTCGAGTGCAGCACCTCGGGGTGCCACTGCACCCCGTACAGCTTGCGCTCGTCGTCCTCGAACCCGGCCACCGGCGCCCCCGACGTCGTGGCCGTGACCGTCATCCCGGCCGGCGCGGCCGACACCGAGTCGCCGTGGCTCATCCACACCGACTGGTCGGTGGGCTGGCCCTTGAACAGCGTCGAGGAGGTGTCGAGGATGGACGCCGGCGTCGCCCCGAACTCGGACAGCCCGGTCTTCTCCACCGTGCCGCCGAGCGCCCGCGCCATCGCCTGGAAGCCGTAGCACATGCCGAACACCGGCACCCCGGCCTCGAGCAGTGCGGGGTCGAGCGAGGGAGCACCCTCCTCGTAGACCGACGACGGCCCACCCGACAGGATCACCGCGGCCGGGTCCTTGGCGAGCATCTCGGCCACCGGCATCGAGTGGGGCACGACCTCGCTGAAGCACGAGGCCTCGCGGACCCGCCGCGCGATGAGCTGCGCGTACTGGGCGCCGAAGTCGACGACGAGCACGGGCCGGTCGGCGAGGTGCACCGGCTCGCCACCCTCGACGACCACGTGGTCGGGGTCGTCGTGATGGGGCATGGCGGGGTCCGTGCGGGGGGCGTCGCTCACGCGGCCAAGGCTACTGGCGCACCGCCGCGAGACCCGCCTCGACCTCACGGGCGACCCGGCGCTCGACCCAGAACGACAGGAATGGCACGCAGCCGGCAAGCATGACGAGCACGATCTTCGGCAGCGTCCAGCCGACCTTGAAGCCGAGCAGCGCGGTGGCCAGGAGGTAGACCATGTAGATGAAGCCGTGCGGCTGCGGCCACCACGACAGCGGGTTGTCAGCGCCCTTCAGCCCGAAGCCGTAGGACAGCACGATCTCGGCCACCAGCACGAGCAGCCCGACGCCCACGATGAAAGCCATCACCTTGAAGAAGGTGAGGCGTGGGCGCACGCCCTCGGCGTCCTCGATACGCAGGGTCGAGGCGGCGGGGGTGCTGGGCTCAGGCGTCGTCACGCCCACCATTGTCACCCGCGGCAACCGGCTCCCTGTCCGCGGCCCCCGCCCCCTGGGGCTCCGCAGGCGCCGCCGCGGCGCCGGCGACCGACTCCGCCCGCGCCCGGCGGGTCTCGTCGCGCACCATCCGGGCCCACATCCACAGCGTGAACGCCGCGAAGATCCACCACTGCACGGCATACGCCGCATTGCGCCAGCGCACGCCCGTGTCTCCAACGGGGGTGGGCACGAGAGCCAGGCCGGATGCCGGTGCCGGGCTCTGCGACTCGAGGAACCCGAACGCGTTGTACAGCTCTCCGGGCCACGCGTTGACCAGCACCGACAGGTCGACCGAGCCGATCTGCCCCGCCGGCACCGGGTCGGGCGAGGGCGACTCCCCCGGCGCCAGGCCGCCGCGGATCGTCTGGGTGCCCTCAGGCGGGGGGCCGGCCGACGCGGCATCCGGCACGAACCCCCGAACGACGGGCAGGGTGGCACCGCCGCGGTCGAGCACGAACGGCGTGAGCACCCACAGCCCCGACCGCCCCTCGAGCCGGCGCCCGGGCACCAGCAGCTGCCCGTCGGCGGCGTAGTGGCCGGTCGCGATGAAGGGCCGCGACGACAGGTCGCCCCGGAACGGTGCGTGCGGCTGCAGCAGCGTCGTCAGCTCGGCCGGCTGCTGCGAGCGCGCCTGCTCGACCGCCTCGCGATGGGCGGTGCTCTCGGCGACGCCGAGCTGCCACCGGCCGAGCCAGACGAACGTGGCGCAGAGCACCAGCGCAAGCCCGAGCAGGCCGAGGAACCTCGGCGTCAGGGCGGTCCGCAGCACGCTTCGAGGTTACGTCACCCGCCCCCGACGGCGTTCCGGCCCGCGTCATTCCACTACCGCGCCCGACTTCACCGAACCGCGAACGTGGGTGAACCTCGTCGTCCGGACGGCAGGAACCACCCACATTCGACGACTGAACGCCACCGACCGTGGGTGCCCTCCCTGTCGCCCGACTCGATATCGTCGGCGGAGGTCAGCCGGCCGAGCTCAGCAGGCCGGCGGCCACGGGAGCAAGGAGCGGTCGCGATGGCAGGGTTCCTCGGACGGCGACGCGAGCACGACGACAACGTGCCACCGGGCCAGTACGTCACCCACGACTTCCCGGTGCTCACGGCCGGCCCCACCGAGGTGGTGGCCACCGACCGGTGGCAGCTCACCATCACCGACGGCACGGCCACCGGCACCTTCGACTGGCGCGGGCTGCACGCGTTCGGCCTGCAGCCCCTCACCACCGACATCCACTGCGTCACCCACTGGTCGAAGCTCGGCACCTCGTGGCGAGGGGTGCCGGTGTCGACCCTGTTCGAGGCGGTCGGCGTCGGCGACCTGCCCTACGCCCTGGTCACCAGCTACGGCGGCTACACCACCAACGTGCCGGTCGAGGACCTGATCGACCGCGACGCCATGGTGGCGGTGGAGTTCGAGGGCGAGCCGCTGCGCGCCGAGCACGGCGGCCCGGCCCGGCTGCTCGTGCCCCATCTCTACCTGTGGAAGAGCGCGAAGTGGGTCACCCGCATCGAGCTGCTCGAGTACGACCAGCCCGGGTTCTGGGAGGTCGCCGGCTACCACAACTACGGCGACCCGTTCCGCGAGCAGCGTTACCACGGCGACTGATGAGCGACACGTCGTCCATCACCGCACCACGGGTGGCCCCGCTGGCGCACCTCGCCTGGCGCGACGCCTCGGTCGCGGCGGTCGTCGAGGAGACCGCCGACGCCCGCAGCCTCGTGCTCGACGTGCCGGCATGGCCGGGCCACGTCGCCGGGCAGCACGTCGACGTGCGGCTCACGGCTCCCGACGGCTACCAGGCCACCCGCAGCTACTCGCTGTCGTCCGGCCCGGGCGAGCCACCGACCATCACCGTGCAGGAGGTGGCGGACGGCGAGGTCTCGACCTACCTCGTGCGCGAGGTCGCGGTCGGCGACACCATCGGCCTGCGTGGGCCGATCGGTGGCTACTTCGTGTGGACCGGGCAGCACCGGCCGCTGCTGCTGGTCGGTGGCGGCTCGGGGCTCGCCCCGCTGCGAGCGATCTGGCGCGCCGCCGACCCCACCGCCACCACCGTCGTGCTTGCCTCGGTGACCTCGCCCACCCGGCTCCTGTATGCCGATGAGCTCGCCGAGCGAGTCCGCTCCGGTGCCGTCGCCGCCACCGTCCACCTCTCGCGCGCCGAGGTGCCCCCGGATGCCGTGCGCACGGCGACGCCGCTCGAGACGGTGACGCTGCGGCCGGGGCGCGTCGACACGGCATCCGTGCTCGAGGCCGTCGACGCGTGCGGTGGCGCGGTCGCCGACCCCGCCGTCTTCGTCTGCGGCCCGACCTCGTTCGTCGAGGCCGTCGTGGGCCTGCTCGGTGACGCCGGCCTCGACCCCCGCACGGTGCGAGCCGAGCGGTTCGGCTGACATCGTGCCATCGTGCCAACCACGTTCCGGCACAACGGCATCCACCCCACCCCCCACCGGCACACGAGAGGCAGAGAATGATGAGTGACCACGTCGACGGGAACGCCGTGATCGGCGCGCTCTCCCTGGCCCTCGGCACCGACCTGGCGCAGGGGTCGCTCGAGTGCGCGGGGTGCGGCAACACCCACGAGATCGCACGCACCCACGTCTACCTCCGCTGCCCCGGCATGGTGCTGCGCTGCCCGGGGTGCGGAGCCGTCGAGGTGGTCATCGTCGAGATCCGGCACCGCCTCACCGCCACGCTGAGCGGCATCGCGGAGCTCCGCACCCGACCGGCCGGGGCGCCCGCACCCGCGTGACCGAGGCCCACGACCCGCAGGTGGTCACCGCGATCAGCATCGCGCTGGCCACCCGGCTGCCGATGCGCGACATCGAGCGGGTGCACGCCGAGGCCGGCGCCGGGCTCGTGGGTGACCGCTACCACGGCAGCCGGCACCGGCACGTCTCGGTGCAGTCGGCCACGGAGCTCGCCGAGAGTGCCGCGGTGCTCGGCGCGCCGGTTCCGCACGACCGCACCCGGCGCAACCTCACGCTCAGCCACGGCGCCGTCGCGAAGCGTCCCGGCACGCGGGTGCGGGTCGGTGGCGCGCTGCTCGAGGTGGTCCGCCCCGCGCCCCCCTGCCGCGTCATGGACGACGCCGTCGCCCCCGGCGCGGCTGCGGCGATGCACGACCGTGGGGGCTCGATCTTCCGCGTGCTCGAGTCGGGCGACATCGCGGTGGGTGACGTCTGGGCGCGAGCTGCCCCACGACCCCACCTGAACGGAAACTCGTTCGCTCACAGGCACCTCCGGCGCATAGCGTGGAGGACTGATGTCGCACGACTACTGGCCCTACGCGATCGACGCGAACGAGGCCGCACCCGTTGACGCCGACCGCCTCCTGCTGTGGCTGGGTCGGCGCCAGTGGCGAACCATCGTGGGCGGCATCCTGTTCGGCGTGCCGTGGATGCTGTCCATCGCCCTGGTTCCGGCGGCGATCGGCAAGGCGATCGACGGCCTCGTCGCCCACGACCCGCAGGCGCTGCTCGTCTGGTCCGCCGCGATCATGGGGCTGGGCCTGCTGAGCGCCATCACGTCGAACGGCCGGCACTGGTTCGCGGTGCGCGGCTGGCTCATCTCGTCGTTCCGCACCGCGCTGCTCACCGAGCGTGCGGTCCGCCGTGCGGGGCCCGCGCTCACCCGGCGGATGCCGGCCGGCGAGGTCGTCACGAGCTTCGCCAGCGACTTCTGGCGGCTGGGCAACGCCTTCGACATCACCGCCCGGATGGCTGGCGCGATCGTCGCCTTCGTCGTCGTGTCGATCATCCTGCTGCACGGCTCGGTGCTGCTCGGCGTCATCATGCTGCTCGGCGGGCCACTGCTGCTCGCCTCGCTCAGCCTCGTCATGCGTCCCCTCCAAAAGCGGCAGGCGGCCCAGCGGCAGGAGGCCGGCCTGCTCACCTCGCTCGGCGCCGACACCGTCGCCGGCCTGCGCGTGCTGCGCGGCATCGGCGGCGAGGACACCTTCCTGGCCCGCTACGCAGCCCAGTCCGGGCGGGTGCGCAGCGCGGGGGTGCAGCTGTCCGGCATCCAGGCGACGCTCGACGCCGCCCAGGTGCTCCTGCCGGGCATCTTCGTCG
Source organism: uncultured Actinomycetota bacterium (assembly GCA_963834965.1). GTDB lineage: Bacteria > Actinomycetota > Actinomycetes > Actinomycetales > Dermatophilaceae > Fodinibacter. The sequence goes on along the minus strand of CAWIEI010000034.1, from coordinate 121,513 downwards.
TCATCGTCACCGGCGTGGGCGCGCACCTCGCCGTCGCCGGCGAGATCACCCCCGGGCAGCTGGTGGCGTTCTACGGCTACACGGCCTTCCTCACCATGCCGCTGCGCACCGCGACCGAGTTCGTCGACAAGATGACCCGCGCCCGGGTGGCCGCCCGCCGGATCGTCCTGATCCTGGGCGTCGAGCCCGACCACGCCACCACCGAGACCGGCGCGACCCTCAACGGCCACGTCGTCGACCAGGACGCACCCCTCGTCGACCCGGTCACCGGCGTCGTCATCGAGCCGGGCCGGGTCACCGCGCTGGTCAGCGCCCGCCCCGAGGAGACCTCCGAGCTGGCCCACCGCCTGGGCCGCACCCGGCCGGGCCGGCACGGAGTGCTCTGGGGCGCGGTGCCGCTCGACGACCTGCCGGTGGATGCCGTGCGCGCGCGGGTCGTGGTGTCCGAGGCGGACCCGCACCTGTTCAGCGGGCCGGTGCGCGAAGCCCTGGGCGGCGCCAGCGACGACGAGCGCCACGCGGCCGTGTGGGTCACCAGCGCCTCCGATGCGCTCGACGCGCTCGAGCACGGCATGGACGGCGAGCTCGAGGAGCGCGGTCGTGCCCTCTCGGGCGGCCAGCGCCAGCGCGTGGCGCTGGCTCGGGCCCTGCTGCGCGACCCGGAGGTGCTCGTGCTCATCGAGCCGACCAGCGCCGTCGACGCCCACACCGAGGCGCGGATCGCGGAGCGGCTGGTGGCCCACCGGGCGGGCCGCACCACGGTGCTCGTCACCGCGAGCCCGCTGCTGCTCGACCGGGCCGACACCGTCGTGCTCGTCGAGGGCGGGCGGGTCATCGCCGCCGGGCGCCACCACGACCTGCTGCGGTCACACCCCGCCTACCGCGACATCGTGCTGCGCGGTGGTGAGTGATGTCGCCGCTGCTCGGACGCACCGACCACGCCGCCCGCACCCTGCCGATCGCCTCGAGCGCGACCGTGCGCGCGCACACCGCCGTGCTGCTGCGCGACCACCGCGGGCCGCTGTCGAAGGTGCTCGGCTGGCACGTCGTCGCCGCGCTCGTCGCCCTGGTCGGGCCGTGGGTGATCGGCCAGGTCGTGCAGGAGGTGACCACCGGCGAGCGCAGCCTGGGCCGCATCGACCGGCTCATCGCCCTGCTCATCGGGGCCATCCTGGTGCAGACCCTGCTCACCTGGGTGGCCCGGCGCGCCTCGTTCGTGCTGTCCGAGCGGATCTTCGCGCGGCTGCGCGAGGACTTCATCACCTCCTCGGTGCGCCTGCCACTGTCGGTCGTCGAGCGGGCCGGCACGGGCGACCTCGTGGCACGCACCACCAACGACGTGGAGTCGCTCGCGCACATCATCCGGTTCGGCATCCCGGCGATCGTCGTCGCGGTGACCACGGTGACCGCGACGGCGGTGGCGGCCTTCCTCATCTCGCCGCTGGCCGCGCTGTCGCTGCTCGCCGCGGCGCTGGTGCACGTGCCGAGCTCGCGCTGGTACCTCAAGCGGGCCGGTGACGGCTACCTGTGGGAGCACGCCTCCTACGCCCGGCTCAACGGTGTCGCCTCGGAGACCATCGAGGGTGCCCAGACCATGGACGCCCTCGGCCTTCAGGAGGCACGCCGGCGGCGCTTCCAGGACGCGCTCGATGAGTGCGGCAACGCGGAGCGCTACACGCTGGGCCTGCGGCTGCGCTGGTTCCCGTGGCTCGAGATCGGCTTCTTCCTGCCCGTCGCCACGGCCGTGCTGTGGGGTGGGTGGCTGGCCTGGAACGGGCACATCACCATCGCGGCGGCCACGGCCGTCACCCTGTACGTGCAGCAGCTGCTCGACCCCCTCGGTGAGCTCATCTCGTGGCTCGACGAGATCCAGTTCGCCGCAACGTCGTTGGCCCGCATCCTCGGTGTCTCGGAAGTGCCGCCCGACCGGGTGGCCACCGGGGCGGAGCCCGACGGCGAGCAGGTCGACGTCGACGACGTGCGCTACTCCTACCGCGCGGGCCGCGACGTGCTGCACGGGGTCTCGCTCGGGCTGGTGCCCGGCGAACGCCTTGCCATCGTGGGTCCGTCCGGTGCCGGCAAGTCGACCCTGGGCCGCCTGATGGCCGGCATCGACGGCCCCCGAACCGGCCGGGTGACCGGTGGCGGGGTGCCCCTGGTCGACCTCGCCCTGCCCGTGCTGCGCGGGGAGGTGGCCCTGGTGACCCAGGAGCACCACGTGTTCGTCGGCACCCTCGCCGAGAACCTCCGGCTCCCCCGGCCCGAGGCGACCGATGCCGAGCTGCGCGAGGCGCTGGCCGCCGTCGACGCCCTCGAGTGGGCGCAGGCGCTGCCCGACGGCCTCGACACGACCGTCGGCTCCGGCGGTCACGCCCTCACCGAGGCGCAGGCCCAGCAGCTGGCCCTGGCCCGGCTGGTGCTCGCCGACCCGCACACCCTGGTGCTCGACGAGGCGACCTCGCTGCTCGACCCGCGGGCCGCGCGGCACCTCGAGCGGTCGTTGGCCGCCGTCGTCGACGGGCGCACGGTCGTCGCGATCGCGCACCGGCTGCACACGGCGCACGACGCCGACCGGGTGGCCGTGGTCGAGGACGGCGTGGTGAGCGAGCTCGGGTCGCACGATGAGCTGATCGCCCGCGACGGGTCGTACGCCGCCCTGTGGCGCTCCTGGCGCGACGAGAGCTGAGGACCCAGCGCTGGGTGCTGAGCTGGCTGCCCCGGCGACCACCTCAGCACCCGACTCCGGTCCGCTGCGACCCTCGGCGCCGCGTACCCCCGACCCGGTACGGTGCGTCCATGGCAGTGGGCGGCACGGCATCGGGCGACCAGCCCTCCACCGTCGGCACGGTCATCGACACGCTGCGCCTGGGCTGGGCGGTCGCCGAGGTGCGTGGCCGGCACTGGCCGCAGGGACCTCGCCCGCAGGCCACACCGCTGCCCCTGCGTCCCGACCTCGTGCTGCCGCTGCGCTCGCAACGGGTGGTCTCGGCGTCGCGCGAGGAGGCCGTCGCGTCGCTCGTCTCCTTCGTGCACCTGCTGGGACTCGACCGTGACGACACCTTCGAGACCGGGCTGCGGGGCGCCCTCGCGCCGTGGACCGATGACACCGGCGCCAGCACCGGAGCCGGGGGCGACGACGCCTGGCGGCCGGCCGGCACCTTCTTCCTCCAGTGGGACGCCTGGTTCCAGGACGAGCTGGGCCGGCGCTCGGAGTCCCTCGCCAACGGCTACCTGCTCGGGCGGGGCCTCGCGGAGTGCTTCTGGGGCCTGGGCCCGGACGACCAGTGGCAGATCGACGGCGCGACGAGCGCGGTCTCGCTGCCCTTCCTGCTCGGTGCCGAACGGCGCCGCGAGCTGACCCGGATGTTGGGCCGGCTCGAGCCCGGCGTCGCGCACGAGATGACGCCGCCGGCGGTCGCCGGGACACTCGAGGCCTGGGGTGTGGTCGCGGCCGACCCCCGGTGGGCCGCCCACTCCGCCATGCGCACCAACCTCTACGAGCAGGCCCGACGCTGGTACCAGCTGCTCGTGCTCGGGCAGGACCCCACCACCCTGATCCGTCCCTACGAGCGGCTGCGCAGCCCGACCAACATCCTGCGGGCCGCCAAGATCTTCTGGCCGCAGATCGCCCTCGCCCTGCTGTCGATCGCCCTCGTCACGGCCTACTTCTCGGTGGTCGGGACAGCGGGTGACGTCGGCTCGGTGCCGGTCTGGTTCTCGTCGCTGCTCGCCACCGGCGGCTTCGGAGCCTTCGCCGCGGCCGGCATCCTCGCCAAGGGCAAGAGCGCCGCGCAGCGGATGGTCACCCGCCTGCGCCAGGACGCCTACACCGACCTCGTCGCCGTGAGCGTGACGACCGTGCCGCCGCCCCCGGACGCACCGGGCGGCGACGGGCAGCGGCTTCGACGTCACCGGGTGGAGTCGGCCGTGCGCCGCCGCACGCTCACCCCGCCCACCTCGGCACCGACCTGACCCCGTTGTCGGACGCCCCTGATTGCATGGGCCGATGGATCACGTCGTGGTCGGCGCACTGGTCCATGACGGCCGGGTCCTGCTCGCGCACCGACGAGCCGACAAGCGTGCGTACCCGAGCGTCTGGGACCTGCCCGGTGGCGTCATGGAGCACGGTGAGTCGGAGCTGGATGCGCTGGTGCGCGAGCTGGACGAGGAGCTCGGTGTGCGCATCGTGAGGCACTCGGCCGCTCATCTGTGTCGGCTCACCGCAGGACCTCCGGCAGAACCGGCACTGCTCAGCGCGTGGCTGGTGCGTGACTGGCACGGAACGCCGGCGAACGTCGCCCCCGAGGAACACCACGACATCGGCTGGTTCACCCTCGAGGAGCTGCCTCCCCCCGGCCATCCGCTCCTGCGAGCGGCGCTGGTGGAGGCGAAGCGCAGTTCTGCCTGGTGAGGTGATGATGGTTCGCCGCGGATGCCGGTCAGCGGTCGAGCAGGCGGATGGTCACCTCTGCCACATCGTCGTCATCGAGGCCCTCGGCCACCCGCACCGCCTCCTTCACCGGCAGCACGTAGGCCCCCTCCTGCGCCGACGCGAACAGCGACGTGCGCCACGCGGTGCGCCCGACGCGGACTCGCTCATCCGCCCATCGTGGCGGGCACCACCGACAACGGCAGCGCCCGTGCTCCCGGTGGGCGCTCCACGGCGCCGGCGGGCCGGAGGGCGCCGGCGGGCACCGCGGGACGGCGTGGTGCAACCGCCGGCAGCACGGCATACGGCTGCCCCTGGTCGGGTCGGGCGTCCGCCTCGCCGGCGTTCGGCCACAGCGACATCGCCCGCTCGGCCTGCGCCGTGATCGTGAGCGAGGGGTTGACCCCGAGGTTCGCCGAGATGGCCGAGCCGTCGACGACCGAGATGCCGGGATGACCCCACACCCGGTGGTAGGGGTCGAGGACACCACGCTCGCGGTTCGACCCGATGGCCACACCTCCGATGAAGTGCGCCGTCATCGGCGTGTCGAGCACCTCGCCCCATGACCCGCCGGCGACGGTCCGCGTGCCGGTCTCCTCCTCGAGCCGGGCGGCGAGTGCCTGCATCGATGTGTGCCCCACCTCGATGTAGGTCGGGTTCGGCTCGCCGTGGCCCTGCTCGGAGGTCAGCCGGTAGCCGCCGAACCTGCCCTTGCGCCGCGAGGTGCGCAACGAGTTGTCGCGGGTCTGCATGACCAGGCCGATGACGGTGCGCTCGCTCCACCGGTAGGCGTTCACGCCGACGGCCCGCAGGTCGCGCGGGTTGCGCAGCAGCTCGACGAGCGCCTGGGCGAGCCTCGAGCGGCCGGTGTCGGGCGGCACCCGCACGCCGGCGAGCAGGGCCATGGCGTTCGAGCCCTTGCCGTAGCGACAGTTCTCGATGTGGGTCTCGTCGTCGGGGTGGAAGGACGAGGTGATGGCGACCCCCCGGGAGAGGTCGGCGTCCTGGGGCACGGTGAGCGCCGTCGCACCGAGGAGGGCCTCGGAGTTGGTGCGGGTGAGGTGCCCGAGCCGGTCCGAGATGCGGGGCAGCTCGCCCACGTCCTTCATCTCGTGCAGGAGGTGCTGGGTGCCCCAGGTGCCGGCGGCCACGACGACGTGCTTGGCCGTGGTCACCCGCACGTCGCGGCCCTCTCGCGGCCCGGTCCGCTCGTGCCGGATGCGGTAACGCTCCCCACGACCGGTCGGGTCGCCGGTGCCGGGCACCACCCCGAGCCGCGTGACCGTGCGCATCGGCTCCACCACGACGCCGAGCCCCTCGGCCAGCGCGAGGTAGTTCTTGACGAGCGTGTTCTTGGCGCCCACCCGGCATCCGACCATGCAGTTGCCGCACTGGGTGCACCCGGTGCGCTCCGGACCCACGCCGCCGAAGTAGGGGTCGGCCGACCGCTCCCCGGCCTCGCCGAAGTAGATGCCGACCGGCGTCTTGCGGAAGGTGTCCCCGACGCCGAGGTCCTCGGCGGTGCGGCGCATCACCTGCTCGACGGGTCCGTCGCACGGGTTGGTGACCACGCCCAACATGGCCGATGCCGTCTCGTAGTGCGGCGCCAGCTCGGCCTGCCAGTCGGTGATGTCGCCCCACTGCGGGTCGGCGTAGAAGGGCGCGGGCGGCACATACAGGGTGCAGGCGTAGTTGAGCGACCCGCCCCCCACGCCGGCCCCGGCCAGGATCATGACGTCCTTGAGCCGGTGGATGCGCTGGACGCCGTAGCACCCGAGCTTGGGTGCCCACAGGAACTTGCGCACGTCCCAGGAGGTCTCGGCGAAGTCCTCGTCCGCGAAGCGCCGTCCCGCCTCGAGGACCAGCACGGAGTACCCCTTCTCGGCGAGCCGCAGGGCCGTGACGGACCCCCCGAAGCCCGAGCCGATGACCACGACGTCGACGTCCACGTCGACCTCGGGCTCGGGGGTGGTGGACGTGTCGTTCGTGGTCACTTGAGTCGAACCGCCTTCATGACGCGAAGCGCCCCGGTGAGCACCCGGGCGTAGGTCTCGTCCGACATCCCGCCGAAGGGCGCGATGGGCACGAGGTGCTGCGAGGTGATGTTCTGGGTCTCGGTGTACTTCAGCAGGCCCTCGCGGCCGTGCCGCCGGCCCAGCCCGGAGGACTTCATGCCGCCCATCGGGGCGGCCACGCTGCCCCAGGTGGCGGCGTAGCCCTCGTTGACGTTCACCGTCCCGGCGTGGATGACGGCCGCGATCCGGCGCCCGCGGCGCACGTCACGCGTCCAGACCGAGGCGTTGAGGCCGTACTCGGTGTCGTTGGCCATCCGCACGGCCTCCTCGTCGGAGCCGACCCGGTAGAGCGACACCACCGGCCCGAAGGTCTCCTCGTCGCGGCAGGCCATCGCCGAGGTGACGCCCTCGAGCACGGTCGGCTCGACGACGAGCGGCCCGATGTCGAGGCGCTCGCGCCCGCCGGTGAGCACGTGGGCGCCCTTGCTGACCGCGTCGTCGATGTGGCCGAGCACCTTCTCCTTCTGAGCCGCGCTCACCAGACTGCCCATGTCGGCGCCCCAGTGCAGGCCGGTCGACAGGCGCATCTGCGACACGAGCTCGACGAACCGCGGCACGAACTCGTCGTAGACGGCGGCGTGCACGACGAGCCGCTCGGCGCTGATGCAGAGCTGGCCGGCCGAGGCGAAGCAGGCGCGCACGGCGCCCGCAGCGGCCCGGCGCAGGTCGGCATCAGCGGCGACGTACATGGTGTTCTTGCCGCCGAGCTCGAGGCTGACCCCGACCAGCCGCCGGCCGGTGGCCTGGGCGACCCGGCGGCCGGTCGCCGTCGATCCGGTGAAGCTGACGTAGTCGGCGCGGTCGACCACGGCCTGGCCGGTGGGCTCGCCGTGGCCGAGCACGACCTGCAGCAGGTCCTCCGGCAGCCCGGCGTCGGCGAAGATCTCCGCGGCGGCGAGCGCCGTGAGCGACCCCTGGACGTCGGGGCGCAGCACCACGGCGTTGCCGGCGAGGAACGCCGGGATGGCGTCGGTGACGGCCAGGCTCAGCGGGTAGTTCCACGGCGAGACGATGCCGACGACGCCCTTGGGCCGGTGGTGCTCCACGGCGCGCGAGAGCACGGGCAGCACGCCGACGTGCTTGGTCTCGCGCAGCAGCGACGGGCCGCGGCGGGCGTAGTGCCGCGCCACGATGGCGCAGTCGGCCACCTCCTCGTAGGCGTGCGAGCGGGCCTTGCCCGACTCGAGCTGCACGAGGTCGAGCAGCTCGCTCTGCCGGTCGAGCACGAGGTCGTGCACCCGCAGCAGCACCGCGGCGCGCTCCTCGACGGGGGTGGCGGCCCATCGTTGCTGGGCGCCGCGGGCGGTGTCGACGGCCACGCCGACGTCGCGAGCCGTCGCGAGCGGGAGGTTCGCCAGGGGCGCCCCGGTCATCGGCGTGGTGGTGAGCTCTTCGCCGCCGTCGCCGGAGGCCACCACGCGCGCGACGAGCGCTCGGACGCGGGCCGGGTCGACGGCATACGTTGCGCTGGGGGTGGTCTCGGGGTCCACGACGAGTTCGGCCATTACCGAAGGGTAACCATCTCGCCCCGCTCGCGGGACGCCTTCGTGAGGAGTGGCACGCGGCGTGCCGGGGCCAGGCCGGCGTCAGCTGCGCTGGTAGGGCGCGACGACGACCTCGACCCGCTGGAACTCCTTGAGGTCGAGGTAACCGGAGGTGGCCATCGCGCGGCGCAGGGCGCCGACCAGGTTGGTGGTGCCGTCGGCGACGCGGCTGGGGCCGAAGAGGATCTCCTCGAGCCCGGCGACCGCCCCGACCTCCACCCGCTCGCCCCGGGGCAGCTCGGGGTGATGCGCCTCGGGGCCCCAGTGGAAGCCGCGGCCGGGGGCCTCGGTGGCTCGGGCGAGCGCGGCGCCGAGCATCACGGCATCGGCGCCGCAGGCGACCGCCTTGACGATGTCGCCGCTGGTGCCCATGCCGCCGTCGCCGATGACGTGCACGTACCGGCCACCGGACTCGTCGAGGTAGTCGCGGCGCGCCGCGGCGACGTCGGCGATCGCCGACGCCATCGGGGCGTGGATGCCGAGCGTGCGCCGGGTGGTGTGCGCGGCCCCCCCGCCGAAGCCGACGAGCACGCCGGCCGCCCCGGTGCGCATCAGGTGCAGGGCGGCCGAGTAGGAGGCGGCGCCGCCGACGATGACCGGCACGTCGAGCTCGTAGATGAACCGCTTGAGGTTCAGCGGCTCGGTGCGGCCCGAGACGTGCTCGGCCGACACGGTGGTGCCGCGGATGACGAACAGGTCGACCCCGGCATCCACGACGGTCTTCCACAGCTGCTGGGTGCGCTGGGGCGTGAGCGCCCCGGCGACGGTGACGCCGGCGGCGCGGAGCTCGCGCAGTCGCTCGACGATGAGCTCGGGCTGGATCTCCTCGCGGTAGATCTCCTGCATGCGCGTGGTCGCCAGCACCGGGTCGAGGGTGGCGATCTCGGCGAGCTGCGGGGTGGGGTCCTCGTAGCGGGTCCACAGCCCCTCGAGGTCGAGCACCGGCAGCCCGCCGAGGCGGCCCAGCGCGATGGCGGTCTGCGGCGACATCACCGAGTCCATCGGGGCGGCGATCACCGGCAGCTCGAAGTGGTAGGCGTCGATCTGCCAGCCGACCGAGACCTCCTCGGGGTCGCGGGTGCGGCGCGACGGCACGATGGCGATGTCGTCGAAGGAATAGGCCCGGCGGCCGCGCTTGCCACGGCCGATCTCGATCTCGGTCACCGGGTCACCCTATCGACGCGGAGAAGCGTTCCGGACGGCGCGGTATTCCCCGGTCCGCGGGGTGTCCGCTGCTAGCAGAAAACGATTCCGCCCGGGGGGTTAGGTGAGGCACACTTGACCGTCGGCACCGTTGCCGCCGCCTCACGGCCCGCCGCCCCCACGAGGGGTCGACGACGCGGCCTCCCGGCACACCTCATCGCTTTTTCCGGACATGGAGCCAACGTGTCATCAGCACCAGCGCAGACCGCGCCCCCCGTCTACCCGGACAAGATCGACGGGGCGGTCCTGAAGATCGCCGGTGTCGTCGTGCTCGGCGCCATCATGTCGATCCTCGACATCACCGTCGTCAACGTGGCCCTGCCGACCTTCCAGGTGGAGTTCGGCACGCCGGGCAACCCGTTGCCCTACTCCACCGTCACCTGGACGGTCATCGGCTACACGCTGGCGCTGGCCTTCGTCATCCCGATGACGGGCTGGGCCGCCGACCGGTTCGGCACCAAGCGCCTCTACATGACGGCGCTGTTGCTCTTCACACTCGGCTCGGTGCTGTGTGCGACGGCCACGGGCATCTGGATGCTCGTCGCTTTCCGTGTGCTGCAGGGTCTCGGCGGCGGCATGCTCATGCCGCTCGGCATGACGATCATGACCCGCGCCGCCGGCCCGGCCCGGATGGGCCGCCTGATGGCCATCCTCGGCGTGCCGATGCTGCTCGGCCCGATCTTCGGCCCCATCCTCGGCGGCTACCTGATCGAGAACTACTCGTGGCACTGGATCTTCCTGATCAACGTGCCGATCGGCGCCGTCGCCCTGGTCTACGCGTGGCGCGTGCTGGCGAAGGACCGCCCGCAGCCCTCGGAGTCCTTCGACTGGGTCGGCATGATCCTGATGTCGCCCGGTCTGGCGCTGTTCCTCTTCGGCGTCTCGTCGATCCCCGGCGAGGGCACCTTCTTCGCTCCCAAGGTGATCATCCCGGGCACCATCGGGCTGCTCATGATCATCGGGTTCGTGTTCTGGAGCTTCAAGCCGAAGCACCCGCTGCTCGACCTGCGGCTGTTCAAGAACCGCAACCTCACCGTCTCGATCATCACGATGTTCCTGTTTGCCGCGGCCTTCTTCGGCGGGCTGCTGCTCGTCCCCACCTACTTCCAGCAGGTGCGCGGTGAGACCCCGCTGCAGGCCGGCTGGCTGATGGCGGCCCAGGGCGTCGGTGCGATGTGCACCATGCCGATCGCCGGCGCGCTGATGGACAAGCTGCCGGTGGGCCGCATCGTGCCGTTCGGCCTCGTGTTGATCATCGGTGGCATGTACGCGCTCACCACGCTCACGGCGACGACGCCGTACAGCTTCATCATCCCCGTGCTGTTCGTCATGGGCCTGGGCATGGGCGCCACGATGATGCCCCTGATGACCTCGGCGCTGAAGACGCTGAAGTCGCACGACGTGGCCCGTGGCTCGACGCTGCTGAACATCAGCCAGCAGGTCGCCTCGTCGATGGGCGTCGCGATCATGTCGGTCGTGCTCACCACCGGGCTGAAGAACGACCCGCTGCTCAAGGCGTCGTCGGCCTTCAACGAGGCCACCGCCGGCGTCAAGGACCCGGCCAAGCTCGGCGAGATCGCGCAGCAGTTCCCGCAGGTCGCCGCGCTGCTGGCGAAGGGCCAGGAGGTGCTGATGGCAGCCATCCACGAGGCGATGGCCGCCGCGTTCAGCACGACCTTCTGGGTCGCCGCCGTGCTTCTCACCTTCACCCTGATCCCGGCGTACTTCCTCCCGCGCAAGCACGAGGAGTCGCACCTGCTCGACGACGCGTCCGCCGACGACGTCGCCGCCACGGTGATGCTGCACTGAGGCGCCAACGCCCCAGACCGGATGCCGGCCCCGCACCTGCGGGTCCGGCATCCGTCATGCTGGGCCCGTGCACCCCGGACCCCATGACGCCATCACCGACGTCGACGGCGTGCGCGTCGGCCACGCCACGCGTGACGAGCCGGGCTGGCTGACCGGGGTGACCGTGGTCGTTCCGCCACCCGGGACCGTCGGCGGCGTCGACGTGCGCGGTGGCGGCCCCGGCACCCGCGAGACCGACCTGCTCGACCCGCGCAACCTGCTCACCGCCGTGGATGCCGTGGTGCTCGCCGGGGGCAGTGCCTTCGGGCTGTCGGCCGCCGACGGGGTGGCCGCCGCGGCGTACGAGGCGGGTGCCGGCTGGCCGGTGGGGCCCGAGCCGCACGAGCGGGTGCCGATCGTGCCGGCGGCGATCCTGTTCGACCTCGGCCGTGGCGGCTCGTGGCAGCACTCCCCCGGTGCGAGCGACGGCGCCGCGGCCTACCGCGCTGCCGCCGGCGGCCCGGTGGCCCAGGGCTCGGTCGGGGCCGGCACCGGAGCGCGCACCGGCGGCCTGCGCGGCGGGGTGGGCACGGCATCCACGGTGCTGGCCTCGGGCGCCACGGTGGGGGCGCTCGTCGTCGTCAACGCGGTCGGGGCGGTGTTCGGCGCCGACGGGCGGATGTTCGCACGCCACCTCGCGCACGACGACCTGCCCACGCCGGATGCCGCGCGCGCGGCAGCGTACTGGGCGGCGGTGGCGGAGGAGTCCGAGCGGCTGCAGGCGGGCATCGCCACCACGTTGGCCGTCGTGGCGACCGACGCGACACTGACCAAGGCCGGGTGCCAGAAGCTCGCGGGCGTGGCCCACGACGGGTTCGCGCGCGCCCTGTCGCCGGTACACACCGCCTACGACGGCGACACGGCCTTCGCCCTGGCGACGGGTGCCCGGCCCGCCGTCACCGGCATCGACGAGGTCGAGCTGCAGACCGCCGCGGCCGACTGCGTGTCGCTCGCGATCGTGCGGGCGGTGCTCGCCGCCACCTCGGTCGACCGCACGGCCGACGGCGGCGTGGCCCTGCCGTCGTACCGCGACGCCATCACCTCGGAATGACCCCGGGGCAACATCGACCAATGGGTCATCTTCGTCCCAGACCGGACGGCCCGGACCGGTACAAGATCGACCAACTGGTCAGTTCTGTCCCAGCAGGAGACGATCAGCCGGAGTAGTTCGGCGCCTCGACGATCCCGGTGATGTCGTGCGGGTGCGACTCACGCAGCCCGGCTGTGGTGATCCGGATGAAGCGGCCCTTCGCCTTGAGCTCGGGGACGGTGCGCGCGCCGACGTAGAACATCGACTGGTGCAGGCCGCCCACGAGCTGGTGCGCCACCGCGCCGACCGGCCCGCGGTAGGCGACCTGGCCCTCGATGCCCTCGGGCACGATCTTGTCGTCGCTGGTGACGTCGGCCTGGAAGTAGCGGTCCCTGGAGTAGGACTTCTTGCCCCGTGAGCTCATCGCCCCGAGCGAGCCCATGCCGCGGTAGGCCTTGAACTGCTTGCCGTTGATGAAGACCAGCTCGCCGGGCGACTCCTCGCAGCCGGCGAGCAGCGAGCCGACCATGACCGTGTCGGCGCCGGCCACCAGGGCCTTGGCGATGTCGCCCGAGTACTGCAGGCCACCGTCGCCGATGAGCGGCACACCGGCCGGGGCGCAGGCGAGCGAGGCCTGGTAGATGGCGGTCACCTGCGGCACGCCGACGCCGGCGACGACGCGGGTGGTGCAAATCGACCCCGGACCGACCCCGACCTTCACGGCATCGACCCCGGCGTCGATGAGCGCCTGGGCGCCGGCGCGGGTCGCGACGTTGCCGCCGATGACCTGCACGTGCCGCGTGGCGGGGTCCTTCTTGACCCGCTCGACCATCTCGAGCAGGAGGCGGGCGTGGCCGTGGGCGGTGTCGACGACGAGCACGTCGACGCCGGCGTCGATGAGCGTGGTGGCGCGCTGCCAGGCCTCACCGAAGTAGCCCACCGCGGCGCCCACGAGGAGGCGGCCGTCGGCATCCTTGCTGGCGTCGGGGAACTGCTCGGACTTCACGAAGTCCTTGACGGTGATCAGCCCGCTGAGCCGGCCCTCGTCGTCGATGATCGGCAGCCGCTCGCGCTTGTGCTGGCGCAGCAGCACCGTGGCCTCGTCGTGGCCGATGCCGACGTGGCCGGTGATGAGCGGCATCGGGGTCATGACCTCGCGCACCAGCGTGTGGCCCCACTCGGCCACCGGGGTGAAGCGCAGGTCGCGGTTGGTCACGATGCCGAGCAGGTGGTTGCCGTCGTCGACGACCGGGAGCCCGGACACGCGGTAACGACCGCAGATGTCGTCGAGCTCCTCGAGGGTGGCGTCGGGGCCGATGGTGACCGGGTTGGAGATCATGCCGGTCTGGGTGCGCTTGACGAGGTCGACCTGGTAGGCCTGGTCCTCGATCGACAGGTTGCGGTGCAGGATGCCGAGGCCGCCGTGGCGGGCCATCGCGATCGCCATCCGGGCCTCGGTGACGGTGTCCATGGCGGCCGAGATGAGCGGCACCTTGATCGAGATCTCGCGGGTGAGCCGGGCCGTGGTGTCGACCTCGCTCGGGATGACGTCGGTCTCGCCGGGCTGCAGCAGGACGTCGTCGTAGGTCAGGCCCAGCTCCGCGAAGGGGGATGCCGGTGACGGCTCGGCCGAGTTCGCCGCCACGGCGGGCGTGGGCGCGCCGGCGATCCGGTCGTCGTGGGTGGTGCTGGTCTCGTCGAGTCCGAGGCTCATCGCCCGATTCTACGTCGTCGGGCGCCCGCCACCGTCACTGCGCCGGCGCGGGGTACGGGAGTCGGAGCCTTCGGATTCCGTAGGTACGGAAAGCCTGAGGTCAGCGCCGGTTTAGGGGGTTTGCAGAGGCACTTGACCAAGCCTTTACCAAAGGATTGCCCACCACCTACCAAGCCGAACTTACCGTGATGATCTGGCCGCTCAGGGAGCGGCAGTGCGATATGTGGAGGTACACATGGCCGAGATCACCCGGCTCCCGGGTCCCGTGGCCGACCTGTGGGACTGGCAGCTCGAAGGAGCCTGTCGTCGCGTAGGTCCGGAGGTGTTCTTCCACCCCGAGGGCGAACGTGGCAGCAAGCGTCGAACCCGCGCCAGCGCGGCCAAGGAGATCTGCCTGGCCTGCCCGGTGCTGCAGCAGTGCCGCAGCCACGCGTTGTCGGTTCGAGAGCCGTACGGCGTCTGGGGCGGGCTCACCGAGGACGAGCGCGAGACGGTCTACGCTCGCGCCCGGCACATCGCGTCCTGACGTGGTGACCGCCTCGCGCGGTTCCCACCACCAGATCCGGGGGCGAGAGGCAGTTCGGGTCGCGGGACGTGCCGACCGGTGGGTGACAGAGTGGTCATCCACCGGCCGGGACGTCCTGCGGTCCGGACGACCGGCGGGCGGGCTCCGCGTAACCTGACGCCGTGAGCGCGCCCCTCGACGTCCCGATCCGCGACGAGTCGATCCGGCTGGGCCAGCTGCTCAAGCTGGCCGGCGTGGTCGACGACGGGGCGATGGCCCGCGAGGTCATCGAGCGTGGCCTGGTGGCCGTCAACGGCGAGGTCGACACCCGGCGCGGCCGGCAGGTGCGCCCCGGCGACGTCGTCACCATCGAGTCCGAGACGCTGCACGTCACCGCCGAGCCCTGACCCCGACGCCTGACCCCGCCCCGCGACGTTCACAAACCGACGGATGCCGCCCGCTCGGGTGAGCGGACGGCATCCGGTGTGGTGCGTGGTGCGCCGAACGAGCCGGCGCGGGAGAGCGAGCGGTCAGTGACCGTGCCCGTGGCCCTGGCCACCGGCGCCCGCGGGCTCCTCTTCCTTCTTCTCCACGACGAGGGTGTCGGTGGTGAGCACCATCGACGCGATCGAGGCGGCGTTGCGCAGCGCGCTGCGGGTGACCTTGACCGGGTCGATGACGCCGGCCTTGACCAGGTCCTCGTACTCGCCGGTGGCGGCGTTGAGGCCCTGGCCGGGGTCGAGGTCCTGCACCCGGGCGACGGCGACGTAGCCCTGCAGGCCCGCGTTCTCGGCGATCCAGCGCAGCGGCTCGGCCGCGGCCTTGCGCACGATGGACGCGCCGACCTTCTCGTCGCCCTCGAGGTCGAGGGTGCCGATGACCTTGACGGCCTGGATGAGGGCGGAGCCGCCGCCGGCGACGATGCCCTCCTCGATGGCCGCGCGCGTCGCCGAGATGGCGTCCTCGATGCGGTGCTTCTTCTCCTTGAGCTCGACCTCGGTGTGCGCGCCGACCTTGATGACGCAGACGCCACCGGCGAGCTTGGCGAGGCGCTCCTGGAGCTTCTCGCGGTCCCAGTCGGAGTCGGTGCGCTCGATCTCCTGCTTGATCTGGTTGACCCGCGCGGTGACCTCCTCGTGGTCGCCGGCGCCGTCGATGATCGTCGTGGAGTCCTTGGTCACGACGACGCGACGGGCCAGGCCCAGCGTCTCGAGGTCGACCTGGTCGAGCTTGAGTCCGACCTCCTCGGCCACGACCTGGCCACCGGTGAGGGTGGCGATGTCCTGCAGCATGGCCTTGCGGCGGTCACCGAAGCCGGGCGCCTTGACGGCGACGACGTTGAAGGTGCCGCGCATCTTGTTGACGACCAGGGTCGACAGGGCCTCGCCGTCGATGTCCTCGGCGATGACGAGCAGCGGCTTGCCGGCCTTGACGACCTTCTCCAGGATCGGCAGGACGTCGGCGATGGCCGAGATCTTGCCCTGGTTGATGAGCACGTAGGCGTCCTCGACGACGGCCTCCATGCGCTCGGGGTCGGAGACGAAGTAGGGGCTGATGTAGCCCTTGTCGAACTGCATGCCCTCGGTGAACTCGAGCTCGGTGCTCGCGGTCGAGGACTCCTCGACGGTGATGACGCCGTCCTTGCCGACCTTGTCGAACGCGTCGGCGATGGTGGCGCCGATCTCCTGGTCCTGGGCGGACAGCGAGGCGACCTGGGCGATCTCGTCCTTGGACTCGATCTCGCGGGCGTTCTTGAGCAGCTCCTCGGACACGGCCTCGACGGCCTTGTCCATGCCGCGCTTCAGGCCCGACGGCGAGGCGCCGGCGGCGACGTTGCGCAGGCCCTCGTGGACCATGGCCTGGGCGAGCACGGTCGCGGTGGTCGTGCCGTCACCGGCGACGTCGTTGGTCTTGGTGGCGACCTCCTTGGCGAGCTGGGCGCCGAGGTTCTCGTAGGAGTCCTCGAGCTCGATCTCGCGGGCGATGGTCACGCCGTCGTTCGTGATCGTCGGCGCGCCCCACTTCTTGTCGATGACGACGTTGCGGCCCTTGGGGCCGAGCGTCACCTTGACGGCGTTCGCGAGCGCGTCGACGCCGCGCTCGAGCGACTTGCGGGCGGAGTCGTTGAACTCCAGTTCCTTGGCCATTGCTGTCCTTCGTGATCGGGATGCCGGGGGCGGGCTTGCGCTCCGCCGCGGCGGGTTGTCTGTGGTGCACCGGTACCGGACGCGCCCCGGTCACACCCGGTGGCGGGTGCGCACCGGGGCGCGGTCACGGCATGCGTGGTTCGTGCGTCAGCCGACGACGGCGAGCACGTCACGGGCGGACAGGATGAGGTACTCCTCGCCGCCGTGCTTGATCTCGGTGCCGCCGTACTTGCTGTAGATGACGCGGTCACCGACCTGGACGTCGAGCGGGACGCGGTTGCCCTTGTCGTCGATGCGACCCGGGCCGACTGCGAGGACCTCGCCCTCCTGGGGCTTCTCCTTCGCGGTGTCCGGGATGACAAGACCGGACGCGGTCGTCTGCTCGGCCTCGAGGCTCTTGATGACGATGCGGTCCTCGAGCGGCTTGATGGAAACCGACACGGTGTGCTCCTCCCCTGTGGGGTGAGTCGAAGTGGACGGGGACTGCGCTCCCGGGCCGCTCTCGCCGTCGCGGGGGTCGATCGAGACCCGGGGTGCGCTGGCACTCACCGTAGGCGAGTGCCAATGAGGCAAATCTAGGTCGCTCGTTAGCACTCGGTCAACTCGAGTGCCAGTCGCCGGACGCCTCGAGGCCGGCGTGCGCCCGCGGGAGGAACGCGCCCCGGGAACTGGCAGGATGCCCGCCGTGGATGTCGGCACCGTTCGAGCGCTGGGGTCGCCGGACGGTCGGGCGATCCTGCGCAGCCTGCCCGCCTACGACGAGCGCGAGGTGATGCGCCTGCAGGACCGGCTGCGCCGGGAGGGCCACGACCCCGACTTCGTCGCCGCGCTGCTGACCCAGCAGCGCCTGCGGGCGCGGGCGGTGGCCAAGTTCGGCGAGTTCGCCGACGACATGCTCTACACCGCCGACGGGCTCGAGCAGGCCTCGCGCCTGGAGGTCGCGGCCACCCACGCCGGGCGCTTCTACAACGCCTCGCTGGCCACCGTGCACGACCTCGGCTGCGGCATCGGGTCGGATGCCGTGGCCATGTCAGCGCTCGGCGTCACCGTGCGGGGGGTCGACATCGACCCGGTCACCGCCGCCATCGCCGACATCAACCTGCGCCCGTGGCCGGACTCGCGCGCCCGGGTGGGGCTCGCCGAGGAGTTCGAGGCGCCGCGCGACCCGCTGCGCTCGCGGGTGGGCGTGTGGCTCGACCCGGCCCGCCGGGTGCCGGGCCTGACCGGCCGGCACGGGCGGATCAAGCGGGTCTTCCGGCTCGACGAGATCCAGCCGACGTGGGAGTTCGTGCTCCAGGTGGCGACGGCGGTTCCCGCCACCGGCGCGAAGCTGTCGCCCTCGATGCCGCACGACGCCATCCCGCTCGGCACCGAGGCCCAGTGGACCTCGTTCGGCGGCGAGGTGCTCGAGTGCGCGGTGTGGTGGGGTCCGCTGGCCCAGCGCCCGGGGCGCAGTGCCCGCATCCTGCGGCCGGACCGCTCGCCGGTGGAGGTCGACGAGACGATGGCCGAGCCGGAGATCCCCAGGGTCGAGTCGCTGGGGGCGGTGGGGCCGTGGCTCTACGAGCCCGACCGCGCGGTCACCCAGGCCGGCCTGCTCGGGGCGGTCACCGCGGCCACCCTCGGCAGCGAGGTCGACACCGGGCTGGGCTACGTGGTCAGCGAAGCACACGTCGACGTGCCGTTCGCCCGGCGCTACGCCGTGCGCGAGGTGATGCCGTTCGGCGTGAAGTCGCTGCGGGCCTGGCTTCGCCAGCACGGCGTCACCGGGCTCACCATCAAGAAGCGCGGGGTGCGGCTCGACGACGACGAGCTGCGCCGTGAGCTGCGGATCGGCCGCAAGGCCGGCGACGGCGCCCAGGCCACCGTCATCCTGACCCGGGTGGCCGGGCAGCAGGTCGTCCTCGTCGTCGACCCAGCCTGAGTCCTACAGCTGGGGGTCCGGCTGGGCGCCGCGGTGGCGGACCGCGGCGGCGCCCGCCGCCAGGGCCTCCTCGAGGGCCGCTGCACGGTCGTCCCCCGCCGCCAGGGATGCCGCGAGCGCGCCGCAGAACGCGTCGCCCGCACCGGTGGTGTCGACCACCTCGTGCGCAGCGACCACGTGGGCCGGGCGCGTCGCGCCGTCCCAGGCCGCCCCGTTGGCCCCGAAGGTGACGAGCAGGGACCGGGGCTCCGTGCCGGCCTCGGCGAGGGCCGCCATCTCGTGCTCGTTGGCGACGACGGGGTCGGCGAGCGCGACGACGTCGGGGGGCAGCACGGCATACGGCGCGGTGTTGAGCAGCACCCGAGCCCCACGCGCGGCCGCGCGGCGCACTGCGGTGCACACCACGGCGCGTGGCACCTCGAGCTGCACCACGAGCACGTCGCCGGGGCCCAGCGCGTCGACCGCCGCGACCTCGCGCTCGTCGAGCAGGTCGTTGGCGCCGGGGATGACGACGATCGAGTTCTCGCCGTCGTCGGACACCACGATGAGGGCGTGCCCGCTCGACGCGCCCTCGACGACGCGCACGCCACTCACGTCGATGCCGAGCCGTTCGAGCCGGGCGCGGTAGGCGGCGCCGCCGGCGTCGTTGCCGACGCACCCGACCATGGCGACGCTGGCGCCCGCGGATGCCGCCGCCACGGCCTGGTTGGCCCCCTTGCCGCCGGCGAGCTGCTCGAGCCCCTCGCCGAGCACGGTCTCCCCCGGCCGCGGGTGGCGCTCCACCCGGGTGACGAGGTCGACGTTGAGCGACCCGAGCACCAGCACCCGCCCGCTCATCACGCCTCTCCCCGGACGGTGCGCACCCACAGGTCGGCGATCCGCGGCCCGTCGATGCTCAGGGCCACGTCGACCATCGTGGCCGCCAGCCCGTGCGGGTCGTGGGCGAGGTCGCCGCTCCAGTCGCGGCGGTCGACCACCGTGCGGCCGCGGGTCCAGGTTCCCGCGAGCTCGACCCGCACCGGCAGCCGCTGCGTGCGCACGGCATCCGGCTCGACGAGGATGCCGACCGCGCCGGCATCGCCGATGGTCGCCCCCGAGTTGGCGAACCGGCGGTGGTGGAACGAGATGAGCCCCGCGGCGAGGTGGGCCACCGGGGTGTCGAGCTCGCGCAGACCCTCGACCTGCACGTCGGTGACCAGCGGGTCGTAGAAGACGTCGAGGCCGTACATCGTGACGGGGACGTCGTGCTCGGCGCAGGCGGCGAGCACCATGGCGGCGGCCTCGGGGTCGTGGAAGACGTTGAACTCGGCTGCGGCGGTGGCGTTGCTGATCTCCACGCCGCCGCCCATGAACACGATCCGGCCGATCCGCGCGAAGGCCTGCGGGTGCACCCGGGCGAGCAGCGCGAGGTTGGTCATCGGGGCCAGCGGCACCACGGTGACCGGTGCGCCCGCGTCGGCCTGCGCGTCGATGGTGTCGCGCAGCAGGTCGATCGCCGGGCGCGGGTCGGGTGCGAGGGTGGGGGCCGGCATACCGAGGTCGGCCATGCCGTCGGCGCCGTGCACGTGCCGGGCGTCGACCGGCTCCTCGAGGATGGGGCGCGCGGCACCGACTCCGACGGGCACGTCGCCCCGCCCTGCCGTGTGCAGGACGACGAGGGTGTTGCGCACGACGTCGGCCAGCGGGGCGTTGCCGCCGACGCAGGTCACTGCTCGCAGGTCGAGCCGTGGGTGCAGCGCGGCGAGGAGCAGGGCACAGGCGTCGTCGACCCCGGTGTCGACGTCGAGGACCACGGGCAGGCTCGGCGTCGCGTCGGTCGGCATGGGGACGATTGTGTCGGATGCCGTGGCTGCCGCCTCGGCTGAGCGGCATTCGGTGCTTCGCAGCGGGCTCACGTACCGTCGACGGGTGCTGCCCGCGACGTCTCGACCCCGCCCGGCCCTCATCACAGCCGCCGTGGTGACCCTGGTGCTCGCAGGGTGTGCGGGCGACCCGGCCGGGCCGCGGACCTCGAGCGCGCCGGGCAGCCCGAGCGCATCGGCCCCCGCACCGTCACCGTCGGCCAGCGTCACCGCGACGCCGAGCGCCAGGCCGAGCACGGCATCCCCGTCGCCCACCCAGGATGCCGCGGCCGCCTGCGTCACGTCGACCATCGATGCCATGACACCTGCGCAGCGGCTGGGTCAGCTGTTCATGGTGGGCTTCGACGCCAACGCCTCGCTCGGCTCGCTCGACCCGGTGGTGCGCGGCTCGCACGTCGGCAACGTCATCTACCTCGGCGGGTGGGACGGCGCCGCCAGGGTCAACCGCACCTCCGAGCACCTGCAGGGCCTGGTGTCGCGCAAGAGCACCGGTGCGGTCGGGCTGCTCATCGCCGCCGACCAGGAGGGCGGCGAGGTGCACCAGCTGCGCGGGGCCGGCTTCACCCGACCGCCCTCGGCGCAGAGGCAGGCGACGATGTCGTCCGCGGCGCTCACCCGGGCTGCCACGGGATGGGCCCGCGAGCTCAAGGCCGCCGGCGTCAACGTCAACCTCGCACCGGTCACCGACACGGTGCCCGCGGACCTCGGCCGCGCCAACGAGCCGATCGGGCGGTACGGGCGCCAGTACGGATCGGACCCCCAGACGGTGGAGCGCGCCTCGGCCGCGTTCCTCAAGGGGATGCTGGCCGGTGGCGTCGAGGGCACCGTCAAGCACTTCCCCGGCCTGGGGCGCATCCGCAGCAACACCGACTTCAGCAGCACCGGCATCACCGACGACGTGACCGACGCGAACGACCCCTACCTGCAGCCGTTCGCCGCCGGTGTCGAGGCCGGCGCCGGCCTGGTCATGGTCGGTTCGGCGCGCTACAGCAAGCTCGACCCGAAGGTGCCGGCGATGTTCTCGAAGCCCATCGTCACCGACCTGCTGCGCGGGAAGCTGGGCTACGACGGGGTGGTGATCACCGACGACGTCAACGCCCAGGCGGTGCGCAGCACCCCGGCCGCACAGCGCGCGGTGCGGTTCCTCGACGCCGGCGGCGACATCGTGCTCACCGGCCGCGCGTCGAGCGCACCCGCGATGATCGCCGCAGTGAAGGCGAAGGCGGCCGACGACCCGGCCTTCGCCGCCACGGTGAAGGCGTCGGTGCAGCGGGTCGTCGCGCTCAAGGAGCGGATGGGCCTGCTCCCCTGCTCGACCCGCTAGGCCTGGACCTCGGTGACCGGCATCGAGGAGTCGGCCGGCAGCGCGAGGTCGGAGGGCGAGCGACCCTTCAGCACCATCTGCGCACCGAGCGCCGCCACCATCGCGCCGTTGTCGGTGCACAGCCCCGGCCGCGGCACCCGCAGCTGGATGCCGGCCGCGTCGCACCGCTCCTGCGCCATCGCCCGCAGCCGGGAGTTCGCGGCCACGCCGCCGCCGATCTGCAGGTGACCCACGCCGTGCTCGCGACAGGCCAGCACCGCCTTGCGGGTGAGCACGTCGGTGACGGCCTCCTGGAAGCTGGCCGCCACGTCGGCCACCGGCACCGGCTCCCCCGCAGCCTCGCGCGCCTGCACCCACCGCGACACGGCGGTCTTGAGCCCCGAGAACGAGAAGTCGAAGCGATGCCGCTCCATGTCGCGCCCGGTGGTCAGGCCCCGCGGGAAGTCGATGGTGATCGAGCCCTCCCTCGCCGCCCGGTCGATGTGCGGGCCGCCGGGGAACGGCAGCCCGAGCACCCTCGCCACCTTGTCGAAGGCCTCACCGGCGGCGTCGTCGATGGTCGAGCCGAGGCTGCGCACATCGTGCGTCACGTCGGGCACGAGCAGCAGCGAGGAGTGCCCGCCGGAGACCAGCATCGCGAGCACCGGCTCGGGCAGCGGGCCGTGCTCGACGATGTCGACGGCCACGTGGCTGGCGAGGTGGTTGACGCCGTACAGCGGCACCCCGAGCGCGAGCGACAAGGCCTTCGCCGAGGCGACCCCCACCATCAGCGCCCCAGCGAGACCCGGGCCCGACGTGACCGCAACGGCATCCAGCTCGCGTAGCGTGACTCCCGCTGTGGCACAAGCCCGTTCGATGGTGGGCACCATGGCCTCGAGATGGGCCCGGCTGGCGACCTCCGGCACCACACCACCGAAGCGGGCGTGCTCGTCGACGCTGCTCGCGATGGCGTCGACGAGCAGCGTCTCGCCGCGCACGATGCCGACGCCGGTCTCGTCGCACGAGGTCTCGATGCCCAGCACCAGGGGTGCGTCACTCATCGCCGGGCTCCCCCTGCCGCAACAGCTTTCGCATGACCAGGGCGTCGACGTCGCCCGGCTGGTAGTAGCGCCGGCGGGTGCTCAGCACGACGAAGCCGGCACGCTCGTAGAGGCGGAGCGCGGCGGTGTTGTCGGCACGCACCTCGAGCATCAGGGATGCCGCCCCACGGGACCGCGCGCGGCGCTCGAGCTCGTCCAGCAGCCGCCCCCCGACCCCCCGGCCCTGCGCTCGCGGGGCCACCGCGACGGTCATCACGTCGGCGACGTCACCACCGTGGTCGAGCCCCGCATACCCGAGGATGCCGTCAGCGTCGGTGAGCACGACGTAGTCGCGGCGTGGCCGGCCGGCGAGCTCGGCCCACCAGGTGGCCTCGGCCCAGGCGTCGTGCGCGAAGAGGTCGCGCTCGAGCACCGCCAGGGCCGGGATGTCGGTCCATCGCGCCTCGCGCAGGGTCGGTGCGGTCACGCTCACGACCGGCCCCGCTCGGCGGTGGTGAGGGCGTCGGGGCGGCGGAGGTACAGGGGTTCCACCGGCATCGGCTCTCCCGCGGCGATGCGGCGCAGCGCGACCTGCCCCAGCCACCCCGGGTCGACGTCGAGCGGGCCGCCCAGGCCGTTCTGGAAGAGGTCGGGGAAGAGCAGGGGCCCGCGACCGGCGGTCGGCAGCGCGCGCACGGCATCCGCGACCTCCGCGGGGCGGTCGACGGCAGGCTCGGTGAGGGCCACGGCCCCGTCGGCGCCCCGGGCGTAACGGGCCCAGTAGACCTCCTTGCGCCGCGCGTCGGTGGCCACGAGCACCTCGTCGACGCCGTCGGCGGCCGCGGCCAGCGCCTGCTCGGCCAGGGCGTCGAGGCTGCACACCCCGTGCACCGGGATGCCGAGCGCGTGCCCCAGGGTGAGCGCGGTGACCAGGCCGACCCGCAACCCGGTGAACGGCCCGGGGCCGGCGCCGACGGCGATGCCGGTGAGGTCGGCGGCCGCCGCGCCGGCAGCCGCGAGGGTGTCGCGCACCAGCGGCGCGAGCTTCTCGGTGTGCGCCCGGGCGTCCACCTCGACCCCCACCACGGGGTCGGACCCGGGTGCGAGCACGGCGACGCCGATCGCCGAGGTCGAGGTGTCGATCGCGAGGGTCAGCACGGCACACCACCCAGGGTGACCAGCCCGGCATCCGCGGCGTCGCCGCTCCAGCGACCACCGACACCGGTGACCGTCGCGGTGCGCTCCTCGGTGGCCATGTCGACGTCGAGCACGACCTCGAGCCGGTCGTCGCTGAGGTCCTCGGCCAGGCCGTGCCCCCACTCGACCACGGTGACGCTGTCGTCGACCGAGGCGTCGAGGTCGAGGTCGTCGAGCTCGAGCGCCCCGCCGAGCCGGTAGGCGTCGACGTGCACGAGCGCCGGGCCGCCGACGACGGAGGGGTGCACCCGGGCGATCACGAAGGTCGGCGAGGTGACCGGCCCGCGCACGCCCAGAGCCTCGCCGATGCCCTGGGTGAGGGTCGTCTTGCCGGCACCGAGGCCCCCCGTCAGCACGACGAGGTCACCGGCGCCCAGCAGCGAGCCGAGCACCCGGCCCAGGGCTCGGGTGTCGTCGACCTCCGGCAGCGCGACGCGGCGCCCGCTCACGACGCGGCCTCCCGCTTGCCTCGGCCGGCCCGGGCGCGCGCCACCCGGCGCTTCTTCGAGATGTCCTGCACGGTGCGGCGCACCCGCGGCTTGCTGCTCACCGGCACCCCCTCGGCCACGGCCCGCTGGGCGCGCGCGATGAGCATGAGCAGCTGCTGGGTGACCAGCTGGGGGTGCTCGAGCATGAGGATGTGGCCGGCGTCCTCGACCACCACGTGCTCTGCGCCAGGGATGCGGCGCACGATCTCCTCGCTGTGCGAGGGCGGGGTGACCAGGTCACCGGCGCCGTTCATCACCAGGGTCTCGATGCCGACGAGCGGCGCGAGGTCGGCGCTGATGTCGAGCACGTCGAAGTCGGGCAGGAACGCGGCCATGACGTCGAACGAGGTGGAGAAGATCATGTCGCCGACCATCTGCACCAGCTCGGGGCTCACCGGGGAGTCGAACGCCCAGCGCTGCACCACGGCATCCTGCACGCCGCGGCCCATCTTGCGCAGCGCGCCGATCGGCCGTGCGTGCCGGGACATCCGGGTCAGCACGCCGGGCCCGAACGAGCCCACGACCTTCCCGACCGTGGCCCCCAGGCCGAACTCGGTCATCTCGTCGCCGCCGGCGCTGGTGGCGATCAGCGCGACCGCCAGCACCCGGTCGCGCACGATGTCGGGGTGCTGGCCGGCATACGACATCACGGTCATGCCGCCCATCGAGTGCCCGACGAGCACGACCGGCCCACTGGTGCAGGTGGCGTCCATGACGGCGGCGAGGTCGCGACCGAGCTGGGCGACCGTGCAGTTCTCCAGGGCCGGCTGGCCGGAGCGACCGTGTCCGCGCTGGTCGTAGGTGACGACCCGGAACCCCGAGTGGATCAGCGCCCGCCGCTGCAGCACCCAGCACTGCATGTTCAGGCTGAAGCCGTGCACGAGCACGACAGTCGGCATCCGCCCGGCGAGGTGGCGCCGGCTGAGGCTCGAGAGGTCGGGGGCGTCGATCTCGACGTGCAGGGCCACGCCGTCGTCGGCGGTGACCCACAGCGACTCGGTCGGGGTGTGCGCCCAGCCGTCGGGGGCGTCGACCGACCGGTAGCCGGCACGTGCCCGCATCACCCGGTCACCCACGGCGCTGGCGGCGCTGCCGAACGGGCCCAGCGCCATCAGTCCCCGCCCCCGAGCAGCACCCGCGGCAGGCGTGGCCCCATCCGGGTGACGATCTCGTAGTTGATGGTGCCCGCGGCCTGCGCCCAGTCCTGCGCCGAGGGCTCACCGTCGGCGGTGCGGCCGAGCACCACGACCTCGTCGCCGGCGCTGCCGGCGAACTGCGGCCCGAGGTCGACCACGAACTGGTCCATGCAGACCCGGCCGGCCACCGTCAGCCGGCGCCCGCCGACGAGCACCGGCCCGCGGGTGCCCGCCGACCTCGGGATCCCGTCGGCGTAGCCCATCGGCACCAAACCGAGCACGGTGTCGCGCTCGGTGACGTACTCGTGGCCGTAGCTGACGCCCTGGCCGGCCCGGGCCCGTTTGACCAGGGTGAGCCGGGCGGTGACCCGCATCGCCTCGCGCAGGCCGAAGTGCCCGGGGTCACCCAGGTCGGGCACCGGCGAGAGCCCGTAGACGGCCAGCCCGGGGCGGACCATGTCGAAGTGCGCCGAGGGGTTGGTGAGGGTCGCCGCGGAGTTCGCGAGGTGGCGCAGCGCCGGGTGCACCCCGGCCCGCTCCAGCTCGTCGGCCGCCTCCACGAAGCGCACCTGCTGGGCGCGCACCGTCGGGTGCTGCGGTGCGTCGGCCCACGCGAAGTGCGACCACACCCCGGTCACCTCGATGGCGCCCTCGGCCTGCGCCGCCGCGACCCGCGCCACCATGTCCGACCAGTCGGTGAGGATGCCGCCTCGCCCGAGGCCGGTATCGACCTTCACCTGCACGCGTGCGGGCCGACCGCGCTCGCGGGCCGCGGCCGTAACGGCATCCAGGGTCCACTCGCTACCGACCGTCACCTCGATGTCGGCGTCGATGGCCCCACCGACGTCGCCGCCCGGCGGGAAGAGCCAGGTGAGCAGCGGGGCCGTGACGCCGGCCTTGCGGAGATCGAGCGCCTCGGCGAGCTGGGCGACGCCGAGCCAGGTGGCGCCGCCGGCCAGCGCGGCTCGCGCCGACGGCACCAGGCCGTGCCCGTAGGCGTCGCCCTTGACGACCGCCATCACCTGCGCGGAACCCGCCCGTCGGGCCAGCTCGGCCACGTTGTCGCGGATGGCGTCGAGGTCGACGCTCACCCACGCCGAGGCGCCCGCGGGCGCGGGGGGCGGGGCGGAGGCGGGCGAGGTGGTCATGGGCCAGACGAGTCTAGGACGCCGGGGGGCGACTGCGGCCCAGCAGGTGGGCGACAGCGGTGGGGATGCCGTGTGCCACCGCGAGCGCCCGCACCGGTCCTCCCGGGTTGGCCCGGTCTGCGGCCACCCCGTGGACCAGCGCGCCGAGGGCGCCGGCGACGTCGGCGGGCAGGCCGGAGGCCAGCAGGGTGCCCAGCAGGCCCGCGAGCACGTCACCAGCCCCGGCGGTGGCCAGCCACGGCGGGGCGTCGGCCTGCGACCAGGCGACGGCACCCTCCCCAGTCGGCACGACGATGGTGGTCGCGCCCTTGAGCAGCACGGTGGCCCCGGTGATCTCGGCCAGGGCGCGGGCGTGGGCGAGCGGGCGGGCCTCGACCTGCTCCCGGGTCACCTCACCCTGTCCCGAGATTGACCTATTGGTCGATTCCGGGACGCCACCTTGTCCCGAGATTGACCTATTGGTCGATTCTGTCCCGGCGGCCAGGCGGGTGAGGAGGCGGGCGCACTCGCCCGCGTGGGGGGTGAGGAGGGTGACGGCACCCGCCCTGCCCTCGAGCACCGCGGCGTCGAGCAGGTCGAGGCCGCCGGCGTCGACGACGACCGGCTCCGGGCCTGCGAGCGCCTCGCGGGCCGCGCCGAGCTGGGCGTCGGCGTCGGGGCCCTTCGCCTCGGCGTCGAGCCCCGGCCCGACCAGCCAGGCCTGCACCCGGCCGGCACCGTGCACCGCCTCGGGCACGGCCGTCCGCACCAGCGCAGTGGGAGTGGGCGTGCCGACGTAGCGCACCATGCCGCAGCCGGCCTCGGCGGCGGCGGTCACGCTGAGCACGGCGGCACCGGGATACGACTCGCCACCGGCCACGATTCCCAGCACCCCACGGGAGTACTTGTCGTCGGAGGCGACCGGCACGGGCCAGAGCGCGGCGACGTCGTCGTGGTCGAGGCGGCGCACCACCGGGTCGTCGCCGACCTCGAGACCGATGTCGACGACGGTCAGCAGCCCGCAGGTCTGCTCGGTGGGGGGCAGCAGGTGCACCGGCTTGGCGACCGAGAACGTCACCGTCTCGTCGGCGAAGACGCCATCGGGGTCGAGCTCACCGCCCATCGGGTCCTGGCCCGAGGGCAGGTCGACGGCGATGACGTGCGCCGTCTCGGACAGCGCGGACAGCCAGCCGGCCGCCCAGTCGGGCAGCCCCGCACGAGCACCGATGCCGAGGATGCCGTCGAGCACGACGTCGGCCTCCCCCAGCCCGCCCGGGTCGGTCGTGAGCACCACCCCGGCCGCCTCGGCGGCCGCGCGCGCGCCCTCGTGCACCGTGTCGGAGTGCACCGCGACGGCGTTCCAGCCGGCCGCGGCGAGCCGGGCCACGGCATACAGCGCGTCGGCGCCGTTGTTGCCCGGGCCCACGAGGGCCGCCACCGACCGGCCGCCGCTCTCCTCGAGCCGGGCCGCCGCGACCCCGGCGAGCCCCTCGACGGCCCGGGCCATCAGCTCGCCGTCATCGAGCGTCGCCATCAGCGCGCGCTCGGCGGCGTACACGGCATCCGTGGACCATGCCTCGATCACAGCGGGGCTCCTTCGGCGACGACCACGGCCGACGCGATGCCGGCGTCGTGGGACAGGGACAGGTGCAGCGAGGTGATGCCCAGGGCCTCGACCCGGGCCCGCACGGTGCCCCGCACCTCGAGGTGCGGGCGGCCGTCGGCGCCACGGTGCACCTCGGCGTCGTGCCAGTGCATGCCCGACGGAGCGCCCAGCGCCTTGGCGACGGCCTCCTTCGCCGCGAACCGCGCCGCGAGCGAGTTCAGCGGCAGGTCACGCTCACCGGCGGTGAAGAGGCGCTCGCGCAGCGCCGGGGTGCGCTCGAGCGTCGCGCCGAAGCGCGCGACGTCGACGACGTCGATGCCGACGCCGACGATCATTCGACCGTGACCGACTTGGCAATGTGCACGGTGGGGCCAGCCCCGACCGTCATTCGACGGTCACCGACTTGGCCAGGTTTCGAGGCTGGTCGACGTCGAGGCCCTTGGCCGTGGACAGGTGCAGCGCGAAGACCTGCAGTGGCACGACGGCCAGCAGTGGCGCCAGCATCGGCGAGCACTGCGGGATGCGGATGACCTCGCTGGCGTAGGGCTCGACGTCGTCGTCGCCGTCGTGCGCGATGACGATGGTGCGCGCGCCCCGAGCCCGGATCTCCTGGATGTTGGAGACGACCTTCTTGTGCAGCTCGTGCGGGGTGTCGGGGCTCGGCACGATGACGAACACCGGCTGGCCGGCGTCGATCAGCGCGATCGGGCCGTGCTTCAGCTCACCGGCCGCGAACCCCTCGGCGTGGATGTAGGCGAGCTCCTTGAGCTTGAGCGCGCCCTCGAGGGCCACCGGGTACCCCACGTTGCGGCCGAGGAAGAGCACCGAGCGGGTGTCGGCCATGAAGTGCGCCATCTCGACCACGCGGTCCATCCGGCCCAGGAGGTCCTCGATCTTCGCCGGGATCTCATGCAGCTCGGCCATCACGGCCTGCGCGTCGGTGGCGTAGGTCTCGCCGCGCAGCTGGGCGAGGTAGAGGCCGAGGATGTAGCAGGCGGTGATCTGGGCGAGGAACGCCTTGGTCGAGGCGACGGCGATCTCGGGGCCGGCGTGCGTGTAGAGCACGGCGTCGGACTCGCGCGGGATGGTCGAACCGTGCGTGTTGCAGATCGACAGGGTCATGGCGCCGAGCTCGGCCGCGTGCTTGACGGCCATCAGGGTGTCCATGGTCTCGCCGGACTGGCTGACCGACACCACGAGCGTCGTGCCGTCGACGATGGGGTCGCAGTAGCGGAACTCGTGGGCGAGGCTGACCTCGACCGGGATGCGGGTCCAGTGCTCGATGGCGTACTTCGCGACCATGCCGGCGTAGGCCGCGGTGCCGCACGCGACGATGGTGATGCGCTCGACGGCGCGCAGCTGCTCCTCGCTGATCCGCACCTCGTCGAGCACGAGCCGGCCGGTCTCGTCGGTGCGGCCCAGCAGGGTGTCGGCCACGGCGTGCGGCTGGTCGTTGATCTCCTTCTCCATGAAGGTGGCGTAGCCGCCCTTTTCGGCCTCGGCGGCATCCCAGGTGACCTCGTAGGCCTTGCCGTCGGACGGCGTGCCGTCGAAGTCGATGACCGAGTAGCCCTCGGGGGTGATCGTGACGATCTGGTCCTGGCCGAGCTCGAGCGCGTGCCGGGTGTGGCCGATGAAGGCCGCGACGTCGCTGCCGAGGAAGTTCTCACCGTCGCCCAGGCCCACCACGAGCGGGCTGTTGCGGCGCGCGCCCACGACCACGCCGGGGCTGTCGGCGTGCACCGCGAGCAGGGTGAACGCGCCCTCGAGCCGCTGCACGACGTTGCGCATGGCGAGCGTGAGGTCACCCACCCGGTCGTACTCGCGACCGACGAGCTTCGCGGCGACCTCGGTGTCGGTCTCGGAGCGGAACTCGACCCCCTCCTCGAGCAGCTCCTTCTTCAGCGCGTGGAAGTTCTCGATGATGCCGTTGTGGATCAGGGCCAGCCGGTCGTCGTCGCCGCCGCGGTGGGGGTGCGCGTTGCCGTCGGTGGGGCCGCCGTGGGTCGCCCACCGGGTGTGCCCGATGCCGGTGCGCGAGGCCGCGAGCGGCTGCGCCTCCAGCGCTGAGCGGAGGTTCTCGAGCTTGCCGGCGCGCTTCTCGGAGGTGATGCCCTCGGCGGTGACCAGCGCGACGCCCGCCGAGTCGTAGCCGCGGTACTCGAGCCGGGACAGCCCCTCCATCACGACCTCCAGGGCCGTGTCATCCATCGTCGTACCGACGTAACCAACGATTCCACACATGCGGTCAGCCTAGTTGGGATGCCGGACCCCCGTGGCCGCCCGACCGCCACGCGCCGACGGCGCAGGTCGCGCCGGTCGTGGCGTCACGGGATGCGCAACAATGGCGCGGGTGAGCGCAACGCAGGAGCGACGCACGCTGCCGACGCCCTACGTCGACCTCGACCGCCGGGCGTGGTCGCGCCTGCGGGAGAACCACCCGATGAGCCTGGAGCAGAGCGACCTCGCGCGACTGCGCGGCCTGGGTGAGCGGCTCGACCTCAACGAGGTGGAGGAGGTATACCTCCCGCTCTCGCGGCTGCTGCACTTCTACGTCGAGGCCACCCACGGGCTCCGGCTGGCGACGAGCGAGTTCCTCGGGGAGCGCCCGACGCGGGTGCCGTTCGTGGTGGGGGTGGCCGGCTCGGTGGCCGTCGGCAAGTCGACGACCTCACGCATCCTCAAGGAGCTGATGAGCCGCTGGCCGCACACCCCCCGGGTCGAGCTCATCACCACCGACGGCTTCCTGCACCCGAACGCCGAGCTGGAGCGACGCGGCCTGTTGCAGCGCAAGGGTTTTCCGGAGTCATACGACCGCCGGGCGCTGATGCGGTTCATCGCCGCGGTGAAGTCGGGGATGCCGGTGGTCGAGGCGCCGCAGTACTCGCACCTCACCTACGACGTGCTGCCCGACACGATCCGGGTGCGCCGCCCCGACGTGCTGATCGTCGAGGGGCTCAACGTGCTGCAGCCGCCCGCCGCGCGTGCCGACGGGTCGAGCACCGGGGCGATCTCGGACTACTTCGACTTCTCGGTGTACGTCGACGCACCGGTCGAGGAGATCCGCACCTGGTACGTCGAGCGCTTCCTCCGGTTGCGGGCGACGGCCTTCGCGCACCCGCAGTCGTACTTCCACCGCTATGCCGGGCTCGACGACGACGAGGCGCGAGCCACGGCATCCGCCATCTGGGAGCGCACCAACGAGCCCAACCTGGTCGAGAACGTGCTGCCGACGCGCGACCGCGCGACGCTGGTGCTCACCAAGGGCGCCGACCACGCCGTCACCGGCATCCGGTTGCGCAAGATCTGAGCCGCGAGGCCGCCGGCAGCGACCCGGCGCCGGGCCGGTCAGTACCAGTGCGGCGAGCGGGCGTTCCACTGGCTGAGGGCGTTGCAGGGCGAGCCGTACGAGAGCTTGATGTAGTTCAGGCCCCACTTGATCTGGGTGACCGGGTTGGTGCGCCAGTCGCTCGCGACGGTGCCCATCTTGCTGCCCGGAAGGGACTGGGGGATGCCGTAGGCGCCCGAGGAGGCGTTCTCGGCCCGGTAGTTCCAGCCGCTCTCGCCGATCCACAGCCGCTCGAGGCAGCCCCACTGGGACATGCTGAAGCCGTAGTCGGGCATCAGCATCCGCGCGGCGGCCTTGGGGTCGCGCTGGGCGTTGGCGATGACCCGCTTGCGCTGGGCGGCCGCGGCGGCGCGCTCGGCCGCGGCCTTGCGGGCCTTGGCCAGGGCGGCCGCCTTGACCTTCGCGGCCTGGGCGGCCCGAGCAGCGGCGACCTTCTCGCGCTGGGCGCTGCGGGCGGCCACGACGGAACGCTGGGCGTTGGCGCCGCTGCGGTCGGCGGCGACGCGCACGGCATCCGCCCGCTCGGTCTTCATCTGCTCGGTGGAGGTGCTCGAGGTGACGCCGTCGACCGCGAAGGTCAGCGTGTCGGCGCTCGCGGTGCCTCCGGACACCGACGCGGCCAGGGCTCCGGTCGACAGCACGGCCGCCGCCACACCGGTGGCGAGCACCGGTCGGCCCAGTGCCGTGCGGGTCGCGTGAGCGGCTCCCGACCGCCGCGCAGGAGCGGCATGGCGGGGGGCGTGGCGCGCGGAGTACCGAGGCATGGGCAGGGGGGACCTAACGGAGAGGAAACAGGGGGCGGGGCGCAGGGGGGAGCCCACGGGGCGTTACCGAATCGAGACCTAACTTTAGGGGATCGGCAGCGGCAGACGAAATCGCCGTCCCACACCGTGCCGGTCTCGACCCGGGCGACGGTCTAGACCTCGATGCCCTCCAACAGGTCGGTGACCAGCGCCGCGATCGGGCTGCGCTCGCTGCGGGTGAGCGTGACGTGGGCGAACAACGGGTGCCCCTTGAGTGCCTCGACCACCGCCACGACGCCGTCATGGCGGCCCACCCGCAGGTTGTCGCGCTGGGCGACGTCGTGGGTGAGGACGACCCGGGAGTTCTGCCCGATGCGCGACAGCACGGTGAGCAGCACGTTGCGCTCCAGGCTCTGCGCCTCGTCGACGATGACGAACGCGTCGTGCAGCGATCGACCGCGGATGTGCGTGAGCGGCAGCACCTCGAGCATCCCCCGGTCGAGGATCTCCTCGACCACCTCACGCGAGACCAGCGCCGACAACGTGTCGAACACCGCCTGGCCCCACGGGTTCATCTTCTCGGAGGCGTCGCCGGGCAGGTAGCCGAGCTCTTGGCCGCCGACGGCGTACAGCGGGCGGAAGACGACCACCTTGCGCTGCTGGCGACGCTCCATGACCGCCTCGATGCCGGCACACAGGGCGAGCGCCGACTTGCCGGTGCCGGCGCGGCCACCGAGGCTGACGATGCCGATGTCGGGGTCCATCAGCAGGTCGAGCGCGATCCGCTGCTCGGCGCTGCGGCCGTGCAGGCCGAAGGCGTCACGGTCGCCGCGCACCAGGCGCAGCTGCTTGTCGGGGCCGACCCGCGCCAGCCCGGAGCCGCGCGGCGAGCTGAGCACCAGCCCGGTGTGACAGGGCAGCTCGGCGGCCTCGACGTTCTCGAGCCGGCCGTACTCGTAGAGGTGGTCCATCTCCTCGACCGTCACGTCGAGCTCGGCCATGCCGGTCCAGCCCGACTCCACGGCGAGCTCGGCGCGGTACTCCTCCGCCTCGAGGCCGCAGGCCGAGGCCTTGACCCGCATCGGCAGGTCCTTGCTCACGATGGTGACCATCCGGCCCTCGTTGGCCATGTTGCGCGCCACCGCCAGGATGCGGGTGTCGTTGTCGCCCAACCGGAAACCGGCGGGGAGCGAGGTCGGGTCGGTGTGGTTGAGCTCGACGCGCAGGGTACCGCCCTCGTCGCCGATGGGCACCGGAGCGTCGAGCCGGCCGGCCGAGATGCGCAGGTCGTCGAGCATCCGCAGCGCCGTGCGGGCGAAGTAGCCCAGCTCGGGGTGGTGCCGCTTGGCCTCGAGCTCGGTGACCACCACGACGGGGAGCACGACCTCGTGCTCCTTGAAGCGGGTGATCGCCCGGGGGTCCGCGAGCAGGACCGAGGTGTCGAGCACGTAGGTGCGACGCGGCTCCTTCCCGGAGCGGGCGGACGGTGCCGGTCGGGTGCTCGAGGCCATGGTCGCTCCTGGGGTGAGGAATGCGGTGGTCTCGACGCTACGACGATGTTCAAGCGCTTTCACGCATGCTCCGCCGCGCGTGTCGAGCGTTTCCGCCGCAGGCTCGTTACCCCTGGGAAAGGTGGGGTGGATGTGACCGATGTGGCGCATGGCGGCATCGGCCTCGTCGGCCCGGATGCCGTGGGGCCGGGTCAGGCGCCGAAGCGGCGGTTGCGCTCGCCGAAGGCGCGCAGCGCGCGCAGGAAGTCGACCTTGCGGAAGTCGGGCCAGTAGGCCTCGCAGAAGTAGAACTCGCTGTGGGCGCTCTGCCACAGCAGGAAGCCACCGAGCCGCTGCTCCCCGGAGGTGCGGATGACGAGGTCGGGGTCGGGCTGGCCCTTGGTGTACAGGTGCTCGGCGATGTGCTCGACGTCGATCACCTCGGCGAGCTCTTCGAGGCTGGTGCCCTGGCTGGCCTGCTCCTGGAGCAGCGAGCGCACGGCATCGGCGATCTCGCGGCGCCCGCCGTACCCGACGGCCACGTTGACGAGCATCCCGTCGACGTCGCGGGTGGCGTCCTCGGCGGCCTTGAGCCGGGCTGCCGTGGCGGCCGGGAGGAGGTCGAGCGCCCCCACCGGGTGGATGCGCCAGCGGTGGGTCGCCGCCAGGGTGTCGACGGCCTTCTCGATGATGCCGAGCAGGGGTCGCAGCTCCTTCTCGGGGCGGTTGAGGTTGTCGGTGGAGAGCAGCCACAGGGTGACCACCTCGACGCCCGCCTCGTCGCACCACGACAGCAGGTTCGCGATGTTGTCGGCACCGGCCTGGTGTCCCTCGCTGGCCCCGGCCCCGCGGGCCTTGGCCC
Organism: uncultured Actinomycetota bacterium; assembly: GCA_963834965.1. Taxonomy (GTDB): domain Bacteria; phylum Actinomycetota; class Actinomycetes; order Actinomycetales; family Dermatophilaceae; genus Fodinibacter. The sequence continues at coordinate 86,891 of CAWIEI010000034.1, read as the reverse complement.
AGCGGCGGTTGCCGTCGAGCATCACGCCGACGTGGCGCGGCACCGATGACGGGTCGAGCTGCCGGGTGAGGCGGCGGGCATAGGCGGCATACAGGACGTCGCTGAGCCCCATTCGCCTGGCCTCCCGCCGATGTCCGGATCGCCGCACCGCGGGTCGCGGACGGCGCGCCCCACGCTACTCCCGCGCGCCCGGGTGCAGCCGCAGGCCGGACCGGCCGTTGCGAGCCTGCCCAAGGTCACCCTCGGCAGGGGTCACACCGTGCCGGCACCCTAACTTACGCTCGGGTAGGTTACCGTTGGCGAATGACGCAGACCGAGCCGACGCCCGTCGCCGAGCCGAGCCGCCGCGAGGCCCTCGAGCAGCGCGTCGAGACGGCGATCGACAACGTCAAGCCCAAGCTGCGCGGCTGGCTGCACGCCGGCATGGCCCCCGTGGCACTGGTGGCCGGCATCATCCTCATCGTGCTCGCCGGGACCACGACGGAGAAGGTCTCGGCGGCGGTCTTCGCCGGCACCGCCGTGCTGTTGTTCGGCACCTCGGCGGTCTACCACCGGGGCACCTGGTCGCCACGCGTCGGGGGGTTCCTGCGCAGGTTCGACCACTCCAACATCTTCCTGATCATCGCCGGCACCTACACACCGTTCGCGCTGCTGCTGCCCTCGCCGCAGGCCAAGCGGATGCTCATCATCGTGTGGAGCGGCGCCTTCCTCGGCGTGCTCTTCCGGGTCTTCTGGGCCGGTGCGCCGCGCTGGCTCTACGTGCCCGCCTACCTCATGCTCGGCTGGGTGGCCGTCTTCTACTTCGGCCCGCTGCTGCAGCACGCCGGGCCGGCCGTGATGACCTGGGTCGTCATCGGCGGGGCGCTCTACAGCCTCGGGGCGATCGTCTACGGCACCAAGCGGCCGGACATCTCACCACGCTGGTTCGGGTTCCACGAGGTCTTCCACGCCCTGACCATCCTGGCCTTCACGGCGCACTTCGTCGCCGCCTCGATCGCACTGACGGGCCCCGCGGTCGTCTGAGCTCCGGCGGACCGCGGCGCGTGGGTCCAGCTGGTGTCACTGGCCCGTGGTCGGGCCCCTGTCGCCGGTGTCGTCGACATCCCCACCCGGCATCCCGTCGTCGGGGCCACTCGCCTCGTCGACCGGCGCGGATGCCGGGTCGTCGCCGCCGTTCGGAGCCGTCGAGGGTCCGTCGTCCGGTGTGCCGAGCTCGCCGGGACCCGCCTGGGGTTCGTCCTTGCCCCGGTGGGCCGCCTGCTGGCGGTAGGACATCCGCCGCATCCGGGAGTTCATGTTGCGCATCAGGAACCACAGGGCGATGGCCAGGAGGAAGAAGGCGAGGAAGGCTACGAAGCCCGGCCCGCCGTCGGCGGTGGGTGCCTGGTTCATGCCTCACGCTCCGTGCGGGTGTCGAGGGCGACCTGGAGGTCACCCGAGGTTGCGAGGGCGTCGGCCTCAGCGACGTCGGTGGGGATGCCGGCGAAGAGGTCGTCCTCGCCCTCGGCGATCGGGATGAAGGACAGGGCCGCCTCGTAGTCCTCGGTCGGCCAGACCCGGGCCTGCACCTCCCGGGTGACCCGGAACCAGGTGCCCTCGGGGTCGACCTGGGTGGCGTGCGCGAGCAGCGCGGCATCCCGGCGCTCGAACCAGGCCGCGCACTCGACCCGGGTCGTCACGGCGCGGTCGGGGCGCGACCAGTTCTCGAGCCACTCGGCATACGGGCTCTCCTCGCCCAGCGCGGTGAGCGCCTCGTGGAACGCCTCGATGCGCGCCCGGCTGAAGGTCTGGTTGTAGTAGACCTTCAGCGGCTGCCAGGCCGGCCCGGCGTGCGGGAACGCCGCCGGGTCGCCGGCCGCGACCACGGCCGCCATCGACACGTCATGGCACATGATGTGGTCGGGGTGCGGGTAGCCGCCGTTCTCGTCGTAGGTGGTGACGACGTGCGGGCGGAAGCGGCGGATCTCGCGCACCAGGGCCTCGGAGGTGACCGACAGCGGCTCGAGCGCGAAGCAGCCCTCGGGCAGCGGAGGCAGCGGGTCACCCTCGGGCAGGCCGGAGTCGACGAAGCCGAGCCAGGTGTGCTGCACGCGGAGGACGGCCTGCGCCGCGGCCATCTCGTCGCGGCGCACCTGGGCGAGGTCGCGCAGGATGTGCACGTCGTTCTTCAGCCTCGGGTTCAGCACGTCGCCGCGTTCGCCCCCGGTGCACGACACCACCAGCACCTCGTGGCCCTCGTCGACGTAGCGCGCCATCGTCGCGGCGCCCTTGCTGGACTCGTCGTCCGGGTGCGCGTGAACGCACATGAGCCGGAGCCGGTCGGACATGGAGACCCTTCCCTGCAGCGCTCCCGGGGCGTACCCGAGAATGGACGCCGTCCATCCTCTCATCCGGTGCCGTCCCCGCGACCACCGCACACCAGCCCAGACCGAGGACCCGTATGCCGTTGCCCCGCCCCGTTCCCGGCACCACCCGCTGGTGGGTGGTCGGCATCCTCGGCTGCCTCGCCGCCGTCGGCGTCATCGTGTGGTGGGGCATCGTCACCACCGTCGGCAGCGTGCGCCCGGAGGTGACGGCGTACCGGGTCGAGTCCGACACCTCGATCGTCGTGGAGTACGACCTGCACCGGCCGGCCGGCATCGCGGTCGTCTGCCGGATCACGGCGCTGGATGCCGGGCGCAACCGGGTCGGAACGGTCGACGACGACGTGCCCGCGCAGGGGCCCACCTCGGTGCACCGGGTGGTGTCGCTGCGCACCAGCGTGCGGGCGGTGACCGGTGTCGTCGACTCGTGCACCCGGGTGCTCGACACCCCCTGACACCCGGCCCGGCAGGGCGCCCGCGGGGCTCGCCATGGTGGTGATCCGGGCCCGGCTTGGTAGGCTGGGCCCTTCATCACCTCGGGTCTGGGTCCGACACGCGTGCCGAACGGCATCCATCGGAACCCGGGCCCGTTGCCGTAGCACCGAGGTGCCGCCCCGTGCGGGCAGGCGCCGCCCACGATCCAGGAGTGAGTGACGTGACCGAGACCGCCAACCAGGCGAGCTTCCTGACCCAGGGGGCGTTCGACCGCCTCCAGGCCGAGCTCGACGAGCTCTCCGGGCCGGGCCGCACCGAGATCGCCAAGAAGATCGAGGCTGCCCGCGAGGAGGGGGACCTCAAGGAGAACGGCGGCTACCACGCCGCCAAGGAGGAGCAGGGCAAGATGGAGGCCCGCATCCGCCAGCTCACCCAGCTGCTCGAGACCGCCGTCATCGGTGAGACCCCGGCCGACGACGGCGTCGTCGAGCCCGGCATGGTCGTCACCGTCGACATGTTCGGCGACGAGGAGACCTTCCTGCTCGGCTCGCGCGAGATCACCGACGACTCGATGCACGTGTTCTCCGAGAAGTCACCGATCGGTGCGGCCGTCAACGGCGCCAAGGTGGGCGACACCGTCACCTACGCGGCCCCCAACGGCAAGCACATCGAGGTCAAGGTGCTCGCCACCAAGCCCTACGACGGCTGAGCGAGCCGCACCACCCGCCCGTCAGGGGCGGATGCCGACGGGCCGGGTCCACACGGACCCGGCCCGTCGCCGTCCCCACATCGACCAATTGGTCACAGCAGGGACGGCATCCGGTCGGCCGGTGTCCCCCATCACCAATTGGTCACAGCAGGGACGGCATCCGGTGGGCTATCTGTCCCCCGCGTGACCTATTGGTCGATCTGGGGACGCGTCAGGTGGGGCACTCGCCGGTGATGACGGTGCGGGTGGCGCCGCCGACCCATACCGTGCCGTCGACGACGTCGACGTGCACGCGGCCCTCCCGGCCGAGCACGGTGCCCTGCGCGGCCACGTAGTGCTCGGGCAGGTGCCCGGCCGGCACCAGCCACTGGGCCAGGCCGGCGTTGAGGCTCCCCGTGACGGGGTCCTCCGCGAAGTCGCGGTCGTCGGAGTACACCGCCCGCACCTCGGCAGCCACCCCGTCGCCCCGGGCCCCGGGCGGGTAGACCGCGACGAAGCCGGCCTTGAGCCCGGCACACAGGCTGGGGTCCGGCACGGCCGCGAGCACGGCATCCGGGGTGCTCACCAGCACGCCGATCCAGCCCGGCCCGTTGTCGACCCAGGCGGTCTCGAGCACGTCTGCCGGGTCCAGGCCCAGGGCCGTGACGACCCGTGCCGCCTGCGCCTGGTCCACCGGGCCGGTGCGGGTCAGCGGCGGCGCGGCAAAGCGGAGCCGCTCGCCCCGCCGCACCTGCACCAGCCCCGAGGCGCACTGCTGCACGACCACGCCCTCGGATGCCGGCTCGCCCCCCGCCTCGAGCCAGGCGTGCGCGCTGCCGAGGGTGGGGTGGCCGGCGAAGGGAAGCTCACCACCGGTGGTGAAGATGCGCACCCGGTAGTCGGCCCCGGGGTCGGTCGGCGCGCACAGGAAGGTCGTCTCGGACAGGTTGGTCCAGCGGGCGATGACCGCCATCTGCTCGTCGGTGAGGTCGTCGGCGTCATGGAAGACGGCGAGCGCGTTGCCCCGGCAGGTGGACTCGGAGAACACGTCGACGAAGCGCACGGCAGCCATGCGCCCATGCAACCACGGGGCGTGGTTACGGCATCCGCATGGGCGTGGTCGTCGCAGCCAGGACGGCGGCCTCGTGGGCATCGCCGCGCAGGTCGGTGCGCACGACCACCCCGAGCTTGCCCATGGTGGTGCGCATGCCCTCGCCCAGGCCGCTCGTCACGACCGACTCGACGGCGTGCTCGCGCATGAAGCGCACGATGCGTGCGTGGTGGGTGCCCTCGGGCCCGGTGCCGTGCAGGTCGCCCCAGCCGACCGCGAGCTCGGTCCAGGATGCGACGTGGCCGTCGCGGACGTCGGCGACGGCCACCGTCTGCGCCCGGCCGAGGCCGCCGCCCACGGTGCCGTCGGGTGCGGTGGTGACGGCGACGATCATGGCTCCACCCTAGGCGCGCCCGCGGTGCCGGACCTCAGTCGGTGGTGCGGCGCACGTAGGCCCGGATGGCCAGCGGCGCCAGGATGGCGGACAGCCCGATGGTCCAGATCAGGGTGGCGGTGACCGGATACTGCAGCGGCAGCGCGGCGTCGGGTGGCACCGGGAAGCCCTCGTTGCCCCACAGCTCGCGCAGCGCCTGCACCAGCGCGCTGATCGGGTTCCACTCCGCGAGCCAGCGCAGCACCGGCGGCATGCCCTCGGGCCGCGCGAACGCGTTGCTGAGGAAGGTGATCGGGAAGATCGTGACGAACATCACGCCCTGCACGGCCTCGACCGAGCGCAGCGACGACCCCACCAGGATGCCGATCCAGATCATCATGAACCCGAACAGCACGAGCAGGCCGTAGCCGAGCAGGCCCCGGGCCGGGCCGGTGTTGATGTTCCACCCGATGAACAGCCCGGTGACGGACATGACGACGATGCCGAGGCTGGAGTGGATGAGGCTGGAGACGCTGCGCGCCACGACGACCGCCCCGCGGCCGATCGGCAGGGAGCGGAACCGGTCGACGATGCCCTTTCCGAGGTCGTTGTTGAGCCCGATGGCCACGACGAACGAGCTGAACGCCATGGTCTGCGCCATGATGCCCGGCAGCAGCCACTCCTTGTAGTCGACGCCGGGGATGTTGATCGACCCGCCGAACACGAACGCGAAGAGCAGCACGAACATCACCGGCTGGATGGTGACGTCGGTGAGCATCTCGGGCTGGCGCTTGATGTGGGTGAGGTTGCGCCGGATCAGGGCCCCGATCTGCCGGGTGCCGGCGGCGCCGCGCTCGTCGGGGTGGGTCGCCTGGAAGTGCGTGACCGTGGTGGAGGTCATCGGACCGCCTCCGTCTTCTGCTCGTCGTGGGACGACTCCGGCTCGACCTCGACCTCGGCCTTGTGACCGGTGAGGTTGAGGAAGACGTCGTCGAGGCTGGGCCGTTGCAGGCCGATGTCGTCGAGGTCGATGCCGGCCTCGTCGAGCCGGGCGGCGATGCGGGTGAGCGCACCCACCCCCTCGGCGGGTGCGGTGATGCGCCGGGCGTCGCGGTCGACGTGCAGCTCGCCGACCTCGGAGCGCACCAGCTCGGCCGCCCGGTCGACCTCACCGGGCCGGCTCACCGTGATGACCAGGCTGGCCGCGCCGGACTGGTCCTTGAGCTCGAGCGGGGTGCCCTGGGCGATGATCCGGCCGTGGTCGACGACCACGATGTTGTCGGCGAGCTGGTCGGCCTCGTCGAGGTACTGGGTGGTGAGGAACAACGTGGTGCCGTCGCGCACGAGGTCGCGCAGCACGCCCCACAGCTCGACCCGGCTGCGCGGGTCGAGGCCGGTGGTCGGCTCGTCGAGGAACAGCACCGGGGGTGTGGCGATCAGGCTCGCCGCCAGGTCGAGCCGGCGCCGCATGCCGCCGGAGTAGTCCTTGACCACCTTGTTGCCGGCCTCGGACAGCGAGAACCGCTCGAGCAGCTCCTCGATCGACTGCTTCACCAGCCGCCGTTCGAGGCCGTAGAGGTCACCGATCAGCCGGAGGTTCTCGCGGCCCGTGAGCAGCTCGTCGACCGTGGCGGACTGCGCCGTGAGGCCCATCCGGTGGCGCACGGCATCCGGATCGGCGACGACGTCGAACCCCGCGACCCGGGCGGTGCCGCTGGTGGGGATGCTCAGCGTGGTCATCATGCGCACCGTGGTGGTCTTGCCCGCGCCGTTGGGGCCGAGCATCGAGAAGACGGTGCCGGACGGCACCGAGAAGCTGACGCCGTCGACCGCCGTGAAGTCGTCGAAGCGCTTGACGAGGTCGACCGCCTCGATGGCCGCGGCGCTCATGACACCAGGCAGAACGGGTGCCCGGCCGGGTCGAGGTAGACGACGAAACCGCCATCGGTGGCGGGCTGGTGCTCGTGGCGGGTGGCCCCCGCAGCCAGCACCTTCTGCTCCCCCGCCGAAAGGTCTGCCACCCGGAGGTCGAGGTGGAACTGCTGCGGGTGCTCGCCCCCGGGCCAGGTCGGCGCGACATGGTCGTCGATGCGCTGGAAGGCCAGCGCCTGGTCTCCCTCACCCGACCCCGGGGGGACGATCGTCACCCAGTCGTCGTCGGAGTCGTCGTCGACCTCCCAGTCGAGCACGGCGGCGTAGAAGCCGGCCAGGGCTCGGGCGTCGGGGCAGTCGAGAGCGACGACGTCGAGGGAGATGCGGGTCTGCGAAGTGGTGTTTTCACTCATGCCGGACAAGCGTAGGTGTGACCTCCGACACAGGTCTCCTCGATTTCTGCCGAGCCGCCGCTCAGCCCTGCACGTGCCCCCGCAGTACCGCCCCCGCGCGCTCGGCCTCCTGCACCGTGTTGTTCACGTGGAAGGACACCCGCAGCCGCCCGGCCCGCTCCGCCGCCACGATGCCGTTCGCGGACAGCAGGGCCGGCACCTCACCGTCCGCCGCCAGCGCGCGCACCGCCCGCCCCACCGGCTCCAGCCCAGCGGCCGCTGCGAAGGCCGCCTCCAGCTCCAGCGCGTGGGCGTGCAGCGCGCCCACCCCGACCTCCTCGAGCAGGGCCAGCGAGGATGCCGTCCCCACCCACGAGTGCCACCCCGGCGAGACGTCGTAGCGCCGCGCGTCGGAGGCGAGCCGCAGTGGGGAGCCGTAGATCGACGACCAGGGGTGCTCACCGGCGTACCACCCCGCCGCCGCGGGGACGAGCCGCTCCCACCGGTCCGGCCGCACCGTGAGGAACGCCGTGCCGCGCGGCGAGAGCAGCCACTTGTAGGCCGCGCACACCGTGTACGCGAACCGCCCCGCCTCCACCGGCAGCCACCCGGTGGCCTGGGTCACGTCGACCAGCACGTCGACCCCGTGCCGTGCCGCGGCCGCCTCGACGGCGGCGAGGTCGGCGACCGTGCCGTCGGAGGACTGCACCGCCGACAGCGCGACCAGCCCGGTCGTGCCGTCGACGTGCTCGGCCACCTCCGCCAGCGGCACCTCACGCACCCGGACGCCGCGCACCTCCTGCGCGAGGAACGGGAACGTCACGCTGGTGAACTCCCCCTCCGGCACGAGCACCGTCGACCCGTCCGGCACGGCCGCAGCGACCAGCGCGGCCAGCGGCGACACCTGGCTGCCGATGGCGACCGTCTCGGCCCCCACGCCCACCAGCCGGGCGTAGGCCTCCCGCGCGGCCGCGACGTCGGCGTCGTAGCCAGGCGCGTAGGCGGTGCCCCGGCGCCACTCGTCCTGCGCGGCAGCCAGGGCCGCGAGGGTCGCCCTCGGGGGCAAGCCCATCGTCGCGGAGTTCAGATAGGTGCCGTCGGGCTCGAACTCGTCGGCCCAAGGCCAGCCAGCGCTCATCGCCACACCGTAGGCCCGCCCCCTCCGCCGCGAGTGCGGACGTGGTCGTCAGGGCGACCACTTCCCCACTCATGGCACGGTCAGGGGGGCGGCCAGGGCTGACGCCACCTGCGGGTAGCCGTCGGCCAGCAGGCCGACGGCGAACAGGACATAGGCGGCATCCACCCGCCGGGCCGCGCGCTCGGGCACCCGCCACCCTCCACCGTGGTCACTCGTGACCCGCGACAGCACTCGGTCGCCGACGTCACCAGGTGCATGCCGCAGCACCCCCCCGGAGCCGACGACGAGCGCCACCTCGGCGAGCGGGCGCGGTCGCTCCGACGGGTGCGGAGGGCGGCCGTGGCGGCGCACCGCCACCACCGCGGCCGTCGACGCGATCGACTCCTCGGCGATCCACTCGGCATCCGTGCTCGCCAGGTGGGCGGTGTCGCGCGCGACCTCGGCGGCGTACCGCGCGGTGGCGTCGTCGACCGGCAGGCGCTCGCGGGTGCCTACCTCCACGACCCCCTCCGCGGTCCACCGCATGCCCAGGTCGGCCTCCACGGTGCGGGCGTGCCAGAGGGTGCCGACGACCTCGCGGTGGATGGTCGCGTCCTCGCCCTGCGGGGTGATCACCGAGTAGACGTCGGTGGTCGCCCCGCCGACGTCCACCACGAGCACGTCGCCGCCGGCCACCTCGGCGAGCACCTCGACGCCGCGCAGCACGGCATCCGGGGTGGGGGCGCGCACCAGCTCGGCGAACCCGCGGCCGCGCGAGAGCCCCTTGCCGCCGATGACGTGCGTGAGGAACGCGTCGCGGATGGCGGCGCGCGCCGCCTCGGGTGCCACGACGCCGATGCGGGGCAGCACGTTGGACGTGACGACGAACCGGCGCCCGGTGGTGGCGAGGATGCCGGCCACCTCGGTCGCGGCCTCGGCGTTGCCGGCGACGACCACCGGCGCCGAGAGCCGGGCCTTCGCGATGCGCTCGGCGTTGTGCAGCAGCACGTCGACGTTGCCGCCGTCGGTGCCACCCACCAGTAGCACGAGGTCGGGGGATGCCGCCCGCAGCGCGGCGACGTCGGCGCCCGACATCGGCCCGCAGGCGACGTGCACCACCTTCGCGCCCGCCGACAGGCCCACGCGGTGGCCGGCCTCGGCGGTGACCTCGCGCTCGTAGCCGACCACCGCCAGCCGCAGGCCGCCCCCGGCGCTGGAGCAGACCAGCACCTCGTGCGGCTCCCCGTGCTGCGCGAGCGAGGCGCGGACGGCATCCACGCCGTCCATCACGTCGGTGGCGACCGTGGTCGGCGAGCTGGCCGTGCCCAGGACGTCACCGGTGGCGACGTCGACGAGCACCGCCTTGGTGAACGTCGAGCCGACGTCGACGCAGAGGACCGCGGGCACGGCGGGTCAGGTGAGCCGGTCGAGCGCCTGGCCGAGGTCGGCGACGAGGTCCTCCGCGTCCTCGATGCCGACCGACAGGCGGATCAGGTCGCTGGGCACCTCGAGCTCGGTGCCGGCGACCGACGCGTGCGTCATCCGGCCGGGGTGCTCGATGAGCGACTCCACGCCCCCCAGCGACTCCCCGAGGGTCCACAGCTGCGTCTCGGCGCACACCTTGGTGGCGACGTCCTCGCCACCCCTGACCCGGAAGGCGACCATGCCGCCGAACCGCTTCATCTGGCGCGCGGCGACCTCGTGGTTGAGGTGGCCGGGCAGTCCGGGGTAGTGCACCGCGGTCACCCCCTCGTGCGCCTGGAGGAAGGACACGACCGCCTCGGCGTTGTCGCAGTGCCGCTCCATGCGCACGGCGAGCGTCTTCAGGCCGCGCAGCACGAGCCACGCGTCGAACGGGCCGGCGACGGCGCCCATCGCGTTCTGGTGGAAGGCGACTCGCTCGCTGACCGAGGCCCCGTCGCGGGTGGTGGCACCGGGGGCCACGATCACTGCACCGCCGACGACGTCGCTGTGACCGCCGGCGTACTTCGTCGTGGAGTGCACGACGACGTCGGCGCCGAGGGCGATCGGCTGCTGCAGGTAGGGCGAGGCGAAGGTGTTGTCGACGACCAGCAGGGCACCGGCCGCATGGGTGACCTCGGCGATGGCCGCGATGTCGGCGATGCCGAGCAGCGGGTTGGTCGGGGTCTCGACCCACACCATCCGGGTCTCGGGCCGGATGGCGGCGCGCACCGACTCGACGTCGGCCACCTTCGCGATGGAGTGCTCGACGCCCCACGGCTTCACGACCTGGTTGAACAGTCGGTAGGTACCGCCGTAGGCGTCGGACGGGACCACGACGTGGTCGCCGGGGGCGAGCAGCGCGCGCAGCACGGCATCTTCACCAGCCAGGCCGCTGGCGAAGGCGAACCCGCGCTCACCGCCCTCCAGCGCCGCGATGCACTCCTCGAGCGCGGTGCGCGTGGGGTTGGCCGAGCGGGAGTACTCGTAGCCGCCGCGCAGGCCGCCGATGCCGTCCTGCTTGTAGGTGCTCACCTGGTGGATGGGGGGCACCACCGCGCCGGTCGTGGGGTCCGGCTCCTGCCCGGCATGGATGGCGCGCGAGGAGAAGCCGAGGTTCTCGAGAGTCATGGGCGACAGCGTATGCCGCACCGTGGGGGGTCCCGGGCCCCGGTCGCAGCCGGCCGGGATGACTCGGAGGGGTTCAGGCGTTGGGGTGGACATGCTCTTCGGATCCCGCGCCAAGACCACCATGCCCACCGCCGACGACGCCCTTCCCGGTCGTGACCGCCGGCTGTACGTCGTGCCGACCACCCACGAGGTGCTCGGCACCCCCCTGGAGGGGCCCTGGCCCGAGGGCACCGAGGTGCTCTACGTCGCGATGGGCTGCTTCTGGGGGGTCGAGCGGATCTTCTGGAAGCTGCCCGGCGTGGTGACCACCGCGGCCGGCTACATGGGCGGCATCACCCCCAACCCGACCTACGAGGAGACCTGCACCGGGCGCACCGGGCACGCCGAGACGGTGCTGGTGGCCTACGACCCGTCGGTCACCTCCCCCCAGCTGCTGCTCAAGGCGTTCTGGGAGAACCACGACCCCACGACCGCCAACCGGCAGGGCAACGACATCGGCACGGCCTACCGCTCGGCGATCTTCTGGACCACCGATGCGCAGGAGGCCGCGGCAGGCACCACCCGGTCGGCCTTCCAGGACGTGCTCACTGCCGCCGGCCGCGGCGAGATCACCACACAGCTCGCGTCGGCGAGCGAGGCGGGGCCGTTCTACTACGCAGAGGACTACCACCAGCAGTACCTCCACAAGAACCCCGGCGGCTACTGCAACCACGGCCCCAACGGGCTGACCTGCCCCATCGGCGTCGCCAACCTCCCGGCGCAGACCGACGTCATGCCTCCGGCCTGAGGGGCACCCTCCGGCCGGCTGCCGACCGGCTCACCGACGAGGTGACCGGCACGTCGAACAGCCGACCCGACCTCGTGGTGGTCGAGCCACGTCGGCGGTGCACCGGCGGGAACGCCGTGGGCGGGATGAGGCTGGGCGGGCTCCGCGACGGGCGCCACCGAGCTCGGCGCGGTCACCGTCGGAGCGCCCCCCGGCCGGCCGCGGCGGCCGGCGGCCGCGCTAGACGGCCCCGAGCCGCAGCTGCGGCTCCGGGGTGTCGGCGGCCGGCCCGGCGAGATCCGTGAGGAGCACCCGCAGGGCCGCCACGGCATCCGCGCCGTGGGCCTCGACAAGGTCGCGCTCGGTGAGTCGGTGGAAGGTGGACGCGGCCGACAGGACTGCACGGCCTCGTTCGGTCAGCTGCACCGGGCGTGCCCGTGCGTCGTGCGGGTCGCGGCCCCGGCGCACGAGCTCGCGCCGCTGCATGTCGTCGACGACCTGGGCCGCTCCCTGCTTCGTGATGCCCAGCCCGGCCGCGAGGTCACTGACGGTCATGGGGCCCCGGTGCAGAGTGCGCAGGACGAACCCGTCGGCGCGCCCCAGATCCGCGAAGCCCTGTGCCGCGAGGTGCGCCCTCAGGTCGGTGACGAACTGCTCGAACGCAACGGTGAGCAGGATGCCGAGGTCCGGCTGCGCGGCTGAGGTCATGGTTCGACTATAGACAAGCCAGCTTGGACAATCTAGATTGTCTACATGACCACCTCGATCCAGCATCTCCCCCGCTCCGCTGCCCCCACCTTCTCCCTGCCCGGCATCGACTTCGTCGGCTTCGCCTCGCCCAGCCGGGACAGCCACCACCTGTGCACCTGGCAGATCACCGTGGATGCCGGGCTCACGTCCCCTCACGCGCACACCCTCGACCGCGACGAGGTCTTCATGGTCACCGAGGGAGTGCTGTCGCTCCACGAGTCGGCGCCGCACGCCGGTCCTGGCGACACCGTGGTCGTCCCGGCCGGCCAGCCCATCCGGTTGTCGAACCCCGGTGACACTCCGGCCACCGCGATCGTCGTCGTGCCTGCGGGCTTCCAGGCGAGCACGGAGGACGGCACCGCCATCCCCACGCCGCCCTGGGCGCAGTAAGGCCGACCGCCCCGGCCCCAGCACCGCGAACGGCGTTGCGAGGGGCTCAGATCCGCGCGGCCACCTCGGTGCCCTGGCGGATGGCGTGCTTGGCGTCGAGCTCGGCGGCCACGTCGGCACCGCCGATGACGTGCACGGTCAGGCCGCGCTCCTGCAGCGCGTCGGCCACGGTGCGCACCGACTCCTGCCCGGCACAGACCACGACGCTGTCGACAGCATACGTGCGCTGCTCGATCACCGGCTCGGCGCCCTTGGTGGCACTCTTCTCCGGGCGCGCGGCCACGGTGACGTGCAGGCCCTCGTCGTCGATCCGGTCGTAGGAGACCACGCCGGTCACCTGCTCGACACCCTTGGCCTTCAACGCAGCCCGATGCACCCAGCCCGAGGTCTTGCCCAGGCCCTTGCCGACCGAGCTCGCCTTGCGCTGCAACAGCACCACCTGGCGCGGGCTCGGCTCGGGATGCGGCCTGGCCAGTCCCCCACGCGTCTGCGCCGGGTCGCCGACTCCCCACTCGGCCTTCCACGCGTCGACGTCGAGGGTGGCGGAGTGTTCGGTGGTGAGGAACTCGCTGACGTCGACCCCGATGCCGCCGGCGCCGATGACGGCCACCCGCGCACCGGCGGTGCGCTCGCCACGCACCAGCTCGGCATACGTCATCACCATCGGGTGCTCGATGCCGGGGATGGCCGGCATCCGCGGCACGACACCGGTGGCGACGACGACCTCGGTGAAGCCCGCGTCGACGAGCTCGTCAGCGTCGACCTTGCGCCCCAGGTGCAGCTTGACCCCGGACAGGTCGAGGCGCCGGGTGAAGTAGCGGATCGTCTCCGCGAACTCCTCCTTGCCGGGGATCCGCATCGCGATGTCGAACTGCCCACCGACGTGGTCGCGCGCCTCGAACAGCTCGACCTCGTGGCCGCGGTCGGCCAGGGTCGTCGCGGCGGCGAGCCCGGCCACGCCGGCTCCGACGACCGCCACGCGCTTCACGGTGCGGGTCGGCCCGAGCACCAGCTCGGTCTCGTGCGCCGCCCGCGGGTTGACCAGGCAGGTGGCGCGCTTGTTGACGAAGGTGTGGTCGAGGCAGGCCTGGTTGCAGGCGATGCAGGTGTTGATCTCGTCGGCGCGCGACTCCGCGGCCTTGCGCACCCAATCGGGGTCGGCGAGGAACGGCCGCGCCAGCGACACCAGGTCGGCCCCGCCCGCGAGCACCGACTCGGCGACGTCGGGCATGTTGATCCGGTTCGTCGCGACCACCGGTACCGACACGTGCTCCTTGAGGCGAGCGGCGTACGAGGTGAACGCGGCGCGCGGCACCGAGGTGACGATCGTGGGCACCCGCGCTTCGTGCCAGCCGATGCCGAGGTTGAGGATGCTCGCACCGGCCGCCTCGACCTCGGTGGCGAGCGCCGCCACCTCGTCCCAGGTCTGGCCCTCCTCGACCAGGTCGAGCACCGAGATGCGGTAGATCAGGATGAAGTCGGGCCCGACCGCCTCGCGCACGGCCCGCACCGTCTCGACCGCAAACCTGCGGCGCTTGCTCGGGCTGCCGCCCCAGTCGTCGATCCGCTTGTTGGTGCGCGGCGCGAGGAACTGGTTGACCAGGTAGCCCTCGGACCCCATGACCTCCACGCCGTCGTACCCGGCCTCACGCGCCAGCGCCGCTGCCCGGGCGAACGCCCGGATCTGGCGACGCACACCGGCACCGGACAGCGCGCGCGGGGTGAACCTGCTGATCGGGCTCTTCACGGCCGACGGCGCCACGCACCAGGGGGTGAACGCGTACCGGCCGGCGTGCAGGATCTGCAGGGCGATGCGACCGCCGGCACCGTGCACGGCATCCGTGACCTGGCGGTGCTGGCGCGCCTCGCGGTGGGTGGTCAGCTTCGACGCCATCGGGTAGAACGTGCCCTCGACGTTGGGCGCGAAGCCGCCGGTGACGATCAGCGCGGCGCCCCCGCGGGCCCGCTCGGCAAAGTACGCGGCCAGCTTGGGGAAGTCGCGGGCATGGTCCTCGAGGCCGGTGTGCATCGAGCCCATGACCACCCGGTTGGGCAGGGTGACGTGGCCAAGGTCGAGCGGCGCCAGCAGGTGGGGGTAGTCGCTCATCGGCCCTCTTCGTCGTCGGTGTCAGGTCGCATGCCGCTGTGGTTCGGCAACCCAGGTCGGATGCCGGGTGCCGGCGACCCGCTCCCGGCTCACCGCCGGCGTCGCCACCAGCGGCGCTTCGCACGAGCCTCTCCCGATGTTACCGGCGGGTCAACATCCGCTTGCTGTGAGGCTGCTCGCAGCGCCTGCCAGCGCTCGACCATCGCGTCCACGTCGACGGTCGGGGCGAGCAGCTGCGGCATCCCGCGGTCGGGGGGTCGCAGCCGCTCCCGCCGCACGCGCGCGTTGAAGTCCTCGAGCACGTGCCGCACCGCGGCCTCGGTGCGCAGGTCGGCGAGCGACTCGGGGTACGCGGCGGCCTCCTTGCGCAGCTGCAGCGCCGGCGGCAGGGCACCGGTCAGGTCGAGCTGCTCGCGCTCGGCGTACCTGCGCAGCCACCACATCGGGTCGTCGGTGTCGCCGAGGTCCTTCAGGGGCTTGCCGGCACCGGGCAGGTTGTCGAACTCGCCCCGCTCCTGCGCCTCGCGGATCGCCTTCTCGACGGGGCTCTCCCACCGCGGTCGCTCAGGCTGCACCCGGTCATTCTCCCGCGCTTGCGGTTCGGACGCAGGGCCGAGAGTGGCTCGAGGCGTCCTTCCTGTGACCTATTGGTCGATCCGGGGACGGGCCGGATGTCCGTGCTGTGACCTATTGGTCGATCCGGGGACGGGCCGGATGTCCGTGCTGTGACCTATTGGTCGATCCGGGGATCGGGTGACGACCGAGGTCTTCCCGTCAGTCGGCGAGGAAGGCGAGGAGGTCAGCGCGGGTCAGCACGCCGGCCGGCTTGCCGTCCTCGACCACCAGCACGGCATCGGACTTCTCGAGCTCCTGGCGGGCCGCGCTGATGGGCTCGCCGGAACCGACGAGCGGCAGGCCGGGGCTCATGTGTGCCGACACCGAGTCGGCCAGGTGCGCCCTACCGGTGAACAGCGCCTCGAGCAGGTCGCGCTCCGACACTGCACCGGCCACCTCGCCGGACATCACCGGCGGCTCGGCGTTGACCACCGGCATCTGCGAGACGTGGTACTCGCGCAGGATCTCGATGGCGTCGCGCAGCGTCTCGGTCGGGTGGGTGTGCACCAGCGCCGGAAGGTCGCCCGCCTTGGCGTGCAGCACGTCGCCGACGGTGCGCCCGCCGTTGGTGCGCAGGAAGCCGTAGGACTGCATCCACTCGTCGTTGAAGATCTTGGACAGGTAGCCTCGACCCGAGTCGGGGAGGAGCACCACGACGACGGCATCCGCCGGCAGGTCCTTGGCGATGCGCAGGGCTGCAACGACCGCCATGCCACACGAGCCGCCGACGAGCAGGCCCTCCTCGCGGGCCAGCCGCCGGGTCATCTCGAACGACTCGGCATCGGAGACGGCCACGACCTCGTCGACCTGCGAGGGGTCGTAGGCCGAGGGCCAGAAGTCCTCGCCGACGCCCTCGACGAGGTAGGGGCGACCGGAGCCACCGGAGTAGACCGAGCCCTCGGGGTCGGCGGCGACGACCCGCACCGGGCCCCCCTCGCGGTCGGCCGACATCTCGTGGAGGTAGCGGCCGGCCCCCGAGATCGTGCCGCCCGTGCCGGCTCCGGTGACGAAGTGGGTGATGAGGCCGTCGGTGTCGCGCCAGATCTCGGGGCCGGTGGTCTCGTAGTGCGAGAGCGGGCCGTTGGGGTTGGAGTACTGGTCGGGCTTCCACGCACCGGGGGTCTCGCGCATCAGGCGGTCGGAGGTGGAGTAGTAGGAGTCGGGGTGGTCGGGGGCCACGGCGGTGGGGCAGACCACGACCTCGGCGCCGTAGGCCTTGAGCACGTTGCGCTTGTCCTCGGAGACCTTGTCGGGGCACACGAAGATGCACGAGTAGCCCCTGCGCTGGGCCACCAGGGCCAGGCCGACGCCGGTGTTGCCCGAGGTCGGCTCGACGATGACGCCACCGGGCTTCAGCTCGCCCGACGCCTCCGCGGCCTCGACCATCTTCAGCGCGATGCGGTCCTTGACCGAGCCGCCGGGGTTCAGGGACTCCACCTTCGCCAGCACCGTGGCCGCGATGCCCTCGGTCACCGTGTTCAGCTTGACCAGGGGGGTGTTCCCCACGAGGTCGACGATGTGCTCCGCATACTTCATCCGATCATCCTGTCACGGCCCGGGTGCCGTTCCGCGCCTTGCGTGACCGGCTGCCGGGGCCGCACCCGGCAGCACAGATCCGACCGGAGGCCTTGGGAACTCGCGGGCGCCCAGGTCGGCTGATGGGCGACGATGGCGGCCATGGACGACTACCTCGAGGTGAACCGGCTCAACTGGGACGAGCGCGCCACCGTGCACGCCGCCAGCGCGGAGTACGGGTTCGACCGCTTCGTCACCGACCCCGAGCACCTGAGCGACGTCGTGCGCTTCGACCAGCCGCTGCTCGGCGACGTGACCGGGCTGACCGGCATCCACCTGCAGTGCCACATCGGCACCGACACCCTGTCGCTCGCGCGGCTCGGGGCGCGGATGACGGGCCTGGACCTCTCGCCGGTGTCGCTGGAGCAGGCGCGGGGGCTGGCCCGTGACGCCGGCGCCGAGATCGACTACGTCGAGGCCGACACCTACTCGGCGTCCCAGGCCGTGCGCGGGCGCACCTTCGACCTCGTCTACACCGGCATCGGCGCCCTGTGCTGGCTGCCCGACATCGACCGCTGGGCCGGCGTCGTCGACGACCTGCTCGGGCCCAAGGGGCGCCTGTTCGTGCGCGAGGGACACCCGATGATGTGGGCCGTCGACGAGGCCCGGGGCGACGGCCTGACCCTGGGCTACGCCTACTTCGAGACGCCCGAGCCGGTCGAATACGACGAGGGCGGCACCTACGTCGAGAGCGACCACCAGTTCGTCAACACGCGCCAGCTGTCCTGGAACCACGGCATCGGCGAGATCCTCACCGCCCTGCTCTCCCGCGGCTTCGAGGTCACCGGCTTCGTGGAGCACCGCAGCGTGCCGTGGGACGCCCTGCCCGGCCGGATGGTGCGCGACGGCGACCTCGACGAGTGGCGCCTGGTCGACGAGGCGGAGCGGCTGCCCCTCACCTACACCCTGCAGGCGCGCAAGCCGGGTCGCTAGGAACGGTCGCGGGCCAGCCGGGCAAGGAACCGCTCGTCGTCGACGACCACGCGCGCGACGGTGCCGCGGCCGACCACAATGCCCCCGGCATCCGTCGCCTCGACCTCGAACCCGACGCGGCGACCCTCGACGCTGCGTACCACGGCCACCACGGTGACCCACTCGCCCACCGGGCTGGGAGCGAGGTGCTCCAGCGCCACCGCGACGCCGACGCTCGACGAGCCCGACGGCAGCCGACCCTCGAGCGCGCGGCAGGTGGCCACCTCGCACCACGCGAGCAGCCGGGGCGTGCCGAGCACCGTCAGCGCGCCGGACCCGAGCGCGAGCGCCGTGTCGTGATCGGTCACCTCGGTGACGACGACGCCCCGGTCACCCACGCTGGTCTGCACACCGACCACCGTATGCCGGGCCTCCGTCAGCGGTCGGCGAGGGATGAGCGCGGGCACCGGTCGCGTTACCGTGGGAGACCGGGTTGTGCAGGGTGCGGTCGGGCGGTGCCCGGCGAGACCGAGGGAAGGACGGACGCTGATGGGACGCGCACGGCGAGCCCGCAATATCGCGGCCACCGCGGCCTACGGCGGGGGTGGTGTCGCGGCGCTCGGTGCCGCGTTGGGCGCAGCCGGCTGGGGAGTCATCCAGGCGGAGGCCGCCCTCGCGCGACGTGTCATCGGCACCCCGTTCGACGACTCCCCCGACGACAACGGCACGTACGGCTCGGGCCGGGGCGAGCCCTACGACATCATCGTGCTCGGTGACAGCTCGGCGGCGGGGATGGGTGCCGAGGCACCGCACGAGACGGTCGGCGCCATCGTGGCCAGCGGCGTCGCCGCGCTGACCGGGCGGCGCGTGCGGCTGACCAACCGGGCCGTGGTCGGCGCCGAGTCCAGCGACCTGGAGCGCCAGCTGGCCAACGCCCTCGAGGACGTGCTGCGGCCCGACGTCGTGCTGATCATGGTCGGCGCCAACGACGTGACCCACCGCATCGAGCGCAGTGCGTCGGTGCGCCAGCTCGAGCAGACCGTGCGGCGGATCCGCGCCCTGGGCTCAGAGGTGGTCGTCGGCACCTGCCCCGACCTGGGCACCATCCAGCCGATCCGCCAGCCGCTGCGCTCGTTGATGAAGCGCTGGTCGCGCGACCTCGCGGCGGCCCAGACAGTGGCGGTCGTGGAGGCCGGCGGTCGCACCGTGTCGCTCGGTGACCTGATCGGGCCCGAGTTCGCGGAGTCACCGCACGAGATGTTCAGCAAGGACCGCTTCCACCCGTCGGCGGCCGGCTACGCCCGAGCGGCCGCCGCGCTGCTGCCGAGCGTGTGCGCCGCGCTGGGGGTGTGGGGGGCGGACACCACCGACCGGGCCCCCGAGCCACGCCGCGGCGAGGGCGTCGGGCCGGTCGCGGTGGCGGCGGGCCACGCGGTCAAGGAGCCCGGCACCGAGGTCGCGCCGACCCAGATCGCCGGGCAGTCCCGCGGGCCGCGGGGGCGGTGGGCCGTCACCCTCCGCCGCCGACGCGACGACGTGCCACCGGCGCAGGACACCCCGGTCGCCACCGAGGGTGAGGGCGAGGGCGGCCGGGCGAGCACGGATGACGCGGAGCCGGCGGCGCCGGCCTGACTCGCTCGGCGTGGGGCCGGAAGGCCGGACCTACACCGCGACGATGGCCTCGAGCTCGACCTCGACCTTCCAGCGGGGGTCGACCAGGCCGGCGACGACGACCATCGTGCTCGCTGGGCGGATCTCACCGAAGATCTCGCCGTGCACCGACGACACCGCGTCGACGAGCTCGGCATCGCCGTCGGTGATGTAGTGCCGGGTGCGGATGACGTCCTGCGGACCCCCGCCGAGCTCGCTCAGGGCGGCGAGCGCGATCTCCCAGCAGCGGCGCGCCTGCGAGGCAGCGTCGACGCTGACGTGCCCGTCGGCGTTGATCGGCGCGGTGCCCGAGACCGCGATGTGCTGGCCGACGCGGACGGCGCGGGAGAACCCCACGCTGCCCTCGTACGGCGACCCTGACGTTGCGAGGCTGCGCGTGGTGTCCATGGCCCTCATCCTGTCGGATGACCGGCCGCCGTGGCAGCCCCCGGTGCGAGACCGAGGCCACACCGCAGCCGGTGCCCGCCCGGGCATACCCTTGGACCCTGCACTGAGCAAGCGCTTAGTGGTTGTTCCGCCGGTTGTGCGCCCCGGCACGCCGTCCCACCCGAGGAGCCCCCGTGACCGAAGCCGTCATCGTCGCCACCGCCCGCACCCCCATCGGCCGCGCGTTCAAGGGGTCGCTGAAGGACCTGCGGCCGGACGACCTTTCGGAGCAGGTGGTGCGCGGCCTGCTCGAGAAGCTCCCGGCGCTCGACCCCGAGACCATCGACGACCTCTACTGGGGCTGCGCCGACCCCAGCGGCGCCCACGGCTCCAACCTGGCGCGGGTCGTCGCCGTGCTCGCCGGCATGGACCACCTTCCAGCCGCCACCGTGAACCGGTTCTGCGCCAGCTCGACCCAGACCATGCGGATGGCGTTCCACGCCATCAAGGCGGGCGAGGGCGACACCTTCCTCGTCGGAGGCGTCGAGTGCGTGTCGCAGTACACCAGCTTCGCCGGGGCCGGCGGCAGTGACGCCGAGGCCCAGAACCCCCGGTTCGCGGATGCCGCGGCACGCAGCGCCGAGATCGCCCGCACCAACTTGGTGTGGACCGACCCGCGCGAGGACGGGCTGCTGCCCGACGTCTACCTTGCGATGGGGCAGACCGCCGAGAACGTGGCGACCTCGCGCGGGGTCTCGCGCCAGCGCCAGGACGAGTGGGGCGTGACGAGCCAGAACCGCGCCGAGAAGGCGATCGCCGACGGGTTCTTCGCCCGCGAGATCCTGCCGGTGACCCTGGCCGACGGCACCGTGGTGTCGCGCGACGACGGCCCGCGCGCCGGGGTGACGCTGGAGGCGGTGCAGGGGCTCAACCCGGTGTTCCGCGAGAACGGCACCGTCACCGCCGGCAACTGCTGCCCGCTCAACGACGGCGCCTCGGGGGTGGTCGTGATGAGCGACGAGCGGGCGCAGCACCTGGGGGTGACGCCGCTGGCGCGCATCGTGTCGACCGGGGTGTCGGGCCTGTCGCCGGAGATCATGGGCCTGGGGCCGGTCGAGGCCTCCAAGCAGGCGCTGTCCCGGGCCGGCCTGTCGATCGGCGACATCGACCTCTACGAGATCAACGAGGCGTTCGCGGCGCAGGTGCTGCCCAGCGCCGACGACCTCGGCATGGACCTCGACAAGCTCAACGTGCACGGCGGCGCCATCGCCCTGGGCCACCCGTTCGGGTCGACCGGCACCCGCATCATGACCACCCTGGTCAACGGGCTGCAGTCGCGCGACGGCCAGTTCGGCCTCGAGACGATGTGCGTCGGCGGCGGCCAGGGCATGGCGATCATCGTCGAGCGCCTCAGCTGACCCTCGCCGCACCCGATGAGGGCCGCCGGCGCTAGGTGACGAGGACGCTGGCGAGCATCACCAGCGCGAAGCCGAAGACCGAGATCACCGTCTCCATCACCGACCACGACTTGATCGTCTCGCCCACGGTCAGCCCGAAGTACTCCTTCACCAGCCAGAACCCGGCGTCGTTGACGTGCGAGAAGAACAGCGACCCGCAGCCGACGGCCAGCACGAGCAGGGCCAGGTGGTTGGGGGTCAGCGTCGGGGCCAGCGGGGCCACGATGCCGGCGGCGGTGATGGTGGCGACCGTGGCCGAACCGGTACCGAGCCGGATCAGCACGGCGACCAGCCAGCCGAGCACGAGCACCGAGATGCTCACACCCTCGGCCCAGTCCTTGATGACGTTGCCGACCCCGGCGTCGATGAGGGTCTGCTTGAACCCGCCGCCGGCCGCCACGATGAGGATGATGCTCGCGATGCCGGGCAGCGCCGAGCCCACCGAGTCGCTCACCTGGCTCTTGCTCATCCCCGACCCGAAGCCGAGCGCGAAGTAGCAGTACATGACCGCGATGAGCAGGGCGACGATCGGGGTGCCGATGAAGTCCATCGTCTTGCGGACGCCGGTCTCCTCGTCGGTGACGACGAGCTTGGTGATGGCGTCGACGAGCATGAGCATCACCGGCAGGGTGATGCCGATGATGGCCGGCGCGAAGCCGACGCGCTTGCGGCCCGGCGCCAGCGGTTCTTCAGCCCAGTCGAAGCCCTTCTCGCCACTGCGTCCCTCGCCCGGGTGACCGGTGTCGGTCAGCGCCGAGTCTGATGCACCCCCACGCCGCTCCGCTCGCTCGACGCTCTCGTTCTCGCTCCGGGTGTCGAGCGCGACGCCGCCGCTACCGGCATCCCGCTCGCCACGGTCGCCCTCGGCGCGTGCGTCGCCGCGGCCTGCGGCCCGCGCCGGCGCCCTCTCCTGCGAGCCGACCCCGAACAGGGCGAGGTCGTCGGCGGACTTGGGCACCCACTGGTCGACGAAGCGCGCCAGGATGGGCCCGGCCACGATGACCGTCGGGATGGCGATGATGATGCCGAAGATGAGGGTGCGCCCCAGGTCGGCGTTGAGCAGCCCGATGGCGGTGAGCGGCCCGGGGTGCGGGGGCACCAGCCCGTGCAGCACGGACAGCCCTGCCAGCGCCGGGATGCCGACCTTCATCAGGGAGACCCCGGTGCGCTGGGCGACGAGGATGACCACCGGCACGAGGAGCACCACCCCCACCTCGAAGAAGAGGGGCAGGCCCAGGATCGCCGCGATCGCCGCCATCACCCACGGCAGGCCACCGGGCCCGACGCGGGTGACCATCGACGCGACGATCCGGTTGGCCCCGCCGGAGTCCTCGAGCAGCTTGCCGACCATCGCACCGAGCGCGATGAGGATACCGACCGCGCCCGCCGTCGCGCCGAAGCCGGCAACGAAGCTCTTCACGGTGTCACCTGGCGGCATCGTGGCGACGACGCCGAGCACTGCCGAGCCCAGCATCAGGG
The DNA here is from genome assembly GCA_963834965.1 of uncultured Actinomycetota bacterium. Classification (GTDB taxonomy): domain Bacteria; phylum Actinomycetota; class Actinomycetes; order Actinomycetales; family Dermatophilaceae; genus Fodinibacter. Next base: position 63,920 of record CAWIEI010000034.1, on the reverse strand, counting down.
CCAGGAACGGGTGGACCTTGCCCCAGGTGATCAGCACGACCACGGCGAGGATGCCGAGGACGCAGGCGAGGATCAGCTGCGTGTTGCCGGCGTACACGGGGGGCGGTGCGTCGGCGAAGGGAAGGCCGGCCGGGATCGCCCCGGCCGCGGCGGCAGGAAGGGTGAGGAGAGACATCAGGCGTGCTCCTTGTGGTGTCCGAGCGCGGCGAGTGCCCGGTCGAGGACCTGGGCGGCGCTGCCCTCGTTGGTGATGGTCACACCCGGCTCGTCGTCCCCGAGCGGCTCGAGCGTGGCCAGCTGGCTCTGCAGCAACGACGACGGCATGTAGTGGCCGGGCCGGTGCTCCATCCGGTCTCGGATGAGGTCCGACTCGGCGGTGACGTGCAGGAAGCGGACGTGCGGGCGTCCCGTGCGAAGCAGGTCGCGGTAGACGCGCCGCAGCGCCGAACAGGTGACGACTGCGGACTCACCGCGGGCCTCCTTGGCGGAGATCCAGTCACCGATGGCCTCGAGCCACGGCCAGCGGTCCTCGTCGGTGAGCGGGGTGCCGCTGCGCATCTTCGCGACGTTGGCCTCGGGGTGGAACGCGTCGCCCTCGGCGAACTCCCAGCGCAGCACCGTCGAGAGCCCCTTCGCCACCGTCGACTTCCCGCACCCGGAGACACCCATGACGATGACCACGTCCGGATCGGGTCCCCCAGGACGAACTTCGTTGTCGGCCATGCCCGAAAACGTAGTCCTGCGAGTCGCCCCGTGGCCCGTTGCGCGCAGCCGGGATCTCGCGGTGGGGTGCTTCGCTCAGCCCAGCGCGCGCCGGGCGCCGGCCAGCAGCGCCGGGATGCCGTCACCACGGCCCTGGGAGTAGGCGTCCCAGACCAGCACGGCCAGCTGGTCCACGACGACCGCCGACCCGAGGTCTGGCACCACGGAGCGGGGGGTGAGGTCGGCGAGGAGGCGGAGCAGCAGCGGCATCCCGGACTCGGCACGCTCGAGCGGCAGCTCGGCCCAGCGACGGCGGATCCGGTCGAGCTCGACGCGCGCTTCCGGCGCAACGACGTCGGCGGATGCCGGGGGTGCGGGATCCGCTGTCGGCCTCCCGGCCTCCGGGGGCACAGACGACACCGCCGGGGCAGGTGAGCCTGCCCCGGCGGTGTCGGTGGTGCGGTCTACCGTCACGAACGCAGACGCGCGAACAGACGGAGGAACTCGATGTAGAGCCAGACCAGCGTGACGATCAGGCCGTGGGCCAGGAGCCACGAGTACTTCTGCGGGGCACCGCTGGCGATGGCGCGGTCGATGGAGTCGAAGTCGAGCGCGAGGGTGAACGAGGCGAGGCCGACCGCGAAGAGCGAGATACCGATGCCGATCGGCCCGGCGCCACCGAAGCCGAACGGCGAGTCGCTCCAGAAGACGGCAAAGATGAAGTTGACGATCGCGAAGAGCGCGTAGCCGAAGATCATCATCGTCATGATCCGGCGGAACTTCGCGGTGACCTTGATGAGCCCGAACTTGTAGGCGAGGAACATGCCGGCGAAGGTCGCCAGGGTCGCAAGGACAGCCTGGCCGACGATGCCGGGGTAGGCCACGTTGAAGAACTGGCTGACGGCCCCCATGAACAGGCCCTCGACGACCGCGTAGACCAAGATCAACGGCACGCTCAGCGTCTTCTTGAACGCAATGACGAGGCCGATGATCAGCGTGCCGATCATGCCACCGATCCACAGCGCCGAGCCGAGGCCCGGGTTGTTCGCGGCAACGGCCCAGCCGCCCGCGGCGAAGACGACGACGATCGCGAAGAGGCTCAGCGTCTTCATGATGACGTCGTCCATGGTGACCCGACGGGTGTCGGCCGGGCCGGCCGACGGCTGGCTGTACAGGTCCTGCAGCTGCTGGGCGCTCATTCCCGCAGTGGCTGCCTGGCCGGCGGTCGCCTGCTGGGCGGCGCCGGGGCCGGGGCCGCCGAAGCCGGCGTAGCCGTCCTTGGCGTCCTTCTCGATGCGGTTGAAGGCCGGGTTGCTGGCCATCGTTCCTCCGTGATGGTCATGGCGGTGTCGTCACCGCACGTGTCACCAGCCTAGACGTGCGACGGGCCTGCGGTGTTCCCGCCCCGGCCGAGCCGAGGCCACCCGCTGTCGAAGGTGGGCGATCGAGCGGCTGACCTTGCGACCGGGTCCGTGCCCACCACTCGCGACCCGGGTTCGGAGCGCGATGGGCGCACAGAGGGCGTGGTGCCCCCGACGGGGGTCGAACCCGCACCTGTGGCGATTTTAAGTCGCCTGCCTCTGCCAGTTGGGCCACGGGGGCCCCGTCACTGTAGCCGGGGGTTGCTCGCGGGTCGGGTGCTCAGCCGGTCGCCGGAGCAGCCACCTGAGCACCCGACTCCGCGGTCACGGGTTCGGGGTCGGGCTCGGGGTCGGGCTCGGGGTGGGAGAGGTGGTGGCTGAGACGCCCGGGCTCCCGGACGTCGAGGGCGACGGCGTGGAACTCTGCTGCGCCGAGCCGGCGAGGGGCACGACCACCATGGGCGGGGTCCAGCCCTCCTGCTGCCCAGCCCACGGGTCGGCCCCGGGCACGAGCCGCATCGGGAACACCGACAGCGCCCGCTGGTCCGGCGGCCAGGCGACGAGCTCCTGCCCGTCGGGCCCCGTCGGCACCGGAACGACGTCGGCCGACACCAGTAGCGGCTGCCCGAACTGGTCGAAGAGGCGCACGTCGTCGACCCGGTTGCCTGCGGCGTCGTAGGCATAGACGTTGCTGACCGGCGCGCCGTTGAACGCCAGTGCCGGCGTCACAGGCTGTTCGAACGCGCTCGGGTCGATGGTGCGGTAGGAAGCCGACATGTAGTACGCCAGCATCGGCAGGAGCAGGACGACGGCCAGCGCGTTCCCGGCGCCCAGCGCGGCCCGCCACCCGTTGCCCAGCGGTTCCCGGCCTCGGAGCACCAGGCCCAGCCACAGCGACAGCGCCGCTGCGATGAGCGGTAGGAGCAGCACACGCCCGGTGTCGAGCACCGACGCCACCGCCCACCCGGCGACCGCACCTCGAAGCAGCCACCAGGTCGGTCGCAGCTCGCGCAGCCACGGATGCCGCGCCACGAGCTCGTGCGCCTCGCGGTCCAGGCGGTCGGTCCACGGCTCGCGCGACACGGCATCCGGCACCACCACCTCGACGCGTGGCGGCAGCCCGGCCGCGGACCGCAGCTCGGCGGCATACGCCTCGGGCTGGCCCAGCAGGTCACCCAGCGGGCCGCCCGACTCGGCCGCGCGCTCGGCGAGGTCGGCCTCCATCCCGGCCGTGAGCTCCTCGACCTCGTCGGCCGGCAGGTCGGCGAGCCAGGCCCGCACCGCTGCCACGTAGGCCCGCACGTCCTCGACCTGCGCCGCCCCGATCATCGTCGCGTCGTTCATGACCGCACTCCCGCCTCGTCGAGCAGACCGTCCATCGTCGCGGCGAACGCCACCCACGTCTTGCCTTGCGTCTCGAGCACCGTGCGCCCCTGCGCGTTGATGCCGTAGTACTTGCGGTGCGGGCCCTCGTCGGAAGGCACGACGTACGACGTCAGCGCCCCGGCCGAGTAGAGCCGGCGCAGCGTGCCGTAGACCGAGGCGTCGCCGACCTCCTCCAGTCCCGCCGCACGCAGCCGGCGCACGACGTCGTAGCCGTAGCCGTCCTCCCGGGCCACGACCGCGAGCACCGCGAGGTCGAGCACCCCCTTGACCAGCTGGGTTCCGTCCACCGGCCCACCGCCCTTCGCTCGCGCATCACCTTGGTGCGGTTCGCACACTACCGCGCGATCCGCATTACTGCGACAACCAGAACACCGCCCGTGTGTCGCCGTCCCGAAATCGACCAATTGGTCACGGGAGGGACAGGCCGCCCGTCCCTCCTGTGACCTATTGGTCGATGTGGGGACACCAGCTGACGGCAGGTCGTCCCTCCTGTGACCTATTGGTCGATGTTGCCCCGGGATCAGGTGAGGGAGAGGGCGATTCCGTCGAGGATGTCGTGCTCCGACGTCACGATGACGGCACCCGGCGAGCGCTGGACCGCGCGGGCGAGCACCTGCTCCCAGACCAGCGCCCCACCGGCGATGACGTCGACCCGCCCGGGGTGCAGGTAGGGCAGCGCGGCCCGGTCGGCGTGCCCCATCGCCAGCAGTGACTCGCAGGCCTCGCGCATCGTGGCGGCGGGCAGGCGCGCCAGGTGCACGGCATCCGGCTGGTAGGCCGGCAGCTGCAGCGCGTGTGCGGTGATCGTCGTGATGGTGCCGGCCAGCCCCACGACCGCGCCGATGCCGGTGAGGTCGACGGTCTCCTCGACCGCGTCGAGCGCGGCCTCGACATCACGCCGGGCCGCGGCCACCTCGTCGGGGGCCGGCGGGTCGCAGTGCAGGTGCCGCTCGGTCATCCGCACGCTGCCCACGTCGACCGAGCGAGCAGCCTCGACGTCAGTGGTGCCGCGTACGAGCTCGGTGGAGCCGCCACCGAGGTCGACGACGAGGTAGGGCCCGGGCACCCCGACCGCCTGCAGGTCGCCGGTCGCCCCGGTGAACGAGAAGCGCGCCTCGGTGTCGCCGGCCACGACCTCGGGCGCGACGTCGAGGTCACCGAACGCGTCGCGCACCCCGGCGACGAACTCGTCGGCGTTGCGCGCGTCGCGCGACGCCGAGGTCGCCACGAAGCGCACCCGATCGACGCCCAGGGACCGGCACTGCTCGGCGTACTCGCGGGTGACGCGCAGCGTGCGCTCCATCGCCTCCGGGGCGATGACGCCGGTGCGGTCGATGCCCTGCCCCAGCCGCACGATCTCCATCCGGCGCACGACGTCGGTGAGCCGGCCGTCGTCACCGACGTCTGCCACGAGCAGGCGAAGCGAGTTGGTGCCGCAGTCGATGGCCGCGACGCGCCGCCGGATGCCGGTGCTCACGGTGGGCTCCCGGCATCCGTCAGGTCGTCGGCGACACCGGCACCGTCCGGTGCGTCGAGCGGACAGGGATGCCGCTCCCACCAGGGGGCGAGCATGGCCAAGGCCTCGTCGCCGAGCGGGTTGACCCCGGGGCCGGCCGCCAGCGAGTGGGCGACGAGCACGTGCAGGCACTTGACCCGGGCCGGCATCCCACCGGCAGAGACGCCGGCGACCTCCGGCACGTCACCGAGCTGGGAGCGGCGCTCGAGGTAGTCGAGGTGCGCCGCGGTGTACCTCTCGCGCAGGTCGGCATCGACCTCGAGCCGCTCGCTCATCTCGCGCATGACACCCTGGCTCTCGAGGGTCGACAGCGCTCCGGTGAGCCGGGGGCAGGTGGCGTAGAACGAGGTCGGGAACGGCGTGCCGTCGGGCAGCCGGGGCTCGGTGCGCACGACGTCGGGCTCACCGCACGGGCAGCGGTGAGCCACCTCGGCCACACCACGGGCCTGGCGGCCCAGCTGACGGGATACGGCGTCGAGGTCGGCCTGTGCGACAGGAGGCAGGTCGGCACCTGCGGTCACCGGCGCGCCCCAGGCACGTCGGCGGTGCGCGTGGACTGCCACACGGTCTGGTACCACGGCAGCGGCACGTCCGGCGCGGCCACGTCGCCCAGCGGGTCGGTGGTGCCGGTGTCGGGCTTGGCGTCGAGCACGGTGTAGGACCGCTCCCCCGGCTTGACGAACTTCAGCCGCTGGCGCGCCTGCTGCTCGACGTAGGCCGGGTCGCGCCAGCGCTCCTGCTCGGCCTTGAGCGCCTCGACGTCGTGCTGCTGGCCGGCCACCTTGTCCTCGAGTGCCGAGATGTCACCCTGCTGGCCGACATAGGCCGCGACGGTGGAGCCGAGCAGCACCATGAGGAAGGCGACGATCGACAGCAGCACCGCACCACGGCGGGTGCGACGGTCTTTGGCCGCCGTCGTGAGCCGACCACGCCACCCCAGCCGCGCCGCCACCGGGGTGGATGCCGCGGGCGCACCACGGGTGGCCGCCCGCGGGCGCGCCCCGGCCGGACGTCGCGGGGGTCGCGACGCCGGACCGCGGGTGCGCCCGGTGCTCATGATCGAGCTCAGCCCTGCTGGCGGCGGGTGAAGCGCGGGAAGGCGCCCGCGCCGGCGTAGACCGCGGCGTCGTCGAGCTCCTCCTCGATGCGCAGCAGCTGGTTGTACTTGGCGACGCGCTCGGAGCGGGCCGGGGCGCCGGTCTTGATCTGGCCGCAGTTGGTGGCGACGGCAAGGTCGGCGATCGTGGTGTCCTCGGTCTCTCCTGAACGGTGGCTCATCATGCAGCGGTAGCCGGCGCGCTGGGCCATCTCGACGGCATCCAGGGTCTCGGTGAGCGAGCCGATCTGGTTCACCTTGACGAGGAGGGCGTTGGCCGTGCCGGTCTCGATGCCGCGGGCCAGCCGCTCGGGGTTGGTGACGAAGAGGTCGTCGCCGACGATCTGCACGTCGCCGCCCATCCGGTCGGTCATCGCCTTCCAGCCGTCCCAGTCGCTCTCGTCGAGCGGGTCCTCGATGGACACCAGCGGGTAGGAGGTGACGAGGTCGGCGTAGTAGTCGATCATCTCGGCGGCGGTCTTGGTACCGCCCTCGAAGGCGTAGCCGCCCTCGTCGTGGAACTCCGAGGCCGCGACGTCGAGGGCGAGGGCGATCTGCTCACCGGGGGTGTAGCCGGCCTTCTCGATGGCCTCGAGGATGAGGTCGAGCGCGGCGCGGTTGCTCGGCAGGTTGGGGGCGAAGCCGCCCTCGTCGCCGAGGCCGGTGGCCAGCCCCTTCTCCTTGAGCACGCCCTTGAGCGCGTGGTAGACCTCGGCGCCCCAGCGCAGCGCCTCGCGGAAGCTGTCGGCGCCGATCGGCGCGATCATGAACTCCTGGATGTCGACGTTGGAGTCGGCGTGGCTGCCGCCGTTGAGGATGTTCATCATCGGCACCGGCAGCACGTGGGCGTTCGGGCCACCGACGTAGCGGAACAGCGGGAGGTCGGCGGAGTCGGCGGCGGCCCGGGCCACGGCGAGCGAGACACCGAGGATGGCGTTGGCGCCGATCTTCTCCTTGTTGGCGCTGCCGTCGATGGCGAGCATCTCGGCGTCGACCAGGCGCTGCTCGCTGGCCTCGAAGCCGATCAGCTTGGGCCCGAGCTCGTCGATGACGGCGTCGACGGCCTTCACCACGCCCTTGCCGAGGTAGCGGGTCTTGTCGCCGTCACGGCGCTCGACGGCCTCGAAGGCGCCGGTCGACGCGCCGCTGGGGACAGCGGCACGAGCGAGCGTCCCGTCGTCGAGGGCGACCTCGACCTCGACGGTGGGGTTGCCGCGCGAGTCGAGGATCTCGCGAGCGCCTACGGCTTCGATCAGTGCCACGCCGGACTCCTTGGTGCTACTGGGGGGAAGGACAAGGTTCGGGTCCGAGCCTAGCCCTCGACACCCGGCATCCCGCCGACCGACCCGCGCCGCGGGATGCCCTACGCGCCGTGCTGCCCCGGGCTCAGCCCAGTGCGGCGAAGGCCACCGCGATGGCCGTGCCGACCACCGCGTTGTTGCGCACCAGGGCCAGGTTCGTCTCCAGCGACCGCCCACCGGAGAGCTCGACCAACCGACCCAGCAGGTAGGGCGTGATGTCGTTGCCGGTGATGCCGTGCGCGGCGCAGTCGGCCAGGGCGCGCGCGATGACGTCGTCGATGTCCTCGCGGGCCATCTCGTGCTCGACCGGCACCGGGTTGGCGATCGAGACGCCACTGCCCAGCCCGAGGTCGAACTGGGCCCGGACCATGGCGGCGGCCTCCTCGGGGGTGTCGACCCGCATCGGCACCCGGATGCCCGAGGACCGCGAGAAGAACGAGGGGAACTCGTCGGTGCCGTAGCCCACCACCGGGACCTCGAGGGTCTCGAGCACCTCGAGGGTTCGCCCGATGTCGAGGATCGACTTCACGCCCGCCGAGATGACGGCGACCTCGGTGCGGGAGAGCTCGGTGAGGTCGGCCGAGACGTCCATCGACGTCTCGGCGCCCTGGTGCACCCCGCCCAGTCCACCGGTGACGAAGATCCGGATGCCGGCCAGCGACGCGATCCGCATGGTGCTGGCGACCGTCGTGGCGCCGTGCACCCCGGTGGCCACCACGTGCGCGATGTCGCGCACGCTGACCTTGCGGATGTTCTGGTCGGCCCCGAACAGCTCGAGCTCGTCGTCGGAGAGGCCGACGGTCGGCCTCCCGTTCAGGATGGCGATGGTGGCAGGGACCGCTCCCCCGTCGCGCACGATCTGCTCGACCTCGCGCGCCATCGCGACGTTCTCGGGGTACGGCATCCCGTGGCTGATGATCGTCGACTCGAGTGCCACGACCGGGGTACCGGCGGCCAGTGCCTCGGCGACCTCGGGGGCCACCTTGAACATGGGGTGCGGCGCGGCGGTGCTGGTGGACGTCATCGGTGGAGCTCCTCGGTGCGTGGCTGGGTCGGGGTCAGGTGGGCCGTGACGAGCGCCGCGGTGAGGTCGGCGCGCACGGTGTCGCCGGAGGCACAGGTGAGGGCGGCGAGGGCCTGCCCGTAGCGGGCCGCCTCCATCACGTCGGCGCCGTCGAGCAGCGCGTGCACGTAGCCCGCGGTCATCGAGTCACCGGCGCCGGTGACGTCGGCGACCTCGACGGGCGGTGCGCCGACGAGCACGGCGCGCGACCCGGCATCCGCCGAACGAGCCTGTGCGGGCACGGCATCCGCCGAGCCGGGGGCCACGGAGAGCAGGCTGCCGCGGGTGCCGCGCCGCACCCAGACGTGCTCGACGCCGCGCCCGTGCAGCACGTCGGCCGCGGCGCGCACGGCATCCACTGTGTCGGCGACCGGGTCACCGACCAGGGCGGCCAGCTCGTCGACGTTCGGGGTGACCGTGTGCACCCGCACCGAGCCGTCGAACACGGGGGCCGCGGCGGCGGCCTTGGCCACGCTCACCGGCTCGAACACCGAGCGCACCCCCGCCGCCTCGGCGGCCGAGAGCAGCCAGCGGATGACGGTCGCGTCGAGGTTGGCGTCGACCACCAGGGCGTCGGCGCCGGCGAGCAGGGTGGGCACGACGGCGAGGTCGGCCACGGTGAGCTCGTCGGTGGCGCGCATGTCGGCCACCGCGATGTGCAGGTCGCCGGCGTCGTCGAGCACCGCCGCGTAGGTGCCGGTGGGGTGCGTGGAGACGACGACGTGCCGGCACTCGACTCCCGCGGCGGCGGTGCGGTGCAGCACGGTGTCACCTGCCGGGTCGTCGCCCACCGCGGCCACCAGCACGGTGGGGCGACCGAGCCGGGCCAGGTTCTCGGCGATGTTGCGGCCCACCCCCCCGACCGTCGCCGACGCGGTGCCGGGGTTGCTGGTGCCGAGCACCGGGGCCCGCATGGTGCGCACCTTGGTGTCGAGCACGGCGCCGCCGACCACGAGCACGGAGTCGGCCTCCGCCCGCAGCAGGTAGCCCCGGCCCAGCACGACACCCTTGCGGGTGAGGTGCGACAGGTGCACCGACACGGCGGCCCGCGTCGAGCCGATCCGCTCGGCGATCGCCGCCGCGTCGAGCAGCGGCTCGACGCGCAGCAGGTCGACGATCTCGCGCTCGCGGGCGGTCAGAGTCACGTTGCAGATGTTAAGCGCCTTAACACTTCTAAGCAAGCGTTGCACGAGGCTCGCCGCGAGTGCGGAGGTGGTTGCCCTGACGACCACTTCCGCACTCGCCGCGAGGAAGAAGCGCGGGGGCAGGTCAGCTCGGGTGGGGCGGCTCGGTCGAGGCGGCGAGGGCGGCGAGAGCGGCCCGCACCTCGGCCTCGGCCCCGGCGAGAGCGGCGCGGGCCCGCTCGAGGCGCGCGACGGCATCCGGCGTGGGGGTGAGGTCGCGCCGGCGCACCCGGGCGAGCACCTTCTCGGCGGCGAGGCCGCCGGGCAACGACGGGGGGATGCCGTGCAGCAGGTCGGCCGCGTAGCCTCCCCCGCCGTCGGCGTCACCGGCCATCTCCGCGGCCTTGATCCGCTCCCACGCCTGCTCGACCTCGGCCGGGGTCGACGCGTCGCCGTCGGCGAAGACATGAGGGTGGCGGCGCACCAGCTTGTCGACGAGCAGGCCGGCGACCGTGTCGATGTCGAAGGCCTCCTCGGCGGCCTCCTCGGCCACCCGGGAGTGGAAGACCACCTGGAACAGCACGTCACCGAGCTCGTCGGCGAGGTGCCGGCGGTCGCCACCCTCGATGGCGTCGAGCACCTCGTGGGCCTCCTCGACGAGGTAGGGGGCCAGGCTCGCGTGGGTCTGTTCGGCGTCCCAGGGGCAGCCGCCGGGCGAGCGCAGCCGGTCGATCGTGGCCACGACGTCGAGCAGCCGGCCGCCCTGCACGTCCCACGACCCGACGACCACCTCGACGTCCGGGGGCACCTCGAGCCGCGACACCTCGGAGGCCAGCGCGTCGGACAGCCCCGGGTCGCCGTCGGACGAGCCGAGCCACACGACGGACTCGGTGGCGGCGAGGTCGACCAGGCGCCTGGCCAGCGCCGGCGGGGCGGCGTCGCCGACCTCCTCGACGGCGAAGCCGGACTCGTCGACGGCCTCCGCCACCGGCTCGTCGAGGCTGCGCGTGAGCCGCACCGTGGCGCCGCTGATGGCGGCCCAGGCACCGTGCGCGAGCAGGCCGGGCGCGACGCGGGGCGACGTGACGACCAGCGCGAGCCGGCCCGCCGTCACTGGCTGGCGGTGGGGGCGGGGGTGGCGACGGGCTTGAGCCAGGCCGGCGCCGTGAGCTCGACCGCGGCGGCCTGCGTGTTGAACGTGCCGTACCGCGGGTTGACGTCGATCGAGAGCTCCTGCAGCTGCTTGGTGAGGGCCTGCGCGTCGGTGTCGGTGAGCTTCCCGTCGTTCTGGGCCAGGCCGATGGCCGCGGCGAACTTGAGGATCTCGAGGGTGGAGTCGGAGGGGTTGCTGACGCCACGCTTCTGTGCGTCGGCCATTGCCACCGAGTCGGACACCTTCACCCCGAGACCGCCGAGGTAGCTGAGCACGACGGGGGCCTGCACCAGCGCGGTGAGGGTGCCGGTGGGGGTGAGCTTGTCCTGCAGCAGGGCGGGCTGCATCGAGTTGACCTCGGACATCGCCGACTGCACCGCCGTCTCGGTGATGACCCGACCGTCGACGACGGCGGCCCGGTCGGGCCCGGCGGGGCCACCACAGCCGGCCAGCACGAGCGCGGCACCGACGGCGAGCGCCGCCACGGAGCGGCGAACCGAGAGAGTCACGAGCAGTCCTTTCGAGGTCGGTCCCGCTACGAGCGGGCGGTGGCCACCCGGGCGGCCTGCCCCACATTGTCCATGACGACCGAGCGGATGACGTCACCAGCCCAGGCGAGCACCTCACGGTCGCGCAGCGGCCGCCCGGCGACCGGTGCCGTCATCGGTTTGGGGACCAGGATGGTGCCCAGCGTGTGCTTGACGATGGAGCGCGGGTAGAGGCGTTGCAGCCGCAGCTCCTGGCTCTCGCGCAGCTCGAGCGGCCCGAACCGCACGTGGTTGCCCTGCAGGCTGATGTCGCCGATGCCGGCGGCCCGCGCCACCGTGCGCAGGCGGGCGACCTCGAGCAGGTTGCGCACCGGCTCGGGCGGCGCACCGTAGCGGTCGACCAGCTCGGCCTCGATGTCGGCCAGCTGCGCCTCGTCGACCACGGCAGCCAGCTTCTTGTACATCTCCAGGCGCAGCCGCTCGTGCGGCACGTAGTCGTGCGGCAGGTGGGCGTCGACCGGCAGCTCGATCTTGATCTCGGTCGGGCTGTCGTCGCCGTCACCGCGGAAGTCGGCGACGGCCTCACCGACGAGCCGCACGTAGAGGTCGAACCCGACCCCCGCGATGTGCCCGGACTGCTCACCGCCGAGCAGGTTGCCGGCGCCACGGATCTCGAGGTCCTTCATCGCCACCTGCATGCCCGAGCCGAGGTCGGTGTTGCTGGCGATGGTCTGCAGCCGGTCGAGCGCCGTCTCGGTGAGCGGCACCTCGGGCGGGTAGAGGAAGTAGGAGTAGGCGCGCTCGCGACCACGCCCGACCCGCCCGCGCAGCTGGTGCAGCTGGGAGAGCCCGAGCCGGTCGGCGCGCTCGACGATGAGGGTGTTGGCGTTCGAGATGTCCAGACCGGTCTCGACGATGGTGGTGCAGACCAGCACGTCGAACCGCTTCTCCCAGAAGTCGAGCACGACCTGCTCGAGGCGGTGCTCGCCCATCTTGCCGTGAGCCACCGCGATACGGGCCTCGGGAACGAGCTCGCGGATGCGAGCCGCCGCCTTCTCGATGGTCGACACCTTGTTGTGCACGAAGAAGACCTGGCCCTCACGCAGCAGCTCGCGCCGGATCGCCGCGGTGAGGGTCTTCTCGTCGTAGGCCCCCACGTAGGTGAGCACCGGGTGGCGCTCCTCGGGTGGGGTCTGCAGGGTCGACATCTCGCGGATGCCGGTCACGGCCATCTCGAGCGTTCGCGGGATCGGGGTGGCCGACATCGCGAGCACGTCGACCGAGGTGCGCAGCGCCTTGAGCTGCTCCTTGTGCTCGACCCCGAAGCGCTGCTCCTCGTCGATGACGACCAGGCCGAGGTCCTTGAAGCGCACCTCCTTGCCCAGGATGCGGTGGGTGCCGATGACCAGGTCGACGGTGCCGTCGGCCAGGCCGTCGAGCACGGCCTTGGCCTCGCGGTCGGTCTGGAAGCGGGACAGGGCGCGCACGACCACCGGGAACCCGGCATACCGCTCGGCGAAGGTGTTGGCGTGCTGCTGCACCAGCAGCGTGGTGGGGCACAGGATGGCCACCTGCTTGCCGTCCTGGATCGCCTTGAACGCCGCGCGCACTGCGATCTCGGTCTTGCCGTAGCCGACGTCGCCGCAGACCAGGCGGTCCATCGGCACGGGCCGCTCCATGTCGGCCTTCACCTCGTCGATGGTGCTCAGCTGGTCGGGCGTCTCGACGTGCGCGAAAGCGTCCTCGAGCTCGCGCTGCCACGGGGTGTCGGGCGGGAAGGCGTGCCCGGAGGTCGCCATCCGCGCGGAGTAGAGGCGGATCAGCTCGGCGGCGATCTGCTTGACGTAGCGCTTCGCGCGGCTCTTGGTCTGCTGCCAGTCGGAGCCGCCCATCTTGTTCAGGGTGGGCTGCTCACCGCCGACGTAGCGGGTGACCTGGTCGAGCTGGTCGGTGGGCACGTAGAGCCGGTCGCCCGGGTGGCCGCGCTTGCCGGGGGCGTACTCGAGCACGAGGTACTCGCGGGTGGCGCCGGCGACGGTGCGCTGCATCATCTCGACGAACCGGCCCACACCGTGCTGCTCGTGCACCACGAAGTCGCCCGGGCGCAGCTGGAGGGGGTCGACCTGGTTGCGGCGCCGAGACGGCATCCGCCGCATGTCCTTGGTCGAGGTGCCCGAGCCGCCGGCCGAGCCGGTGAGGTCGGTCTCGGTGATGACGGCCAGGCGGGCCTCGCTGGCCAGGAAGCCGGCCCCGACGGCGCCGGTGGTGACGGTGATGAGGCCGGTGACCGTTTCGGCATCGTCGGCCACCAGCCGGCTTGCGACGTCGTGCTCGGCGAGCACCTCGGTGATGCGCTTGGCGAGGCCCGGGCCCTCGGTGGCGACCAGCACCTCCCAGTCGTCGGCCACGAGGCGGCGCAGCTCGGCGACGGCCTCATCGGTGTCGCCGCGGAAGGTGGGGGCGATCTCGAGGCCGAGGTCGAGGGTGTCGCCCTCGTCGTCGCCGGCGAACGGTGTGAGGTCGAGCCAGCGCACCCCGAGCTCGCGGGCCTGCTGGCGCAGCTCGGCCAAGGTGCGGAAGGATGCCGTGCCGAGCACCGACGCGAGGTCGATGGGCACCGCGTTGCCGCTGGCGGCGTTGGCCCAGCCGGCGTCGAGGAACTCCTGGCTCGTGGCGGTGAGGTCGTGGGCGCGGGTGCGCACCCGCTCGGGGTCGCAGGCGACGAGCACAGCCCCGTCGGGCAGCAGGTCGAGCAGGGTCTCCATGCCGTCGACGAGCGCGGGCGCGAGCGACTCCATGCCCTCGACGGCGATGCCCAGGGCGAGCTTCTCGAGCAGGTCGGCTGCACCCGGCAGCTGGTCGGCGAGCGCCGCGGCCCGGTCGCGCACGGCATCGGTGAGCAGCAGCTCGCGGCACGGGGGCGCCCACAGGCCGTGCTCGGCCACCTCGAGGGAGCGCTGGTCGGCGACCTTGAACCAGCGGATCTCCTCTACGGTGTCGCCCCAGAACTCCAGGCGGAGCGGGTGCTCCTCGGTGGGCGGGAAGACGTCGAGGATGCCGCCGCGCACGGCGAACTCGCCGCGACGCTCGACGAGGTCGGTGCGGGCGTAGGCGGCGGCCGCGAGGGCCTCGACGACCTGCTCGAGCGGCACGTCGTCACCGGCCTGGAGCGCGACGGGCTTCAGGTCGCCCAGGCCCTTGGAGATCGGCTGGAGCACCGCGCGCACCGGTGCGACGACGACCGACAGCGCACCGTGGGTGTCGTCGCCGGCGTCGGGGTGGGCCAGCCGTCGCAGCACCGACAGGCGCTGGCCCACGGTGTCGCTGCGGGGGCTGAGCCGCTCGTGGGGGAGGGTCTCCCAGGACGGGAAGAGTGCGACGGCCCCGGCGCCGAGGCTCGACTGGAGCGCGGCGTGGAGGTCTTCGGCCTCGCGACCGGTGGCGGTGACGGCGAGGACGGGGGCGCCGGTGCGGGTGGGCGCCAGGGCGGAGACGAGGATGGGCCGGGCTCCGGCAGGTGCCGCCGCGACGACCTCTGCCGAGGGCACCGCCAGGGCCTCGACGAGGCGGGCGGTGCCCGGGAGGGCGGCGACCCGGGTGCGCAGGGCGGACAACGAGGGCATTGTTCGAAGTCTAGTCGCGGGGTGCGACAGCGTCGCCGCGCAGCTCCACGTCCGGGGTGCGGCACTGCTCGCACGACGCGGTCGGCAAGCTCGGGCCGGTTGCGTCAACCGGCCGCTCGAGCGTGTCGCTGGTGGTCGGCAAGCTCGGGCCGGTTGCGTCAACCGGCCGCTCGAGCGTGTCGCTGGTGGCCGGCACGAGGGCCAGTAGAGAGCCGCGGGCCACGAAGACGCGAAGGTACGTCCGCCGTTGGGTGCCGGCCTTGGTTGCCGCAGAATGGATCCGAGCGCGTCGCGGTAGCCATTGGCGTCACCGTGTGGAGGGCGTCGGCGTAGAGGAGTTGGATGCGGTAGCGAACACCGGGCAGGCTGGGGGGCTCGGGGACGGACGCGCCCCCGTCATCGGTGCGCACCGTCTCTGGTTGGTTGCAATCGACCGCAAATCGCTGACGCTGATAACGGGTGGCCCCTTGGGTAGGTGAGACGGCCCCCGGTCAAGTCGATGAGGCCGCCAAAGGGGCTCGCGCGACGATCCTGCGAGTTCCCTGTGAGAGATGACTCCCGACTTGGCTGAAGTGCGGTACCGACACAGGCCGCCTCACCTAGAGTCGAAGGCGGCAGGGACCCGACAGCATTCGCCCAGAAGGGGTTTCGTCCCATGCCTACCGTTTTGTCTCGCCGTGTCCTGTTCTCCACTGTCGCCGTCGCCAGTTGGGGGTACGCCATCGCCGACAAGACAGTGCTGCGACATGAGGTCGCGGTCGCCCCGGGCTCTGCTCTCCGTGTCGCTGCGGCTTCCGGCTGCTCCCTGGCCCGCTTCAGCCCCGGCGTCGCCACGCTGGCCACCACGAAGGATGTCGAGGCGCGGCTGGGTGGACCGGCCATGTCCGACCGGCTGTTCTGCTCGGGCACCGAGTCGCCCGCCAAGCACGTCACCTACGTCAACACCTACTGCTACCCGAAGGGCGTGCTGCCCGTCATCAGCGTGAAGAACGCCAGCGACGCCGACATCGTGAACAGCATCCGGTCCATGAAGGGTCCGGGGCTGCTCATCATCCACCACGAGCCGTTCCCCAAGGACGGTGACGGGTTCAGCGCGGAGGCTCCCGCACCGGGCGACTGGGCCAACATGCAAATCCACGGCGCGAAGGTCCTCATCCCGGCCATCAACAAGGGCCGCGTCTCCAAGGACAAGTGGGCCATGTGCGGCGCATTCCACGGGTACGCGTTCAAGTACGACGGGGCCACGGTCAGCTACGCCGCGAAGTTCCGCCAGCTCGGTGGACCCCAGGCGTACCGGCTCGCGGAAGTGTTCAACCTTCCCGGGTACATCCCCGGCGTGGACGCCTACGACTCAGGCAGCAACCCCACCGCGGACCCCCTCGGCGGTGCGGCTGGACCGGCCGAACGCATGGAAGCCCTGGTTCAGTTCTGCGTCAAGGTCGCCAAGCGTGACCCGGCCACACTCCGGGTCGCCTTTCCCGAGTTCGGCACCTACGCCAACGGCAACTTCGCCGAGGCCTGCCAGTGGCTCGACAAGAACCGGGCCCACGTCACCGCGGCGTGCGCGTGGGACCACACCGTCAACGCCAACGGCGCCGACACGTCGCTGACCGGCGCCAAGCTCGTCGCGTTCCGGGTTCTTCTCAAGCCAGCTACGTCGACGGTGACCGCTCGTAAGACTGCCACTGCCCCGACGACGAGCGGGCCCACGTCGGCGCGGCGTTCGCGTGCGACCGTGGCCGCACGCTGACGACGGCGCCGACAGAGCCGAGCCCCGACCCTGGTTCTCGAACACGCTGGGGGCTGGGCGGGCTGCCCGTTGCGGAACCACGACAGCTGAGCCCCGCGGGGACCCAGTGGACGTGGGTGTCTGACTCCTGCCGCTCTCTGCCAGCGCATCTCGGTGCAGCCGAAGCGCCCACGGTCCACAGCGAACCTCAGCCCTCCCTGGTACGACCTGCTGGGATCATTCCTTGGACCGCGAACGGGCGGTGGCCAGGGCTCGTCCGGAGGCATCTCGTGGCTGGCGTGATGCCAAGGCCGTGAACCCGTGCCTGCGGCGCACCACCATCCAGACCACCGGGGCCATGATGAGCGAGGTCGACAGCACGAGCACGGTGGACTGGTTCGACGCCCCGAGGAGCTTCAAGGACGAGGCGAGGAGCACGAACGCCAGGGCACGCCGGACGAAACCACCGGGCGCGCGGGAGGACAGCTGGGCACCGATCCAGACCCCGGGGATGCTGCCGATGAGGAGGGATGTGGTCAGTGCGAGCTCGAAGTCGCCGTAGAGGATGTGCGCGAGGGCCGCTGATGCCACCAGCGGCACCGCCTGGACCAGGTCCGTGCCGACGAGGTTGCTGGCGCGCAGGGTCGGGTACAGCATCATCAGCCCGATGATGATGAACGAGCCCGACCCGACCGAGGTCATCCCGACCATGAGCCCGCCGAGGGCACCGATCATGACGGTGCGGGCCGGTCGAACCGTCACGTCGGGCCGTGCCCTGGACTCAGCCGGCATCTTCCCGTCGCGCTTGCGGGCCCGCTGGACCAGCCTCACGTAGGAGCGGGCGATGAGTCCGAACGCGGCGATGAGCAGGGCGAAGCCGAGCGCCATCCTGGTGATCAGCTCGACCTCCTCGCCCTGTCCGATGAGCCGGATGACGAAAACGCCGGCGAACGCCGCCGGAACCGAGCCCACGCACAGCCATTTCACGAGGTCGAGGTTGACGGTTCCTCGACGCAGGTGGACCCAGGACCCCACGGGTTTCATCACGGCGGCGGCGACGAGGTCGCTCGACACGGCCGTCAGGGGCGGGATGTTGAAGAAGATGACGAGGACCGGCGTCATCAGTGCCCCGCCACCCATGCCGGTGAGCCCGACGACGATCCCGATGAAGAACGTGGCCAGGGTGAGCAGCGGGTCAATGTTCATGGGCTGCCCCGACGATCCAACCACCCGCGACGAGGTGCTCGAAGACCACGCTCGTTGCCTCCTCCACAGTGCAGCGCGACGTGTCGATGACGACGTCGGCGTCCTCCGGCGCCTCATAGGGCTCGGACACACCCGTGAACTCGGCGATCGTGCCCGCCCTCGCCGCCGCGTATAGCCCCTTGAGGTCGCGACGCTCGCACTCTGCCAGGGGCGTCGACACATGTACCAGCACGAAGTCCCCGTGCTCTTGGGCCATCGCCCGCATCTCTTCGCGGATGCTTGCGTACGGCGCGATGGGGGCGCACAGGGAGATGCCGCCGTGGCGAGAGATCTCCGCAGCAACCCACCCGATCCGGCGGAGGTTCAGGAGGCGGGACTCACGGTCGAAGCCGAGCCCCGCGGACAGCAACCGTCGGACGACGTCTCCGTCCAGCAGGCTCGTGGTCCGAGTCGCCTCGGCCTCGATCCGGGCCTGCACCGCTCTCGCCACGGTCGACTTCCCGGAGCCCGACAACCCTGAGAACAGCACGACGAGGCCACGATCGACTCGGGGGCGACGCCACGCCTGGAGAGCCGTGAGATCTGCGGGGAGCACCTGGGCGAACACCGTGTCGCTGGTGCGGCCGTCGAGGAGGGCGTGACGCACGGACGCCCATGTCGACGCCCCCTCGCCGGACAATGCAGAGAGCACCTCCACGGGAGCGTCGACCGCCGCCTCGAGCATCCTCAGCAGCGCGCGGTCGCTGGCCGGATCGCGCCAGATGATCGGGGCCGTGCGAACGACGGCACAGCCGATCCGCCCGGCAAGGCGGTCGGCCATCGCGATCATCACCGTGGTCGGGATGCCGTCGGTGCCCGACGGGTGGTCCGGGACCAGAACGAGGACGGAACCGGTGCCCGCGAGGACCAGGCCTTCGAGTTCACCGTCGACCGGTGCCCGAGCCAGCACCACGACCGCGGACCACGGGGCGGACAGGTCGTCGGCGTGCAGCGCCCGATCCCTCGCCACCCCGCTCTCGCGGGCCCGCTCGGCCACCAACGTCCCAACTACGGTGTCGGCGTCCGAACGTCGTGCTGCCGTGAGCACCGCCAACGGGGTGCGCTCCTCGTCGGTGAGCACGACCCGCCCCCTGACCTGGATGGACGCATCGATGCCGACGCCGGTGAGCTCCTCGGCATCGGGCCGCTGGCTGATGGCACGCCCGATGACATGGTGCCGGGGCAGTACACCGAGGAGCATCAGCTCCACGTCCCTGACGCCGATCGGCTCCAGGGCCACGACGAGCTCTGGGTCGGCTGACACCTGCACGGTTCCTGCCTTAGTCACGAGTGGGATTCCGCCGCGTGGAAACGTTCGGGTGCAACCCGATGACGCCGGGCCGATTCTAGAGCAGAGGAAGGTCGCCCCTCACGGGCGCAGCACGATGCTGAACGACAGCGCTCGCCCGGAGGGGGCGTCGGTCGTCGCGACTTTGCTCGGGTACGTACCGGCGGACTGGGGGGCGTCCGCGTCGGCGAGGAGCGAGGTCACGCGCCCGTTGCCAGACGCGATCGCCTCGTCCCGCACGAGCAGCCCTTCCGGGGCCGTCCAGTCCGTCGTCGAGCTCGACTTGTCCGTCCACAGGAGCACCACGTAATCACCGGACTGCGCCTGCGTCTCGGGCGTCGCATGCACCGCGACACTGGTGTCCGCCGCCGACGTCACTGATGCGACCGACGAGAACCCGCGGTAGGTCGCGAGGGTGACCGTGGCCTTCTGCGCGGACGACTGGGTGAGCGTGATGGCCCGGCCGAGGTCGTCCGCCGTCGCCACCCGGCTC
The DNA here is from genome assembly GCA_963834965.1 of uncultured Actinomycetota bacterium. Taxonomy (GTDB): domain Bacteria; phylum Actinomycetota; class Actinomycetes; order Actinomycetales; family Dermatophilaceae; genus Fodinibacter. The sequence continues at coordinate 44,352 of CAWIEI010000034.1, read as the reverse complement.
CAGATCGTCGTGCTGAATGTGGTCCCGTTGTCGACGCGGGCCTCCACCGTCCAGCCGTCCGGGGTGGGCGGCACCGAGGTGTTGCCGACGTAGTACATCAGCATGGTGTCACCGACCTGCGTCGTCGCGGGCGGTGTGACGGCCTTCGTCACACTCTTGGCAGCAGAGGTCCGGTCGACTCCGATGAAGCCGACCCCGGGCTCGGCGACAATGGGTTCGACGGTGTCGCTTGAGGAACCCTCCCCTTGCTGGTTGTCCCGGACGGTGAGGGTCACCGTGTACCGGCCCGCAGCGGAGTACGCGTGCGTCGGCGTGGCACCGCCGCCGTTCTCCCCGTCACCGAAGTCCCAGAGGTACTCGGCCACCGTGCCGTCGGGGTCGGAGGAGGCCGAGGCGTCGAACTGGCAGTCCAGGCCGGAGCAGATCGCTGTGAACGAGGCGGTCGGCGACTGGTTCGGCGGCAGGCTGTACGCGAAGAGTGCGGGTCCTCGCCAGTCGGGGCCGCCGGTGGAGGGGTCGCTGACCAGGGTCGGGGTGCCGGTGACGGCACCGTTGGTGAAGTCGGCCCGGTTGAGGGCTCCGGTGGTGCGGTCGACGAAGTACAGCTTGCCGCCGGCGGCGAACATCCCGGAGGTGTTGGCGAAGCTGACGCTGCTCGCCGCGGTGAAGGAGACCCCGTCGACGATCCCGCTGTCCGGGGAGAACCAGAGCCAGCTCAGCGTGGGAGACCCGACCTGGTTGTAGTAGAGGCGGCCCTTGTCGTAGAACATCCCACCGACGTTGCCGAGCTGGCTGTAGAACGTCGGGGTCGCGCCGTCGAAGGTGGTCGTACCGGACCCGGTGGACACGTTCATCCACTTGGGGTCGTGGTAGGGGTCGACCTTGGTCGAGGTCCCGATGCTCGAACCGGACAACGGTGCCCGCCAGAACGTGGCGTCGCTCTTGCCGTAGTAGATCTGGTCACCGACGGCGAACGCGCCGCGCACAGTGGTCCAGTCGATCCCGGACGCGACCGGCAGCGGGGTGCTCGCGGTCGTCCCGTTGAAGTTCGACACCGTCAGGCCGGTCGGCTGGCCCGGGACGCTGCGAGCGACGAACACCTGCGTGGGCAGCGAGGCCGTGGTCGTGGGGGCCAGCGTGGTCCCCCCCTGGTAGGGGAAGAACGCCAGCTTTTGACGCTTGTACTGGCGCTTGCCGATCCAGTCGGTGTTGTACGTGATCCACAGACCCTGCTCGGTCGCCAGCATGGAGAACACCGCGACCCCACGAGGGTTACGCCCCGGGTTCCACGACAACGGCCGACCACTGACCGGGTCCAGCGCCACCAGACCCGGTCGCGCCACCGCACCAGAGCGGGCGTTGTCCCTGCCGAGCGGGTTGTTCATCCACCGCTGGTGACCACCGACGAACACCGCGCTCGAGGTGATCGTCACCGCCCACAGGGTGTCCCCACCGGCCTCGACCACCCAGGTCGGCTGCACCTCCTGGCCGGACCCACCGGTCTCGAACCGCGACGCCGCGTCACACAGCGTGCCGGGGTTCGGCCCACCGGTCGCGGTCACCACGAAGTACGACCCGTCCGGGGAGAACGACACCCCACGCATGTACGAGTCGAACGCGTTGCTGAAACACAACGGGTAGTAACGCGACGTGCGCCAGTCCGCCTGCACCGCCGCCGTGGCACCAGTGAGGTTCACCAACGCCACCTGCACCCGGTCCAGCCCGTCCGCCTTGCGGAAGTTGCCGATCACCACCAGCCTCGACCCGTCCGCCGACACGTCGATCGCGGTCGCACCGACCGGCGCGGTCGCACCCGTGCCCGAGTTGTTGTGCCGCTCGGTCAACGTCACACCCATGAACGGGTCCGCCGCACCCGTGACGGCATTGAACGTCGCCAACCCACCACGGGCGACACTGCCGACCTTGGTGAACACCCCCGCCACGAACAACCGACCCTTGTACAGCTCCAGGTCATTGACCTGCCCGTTGATCTTCGGGACCTTGAAACCCGGAACCAGGCTCCCGTTCACCGTGCTCAACAACGCCAGGTTCTTCACCAGCGTGCCGTTGATCGCCGTGAACTTCCCACCCACGTACACCGTGTCCGCCACAGGCCCCGGCAACACCGACAACACCGTACCGTCCACCGTCGGCGCGAACCCCGACGACAAAGCCCCCGACACCGCGTCGAACGCCGCCAACGAGTCCCGAGCCACCCCAGCAACCGCCGTGAACGGACCTCCGATCACCATCCGCGACCCCACCGCAGCGATCGACTGGACGTTGTCACCCGTCACCGCCGGCGTCACCGCCGACGGAACCTCACTCGGCATCGCCCCCACCACCGGCGGATTCACCGAGTCCTGAGCCGCCACAGCACCCAACGGCGCCACCAACACCCCACCAACCACACCCACAACCGCCGCCGCCACCACAGCAACCAACCGCTTCATACCCACCCGCTCCTCCAAGGTCATGACGGTCAACCAATGGACGGAGACGGTCAGCCAGGAGTCATCGAACGAGCGCGTCACGCATCGTCAGGTCCCCTGCAGGACGTCACCGGTGCTGCCGGTCGACGAAGCACATCCTAGAAGCGCGCTCCGCGACCAGCCATCGGCCGATCGGTCAGTCTTCACGCCCTCTGCGGGATCCGTGGGACTGTCCGATGAACGGTCCCGCACCTGTACCGGGCCGGCACTGCCGAGCTCTTAGCGTGCTGGGGCCAGTCACACCGGTCGTCCGGCAGTCCCGGGCCTTAGGGTGACCTGGTGTTCCGTGTACCCCGGCCTGTGCAGGCGCTCCTCTACGTCGTCCTCGTCGCACTCCTGATGCTGTGCGTCACCGGTCTGATGAAGGACGTCGTCCCGGGCAAGGTGGGGGTGACGCTCTCCCGCAACAGCGAGGCGTATCTGACCCTCCTCGCGGTGTGCTTGTGGATCGACGTGGTCCGGCCACGGCTTCGCGACCACGCAGCGCAGTGGCCGATCACCATCGCCGTGGGTGTTGCCCTGTTCGCGGGGGGCCTGGCGCTGCGTCAAGCGCCGTGGCCCTCACGGGTCGTGACCCTAAACGAAGCACTGATCGGAGTGGCAGTGCTCGTCGTCTACCTCCAGCTGCAGCGCCCGGTGCCGCGATGGGCGTTCATCGTTCCGGCGCTCGGGATCCTCCTCCCCCTGGCCGGATGGGACAACGCCTTCACCACAGACATGGCGGAGGCCTTCGGGGCACTCGTGCTCATCCCCCTGGTCGTCGACATGATCGACCCTGGTCTGCTGGACGGCGGCCCGCCCAACGTCATGAGGAACCTGGCCTGGATGGTCGGTCTGATGATCTTCATCGTCGTGATCCACCTGGTCAGCCACGGCCCGCACGACGGCCTGCTGGCCGAAATCACCTACTACGTGCAGCGGGCAACGGAGATGTTCGTCGCTGCCGCCGCGATGCTCGGCTACTACGCCTCGCGCCGCCTCGAACCGGGTGCCGACCGCGTTCGCCAGGACGGCGCCGTGGCCAAGGCCTGACCACCCCCACGCCGACCGGGTCCCTCCCGCCGTCGAACACACCAGCAGGCCCCAGCACCTGGTGGGGCTCGTGAGCCGCTGACCGACTCAGAGCCCCACCTACAGCAGTCTCAGCTATGCGCGAAGAGTGCGGGTCCTCGCCAGTCGGGGCCGCCGGTGGAGGGGTCGCTGACCAGGGTCGGGGTGCCGGTGACGGCACCGTTGGTGAAGTCGGCCCGGTTGAGGGCTCCGGTGGTGCGGTCGACGAAGTACAGCTTGCCGCCGGCGGCGAACATCCCGGAGGTGTTGGCGAAGCTGACGCTGCTCGCCGCGGTGAAGGAGACCCCGTCGACGATCCCGCTGTCCGGGGAGAACCAGAGCCAGCTCAGCGTGGGAGACCCGACCTGGTTGTAGTAGAGGCGGCCCTTGTCGTAGAACATCCCACCGACGTTGCCGAGCTGGCTGTAGAACGTCGGGGTCGCGCCGTCGAAGGTGGTCGTACCGGACCCGGTGGACACGTTCATCCACTTGGGGTCGTGGTAGGGGTCGACCTTGGTCGAGGTCCCGATGCTCGAACCGGACAACGGTGCCCGCCAGAACGTGGCGTCGCTCTTGCCGTAGTAGATCTGGTCACCGACGGCGAACGCGCCGCGCACAGTGGTCCAGTCGATCCCGGACGCGACCGGCAGCGGGGTGCTCGCGGTCGTCCCGTTGAAGTTCGACACCGTCAGGCCGGTCGGCTGGCCCGGGACGCTGCGAGCGACGAACACCTGCGTGGGCAGCGAGGCCGTGGTCGTGGGGGCCAGCGTGGTCCCCCCCTGGTAGGGGAAGAACGCCAGCTTTTGACGCTTGTACTGGCGCTTGCCGATCCAGTCGGTGTTGTACGTGATCCACAGACCCTGCTCGGTCGCCAGCATGGAGAACACCGCGACCCCACGAGGGTTACGCCCCGGGTTCCACGACAACGGCCGACCACTGACCGGGTCCAGCGCCACCAGACCCGGTCGCGCCACCGCACCAGAGCGGGCGTTGTCCCTGCCGAGCGGGTTGTTCATCCACCGCTGGTGACCACCGACGAACACCGCGCTCGAGGTGATCGTCACCGCCCACAGGGTGTCCCCACCGGCCTCGACCACCCAGGTCGGCTGCACCTCCTGGCCGGACCCACCGGTCTCGAACCGCGACGCCGCGTCACACAGCGTGCCGGGGTTCGGCCCACCGGTCGCGGTCACCACGAAGTACGACCCGTCCGGGGAGAACGACACCCCACGCATGTACGAGTCGAACGCGTTGCTGAAACACAACGGGTAGTAACGCGACGTGCGCCAGTCCGCCTGCACCGCCGCCGTGGCACCAGTGAGGTTCACCAACGCCACCTGCACCCGGTCCAGCCCGTCCGCCTTGCGGAAGTTGCCGATCACCACCAGCCTCGACCCGTCCGCCGACACGTCGATCGCGGTCGCACCGACCGGCGCGGTCGCACCCGTGCCCGAGTTGTTGTGCCGCTCGGTCAACGTCACACCCATGAACGGGTCCGCCGCACCCGTGACGGCATTGAACGTCGCCAACCCACCACGGGCGACACTGCCGACCTTGGTGAACACCCCCGCCACGAACAACCGACCCTTGTACAGCTCCAGGTCATTGACCTGCCCGTTGATCTTCGGGACCTTGAAACCCGGAACCAGGCTCCCGTTCACCGTGCTCAACAACGCCAGGTTCTTCACCAGCGTGCCGTTGATCGCCGTGAACTTCCCACCCACGTACACCGTGTCCGCCACAGGCCCCGGCAACACCGACAACACCGTACCGTCCACCGTCGGCGCGAACCCCGACGACAAAGCCCCCGACACCGCGTCGAACGCCGCCAACGAGTCCCGAGCCACCCCAGCAACCGCCGTGAACGGACCTCCGATCACCATCCGCGACCCCACCGCAGCGATCGACTGGACGTTGTCACCCGTCACCGCCGGCGTCACCGCCGACGGAACCTCACTCGGCATCGCCCCCACCACCGGCGGATTCACCGAGTCCTGAGCCGCCACAGCACCCAACGGCGCCACCAACACCCCACCAACCACACCCACAACCGCCGCCGCCACCACAGCAACCAACCGCTTCATACCCACCCGCTCCTCCAAGGTCATGACGGTCAACCAATGGACGGAGACGGTCAGCCAGGAGTCATCGAACGAGCGCGTCACGCATCGTCAGGTCCCCTGCAGGACGTCACCGGTGCTGCCGGTCGACGAAGCACATCCTAGAAGCGCGCTCCGCGACCAGCCATCGGCCGATCGGTCAGTCTTCACGCCCTCTGCGGGATCCGTGGGACTGTCCGATGAACGGTCCCGCACCTGTACCGGGCCGGCACTGCCGAGCTCTTAGCGTGCTGGGGCCAGTCACACCGGTCGTCCGGCAGTCCCGGGCCTTAGGGTGACCTGGTGTTCCGTGTACCCCGGCCTGTGCAGGCGCTCCTCTACGTCGTCCTCGTCGCACTCCTGATGCTGTGCGTCACCGGTCTGATGAAGGACGTCGTCCCGGGCAAGGTGGGGGTGACGCTCTCCCGCAACAGCGAGGCGTATCTGACCCTCCTCGCGGTGTGCTTGTGGATCGACGTGGTCCGGCCACGGCTTCGCGACCACGCAGCGCAGTGGCCGATCACCATCGCCGTGGGTGTTGCCCTGTTCGCGGGGGGCCTGGCGCTGCGTCAAGCGCCGTGGCCCTCACGGGTCGTGACCCTAAACGAAGCACTGATCGGAGTGGCAGTGCTCGTCGTCTACCTCCAGCTGCAGCGCCCGGTGCCGCGATGGGCGTTCATCGTTCCGGCGCTCGGGATCCTCCTCCCCCTGGCCGGATGGGACAACGCCTTCACCACAGACATGGCGGAGGCCTTCGGGGCACTCGTGCTCATCCCCCTGGTCGTCGACATGATCGACCCTGGTCTGCTGGACGGCGGCCCGCCCAACGTCATGAGGAACCTGGCCTGGATGGTCGGTCTGATGATCTTCATCGTCGTGATCCACCTGGTCAGCCACGGCCCGCACGACGGCCTGCTGGCCGAAATCACCTACTACGTGCAGCGGGCAACGGAGATGTTCGTCGCTGCCGCCGCGATGCTCGGCTACTACGCCTCGCGCCGCCTCGAACCGGGTGCCGACCGCGTTCGCCAGGACGGCGCCGTGGCCAAGGCCTGACCACCCCCACGCCGACCGGGCGGTTCAACTCACCTGGGTACCGGTGGGCACGTCCACGCGGGATGCCGCACCGCACTCGTCAACCTGGTGCGCCCCCTCCCCCCTAAGGTACGCGGTGTCGCAGATGTTGGACCTCCTCCGACACTGGCGGACCCGGGGGCTAGTGGTCCCGTCCGTAAGTTCGTCGGGGGTTTCAGGTCCAGGCGGTGGGGTCGCCAAGGTAGAGGCCGCAGGCGGTGTCGAGGGCGTCTTCGGCGGTGCCGCCCATGGATCCGGTGGGTAGGTAGGAGTCTTCGTAGTCGTCGTGGCTGGCCCGGTAGATCGCGAAGCCCCACATGCGGGCGGAGCCGGCGTAGCGCAGCCGGCACAGGGGGAGTACTTGGCCGTCGGGTAGGACGCCGTCGACGTAGGCGAAGCCGGCGCGGTACCGGGTGGCGACGCGGGTCAGGGCGGGCCAGCGTTCGCGGGCGCGGGCGGTCAGGCGCTGCTGCAGCGAGGACTTGGTCGAGTCGGGGATGCGGGGCACGCCACCATCTTCACCGGCATGCTCGCGCGGTGCTCGGTTGGTTCGGCGTGTCGCTGGCGTGGGTGCCTGTGGTGGGTGGACAACGGGGTGATGAGCATGTGCAGTCCGTTCGTGATCGTGTTGACCGCCGTTGAGGAGGCCGTGCTCACCGCGCGTGCTCGGGCCGCCTGCGGCCAGCACCGGGACGTGGTTCGGGCTCGGATCGTGCTGGCGGCCGCGCAGGGTCGCGCCAACGCGGTGGTCGCCGCCGAGCTGGGCATCAGGGTGGACACGGTGCGCAAGTGGCGCAGACGGTTCGCGACCGAACGCCTGCCGGGGTTGGATGACCGGCCCCGGTCCGGGCGGCCGCGCCGGTTCACCCCGGTGCAGGTCGCGCAGGTCAAGGCGTTGGCGTGCACCCTCCGCCGAGACCAGGTGCCGCTGTCGCGGTGGTCCAGCTCGGAGCTGGCCGCCGAGGCCAGGGCGCGTGGCCTGGTCGAGGCGATCTCACCGGCGACGGTACGGCGCTGGCTGGCCGCCGACGCGATCAAGCCGTGGCAGCACCGGTCCTGGATCTTCCCCCGCGACCCGCACTTCAGGGTCAAGGCCGCCCGGGTGCTGGACCTGTACGCCCGGCGCTGGCGGGGTCGCGACTCGGCGAGGACGAATACGTGATCAGCGCCGACGAGAAGTCCCAGCTCCAGGCGCTGCGCCGCCGTCACCGCGGCCTGACCGCCAGGGCCCGGGCGCACCCGCCGGGTGGAGTTCGAGTACACCCGCAGCGGCACCCTGGCCTACTTCGCCGCCTACGACGTCCACCGCGCCCACGTGATGGGCCAGATCGCCCCGAAGACCGGCATCGCACCATTTGAGGACCTCGTCGCCCAGGTGATGACCACCGAGCCCTACGCCACGGCCCGGCGGGTGTTCTGGGTCGTGGACAACGGCTCCTCCCACAACGGGCAAGCCTCGATCGACCGGATGACCTCAGCCTGGCCCACCGCGACCCTGGTCCACCTGCCGGTCCACGCGTCCTGGCTGAACCAGGTCGAGATCTACTTCTCCATCCTGCAACGCAAAGCCATCAGTCCCAACGACTTCCGCGACCTGGACCACCTCGACAACGGGTCTGGCCTTCCAAGACCGGTACAACGCCGCCGCGACCCCGTTCGACTGGACCTACACCCGAGACGACCTCAACGCCTTCATCCACCGACTCGGCGCCCACGCCGCATGACCCCCGACGAACTCACGGCCATGACCACTAGGAGCGTGGGTCAGTAACACGCCAGCCGGGCTCCGCTGCTGAGGTGGGCGTTCGGGGGAGAATCTGGTGTGCCTGATGATGATGACGCGCGGGTGTTGTTCGAGCTGAGCGGTGAGTCGGCTGGGCGGGGCTTGTTGCCGGCGGAGCCGGCCGTGGGTGTGCCGGTGAGTAAGACGTTCCGGGCGTTCGCGCCGGGCCAGGACTTGTTGTTGCCGCCGTCGCTGGATGACTGGCTGCCGGCCGAGCACCTGGCCCGGTTCGTCGCCGATCTGGTCGATGAGCACCTGGACCTGTCCCGGATCCACGCCTCGTACCGGAACGCGAAGGGCGCCCCGCCGTACGATCCGCGGTTGATGGTGCGGATCCTGCTGTACGGCTACACCACCGGGGTGCGCTCCTCGCGCCAGTTGGAGGCGGCGTGTCAGGACGTGGTCGCGTTCCGGTGGCTCGCGGCCGGGCAGGGCCCGGACTTCCGGTCGATCGCGCGGTTCCGCAAGCGGCACCTGTCCGCGTTGGGGCACCTGTTCACCCAGGCGTTGGCGTTGTGCCAGGCCGCGGGGATGGTCACGCTGGGCCGGGTCGCCCTGGATGGGACGAAGCTGCGCGCGAACGCCTCGCGGCGTAAGGCGATGAGCTACGCGCGGATGAGCGAGAAGGAGAAGATCCTGGCCGACGAGGTGTCGCAGCTGCTGGCGCAGGCCGAGGCGATCGACAACAGCGAGGATGCCCGGTTCGGCAAGGACTCGCGTGGGGACGAGCTGCCGCAGGAGCTGCGGCGCCGCGAGTCGCGGCTGGCCAAGATCCGGGAAGCGAAGCAGGCCCTGGAGGACGAGGCTCGAGAGCGCGCCGAGCAGGCGGCCCGGGACAAGGCCGCCGCGCGGGGTGAGGACGAGGACACCACCGCGCAGTCGGTGGCCGACGCGGCCGCGGCGGCGGTGCCGAAACCGAAGGCGCAGCGCAACTTCACCGACCCGCAGTCGCGGATCATGAAGACCTCCGACGGGTCGTTCCACCAGTGTTTCAACGCCCAGGCGGTCGTCGATGACCGTCATCAGGTGATCGTCGCGGCCGAGGTGACCGACTGCGCCGCGGACGTGGGCAACCTGATCCCGATGACCGAACAAACCACCGTGAACACCGGCACCGCCCCCGGTGAGGTGCTCGCCGATGCCGGGTACTGCTCGGCCGACAACCTGGCGCAGGCCGCCACGGTCAGCGCGGCGAGTGGGACCGAGTTCTTCATCGCCACCGGCCGGTCCAAGCACGACGCGCCGCTGCCGGCTTCCCCGCGAGGCCGGATCCGCAAGGACGCCACGCCGCGCGAGCGGATGGCCCGCAAGCTGACCACCAGGAAGGGCCGGGCCGCCTACGCGCGACGCAAGGTCATCGTCGAGCCGGTGTTCGGGCAGATGGCCACCCTGCAGAACGCGAAACAGCTGCTGCTACGCGGGCTCGACGGCGCCCGCGGTGAATGGCTGCTGCTCGCTGCCTGCCACAACCTACGCAAACTGCACGGCCACGTCGGCGTCGCCGGCCTGACCGGCCTCGGGACACCCTGACCCGGACTTTCGGGCGACGAATCTGCCCGTCAACGGCCCTGATTCGCCCCCCACGGCCCCTGAGGGCTCCAGCCGGCGGGATCACCCGCTCAGCCGCCCAACCGACCAAAGCCGGCAGATCCCAGCCCGATCGCTCCCAGGACCACACCTGCCCTGGGTCACAGACCCGCTGGCGTGATACTGACCCACGCTCCTAGCTGATCCGGTTGAAGGCGACGTCGAAGCAGCCGGCGTCCTGGCCGGCGGTGATCTTCAGGCGCCACGATCCGGGCTGGTGGACGCTGAACACCAGCTCGTAGAAGCGCACCCCGGACTCCGTTCCCGTGGTGGTGGAGGTGTGGTCGTAGGTGAACACCGGCCTGCGAAGGCGGGTCATCGTCATCTTCACCCCGGGCATCGACCCTGGATGGCTCGGGATAACGTGGAGGGTGACAGTGGCCGGGTCCGAGCCGGTACCGCCGGCCTTGTACACACGCCGGGCGAGTGCGAAGTCCCCGGCGCCGATCCCCCCGGAGCGGACGTTTCGGCCGTCCGCGATGACGCAGCTCCCGTCGGCCGGCCCCGGGAGCTGAGCGACCACGGCCTCCTGTGTCTTGCTCGACGAGGCCGTCGGGTTCGCCGTGGGGGTCGCCGATAGGCTCGGCGATCCGGAGGCCGAGGCGGAGGCGGAGGCGGAGGCGGAGGGGGCTGTGCTGCCACCCGCCGGAGGGCCAGGATCGGCACCGCAGGCGGTCAGGGCGACCGTGGTCACCAACGCGCACCCGATCGCCGTCAGGCGAAGACCGTCAACCCGCATCGCGCACCCATCCCGGAACCCCACCCAGCAGGGGGACGAGCCGCACGTCGTGCGGACGGAAGTGCCCGCGCAGCCGCGCTCGGGTGGCGGGGTCCATGGCGCCCGGGCGTGCGTTGTACCGGTCGAAGTGTCGAGGGGTGTGGGCTGCTAGTCCCAGGAAGTCGGTGAGGCCGCCGAACACCGCAGCGGGCTCGGTGAAGAAGCGCTCGCTCTCGATCAAGTGGACACGCTCACGGGGGACATGACGAAGGAGACGCTCTATCTGGTCGGCGTAATGGCCCCTGTGGAGATAGGACTGATGCCGATGGGCAAAGCTCGTGTATGCCGTGTCGGCCCTCATGCGGTCCTCTTCACCGGCGAGCCTTTCCGGCTCCAGCTCGATCGCGCGCTCGAAGCTCTCGTCTTCGAAACCTCGGGCAAGCTCGTGCTTGTACGCCGAGAATGCCCGCTCCACCGGGTCGCGCAGCATGACGACGACCTTGATCTCAGGCACCTCCGCCGCGAGGCGCTCCACCGCGAGTGGGTGGTAGAGGTAGTAGCCGCTGGCCTCGAACACGCACGGAGCGCCGACTCGGGCCGTGCGCAGCCGTGCGGTCATCCGCAGCGGAAAGTGCGCTGAGTACCAGCGTGGGCCTTTGGCGTAGTTGACGTCGAAGTAGTTGACGCCCTTGTGCAGGCTCGGACGCAGCACCTGCGGGTGCTGCATGAGTGCCCGGAACAATGATGTGGTCCCCGCACGCTGCGCACCTGCCAGCACGAAGTCGGGTCTGCAACGCAGCCCGGCGGTCAACTCGCCGACCGCCAGTCCAACTCGGCGCCCCGTGACCCGCACCACGGCAGGGGCCTTGGTGCGCACTGGCGCCCGGGCAGCCCCCACGTGCTCACCCTGCCGTGACATCCGACCACCCCCACTTCTCTCGCAGGTCGAGGCCCAGGTCCGCTTCGAGCACGGCGAGATCCTCACCCAGCGCATCACGGATGTACGCCGCGTCCGCCGGTGAGACCGTCGGCTTGTCGTCCCCCAGCGGTTGGTAGAGAAGACGCTGAACGAGCACCGAGCGCTTGACCTTGGCCACGAGGTTGGCGCCGTCGAGCTGCCGCACGACGTCGGCGGCCATTCTCACCGCGCGGGCCAACGGCACGATGCGTGCGCGGCCGGCAGCCAGGCGCACCCCGGCGAGCTCGGGCGTGAGCTCGAGGCGGGAGATCCGCAGAAACCGGGTCACCTCGTCGAGGAACAGCTGGGGGTCGGCCCCCAGGTCGTCGAACACCGCCACGTGGATACGGTCCAGGTCGAAGTGCTCGCGGTAGCGGCGCAGCTGAACACCGTAACGGCCGTGCTCGATGAGCTCAGGCTTCGAACGGAGCGCTTCCGCGAAGGTGGCCGGCCCGAGGCCGTGCTTGCGCATGTACAGGTACGACGAGAAGGCGCGCGCCACCGGGTCACGCACCGTCAGCATCAGCCGTGCCTCCGGGAGGTCTGCCGCGATCCGCGCCGGGCTGAGAGGGTTCGAGAGGTAGTCCTGGCAGACCTCTCCGACGACACGGTGTCGCGTGGTCGCCGCCTCGAACTGGCTCTCGTACCAAGTGAGTCCGCGGTCGTAGTACCGATCGAAGAAGTAGAGGTCCTTGGCCGGCGAGAGGTAGACCTCCGGATGGACGATCAGGGCCTCGTGCAGCCAGGAGGAGCCAGCCTTGTCCGGACCGATGTAGAGGAAGTTGGGCAGTGTCATGCGTTCTCCTAGCTCAGGCCGCGACCGAAGCGGCGAGCAATCTTGAGGAGCGTGGCCGGGTCGACTCCGGTCATGATGTGTCCGTAGGCCAGCGCCACGTGGGGTGTGGCCGGCCACGCCTTCAAGCCCTGCCAGGCGTGGCCGAGCGCGTCGCGCCGACGACCCATCGTCGACTCGACGAAGGCCATCTGGCCCAGCACCCGGGCGTGACCACGGCGGGAGGTGGTGATCTCCGGGTGTCGTTCGAGAAACACCTGGAGCGCCTCGAGCGTGTTGGTCGACCGTCCGGTGTACCAGGACTGAACCCGCTTGTTGATATCGGCCAAGGGCTCGATGACACACCCGACCTCTCCCACGGTGACCGCCCGAAGGACCCAGTCGTAGTCCTCCCCGTACCCGTGGGGAAGGGTCTCGTCGTAACGACCGGCAGCGGCGAAGACCTCGCGACGCGTCACCAGCGTGGAGGAGTGGAGCTCCTTGACCCGGTTGCGCAACAGGATCTCGCGGCTGATCCGCTCCGATCGTGCGGGCCACTCGGACACGGCGTCGTCGGGCATCATCAGCCGGATGCCGGACCCGATCACGGCCAGGTCGGGCTCGGCCATCAGTCGACGCACCTGCCGGGCGAGCTTGTCCGGGTGCCACACGTCGTCGTCGTCACAGCTGGCCACCAACGGGCCGGAGGTGAGGTCGAGGCCGGTGTTGCGCGCCCCCGCGAGGCCGGGTGTGTGGACGTTGGAGGCCAGCCGGATTGGTCGGCGCTCGGTCCCGAGGTGGGCGAGCTCGGGGTCCTCGGGCTCCTGGTCGTGGACGACGACGACATCCAGGACTCCCGGGTAGGTCTGGGCCACGATCCCTCGCAGGGTGTCCCTGACGAGCGCGGGTCGCCCCCTGGTGGGGACGATCACCGACACGTCCGGCCACTCCTCACTCGCCGGTGACGGGGCCGATGGGGTCGCATCGAGGTCGAAGGGGGCGGACATGTCCCTCCCGGGCGGTCGCGTGGTGGTCGTCGGGCGGCGGGGCCCGGCAAGCCGGCTGAACTGTATCCCCGTCAGGGCACGCACCAGGTGCTGCTGGCGTGGGCTGAGCTCGGAGCGCCACTGCTCGTCGCTGCGCAGAACCACCTCGCCTGAGCGGAAGCGGGACGGGTTGCCCGAGATGCCGTGGCTCTGCGGGAGCTCTGCGCGCCCGGGCCCGAGGTGCCCGAGGTCGCGCGGGGCGACGGGCAGGCCCAACTCGTCGAGACACTGTCGGACGACCTCCGCTGGATCGGTGACGAACTGCGCGTACTGCATGACGCTGCTGGGCAGCCCCTTCCGGCCGAGGAGACCGATCTGCGCCTGGGTCATGCTCCAGCGCACCGCAGCACTGAGAACAGGGCGCCGGTCCATGGTCGCGCCCTGCGGGCCGTGGGGCCGGGGCACCCCTTGCTTTCCCTGGGAGTAGGCCACGCCACAGGGGTCACGCACGACGTGGACGATACGCACGTCAACTCCGCCGACCCACAGCACCAGGCCCTGGACCGGCCACTTGCTTGCATCGACCACCCGGCTCGCCCCCGAGACGGATGTGACCGCGCGGTAGATTTCGGCGTACCCCTCGGCATACTCACGCAGCTCCGCCCCAAAGCCCCCCTCTGGCGCGAGCAGCACTCTCGGCAGGTGCCGCTGACGGATGAGTCGCTGCTGGATGTCGGCCATCCGGGCGACCCGATCCCGGTCGGTGAGGACCGGGGCCTGGTCGGTCACGTCCTGCCAGAAGCTGCACCTGCTGAGCGGCTGCCCACAGCCGCATCGCTCGTCGTTGACCAGCGACTGGCGGAAGAGGTCGAGGGCCTCCCCGACGTTGGTGAAGCCCGGCACCGCACCGATCGCCCGTTCGACCAGGGTGCTTCCCGAACGGCCCGAACCGGCGACGTAAAGCACCACCGGATCTGCGGAGCCGCCCCCCATTCGTGTGCCTCCTACATGCATCGCGTTCGTCCCACGGACGGTCCCGGGGGTCGGGACCGGGATGACGGCTGTCGTCCCGGTGACGCTCTCTCCAAGCGTTCCTCGCCGGCACGAGCGTACGTCTAGACTGGAGTCCGGATGGCTCAAACGGGAAGATCGAGCCGCATGGCGGAACGATCGAGGGGCCGGGTTTGCAGAACGTGCGACGCAGATGGGCAGTCCCAATCCTTCTTGCCGCGACGCTGGCGGCGGGCTGCACCGCAGCGCCCTCGCAGTCTCCACCTTCCGCTTCGTTCACGCCGTCACCATCGGTCACCGAGTCCGCTCGCCCGGGCTGCACCGTCGACGCCATGCTCGTCCCGTCGTGCGGGGTGCTGTGGGGCGTGTCCACCCAGCCCCCCACCAAGGCGGCGATCGAGGGCATCGAGAAGACCGTCGGTCGTCCGTTCGACTTCGTCTACCGATACCACGACGTGAACAGCACCATCCCGGATGAGGAGGAGAAGGCGCTGGTCGCTCGCGGGACCTACCTGCACCTCGCGATCGCGTCCAGGGACTTCGGCAATGGCGACGTGCCGTACGCCGACATCGCCAACGGGAGCCACGATGACACCCTGCGCGCACAAGCGGAGGGAGTGGCATCGCTGAAGGTGCGGACCTTCGTCACCTTCGAGCAGGAGGCGAACCAGAAGGACAAGGTCGGCCAACGCGGCACCGCCAAGGAGTTCGTCTCGGCCTGGCGCCACCTCCACGCGCTCTACCAGAAAGCGGGCGCGACCAACGCCGTCTGGGTGTGGGTGATGACGGGCAACGAGCAGAACCTGTCCCGCACGGCCGCACTGTGGCCGGGGAACGACATGGTCGACTGGATCTCGTGGAACATCTACAACCAGTCGGGATGCCGGACCAAGAAGCTCGACGTGTCGAAGTACGTCTCGTTCGAAGAGGGTCTGCGGGTCTTCCACGACTGGGTGACCAGCGCCGGCCTCGCGGTCGGGATCGACGCGACCAAGCCCATGATGATCAGTGAGACGGGCTCAGCCCAGTACCCGGACAACCCGCAGAAGACCGCGCAGTGGTACGCCGACATCCCGGGAGCGCTCAAGAAGTACCCCAACGTGAAGGCGGTGGGTCTGTGGGCCAGCGGTGGTGGGGGACCCAACGGGTGCGACTACCGCTTCCAGCGCAACCCGGTGATCACCAAGGGTGTCGAGAAGGCGGGCCAGATGCTCCGCCTCGACGGCGGCGGCAGCGCCCCCTCCTGAGTCGGGCGGTACCGATCGACTCCGAACTACTCAGGAGGGACGGTCCAGTACCGCCGAGGGCCCGACCTGGGTCAGGTCATCGACCCGGTACCCCCATCGAGCCAGCGGTTCGGCTGCGAGCTCCTCGATCTGTCGACGCTGCCGCCTGCGCCATGGGGAACCCTGCGCCAGGTCGGACCACATGTCGAGGTACCGCGAGCTGTGTCCACCCGAGATCGACCCCGTCGGCATCGGGAGAGACAGGCCCATGGTCGTCCCGACCCTGGCGAGCTCGACGTCGGGGTCGCTGATCAGGTCCTCGTATCGGACGACGACCGCGCGCCTGAGGTACGCACGGTCAGATGCGAACAGATCGTATGCATGCAGGTTGTGCTCCACCAGCCGGAGAAGGGAGGTTCGGCGAGCCCACTTCTTGGTCGAGAGGGCCACGACGATCGGGTGCCGGATGAGGACGACGAAGGTGGCGTCGGGGAAGAGTCCTTGGAGGAAACGGGTCATGACCAGGTTCGGGGGCGACTTCTCGAGCAGCACACGACGGTCCAGGTCCCAATAGGGGGCCCACGACTGAAGGAGCAGTTCCGCGTTCCCGGAAGAGACCAGGGACGAGTCCTCCGTGAGGTGGGATGCGTCGGACATGGCGAAGCGACCAGCGCCACCATGGACGTTCGCCGCCGGGTAGACCGACTGCAGGTGCTGGCCCTCGTCCTCTTTCGCAGGGCTCCCGGTCAGGCCGGAGACGTCGGGGTGCTCGGCCAGGGCCCGGGCCAGGACGGTGGTGCCGCTGCGGTGCAGACCGCCCACGAAGGCCAGGCGGGAGGAGTCGATCGGGCTCAGATCAGGCACTGCCGCGCTCGACCCGTCCACTCGCCAGGACCGTCGGCACCTGTCCCAGTGCGTCCACATGTCCGACAAATCAGCACGGCGAGTGCCGCCCTTCGTGCCATTTCATCACGCCGCCTGACCTCCGATGACGGGTTACGAGCAATCCTGCGATAGCCTAGCGGCCGCTCAGAGCCTGAGCCTCCGCGCCTCCCCCCTGTCGGCGTGTGAGAGCCCCGACCCGAAGGCAGACGCCATGTCACCCAGCCGTTCATTTCGTCGTGCACAGAAACAGGCAGCCAGCAGCCAGCAGCCGGCTCCGTACCGTCGCTTGACGTCTCATCCAGCGACACGGCTCCTGAGAGTGGCCGCGACGCTCGCGTTCGCGGCCCTGCTCGTCCCGCTGACCTCTGGCTCCGCACCCGCCGCCCCGCTCGGTCCCCAGGAGGCGACAGCCACGACAGCGGCGACCTGCACAGTGTCGGCCAACCTCGTGCCCTCGTGCGGGGCCTGGTGGGGCGCCTCGGTGAGCGGCAGCGGCACCCGCGCTCAAGGGCTCGCCGCGTTCGAGGCGAAGACCGGAGCGCGTACTGACATCTACCACGGCTACCACAGCGCCGGGCAGATGTTTCCCACCCGCGAGGAGATCGCCATCGCGCGCGACCCCAAGGGCAAGCGCATCCTCCTGCTCAGCCTGAAGCCCACCGGGACGTACAACTGGGCTCAGATCGCCGCAGGCAAGGAGGACTCCTACCTCGACAACCTGGCGCGTTACATCAAGGCGAACTACAGCGAGAAGTTCATGATGTCGATCCACCACGAGCCCGAGAACGACGTCCGCGCGACGGGGGGGTCGGGAATGACCGCCACGGACTTCCGCAACATGTTCCGCCACGTGGTCCAGCGGCTGAAGGGTGCGGGCGTCACCAACGTCTCGTTCGTCGTGAACTTCCAGGGCACGCAGAAGTTCCACACGGAGACGTGGTGGCCGCAGATGTATCCCGGCGACGACGTCGTCGACTGGCTGGGTTGGGACAGCTACTCCTGCGTGAAGCCGAACCCCGGTGAGCCGTGTAACGACTACAGCGAAACCATCAACCGGCGATTCTCGGCGACCACGTCCTGGCCCGGCTTCTACAACTGGGCCGTAAAGAACCACCCCGCCAAGCCGCTCATCATCTGCGAGCTCGGGGTCTACGAGACCGGGGACAGCCGCAAGGCCGACTTCTTCAAGACGGCACTGCAGCAGGCGCCGAGCTACCCCGCCATCAAGGCGATCAACTACTGGGACTCCGGCACGACGAGGAAGGCCCGCCTCGTGCCCGGAAGCCTCGCGGCGACCACGGCAGGGGCGTGGGCCAGGTCGGCCATGTTCGCGCAGCAGGTGCCCTGACCCACCTGCACCTCAGTCCTTCCACCCGTTGATGCGGTCGAGCTCATCGAGCACGGCCGCATCGATTATGGGGTCGAACTTCCGGGCGAACCACGCCGAGCTCGAGAGCATTGCCGGTAGGTCCTCCGTGCCGAGGACCTTGGGGTGGTTGCCGTCGTTGAGGCTGAAATCGAAGTACCGCCGAGCCTCAGGACGGATGATGAACCGGCCGGCGTTTCCCAACATGGTCTGCACGAAGACCTCGTCCGGAGCCAGCGTCCTCCGGAAGTACTCGGCCACCTGCGGACGGGCCCGGTCCTGCTCGGACAGGTAGTGGGCGCACTCCCGCGAGATGGCACCGAAGAACGAACCGCCGTAGCAACGGAACGTGTCCGAGAACAGCGACCGGCGACGCACTCCCACTGCACCGAAGGAGGGGCTGAACCGCACCAGCGGCTGCACGAGGTTGACAGCGGCCAGCGGCCGAAGCCTGCGCTGCCACGTGGGAGTCATCCGGCTGGTGCGCCTGTGCCGGAACTCGTAGCGAGTACGACCTCGGCTGTGCGGCCACTTCGAGTCCGGCCCGAAGACGTCGAAGAAGCCGAGCCACGCGTCGGCGTCGGACGCGGCCAGCTCCTGCTCCATCGTCGCCATCGGGCGCAAGGGGTAGTCCTGGCCCGAGAGGTTGACGAACCAGTCGAAGGGGTCGTCTCGCTCGATCAGCCACCGGACGCTCTCGAGGTAGCGGTCGAGGTGGGAGAAGTCGCCGTAGCCGCCGGCGCTCGGCAGCAGGACGCCTTCGCCTCCGGGTTCCAGGTCGGCCTGGGTCAGCGGCTCACCACCCACCTGGTGGCTCGCCAGGATGATCGACTCCCCCCCGCTGCGGCGGATCCGGTCGATCATGCGGAGCAGGTGCGCCGGGTCCTTGTGGCTCTGGATGTGGTACGCGACTCTCATCTCACGGCCCCTCGTCCGCAGCAGCGGCGGCGGCGCCGCTACCACCACGGCCTCGGCGCACCTTGACCAGTGCCTTGAGGTGGAGCAGCCGGCGGAAGCGCCACAGGATGGCGGCATACATGGCCGACCCCACGACCCCGGCCACGAGCACAGCTGCCCAGCCGTCGCCCAGCAGGAGAAGGCTCACGCACGGGACCAGCGCGAAGCACATCAGCGCGGCGAGGGCAACGGTTGCCGTGGCCCGCCCGAAGGGGTGCAGCCCCTCCTTGAATCCCAGCAGGACCAGGGCCAGGACGTTCTGGCTGACGATGGCTGTCGCCCAGCCGAGGGCAGCGCCCAGGATGCCGATTCGCGGGATGAGGATGAGGTCGAGCGTGAGGTTGACCGAGAACGCCACGAGCACGTTCAAGAGGTTCCACGAGGTGCGTCCCGCCATGTTGAGAACGATGTCGACCATGCCGGCGCCGGTGGCCACGAGCATCGCGACCGCGAGCACCGCCAGAAGTGGGCCACCGCCGGAGTAGCCCGGCCCGAAGACCTTCATCAGCTGGGCGCCGAAGAACGCGAACATCAGGTAGATGGGCCAGGTGGCGAGCATGAGCCACGCGGTGGACGTGCGATAGATGTCGTTCACGTCTCGCCGCACGCCACGGGCGATGGCCTCCGCGATGCGGGGCTGCGCCGACGTCGAGATGGCCCGGTTCCCGAGCTGCCCGAGCACCAGGAAACGGGTGGATGCCGTGTACACGGCGGCCGGTCCGGCCCCCACGATCGCCCCGACCAGGACGATGTCGAATCGTTGCATCGCGGTCTGGGCGACGTTGGCGATGGCGCGGGGGCCAGTGAAGCGCCAGAACTCGCTCGTCACTGGACGAGGCCGCTCCGCTCCGGCGCCGGCCCGGTCGAACATGCCCATGAGGAACCGTCTGGCTGCTGCCGCGCCGAGGACGAAGGACAGCGCCCACGCATAGGGCAGCAGCTCGAGGGCCTGCAGGGCGATGACGATCCCCACCAGGACGACCTGCACGATCGGCCGGGCAATCTGCTCGATCAGCACCGTGGGCCGCATCGTGCCCATTCCGCGCGTTGCGGACAGGCTCAGGGTCTTGACGCTGGCGAACGGGATGAACAGCCCGAACACTCGCAGGTAGGTGGTGGCCGTGTCCACGTGGCCGGGGTTGGTGACCTCCGCGATCTGGGGTGCCAGGAGGACTAGCACCGCGCCGCTGAGGAACGCGGCGACGTAGACGGGGCGCGATGCCGCCCGGAGGTATGGCCGGAGCAGCTCCGGGTGACTCTGAGTTCTGGCCCTGCTGAGGAAGTAGACCAGACCCGTCGGAGTGCCGAGCTGACCGATGGAGACGGCCAGGAGGAACAGAGAGGTGGAAGAGAAGAACACACCGGCATCCGCCCTGGCCATGCCGCGGGTGATGAGGAGGGTGACGATGAACGTCGCAACCGCTGAGATGATCGCGCCGAGAAAGTTGGCGGTGCTCCCCCGCCCGAGCCTGCCCATCGAGGCGCGGGACTCAGCGGAGAGCGTCTCGTTCGGATGGGCCTTCGACGCTCGGGTCACGACGGGACCTCGTCACGCCAGGTCCCGGCGGACTCGAGTGCGGGGAGCAGCCAGTCGGCCAGGCCAGACAGCGCGCCACCGGCCTCCTCCTGTCGGTCAGCCGAGTACCGGGCGCCGATCTCGAGGAGGTAGAGCAGCGCGGTGACCCGCGCGGCACGGTGGTCGAGCTGCCAGGCGCGCAGAACAACCTCGGCGTTGCGCAGAAGACGGGTGGCTGCCTCCCCAGGCGCGTGGTGCTCTCGAATTACCGCGCGCTGCACGTGGTGGTGGAGCTCGTCGAAACCGATCGGCACCCCGTCCTCCATCCGCTCGAGGTCCCAGAGCAGGAGGTCATGGCCCTGACGGGCCATGTTCCACGGAGTCCAGTCCCCGTGCCAGCGGCCGTATCGCAGCCGGACAGCACCGTGTCGTGCGACGAGGCTGGAGGCAGCCGCGATGAGACGGGCCTTGGCCGGGGTGGGCGGAAGCTCTTCGAGTCGGCCCCGCAGCGAGCTCACGTAACGCCCATCCACGACCGCCGCCTCGTCGACTCGGCCTGAGCATGCGAAGGCGACCATCCGTCGGGAGAGCTCGTCCGCCGTCCAGGACTGAGGTCCCCGTGGAACAAGCGCTTCCTGCACCAACACCTCGTGCGGCCCCCAGACCCCGCGCGCCAGGACTCGAGGAACGCGCAACCCCTCCGGGACTCCACAGGCGAGCTGCTCCAGTGCCCGACCCTCTCGCGCCACCAGCCGCCGGGTCAACTCATTGGTGCCGATCTTCGCGTACCCCAGCGCCTGACCCGAGGAGCCGAGCACGTGCAGGATGGGCTTCCGGTTCGACCGTGCCGGGCTTCCTGTCAAGGAGATGCGCACCTCATGGCCGAGGGCCGCAGTGAGCCACGAGACGATGTCGGCGGAAGGGTCGGTCCCCTCACCGGGAAGGACCACCACGTGGCTCGGCAGGACACGCAACGCACCCGTTCGGGCGGCGAGGGCCGCGGCCCGCAACAGAAGTCTTTGACGCCTCGTCCCACCGGTCTTCGCCCCCGCCAGTGCGGTCGCCGTCGCGGCGCCCGGCGAGGCAGGAACGAGCATGGCCGGGCGGGAACGACTCGGGAGCGCCAGGAAGTGCGCGCCGGGCCGGGCCCGCCACACGTCCGCCCACCGCACGGACAGCGTGGACCCGGGCCACAGGAGGCCGGCCACCTGATAGAGGTACGGTCCCCCCCGGAGCCCACCGGTCCAGCTGGCTCGGAAGTGCGCATGGTGCAGTCCTGTCCGGTTCGCGCGGCTGGCCTCACCTTGGGGGTGAGGCCAGCAGCGCGACTCCTTCGGTCCTCAGGGTCCGTGGCGTGAGCTGCGCGTGGACGCGACGGTTCCGGCGGGAGCGGATGACGCGGTCGTCTCCGAGTCAGGCACCGCGCCAAGCTCGATAGGCGCGGCGGGTGGGGCCGCAGTGCGGCCCCGCTGGGGCCGCAGTTTGGCCCGCCACGATCGCGCCGCGGGGGGAACCGAGAGATACCCGAGGATGGGGGTTCCGAGCTCGGCGCAGCGCCTGACGGCCTCGGCCGCCTGGGCGTGAGTGGTCCGCCGGTCCTCGACGACCAGAATGACACTGTCCGCGGCGAGCGCGACCCCGCTGCCCTCGGCCGTGGTGACCGGCCCTGACGCGAGCACGGTGTACTGATGGGCATCACTGACCAGCTTCACCACCTGCCGCATCTCGCTGCTGTGGAACCGGTCGCGCGAGTCTGCGGCACCGTCACCCCGCAGGACGAGGTCGACGCTACCCACCGTCTGCATCCACGTGTTCCGGTCCTCGTGGTCGCCGGGCGCCTCGAGCAGTTCGGTGAAGCCCACTGTCGACGATGCGGACAGGAGGTCACCGAGGTCCTCCCAGCCTGCGGTGGCATCGACGAGGGCGACCTCGTAGCCCGACCGGCCGAGGGCAGTCGCCAGGTTGCTCGCCACATCACCCACCCGGATCTTCTCGCTCACCCCGGTGACGGCAAAGACCTTCCCCCGGCCACCACGAGCGGCGAGCACACCGGCCCGGGCGACGCGGTAGCTCTCGCTCACGACGCCGTCGTCCGAGTCGACCACCGAGCGTGCCTGCGGTGCACCTGCAGGCACGGCCGCCAGCAGTGGCGCGCCGAAGAGGACGTGCTCGCTGCCGCCCCTGATCCGGTCATCGCGCCGGACGAGCCACAAGGCGATCGCGAATCCGAGCAGGAGCCCGAGCAGGACGGCGACGGGGACGAGGAGCTGGTCGACCAGGTTGGCGGTCGCGTCGGGCGCGTCCGCCGGCCGCACCACAGCCCCCGGGTTGGTGTCGGTGGCCTTCGCGGTCGCGGTGTTGTTCTGGATCGTCGCGAGGCGTGAGGCATAGAGCTGGACCTCCGCGTTCGCATCGGGCTTGGCGTTGGTAAGGGCAGCAGCCGCTCCTGCGGCGGAGAGGCTCTTGGCAACCTGCTTCTCCTGGTCGGCGAGCGACTTCACCTGTGCGGCGACGACGGCCTCGCTGTTCGCCTTGCGGTACTCGAGGAAGGCATCGGCAAAGGCCTGCGCTCCGAGCTGCGCCTTGGCAGCCGTCGAGGCGGTGAAGGAGACGTCGACCAGCTGGGTGTTCGGGGGCACTGAGGCATCGACCGCGGCGACGGCGTCGGCTGTCGACATGCCCAGCTTCTTGGCGACCCCGGTCGCAACCACCGGGGAGTTTACGAGGGCCGACTCGGTGACCATCGCCACGGTCACCCGCTGGGCACTGGTGGCGGAGTCGGGCGAGAGGGGGTTGCCGGCTGTGGGCTGGATGAGCACCGCAGCCGTCGAGGTGAACGTCTCCGTCGCGTTCGACACGACGTACGCAGCCGCGCCTCCGAACAACAGGCCGAGCGCGATGATCAGCGCCCAGTAGCGCCGAAGCGCATCTCGGACGAGGAACTCACGCTCCTCGGAATAGGGAAGGGACTCCATCTGCACCACTCTCATCTCTCGTGCTCAGGGTAAGCGAGTCCGTGACTCGCCGGTGGGGATACTGAAGATCGCAGCGCCGCCGGTCGTGGGCTTCGGACGAAGACGACGCCCAGCACGGTGGACCCGCCGCCGCGTGCCAGGTCGGCGGCGGAGAGCGCCTCGCGCGCACGGGTGCGGCGGTCGACCACGATGACCACACCAGGACGCAGACCGGTCTGAGCCCTGGACAGCCGGCCCAGAGCGTTGTCCTCGTGGGAGATGGCTCTGTCGACCGTCGACGAGAGAGCTCGCACCCGTGCCCTGCCGCCGGCGGCAACGCAGGCCAGCGCTCCCCGCGCTGCCATGGCTTGGGCCAGGGGCCGGACGGACGAGTCCGTCACGGGGAGGTCGGCCGGGACCACCGCCACCACGGGGAGGCCGGTTTCCCGGGTGACGGACCGTGGGCTGCGCAGTCGCGGTGAGCGCCGGTCGCGGGCGAGCGCGATGCCCAGGCCGAGCAGGAGGGCAAGGAGCGCGCTGCTCACGCCGACGATCGTCGTGGCAGCCGACGCCGGCTTCGAGGCCGGGCCGGCGATGATGGACCCGGCGTCGATCTTCTGGTTCTTCGCGCGCTCGTAGCGGACCGAGAGGCGCCCAAGCTCGGTGATCTGCCGGTCGACGTTGGCGTTGAGCAGCGTGATTCCCTTGCTGCTCGCCGCACTCGGGCTCAACCGAAGCTGCTCCACGATGGTCTGCGACTGGGTGATCCCGCGGCGAGCCGCCTCCACCTGCTGCTCGAGCAAGGACACGACTCGTGCCCGCTCGGCGGCCAACCGTGCCTCACGAACGGTCAGGAATCCGTTGGCTGCGGCAACGGCACCCGTCTGGGATGCCTTCGTCGAACCAGCCGTGTACGTGATGCGCAGCACCGTCGAGTTCGGCACCGCCGAGACCGAGAGGC
Organism: uncultured Actinomycetota bacterium; assembly: GCA_963834965.1. Taxonomy (GTDB): domain Bacteria; phylum Actinomycetota; class Actinomycetes; order Actinomycetales; family Dermatophilaceae; genus Fodinibacter. Next base: position 19,957 of record CAWIEI010000034.1, on the reverse strand, counting down.
GGTTGGGGTCGACCACCCCCCCGGACTCCCGTGCGATCGCCGCCTGCACCGTCGCGCCACCGACGTACTGGGCGTCCGAGTCGATGGTGAGCGGCGACAGGCCCGGGACGAGCGTGGGCTCGTCGCCGAGGCTGATCGACACGGTGGAGGCGACGGGTATCCCGACCTTGTGCAGCGCCCCCAGGCCCGCGACGGTCCCCGCGATGACGATGACCAGCAGCAGCACTGAGTTGCGACGCAGCAGCGTGGCGTAGCCGCCGAGCGTGGGCCAGGCCCCGCTCAGGCCGGCGCGTCTGGGCCCGGACAGCCGGCTCCCGACGTCGTCCATCGCCTCTCGCCAGAGGAAGGCCACGCCAACCATGATCGCGAGCAGCCCGGGGCCGTTGGCGTTGTACACGACCATCGTGATCACGTGCGCCACGAGCACGGTCAGACCCACAGTGACGTAGTCCGACCTGAGTCTGAGCCCTCGCAGGACCTGCACGGCGAAGAAGAGCACGTAGAAGAGGAGGCCGCCGAATCCCGTGGTGAAGGTGAGCAGCCACGCCTGTCCCTGGGTGCCCAGTGACGGGGGGCTGCACTTCGGGCACTCCTCAGTGGCCCCGCCCGCGATGGAGCTGAAGTTTCCCTGGACATCTCGGGTGGTCCCGAAACCGACGACCGGTGATCCCGTCGCTGCGCTCGTGACCGCGAGCGTGCTGAGGTTGGTGCGGCCCTCGTTGCTGTGCTGGTTCTGCCACCGCGCAGATACCGTCGAGCTCAACGGCGTCACCGCGATCACAACTCCCACGGCGACCACGCCGACCACCAGCGCGACGAACAGCCGCACCCGACCCATCAGGGCGTACCGGATGGCGACGAAGACCGCCATTCCGACCAGTGCTCCCCAAAGGCCACGGTTGAGTGACTGGATGACCGGCACCAGTGCCGCTGCGAGGACGAGCGGGCCGGCGATGCGCCGCCACCCGGCGTCCTTGCCGAACCACGAGACGACGAAGAACGGCAGGAAGCAGGCGAGCGCCAGGCCCCAGGTGTTGGTGTAGCTGAACGGCGCGCTGGGCCTGGCCTCCTGGTACCCCAGGACCCGCTGGATCTGGGCGAGGTTGGGGTGGACCATCTGCTGGACGAAGTTGATGTTGGTGATCGAGTGCGGCAGCACCAGCTCGATGACCGAGGGGAAGTCGAGCTGCGGCCAGAGGACGCCGGCGACGCCGCCCACCACAACGGTGACGAACATCCAGCTCAGGATGCGGGCGACCTTGGCCAGGGGGAGGTCACGCCGCGAGGTACCGACGTAGAGCAGGACCAGCGTCGACGCCAAGTACCAGGTGGTGCGGAACGCCCACACCGCATACCGCCCGCTGCTGTAGCCGGGCACTGCCCCGGGTGCGTCGACCTGTAGGAGCAACACCCCCACGGCGCACCAGACGAGGAAGAGCAGCCAGAAGCCGAAGCCACGCGGGACGTAGATCGGCCGCCGGCGCAAGACGATGATGCCCATAGCGGCAGCGAGGATGAACGTCATCGCCTCGGTGATCCCCATGATCCACCACAGCGGGTAGCCCACGAAGAGCCAGGCCAGGGGCCAGCCGGGGGCGAAGAGCCTGTCTTTCAACGAGGCACGGCGGCGCGGGGCCAAGGTGCCCGGAGCCTCGACCTGGCGTTCGACGACGGCCGCAGTCATCGTCTCGCCTCCCGGCGCCACACGGGGGTCCGGCGTCGACGCGCTCGGAGGTCGGCCACCATCTCGCCGAACCGATCGACGGAGGCGGCGATCTCGCGTGCGTCCTGGGTCGGGTCGACCCGTCGCTGCGGGGACTGTTCGACGGCTGCGTCCAGGGTGGCCACGAAGTCCTCGACCTCCCCGTCGCACGCGATCGCCTGACCTGAGGTGGCGAGGAACCGCGCGAACGCCCTCTGGTGGTCGTCCACGTGCTCGCCGAGGGCGCGCCGCCGCGGCACGACGATCGGGAGCCGACCGGTGCTGCGGGCCTCGAAGATGGCGGTGGGACCACCCTGGACGACGACCACGTCGGCCTGGCTCATGAGCGCCTGCAGCTCGGCATGCACGAGGAAGTCGTGGCCCTCGGCGTACCCGGGGATCCGCGCCGTGCCGTACTGCACGACGACGCGGACGTCGGGACGGTGGGTGGCCCAGGCGTCGCTCCAGTCGACCAGCCGCTGGAAGGGGTGGTGGTCCGAGCCAACGGACACCAGAACGGTCGCAGTGCTCACACGAGCCTCCCCAACAGCTCGCTGCCTGGGTAGAGGCCCCGCTGGCCCTCGGACTGGACCATGAAGCGCGTCGCAAAGGGACGGCACAGACGACCGCTCATCGTCGTGCTGTCAACCCTGTCGTAGACCTCGATGTAGACGGTCGGGATGCCGCGAGCCCGGGCGAACACGAAGAACGGCAGCGCCACGCCGGCACCGGTCGACACCACGACCTCCGGTCGGACTCGCTGGAGCACCCTCAATGCGAGCAGGCCGTTCCGCAGCAGGTTGAGGATGTTGCGGGTAGTCGGGTGGTAAGCCGGGATTACGACCTCCCCCTCGAGCCGCGACATGGCATCCGGGGTGTCGAAGGTCACCCAGGTCCGTTGCCTCTCGGACCACCATCCCCGGAGGGCGATCAGCTGGGCGAGATGGCCGCCGTTCGAGGACACCAGGAGCACCGAGGCCGGCCCGCCCGCTTTGGTCGTTCGTTCATCGGTAGCCATGGCGTGTCCTCAAGGGCCAGGTGGCGAGCTCGACGAACCGGCGTCGACCGGTCGGCATCTCGCGTCGCCACTTCTCGTCGAGCCTCAGCGGCATGGGGCTGCGACTGAAGCGGATCCTGCCGCCAGCGACGGTGTGGTGCGACGCGACGTGCAGGCCGTCTGGTGCCAGGAAGCCGAGGTCCTCCTCGGTCAGATGCGTGCTGGTGATCGCCGCCGCCGTCCGCATGGCGCCCCGCGGGTCCACCACCAGGTCTTCGTAGCGCAGGGTGACACTGGGCACTCCGAGGCGGGCGAGCCCTCCGATCATCGAGTGCACGGTCACCCACCGGCGGGCGATGAGGCGGGAGGACCGCTTCTTGAGGTGGTCTCGCACGCCGGCACCTTCGGGGAGCGGGACCTCCTGGCTCCAGGACTGGGCGACCCCGCGGGGGTCACGCACCAGGTGGACGATGCGCAGGTCGACCCCGGGCGCGCTCCGAAGGGCGTAAGCCAACGAAGGTCGCTTGCTGGAGTCGACCACGACCGAGCACCCGGAAACCGCGGCGATGGCCCGGTACACGGCGGTGAGGATCCGCTGGTACTCCTCGAGCCGACGGCGGAAGGTGGGGGCGGCCCACGGGACAAGCAGAAACGGGAGGTAGAGCGTCCGGTCGACGCTGCGGACCAGCTTCCTCATGGCCGGGAGGTCGAGATGGTCCCAGCCGCCGAAGGCGCGGTCCCCGACCTGCTGCCAGAACTCGCACTGCAGGAAGGGCTTTCCGCAGCCACAGAGCCGATCGCGCTCCACCCCGGTGAGCCAGATGTAGAAGAGCTCGCCCACGGCGACGTGGTCGGGCAGCTGGCCGAGCATCAGGTCGAGCAGGGTCGTGCCTCCGCGCGGCATCCCTCCGACGTAGAGGACGGTCACCAGGGACGGGTCGCGACGGTCACCCATGGGTCTCACCCACTGCATGGCCAATGTATCCGTAGCGGCGCAGCCCGCCGACGGAGATGGTTGACACCAGGGCCCGCTGGCCCCGACCGAGGCCCGTACGCCACTCAGCGTCCAGCCGGAGACGCTGGGGTCCGATCGAGGAGCGCATCGGGTTGCCCCACACGCTGTGGTCCAGTGGCAGCGTGACGCTCTCCCCCTGGAGGAAGGACAGATCCGCCTGCGGCACGCCGAGGAACTCCATGATCCCCGACACCTCGGCCCCAGGGTCGCGGACGAGGTCCTCGTAGCGAACGAGCCGAACTGGGAGGCCTTTGCTCTTCAGGCGGGCCGTGAGCAGGTTGAAGGTCTCCCACCGCAGCGCCGTCCGGGCCGGCGACGAACGAGCCATGGTCCGATCGGCATCGCCGCGCTGGACGACCTTGGTCCAGGAGAAGGCGACTCCACGGCTGTCCCGAACGAGGTGGATCACCCTGGGCTCCAGACGGGAGGAGCGCTGCATGAGGTAGCCGGTCGAGGGCACCTTGCTGGAGTCGACGACGACCGTGGCCCCGGTGACAGCGGCGGCAGCCGTGTACACGGATGCGAGCATCTCGGCGTACGTGTCGGCGGCCGTGTCGAAGTCGCCATCCCCACCGCGGCTGAGCCGTGGCACGGCTCGCACCCGGTCGACCTCACGGCGCAGGTCCAAGGCGGACCTCGCGGTCTCCTCATCCCACCCACCGAAGGCTTCCTGGCCGACAGCCTGCCAGAAGTCGCACTGGGAGAAGGGGCGGCCGCAGGCGCAGTTCCGGTCGCGCAGGACGCCCACGTCCCACAGGTTGCGCAGCTCGCCGACCGAGCACACGCCGTCGACCCCAGCCAGCATGCGCCCCAGCAGGGTGCTACCGCTGCGGCCGTGTCCACCGATGAAGGCGACACGGGTCGTGCCCGTTCCACCCGCGACGGAAGATGAACCCCCGCTCATGTCGCACTCCGTTCTCGGCCGAAGTAGCCGTAGCGCAGGAGCGCGGGGGCAGCGGCCACGGACAGGCCGCGGCGGCGGCTGGTGCTGAGGGCGGTGCGCCACTCCTCATCGAGCCGGAGCGGCTCGGGACCGGAGCGGAACCGCATGACGTTCCCGGTCACCTCGTGGCCTAAGGCCAGGCTGACCGTGTCGCCGTCGATGAAGGTCAGCGAGGACTCGAGCTCGCCGTCACCGATGAAGTCCAGCACCGCGGCCACGCTGCTCCTCGGAGTGCTGATCAGGTCCTCGTAGCGCAGGAGCAGCCGTCGCGCACCGAGCAGCCCGAGCCCTTCGACCATCGCGTTGAAGGCCGTCCACTCAACGGCGGTTCGGGGGTAGGAGAGCCGCGTCATGGGCGCTCCGTCGCGGTCCGGTCGACTGACGACCTTGGACCAGGAGTACGCGACACCGTGGACGTCGCGGACCAGGTGGATGACCCGCAGGTCGATCCCGGGGGTTGCCTTCAGAAGGTATCCGGTCGACGGGTTCTTGGAGGTGTCGACGACGACCCGGGCCCCACTGACCGCACGGATGCCGCGATGGACGGCGGCATACATGGTGGCGTACTCGTCGAGCCGCTCCTCGAAGCCTGAGAACAGCCCGGGCGACACGAGTCGTGGCACGTACCGGTTGCGGTCGACCTGCTTTCGAAGGCTCAGCCCACGCTCGGCCACCTCGCGGCTCCACCCTCCGAAGGCCTCGTCGCCAACGGCCTGCCAGAACTCGCACAGCGAGAACGGCTGACCGCAACTGCAGATGCGGTCGCGGAGGTACCCCTGCTCCCAGATGTAGCAGACCTCGCCTGCGGAGAAGACGCCGTCCACGGATCCGAGGAGTCTGGACAGGAGCGTGCTCCCGCTGCGGCCGTGCCCCCCGATGAAGGCGATCCGCAGGAGATCGTCAGTGGCCACGCCGGACCGATGTCTCGACTCGGTTCGCGGGGCAGTACTCCCTAGCGGTTGGCATCGGCGATCATCCCCGCCGCCACCGTGCGGTTGGTGCCCTCGTCGACCAGGACAAAACCACCGGTACTGCGGTTGCGCCCGTAGTCGTCGCACATCAGTGGAACGGTCGTCCGCAGTCGGACCCGGCCGATCTCGTTGAGCGAGAGGCCGGTCGCGTCCTCATCGCGGTGCAACGTGTTGATGTCCAGCCGGTACTTAAGGTCGCGCACCACGGCGCGCGCAGTGCGCGTGGTGTGCTTGATGGCGTACTTGCGGCCGACCTGGAAGGGGGCCGTCTCGTCCATCCAGCACAGCATGGCATCGATGTCCTGGGTGACCGTCGGCATGTTGTGCGGCCGGCAGAGCATGTCGCCACGCGAGATGTCGATCTCGTCCTCGAGGCGCACCGTGACCGACATCGGCGGGTACGCCTCGTCGATCTCGCCGTCCGCGGTCTCGACCGACGCGATGCGCGAGGTGAACCCGGATGGGAGCACCATGACGTCGTCACCCTTCTTCAACACTCCCCCGACCACCTGGCCGGCATAGCCACGGTAGTCGTGGTACGCGTCCGACTGGGGACGAATGACGTATTGCACCGGGAAGCGGGCGTCGATGAGGTTGCGGTCACTCGCGACGTGGACGTTTTCGAGATAGTGCAGCAGGCTGGCGCCGCTGTACCAGGGCATGTTCTCGGAGCGATCCACGACGTTGTCCCCGCGAAGGGCCGACACCGGAATGACCTCGAGGTCGGGGACCCGCAGCTTGGTTGCGAAGCCGACGAACTCCTCGCGGAGGCGGTCGTACACCTCCTGCGAATAGTCGACGAGGTCCATCTTGTTCACCACCAGCACTAGGTGCGGCACCTGGAGGAGGGTCGCGAGGAACGCGTGGCGCCGGCTCTGCTCGACCAGGCCCTTACGGGCGTCGACGAGCACGAGGGCGAGGTCGGCCGTGGACGCCCCGGTGACCATGTTGCGCGTGTACTGGATGTGGCCTGGCGTGTCCGCGATGATGAACTTGCGTTTGGGAGAGGCGAAATAGCGGTAGGCGACATCGATGGTGATGCCCTGCTCGCGCTCAGCGCGGAGCCCGTCGGTCAGCAGCGCCAAGTTCGTGTAGTCCTCGCCGCGCTCCCTGCTCACCCGCTCGACGGCCTCCATCTGGTCCTGGAAGACGGTCTTGGTGTCGTAGAGCAGCCGGCCGATGAGGGTGCTCTTCCCATCGTCGACGGAGCCGGCCGTCGCAAAACGGAGAATGTCCATCAGAAGTACCCCTCGCGCTTGCGGTCCTCCATGGAGGCCTCGCTGAACTTGTCGTCCCCCCGGGTCGCACCCCGTTCGGTGATCCGGGTCGTGGCGACCTCGTCGATGACTGCTGCCACGGTGTCAGCGCTGCTCTCGACCGCGGCGGTCAGGCTCGCGTCACCGACGGTCCGGTAGCGGACCCGCCGCTTCTCCACGACCTCCCCGGGCCGCGGCTGGATCCACTCGTTGACTGCGTAGAGCATGCCGTGGCGGTCGACGACCTCTCGGGGGTGGGCGAAGTAGATCGATGGAAGGTCGATCTTGTCGTGCTGGATGTAGTGCCAGATGTCGAGCTCGGTCCAGTTCGACAGTGGGAAGACGCGGATGCTCTCGCCAGCGTGGATGCGGCCGTTGTAAAGGCCCCACAGCTCGGGGCGCTGGTTCTTGGGGTCCCACTGGCCGAAGTCGTCCCGGAAGGAGAAGATCCGCTCCTTGGCGCGCGCCTTGTCCTCGTCGCGTCGCGCTCCCCCGAAGACGGCGGTGTACCCGCCCCGCTCGAGGGCGTCCAGCAGCACCGGCGTCTGGATCCGGTTGCGGGTGCCGTCCGGCGGCTCGGTGACGGTCCCGGCGTCGATGGCGTCCTGGACCGACGCGACCACGAGGTTGACCCCGAGCTCGCGGACCCGACGGTCGCGGAACTCCAGCACCTCGGGGAAGTTGTGACCCGTGTCGACGTGGAGGACCGAGAACGGGACCCGGGCGGGGTGGAAGGCCCGCTCGGCCAGCCGGAGCATGACGATGGAGTCCTTGCCGCCGGAGAAGAGCAGGACGGGCCGTTCGAACTCGGCGACGACCTCGCGGATGATGAAGATCGCCTCGGCCTCGAGCGCCTGGAGGTGACTCAGCTGGTACTGGTGTGGACTCGTCACGCGGACTGGCCCTTCTCGACGGTGCTGATGGCGTGGAGGAGCGTCGCCGCCACCTCCCGGCGCGCGATCACGAGGTCCGGCAGGAGCGGGTCCTCTCGGTTGTAGGTGAGCGCGGAGCCGTCGATGCGGCTGGTGTGGAGACCCGATGCCGCGGCAACAGCGACGGGCGCGGCGGAGTCCCACTCGTACTGACCGCCCGCGTGGACGTAGGCGTCGACGACACCGTCGACGACAGCTGTGGCCTTGATGCCGGCGGACCCCATCGGCACCAGCTTGGCCTCGAGGTGGTGGGCCAGCGCGGTGACGAACGCCGGGGGGCGGGAACGGCTCACCGCGAGCCGGATCCTCCCCGGGGCGCGGTCGGGGACGACCGGCGGGTCGTCGGTGGCGAGCACGTCCCCGCGAGCGGGACGGGCGACGGCTCCCGCGGCCAGGGCGCCGTTCACCCACAGCGCCACGTGCACGGCCCAGTCGTCACGGGGGACTTCCCCGAACTCGCGCGTACCGTCGAGCGGGTCGACGATCCATACCCGCGGGAGGCCGAGGCGCGCCGCGTCATCGGGGCTCTCCTCGCTGAGGATTCCGTCGTCGGGACGCAGGGCGCGCAGCTGCGCCAGAAGCAGCTCGTTGGAGCGACGGTCACCCTCCGCGCGCAGCGCGGCAGTATCCCCGCTCCAGCCGGCACGGAGCGAAAGCAGTAGTTCGCCGGCCCGGCCGGCGAGCTCTCTGGCGAGGGTATGGTCGGCGGCGAGGGCCGACTCGGGCTCGGTCTCGGACTCGATTGTGGTGGTCATCAATAGGCTCCCCTGCCTCGGAAGACGGCGTTGGCGGTGCGGAACAGGATCTGGACGTCCAGCGCGAGCGACCAGTTGTCGACGTACCAGAGGTCGAGCCGCACCGTATCGCCCCAGACTAGGTCGCTGCGTCCGGAGACCTGCCACAGTCCTGTCATGCCCGGACGCACCCGGAGCCGGCGCACGGCATCGCTCTCGTAGGTGTCGACCTCGCTGAGCAGCGGCGGTCGCGGTCCGACGAGCGACATCTCGCCGCGCAGCACGTTGAACAGCTGCGGGAGCTCGTCGAGCGAGAAGCGGCGAAGAACGGCGCCGACGCGCGTGACCCGTGGGTCGGCGCGCATCTTGAACATCGTGTCGTTGCCGGCATCGGCATCTTGTGCGAGCTGGCTGAGCCGTTCCTCGGCGTCGACGACCATCGTGCGGAACTTGAACATCCGGAAGGTGCGACCGCCCTCGCCGACCCGGTCCTGGGTGAACAGCGCCGGGCCCGAGGAGTCCCGCATGACGAGCAGCGCGATGCCAAGGAGGAACGGGGCACTCAGGATGATGAGCAGCAGTGCGAAGAACCGGTCTGCCACCAGTTTCAGGCCGTACCGCAGGCCACCCGACACCGGCCGCTCGACGTGCAGCATGGGCACGCCCGCAGCGGGTCGCAGGCTGAGCCGCGGCCCCGCCACCTCGACGATGCCGGGGGAGATGAGCAGGTCGACGTCCTGCTGCTCGAGCGACCAGCCCAGGCGCCGCAGAATCTGGCCGTGCATCTCGGGGTTGCTCGCCACGGCGACGGCCTCGACGCCGCAGCGCTCGACGACCTCGAGCGCGTCGCACTGGCTGCCCAGCACGGCGATGCCGTCGGCATGAAGATCGGCGACGACCGGGTCCTTGGGGTCGCTGACGCAGGCTCCCACCACCCGTAGGCCCGACTCGCTCGGGTGCGCGTTGATGTGTTTGGCCATCTCGCGCACCGCGCCGGCGTCGCCGACGAGGAGCGTCGCCTGCAGCGACGCACCCGCCATCCGCTGCTTCGCGATGGACCGGCGCAGCGCCCGACGCGACGTGACGCTCAGGACGAGCATCACCGGCACGGCCACCGCCACGACGAGCCGAGAGAACGGCACGTGGAAGAAGAACGAGATGCACGCTGCCAGGGCGACGAGGGAGGCACCGGCCCGGAAGATAGCCCGGTACATCTCGCTCCCGGCCGCGGCGAACCTGGTGGCGTAGGCGCCGAGCGAAGCCAGTGAGGCCAGCCAGACAACGACGAACAGGAGGTAAGCGGCCCAGGGCACCGAAGCCACGGCATCTTGGGCCGTGTCGGCCAAGTCGCTCGAGCCGTTCTTGACGAGTACTTCGCGGCTCATCAGCCCGACCACGACGCCGGTCGCGCCGGCAGCACGTCGGTCGCGAGCGTCCACCGGCGGTGGCTGCGTTCCCATTCCCGGGGACGGTGACGGACTCTGGCATGCCCGTAGGCAGCCAGATCTACCTGCGCGCCCAGCCGGGAAGTGATCCCGGGGGACGCGCCAATACCCTGCGCGGTACTCATCGAACGTTCGACCCCTGCAATCGAGTAGTTCGGTGACGATCGGCCCGGATGAGCCGACTAGGTTGTGACCCAAGCCGAGGCTCGGGGACCAGCGAAACCCACCCTAGGAGGTGCGCGAGCGCAACGAAAGGCGAATGGAAAATACTGGCCGAACGGACTAGGGGCCCGCGCGGCCACGAACCGGCTTGATCGGCGTCACCCGACCCCCGTCCGAGGCGGCCACCTCGACAATGACCGGCGAAGTGGGTCGATGCCCTCGGCGCACAAGCGATCAGATCCGCGGCGCGTGCACCTGCTGCTGCGCGTCGAGGAGGCCGAGCGCCACGAGCGACTCCACGGCATCCGCCGCGTCGTCGATGGTGAACGGCAGCTCCTTGCGCTCGGTGGGCGAGAAGTCGCGCAGCACGAAGTCGGCGGCATCCATCCGCCCCGGCGGGCGCCCGATGCCGACCCGCACCCGGTGGTAGTCCTTGGTGCCCAGCGAGGCGCTGACCGAGCGCAGCCCGTTGTGGCCGCCCTCGCCCCCACCGCGCTTGAGCCGCACCGTGCCGGCGTCGAGGTCGAGCTCGTCGTGCACGACCACCAGCCGCTCGACCGGCACCGAGAAGAAGCGGAGCAGCGCCGAGACGGGCCCGCCGGACTCGTTCATGTAGGAGCTGGGCACCGCGATGACGGCCGGGAGGCCGGGGATGCCGCCGGGGCCGGTGCCGAGCCGCACCTGGGCCGCCACGGCTCGGGCCTTGTGCGTCTTCAGCTGCGAGCCGTGCCGTCGGGCGAGCTCGTCGACCACCATGGCGCCGACGTTGTGCCGGTTGCCCGCGTAGGTGGGGCCGGGGTTGCCCAACCCGACGACGAGCCAGGGTCCGGAGTCACTCACCGGTCCAGTATGCCGTGGACGGGGAGCGCCGAAGGGCCCGGTCCGTGCGGACCGGGCCCTTCGGCGGTGGCGGCGGGCCGGGTGGCCCGTGGCGGATCAGGCGTCGTCGGAAGCCTTCTCGCCCTCGCCGGCGTCGGACTCGCCGGCCGCGTCGTCGGACTCCTCGCGCTCGATGCCGGCCTCGGCCTCGGCCTCGGACAGCTCGGCGTCCAGCGCCTCGGCGGAGACCTGCGCGGTGACGTTGACGACCAGCGCCTCGGCGTCGGTGACCAGGGTGGCGCCCTCGGGAAGCTCGACCTGGCCGGCGAGGATCTGGGTGCCGGCGGTGAGGCCCTCGACCGAGACGGTGATGGTCTCGGGGATGTCGGTGGCCAGCACCTCCAGCTGCAGGCTGGTGTGGTCGGTGGTGACGACCGTCTCGGGGGCGGCCTCGCCCTCGAGGTGCACGTTGACGTCGACGGTGACCTTCTCGCCCTTGTTGACGATGACCAGGTCGATGTGCTCGATGACGGGCTTGATCGGGTCGCGCTGCACGTCCTTGGCCAAGGCGAGCTGCTCCTGGCCGTCGATGACGATGGTGAGCAGGGCGTTGCTCTGCTTCAGCGCGAGCATCGACTGGTGGCCGGGCAGGGTGATGTGCACCGGCTCGCTGCCGTGGCCGTACATCACGGCGGGGATCTTGTGGTCGCGGCGGATCTTGCGCGCGGCACCCTTGCCGAACTGGGTGCGGGTCTCGGCGACGAGCTTGTTGTTGTCGGACACGGGTGCTCCTGGGGAGTCGAAGTCGGATGAGGCAGTCGGTCCTCGACGCGGGACGTGGCACCGAACGTGGCGCGCGTACGGCCCGCGGATCCACCGGATCTGCGTCCGCCAGCGTCGATCACGGATGCGTCGACCGCTTGCGCGGCCTGAACCGGACGGCTGTGTCCGGTGCGACGTCCCTCGCCGAGGCAACCCCCCGAGTCTAGGCGACCGTGGAGGGAACGTCTAAATCGGTCTCGGCAGCGGCATCTCGGGCCAGGGCCGCGCGGTCCAGGTCGCGCTCACCGAGCCGCACGGCAACGACGCCCGAGAGGAGCACGGCCCCACCGACGAGCTGCAGCACACCGGGCAGCTCGGCCAGCAGCAGCCAGGCGAAGAGCACCGCGAAGAGCACCTCGGTGAGACCGACGAACGACGCCAGGGTCGACCCGAGCAGCCGGGCGCCGACGATGCCCAGCACGTAGGCGAAGGCGGCGGCGATGACCACCAGCTCGGCCAGCGCCAGCCAGGCGGGGATGCCGGCGCCCGCCAGCTGCACGGTGGCGTCACCGACGTCCATCGGCAGCACCCCGACCAGCCCGAGCGCGGCGAGAGCCACGGCGCCGACGGCCAGGCCCAGCCCGGCGAAGGCGGTCGAGGGGATCGCGGTCGGGCGGGCGGCGAGCACGTAGTGGCCGGCCAGGCCCGCGGCGGCGACGAGCCCCCAGAGCACGCCGGACAGCGGCGGGGTGGTCTGGCCGGTGATGTCGAGGATGAGGGCGAGGCCGGCCAGGGCCAGCACGATGCCCACCCCGGTGAGGCGGTGCGGCCGCTGGCGGGTGAGCGCCCACACCCACAGCACGACGAGCACGATGCCGAGGTACTCGATGAGCAGGGCGATGCCGACGTCCATGCGCGAGACGGCCTGGAAGTAGCCGAGCTGGGCCGCCGCCACGGCGAGCGTGCCGTAGAGGGCGACCCGCGGCAGCTCTCGGCGAATCGAGCGCCACCGGCCGCGCAGGCTCCAGAGCGCGAACGGCATCAGCAGGATGGCGGCGCCGGTGATCCGAGTCAGCACGACCGCACCCGGCGACCAGCCGGCCTGCATGAGCGACTTCGCGAACGGGCCGGACGTGCCGAACGCGGCGCTCGACAGCAGCATCGCGACCAGGCCGACGCCAAGGTGCCTCTTCACGGCTTCGACCATCGGTGTCCCTCCCGGGCGCGTGGCCCCGACTGGAATGTCAGGAGCAAAGTATGCTGTTGCCCATGACGGTATGCCCGCCACATGTCAGGAGTCAAGATGGTTTTCACCCATGACACGGACCTGACCCTGATGCATGCCGCCGCACTGGCCAACACCGGGCCGGCGCTCGGTGACGAGGACCGCGAGGAGCTGCCCGACCTGCCGGCGCTGCTCGCCTGGATGGACCGGTGGGAGTGGACCGGTGCCCGCCCCACGAGCCAGTCCGAGGTGGATGCCGTGCGCGCGCTGCGCCCGCGGCTGCGCGAGATCTGGCGTCGCGACGAGGACGGCCTGGTCGATGCGGCGAACGCCCTGCTCGAGGAGGGCCGAGCGCTCCCCCGGCTGGTGCGGCACGGCGCGTTCGGCTGGCACGTGCACGCCACCTCCGACGACGCCCCCCTGGCCCGCCGGATCGCGGTCGAGGTGGGCATGGCGCTGGTCGACGTGGTCCGCGCCGACGAGACCGACCGCCTCAAGGTGTGTGCCGGCGATGACTGCGAGGACCTGCTGATCGACCTCAGCAAGAACCGGTCGCGCAAGTTCTGCGACGGCACCTGCGGCACCCGAGCCAACGTGGCCGCCTACCGAGCCCGCAAGGCCTCCACCGCCTGATCCGCCCCTGACGGGTGCCCCGCGCCCCTCCGCGGGAGGCGAGCACCCGGCATCCGGCGGGGTGGCTCGCGGAGCCAGGAGCACTTCGCGGAATCAGGTGCTCGTCGCCGGGTCAGGATCGAGTACGGCCCTGAGCCGGCGAAGTGCTCCTCACGTCGCGATCCCCGTCGCAGATCGCTGCTCCGGTCGCAGATCCGTACTCCCGTGGTGTGCTGCTGCAGCAGCTCACATGGGGAGCAAGGACACCCGTCGGGAGCAGCGATCTACGCCAAGCCACCCGCAGCCGGGGTCGGGAGCGAAGCGCCGGGATGCCGCGGCGGACTCAGAGCGAAGCGGAAGGATGCGGGAGGCGAGCCGGCCACAACAACAAGAGCGGAGCGGTGGGATGCCGTGGGCGAGCCGATGGACGGGTCCGGCGGCGGGTCCCACGCTCTGCGTGGGCGCGCCGAGTGCGCGCAGCGCGCGAGGTGCGGATGGTCAACGGCCGCACACGGCATCCCCCCGCGCAGCGGTCACCAACAAGGGAAGGTGCGCACGGCATCCCACCGCGCAGCGGGTCACCACCAGCGCACCCCGACCCGGGCGCCGCCCGAAAGACCTCAGGCGCGGCCGCCGAAGAGGCTCGTGACCGAGCCGTCCTCGAAGACCTCCTTGATCGCGGCGCTGATGAGCGGGGCGATCGAGAGCACGGTGATGCCGTCGACCTCCTTCTCGGGCGGGATCGGCAGCGTGTTGGTGACGATGACCTCCTCCGCGGCACAGTCGCGCAGGCGCTGGACGGCCGGCTCGCTGAGGATCGCGTGGGTGGCTGCGATGACGACCGCCTTGGCGCCGTCGGCCATCAGCGCGTCGGCGGCCTTGGTGATGGTGCCGCCGGTGTCGATCATGTCGTCGACGAGCACGCACACCCGGTCGCGCACCAGGCCGACGACCCGGTTGGCCACCATCTCGTTGGGCCGGTTGATGTCGCGGGTCTTGTGGATGAAGGCCAGCGGTGCCCCACCGAGCCGCTTCGACCACTGCTCGGCGACCTTGATCCGGCCGGCATCCGGCGAGACGACCGCGAGGTCCTGGTCGCCGTACTTCGTGGCGACGTACTCGCTGAGGATCGGGATCGCCATCAGGTGGTCGACCGGGCCGTCGAAGAAGCCCTGGATCTGGTCGGTGTGCAGGTCGACGCAGATCAGCCGGTTGGCCCCGGCGGTCTTGAACATGTCGGCCATCAGCCGGGCGCTGATCGGCTCGCGGCCGCGGTGCTTCTTGTCCTGGCGGGCGTAGCCGTAGAACGGCATGACCACGGTGATGCGCTTGGCGCTGGCCCGCTTGAGCGCGTCGACCATGAGCAGGTGCTCCATGATGCACTCGTTGATCGGGCTGGTGTGGCTCTGGATGACGAACGCGTCGGACCCCCGCACCGACTCCTCGAAGCGCACGTAGATCTCGCCGTTCGCGAAGTCGTAGGCACTGGTCGGCACCAGCTCGGTGCCCAGCTGAGCGGCAACCTCCTGGGCGAGACCGGGGTTGGCTCGACCCGAGAAGAGCATCATCTGCTTCTTCGGCCGCCTCCGGATGTTCGCGGACGGCGGTCGGTTGTGACTCACTGGTGGGTACCTTCCGGAGTGGTCGGCTGCTCGGGTTCGGGATGCCGGGTTCCGGCGGCCTCGGCGGCCTCGGCGCCTCGGCGGTCTTGGTGCCGGGGCGGGCGCGGGCCACCCAGCCGTCGATGTTTCGCTGGCGGCCGCGAGCCACGGCGATCTGGCCCGGGTCGACGTCGGTGGTGAGGGCTGACCCGGCAGCGACGTAGGCGCCGTCGCCGACCGAAACCGGGCTGACGACAACGGAGTTGGAGCCGACGAAGGAGTACCTGCCCACCGTGGAGTGGTGCTTGGCGACGCCGTCGTAGTTGGCGAAGATCGTGCCGGCGCCGATGTTGGCGCCCTCACCGATGGTGACGTCACCGGCATACGACAGGTGGGGCACCTTGGCGCCCTCGCCGATGTCGGCGTTCTTGGTCTCGACGAAGCCGCCGATCTTGCCGCGGGCGCCCAGCCGGGTGCCGGGCCGCAGGTAGGAGTAGGGGCCGACGGTGGCGCCGGCGCCGATCACCGCGAGGTTCGCCACCGCCCGGGTGACCTGGGCCCCGTTCCCGACCTCGGTGTCGGTGAGCGTGACCTCGGGGCCGATCACGGCATCCGCACCGATGCTCGTGGCACCGAGCAGCTGGGTGCCGGGCAGCACGGTGGTGTCCTGGCCGATGCTGACGTCGACGTCGACCCAGGTGGTGGCCGGGTCGACGATGGTGACGCCGGCCCGCATGTGCGCCTCGCAGACCCGCCGGTTGAGCTCGCGCCCGACGGCCGCCAGCTGCACCCGGTCGTTGACGCCCTCGGTCTGCCAGAGGTCGCCGAGCACGTGGGCCCGCACCGGGTGGTTGCCGGCCCGGGCGATGGCGATGACGTCGGTGAGGTACTTCTCGCCCTGCGCGTTGTCGGTGCCGACGTGGGCCAGCGCGTCGCGCAGCACGTCGGCGTCGAAGGCGTAGATGCCGGAGTTGATCTCGGTGAGGGCGCGCTCGGCGTCGGTGGCGTCCTTGTGCTCGACGATCTTCTCGACCCGCCCGCCGTCGCCACGGACGACCCGGCCGTATCCGGTGGGGTCGGCGAGGTGGGCGGTGACGACGGACACGGCACAGCCGCTCTCGGTGTGGGCCCGGGTGAGCTCGACCAGGGTGGCGCCGGTGAGCAGCGGCACGTCGCCGCTGGTGACCAGCACGGTGCCGGTGAGGTCGGCAGGCAGGGCCAGCAGCCCGCACTCCACGGCGCGGCCGGTGCCCTTGACGGCATCCTGGTCGGCGAAGACGAGGTCGGGGTCGATCGAGGCACACACCTCGACGACCCGGTCGCGCTCGTGGCGCACCACCACCCCCACGTGCCGGGCGCCGGTGGCCCGAGCGGCCCGGATGGCGTGGCCGACCAGGGTGACCCCGCCGATCGGGTGCAGGACCTTGGGAGTCGCGGACTTCATCCGGGTGCCCTCGCCGGCAGCGAGGACGATGACGGCGGCCGGGCGGGGGGTGCTCACGCGCGAGGGCTCCAGACGTGCTGCGGGGTGCCACGGGACGCCCGTCATGCTACCGGTCGGTCGCGGGGCGGCCGCAGGGCGGGCCGGGCGCGAGAGCCCACTGGGACGCCGTCCCGGCATCCGACACAATGGCCGGTACACCACGACGACAGGGCCACCCCGGCCGGTGTCCGTGAGAGGAGCAGGCGATGACGGCGACGGCGAACCAGGCGCGGGCGGAGTCCCGCGACGGGCGCAGCTTCTCGTTCACGGCGGGGGTCGACGACGGGGTCGCCCCGGGCGACATGGTGGTCGTGACCACCGACAGCGGCGGCCGCGTGCTCGGCCAGGTCGTCGACGTGGCGGACCCGATCGGCGACGAGCCGCTCACCGGGTTCGGGGTCGTCATCGGCGGGCTCGGTGAGGGCGGCGGCGTGCAGCGCGGCGACCGGACGCCGTTCCGCGGTGCCTCCATGGCCCTGGCCCGCCCCGAGGAGCTCGGCGGCCTCGACGGCGCGGCGGCGGGCACGATGACCATCGGCGTGTGGCGCACCGGTGACGTGGGGGCACCGGCCAACCTGCGGGCGGGTGGGTTCAACCGACACACCTTCCTCTGCGGACAGAGCGGCTCGGGCAAGACGTACGCCCTCGGCGTGCTGCTCGAGCGGCTGCTGCTGCAGACCGACCTGCGGATGGCCGTGTTCGACCCCAACGCCGACTTCGTGCACCTCGGCAAGACCCTGCCGGGGGTGCGGGAGGCCGACGCGCAGCGGATCGCCGAACGCGACGTCAAGGTACTGCGCAGCGACTCCACCCGCGGTGAGGGCGAGGAGCCGCTGCGGATGCGCTTTCGCACGATGACCCGTCAGGCCCAGGCCGCGACCCTGCAGCTCGACCCGATCCACGACCGCGACGAGTACAACGCCTTCATCAGCTTCCTCGCCCAGCTCGGCGGTTCCGACATGGGGCCGATGCTCCTGAGCCTGCGCTCCGGCACCCCCGGCCAGCAGGCGCTCGCGCGACGGATGGAGAACCTCGGCCTGCTCGAGTGGGAGGTCTGGGCCCGCGACCTGCCCTCCGCAGCCGACTTCGTCACCGGCGGCGACGGCGTGACCGTGATGGACCTCGGCGGGTTCGGCGACCCGGCGGAGCCGATCGCGGTGTGCCTCGAGGTGGTCGACGAGCTGTGGGCGCAGCGCGACCGCCGCGTGCCGACCCTGCTCGTCATCGACGAGGCGCACAACCTGTGCGGTACCCAGCCGGCCAGCGCGGTGGCCCAGCGGCTGCTCGACCGCCTCATCCAGGTCGCTGCGGAGGGACGCAAGTACGGCCTGTGGCTGCTGCTGTCGTCGCAGCGGCCCTCGAAGATCCACCCGCAGATCCTCAGCCAGTGCGACAACCTGATGCTGATGCGGATGAACAGCCCCGACGACGTGGCCGAGCTGGGCCGCACCTTCGGGTTCGCGCCGAAGTCGATGCTGCGGGCCTCCAACGGCTTCGTGCAGGGCGAGGCGCTGCTGGCCGGCGGGTTCGCGCCGGTGCCGATGCTGGTGCAGATCCGCGAGCGGCTCACCCGGCAGGGCGGCACCGACGTGGCCGTCCCCCTCCTCGACGCCTGACCCGCCAAGGCATTTCCCGGATGCCGGGTGCTCGCGCCCCGCTGTGACCTCGCCTACCCCTTGGTAGGTGACGCGATCCAAGCACCTACCAGGCGGTAGCCGACGTCAGGTAGGTGCAGGGATCGCCGTTCCCGGCAGCCGGCCGAGCACCATGCCGGATGCCGTGTGCGTGCCTCAGAGCAGGTCAGTGAGCTCCGCGCGGGCTCGGGAGCGCACGGCATCCAGCGCGTCCTTGGCCGTGTGTGCCTCGCGGGCGAGGGTCGCGAGGCCTTGGCACTCGGGCAGCGAGTGCAGCGAGAGCGCCAGGCGCACCACCGGCACCTTGCTCGGTGCCATCGACAGGCTCGACACCCCGAGCCCGGCGAGCACCAGGGCCAACAGCGGGTCGCCGGCCGACTCTCCGCAGACACCGATCGGGCGGCCCACGCGCCGGGCGCCCTCGCAGGCGGCCGCGACGACGTCGAGCACCGCCGGTTGCCAGGGGTCGAGCAGGTCGCTCAGCTCGCCCTGCATCCGGTCGGCCGCCATCGTGTACTGCGCCAGGTCGTTGGTGCCGAGGCTGCCGAAGTCGACCTCGGCGAGCACGTGCGCGGCCCGAAGCGCCGCACCGGGTACCTCGATCATCACCCCGGCCTTGGGCAGGCCGTTCTCGCGCACCCGACGGGCGAACCACGCGGCCTCCTCGACAGTGGCCACCATCGGCGCCATCACCCGCACGTCGGCGCCGGTGTCCTTGGCGGCCACGGCGAGCGCCTCGAGCTGGGCGTCGGGCGAGTTCGGGCCGCTCGGCCGACAGCCGCAGGCCACGCCGGCCGAGGGCCGGGTTCTCCTCAGGCCCCAGGTCGGCGAAGGCCAGCGGCTTGTCGGCCCCGGCATCCAGCGTGCGGACGACCACACGCCGGCCGCCGAACGGCGCGAACACCTTTCGGTAGATCTCCGCCTGCTCATCCACCGTCGGAGCCTTGTCGGCCGACAGGAAGACGAACTCGGTGCGGAACAGCCCGACCCCCTCGAGGTCGAGGGCACCAGCGGCCTCGGCGTCCTGCACCCCACCGATGTTCCGAGCAGCGCGACGTGGGTGCCGTCGCGGGTGAGGCCCGGCCCCCTTCCGGCGGCGAGCGCCCCGGCCCGCTTCTCGCGCCGCAGCCTCTGCGCCTCGACCAGCGCGATGTCGGGGGCGATGGTGACCTCCCCGGTGTCGCCGTCGAGCGCCACCGGTGTGCCCACCGGGATGCCGGTGGCACCGGAGAGCTGGACCACCGCCGGTATGCCCATCTGCGCAGCGAGGATGGCCGCTGGTGCGTCCACCCCGCCTGGGTGACGATGCCGACCACGAGGGAACGGTCGAGCGTGGCCGTCTCGGCCGGCGCGAGGTCCTCGGCGACGACCACGCTCGGCTCGGAGAAGTCGGGCACACCCGGTGCGGCGACGCCGAGCACGGCGGCGACGGCCCGTGACCCGACGTCGCGCAGGTCGGTGACCCGCTCGGCGAAGTCGCCACCGAGCGCCTCGAACTGGGTGCAGTACTCCTCGACCGCGTTGGCGATGGCGGTGGCCCGGCCGCGACCGGCGGCCGGCATTTGCTTGTCGGCGGCCTTGACCAGGCCCTTGTCACGGGCGATGGAGCCGTGGCCTTGAGGATCTTCTGGGCGGTGTCGTCGGCGTGCCGGGCCTTGCCCTCG
>CAWIEI010000033.1:0-305912 GCA_963834965.1 uncultured Actinomycetota bacterium | reverse complement strand
CGATGACGGTGCCGTCGGGGCGGCGCTGCACGAGCCGGCCCATGTTGGCGCTGGCACCGGCCTGACGGCCCAGGACCGGGAGCTTGATGAGGCCCGCGACGTGCAGGCCCATGACGACCAGGATGGCGCCGCCGACCTGGCGCAGCAGGCCGACGTGGTCGCGCAGTGCGTAGCCGACCAGGCCGATGGAGGCCCACAGGGCCACGAACACCACGGTGAAGCCGATGACGAACGCCAGGGCCTGCCGGAAGGCGACGCTGCGGGTGGGCCGTGCGCTGTCGGCGTTGCTGCCGACGATGAAGCCCACGTAGACGGGTACCAGCGGGAGGCAGCACGGTGAGGCGAACGACACCAGGCCGGCCGCGAAGGCGACTGCCAGGGTGATGTTGCCGTTCATGTCAGCCTCGCTCCGTGGTCGTGGTGGTCGTGGTGGGCGTCGGTCTAGGTCACTTGGTCGGCGAGGCCGGGGGCTTGCTGACGGCGCCGACCTGGGACTGCACGGTCTTGGCCAGCTCGCTGTTCGGGTCGAGGGCGACGACCTGGGCCCACTCGGTCTTCATCTCGTCGTTGCGGCCGGTCGTCATGTAGAGGAAGCCCAGGTCGTAGTGCATCTCGGCGTTCTTCGGGTGGGCCTTGATGCCGGCCTTCCAGGCCTTCTCGGCCGAGGCCATGTCGCCACCGTTGTAGGAGGCGGCGCCGAGGCTGATCTGGCCCTGCTCGTTGTTCGGGTCGACGGCCAGCACCTTCTGCGCCGCGGCCTTCGCGCCGGTCCAGTCGTTGGCGGCGAAGAAGAGGTCGGTGATCTTCTGCAGCGACGCGACGTCCTTCGGGTTGGCCGCGACCTTCGCGCTCAAGGCGGTCAGCTGGGCCTGGTCGAGGGAGGGGGCGGCGCTGGGGGTGGCGGCGGAGCTGGCGGCCGCGGCCGAGGTGACGTCGGGCACGGTCGGGCGGCCCATCCAGTAGACGCCGAAGACGACGCCCACCGTGGCGAGCACGGCGATGACGGCGATGAGGACCTTGTTGGTCGAGCTGCCGGCCGGCGCGGGGGCGGGTGCCACGACGGTGTCAGGCGCCGCTGTGCGGGCCACGGGGACGAGCCCGGACTCGGGGCCGGTCAGGAGGGAGAAGATGCGGTCCGCTTCCTGCTGGCGGCGGTCGGCCCAGCCGCGGATCTCGCCGGGGGCCTGGTCGAGGAAGTCACCGATCCGGTCGTAGGTGCTCTCGACCTCCTGGTCGTCCGCGGCGGCTCCGAGGCCGAACCGGGCGAGCAGCCCCACCCGGGTCACGACCGGGTCAGACGTGGTTCCCGTGGTGGTCGCTTCCCGTACTGGGGACATGGGGTTCGCTCCTCGATCGTCGGCATTGGTCGGTGTTCCTGGGTGCCGATTTCAGTATCGTTTTGAGCGATTTGCGGAACTATCCGCCGACAGGCACATTTCCGATAGAGGCGGGCGGGTCGGGGGTGTACTTGGCTTCCTGGTGGTCCTTGCCGTGGCAGGTGAGTGTGCACGTCGCGTTCGTCGCGGTCTTCGTGAAGGTGGGCACTCCGCCCATCGCCTTGCTCGGCAGGACGTTCGGTCCGAAGACGACCAGGCCCTGTCCGGTCAGCTTCTGGGTCGTCGGCGTCTGCGTGGTGCCGTGGCTGTCGAAGTGGCACTCCGCGCAGCGCGCGTTGCCCTGGCCGGCCCCGGGGGTGTCGATGTCGAGCCCGCCGCTGCCCTTGCCGGAGATCCCGGACATGTGCAGGCCGTGGAACACGAAGTTCGTGCCCTCCGCCGCGGCCGGTCGCGAGCGGTTCATGAAGGGGGTCTCCATGTGGCAGGTGAGGCACAGGGCGGAGCCCGTGTTGTCGTAGAAGGCCCCGGCCGCCGACAGCACGCGATTCTCGTAGGGGCGGGTGAGGATGCCGCGGTTGGTGGACGCGTGCACGGTGCTGGTCGCGTCAGGAGCGTTCTGGGCCGGGTTCGTGGACGTCCCGGTGGTGTTGCTCGAGTGGCAGCTGACGCAGCGCACGGTGTCGCCGGTGGTGAAGTTCCACAGCTTGTAGGGGGAAGTCCCGGCGAGGCTGTCCGCGAGCTTCTGGGTCTGGTTGCGGCCGGGCGCCTCGAGCGGGTGGAAGGAGGCGTTGGCGGGGTTGAGCGCGACGCCGAGGTCGGTGACGTTCTGCGAGGGCTTGCCGGGCACGTCGGCCGGCAGGGTGGTGAAGCCGGAGTGGCACTTGAAGCACAGCTGGTACTCGGCCGTCACGGGAGCGACGGTGCCGTCCAGCCAGGTGTAGCCGGGGGCGCTGCCCGCGGCCCCGTTGGTGACCGCGACGCCGGAGACGTTGGCCACGGCGCCGGGGGCCGTCCAGCCGGTGGCCGTCATGGTCGGCTTGTCGTCGGTGGACCCGTGCGGGTTGTGGCAGTCGGTGCACTGGCTGTGCCGGTTGAGCGTGCCCTGGAACTCGTTGTCCGAGTCGAGGATGTGGCCGGTGGCGTCCGCCGTGTCGTGCGACCAGTACGAGCGGGTCGCGGGGTCGTTGGCGGGCTGCCCGAGCGTGTACTGCGCCTTCACGTCCGCGGCGCCGCCGACCCCGCCGTCCGCGTGGCAGGTGTAGCACTGCGCGGTGATCGACGGGGACCTGACCAGTGCCCCGGACTTGGCCGTGTGCGCCAGGTGGCACACGCTGCACTGTCCGCTGGTCGTCGAGGAGTAGGGGTCGTGGATGGTCGCCGGACCGTTCGGGCCGACCGGTCCGACGGTCACGACGTAGGACGGGCTGACGGCTGCGGCGTCGGTCAGCATGGCCTTGGCCGTGGTGTCGGGCACGAAGGCCGCGCTCATCGCGGTGACCAGGGCCGAGGCCGGTGCGGCGGCGGCCGTCGCGGCGCCCGTGACGTCGGTGGCGGGCGTGACCGTGGTGGTGGTCGCCGTCGGCTGCGACACCAGGCGGTAGCCGGGCTGGGTGCTGGTCGTGCTCGCCGGGGCGCTGGCCGGGGTGCTCCCGCTCGGGGCGCCCTGCTGCTGGCCCGGGCTCTGCAGCGTCGGGGGCGGGTCGGCGACGGTCACGCTCACCGGCTCGGCTCCGGCGATCGCGGTCCCGGCATCGGTGACCCGCAGCTCGTAGGTTGCCCCGTACGGCACGTCGATCGAGAAGGCGACGGTGAACTCCTGCTCGGTCACCGTACCGGCCTGCACGGTGTACCGGGGTGCGGCCTGAGCTCCGCTCAGGCGATGTCCCGCGGCCTGGGCAGCCCCGTCGGGCGCCGTGAGCTGCGCCTCATCGGGCGGTGTGGTGGTGCTCTCGGGGGCGGTCAGGGTGCCGCCCTTGACCGGGACCCATTCCTCGGCCGCGTTCAGCGGGGTTCCCGGCTCGGCGGAATCGGGGACGACGATGAAGGTCGTGGTGCCGGCCAGCCGGTACTCCAGCCGGGGCGCCACGGCCACGTCGCCGGGGCCGCCGTTGCCGAGCTGCACCACGACGCGGAAGGTCTGGAAGGGAAGCAGGTCGGCGAGGGGCTGCCCGGCGGGCAGGTAGGTCGGTGCGGTGCCCGGGTCGCCGAGCGGGGCGAGGGCTGCCGGACCGCCGAAGAGCCCCGGGGTCATGGCGACGGGTGCGGGCGACGGCGACGGAACGGGGGCGGGAGCCGAGGGGGAGGGCGCCGGGGCCGGCACCGGCGGCGTGGGGGCCGCCAGGGTGGGAGTGGGCGTCGGGGTGTTGGCGGCGCCGGGGGTCGCGGCTGCGGTCGGCGTGGGGGTCGGGGTGTCGGTGCTGGTGGGGGTGGGGGTCGCGCTGCTCGACGGGGTGCTCGCGGCGCTCGCCGCGACCCGCTGCACGGCGGCCCGCTGCACGGCGGCCCGCTGGACGGCGGCCCGCTGTGCCGTCGGCGCGCTCGTGGCCTGGGGGGTGGCGGCCGGGGCCGCCGCGGTCGGAGTGGGAAGTGCCGCCTGGAGGCCGAAGGCCTGGCCGACGGCGATGGCGGCTGCGGTGAGGAGCACCGCGCCGGCGGCGACGACGTGGGCCGGCCGGACGGCGGACCGCGTGCTCCGCGGTGTCCTGCGGCGCTCCTGCGTCATCGTCGCTGCTCCAGTCTGTTCGTCGTTGCTCGTCGTCCGGAGCTGCAGGCGACCTGGGTGAGAGGCCGCCTGCAACCCACAGACGTGTCTGGCTCGGTTCGAGTGCTCCGGGTCAGACGTTGTGGCACATCACGCAGGTACCGCGGTCGTCCACACGGAGCAGACGGCTGTCGGAGCTGGGAGTGGTGCCGCCGGGGTAGGCCACCTTGGAGTTCGGCATCTGCGCGTTCGTCCCGTGTGCCACGTGGCACTGGATGCAGTTGCGGTTCGCCGAGGCGTCGGCGTTCGGGCCGTTGCCGACGTTGTCCCCGGTGTGCCGGTACGTGAAGACGGCGTCACCAGAACTCTGACCCCAGGAGCCCGAGGGAGCGAGGTACCGCGTGTGGCACGTAGTGCACCACGCGGCGACGTTCGCCTGGAACGAGCTGACGGGGTTGGTGACGGTCTTGGCGACCGGGGTCGGGTCCGTGATGGACGTCGCCCCGAGGATGGTCGTCGTGCCGGTGTCGGCCACGGCGTTGGGGTCGCCGGCGATCCAGTAGTTGGTCGTCGTGTAGACCTTGTTCGTCGTGTCCTTGATGGTGATCCCGGTGGCAGCACCCGAGTCGGACGGCACAGCCCGCAGGATGCGGTACTGCCCGTTGCCGTGCGGGTCATGGCAGGCCGTGCACTCGAGCTTGGTCGCCGTGGTGGTGCTCATGTCCTTGCCGGGGTTCGCCGTTCCGGTGAGCGGCCCGTTGCCCCACATGGTGCCGACGCCACCGAGGTGGCTGGACGTCGTCTCCTGCGGGGTGTCGGTCTGCGGCGGGACCAGCTGGTTGCGGGACCGGTAGCTCGTACCGCTGAGGTAGATCTCCTTGGTCGCCTTGCCAGTTCCCAGTGCAGCCTTCTCGAAGCCGCCGCCACGAAGGGCGCCGACCACAGTGGTGCCACGGTCCACGGTCAGGGTGGTGCCGTTGGGGTACGTCGTCGTCGCTGCGGCGTCGTAACCCAACCCACTCTGTACGTCGGTCGTTGCACCGGTTCCACCGTCACCGTGACACGAGTAGCACAGGCTTTCCTCGCTCGTGGCGTTGAGCAGGTAAGCCGCGCGAGCCGTGTGGGCCCGGTGGCACGAGGCGCAACGCCCCTGGCCGGCATCGGTGATCTTGACACCGGTGGTCGGCGCGTTCGTGGCGGTGGACACGTGGGGGCCGTTGTCGGCGTATGCCGGCACCGCCCCGAGGAAGAACGCGGCCGCGGCTGTCGCGCCAAGCGCTACCAGCCTCGTCCGTACCTTCTTGTGCGTTCTCATTGTCGCGTTCCAATCTGAGCTGTGAAGTTGTGTACTCCTGTTGTTGTGCGGTGAATTACCTTGCGGTGAACCCGATCGGCAGGTCCGGCGACCAGGTCGCCGCACCTCCGTCAGGCCACTTCTGTGGGACCGGAACCCAGTCATCAGTACCCCCACACCTCGATGCGGTTGTTCTCCCGGTCCGCGACGTAGACGCGGCCGCGGGTGTCCGTGGCCACGCCGTTCGGGAAGGTGAACTTGCCGTCCTCGTGCCCCTCGTCGCCGAAGGAGGCGACGTAGGTCGGGTGGGCGGTCGGCGTGGAGCCGACGGTGAACAGGCGCACCATGTGGTCGGTGGTGTCGGCGACGAACAGCCGGCCCTGGTCGTCGATCGCGAGGCCGCGGGGCAGGCCCAGGTCGCCGTCACCGACACCGCGGGCGATGAGGGTGGTCAGCGTGCCGGTGTCGTCGATGACGACGACGCGCCCGTTGTTGCTGTCGCTGACGTAGATCTCGCCGTGGGTGCCGACGACGATGGCGTTGGGGTAGTTGAGGTCTCCCTTGCCGAGCACGGTGCGCAGGGTGCCGTCGTGGGCGAACACCAGGATGCGGTGGTCGGCCGGTGTGGAGCTGAGGACGTCGGCGACGTAGACGGTGCCGTCCGGGGCGACCGCGAGCCCCAGGGGCGAGATCTTGTCGACGCCCTTGCCCTTCGGCGCGAACGTCGAGAGGTAGGTACCGCTCGCGTCGTAGATGTAGACCTTGCCGGCCGCGCGGTCGCCGACGTAGACGTCGCCGTTGCTGGGGTCGACCGCGAGGTAGACAGGCACATGGAGCGTCTTGGGGGTGGCCGGTGGCTGCAGCTCGCCGACCTTGACGCCGTCGCGGTCGAACACGAACGTCGTCGGGGTGGCCCCGGACTGGGTCGCGTACATCCGCTCCCCGTCGGGCGAGACGGCGACGCCGAGCGGCCGCACGACGTCGTAGACCGACGCCTTGTAGGAGGGCACGTGCGCGTCACTGAGCCCGGGGAGCTCGCTGAGCGGCTTGCGGTTCAGCAGGTACCAGGTGAAGAGCCCCACGAGGAGGACCAGCAGCGCGAAGACGACGGCGAGGATGATCCGACGCCGCTTGCGGCGGGCCTCGTCGACGGGCGGCACCGGGGCCGGCGGGGTGGGGGGCTCCGACATGTCGTCGAGCAGGTCGAGCAGGTCGGTGCTGGACTGGGTCTCACTCATCGCACGTCACCCCTCACTTCTTCTTGGCCTTGGCAGGTGGTGCGGCGGGCTTGATGCCGAGACCGGCCAGCGCGGAGATGGCGGCCATGTTCTTGCGGTCCTTCGCGAGGGCCTTCTGGTACCAGGTCCCGGCGGCCTTGGTGTCGTTGGCGGTCTCGGCGATGACGCCGAGGCCGAGCATCGCCTCGACCGCGGCGGGTCCGGCAGTGAGTGCGGTGAGCTGGGTCTTGGCCTCGTCGACCTTGCCGCCGCAGAAGCCGGCCATCGCGGAGGCGTAGCTCGCGAGCTCGGGCTTCTTCATCGAGGTGTAGGCGGCCTGCATCTGCTGGTAGGGCTCGCACCAGCCGGTGGGCACGAAGCGCAGCGCGTCGCGGAAGGTGGCGATCGCCTCGACGTTCGCGCCGCTCTGCAGCTGGGCCAGGCCGACCTGGTACATCGCGTCGGAGTCGGTGGGCTCGATCTTGAGGGCGTGGCCGAGCTGGGTGAGCGCCACGTCGGGCTTCTTCTGCTTCACCGCGATGACACCGAGGTAGTAGTACGCCGCGGCGAGCTGGGAGTCCGCGCCGGCGAACTCGCCCGTGCGGGTGGCCTTGACGATCTGGGTGAGGGGGACGATGGCCTTGTCGAGCTGGCTCTTGGTCATCAGCGCAAAGCCCTTGCCGAGCAGCGCGTCCTTGCTGCCGGGAGCGGCCTTGAGCACCTGGTCGTACTGCGTGACCGCATCGTCGTACCGCGCGGCCTGCGCGTAGACCTCGCCCAGCTGGAGGCGGGCCTGCAGGTCGTTGGGGTTCTTGCGCACCGCTGCCTCGGTGAGGGCGACCTGCCGCTCGACGATGGAGGGCGTCGCAGCCACGTGCTGGTCCTGGTAGTACAGGACCCCGAAGGCGACCAGGCCGACGGCCAGGACCGCGGCCGCGATGCGCAGGAGCAGGGCCACCGTGCGGTCGGACGGATCCGCCGCCGCGAGCCGATGGGGGCTCATCGTGTGTGCCACAGGTACCTCACCCGTTCCTTTGGCGATGTGACGGCTTCCTGCCGTCGGAGGACGGACCTCCTCCACGTCCATCGTCGGCGGGTGCGCCCGTGAGGCATATCCGCCGCAGGGTAGATATCAGGTAGAGCCGCGGCCGGGCCCCCCTCGCCGGGCACACCCGCTGCTGGGCGGCTCCGGAGGCGGCACCACTACACTTCGTCGTGGACCACGCGCCGCGAGGCGCCGGCAAAGGAGCGGGCAGATCAGCACGAGTGACCTCACGGGCTCGGGAGGCGCCGAGAGCGCGCACTCCCGTTCCTTCTCCGCCATGGCGGAACGCCCCGAGGCCGAGCCCGAGCCCGTCATCATCGCCGCCCCCCGCACCCGGCTGGTCGACCGCCGGCTGTGGGCGATCGGCATCCTCCTGCCCGTCGGGTTCGCCATCGGGCTCGAGCTGGTCCGCTGGCAGCTCGAGCAGCAGGGCGTCTGGTCGCCGGGCGTGTTCGAGATCTGGCACGTCGCCGGGCTGGCCGTGGTGGTGCTCGGCATCGTCCTGTTCGCCGTCTTCATGTTCCGGCTCATCGACCAGACCGACCGTCAGGTGATCCGCCAGAACCGCGACCTCACCGCGGCGAATGCCGTCGCGGGCGCGATCCAGGGCCAGGCGACGGTGCAGGCCATCGTCAACAGCGCCCTGGTGTCGCTGCTGCGCACCTCGGGGGCCCGCCAGGCCCGCATCCGGTTCCTGGAGTCCGCCGGGATCCCGCACCAGGACCCCCCGGCCCGCACCCTGACCCTCACCGGTGTCCGGGTCGACACCGGCAGCCCCACCCTCGAGGTCCCCCTGGCGCACGGGTCGACGGTGGTCGGGCGGCTCGCTCTCTGGTACCCGGACGACACCGACCCCGCCGACCACATCGGTGGCGCCGCCCTGTCCAGCCTCACCACCCAGATCGCCTCGGCCATCCAACTGGCCGGCGCCGTCGGCGACCTCGAGCGGCGCAAGGTCGAGGGGCACGCCTTCTACGACATCCTCCTGCGCGTCTCCAACCAGGAGCCGACCACGCCGGTGCTCGGCGCGGTGGCGCAGCACGCGGCGACGCTGATGCGGGCGGATGCCGCGGTCGTCACCGTGTCGGCCGAGACGACCCGCACCATCCGCTTCGAGTCCGGCACCGACGCCCAGGCGCCGGTGCAGCGCCCCGACGGCGCCACCGTGGTGTCCTTCGGGCTGCCGGCCCCGGCCCCGCAGGGCGACCACGGGGTCGCGGTCGTCGCCGCCCCGATCGACGAGAGCGAGTGGGCGCACACCGCGAGCCGCGACATCACCGGCGGGGCCGGCCACCTCGGGGAGCTGTGGGTGGCACGCGCCGGTGGGGCCGAGTTCACCGACCGCGACCGCGGCTTCCTCGGCACCCTCGCCAGCCTGGTCGGCATCGCCCTGTCGGGGGCCCAGATGCGCGAGGGCGCGCGGCAGCGGGCGGTGCTCAGCGAGCGCACCCGCATCGCCCGCGAGATGCACGACTCCCTCGCCCAGGTGCTCGGGGCGGTGCACCTGCGGCTGCGAGCGCTCGAGACCGGTGTGGGCACGCTGGCCGACGACGCGGTGGTGGCCGAGGTCGAGGCGCTCGCCGACGTGTGCGCCGAGGCCTACCGCGACGTGCGCGAGACGATCCTCGGGCTGCGCGACGCCAACCGCCACGCCGACCGCAGCCTCGAGGACAACCTGCGCTCCTACCTCGAGTCCTACTCGACGCAGAGCGGCATCCGCGCCCGGCTGACCAACGAGGTCGGCCACGAGGTGGCGCTCTCCCCTCGGGCCGAGGTGCACGTCATCCGCATCGTCCAGGAGGCGCTCACCAACGTGCGCAAGCACGCCGTGGCGCGGTCGGTGGTCGTCAGCATCCGGGGCACCGACACATCGACGTGCTTCGTCATCGAGGACAACGGTGTCGGCTTCGACCCCGAGGTGACGGCCAGCACCCAGGACGGTTATGGCCTGTTCACCATGCGTGACCGGGCTGCCCTGCTCGGCGGCACCGTGCAGGTCGACTCCTCGCCCGGGGCCGGCACCACCGTCACGGCCACCGTCCCCGAGCGGCCGCACCCCTCCTTCACCTCGAGGACGACCCGATGAGCGAGCCGATCCGCATCCTGCTCGTCGACGACCAGCCGCTCTTCCGCGGTGCCATCGCCGCGCTGCTCGCGAGCCAGCCCGACATGGAGGTCATCGGCGAGGCGGAGAACGGGCTCGTCGGGGTCGAGATGGCGGGGGAGCTGCACCCCGACCTCGTCATCCTCGACGTCGACATGCCGGTGATGAACGGCGTCGAGGCGGTTCGGCTCATCCGCGAGCAGGTCATGGACGTCAAGGTCATCATGCTCACCGTCTCGGACGTCGAGGACCACGTCATGGACGCCCTGCGCAACGGCGCCCACGGCTACCTGCTCAAGGACCTGCGCCCCGAGCAGCTGCACGACATGATCCGATCGGTGATGCGCAACGAGACCCCCATCTCGCCGGCGGTCGCGGGCCGGCTGCTCCGCGAGATCCGCGACGGGGGTGCACAGAAGGTCACCTCGCCGACCCCGGAGACGGCCCGGTCGGTGGTCACTCCGCGCGAGCTGGAGATCCTCCGGCTCGTGGCCGTGGGCCTGAGCAACAAGGAGATCGCCAAGCGGCTCGTCATCACCGAGGGCACGGTGAAGAACCACGTGCACAACGCCCTCGAGAAGCTGCACCTCGACAACCGGATCCAGGCCGCTGCCTACGTCATCCGCCAGGGCCTCGGGTCGCCGGGGGGCGACGACTCGCACTGACGCCCACCCGGGGCAGGCACAGGGCCACCAGTACCGTTTGTGTGCCCTTCGCCGGATGTCGCACCAGCGCGCGCGGTTCTACCGTGAGCCTGTCGGCTTCATGCTGAGGAGGCGAGCCATGGCGCGGCAGGGGACTGTCCTCGTGATCTTCAGCCATGACCTGCTGGGGCAGGGCCTGGCGGCTCGGCTCGTCGGGCTGGGCGTGACGGCCTCGGCCGTGCGGTCCTCCGACAAGGGCGCCGCGAGGCTGGCACTGCGCGACCACCCGGACGTCGTGGTCGTCGAGACCACCGACGCGAAGTGCCTGGCCGGCATCCATCGGCTGAGCCCGAGCTCGCGGGTCGTCGACATCAGCGACTCGGTGGGCCTGGGCTACCCGGAGCACGCGCTGCGCTTCGACGTCATCCTCGACGCACTGGCCGACCTTCCCGGCTGAGACGCGCCCCTGCGAACAGTGCCTCGCACCACTACTGTTCTCCCGGAGGTGATGGCGGGTGCGCGACGGCGACGACCTGACGGCATCCCGGAGCCACGCGGCCCGGGAGGTTCCCTCACGACGACCCGAGTCGGCCCAGGACGACCGGGTCGAGGCGCTCCTGGGCGTCGGCGACGTCGCGGGCCAGGCGCTGCTCCTGGTGGAGGAGGCCGCGCGGTCGGCCCGCGAGGACCTCGAGGCCGCCATCCGCAGCGTCCGGGCCCTCACCCAGCAGCAGGATGCTGCGCGCCGCGCCCTCGACGCACTCGACGCAGCGGGGACGGGCGCGGTCTATCACCTGCGTGCGGTCGACCACCTCACCGAGCAGGCCAGCCGCATCGTCGCGGCGTCGCTGCTCGACGGCCACGAGCTGGCCGGCGAGGACACCCTCGAGCGGCTCGACGCCTGGGCCGACCTCAGCCGGGCGCAGGCGCAGCGGCTCGAGCAGCGCCGCGACGACGCGTGGGGTCTCGCCGAGCTGCTCGACGCCCTGTCGAACCTGAGCCGGCGGGAGGGGGTCCGGCTCCAGGAGCTGCTGCAGCGGCGTTCCACGGTGCTGACCTCGCTCACCGGGGTGCTCGAGCAGCAGAGCCGCACCGCGCGGGCCATCACCGACGACCTCGCCCGCGACTAGCTCGCCGGCGCCCCGTGGCACTCGGCGAACGGGAGCCCCCCGCCGCACGTACAGGGTTCTCCCGGCGTTCGTCTGGCGTCGCGTACGGCGTACCAGTCGCGCAAGCCGGTGGCGTCACGGCCCTGGCGCAGCAGGCTGGCCATGACCCGCATGGGGCCGTCGACGTGGTGGAAGAAGTCCTGGTAGCCGGCGCAGAGGTAGTGCAGCCCGGGCTCACCGTCAGGGGTGGTGGTGAACCGGTCCTTGGGGCAGCCGCCGTTGCAGGCGAACCGCACGTCGCAGTCCCTGCAGTACTGGGGCAGGGTGTCGAGCTTGGCCTGCCCGAACGCGCGCTGCCGGGGCAGGTTCACCAGCTCGAGCATGGTGCGGCCCTCGGCGATGTTGCCCAGCAGGTAGCCGGGCTCGACGTAGTGGTCGCAGGAGTAGAGGTCGCCGTTGTGCTCCAGCGCGACGGCATCCCCGCAGGTTCGGGCGTGCACGCACAGCCCGACCTGGTCCATGCCCATCCAGTGCGCCAGCGCGGTGTCGAACATCGACACGAACACGTCGCCGACGTCGTGCCGGGCCCACTCCTCGAACACGTCGATGAGGAAGCGCCCGTAGGCCTTGGCCCCGACCGTGCGGTGGGTGACCAGGTCGCCCTCCTGCCGGTACAACGGCCGGTCGCCGGACCGTGACCCCCACCCCGACTCCGCCAGTGGCAGCAGCTCGGCGGTCACCCGCTCGACGATGGGGATGAGCTGCACGAAGCTCGCGCCGAGGTCGTCGCGCAGGAACCGGTAGACCTCGAGCCCGTGCTCGGCGTTGGCGGAGTTGACCGTGGTCAGCGCGTTCCACTCCACGCCGTGCCGCTTGAGGGCGTCCAGCCCGCGCACCACCCGGTCGAAGGTCGGCTTGCCGCCCTTGTCGACCCGGTAGGCGTCGTGCATCTCGCGCGGCCCGTCGATCGAGACCCCGACGAGGAAGTCGTTCTCCTTGAGGAACGCGCACCACTGGTCGTCCAGCAGCGTGGCGTTGGTCTGCATCGTGTTGAGGATGCGCTGCCCGGGCGCCGCGAACCGCCGCTCCAGCTCCAGCGTGCGGGCGAAGAAGTCGAGCCCCATCAGGGTCGGCTCGCCACCCTGGAACGCGACCACCACCTCCTCGACCCCCCGCTGGGCGGTGAGCAGCTGGGCGATGTACGCCTCGTGCACGTCCGGCGGCATCCGGAACCCGCTGCCCGGGTACAGCTCGTCCTTGCTGAGGAAGAAGCAGTACTCGCAGTCCAGGTTGCAGATCGCCCCGGTCGGCTTGGACATCACGTGGAACGCCCGTGGTGCCGTCAGTGCCGCCATCGCACGCCTCCCGTCGTGGCCGGCTCTGGTCGGAGCGCCGGGCGCTGCCAACTCTCGCTGCGCACCCGGCCCCGAGTCGTCACCTCGGGGGGGTGAGGGCGCAACCGGTGCCGCCGCCGACGTATCTGCCGGGGCACCTCCGGCGTCCTCTTCGCATGGACTCCCGGCTGCTCGCGTTCCTCGGCGTGACCTGTCTGGTCATGGCGGTGCCGGGGCCGTCGGTGCTCTACGCCGTGACCCAGCGGGTGCGGTCGGGACCGGCCGCCGGTGCCTGCGCGGTGCTGGGGCTGGAGTCCGGCCTCGCGCTGCACGTCGCGGCCGCCTGCCTGGGGGTCTCGGGGCTGGTGGCGGCCTCCGACACGCTGCTGCGGGTGCTGCAAGTGGGTGGCGCCGCCTACCTCGGTTGGCTCGGCATCCGCCTGCTGGCCCAGCGCGGCGACGACCCGCACGCGACCCGGGCCCCCGGCCCGCCCCGCCGGCTGGGCGGTGTCTACCTCGGGGGCCTGCTCGTCGACCTGCTCAACCCCAAGACGGTGCTGTTCTTCGTCGCCGTGCTGCCCCAGTTCGTCGACGCCCACGCCGGGTCGGTGCCGGGGCAGTCGGCGCTGCTCGGCGGCTGCGCGGTCGCCCTGGCAGTGCTCGTCGACGGCGGCTACGCCGTGCTGGCCGGTCGGGCGGTGCGCCGCGGCATCCCCTCGTCGGTGCAGCGGTGGGGGCGGCGTGCCTCGGGTGGCGCTTTCTGCGCCCTCGCGGCGCTGGCCCTGCTCGGGTGAGAGTGGGCGCGCCCGCACCTGCCGTAGGCTTGACCCTCGTGGCTGTCGACTTCTCCCAGGAGATCAAGGACCTCCGCACGACCATGGCGTCCGTGCGTGAGGTGACCGACCTGACCAAGCTCGAGGCGACCATCGCCGAGTTCGAGCAGCAGGCGTCCGACCCGAACCTGTGGGACGACCAGGAGAAGGCCCAGGTCGTCACCTCCGGCCTGTCCCGGGCCAAGGCCGAGCACGACCGGGTCACCGGCATGGACGCCCGCATCGACGACCTCGAGGCCCTGGTCGAGATGGGCCAGGAGGAGAACGACGCCGAGACCCTGCTCGAGGCCGAGCGCGAGCTCGTCGTCGTCAAGAAGGCCGTGGGCGAGCTCGAGGTGCGCACGCTGCTCGCGGGGGAGTACGACGAGCGGGCCGCGGTGGTCACCATCCGGGCCGGCGCCGGTGGGGTGGATGCCGCCGACTTCGCCGAGATGCTGATGCGCATGTACCTGCGCTGGGCCGAGCGCCACGGCTACCCGGTCAAGGTGCTCGACACGTCCTACGCCGAGGAGGCCGGCCTGAAGTCGGCCACCTTCGAGGTCGACGTGCCTTACGCCTACGGCAACCTCAGCGTCGAGGGCGGCACCCACCGCCTGGTGCGGATCAGCCCGTTCGACAACCAGGGCCGCCGGCAGACCAGCTTCGCCGCGGTCGAGGTGGTGCCGCTCATCGAGCAGACCGACACCATCGAGATCCCCGAGAACGACCTCAAGATCGACGTCTTCCGCTCCAGCGGCCCCGGCGGCCAGTCGGTCAACACCACCGACTCGGCAGTGCGGATGACGCACCTGCCCACCGGCACCGTGGTGTCGATGCAGAACGAGAAGAGCCAGATCCAGAACCGGGCCGCGGCCCTGCGGGTCATGCAGTCACGCCTGTTGCTGCTCAAGAAGGCCGAGGAGGCCGCCGAGCGCAAGGAGCTCGCCGGCGACGTCAAGGCCAGCTGGGGCGAGCAGATGCGCTCCTACGTGCTGCACCCCTACCAGATGGTCAAGGACCTGCGCACCGGCTACGAGGTCGGAAACACCTCGGGCGTCTTCGACGGTGACATCGACCAGTTCATCGAGGCCGGCATCCGGTGGCAGATCGGCCAGGACAAGGCCGCCGCCGCCGCTGCGGGCTGAGCCGTGGGCGAGCAGCCCCCGCCCAGCGGCACGACCCCGGATGCCGGGGCATGGGCCGCGTGGTCGGCCACCCTCGCCGACGCGGTCACCGGCCTGGCCGACCGGGCCGCACTGACCGTCACCGGCCCGGCCGGCAGCGCCCGACCGGTCCGGCTGCGCAAGGCACGCCTGGGCGGGTTCATCCCGGCCCGGCACGAGGTGGTCACCCCGTGGGTTCGCCTGGCGCGGGTCGAGGACTTCCTGCGCGGCCACTGCGTCGGCGCGGAGCTGATCGGCGCCCACTTCCCCCTCTCGCCCGACGAGGATGCCGCGCTGGTCGCGCTGGGCTGGCACCACCCGACCCCCCTGGACGGCGAGGACTACCTGCGGTTCTGGCCCGACGACGTGCCGCAGGGTCCCTTCCTGCCGCGGGCCGAGGCCGAGCGGGCCGCCGCGATGGTGGCCGCCACCTTCCGCGAGGTGCTGGCCGCGGACCTTTCCGACCTGCCCACCGTCGCGGGCGGCTGACCCGACCCGCTCCGGGTACGGCCGGTGACCCGCCGATGGGGAGCCGCTGACCGGCATCCAAAGGTTCCCGACCTATCCTCGAAACGTGCTGGTCCCGAAGGGTCCAGCCTGCCGACCACCGACCGACCACCGACCGACCTCCGTGAGGCCACAGCCCCGCATGATCCGCTTCGAGAACGTCTCCAAGATCTACCCGCGCTCCGCCCGAGCGGCCCTCGACGAGGTGACCCTCGACATCGACCGCGGGGAGTTCGTCTTCGTCGTCGGGCCGTCGGGCTCCGGCAAGTCGACGATGCTGCGCCTCGCCCTGCGCGAGGAGGCCGCGACCGAGGGCACCGTCCTGGTCGCCGGCCACGACCTCGGCAGCATGCCGGCCCGCCAGGTGCCGCGGCTGCGCCGGGAGATGGGGGCGGTCTTCCAGGACTTCCGGCTGCTGCCGAACAAGACGGTGCACGAGAACGTCGCGTACGCGTTGCAGGTCATCGGCAAGCCGGGGCACCTCATCCGCCAGCTGGTGCCCGAGACGCTCGAGACGGTGGGCCTCGAGGGCAAGGAGAAGCGCTTCCCGCACCAGCTGTCCGGCGGTGAGCAGCAGCGCGTGGCCATCGCCCGCGCCGTGGTCAACCGGCCGCAGATCCTGCTGTGCGACGAGCCGACCGGAAACCTCGACCAGGCGATCAGCCTCGACATCGTGCGGCTGCTCGACCGGATCAACCGCACCGGCACCACGATCGTCATGGCCACGCACGACCACGACATCGTCAACGACCTGCGGCGGCGCGTCATCCAGCTCGACGACGGGCGGGTCGTGCGCGACGAGCAGGACGCCACCTACGACCCGACCGTGGAGGTCTGACCCGTGCAGGCACGATTCCTGTTCTCCGAGGTCGGCTCCGGGCTGCGCCGCAACGTGTCGATGGCCATCTCGGTGGTGCTGGTCACGATGGTCTCGATGTTCCTGCTCGGGCTGGGCCTGCTGGCCCAGCGCCAGGCCGACACCATGAAGGGCTACTGGTACGACCGCATCCAGGTGTCGATCTACCTCTGCACCGCCGACTCGCGCCAGCCGAACTGCGAGAACACCGCCGTCACCGAAGCGCAGAAGACCGCCATCCAGAGCCAGCTCAAGGCTCTTCCGGAGGTCAAGCAGGTCTTCTTCGAGTCCGAGCAGGAGGCCTACGACCGGTTCAAGCAGCAGTTCCGCAACAGCCCGATCGCCGGCAACGTGCAGGTCGGCGACATCCCGCAGAGCCTGCGCGTGCAGCTGAACGACCCCACGAAGTACCAGGTGGTGACCCAGCAGTTCGAGGGCGCCCCCGGGGTCGCGACGGTGCAAGACCAGGAGAAGGTGCTCAGCAAGTTCTTCACCATCATCCGGTGGATCACCGTCTTCGCCGTGGCCCTCGCCGCGCTGATGGCGGCGTGTGCGGCCCTGCTGATGGCCACCACGATCCGGCAGGCGGCCTTCATCCGGCGCCGCGAGATCGGCATCATGCGCCTGGTCGGTGCGTCGAACTGGACGATCCGGATGCCGTTCCTCACCGAGATGGTGATCGTCTCGGGCGTTGGGGTGCTGTTGGCCGTGGGGCTGCTGGTCGCCCTGACCAAGTACGTCTTCGAGGAGGGAGTCATCCAGATCGCGCTCAGCCAGGCGTTCATCGGGGTCTCCGACGTGTGGATCCTCGCCCCCTGGATGCTGCTGGGCGTCACCGCCATCGCCGTGCTCACCAGTGTGGTCACCCTGCGCCGGTACCTGCGCGTCTGAGGGCTGTGGCTGGCGGTTCGCTGAGGACGGGCGGCGATCTTTTTCCGTCGGGGTGTTCGCCCTGGCGTGAGAAACGTGTTACCAATGGGAACCATGGGACGAACTGCCCGGGCTGCCCCGCGCCCCGCGCGCCGCTGGATCGTGATCCTGACGGCCCTGGTGTGCGCGCTCGCGACGGTCTCGACCTCCGCCGAGGCGGTGCCCACCGGGTCGGACCCCGGTAAGGACAAGCGCAAGGTCGACGCCCAGGTCGAGCAGCTCAAGTCCCAGCTCGACGAGACCAGCGCCGACCTCGCCGCCGCCTACACGGCGCTGCGGAGCACCCAGGACAAGCTGCCCGCCGCGCGCACCGTGCTCGAGAAGGCCCAGAACGCCGCCGCCGCCGCTGACCGCGCCAACACCGTTGCCGCGCAGGAGCTCGAGGCCGCGCAGGCCAGCGAGAAGAAGGCCCAGGACAAGCTCACGTCGACGACCAAGAAGGTCAAGAGCAGCCGCACCCGGGTGGCGCAGTTCGCGGCCCAGATCTACCAGGAGCAGGGCTTCGGGCAGCTCGACATGGCCCTGTCGAGCAGTGACCCCCAGCAGTTCGCCGACCGGATCGCCCTGGTCGACACCGTGATGGACGTGCAGAGCGAGACGATGGACCGGCTCGCCACCGAGCGGGCCAGCCTCACCGCCCTCGAAGACCACCTCTCGGCGCTGCGGGCCGACTCGGCGCAGAAGAAGAAGCAGGCCCAGGCCGCCCTCGAGCGCGCCCAGGGCGCCCGCGACGCCGCGGCCCGGGCCAAGCAGGACCTCGACGCCCTCGCGGCCCAGCAGGCCTCGCAGGCCACGACCGTCGCCGGCAAGCTCGCGGCCGAGAAGCAGCGCCTCGCCTCGATGGAGGCCGAGCAGGCCCGCCTGCACGCGATCCTCGTCAAGCGCGCGGCCGAGGAGCGCCGGCGCGCCGAGGCGGCCCGGCGGGCCGCGGCAGCCGCCGCCAAGAAGCACCACCGCAGCGGGGGCGGCACCAGCAGCGGCGGGAGCGGCGGAGGCGTCGTCACCCGCAGCAACGGGTTCCTCAGCTTCCCGGTCAACGGGCCGACGACCTCCGAGTTCGGGATGCGCTTCCACCCGATCCTGCACATCTGGAAGCTGCACACGGGTCGCGACTTCGGCGTCCCGTGCGGCACACCGGTGCACGCAGCGGCGCCCGGCGACATCATCAGCGCAGGCTGGGGTGGTGGCTACGGCAACCGCATCGTCATCGACCACGGCCTCGTCCGCGGCATCGGCCTCGCCTCCACGTACAACCACCTGACGAGCTTCGTGCGCACCGGCGGTCACGTGTCACGCGGCCAGCTGATCGGCTACAGCGGCACCACAGGCACCTCCACCGGCTGCCACCTGCACTTCGAGGTGCTCGAGAACGGCAGCTTCGTCAACCCGCGCAAGTGGATGTGAGCCCGGCGCACGTCGCACATCGGTAGGGATGGGTGCCGCGGCCGGGTAACCTCGGCTCGTGCCCAAGGAGACCGGACGAAAACTCGTCGCGAGCAACCGCAAGGCTCGCCACGACTACCTCATCGAGGACACCTACGAGGCGGGCCTGGTGCTCGTGGGCACCGAGGTCAAGGCGCTGCGGATGGGGCGCGCCTCACTGGTCGACGGGTGGGCGGGCTTCGACCGGGACGATGAGCTGTGGCTCGAGGGCGTGCACATCCCGGAGTACAGCAACGGCACTTGGAACAACCACACCCCGCGGCGGCGCCGCAAGCTGCTGCTGCACCGGCGCGAGCTCGAGAAGATCCTGCACGCCACCCGCGAGACCGGGCACACCATCGTGCCGCTGTCGCTCTACTTCAAGGACGGGCGGGCCAAGGTCGAGCTCGCCGTCGCCAAGGGCAAGAAGAACTACGACAAGCGCCAGGCGCTGCGCGAGCGCCAGGACAACCGCGAGGCCGACCGCGCCATCGCCGCCCGTCGGCGCGGTGAGGACTGAGTGAGCGACACCCGGGGCGCGCGAGCCGCCGACCGGCGCGCGTGGCTGCGGCTGCTCTGGTGCCTCGGCATCGCGCTCGTGGTGCTGCTGCTGGCTCCCCTCGCCCTGGCCGCCCCCACGCGGGCGCAGCCGGTCGCTGCCGTGCAGGCGTGGCCTGCGGGAGCCGCCCCTGCTGCCGGGGTGCCGGCCCAGGAGCAGGCCGACAAGCTGCTCACCGAGTTCGAGGTCGACACCGACGGCTCGGTGGTCGTCACCGAGACCATCCGGTGGCGCTTCCCGGAGGGGGAGGAGAGGCACGGCATCGTGCGCAACGTCAAGGTGCGGGCGGGCTACCAGAACAGCGACACGCAGTACCGGTTCTACGAGCTCACCGGGGTCTCGGTCACCTCGCCGTCGGGGGCGCCGACCGACATCTCGATCTCCGACTTCGGGGCCTACCGGCAGATCCGCATCGGCAGCCCGTCGCAGACCGTCACCGGCACCGCCGACTACGTCGTGCGCTACCGGCTGGCCCACGTGGTCAACGACATCGGCGACGGCACGGCCGAGTTCTACTACGACGTGGTCGACCCCTCCAACGGCTTCCCGCAGCAGCAGGTGTCGGCCACCGTGACCGGTCCGGTCGCCGCCACCCGGGCGGCCTGCTTCTACGGTGACCTCGGCTCCACGACCCCGTGCGAGGCGGTCGCCGGTGCCACCAGCACCTTCGCGATCCCCGACCTGGCGGCCGAACAGGGCGCGAGCGTGCTCACCTCCTACCCGCGCACCGCGTTCGGCGACCTCACCCCCGACCTGCGCGAGGGCTCGGTGGATGCCGGGTCCGGCGCCGTCGTCAGCCCCGGCCTGGCGCGGGCGCTGGGCTGGCTGACGATCGGTCTGGCGCTGCTGCTGCCCCTGCTGGCCGGGGCCCTGATGGGGCTGCTCGTGTGGAGCCGGGGCCGTGACGAGCAGTACGCCGGGCTCACCCCGGGCCTCACCCCCGGCGTAGACCAGCACGTGCCGGTCGTGGTCGGTGGGCCGAAGCCCACCGTGGCCGTGCAGTTCACCCCGCCACCCGGCGTCCAGCCCGGCATGGTCGGCACGATCCTCGACGAGGAGGTCAACCTGGTCGACATCACCTCGACGCTGGTCGATCTCGCCGTGCGCGGCCACCTGCAGATCTCGCGTGACGACCAGGGCGTCTTCCGGGCCGACGACTGGGTGCTCACCCGCACCGCGCCACCGGCCACCGCGGGGGCCCTGGCCCCCTATGAGCAGCTGCTCCTCGACTCGATCTTCCTGGGCGGCAACCGGATCGCCCTGTCGCAGCTGAAGAACCGCTTCAAGCCGACCCTGGATGCCGTCGAGCGGCTGATGTACGAGGAGGTCGTGCAGCGCGGGTGGTTCCGGCGCAGCCCCGAGCGGCAGCGCTCCGGCTGGGTGGGCTTCGGCACCTTCGTGATCGTCGGGTCGGTGATCTTCGCCTTCTTCGGGGCGGGGCCGCTGTCGGTGGTCTACCAGGACGCCGGTTTCCCGTTCAACCCGGCCTGGCTGCTCGTCGCCGGAGGTGTGGTGGCCGGCCTGCTCATCCGCGTGCTCGGCAAGCGGATGGCGGCGCGCACCGCTCGGGGTTCGGCGATCCTGGCCCAGGCACGAGGCTTCGAGCGCTACATCGCGACCGCCGAGGCCAACCAGATCCGGTGGGAGGAGGCCCAGGACGTCTTCAGCCGCTTCCTGCCGTACGCCATCGTCTTCGGCCTGGCCGACCGCTGGGCCCGGGTCTTCGAGGACGTCGCCGCTGCCGCCAGCGCGGCCGGCCACTCCCTGGCCAGTCCCACCTGGTACGTCGGAAGCTGGTCCACCGGCGGCTTCTCCGACGTCGCGTCGAGCATGGACTCGTTCTCCACCGTCGCGGCCGGCACCTTCGTGTCCAGCCCGGGCTCCTCGGGGTCGAGCGGGTTCAGCGGCGGCGGGGGCTTCTCCGGCGGCGGTGGCGGCGGCGCCTCGGGGGGCAGCTGGTAGCCGCACGACGAAGGGCCACGCCCCGCTGTCGCGGTGCGTGGCCCTCGTGCGGTTCAGCCCCGACGGGGCTGTCCGGGGGATTCCGGGGGGCGGAGCCCCCGGAGGTTCAGTTCTTGAAGGCGTCCTTGACGTTCTCGCCGGCCTGCTTGAGGTCAGCCTTGGACTGGTCGGTCTGGCCCTCGGCCTCGAGGCGCTCGTTGTCGGTGGCCTTCCCCGCGGCCTCCTTGC
Source organism: uncultured Actinomycetota bacterium (assembly GCA_963834965.1). GTDB lineage: Bacteria > Actinomycetota > Actinomycetes > Actinomycetales > Dermatophilaceae > Fodinibacter. The sequence goes on along the minus strand of CAWIEI010000033.1, from coordinate 284,688 downwards.
TCTTGCCGGTCACGTCGTCCTTCATGTTCTCGATCTTGTCTCCCAGGCCCATGTCGCTCTCCTTCAGTCGAATCGGAGCACCGTGCCATGTCATGACCGATGCCGGAACGTTCACCGTACGTAGGCGATCCGCCCAAAAGGACTTTCGTGACAGCCTGCCCGACCAACCCTGCACAGGCAGGCGACAGCGCCCGCGACGTCAGGTGGGGGAGATCACGACGATCAGGTCGCCGCCCTCGACCTGCTGGTGGTGCCCGCTGATCGCCAGGCGCTCGACGGTGCCGCCCACCGGGCTGGTGATGTTGGCCTCCATCTTCATCGCCTCGATGGTCGCGACCACCCCGCCGGCCTCGACGGTGTCACCCTCGGCGACGGCCGGGGTGACGACGCCGGAGAAGGGCGCCGGCACGTGGCCGGGTGTGGCCGGGTCGGCCTTCTCGACCGACTTCACCTCGGCGGCGACCGAGCGGTCGCGCACCTGGATGGGGCGGAACTGCCCGTTGAGGGTGCACATGACGGTGCGCACGCCATGCCGGTCGGCGTCGCCGATGCTGCTGATGCCGAGCAGCAGGCGCTTGCCGGCCTCGATCTCGGCCTCGTACTCGCTGCCCTGCTCCAGCCCGTGCAGGAACTCGATGGTGCCGAGCACCGACAGGTTGCCGAAGCGGTCGCGGCTGTCCTCGAACTCCTTGGTGGGGCCGGGGAAGAGCAGCTGGTTCAGGGTGCGCCGCGGGTCGGCCGCCAGGGCCGCCTCCTGCTCGGCCGTCAGCTCGGTGGTGCGGGGCTTGGCGCGCCGGCCCCGTAGGGCCTTGGTGCGAAAGGGCTCGGGCCAGCCACCGGGCGGGTCGCCCAGCTCGCCCTCGAGGAAGCCGATGACGGAGTCGGGGATGTCGTACTTCGTGGGGTTCTCCTCGAAGTCGGCCGGGTCGGCGCCGGCGCCCACCAGGGCCAGCGCGAGGTCGCCGACGACCTTCGACGACGGGGTGACCTTCACGAGGTTGCCGAGGATGCGGTTGGCCGCGGCGTACATGTCCTCGATGTCCTCGAACCGGTCGCCCAGGCCCAGGGCGATCGCCTGCTGACGCAGGTTGGACAGCTGGCCCCCGGGGATCTCGTGGAAGTAGACCCGGCCGGTGGGAGAGGCCAGACCCGACTCGAAGGGGCGGTAGATCCGCCGCACGGCCTCCCAGTAGGGCTCGAGCGAGAACACCTTGTCGATGTCGAGGCCGGTCGTGCGCTCGGTGCCGTCGGTGGCGGCAACCAGCGCCGACAGGCTGGGTTGGCTGGTCGTGCCGGACATCGAGGAGCAGGCGGCGTCGACGGCATCCACGCCTGCGTCGATGGCGGCCAGGAGCGTGCCGACCTGGCCGCCGGCGGTGTCGTGGGTGTGCAGGTGCACCGGCAGGTCGAAGTTCTCGCGCAGGGCCGTCACCAGCCGGGTCGCGGCCGGGGCGCGCAGCAGGCCGGCCATGTCCTTGATGGCGAGCACGTGGGCCCCGGTGTCGACGATCTGCTCGGCCAGCCGCAGGTAGTAGTCGAGGGTGTAGAGCTGCTCGCGAGGGTCGAGCAGGTTTCCGGTGTAGCACAGGGCCACCTCGGCGACCGCGGTGCCGGTGTCGAGCACCGCCTCGACCGCGGGCCGCATCTGTGCGACGTCGTTGAGCGAGTCGAAGATGCGGAAGATGTCGAGCCCGGTGCGGGCGGCCTCGTGCACGAAGGCGTCGGTGACCTTGGTCGGGTAGGGGGTGTAGCCGACGGTGTTTCGGCCGCGCAGCAGCATCTGCAGCGGGATGTTCGGCATCGCCTCGCGCAGCAGGGCCAGGCGCTCCCAGGGGTCCTCGGAGAGGAAGCGCAGCGCGACGTCGTAGGTGGCGCCGCCCCAGGCCTCCATCGAGAGCAGCTCGGGCGTGAGCCGCGAGACGTGACCGGCCACGTGCAGCAGGTCGCGGGTGCGCATCCGGGTGGCCAGCAGGCTCTGGTGGGCGTCGCGGAAGGTGGTGTCGGTGACCGGCACGTCGGTGCGGGCCCGCAGCTGCCGGGCGAACTCGGCCGGCCCGACCCGCACCAGCAGGTCGCGCGACCCGGGGGGCACCGGGGTGTCGCGGTCGATCGCCGGCAGCTTGGTGCGGGGCTTGATGAACGTCGTGGCCGGGCCGTGCGGCTGGTTGACGGTGACGTCTGCGAGGTAGGTGAGCAGCTTGGTGCCGCGGTCGCCGCCCATCCGGGCCGCGAGCAGCTGGGGGCGCTCGTCGATGAAGCTGGTCGTGGCCTGGCCGCGCTGGAACACCGGGTCGGCCAGCACCGCCTCGAGGAACGGGATGTTGGTCGAGACCCCACGAATCCGGAACTCCGCCAACGCCCTTCGTGCGCGGCGGACGGCGATCGGGAAGGTGCGGCCGCGGCAGCTGAGCTTGACGAGCATCGAGTCGAAGTGCGGGCTGACCTGGGCGCCGACGAACACGGTGCCGCCGTCGAGGCGCACCCCACCGCCGCCGGCCGAGCGGTAGACGGTGATCTGCCCGGCATCCGGGCGGAAGCCGTTCGACGGGTCCTCGGTGGTGATGCGGCACTGCAGTGCCGCGCCCCGCACGTAGATGTCCTCCTGGCGCATGCCGAGGTCGTCGAAGGTCTCACCCGAGGCGATCCGCATCTGCGCGACGACCAGGTCGACGTCGGTGACCTCCTCGGTGACGGTGTGCTCGACCTGGATTCGCGGGTTCATCTCGATGAAGACGTAGCGGCCGTCCTCACCGAGGAGGAACTCGACGGTGCCGGCGTTGAGGTAGCCGATCGACTCGGCGAAGCGCACGGCATCGGCGCACATCGACGCCCGGGTGTCGGGGGGGAGGTTCGGCGCCGGCGCGATCTCGACGACCTTCTGGTGCCGGCGCTGCACCGAGCAGTCGCGTTCGTAGAGGTGCAGCACCGTGCCGGTGGAGTCGGCGAGCACCTGAACCTCGATGTGGCGCGGGTTGACCACGGCCTGTTCGAGGTAGAGCGTCGGGTCGCCGAACGCGGCATCCGCCTCGCGCTGCGCCGCCTCGAGCGACTCGCGCAGCGTGGAGGGGTCGTCGACCCGGCGCATACCGCGCCCGCCGCCGCCGGAGACCGCCTTGACGAACACCGGGAAGCCGATGCCCTCGGCGGCGGCGGCGAGCTCGTCGAGGTCGGTGGTGGGCGGGGCGCTGTCGAGGGTCGGCAGGCCGGCCGCGCGCGCCGCGGTGATGGCGCGGGACTTGTTGCCGGCCAGGTGCAGGGCGGAGGCCGGGGGGCCGATGAAGGTGATGCCGTTGGCCTCGCACGCCTCGGCCAGCAGGGGGTTCTCGGAGAGGAAGCCGTAGCCGGGGTAGATGGCGTCGGCGCCGCACTCGACGGCCACCCGCACGATGTTCTCGTGGTCGAGATAGGCCCGTACCGGGTGCCCCTCCTCGCCGATCTGGTAGGACTCGTCGGCCTTGAGGCGGTGCTCGGACCGGCGGTCCTCGTGCGGGAAGACGGCGACCGTGCGGGCGCCCAGCTCGGTGGCTGCGCGGAAGGCCCGGACGGCGATCTCACCACGGTTGGCGACGAGGATCTTGGCGAACACGGTGGACCTCCCGGTCGGGGTGGGCACGTTCAGCGGCTGGGAGCCGGTTGCGAGCAGCCTAGTGACGTGGAGCACACCTCGGCCCACGGTGTCCTCCCAGCGGACGGCCGGGACTGCGGAATCCGAAGTCGGCGACCGCCACGCCCGGCAAGCGATAAATGGCCCTAACCCATACCAATTACGTGCGGTTGCCCCTAGCATCGCCTCGTCGCACCACTATGACGCCGGTCACTTTCGAACCGGCCGGACCCATGGGAGCAACCGTGGCAGTGCACCTCAACGACGACGAACGCCAGCTCGCCGAGCTCGGCTACAAGCAGGAGCTCAACCGGTCGTGGTCCGGGTTCTCGAACTTCGCGATCTCGTTCTCCATCATCTCCATCCTGGCCGGCTGCTTCACCACCTTCGGGCAGGCATGGAACAACGGCGGACCCATCGCCATCTCGCTCGGCTGGCCACTCATCGCGGGGTTCATCCTGATCATCGGGTTCTGCATGAGCGAGCTGGTCTCGGCCTACCCGACCTCCGGTGGCATCTACTGGTGGGCCAGCAAGCTCGGCGGCGCCAAGGCGGGCTACTACACCGGCTGGCTGAACCTGATCGGCCTGCTCGCCGTCGACGCCTCGGTGGCCTACGGAACCGCGACCTTCATCGACCTGTCGTTCAGCACGTTCAGCGAGTCGTGGGCCGCCGGCTACAGCCTGCAGCGCGTGTTCTGGATGTTCCTCGTCATCCTCGTGCTCACCGCCTCCGTGAACATCTTCGGCGGCGCCATCCTCGACAAGCTGAACAACGTCTCGGTGTGGTGGCACGTGATCGGTGCTGCGGTCATCATCCTGATCCTGGTATTCCTGCCCGACAAGCACATGAGCATCAACGACGTCTTCACGATGCGGGTCAACAACAGCGGCGGGCTGGCCGGTGGAGAGACGAGCGGCCTGGGCTACTGGATGTACGTCCTGCCCCTCGGCTTCCTGCTGACCCAGTACACGATCACCGGCTTCGACGCCTCGGCCCACCTGTCCGAGGAGACCCACGACGCCGCGGACGGCGCGGCCAAGGGCATCTGGCGCTCGATCTTCTACTCGGCCATCGGCGGCTGGATCCTGCTGCTCTCCTTCCTGTTCGCGGTGCAGGACCCCAAGGCGGTCACCGCCGGCGGTGGTGGCGTCTCTGTCATCTTCAACCAGGCACTGAGCTCGAACTGGGCCTTCCTGGTGCTGATCATCGCCAGCATCGGCCAGTTCTTCTGCACCACGGCCTGCATGACCTCGACCAGCCGGATGCTGTTCGCCTTCTCGCGCGACGGTGCTGTGCCGGGCGCCTCGAAGTGGGCAAAGCTGAACTCTCGCAAGGTGCCGGTGAACGCCGTCCTCATCTCGACGGTCGTCGCCGCGCTCATCACGCTTCCCGCGCTGGTCGAGGTCAACATCGGCACCGCGGAGGCACCGCTCATCGTGCCGACGGCCTTCTACGCCGTGGTCTCCGTGGCGGTCATCGGCCTCTACCTGGCGTTCCTGATCCCCATCTTCCTGCGCTGGCGCGCGGGCGACGCGTTCAAGCAGGGCTCGTGGAACCTCGGCAACAAGTGGAAGTGGATGGCCCCGGTGGCCTGCGCCGAGATCGTCATCGTCAGCATCTACTTCATCCTGCCGTTCACCCCGGCGGGCATCCCCGGCAACGCCGACTTCGCGTGGAAGTTCGTCAACTACGCACCGATCCTCACCGGCGGCACGTTGCTGCTGCTCTGGATCGGCTGGCACCTGTCGGCGAAGAAGTGGTTCACCGGGCCGAAGATGACGATCGACCTGCCCGAGGGCGTCACCGCGGCCGACGAGATCGCGATGGAGCACCACGGCAAGACCGCCCACGGTGGCGTGGTGCACGACCAGAAGACCGACGACCCGGTCTCCTGACGACGTGACGGCGAGCGACCTCGAGCAGCTGCTCGACGGCATCCCCGTCCTCACCGGGCAGGGGCGTCACGTGACGCCCCTGCCCGGCGGCCTGACCAACACCAACTACCGGGTGCGCACCGACGCCGGGCTCGACGTCGTGGTGCGGGTGTCGGCGCCCGAGACCGGCCTGCTCGGTGTCGACCGGCACGCCGAGCACGTCAACACCCTGGCCGCGGCCGCTGCGGGTGTCGGCGCGCCGGTCCTGGACTACCTCGAGGGCCGTGGGGTGATGGTCGTCGGGTTCCTGCCCGGCCGCACCTGGGCCGACGCCGACGTCGCGGCCAACCTGCCCCGGCTCGCCGCGGCCCTGCAGCGCCTGCACTCCGGGCCCGCCTTCGTGGGGCGCTTCGACATGTTCGCGCTGCGCCGCGGCTACCTCGACATCGTGCGAGAGCACGGCTTCCGGATGCCGGCCGGCTACGTCGCGCTCGAGCCGTTCGCCGACCGCCTCGAGCAGGTGCTCGCCCTGGCACCGGAACCGCTGGTGCCCTGCCACAACGACCTGCTGGCCGCCAACGTGCTCGACGACGGCGGCGACCTGCGGATCATCGACTACGAGTACTCCGGAATGAACGAGCCGTCCTTCGAGCTCGGCAACGCGATGGCCGAGGCGCGCCTGGGCGAGGAGGCGCTCGCCGCCGGGTGCGCCGCCTACTACGGCCGGCACGACGACGCGCTCGTCGCCCGGGCCGAGCTGTGGGGCTGGATGGCGCGCTACGGCTGGACCCTGTGGGGGATGATCCAGGACGGCACCAGCCCGCTCGAGTTCGACTTCTGGGAGTGGTCGATGGCCAAGCTGGAGCCGGCCGAGCAGCTCGCGACGAGCCCCCGGTTCGAGGCACTGCTCACCCGCGCGGCCGCCCGATGAGCACCTCCGCCGGCGACCCGCTGCCCGCGCGGGCCCGGGTGGTCGTCGTGGGGGGCGGCATCGTCGGGGCGTCGACGGCCTACCACCTGGCCCACTTCGGCGAGACCGACGTGCTGCTGCTCGAGCAGGGAACCCTGTCGTGCGGCACCACCTGGCACGCCGCCGGGCTGGTCGGGCTGCTGCGGGCCAGCGAGAGCGGCACCCGGCTCGTGCAGCACTCCGCCGAGCTCTACCAGCGGCTCGAGGCCGAGACGGGTCTGGGCACCGGCTACCGGCAGTGCGGCGGGTTGATCGTGGCCCGCACCGACGACCGGATGACGGCGCTGCGGCGCACCGCGGCCACGGCCGCGGCCTACGACCTGGAATGTGAGCTGCTCACCGCGCAGCAGGCGGGGGAGCGGTACCCCCTGCTGCGCACCGAGGACCTCGCGGGCGCGATCTGGCTGCCCGGCGACGGCACGGCCAACCCCACCGACGTCACCCAGTCGCTGGCCAAGGGCGCCCGGCAGCTCGGGGTGACGGTGCGGGAACGAGTGCGCGTCACCGGGTTCGACGTCGTGGGGGACCCTGCCGCGCCAGGTGGGCGCCGGGTGCACGGGGTGCACACCGATGCCGGTGACGTCGAGTGCGAGGTGGTCGTCAACTGCGCTGGCCAGTGGGCCAAGGCGGTCGGCGCGCTGGCCGGGGTCGGGGTCCCGTTGCACTCCGCCGAGCACTTCTACGTCGTCACCGAGCAGATCGAGGGCGTGCACCGCGACCTGCCGATCCTGCGCGACCCGGACGGCTGGACGTACGTCAAGGAGGAGGTCGGCGGGCTGGTCGTCGGTGGGTTCGAGCCGGAGGCGAAGCCGTGGGTCGCCCCCGAGGACATCCCGTACCCCTTCGAGTTCCAGCTGCTCGACGAGGACTGGGAGCACTTCTCGGTGCTCATGGAGAGTGCCGTGCACCGGCTGCCGGTGCTCGAGCACACCGGCATCCGAAAGTTCTACAACGGGCCCGAGAGCTTCACGCCCGACAACCAGTTCATCCTCGGCGAGTCGCCCGAGGTCGCCGGCTTCTTCGTCGGCGCCGGGTTCAACTCCGTCGGCATCGCGTCGGCCGGGGGCGCCGGGCAGGCGCTCGCGCAGTGGGTCCTCACCGGCGCCCCCCAGGAGGACCTCGCCCTGGTCGACCTGCGCCGGTTCGCGCCGTTCCACGCCAGCACCCCGTGGCTGCGCGCCCGGGTCTCGGAGGTGCTCGGGCTGCACTACGCGGTGCCGTGGCCGAACCGCGAGCTCGACTCCGCCCGGCCGTTCCGCTGCTCGCCGGTGCACGACCGACTGGTGGAGGCGGGCGCGTGGTTCGGCTCGAAGATGGGCTGGGAGCGGCCCAACTACGTTGCCCCGCACGGCGTTCCAGCGGTGGATGGCGCAGCCACCTACGGCTGGGGGCGCCAGCGCTGGCACGACTGGGTCGACGAGGAGCAGCGCGCCACCCGTGAGGCCGTCGCCCTGTTCGACCAGACCTCCTTCGGCAAGCTGCGCGTGCACGGCCCCGATGCCCTCGCCCTGCTGCACCTCGTCTGCACCGCCGACGTCGACCAGCCCGTGGGGGCGGCGGTCTACACCGGCATCCTCAACGCCCGTGGTGGCTACGAGGCCGACGTCACCGCGACCCGGACCGCCGACGACGAGTGGCTGGTGGTGACGAGCGCGGCCTCCCCGGTGCGTGACGCCGACTGGCTGCGGCGCCACACGGCCCCCGGGTGGCGGGTGGCCGTCGAGGACGTCACCACCGCGTATGCCGTGTTCGGCGTGATGGGACCGCGCTCGCGCCGCCTGTTGTCGGGGCTCACCAGCGCCGACCTGGGCCCGGACGCGTTCCCGTTCGCGACGAGCCGGCTGGTCGACCTCGGGCCGGCCCGGGTGCGCGCCACCCGGATGACCTACGTCGGCGAGCTGGGCTGGGAGCTCACCGTGCCCACCGAGCTGGCCACCGGGGTGTGGGACCGGCTGGTCGACGCCGGGGCTGACCTCGGGCTGCGCCTGGCCGGCTACTACGCCATCAACGCCCTGCGGCTCGACAAGGGCTACCGCGCGTTCGGCCCCGAGCTCGGTCCGGACCGCACCCCGGTCGAGGCCGGGCTCACCTTCACCTGCGACCTGTCCGGCAACCGCCCGTTCGTCGGCCGCGGCGTGGTCGAGCAGCAGCGCGCCGACGGCCCGACGCGGCGGCTGGCCTCGTTCGTGGTCGACGACCCCGCCGCCGTGCTCTGGGGCGGTGAGCTGCTGCTGCGTGACGGCCGCCCAGCCGGCCAGGTCACCAGCGCTGCCAGCAGCGCCACCCTGGGCGCCGCCGTCGGGCTGGCTTGGGTCTGGGAGCCGGGTGGTGGGCCGGTGCCGAGGGCGGCGCTGACCGATAGTGAAGGATTTGAGGTCGAGGTGGCCGGACGGCGCCATTCCGTGCGGATCTCGGCACGCGCGCCGCACGATGCCGCGAACACCACGATCCGCTGTTGACTCATGAGCAACAGGACTAGTCTCTCTACCATGGCAGCAGGGGCGCCCCGCCACCGTGCTCCCAAGAAGACGCTGGGAAGCACCGGAAACGTCCTGCAGGCGCTCGGCGTCGCAGGCGGCGGGCTTCTCGCTGTCTCGCTGATGACCGTGCTGGCAGGCGGCCCCGCCGCTCACCAGTCCCTGGTGGCCGCCCCGAATTCCGGAACCGTGGTCGCGACGCCGGCCGGTGCGCACTCCGCCCGGGGCGCCTCCGCCGTGATTCCGCAACCGGTTCCCGTGGTGGAGCCTTCGCCGGCATCCATCTGGTCTGTCGGGGGGAGGCTGCGGCCCCGCCCGATCGGGCCCACCATCCCCGCCCCGCCGAGCCTGACCCCGGCGCCGCCGGCCGCGAGCGCCACGCCGACCCCGACGCCCACCCCGACCCACCGGCCGCGGGTCCAGCCCCCGCCCGTCGTGCACCCGCCGGTGCCGACGCCCACCCCCACGCCCACGCCGACGCCGACGCCGACCGACACGCCGACGCCCACTCCCACCCCGACGGACTCGGCGACGATCCCGCCCGCGCCGCTCACCCCACAGCCGGCCCCGGTGAGCGCACCGTCCCCGGCAGCCTCCGTCGGCTAGCGCACCACGCCCTGCCCCACCCGTTTGGGGCCGACGCGTGCGGGCGGCATACTGAAGGGGCGGTCCGGCGTTGCACCTGACGCGTGGTCGCACAAACTGAACAGCGTGGGAGTGGGCCCCCTCAGGGGGGTGATCGGTTTCGACATTGGTCGGTTGGCCATGGGGAAGCGGGTCGAGGACGCACGGTTATCTCGTAAACGACCCGTGCAAACCAATAGGTGCCAATTCCAAGCGCACCGACTTCGCCCTCGCCGCCTGAGCGAGCTCCGAAGTCCGTTGGCCTGAGTTCGATCCTGACTCAGTAACCAGCGTCATCTAGGGATCTTGCTGCGTCGTCATGTCGGGGGACGGCGCGGGACTCTCACTCGACTGGGCCTGTCAGCGGACGTGTGCGTGCGAGCGCTGGGGCCGAGAAAATCCATAGCGCACTGCACCCGGAGAAGCCCTGGTGTTCCGTCAGTGGACGCGGGTTCGATTCCCGCCACCTCCACCACTGCGGTTCGCTCCCACGCTGTTCAGTGCTCCAGACAGCGCCTGATCTGCACAAACGTGCAGATCAGGCGTTGTGTGTCGTGCGGGCACAACGTGTCATGTCTAGACCTGACACGGCAGGAAAACGGTCACCCAGCCGTCACAGGTGGTGGTTGAGTCCGTGGAGCCCAGGGCCGACCGTCTCCTGAACGGGACGACTCGTGGAGGACGCATGGCTGCACTGCGCCGGCGAAACTGCCCAGGGGGATCGTCCTGCATCGGGCTCGCTATCGCGTCAGGGGCGACTACGAGGGACGTACGCACTCCCTCGGCGTGTATGACACTCTCACTGACGCGCGCGCTGCGCTTGATATCCCTCGCGGGCAGTTTGCTCGCGGCCGGTTCGTGCCGCCAGCCGAGCGCCGTTCGGCCCGAGCGGCCGAGGTCGCGATGGTCGAAGCCCAGTCGGTGACGCTGAAGGAGTGGTCTGAGAAGTGGCTCGTCACCCTGGAAGCCAACCCCGACCGTTCACCGGCGACCGTCGTGTCGTACCGCTCCGTACACAAGAACCACATTCCTGACGACCTCGGTGCTGCTCCGGTCCTCGCCAATAGCCGCGCTGTTCGTGTCTCGCAGAGCGCTCTGGATCGCGCGTGGAGGGCCGCGAGGGGGCAGGCGGGCCGACCAGACCAGGCTTCCACTTCCACAACCTGCGGCACACGGGCTTGAGCAAGGACGCGGAGCAGGAAGCGACTCTGGCTGAACTCCTGCATCGCGGCGGGCACACCGACGTGACCGTAGCGCTTCGCTACCAGCATGCGACCGCCCAGCGCGATCGCGCCTGACCGAGCTGCTGAGCAGAGAGATCGAGCTCTAGCCCCGAGCGCCACGCCTGCCAGTTCGAGTCCCTTCACATCCACCACCACCATCGGCCCCTGGACTGCGAAAACGCAGATCAGGGGCCGAGTCGATTGGCGAACGGGTCGGATGGATGACCGGTTGGGGCCCCAAGGCGAGGCTTGAACGGGCTCCGAGAGCTGCGGGTGACGGCTGGACGGGGCATAACGCGTCGCGTTATGCTTTCCGGGTGATCAGGTCGTTCGGGGACGCACCCACCGAGCGGCTCTGGGCACGACAACGCACCAAGAAGCTTGACCTCCGCATCGAGCGCACCGCGCTACGCAAGCTCGTCATGCTCGATGCCGCCGAAGTCCTGGACGACCTCAAGGTCCCGCCCGGAAACCGGCTCGAAGCGCGCAAGGGCGACCGCGTCGGGCAGCACAGCATCCGCCTCGACCAGCAGTGGCGGATCTGCTTCGTCTGGATCCCAGCCGGCCCCGACGACGTCGAGATCGTCGACTACCACTAGAAGGAGGCACACATGGCAACCATTGCGCCGATCCACCCAGGGGAGGTCCTCCTCGAGGAGTTTCTCATCCCGTTGGAGGTCACCCAGCACCGGCTGGCCGTCTCCATCGGTGTCCCCCCGCGTCGGATCAACGAGATCGTCCACGGCAAGCGCCGGATCACCGCCGACACCGCGCTGCGATTGGCCCGCTACTTCGCCACCACCGACCGGTTCTGGCTCAACCTGCAGACCCGCTACGACCTCGAGATCGAGAAGGACCACCTCGGCGGTGCGCTCGAACTCATCCAGCCGCTGCAGAGCGCCTCACCCGGGGAGCGCATGACAAGCAGATGAGGTAGGGCTACCCCGGTAGCAATAGGAATGCTACCCCGGTAGCATGGGCTGCATGAAGCTGAGCATCAGCCTGTCTGAAGAGGACCTCGCCGCCTTGGATCGCTACGTGCAGGCGGCCGGCGTGCCGTCCCGGTCGGCTGCGATCCAGCGCGCCATTCGGATGCTGCAGGACCCCGAACTCGAGGATGACTACGAAGCCGCCTGGGACGAGTGGCAGGCATCGGGTGAAGCGACCGCGTGGGAGGTCACCAGCGCGGATGGGCTTGCCGATGCTGCGCGGTGAGATCCGCCTGACCGACCTGGATCCGTCCCGGGCCAGCGAGGCGAACAAGCGTCGCCCGGCGGTCATCGTGAGTAACGACCGCGCCAATGCCCGTGCTGCAAGGCTGGGCCGTGGGGTCGTCACGATCGTGCCGGTCAGCAGCAACGTCGCCAAGGTCTACCCCTTCCAGGTCCTGTTGAACGCCGAGGGGACCGGCCTTCGCGTGGACTCGAAGGCACAGGGAGAACAGATTCGCTCGGTGTCTGTGGAGCGGTTGGGGCCAGTCATCGGCCGGGTCCCGGCTCATCAGATGGCCCAGCTGGGCGAAGCCCTCCGCATTCACCTTCACATCTGAGAACTGACGCCACAGCAGCGGCATGGGAAGGCGTTGAGTGCGATCCTCCACCGCGGCGTCGCGCTACTCGTGATCAAAGCGGTGGCGTCGACGCCGGTGGACTACGAGCCATGCCTGGTATCCACCGCACAGGTCGGTGGCGTTGCACAGGCCCAGCAGCTGAAGCGCATGCGCCGCAAGGCTCGAGCTGTAGCCCTCGTTGCAGACGATCACGATGCGGCGCTCCGGGTCCTCTGCCTGGGGTATCCGGTGGGGGCTGGACGGGTCGAGCCGCCACTCCAGCACGTTGCGGTCGATGACCACGGCACCGGGAAGCTCCCCGTCCCGGGCCCGCTGCCGGTCGGGCCGGATGTCGACGAGCAGCGCCCCCGCGGACACCACCGACTCGAGTTCCTCGGGCGCGACCCGGTGCAGCCCGCGCCGACACTCCCGCACCATCGCGCTGATGGCAGAACCCTCTTGAGTCGTGTTCGTGGAGACGGCGGGCGCCACCACCGCCTCGGGGCCCCGGTGCGGATGCCGCCGGCTCATCAGCGCGACCGCCGTCCGCCGAGCACGCGGCCGGCCGACAGCCGACCGACGTTGCGGTGCGCGATGGCCGCGCGCGCAGCGTTCATCCCGGCCGCTCCGTGGACGCCGCCGCCCGGGTGGGCGGACGCCGACCCGAGGTAGAGGTTGCCGACCGGCGTCTCGGCCCGACCGAACCCGGGAACGGGGCGGAAGACGAGCTGCTGGTGCAGCTGCGCGGTGCCTTGGTTGATGGCCCCGCCGAGGAGGTTGGCGTCGCGCGCCTCGAGCTCACGTGGGCCGAGGACCCGGCGGGAGAGGATCCGTGACCCGAACCCCGGAGCCAGGGCCTCGATGCGCCCCTGCATCCGGTCGGCGAACCGTTCACAGTCGTCGCGGTCCCAGGTCCCGCGGATGCGCCCGTCGCCGGCATCCCGTCGGGCGTCCTGCGGCACGTGGGCGTAGGCCCACATGGTCTCGGTGCCACTCGGTGAGCGGCTCGGGTCGCAGGTGGTCATCTGGCCGGCCAGCATGAAGGGCTTCGCGGGGATGGAGCGCGTAGAGACCTGGCCCAGGGCCTCGGTCATGTCCTCGACGGACTCGGCGACGTGGAATGTGCCCGGCGCGGTCTCCGGGGGCGACGCCCACGGCACGCTTGCGTCGAGCGCCCAGTCCACCTTGACCGTGCCGGGGTCGAGCTGGAAGGAGCTCATCCGCCGCATCGTGCGTGCCGGAAGGTCGTCGGCACGGACGAGCCCGCCGTACAGGTTCGGCGCGGCGACGTCGGCGATGACCGCGTGCCGGGCCGTGAAGCGCTGTCCGTCATTGGTTCTCACCCCGGTCGCCCGTCGGGAGCGGACGGTCACCTGGGCCACGGGGTGGGAGCACCTGATCTCCCCCCCGGCCCCCTCCAGGCGTCGCGCCAGCGCCTGGCTCAGCTGGCCGGCACCGCCGCGAGGCACCGGGAAGCCGACCGTCTGGGCAAGCATCGACATCAAGATTCCCATCAGCCCGGACCCCGGCGCGTTCAGCGGGATGTCGGCGTGCCCAGCGTTTCCGGCGATGAGGATGCGCGGCGCGGTGCCGGCGAAGCGGCCCTCACCGACGCTCAGCGCGGGCGTGAGCAGCAGCCTGACGAACTCGAGGCCCCCGGCGGACCTCAGCCGCGCCAGCAGCCCCGCCCCGGCGCGCACCGGTGGGAACGGCGTCAGCATGGCACCCAGCAACTGCTCGCCGATCCGGTCCCAGGCCGTGCAGAGGCGCAGCCACGCCTCGCCGTCCCCGGGCTGCTGCGAGTCCATGTGCGCGGCGGTGGCCTCACGGTCGTGGTGCAGGAGCGCCCAGTTCCCGCCGGGCAGTGGGTGGCCCAGCACGGCGGGGGCATGAACCCACGCGAGGCCGTGCTGCTCCAGCTCGAGCGACTGGATGGCGGGGGAGGCGGCTGCGAGCGGGTAGAAGGAGCTGAACGTGTCGTGGATGAAGTCAGGGTGCACGTCGCGGGCACTGCGCACGGCGCCTCCGACGTCGGGCTGTGCCTCGAGGACGACGACGGACCAACCGTGGTCGGCCAGGTGGTTGGCGGCCACCAGACCGTTCGGGCCCGCGCCGATGACGATGGCGTCGTAGGTGGAGGCCGTGTCAGGCCGCTGTCGGACCTCACTGCGCTCGGGCATACAGCCTCCTCTCCTCTCCAGGTGCTGGGTCACCCCGTGTCCTACCCTTCGACCCTCGTGCCACGCGTTGAAGCCCGCGCAGCGCCAGAAGCCGGGGTAGCCAGGTCAGCGAACCGCGATGATGTGCTCGGCCCGTGGCACGAGTTCACCGATGACGGGGTGACCTGGCAGCTCGCCCGCGACGAGGAGCCCTCCGGAGGTCTGCGCGTCGGCGAGCAGCACGAGCTCGTCCTCGCCCACGGTCGAGTGCAGGTGCGGTCGCACCCATTCCAGGTTCCGCCGGCTCCCCCCGGGCACGTACCCGGCCGCCAGCGAGGGGCGAGCGGCCGCGAGGTAGGGCACGGCGCCGGAGTCGACCACGGCCGAGACGCCGCTGGCGCGGCACAGCTTGAACAGGTGCCCGAGGAGGCCGAAGCCGGTGACGTCGGTCGCGCAGTGCGCGCCGGAGGCCAGGGCGGCCCGCGAGGCGTCGCGGTTCAGCGTCGTCATCACGTCCACCGCCTCGGGGAACGGCTCACCCGTGGCCTTGTGCCGGTTGTTGAGGATCCCGAGCCCGAGCGGCTTGGTCAGCGTGAGCGGGATGCCGGCCACTCCGGCGTCGTTGCGCAGCAGGTGGTTCGGGTCGGCGATGCCGGTGACGGCGAGCCCGTACTTGGGCTCCACGTCGTCGATGCTGTGCCCCCCCGCGAGGTGGCACCCGGCTTCACGCGCCACGTCGGCACCACCGCGCAGGACGTCGGCGGCCACGTCGAAGGGGATGCGGTCCCGCGGCCAGGCGAGCAGGTTGAGGGCGACCAGCGGCTCGCCTCCCATCGCGTACACGTCCGACAGCGCGTTGGCCGCGGCGATGCGGCCCCAGTCGTAGGGGTCGTCGACCACGGGGGTGAAGAAGTCGGTGGTCGCGACGACGGCCCGGTCGCCGTCGAGGCGCACCACAGCGGCGTCATCCCCGCTCTCGACCCCGACGAGGAGGTCGGGTCCGGCGGCCGGGACGAGGCCGCCGAGCACCCGTTCCAGCTCACCGGGCGGCACCTTGCAGGCGCAGCCGCCGCCGGAGGCGAACTGGGTGAGACGCAGTGGAGTCGAGACGTCGGTGGAGGTCACGTCGTCATTGTCGGTGCCTGCAGGGCCTCCTGGCGGGCTCGGAGCCGCTCACGTTGGGGGATGACCGTGTACTTGGGGTCCTCCGCCGACGCGATGCCCGCCTTGAAGATGCCGAACCGGGTCAGGGCGGAGGCCACGACGCAGGTGGCGCCCGCCACCACCGACACGGCACGGCACCGGCCACCGGTGAGCAGCACCGCGCCACTGGCCACGGCGGTCATGGTGCGCGCCACGCTCATCAGCCGGCCGGACTGCCCGGTGCTGTACGGCTCGGCCACGAACCCCACCCGGCGCTTGAGCGTCTCGGCCGCGGCGATCTCCACGGCAGCCCCGGCGACCAGCATCCGCCGTGCCGGCGCCGCCTGCGCCGTGGGGGTGAACACCAGGGCCAGGCCGCCGGCTGCCGTCGCGCCTGACCCCGCGAAGATGAAGGGCATCTCGCGGTAGGCCTCGTGCCAGGCGGGAACCGCCGTGTTGGTGAGCAGCGCCGCCGTGTAGGTGGTCAGGGCCGGCCCCAGCACCCCGGCCCCGGCCCCGGCGGCGCGGCCCAGCACGGGGAGCCACCCCGTGACGTTCGACAGCGCGGCAGCGGAGGTGAGCCCGCTGAACGAGGCCAGGACCCAGGACCCGACCGACAGCGGGGAGGTCGGCTTGAACACGCGCAGCATGTGCAGGAACCGCTCGGGGCGGCCCAGGTCGTGGATCAGCGCGACCGTGCCCACCCCGGCGCCGGCGGTCGCGGCGAGCCGCGCGACCCGCTCGAGGTCGGGCCGGCCGGTGAGCGCGGCACCCTCCGCGAGCACGGCCGAAGCCCCGGCCAGGCCGCCGACGAAGAGGTACCCCGGCACGTCGGGCACCTTCCACACCGGTGTCTTGAGGATCTGGCGCCCGTAGTACGACTCGAAGTCAGGCGGCGGAACCATCTGGCGCTCTCTCACCGTCGCCTCCCGAGGAACGCGGCGACGCCGATGCCGACCAGGCTCAGGGCCGCGGCGCCGACGTGCCGCCACATGTCGGGGAGGTCGCGCGTTGTCACCACCGGGTCCGGGGGCAGCCCGTAGACCTCCGGTTCGTCGAGGAGCAGGAAGAAGGCGCCGTCGCCACCGACACCGTCGTCGGGGTCCGCGCCGTAGAGTCGCGCCCCGTCGACGCCCTGCTCCTGCAGCTCGCCCAGCCGGTGCCCGGCGCGTCGGCGCAGCTCGTCGAGCTCGCCGTACTGGATGGACTCGGTGGGGCAGGCCTGGGCGCAGGCGGGCGTCATCCCCTCGCCGAGCCGGTCGTAGCACAGCGTGCACTTGAAGACGCGGCCGTCGTCCTTGCGCTGGTCGATGACGCCGTAGGGGCAGGCCGGCACGCAGTAGCCGCACCCGTTGCAGACGTCCTCCTGAACGACGACCGTGCCGAACTCGGTGCGGAACAGCGAGCCGGTGGGGCAGACATCGAGACAGGCCGCGTGCGTGCAGTGCTTGCAGACATCGGACGACATCAGCCACCGGATGCCACCCTCACCCGACTGGCTCTCCTGGCCGTCGTCGGAGGGCACCGCCACTCCGGCGCCTCCCGGGGGGCCGACGCCCGGCATCCCGAGGTCGGTGCGCGAGGCGCGACCGGTCGGCTGCTCGATGAACGCCACGTGCCGCCAGCTGTCGGCGCCGAGCTGCACGGTGTTGTCGTACGACATGCCCGACAGGGAGATGCCGTCCTCGGGGATGGCGTTCCACTCCTTGCAGGCCACCTCACAGGCCTTGCAGCCGATGCACACCGAGGTGTCTGTGAAGAAGCCCATCCGCGGCGGGTGCTCCCGGTAGCCGGCGTCGGCGGAGACGTCCTCGAGCGGACCGGACCATGAGTCCTTCATCACTGCAGCTCCTCCCGGCCGACCGGGTCGGCCTCGGCGCGCTGTCGGTAGCCCGCGACGAACTCGAGGAGGGCGGGTCCCCGGGGACGTCGCCCCGGACGGATGTCGCACGTGCCGACCTTGTCCTGGATGTGGACGTTGGGGTCGAGGGTGGCGTTGACCAGGTCGTTGACCGAGTCGCCGCGCGAGAGGCCGTTGACCCCCCAGTGGTAGGGCAGTCCGACCTGCTCGACGACGTGGTCTCCGAGGCGCAGCGACCGCATTCGAGCAGTGACCAGCACACGCGCCTCGATGGCGGACCGGGAGGTGACGATCGTCGCCCACCCGCCGTGTTCCAGCCGCCGCTCCTGCGCGAGCCGCGGGGACACCTCGCAGAACATCTCCGGTTGGAGCTCGCTGAGGTAGGGCAGCGTGCGGGACATGCCTCCGGCGGTGTGGTGCTCGGTGAGCCGATAGCTGGTGAACACGTACGGGTACACCGAGGTGTACGACGGGTTGCGCGGGTTCGAGGGCTGCACGATCTCCTCGTCGGCCGGGTTGTTCTGCCGCGCGTAGAGGGCGTTGTGCAGGGGGGACTCCGGCGGCTCGTAGAAAGCCGGCATCGGCCCGTCCGCCAGGCCGGACGGGACGTACAGCCACCCTTTGCCGTCGGTCTGCATGATGAATGCGTCGCGGCCCCCGAGCGCATCGGGCCCCTTTGCGCCCTCGGGCGGCACGTGGTCCGGTGGCCGGTCGGCTACGAAGTCGGGGACGTCCTCGCCGGTCCACGTGTGCTGCTCGGCATCCCACCAGACATACCGCTTGCGCTCGCTCCAGGGGTTCCCGTCAGGGTCGGCCGAGGCGCGGTTGTACAGGATGCGACGGTTGGCGGGCCAAGCCCATCCCCACTCCGGGGCGACAAGGCTCTGTTCCCAGTGCGGCTTGCGGCGCGCGGCCTGGTTCACGTCATCGGCGTACGTGCCGCAGTAGATCCAGCACCCGCAGGCAGTCGACCCGTCGCTCTTCAGCTTCGTGTACGAGCCGAGCGCGTGGCCGTCGGCGTCCCAGCCGTTGATCTCGCGGAGCACCGCCTCCGCGCTCGGCTCCTGGAGCCGCCCGTGCGTCGGGTAGTCCCAGGTGAGGTCGAGCAGCGGCCGATCCATCTCGTCGCTCGAGCCGGCGAGCTTGGCCCGGATCAGCCGTCCGAGGTCGTGGTAGAACTGCAGGTCGCTGCGCGCGTCGTCCGGCGGCTCGACCGCCTTGTGGTGCCACTGGAGCATGCGTTGGGTGTTGGTGAAGCTGCCGTCCTTCTCCACGTGGGACGCGGCGGGGAGGAAGAAGACCTCCGTGCCGATGTCCTCGGTGACGAGCTCTCCCGTGTCGATCTCGGGGCCGTCCTTCCAGAAGGTCGCGGTCTCGATCATCGCCATGTCGCGCACGACCAGCCAGTCGAGGTTGGCCAGGCCCAGCCGCTGCATCTTGCCGTTGGCGGAACCCACTGCAGGGTTCTCACCGACGACGAAGTAGCCCTTGCACGAGCCCTCGATCTGGTTCACCACCGTCTCGTAGGTGCCGTGGTTCCCGGTGAGCCGCGGGAGGTAGTCGAAGCAGAAGTCGTTGTCGTGGGTGGCTGCCTCGCCCCACCAGGCCTTGAGCAGGCTCACGGTGTAGGCGTCCATGTTTCCCCAGAACCCGGTTGCGCCGGCATCCTCGGCGACGAACTCGGCGAGGTTCTGGTGCTGGCGGGCATGCGGCATGGGGATGTACCCGGGGAGGATGTTGAACAGGGTGGGGATGTCGGTGGAGCCCTGGATGCTGGCGTGGCCGCGCAGGGCCAGGATGCCGCCGCCCGGCCGGCCGATGTTTCCCAGCAGGAGCTGCAGGATCGAGGCGGTCCGGATGATCTGCACGCCCGTCGAGTGGTGGGTCCAGCCGACGGCGTAGCAGAACGCGCTCGTGCGTTCGCGGCCGGAGTTCTCGGTCAGGGCTGTGGCGACCTGCTGGAACTGCTCGACCGAGATCCCGCAGACCCTGGCCACCATGTCCGGGGTGTAGCGGGCGAAGTGTCGTTTGAGGATCTGGTAGACGCAGCGGGGGTGCTGCAGGGTCTCGTCCCGCTCGGGCTTGGCCGCCACCGTGGGACCGCCGGAGCCGGCTGCCTCGGACCGCCCGGCCTCGTGCCGTTCGCCCTCGCTGGCGCCACCACCCGACGGTCCGGCCGGCTGGGCGGGGTCACGCTCCCCGGCAGCCGGTGACTGGGGGGCGTTCTCGTACTGCCAGCTCGACGGGTCGTACTGGCCGGACTTCGCGTCGTAGCCGGAGAACAGCCCACCGAGGTCTTCGGTGTCGCGGAAGTCCTCACCGACGATGGCAGCAGCGTTCGTGTAGTGGACGACGTACTCGCGAAAGTCGAGCTCGTTCTGGAGTACGTGGTTGACCAGCGCCCCGAGGAGCACCATGTCGGTTCCGGCGCGCAGCGGCACGTGGAAGTCGGCGACGGCCGAGGTCCGGGTGAAACGAGGGTCGACGTGGATGATCGTGGCGCCCTTGCGCTTGGCCTCCATCACCCACTGGAAGCCGACCGGGTGGCATTCGGCCATGTTCGACCCCTGGATGACGATGCAGTCGGAGTTCGACAGGTCCTGCTGGAAGGTTGTGGCCCCTCCGCGCCCGAAGCTCGTCCCCAGACCGGGGACGGTGGAGGAGTGTCAAATCCGTGCCTGGTTCTCGATCTGGATCGCCCCCATGGCCGTGTACAGCTTCTTCATGAGGTAGTTCTCCTCGTTGTCGAGGGTCGCTCCTCCAAGACTCGCGATGCCGAGGGTCCGCCGCAGCCGGGTCCCCTTGTCGTCGGCCCACTCCCACGTGCGCCGCCGGGTCGCGATGACGCGGTCGGCAATCATGTCCATGGCGGTGTCGAGGTCGAGGTCCTCCCAGTCGGTGCCGTTGGGTCGCCGGTAGCGCACCTTCGTGATGCGGGTCGGCGAGGTGACCAGCTGCTTGCTGGCGCTTCCCTTGGGGCACAGCCGTCCCCGCGAGACCGGGCTCGCCGGGTCACCCTCGATCTGGGTGACCTTGCCGTCCGTCACGTACACCTTCTGGCCGCAGCCGACGGCGCAGTACGGGCAGATCGACTCAACGACCTCGGCATCCTTGGTGCGGGGCTTGAGTTCTGAGGTGCTCTGGGACATGACCGCGGACCCACGGCCCAGCGGGTCGCGTCCGCGCAGCTGTCGCACCACCGGCCAGTCGAGCGGGGTCAGCACACCGTCACGTCCTCTCCTCGTCGACGGAGCCGTACCCCGTCAGGAGCCGGGGAAACGCTGCACCTCGACCACTTCCCGACGACGGTCACGGCTAGGGTCGCTGGCGGAGGCGTTCCTCGTCTGGTGACGGGCGCGGTCTTCAACACCGACGTGACCGAGGATCTCGGTCAGGCGGGTTCGATTCCCGTCCGCCTCCGCCAAACGTACGACGCCGGCAGAGAGGACGACACGGTGCAGGACCCCCGGCGTCACGTCCCCCGCACTGATGCCGTGCTCGACGCCCCGGAGGTCCACGACGCGGTGCGCCGCCTCGGGCGCGCCCGCGTCAAGGCCGTCGTCACGGGGGTTCTCGCGGCCTGCCGGGCGGGGGAGCTGGAGCCCGCCGCCGTGGTGCGGTGCGTCCTCGAGCGGCTGCCGCCCCGTGCGGCATCCCTGCGTCCGGTGGTCAACGCCACCGGCGTCGTGGTGCACACCAACCTCGGCCGGGCACCGTTGTCCGACGCAGCCATCGAGGCCGTCGTCACCGCGTCGGGACCCACCGACGTCGAGCTCGACCTCGACACGGGGCGTCGCGGCCGTCGGGGGGCAGCAGCGCTGGCGGCGCTGCGCCGCGCCGTCCCGGATGCCGGGGACGTGCACGTCGTCAACAACGGCGCCGCGGCGCTCGCCCTGGCCGCCCGGGGGCTGGCCGCCGACCGCGAGGTCATCGTCGCCCGCGGCGAGATGGTCGAGATCGGCGACGGGTTCCGCATCCCCGAGCTCGTCGAGTCGGTCGGCGTGCGCCTGCGCGAGGTCGGCACCACCAACCGGGTGCGCCTCGACGACTACGCCGCTGCCATCACCGAGCGCACCGCGTTCCTCCTGAAGGTCCACCCGTCGAACTTCCGCGTCGAGGGTTTCACGTCGACCGTCTCGGTCGCCGAGCTGGCGCCGCTCGGGCTGCCGGTCGTGGCCGACCTCGGGTCGGGGCTGCTGGCCCCGCACCCCAGGCTGCCGGACGAGCCGGATGCCGCGAGCGTCCTGTGTGAAGGGGCAGCGCTGGTCACCGCCTCGGGCGACAAGCTGCTCGGCGGACCTCAGTGCGGGCTCCTGCTCGGCGACGCGGATCTCGTGCACCGGTTGCGGCGGCATCCGATGGCCCGTGCGCTGCGGGTCGACAAGCTGACCCTCGCGGCGCTCGAGGCCACCCTGAACGGCCCGCCGACACCTGTGGCGGCCGCGCTGGCGACCACCTCGGCGGACCTGCTGCACCGAGCACGTCGGATTGCCGTCGCGATCGGCTCACCGGCAGCGGCCGTGCCCTCGACGGGCCGCGTCGGAGGAGGGGGAGCGCCCGGCGTCACCCTGGACAGTGCCGCGGTCGCCCTGCCCCACGAGCTGGCGGCACCCTTGCGGCACGCCGACCCTCCGGTGGTCGGTCGCGTTCACGACGGCAGGCTGCTCCTGGATCTGCTCGCCGTGCCGGAGGCGCTCGACGAGGTGCTGGTGGCGTGCGTGCGGCCGCTGCTCGAGACGGTGCCGAGGGCCTGACGTGCACGTCGTCGCCACCGCCGGCCACGTCGACCACGGCAAGTCGACCATCGTCCGCGCGCTCACCGGCCAGGATCCGGACCGCCTCGAGGAGGAGCGGCGCCGGGGCCTGTCCATCGAGCTGGGCTACTGCTGGGTCGACCTGCCCCCCGTCGGCGAGGTGGCCTTCGTCGACGTGCCGGGGCACGAGCGGTTCCTGCCCACGACCCTGGCGGGTCTCGGGCCGGTTCCGGTTGTCATGCTGGTCGTCGCCGCGGACGACCCCTGGATGCCACAAGCGGCCGAGCACCTCGCCGCCCTCGACGCGCTCGGGGTCGAGCACGGGGTGCTCGTCGTCAGCCGCGCGGATCTCGCCGACCCGGCCCCGGCACTGGCGCGGATGCAGGCGGAGGTGGCAGCGACCTCCCTGGCGGGTGCCCCTGCGGTGGTCGTCAGCGGGCGCACCGGAGCCGGCCTCGACCGCCTTCGCCGAGTGCTGGCCGACGTGCTGGGTCGGATCCCGCCCATCGACGTCGGCCGCCGACACGCGTCTGTGGGTCGACCGCCGGTTCCATGTCCGGGGCGCCGGCACTGTGGTCACCGGGACGATGGTCTCGGGCAGGCTGCGGGTGGGCGACGTCCTGGAGGCGTCAGAGGGCACGGTGCGGGTGCGCGGGCTGCAGGCCTTGGGCGCGACACGCAAGAGCGTGGATGCCGTGGCGCGGGTGGCGCTCGAGCTCGGTGGCCACGCACCCGAGGCGCTGACCCGGGGGACCGCCCTCGTCAGGCCCGGCACGTTCGTGCGGTGCACGGTGGTGGACGTCCACCTCACCGGCCGCGGTCAGGTGCCGCACCGCCCGGTGCTGCACTGCGGGTCGGCCCTCGTGGGCGCCCATGCCCGACCGCTGGGGGGCGACGCCTGGCGGCTCACGCTCGAGCGGCCGCTCCCGCTGCGGATCGGCGACCGCGCCATCCTGCGCGACCCGGGCAGCCGAGCGCTGTGGGGGGTGCGGGTGCTCGACCCGGTGCCGCCGGCGTTGGCGCGCCGTGGCGCCGCCGCAGCGCGGGCCCGGGACCTCGCGGCCCTCGACGGGTCGGTGTCGGCCGAGCTCACCCGGCGGGGGACCGTGCGCCGGTCGGTGCTGGCTCGGGCCGGGGTCGTCCTCGACGACCTGCCCGAGGGCGCGCTCGAGGTCGGCGACTGGCTGGTCGGGTCCGAGTGTGCCGCGGCCCTGCGCCGCCGCCTCGTGGGTGTGGTGCTGGAGGCCGAGGAGGGTGGCTCCTCGGGCGTCACCCCGGCGGCCGCCGCGCGCGCCCTCGGGTTGGAGGAGGTCGGCATCGTGGCCGCGCTCGTCGGCGCGCCACTGCGCACCGAGGGCGGGCGGATCACGTCCGGCCGGCGGGTGCCGGTGCCGCCGGAGGCCCTCGCTGCGCTCACCCACCTGTCCGCGGAACTGGAGCAGGACCCCTTCGCCGCTCCGGAGGCCGGCCGGCTGGCAGCCATGGGGCTCGACGGTGCCACGGTCGCGCTCCTGCACCGCAGCGGGAACCTGTTGCGGCTGGCCCAGGGCGTGGTTCTGATGCCGGATGCCGCCGACGCCGCCGTCGGGCGGCTCAGCGGGCTGCCACAGCCCTTCACCGCCAGCGAGGCCCGGCGCGCCCTCGGCACCAGCCGGCGCGTGGCACTGCCGCTGCTCGGCCACCTCGACGCAACCGGGCGCACCATCCGGCTGCCCGACGACCGGCGGCGCGTCCGACGGGCGACAGGCGCCTGATCAGCGGCGGCGCTGGTACCGGAGCGCGGCGAGCGCGGCGAGGCCGACGGCGACCAGCGGCAGGGGCCGGCGCCACGGCGGGGGTGCGACCGATTGCGCCGGAACGAGGTTGACGTCGGGGTAGGCGGTGCGCGCGGCATCCTCGGCGGTCTGCCGGTCGACGAAGACCACCGACGACCACAGCTCCTGGGCGTCACCGTCCGCACCGGCCGACCGGTAGCACCAACGCCAGCCATGGCCGTCGCGGCGCACCAGCAGCCGGGCGCCCAGCTCACTCATCAGGACCACCCGCGCTGCCGACGACCAGCGGTGGCCGGCGCAGCTCGGGCTCCTCAGGCTGCTCCACGGGCCACGCGGTCGCTGCGCGCTCGTCGTGGCCGCGCTCGGGCTTCTCGTCCTCCGCCTCGGGGTGCCCCACCGGCATCTCGAGGAAGGAGGGGGCTCTCGAGCGCAGCAGCGCCCGGGTGGCCAGGTAGGCAACGGCGGCCGCGATGGGGGGGAGGACCAGCGTCGCGAACCGCATCGTCACGATGACGTCGCGCACCGGCAGCCGCCACACCCGGGCGGCGAGGTCCTCGGAGGCGGCGAGCAGCAGCATCGCGACGAAGGTCAGTACGCCGACCAGCACCGCCATCCGGAACGGCCGCTCCCGCGGTCGCTCGAGCAGGTGGTGCTCGGCGCGGTCGCCGGTGACGAGGCGGTCGACCCACGGCCAGGCGTACAGCACGGCGAACCCCACGGCCGGCATGACCACCCCGCCCCAGAAGACGTTGGGCACGAGGTGCCCGGCGATGCGGAACTCCCACGGCGGGAACAGCCGCAGCGCGCCGTCGACCCAGCCGACGTACCAGTCGGGCTGCGCCGGCGAGGTCGCCAGGTTGGGGTCGAAGGGACCCCAGAGCCAGACCGGGTTGATCTGGACGAGCCCGCCCAGGGCCGCCAGCACTGCCGCCACCCCGGTGAGCAGCGCCAGCGACCGGAAGGCGTAGGTGGGCCACATCCGCGAGCCGACAACGTTGGTGTTCCGCCGGCCGGGCCCCGGGAACTGGGCGTGCTTCTGGCGCACGAGCACCGCCATGTGGATGACGATGAGCGCGGTGAGCAGGGCCGGCACGAGGAGCACGTGCGCCACGAAGAGCCGCTGTTCGGTCGCCTCCCCGGGGAACTCGCCGCCGAGCAGCAGGAACTGCAACCACGGCCCGATCAGCGGGATCGACAGCAGCACGGCGGAGGCGATGCGCAGCCCGGTGCCCGAGAGCAGGTCGTCGGGCAGGGAGTACCCCGTGAACCCGTTGAGGATGGCGAGCAGCAGCATCGTCACGCCGACCACCCAGTTGAGCTCGCGCGGGTGGCGGAAGGCGGCGGTGAGGAAGATGCGGATGAGGTGCACGACGATGGCGGAGATGAACAGCAGTGCCGCCCAGTGGTGCACCTGGCGGATCAGCAGCCCACCTTGGATGTCGAAGCTCAGCTCGACCGCCGACGCGTAGGCGCCCGACGTGGTGGACCCGGCCAGCGGCTGGTAGCTGCCGGAGTAGAGCCGGTCGGCAGTCGTCGGCTCGAAGAAGAGGGTGAGGAAGGTGCCGGTGGCGAGCAGCACGACGAACGAGTAGAGAGCGACCTCGCCCATCATGAACGACCAGTGGTCGGGGAAGACCTTGCCCACCGTGTGCCGGGTGACCTTGGACAGGCGCAGGCGCTCGTCGAGCCAGTCGCCGGCGCGGCGGCCGGCCAGCCGGGGGATCATGACGTCCTCCAGTACCCCGGCCCGGGTGGCGTCGGGAAGTCGCCGTCCGCGGCCAACGTGCCGTCCTCGGCCAGGGCCAGCGGCAGCTGGGGGAGGGGGCGGGCCGCCGGCCCGAACCGCGGCTCGGCCCCGTGGTAGACGTCGAAGACCGACTGGTGGCACGGGCACAGCAGCTGCCCGGTGCCCTCGGCGAAGAGGCCGACCGGGCAGCCGGCGTGGGTGCAGAGCTTGGAGTAGGCGACGACGCCGTCGACCGTCCAGCCCATCCGGTCCGGGGGCAGCGCCAGCCGCTCCGGCGGCACGCGGACCAGGATGACCCCGGCATCGGCGTCCTCGACGTGCCCCTCGGGGTGCACCGTCAGGGCGGTCCCCTCGACGACGTCCGCCAGCCGCACCGGGGTGCCGTCGCCGCGCACCACCCGGAGGCCGGCTCGCCACGCGGTGTGCGCCAGCGCGACGGGCGCCGCGGGCCCCGGCCCGCGCAGCGAGCGCAGCGGCACCAGGACGGCGAGCCCCAGCAGCGACAGGGCGGCGGTGAGCACCCGGCGGGGCAGCGGCGCCGACACGATGCCGCCGTCGGCCCGACCGAGGTCCTCGGCCAGGGCCTGCCGGTCGTCGGCGGGGGAGCGCATCGGTTCGCGCTCCTCGACGAACGGCCCGGGCGGGAGCAGGGCTGTCCAGGAGGCGAAGCCGTACGCCAGGCCGGCCAGGGCCGCCGCCAGCGAGATGCCCTGCCACTGCACCGCCGCGCCGGCCAGCTGCGCCCAGCCGAAGCCGACGGCGCCGACCACGGTGACGGCGAAGCCGGCGGCTGCCTTCCGCTGCGGACCCTGCGGCACGTCCCTGCGACGGGGGGCGTTGGGTGTGCGCCAGCGCATCAGGAGGCTCGCTTCCCGAGCCGCCGCGCCAGCAGCAGGGCGATGCCGAGACCCACCAGCCAGCCCACGGCACCCTCGGTCACCGGGCCGACGCCGCCGATCGGCCAGCCACCGTGGTCGCGCTCGCGGTCGAGCGAGTCGACGTACGCGGCGATGTCGCCGACATCGGAGTCGCTGAGGACTTCGCGGGGGAACTGCGGCATCACCCCAGGCCCGACCCGCACCGCCTCACCCAGCTGGGTGTGCGCGGTGCCGAGCAGGTTGGGTGCCACGTGGCCGGCGGTCAGCACGGCGCCGACACCGCTCGACGAGTGGCAGGCGGCGCAGTTGGTCAGGTAGAGCCGGCGTCCCCGTTGCGGCTCGCCGACCAGCACCTGCGGGATGCGGGGGCCGTTGCCGTCGCCGAGCGAGTCGACGTAGGCGACGAGTGCCTTGATGTCGGGGGAGGAGAAGGACGGTGGACCGGACCGCGGCTGGTCCTCGGGGGCCGCGATCGGCATCCGGCCGGTGCGCAGCTGGAAGTCGGTGCTCGCACTGCCCACCGAGCGCAGGTCGGGCCCGCGCTGGCTGCCCTCGCCGCGCTGCCCGTGGCAGCTCGCGCAGTTGCCGCCGTAGAGCAGCCGTCCCCGCTCCAGCGGGTCACCGGCGGTGGGGACCGGGATGGTCCCGGGCTCGTCCACCGGCGGTGAGGCGGCCGGGGCGGGGTTCGACGACGCCGTGGCCGAGGGGGAGAGAGCGGCCGGTGCGGCATGGTCCGAGGGGGCTGCCGCCCCGCCGGTGCCACCGAGCATGACGACGAACAGCCAGGCGACCGTCGGCACGCCGAGGACGAGGCCGACGGCGCGGCGCCGGGACGGACGTGAGGGGTGGCGTGGCGCGCCCTGGACCGTCATCGCGACTCCAGCAGGAAGGCGGCGAGGTCGCGGGCGTCGGTGCTCGAGACCCCGAGGTCGGGCATGGCGGTGCCCGGCTCGACCTGCTTCGGGTGGCGGATCCACCGCTGGAGGTTCTCGGCACCGTTGGGCAGCTCGCCGGCGATGTAGGTGCGCCGGCCGAAACCGGTCAGCGGGGGTCCGACGAGCCCGTCGGCCCCGTCGACGCCGTCGACCGTGTGGCAGCTGCCGCACCCGTAGGTGCGGATCAGGGTGGCGCCGCGCTCCGGGTCGCCCCCGGGCACGACGGTGCCGCTCCGTCGGGCTTCCTGGCCGCAGCCGACCAGCCCGGCGAGCAGTACGGCCGGGACGATCACGGCGAGGGCCAGCCGGCCCCGGTGGCGGCGGCGGAGCGGTGGTGGTGCGGTGGTGGTCATCGTCCCTCCCCGGGAACGAGGGCGGTCGGCGCGCGCTCGATCGGTGGTGGAGTCGCACGACGTTCGTCGTCCTCGGCCATCCGGGTGAGCCAGGGTAGGAAGAGCGCGACGGTGAGCAGGAGGTAGAGCACGTCCGGCGGCACCCACATGACCAGCCCGGCGAGCTGCTGGTCGCGCACCGGGTCGAGCCCCGCGGCGACCGCGCCCTGCGCCTGGCTGGGGTAGAGCGGGGCCGTCGCGAAGGTGAGCACCGCCCCCAACGCGGCCGCCGGAAGGGTTGCTGCGAACACGTAGAGCACGGCGGCGCCGCCCCGCACCCGCTGGGGTCCCTCGTGCAGCACGTGCCACCAGAAGGTCCAGGCCCCGAGGAGGAAGCAGGCGTGCTCGAGGGCGTGCAACCACGGTGACGACAGGGCCGCCTCGTACATCGGGGGAAGGTGCCAGACCCACAGGGTCGTGATGCTGAGCAGCCAGCCGGTCACGGGTCGCAGCAGGTCGCGGGTGACCGGCGCATGCCGCAGCTGTTGCCGGAACCGCGCGACGCGCTGCCGGCCCCGCACCGGCAGGAGGAGGACGAGCGGTGTTCCGGGGGCGCCGGCAGCCAGCAGCGGTGCCGCCACCACGATCAGCAGCATGTGCTGGCCCATGTGCGCCGCCAGGCTGCGGTCGACGGCCTCCTCGCTCCACGGTCCGAGGGCCACGGCGAGGGCGGCCACCCCGGTGAGGAACGCCACCAGCCGCCAGGGACCGGTGCGGCGGATACCGGTGAGCAGGTGAGGTCGTGACCCGGCGCAGCGCGCGGTGCCGAGCAGGTGGGCCACGACCCACCCGGCCAAGCCGGCGAGCACGAACACGGATGCGGCGCCCTCCCAGCCCGCGGCCGACGCCCCGTGCGCGGGCACCTGCGCAGGGACCACCGCGCCGGTGCCGGCCGGCCCGGCGCCCAGCACGAACTCGGATGCGGCGCCCTCCCGGCCCGCGGCCGACGCCCCGTGCGCGGGCACCAGTGCAGGGATCACTGCGCCGGTGCGGCCCCCCCCGGCGCCGAGCCGGTGCACGACGGCAGCGGCGGAGCTCGCCACACCGGTGTTGCCGCACGTGGGCAGCGTCACCACGGCGATGGCGCCGAACACGATCATCAGGATGCTCAGGCCGCTGAGCCAGCAGCCGATCCGCACCAGGAAGCGGGCCCGGGTGGTGCGGCGGTCGTCCGGTCCCCGGCGCAGCACCCAGCCGGCGCGCAGGCCGACGACCAGCGCCGCGAGGGCCACCAGCCCCGGTAGCGCCGTGAGGAGCCCGGCAGCCCAGCGCACCGGGAGCCCGGCGACCTCGTCGTGGCCCTGGACGCACACGACCTCGGTGACCATCCAGGCGAGGAAGAGGTGGACCCCCCACGCGAGGAACCCGCCGAGGACGGCGAACCACACCAGCAGCGGTCCCGCGGCGCGCGCCGGTGCCGGGACCGCGGGGTCCCGGGTGCCGGCCTGCGTGGAGCCCGCCACGTCAGCCGCCCAGGTGCGGGGTCAGGTACAGCGAGGTCAGCACGGCGATCCACACCACGTCGACGAAGTGCCAGTAGACCGAGACCATGCGCACCCGCTCGTGCCGTCCGCGGGTGTAGCGGCCGCGCAGTGCGGCGACCAACGTGTGCGACAGCATCAGCAGGCCGATCACGACGTGCACCCCGTGGAATCCGGTGATCGTGTAGAAGAGCGAGCCGTACGCGTTGGTCGACCAGGTGAACGTCGTCAGCTTCTCGGAGTACTCCGACCCCTGCAGCGCCAGGAAGCACAGCCCCAGCACGATGGTCGCCGTGAGGGCGAGCAGCAGGCGTCGTTGGTGGCCGTGCCGGATGGCGTGGTCGGCCACCACCATCGTGGCGCTGCTCGTGACGAGCAGGCCGGTCATGATCAGCGGCTTGAGCAGCTTCGGTTCCTCGATGCCGCCGGGAGGCCAGTGGCCGCCGCCGTGGACGAACCGTACGTAGAAGTAGCTCGCGAGCAGGCACGCGAACAGGGTGGCCTCCGTGGTGACGAAGAGGAACATCCCCCACTCCCCGGTGGGGCGGCCGCGGGGCGTCTCGGTCGCGAGGGCACCGGCATCCACCAGTGCCTCCGGCGTGCCCTTGACGGCGTCGACGGCGCTCACGACACGCGCTCCGGGTGGGGCACCGGGTCGCTGCGGGCTTCCTCCGGCTCGGCGAACGGCCACAGCCAGTAGCCGATGGCACCGAGCGTGAAGACCGCGGCGGCCGCCGTGACGACGAAGACGCCGAACAGCAGGGAGACGAACAGCACGAGCAGCCCCGCCGCGGTGACCGCAGGCACGGGCGTGTCCTCCGGCATCGCGAGGCGGCGCTCCGGCTCGCCGTCGAGCTCGCTGGTCATCAGCACCTCGTGCCCGGCGTCGAGCACCCGGTCCTCATCGGAGTCGCCGTCGAGCACCGACCGCAGGCTGTCCTCGTCCCACAGCGGGTGCAGGCTGTGCACCGTGGGGATGACGGCGAAGTTGTACGGCCGCGGAGGTGATGTCGTCAGCCACTCCAGGCTCTCGCCGCCCCACGGGTCGGGTGGCGCGCTTTCCCCACGTCGCCAGGAGTGGACGAACACCCCTGCGGTGACGGCCAGCCCGATGGCCAGCAGGTAGGACCCGACGGTGGCGAGGAGGTTCCACGGGTCCCAGCCCAGCCCGGACTCGAAGGTGTAGACCCGCCGCGGCATCCCCAGCAGCCCGGCGATGTGCATGGGGAAGAAGGTCAGGTTGAACCCGGTGAAGGTCACCCAGAAGGCCCAGCGGCCGCCGCGCGGGCTCGTCATCCGGCCGCTGATCTTGGGCCACCAGTAGAAGAGCCCGGCGATCATCGGCAGCACGGCCCCGCCGAACAGCACGTAGTGGAAGTGGGCCACCACGAAGTAGGAGTCGGTGACCTGCTGGTCGAAGGCGACGATCGCGAACATCACCCCGGTGACGCCACCGATGACGAAGGCGCCGACGAAGCCCATCGCCCACAGCATGGGGACCGACAGCACCAGCCGGCCGGTCAGCATCGTGGCGAGCCACGAGAACATCTGGATGCCGGCCGGCAGGGTGACGACGATGCTCGCGGCGGAGAAGAACGACATCGACAGCTGCGGGAGCCCGACGGCGAACATGTGGTGCACCCACACGCCGAAGGAGATGATGCCCGTCGCGATGCTCGCGAGCACGATGAGCGGGTAGGCGACGATCGGGCGGCGCGAGAAGGTGGGCACGATCGACGACACGATGCCGAGGGCGGGCAGCACGATGATGTACACGTCGGGGTGCCCGAAGAGCCAGAACAGGTGCTGCCAGAGCACGGCGTCGCCGCCGCCGGCCGGGTCGAGGAAGTGCGCGCCGAAGCGCCGGTCGAGGAACAGCATGGCGTTGGCGGTGTTCAGCGGCGGAAGCGCGAAGACGACCATGAACGAGGTGACGACGACGGCCCAGACGAACACCGGCATCCGGGCCAGGGACATGCCGGGCGCGCGCAGCTTGAGCGCGGTGACGATGAAGTTGACGGCGCCGGCCGTGGTGGAGATGCCGAGGAACAGCAGCGAGATGCAGTAGACGTCCATGTTGATGCCGGGCGAGTACTCGTGCCCGGTCAGGGGGACGTAGCTGAACCAGCCCCCGTTGGGGGCAGACCCGAGGAACAGGCTCGAGAACAGCAGCGTCCCCGAGGCGACGAAGACCCAGTAGCCGAAGGCATTGAGCCGGGGGAACGCCATGTCGCGCGTCCCCACCATCAAGGGCATCAGCACGTTACCGAAACCGAAGAGCATCGGGGTGGCGAAGAAGAAGATCATCGCCGTGCCGTGCACCGTGAAGAGCTGGTCGTAGAGCTCGGGAGAGACCAGGCTGGCGTCGGCCTTCGCGAGCTGCGTGCGCATGACGAGGGCGTCGAGCCCGGCCAGACCGAAGAAGACCGCGGCGGTGGCGATGTAGCGGCGACCGATCCGCTTGTGGTCCACGGTGGTCAGCGCACCCTTGAGTCCGGAGCCCTCCGGCCAGTGCGGCGCGACGCGGGGGCCGGCCGCCTCCTCGGCGTGCAGCACGACCCGGGATGCCTCGGTGAGTCTCATGGTGTGCCCTTCGTTCCCGGCGGCGGGCTGCTCGGAGGCGCAGAGGTGTTCCGGTCGCCGTCGAGGTAGGTCACCAAGGCCTGTAGGTCCGCAGGAGCGAGCGGCTGCGGCGGCATCAGGTTGCCGGGTTTGTCGGTCTGCGAGTTGGCGATCCACCCGGCGAGGTGACCGGGGTCGTTGGGCAGCGTGCCGGCCCCGATCTCGGACCGGGTCGACAGGTGGGTCAGGTCCGGGCCCACCTTCCCTTGTGCCGATGTGCCCCGAACGGTGTGGCAGCTCGCGCACGAGGAACTCTCGAGCACCTCCTGGCCGCGGCGGGCGAGGGCGCTCGTCGCGGCCGGGACGTCGCGGGCCTGCTCGGCGGCCCATTCGCGGAACTGCGCCTCGGGCTCGGCGACGACGACGAGCGCCATGTGCGCGTGCTGGAGTCCGCAGAACTCCGCGCACTGGCCGCGGAAGCGGCCCGGCCGCTCGGCGCGTACCCAGGTGCGGTTGACCCGGCCGGCCACGAGGTCGGTCTTCACGGTCAGCTGCGGAACCCAGAAGCTGTGGTTGACGTCAGCGGTGCGCAGGCGAAGGAGGACGTTGCGACCGACGGGGACGTGGATCTCGTTGGCCGTGACCACACCGTCGTCGGGGTAGCTCACCTGCCACCACCAGGTGTGGCCCACGACGTCGACCGTCACCGCCGGTGGCCCGTCGGGCTCCTGCAGGGCGCTGAGGTCACGTAGCCCCACGAGGTAGACCGTGGTCAGGATCAGGGCCGGGACGATGACGCCGGCGACGACGACGACCCGGTGCCCGTCATGGCTGGGTCCGGGCGGCGCGCCGCGCCGCCGCAGCGCGAGGAGCAGCAGCCCGATGACGACGACGCAGACGACGGCGGCAATCGTGAAGAGGAACCACCACAGCCCCGCGACGCGGCGAGCCCCGAACCCGGCCGGCTCGAGGGCCGACGGTGCGGAGCCGGAACACCCGCTGAGCAACGAGACGAGAACTGCCACAACGAATCCCGTGGCGCGATGTGCCCGTGCCACCGGTGTCCGACCCCCCTCTGGGGTGGAGCCCACGGCGTGGGGGTGGCTCGTGCGACTCGTCATCAGACCTCGCTTCTCGGGTCTCGCGGCCGTGCAAGGGGCCGCAGTCTGCTAGTAGCAGTGCCCCGCGGCAGGCTGTGCCAAACCCATCAATCGGCGCGGGGTGTCGAGGCGCTGGATGTGGGTAGTTCCGGGGCGTCTGATGCCCGAAGAAGAGTGGGAGGACGCATGTCCGGTCAGCGTCGTGGAACGCAGAGCCCTGTCGGCAGGGAGGACCTCCTCCGCGGAATGGGCGCGGTGGCCGTGGCCAGCACGCTCGTGGCCGGTGCCGTCGCCGCCACCGCACCAGCAGACATGGTGCAGGGGCAATGGCAGCGGCTGATGTATCTGCACGTGCCCGCGGCGTGGCTCGCGTACCTGTGCTTCGGGATCGTTCTCGTGGCCGGGGTATGCCATCTCCGCTGGGGGTCCCTGGCCGCCGACCGGTGGGGCCGGGCCGCTGCCGAAGTGGGAGTCGCGGCCACCGTTGTGACACTGATCGTCGGCAGCGTCTGGGGCCGGGCGGTGTGGGGCGTCTGGTGGACCTGGGACGCCCGGTTGGTGTCGACCGCCGTCATGCTCATCATCTACGTCGCACACCTGGCGCTGCGCTCCCTGCCCGGCCCACAGGTGCCGGCCATGCGCCGCGCGGCCGTCACCGGCATGCTCGGCTTCCTGGTCGTGCCGGTGGTGCACTTCTCGGTCGTCTGGTGGACCACGTTGCACCAGACCGCCACGGTTTTCGGTTCGCCCCGCGAGGTCCCCCCGATCGACCCGCGGATGGGGGTGGCGCTCGGCCTGTCGGCCGTCGCCGCGACCGCG
This sequence comes from uncultured Actinomycetota bacterium, assembly GCA_963834965.1. Classification (GTDB taxonomy): domain Bacteria; phylum Actinomycetota; class Actinomycetes; order Actinomycetales; family Dermatophilaceae; genus Fodinibacter. The sequence goes on along the minus strand of CAWIEI010000033.1, from coordinate 250,758 downwards.
ATCGGCCTCACCGCCGTGGTGTGGCGGCTGGGCGTGCACACCCGCGCCGGCCGACCGGTGGCCCCGCTGCCCGCACCGATGGAGCGAGCCGTTCCGACGGGCACGCGGTGAGCGGCCGAGCGGCCCGCTGGTGGTTGGGCGGGGCCGGGGCTGCACTGGTCCTCGTGGGGCTGGGCGCGGCCGCCAACGGGACGCTGACCTACTCGCGCAGCCCCGCCGACCTCTTCGTCGGCCCCTCCCACCTGGGCGAGCGGGTGCGCGTCGAGGGGACCGTGGTGACCGGGTCGCTGTCGGAGCACGGGGGGGTGACGAGCTTTGTCCTCGAGGGTGGCGGGGCCCGCGCCCAGGTGAAGACCACCGAGGTGCCCAGCGGCACCTTCCGCGCCGGGGCCGACGCCGTGGTCGAGGGGGTGCTCGGGGCCGACGGGGTGCTCCACGTCGACCGGGTCATGGCCAAGCACGCCAACACCTACCGCGCCGACGACGGTCGAGGGGGGGACGGGGCGGCGGGGTCCGCACCGTGACTGCTGCGGCCGGCACCCTGCTGCTCGCCGTGACGGCGGTCGCCGCGACGGTGGCGACCGTGCTCTGGGTGCGGGTGGCGCGCGGTCGCGACGAGGTGGCATCGGCGCGGCTGGCCGGCATCCTGGTTCTCGTCGGTGCCGTGGGTGCCGTGGCGGCCATGGAGGTCGCCCTCCTCGGCAACGACTTCTCGGTCGACTACGTGGCGGGGCACTCGAGCGCGGCCACGCCGCCGGCCTACCGGTTCAGCGCACTGTGGGGCGGGCTCGACGGCTCCCTGCTGCTCTGGCTGCTGGTGCTGTCAGGGTTCGCCGTGCTCGTCGGCGCCGGGCGGGCGGCCCCCCGCAGCGGTACCCGCCACGACGTCCGGGCCCTGCACGCCGTCGCGTCGGCGGTCACCGCTGGAGTGACCGCGGCCTTCGCCGTGCTGACCTTCGTCGGCGCCCGGCCGTTCGACCGCCTGCTCCCCGCACCGGCCGATGGGGCCGGCCCCAACCCGCTCCTCGTCGACCACCCCGCGATGCTGGTGCACCCGCCGCTGCTCTACGTCGGATACGCCGGCCTGGTCGTCCCGTTCGCCTACGCCGTCGCCGCCCTGATGACGCGAAGCCCTGCGGCGGCGTGGCTGCCGACCGTGCGCACCTGGTCCGTGGTCGCCTGGGTCTCGCTCACCGCCGGCATCACGCTCGGTGCCTGGTGGTCGTACGCCGTGCTCGGGTGGGGCGGCTACTGGGCCTGGGACCCGGTCGAGAATGCCTCGCTCATCCCCTGGCTGTGCACGACCGCCTTGCTGCACGTGCTGATGGCGCACCGCCACCGGCCCTCGCTCGGTCCCTGGGTCGCCGGCCTCGCGGGCGCGGGGTTCCTGCTGGTGGTGACCGGCACCTTCCTCACCCGCTCCGGCGTGGTGGCCAGCGTTCACTCCTTCACGCCGTCGGCCCTGGGTCCCCTGCTCCTGGGCCTGCTCGCCGTCGGCGTGGCGGGCGTCGCCGGGTTGGTCGTGTGGCGCGGCGAGGGGCTTGCGTCCCCGACGGGGCCCGGCTCGGGTGAGGGTGGGGCACCGCCGGCACGCGAGTCGCTGCTCGTCGCCGGGGCCGCCCTGGTCGGCGGCCTCGGGCTGACCGTGCTGCTCGGCACCGTGGCGCCGGCGCTGCTGCGGGGGATCGGTGTGGGCGAGGTGTCGGTCGGCCGGCCCTTCTACGACCGCATCGCCGTGCCGGTGGGCCTGGCCCTGCTCGTCCTGATGGTGCTGGGACCGCTCGCCCGGTGGCGCCACGACCGCGCGGCGAGCCTGCTCGCCCGCGCGACGCTGCCGGGGCTCGTCGGTACGGGAACGATCTGCCTGCTGGGCTTCGCGGGAGCCAGCGGAGTGCTCCCGGTGCTGACGATCGGGCTGGCCGCGGCCGTGCTCGGCCAGAGTATCCAGGCGCTGGTGAGGGGGCGTCGGTCCCGGCTGACCGGCCGCGCGGGAGCCGGCGGCCGCCTCGCCCACGCCGGTTTCGCCCTCGTCGTCGTGGGGGTCGCGGCGAGCTCGGCCTGGTCCACCACGGCGGAGGCCACGCTCGGCACCGGCCGCAGCGTCGAGGTCGGGGCGAGCACCGTGCGGCTCGACGGCGTCGACCGGCACGGCGACGGCCGACGGATGTCGACCGCGGCTCGCCTCAGCGTCCTGGTCGACGGCCGGTCCGAACCGCTCGACACGGCCGCGCTGGTGTTCTACCCCGGCCGTGACGTCACCGTGCCGACGCCGGCGATCGCCAGCAGCCCGGCCGGAGACCTCTACGTCACGCTGTTGGCGGTGGACCCCGACCAGGGCACCGCCACGCTGCGGGTGACCCTCGAACCGCTCGTCGGCCTGCTCTGGGCCGGTGGGGCCGTCATGGCGCTGGGCGGCATCCTCGTGGCGTTGCCCGGGCGGCGCCGGCGCCCCGCACCGGTGACCACGGAGGTGGCCCCCGCCCCCGTCGCAGCGAGGGAAGGGTGAGCCCGGTGCCCACCGGCACCCTGCGCCGCCGGCTCCTGGTCAGCGTGCTCACGGGGGCACTGCTGCTTGGCACGCTCAGCGCGCTGGGTGTGGCGCTCGGCACCCCGGCGTCCCCAGCGTCCCTCGAGGTCATGGACCGCCCGGCCCCCGACCTGTCCGGGCCGACGCTGGACGGCAAGGGGCTGGACCTCGCCTCGCTGCGTGGCTCGGTCGTCCTCGTCAACGTCTGGGCAAGCTGGTGCCCGCCGTGCCGCGACGAGCTGCCCCTGCTGGCGCGCACGCACGACCGCTACCGCGACCGCGGGCTCGTGCTCGTCGGCGTGCTGACGCGAGACCGGCCCGACGGCGCCCGCACCCTGCTCGACCAGCTGGGGGTCACACCGTTCCCGACCGTGGAGGACCCCACCGGCGCCCTGGCGGTGTCGTGGGGGGCCACCGGCGTGCCCGAGACCTTCCTCGTCGACCGCGGGGGACGGGTGGTGGCGCGCAGCGTCGGGCCGCTCACCAACGACTGGGTGGTGCGGCACGTCGAGCCGGCGGTGAGCGCATCGTGAAGGTGTGGCTCCGCGCCACGCAGTCGCCCGAGGGCCTCCGCAGCGAGAGGTTCTACCCGAGGACGGTCGTGGTGGCCGTCGTGCTCGTACTGCTCGCCGCCGCGGCTGCGGCGCTGTGGCAGTCGTCCTCGACACCAGGCCCCACGGCGGCCGAGCGCGCCAGCACCGTGGCGGCCGGCATCCGGTGCCCCGTGTGCGCGGGGGAGTCGGTGGCCGCGTCGCAGAGCGATCTCGCCCAGCAGATGCGGTCAGTCATCGCCCAGCAGCTGCGCGACGGGCGCTCGCCCGACCAAGTGAGGGCCTGGTTCGCCCTGAGGTACGGCGACGGCATCCTGCTCGACCCACCGCCCCGGGGCGCCGGCTGGTTCCTCGTGCTGGCACCGGCCGTCGTGCTCGCAGGAGTCGCGGCGTTGCTGGCCGGCGGACGACCCGGGAGGCGCCTGGTGTGGGCGGCGGGTGCCGGCGGCACCTGCGCCGCGATCACCGTGCTGTCCGCCGGGCACCTGCCCGCGGGTGACGCGTGGCACCCCTACGTGGCAGCTCCCGCCACTTCGGCGACCACGTGGTCCGGTCCGGCCGCTGCCCAGCTCGACCCCTTGGCCCGCAGCGCTCTCGAGGCGCTGGTCGCCGGAGACGCGCCGCGCGCCGAGCGACTGGCGCGGGCTGCCCTGGGCAGCGCCGGGGACGATGAGCGCCGTGCCGAGGACGCCCTCCTGGTGCTCGGCCTGGCCCAACGCGAACAGGGCGACCCGCGCAGCCGCGCCTCGCTCTCGCAGTTCCTCGACGAGGCTCCGGGCCATCCCCTCGCAGGCCGGGTCCGCGAGCTGCTCTCCGGCAAAGCCTGATCGCGTCCCGGTGTGTTGGGCGGTAGCGATCAACGGCGTCAGCGGAGTCCGACATCGGACGGCGACAGCGCGTCGACCGGTGCGGTCAACCCTGGCGCATGATGCCGGGCGATGGCCTCGATCACCGCTTGTCGGTGCTCTGGTCGCGCAACGTCCTCGAGGTCTCGCAGAGCGACGTGCACCCGGCGCTGGATGCGCGGGCTGTCCTCACCCCACCGCATGACCTCGTCGAAGGCCAGCGCGAGGTAGTCGGAGAACCGCGGCTGCGGCACCGACAGGACAACGCGCCCATCGTCCGTGAGCTGTTGCCGCGCCGGGAGTGCCCGGGTGGCCAACCGGCGCATGATGTCGTGCAGGTGGTCGATGGCCTGCACTGCTGTGGTGGGGTCGTTGACGCCGGGTGACAGGGCACGCTCGGCGATGTCGACGAGCTGACGCAGGCCGAAGCCGATGTCCTGGTCCATGCTGCGCTCACGACCGAAGTGAGTGGCGTCAAACAACGTGCTGTCGTCGAACGGCGCGTCTCCGTGCACGATCGCGAGTGGAGCTCCACTGGGCACGAACTCGCCCACGGCGCGGAGCAGCTCGATCGAGACGCCTTGGCGCTGTGCGGCATCGGCGAGCACGGCGTCGTCGACCCACTGCAGCACGCCAGTGCCGTCGGCCGCGATGCGACGCCGGCGACCACCCTGCGGCAGGGGCAGTTCTGGTTCGCAGCGGGAGTCCTCGGGCACGCGTTGGTCCAGCAGAGCCCGGGTGTCGTCGGCGATGGAGGCGAGGATGGTGGCCGCGCGGATGGACTGGGCGATGTGATGGATGTAGGCGAGGAAGACCAGGACCGAGGTCAGGACGAGGGCAAAGGCAACCGTGACACCGATCTGGGGCACGAACGGGTCGACCTGGGCGGTCCCGCGAACTCCTCGAAGGGTGACCAGCGCGTAGACGAAGGTTGCCACGAAGACCCCCAACGCCACCTGGTTGAACCGGTCCCGCAGGAAGGAGCGCAGGACCCGCGGCGAGAACTGGCTGCTGGTGAGCTGCAGGACCACGATGGTGATCGAGAAGACCAGAGCGGTGAAGGAGATCATCGAGGTGATGATGGCCGCCAGCAGCGCCCGTGCCCCTTCCGGGCCGCCCGCAAACAGGAACGGCAGCCGCAGCGAAGTGTCCAGCGACTCGTCGAGCGCGGTCAGCCCGAGTGCGAGCAGGCTGGCGGCAGCCGCGAACAGTAGTGGCACCGCCCAGAAGCGGTTCGCCAGACCCTTCAGCGCTGACTTCATCGGCGTCGGCCTTCGGAAGGACCCTCGTCCGGGCGCTCGAGGTTCCCCGGCTGCTGCGTGAGAACACTCAGTGACCCGTCCGTCTCGAGCACGACTGCCGCGACCGCGTCCAGCCCGGCTTGACCGGCCGTTCGCGCGGCCTGCCGGACCTCATCCTCCGTGACCCGCATCCGCCGCATCGGCCCGTGCAGGAAGCCCTCCCGATAGACCAGCGTCGGCTCGGACTTGACCAGACCCTCAACCGAACGGCTGCGCACCGAGAGCCAGGCAACGACGTACTGGAGCAGGACGAGCAGGGCCATGGCGGTCACACCCTCGACCAGTGCGACATCCGAGGACAGCAGCACCGACGACAGCGTCGAGCCGAGAGCCACCGTCACGACGAAGTCGAACGCGTTCAGCTTTGCCAGGGTGCGCTTACCGGAGACGCGAAGCAGCACGAGGAGGGACAGGTAGCTGCAGGTGCCCACGACGACCACCCGCACCAAGTCTTGCCAGTCGTCGAAGAACATGGAACTCCTTCCGAGCCGGCCAGGTGGTCTCGGAGGCTATCTCGCTGGTTCGAGCGGGTGTGGCGTACGAGTCGACGTCTTCACCGGGTGACCCGAAATGCGAGGTCTGGAACGCCCGTACCACTCGGCAAGACCGAAGGTCCAGTAGCGCTCCGTGAGCGACGGATCCGATCGGGGGCACGGTGCTCGAGGCCATCGCTCGGTCCTCCCTGGCCCAGATCGGCCCGCTCAACGCGCAGCTCACGATCTGGAACGCCAGTTCACAGACACCCTGGCCCTCCCGACACCGCGGCGAACAGCGGCTCCTCGCCACCGGATGCGAGCGACGCATCTTCAGACAGGACTGTCACATCACTGTCACGAGTGGGATCGGCCCCGCGTCTACGCAGTTCAGGATGCCGCAGAGGGGATTCCGGCGACCTCCACCACCGCGCCCACTGCGACGTGAAGCGACCGGCCCGGTCCCGCTTCGAGCGGGGCCGGGCCGTCGTCGTGCCGCGAGAAGTCAGCTCACGCCCGACCTCGCGACCACCGCCCGGCCTGCCTCGAGACGGGCGACGGGCACCCTGAACGGAGAACACGACACGTAGTCCAGGCCACGCTCCTCGAAGTAGTGCACCGACTCGGGGTCGCCCCCGTGCTCGCCACACACCCCGACCTTCAGTCCGGGTTTGGTCTTGCGGCCCTCGTCGGTGCCGATGCGCACCAGCCGGCCGACGCCCTGCCGGTCGATGGTCTCGAAGGGCGACACCCCGAGGATGCCGGCCTCCATGTAGCGCGAGAAGAAGCTCGACTCCACGTCGTCGCGCGAGAAGCCCCAGGTGGTCTGGGTCAGGTCGTTGGTGCCGAACGAGAAGAAGTCGGCGGCCTCGGCGATCTTGCCGGCGGTGAGGGCGGCGCGGGGCAGCTCGATCATCGTGCCGACCAGGTGGTCGAGGTGCACCGAGTGCTCCTTGCGGGCCCGGTGGGCGGCGTCGTCGATCTCGGCGCGGATGTTGCGCAGCTCCTCGACCGCCCCGACGAGCGGCACCATGATCTCGGGCTGGGCGTGTCCACCCCGCTCGTTGACGATGGCGGCGGCCTCGAGGATCGCCTGCGACTGCATCTCGAACAGACCGGGGATCGCGATGCCGAGGCGCACCCCGCGCAGGCCGAGCATGGGGTTCTCCTCGTGCAGCCGGTGCACGGCGAGCAGCAGGAGCGAGTCGGTGTCGTGCTCCTGGCCCATCGCCTCGGCCACGGCCACCTTCACCGACAGCTCGGTGAAGTCGGGCAGGAACTCGTGCAGCGGCGGGTCGAGCAGGCGCACCGTGACGGGCAGGCCGTCCATCGCCTCGAAGATCTCGATGAAGTCGGCTCGCTGCAGCGGCAACAGCTCGTCGAAGACCACCTGGCGGTCCTCGGCGCCCTCGGCCAGGATCAGTCGCTCGACGAGCTCGCGCCGGGCCCCGAGGAACATGTGCTCGGTGCGGCACAGGCCGATGCCCTCCGCGCCGAAGCGGCGGGCGCGGGCGGCATCCGGCGCGTTGTCGGCGTTGGCCCGCACCTGCATCCGACGGTGCTTGTCGGCGGCGGTCATCAGCCGGTCGACGGCGGCGACCACCGGGCCGCCCTCGTCGACGGACATGGTGCCCTCGAAGTAGCGGACGACGGGGGAGGGGCGCACGGCGACCTCACCGAGGAAGACCTCGCCGGTCGAGCCGTCGATGGACAGGGTGTCGCCCTCGCGCACCACGGTGCCGTCAGGAGTGGAGAACTGGTTGGCCTTGGTGTCGACCTCGAGGGTCTCGGCGCCGCACACGCAGGTGCGGCCCATGCCGCGCGCGACGACGGCCGCGTGCGAGGTCTTGCCGCCACGGCTGGTGAGGATGCCGGCCGCCGCGACCATGCCGTGCAGGTCGTCGGGGTTGGTCTCGCGGCGCACCAGGATCACCGGGGTGCCCGACTCGGCGATCCGCACCGCGGCATCCGAGTTGAACACGGCGACGCCGACGGCGGCACCGGGCGAGGCGCTCATCCCCTTGGCGAGGAGGGAGCGGGCGCCCTGGGGGTCGAAGTGGGGGAACATCAGCTGGGCGAGCTGGTCCCCGGAGACCCGCATCAGGGCCTCCTCCTCGGAGATGACGCCCTCGTCGACGAGGTCGACGGCGATGCGGAAGGCGGCCTGGGCGGTGCGCTTGCCCACCCTGGTCTGCAGCATCCACAGGTGACCCTGCTCGATCGTGAACTCGATGTCACACATGTCGCGGTAGTGGCTCTCGAGGCGCGCCATGATGGCGAGCAGCTCGTCGTAGCTCTTCTTGTCGATGGTCTCGAGGTCGGCCAGGGTCAGCGTGTTGCGGATGCCGGCCACGACGTCCTCGCCCTGGGCGTCCTGCAGGTAGTCGCCGTAGACGCCGACCGCCCCGGTCGCCGGGTCACGGGTGAACGCGACGCCGGAGCCGGAGGACGCGCCACGGTTGCCGAAGGCCATCGCCTGCACGTTGACCGCGGTGCCGAGGTCGGTGGGGATCTGCTCGCGGCGGCGGTAGAGGATGGCGCGGTCGGAGTTCCAGGAGTTGAAGACGGCCAGCACCGCGCCGCGCAGCTGCTCGCGCGGGTCCTGCGGGAACGGCGACCCGGTCTCCTCCTCGACCACGGCCTTGAAGGTCGTGACCAGCGCACGCAGGTCGTCGGCGTCGAGGTCGACGTCGGCCGTGACGCCCTTGGCGGCCTTGGCGGCGTCGAGGGCGTCCTCGAAGCGGTCGCCCTCGAGGTCCAGCACGGTCTTGCCGTACATCTGCACGAGCCGGCGGTAGGAGTCCCAGGCGAAGCGGGGGTTGCCGGTCTGGGCGGCCAGGCCCTCGACCGAGGTGTCGCCGAGCCCGATGTTGAGCACCGTCTCCATCATCCCGGGCATCGAGAACTTCGCGCCCGAGCGCACCGACACCAGCAACGGGTCGGCGCCGTCGCCCAGCGTGCGACCCATCCGCGACTCGAGCAGCTCGAGGTGCTCGTCGACCTCGGCGAACAGCTCGGGCGGCACGGTGCCGCTGGCCAGGTAGGCGCGGCAGGCGTCGGTCGTGATGGTGAAGCCCGGCGGCACCGGGATGCCCAGGCGGGTCATCTCCGCGAGGTTGGCGCCTTTGCCGCCCAGCAGGTCCTTCTGGTCCATGCTGCCGGTCTCGAAGTCGTGGACGAGCTGGGCCATCAGCGGCCGCCTCCTCAGGTCGAAAACTACGTAGTGTAGTAATCAACGACCTTAGACCCCGGGGGGTGTGCGATCCACTGGGGTTCGGCCCTGCGGAGCGTGGCGTTCGCCACTCACCCCAGGTCGAGCCGGTAGCGGTCACCCTGCCGGGCGAAGCCGACCCGGTCGTAGTAGGGCGCCACCATGCCGGGCGGGCTGAGCACGTGCGAGAAGCCGCGGTCGCGGAACAGGCCCGAGCGGCGGAAGACGAACTCGCCGGGGCTGAAGTCGCGAAAGCGCGGGGTCACGTAGTCGAGCTCGACCTGCGCCACGCCTGCTCCCTCGTCGCGCACCACGATCACACCGGCGGTCTCGTCGCCGTGCTGCACGAGGTAGGAGGAGCGGCCGGCGGGCGGGCCGTGCCCGAAGTCTGCGAAGAACGCCCGGATGTCGGCGCGGTGCACGCCCAGGAAGTGGGTGAGGTAGGCGTCGTCCTCGCGCACCTCGAGCACGGTGTAGGCCTGCTCGTCACCGCGCTCGCGCAGCAGCCGCACGATGAAGAACGTGTTGATGCCGGCCAGCACGACGTTCATCGCCACCATCGGCCACACCCCGATCAGGGCGTTGAAGACGACGAGGATGACGCACGCCACGGTGTTGAGCACCCGCAGCCGCAGGATGCGCGCCTGGAGCAGCGAGTAGACCAGCAGGGCCGAGCCGAACCAGCCCAGGGCGTCGACCCACCCCACGGCTCAGCCCAGCCCGAAGCGCACGGTGACGCTCGCGCTGACGGCCGACTCGCCCGCCTCGACCGGCATCGCGCCCCCGACCTCCATGGCGGCCTTCGCCGCGAAGCGGGGCACCGGCATCCCGCGGTCGGCCTCCTCGGTGACGCGCTGCACCGGGCCGAGCGGTCGCCCGGCCAGCGCGGCGTACTGCTCGGCCTTGGCCCGGGCGTCGGCGAAGGCGGCGGTGCGGGCGCGCTCGAGCAGAGGTGCGGGGTCGGCCACCTCGAGGGTGACGCCGTCGAGCCCGAACGCGTCGCCGGCGGCCCCGGCCAGGGCGTTGATGAGGACGCCCACCCGCTCGCGGTCGCGCACGAGCAGCCGCAGGCTCTGGTACGCCGTGTAGCCCACGACCCCGGTGCCGTCGCGGTCCCAGCGGGTCGAGACCCCCATGCCGGTGGTGCGCCGGTCGGCGGCGGCCACCCCGTGGTCGGCCACCGCCTGTAGCGCGGTGGTCACCCGTGCGGTCGCGGCGCCCAGTGCACCGGCGACGTCGGCCGCCTCGCACTGCACCCGCGCATCGAGCACGACGACGTCGGGCACCGCGCTGGCGGTGCCCGACCCGAGAACTTCCACGTGGTCTGACATGCGGGTCACTGTAGGGCCGCCCGTGTCTCACCGGGCAGCAGTTTCGGTCTACCTGCCGGTAGCGGGTTGAATCCTGCGTATGCCGTCCGCGCCCTCCATCGCCAACTCCGTCACCGTCCGCCTGGTCCTGCCGGCCCGAGCGACCGCGGTCAGCGAGATGACGGGGGTGATCGAGGCGGCCGGTGGCGTGGTCACCGGGCTCGACGTCACGGCATCCGGGGCGTCTCAGATCCGCATCGACCTCACCATGCTCACCCACGACCCCGAGCACGCCGACGCGATCGTCGAACGGATGCGCGAGGTCGAGGGCGTCGAGATCGGCCGGGTGAGCGACCGCACCTTCCTGCTGCACCTCGGCGGCAAGCTGTCGGTGGAGTCGAAGGTGCCCATCCGCTCGCGCGACGACCTGTCGATGATCTACACCCCGGGGGTGGCGCGGGTCTGCCTGGCCATCGCCGAGAAGCCCGCCGACGCCCGGCGGCTCACCATCAAGCGCAACACCGTCGCGGTGGTCACCGACGGCACCGCGGTGCTCGGCCTGGGCGACATCGGGCCGCTGGCGGCGCTGCCGGTCATGGAGGGCAAGGCCGCGTTGTTCAAGCGGTTCGCCGACATCGACGCCTTCCCGATCTGCCTCGACACCACCGACACCGAGGAGATCATCCGCACCGTCAAGGCCATCTCGCCGGCGTTCGCGGGCATCAACCTCGAGGACATCTCGGCCCCGCGCTGCTTCGAGATCGAGGCTCGGCTGCGCGAGGAGCTCGACATCCCGGTCTTCCACGACGACCAGCACGGCACGGCGATCGTGGCGCTGGCCGCCCTGCGCAACGCCCTGCGGGTGGTCGGCAAGCGGCTCGAGGACGTGCGGCTGGTGATGAGCGGGGCCGGGGCGGCGGGCACGGCCATCCTCAAGCTGTTCCTGGCGGCGGGTGCATCGCACGTCGTGGTCACCGACGTCGACGGGGTGGTGCACCGTGGGCGCGCCGACGTGCTCTCCGGCGAGCACCCCAACCACGCCTGGATCGCCGAGCACACCAACCCCGAGGGCGTCACGGGCACGCTGTCCGAGGCGCTGCGCGGTGCCGATGTCTTCCTCGGCGTCTCGGCGCCGAACATCCTCACCGAGGACGACGTGGCCTCGATGGCGACCGACAGCGTGGTGTTCGCCATGGCCAACCCGGTGCCCGAGATCGACCCCGACATCGCGGCCCGGCACGCTGCCGTGGTGGCCACCGGCCGGTCGGACTTCGCGAACCAGATCAACAACGTGCTCGTCTTCCCCGGGGTGTTCCGTGGGCTGATCGACTCCGGTGTCTCGCACGTCAGCACCGACGTGCTGCTCGCCGCCGCCGACGCCCTGGCCGACGTCGTGCTCGAGGACGAGCGCAACGCCACCTACATCATCCCCAGCGTGTTCCACCCCGACGTCAGCCACGTCGTCGCCGAGGCAGTCCGGGCCGCCGTGGCCGCCCGCCAGCCGGCGTGAGCCGGATGGGTGAGCGGGCGCCCGTGACGCCGTCGCCCGCGGGCCGCCGCGGTCGGCCCCTGGTCGTCGGCCTGCTGATGCTCTCCGTCGTCGGGCAGCTCGTCGTGCTCTACTCGCCCAACGGTGGCGGCCCGCCGCTCTTCCCACAGGGTGACAAGGTCGTGCACCTGCTGGTGTTCCTCGTGCCGGTGGCGCTGGCGGTGCTCGCCGGTGTCCGCAGGTGGGTGGTCGTGGCGGTCTTCGCCGGCCAGGCCGTGCTCAGCGAGGTGGTGCAGGCGGTGTTCCTGCCGCACCGCTCCGGTGACCCGCTCGACGCCCTCGCCGACCTGACCGGCGTGGCCATCGGCGTGCTCGTCGGCACCGTGGTGCTCCGGTGGTGGTCCGACCCCCATCGCGAACGTGGGTGAAGCTCGTCGGCTGGGCGACGGTCTTCACCCACGTTCTGAGTCCCCCCGGCGAACGCGGGTGAAGCTCGTCGGCTGGGCGAGGGTCTTCACCCACGTTCTGTGGTGAGGGCCGCTGGGAGGTGGTCGGGGGGATGCCGGGCCGCTGGTAGACTTGGCGGTCCACCGAGGTGCTCGGGCGCATGGCCGCGTCCGCCGGATTCGCAGAGTGCGACGCCGCCCCATCCCACCCGGTGCGCCGGTGACACCTCGGTCGAACCGGCCCCACGGACCCATGGTCACCTCGACCTCCACGTCCGAGGCTCGTCTTGCTCCGCCGCTTTCGCCATCGGCTCGAAGACGTGTCTGCCTACGTCCGAACCGATGACGAAACACAGGTGAACACACCCATGCCCAAGAAGGCATCCGGGCCCAAGAAGGCCCGTTGGACCGCTGCCCAGAAGAACGAGGCCCGCAAGGCCCCGAAGAAGGCGCACCACCGCGGCCAGCCCGACGGCCCGAAGAGCGCCCCGAAGCGCTCCGCCCGGCCCGACTCGGCCGACGGCCACACCAAGCGACCGCGCGCCGAGCGCTCGCCGCGCTGGGACCGCGAGGACCCGCGCCGCAGCAGCGAATCGCGCGGCGACTCCCGCGGGTCGAGGTACTCCGCTGGTCCCTCGGACCGCAGTAGCGCCCCGAACCGCGACGACAACCGGGGGTCGAGGTATTCCTCTGCCCCCACGGATCGGGGTAACACCTCGAACCGCAGCACCTCCACTTCCTCGAACCGGGATGACCGGAACGACCGACCGAAGCGCTGGGTCTCGGACTCGCGCGAGGAGCGACACGTGCACCGTCCCCATGACGAGCGACCCCGTCTCGAGCGCGGTGAGCGCCCGGTGCGCGACCGCGCCCCGAGAGTCGCCGACCCCGCCCGCCGCGACCGCCACGAGGGCCGCCGCGCCGACCCGACCAGCGACCGCGGTGACTACTCGGGCCGTGACGACCGCTCGTCGGGTGGTTACCAGGGTCGCACCGACCGGGGCACCGGTGGCGGCTACCAGGGCCAGAAGCGTGACGACCGCTCGTCGGGTGGTTACCAGGGTCGCAACGACCGGGGCACCGGTGGCGGTTACCAGGGTCGTAACGACCGGGGCACCGGCGGCGGCTACCAGGGCCAGAAGCGTGATGACCGCTCCTCGGGTGGTTACCAGGGTCGCAACGACCGTGGCACCAGCGGCGGCTACCAGGGCCAGAAGCGTGATGACCGGTCCTCCGGTGGTTACCAGGGTCGCAACGACCGTGGCACCGGCGGTGGCTACCAGGGCCGCAACGAAGGTGGCACCAGCGGCGGTTACCGGGGTCGCGATGACCGGGGCGGCTACCAGGGCCACCACGGCGCCCAGACCGATGCCGACCGCCCGCTGAGCTTCGAGGAGGCCGAGGCGCAGCGCGCCGAGGCCGACGAGTGGACCCACTACTCCTCGCACAAGGGCGAGGCCAAGGCGGTGACCGAGGACAACGGCTTCGCCGCCCTCGGCGTGCCCGAGCGCCTCGTCGAGCGGCTGGCCCGTGACGGCATCACCGAGCCGTTCCCGATCCAGGCCGCGACGATCCCCGACGCCCTCGCGGGTCGCGACGTGCTCGGCCGCGGCCGCACCGGCTCCGGCAAGACCCTCGCCTTCGGTCTGGCGATGATCACCCGGCTCGCCGACGGCACCCGCCCGGAGAGCAAGCGCCCCCGCTCGCTGATCCTGGTGCCGACCCGGGAGCTCGCCATGCAGGTGAGCGACGCGCTCGAACCGTTCGTGCACGTCACGGGCCTGCGCCACAAGCTGGTCGCCGGTGGCCTGTCCTACGAGCCGCAGATCAAGGCGCTCAACAAGGGCATCGACATCCTCGTGGCCACCCCCGGCCGGCTCGCCGACCTGATGGACCGTGGCGCGGTCGAGCTCGGCGGCGTGCAGATCGCCGTGCTCGACGAGGCCGACCACATGGCCGACATGGGCTTCCTGCCCGAGGTGACCGCGATCCTCGACGAGATCCCGGCGGGCGGCCAGCGGCTGCTCTTCTCGGCGACCCTCGACAAGGGCATCGACACCCTCGTCGACCGCTACCTGGTCGACCCGGTCACCCACTCGACCGACGAGGCGCAGGCCTCGGTGACGACGATGAGCCACCACGTGCTGCTCATCGACCCGCAGGACAAGAAGGCCCTCACCGCCGAGCTCGCCGGCCGCGGTGGCCGGGTCATCGTCTTCGCCCGCACCCAGCTCGGCTCCGACCGGATCGCCGGCGAGCTGCGCGAGCGGGGCGTGTTCGCGGCATCCCTGCACGGTGGCCTGTCCCAGGCCGTGCGCAACCGCGTGCTCGGCGCCTTCCGCGACGGCTCGATGAACGTGCTGGTCGCGACCGACGTCGCCGCGCGCGGCATCCACGTCGACGACGTCGGCATGGTCGTGCAGGTCGACCCGCCCACCGACCACAAGGACTACCTCCACCGCGCCGGCCGCACCGCCCGGGCCGGTGAGGAGGGCGCGGTCGTGATGATCGCGCTCCCGCACCAGAAGCGGATGGTCACCCGTATCGTCGAGGGTGCCGGCGCTGAGGCCGTCACCGCCAAGGTGTCCCCGGGCGACGCCGTCATCCAGGCCCTCGGGGGCCGAACGCCCAGTGGCGTGCCGGTGCCGGATGCCGTGTGGCGCCCCGTGCTCGAGGGCGGCAAGAACGGTGGTCGCCGAGGCGGCAGCCGACCGGGCGGCCGACCCGCCAGCCGCGGCCACGGCTCGTTCGGTGGCGGACGTCCTCGTCAGGGCTCGGGACGTCCCGGCGGCAGCCGGGGCAGAATGGACGGGTGAGCCAGACCCACACGACCGGGCAGCTCCTCGTCGCGACCCCGCTGATCGAGGAGGGCGTCTTCCGGCGCAGTGTGGTGCTGGTGCTCCACCACGACGACGACGGCGCGCAGGGGCTGGTGCTCAACCGGCCCATCGACGCCGACGTCGACGCGGTGCTGCCCGGCTGGGAGGAGCACGCGACCCGGCCCGCCAAGGTCTTCCAGGGCGGGCCGGTGCAGCTCGACTCGGCGCTCGGCCTGGTGGCCGTGCCCGGCGACTCGCCGGAGCCGACCGGGGTGCGCCGTCTGTTCGGTGCAGTGGCCCTGGTCGACCTCGACACCCCGCCGACGCTGGTGGTGCCCGAGGTCGCGGGCCTGCGCATCTTCGCGGGGTACGCCGGCTGGTCACCGGGCCAGCTCGAGGGTGAGATCACCACCGGGTCGTGGTTCGTCGTGCCCAGCGAGAACGGCGACGTGTTCACGGGCGAGCCCGACGAGCTGTGGCGGCGGGTGCTGTGCCGCCAGCCCGAGCCGCTGCGCTGGGTCGCGTGGTTCCCGAGCGACCCCTCCCTGAACTGATCTCCGCGCGACGCTGGGTGCTCAGGTGGTCGATCCAGCAACCACCTGAGCACCCAGCTCGATCTGTGCCTGTGCGCGGCCTGCCTACGGAGTGACCAGGCTGATCCTGGTGCCCCAGTTGGTGAGGGCGACTCGGGTGCCGTTGCACGATCCGAACGGTGCTGCCTCGTACTGCGCCAGCGTGCAGGACTGACCGATGTACTCGCTCGCGATCCAGATCCTGGACCCGTCGACTGCCGTCGCCCCGTAGTCACCCCACCGAGGCCTGGCGGGGTCGTTGAAGGCGCGGTAGCCGCTGAAGCCGTCCTGCGGACCTGCGCCGCGTGCAGCCATGTAGATCGTGCCTGCGCCGGTGCGCCCGTCGAAGCTCGCGTACGCCGCCGAGGGGTGGTAGTCCTTGCCGACCAGGGTGAAGGCCATGACCCCTCGACCCGCGGAGTTGAGCCCGATCGCCGGGTAGGTCAGGTTGTTCCCGGCCAACCCGAGCTGTCCATCCTTGACCAGGCTGGCCCGAAGCGCTGCCGGACGCGCCTGCGGACGAACGATGTACCAGGCGATGCCCGCCTTGGTGGCGCCGCCGACGGTGACGGCGGTGTCGAGTGCGCCGTAGAGGCGGCCGTTGACGTACGTCACCTGCTGCATTCTCGTGTCGTTGCTGTCCAGCGGTGAGAGAGCCTCGGGCGCGAAGGGGTCCGCTGCCCCCAGGAGCAGCGTGGCGCAGGGCACCGTGTTCAGGCACTCCCGCAGCGGGGCAGGCCCCGGCTTCTGGTCGGCAGCCGGCGGGAGCGAGTAGGTCGAAACGGCCACCCTGGTGTTGGCCAGACGCACGTTCGGCGACCGGGTGTTCAGCGTCTTCGTGCCTGTCAGGCTCCACGTGACGATGCTGTCGGAGATGTAGTCCGGCGTCCCCGTTGCTTCTTCCGCGGCGTTCGAGGACAGGAAGAATGCCGTGCCCCCGGCGGTCTGTGCGTAGTCCGATGTCGAGGGGGACTGCGCCGGCCAGATGGTGAAGCCGTTGTCACCCTGGTCGGCGCCAGTGGTGTCGAACTGCGTCACGAGCACCTTCGAGGCCTTGTTGGCCAGAGCGCGCTTGGAGAAGGCGTAGACCTGTGCGCTGTTGAACTCCGGTCCGAAGAACGAGTACTCGTTGGTCGTGACGTAGAACCCGTTGGCGTCGACCCCGATGTGGGGGTAGTCGCCGATGCAGGGGCAGTTCGGGTGCACTGGCGTGCCGTTGCTGCCGTCGTCCGTGACGTCAAGGCTGTAGGTCGTCCAGGTGCCAGTGGGTTTCGAGGTCACGGCGATGTCCAGGTGGTTGGTGCCGAGGAAGTCGCCCGTCGTGGGGTCGACGTCGAGGGTCAGCACGACCAGGAAGAATGCGCGGGTGGTGGGGTCGTACAGACACGTCGGGTCGGTGACGAACGGTCCCTGGGTGCCGGTGGTCCTGTCGATCTGCGCTGGGTAGCCGAAGAAGGTGTTGAGGTCGACCACCCCGGTCTGGCCGCTGCCGTCGGTGTTGTAGGAGCGGAAGACGTCGTTGACCGCCTCGACGACATGGCCGCCACCTACGCACAGGGCCTGGTCCGGGGGCTCCACCGAGAACTGGTTGCCCGAGTTCGCCGTGCGCTGGTCGCGAGAGTTCAGACCGTCGAAGCTCCGAACCAGCTGCGGGCCGTTGCGCACGATCACAGGCGTGGATGCGCCGGCGCGAGCGGCCGACGCTCGGGCCGTCAGCGCGGCAGCGATGCCCGTCTCCGAGGCGAAGCTTCGGTGCGGCCCGATCTGCCTGCCTCCCGTGAGGCTGGGGGCCCTGCCGTTCGCATCAGGCCCCGCGGTGCGGGGAATCTCCGTCGAGAGCGAGGCGAGCGCGCCACTCCCCGTACCCACCGGGGTGTACTTCGCGGTTCCCGTCTGGTGGATCGTCCGGGTGACGCCCTTGGTCTGGGTGGGTGCCGCTGCGGCCACTGTCGCGGGCCCGGTGGCGAGCAGCATCGCGGCAACCACGGCCGGTATGGCGCCGAGGGCGAGGCCACGGCGAACACGTCGGGCGGGACGATCGAGAACCAACCGGGGAAATGCCATGCGCCGACTCCTTCGAAAGGACGATGCTCTGCCTCACATCTCTGAGCACTATCCACCCGAGGGGAGCGGCAGGCAACCGCTGGGCGGAGGAAGCTCGGGCGTCGCTGTGGAGGACGGGCGAAGGGGGAGCCGTTCTGCACGCGTGGATGCACCAGGGCAGACCGACCCAGTCGATATGGACCTAGGATCGGGAGATGAGCGACACCATGCCGCCGCTGGACGACCCGAACGCCCCTGCGCCCCAGCGCCAGACCCGGACGGCCGTGCTCGAGCGCACCGAGACCGTGCCCGAGGTGGCCGAGCCCGGTGACCACGAGCGCTTCTCGCACTACGTGCGCAAGGAGAAGATCCTCGAGAGCGCCCTGTCGGGGGAGCCGGTCACCGCGCTGTGCGGCAAGGTCTGGGTGCCCGGCCGCGACCCCGACAAGTTCCCGGTCTGCCCCACCTGCAAGGAGATCTACCAGGGCCTGCGCGCGCCGCAGGACGGCGGCGAGTAATAGGCGATCCCGGCCACCCGTTGACCGGTTGCTCGCGGGCACGGCCGGTGGTGTGAGGATCGGGTCATGACGACCCAGACCCTGCTCGACCGGCTGGCCCGGCTCTCGACGACCAGCCTGGTCGACGCCTCACCCGCGCTGCGCATCCTGCCCGCCCGCCTGCGGCCGGTCGTGGCCGGCCGTCACCTCGTCGGCCGTGTCGTCACCGCCAGCGCCAACCGCGACCTGATGTCCGTCATCCACGCCCTGCGCGAGGCCGGGCCGGGCGACGTGCTCGTCGTCGACGCGGGCGGCGACGACCGTGCCGTCGCGGGTGAGCTGTTCGGCACCGAGGCGCAGCGCCGCGGCCTGGCCGGGCTTGTCATCCTCGGCCGGTCCCGCGACACCGCCACGCTCGCCGGGCTGGCGATGCCGGTGTGGTCGACCGGGTTCGCGCCCAACGCGTATGCCGCGACGGAGCTCCCCGAGACCGGCGCCACCCTGTCGCTCGACGGGGTGCGGGTCGACCCGGGCGACCTGCTCGTCGGCGACGACGACGGTCTCGTGGTGGGCACGGCTGCCGAGCTCGCGGCCGCCGTCGACGGTGCCGAAGCGATCGAGGCCCGGGAGAAGGGCCTGCAGGCGCGGATGCTCGACGGCGCCTCGCTGTTCGAGGTCATGAACTACGACGAGCACCTCGCCGCCCTGCGCGACGGTCGCCCCGGCGGCCTGGCGTTCGGCTGACGAGCGACCCCAGGAGGTTCGACGTGACCCGCTTCGCCCGCCGCGCCGAGCGCGTGCAGCCCTCGGCGATCCGCGAGTTCCTGGCGCTGGCAGGCGACCCCGGGATCACCTCGTTCGCCGGTGGCTACCCCGACCCCACCCTCTTCCCGATGGCCGAGCTGCACGAGATCTACGACGAGCTCCTCAGCGCCGACAACGCGTCGGCCCTGCAGTACACGGCATCCGAGGGGCTGCCCGAGCTGCGCGCGCTGGTGGCGGCCCGGCTCAGCGCCGACGGGATGCCGTGCACCGCCGACGACGTGCTCGATCACCCAGGGCGGGCAGCAGGGCCTGGACCTCACGGCGAAGCTGTTCGTCGACCGCGGCGACGTGATCGTCACCGAGCGGCCGACCTTCCTCGGGGCGCTGATCGCGTTCAACCCGTGCGAGCCCGACTACCGCTCGGTGCCGATGGACGAGGAGGGGATGGACACCGATGCCCTCGAGCAGGTGCTGCGCAGCACCGATCGGGTGAAGCTGGTCTACACCGTGCCCGACTACCAGAACCCGACCGGCCGCACGATGAGCCTGGCCCGGCGCCGCAGACTGGTCGAGCTGGCGCAGGAGTACGACGTCGTCGTGCTCGAGGACACGCCCTACCGTGAGCTGCGCTACGAGGGTGAGCGACTGCCGACGATCAAGAGCCTCGACACCAGCGGCCGGGTCGTGCACCTGGGCAGCTTCTCGAAGATCCTCGCCCCGGGGCTGCGACTCGGCTGGGCACTGTCGACGCCCGAGGTGCGCGAGAAGCTGGCCCTGCTCAAGCTCGCCGCGGACACCCAGAACGGCACGCTCAACATGCGGGCGACCGCCGCCTACCTGCGCCGGTTCGACATCGAGGCGCACATCGCCGACATGCTGCCGACCTACCGGCACCAGCGCGACCTGATGCTCGCCAGCCTCGAGGAGCACTTCCCGGCGGGCACCACCTGGACCCGCGCCCACGGTGGCCTGTTCACCTGGGTGACGTTCCCACCGGGGCTCGACGTCGCGGCCTTCCAGCGCGACGTGCTGATCCCGCGGGCCGGGGTCATCGTCGTGCCGGGAACGCCGTTCTTCGCCGACCACCCCGAGGCCAACCACGCCCGGATGAGCTTCTCCGGGGTGCCGGACGATCGCCTCGTCGCCGGGGTGCGGGCGATGGGCGGGTTGCTGGCTCAGGCCCTGGCCTGAGGCCGGCCCCGCTTGACCCGACCTTTGCCACGGCCAGACCCGCACCATGCCGGCCGGCCCCTAGATTTCGCTCAGCCGCGACCGACCGGTGCGGACCTCCTGCCGAAAGGTCGCCATGCCCACTCGCTCGATGACCGCGCTGGCCGCGCTCGCCCTCGGCGTCGCCGCCCTCGCCCTCCCCGCCACGTCCGCCTCCGCCCGGCCGATGGCCGGGGAGTCCTCGGTTGCACCCGAGTGCATCTCGCGGGCACCCGACGCCCGCGCCACCCGGGGCGCCAAGGACGCCAACGAGCTGACCGAGACCCAGGTGCGCGCCAACGAGGCCGCCCTGGCCAGAGCGCTCGCCGCCAAGGGCCTGGCCAAGAACGCCAAGGGCCAGGCCGCCCCCGCGACCGGCTCCAGCGCGACGGCCGCGTTCGCCACCGCCACCATCCCGGTGTACGTCCACGTCATCACCGACGGCACCAACGGCAAGGTCAGCGCCACCCGGATCAACCAGCAGATCACCGTGCTCAACAACGCGTACGCGTCATCCGGCTTCGCCTTCGCGCTGGCCGGCACCGACACCACGGTCAACTCGAGCTGGTACACCAACCTCAAGAGCGGGTCGCGGGCCGAGAAGAAGATGAAGGCGACCCTGCGCAAGGGCGACATGGGTGACCTGAACATCTACACCGCCAAGCTCGGCGGCAGCCTGCTCGGCTGGGCCACCTTCCCGAAGTCGACCTACGACTCCTACGACGGCGTCGTCGTGCTCGACCAGTCGCTGCCCGGCGGCACCGCTGCCCCCTACAACCTCGGTGACACCGCGACCCACGAGGTCGGTCACTGGATGAACCTCTACCACACCTTCCAGGGCGGCTGCACGGGCTCGGGTGACGCCGTGGCCGACACCCCGGCCGAGGCGTCGGCGGCGTTCGGCTGCCCGACCGGCCGCGACACCTGCACGGCCCCCGGCACCGACCCGATCAAGAACTTCATGGACTACACCGACGACTCCTGCATGATCACCTTCAGCGCCGGGCAGGCCACCCGGATGCAGAACGCGTACGTCGCCTACCGCAACCCATGAGTTCGCCTGTGCCACAACCGAAGTGAATCTCGCATAGCACACCCGGGGCCCCCGCAAGAACATGCGGGGGCCCCGGTGTGTCACCTCGCCACGGCGGTTATCGTGGCCGTCGCCCATGAGTACCTCAGCCGCCGGACACCTGCCACCCGCCTTCCCCGAGCGGGCGGCGTGGGGTACCGCCGCGAAGCTGCGCGCCTGGCAGGAGGAGGCCCTCGAGGCCTACCTGCGCAACGAGGAGCGTGACTTCCTCGCGGTCGCCACACCCGGCGCCGGAAAGACCACCTACGCCCTGCGCATCGCGACCGAGCTGCTCGACCGCGGCGTCATCCGGGCCGTCACCGTGGTCGCCCCCACCGAGCACCTCAAGCACCAGTGGTCCGACGCGGCCGGCCGGGTCGGCATCCACCTGAACCCGGCGTTCTCGAACTCCACCGGCCTGCAGTCGCACGAGTACGACGGGGTCGCCGTCACCTACGCGCAGGTCGCGTCCAAGCCGCAGCTGCACCGCCGCCGCACCCAGGAGACCCCCACGCTGGTCATCCTCGACGAAGTCCACCACGGCGGCGACGCGCGCTCGTGGGGGGACGGCATCCGCGAGGCCTTCGAGCCGGCCACCCGCCGGCTGTCGCTGACCGGCACCCCGTTCCGCTCGGACACCAACCCGATCCCGTTCGTGCGCTACGAGATGGGCGAGGACGGCATCCTGCGGTCGGCGTCCGACTTCAGCTACGGGTATGCCGCGGCGCTGCGCGACGGCGTGGTGCGCCCGGTGCTCTTCCTCGCCTACGGCGGCGCGATGCGCTGGCGCACCAAGGCCGGCGACGAGGTGGCCGCCCGGCTCGGCGAGCCCCTCACCAAGGATCTGACCGCCCAGGCCTGGCGAACGGCACTCGACCCGAAGGGTGAGTGGGTGCCCTCGGTGCTGTCCGCCGCCGACAAGCGGCTCAGCGAGGTGCGCCGCCACGTGCCGGATGCCGGTGCGATGGTGATCGCCTCGAACCAGACCTCGGCACGGGCCTACGCCCGCCTCCTGCGCGGCATCACCGGCGAGGACCCCACGGTCGTGCTGTCCGACGACGCCGGCGCCAGCGCCGGCATCGAGTCGTTCGCCGCGGGCACCTCACGCTGGCTGGTGGCGGTGCGGATGGTGAGTGAGGGCGTGGACGTGCCCCGGCTCTGCGTGGGCGTCTACGCCACGTCGACCTCGACCCCGCTGTTCTTCGCGCAGGCGGTCGGCCGGTTCGTGCGGGCCCGCCGCCGCGGCGAGACCGCGTCGGTCTTCCTGCCCTCCGTGCCGGTCATCCTCACCCACGCCGCCACGATGGAGGAGGAGCGCGACCACGCGCTGAACCGGCCCTCCGACGTCGAGGCGGAGGCGTCGCTCTGGGCGGAGGAGGAGGGGCTGCTCGCGGCGGCGAACCGCACCGAGCAGGCCGTCGGGCCCGAGGACGCCGCGTTCGAGGCGCTCGAGAGCGACGCCCACTTCGACCACGTGCTCTTCGACGCCCAGCAGTTCGGCCTGCACGCCGCGGTCGGGTCCGAGGAGGAGCAGGACTACCTGGGGCTGCCCGGGCTGCTCGAGCCCGAGCAGGTGGCCACCCTGCTGAGCGAACGGCAGGCGAAGCAGACCAAGGCGGCCGGGGCGCGCGGTGGCGCGGCGGCGGCATCCGGGCCTTCCCCGGTGTCGGCACACCGGGCGCTCGCAGCGCAGCGCAAGGAGCTCAACAAGCTCGTCGCGGCCTACTCGTCGAAAACCGGCAGCCCGCACGCGACCATCCACCTCGAGCTGCGGCGCGCGTGCGGCGGGCCCGAGCTGGCCGCCGCGACCAGTGAGCAGGTGCTCGAGCGGGTGGAGCGGATCCGGCGCTGGTTCGTCGGCCGCCGCTGACCCTCGCGGACGCGTCACCCGACGTTCACCGACCGGTCCGTCACTCGACGCGCGCCGGGCCGGATGCCGGGCTAGGGTCGCCGTTCGTGACCCCCACCGACACGCACCCGTTCACCGCCGCCACCCGCCGACAGCTGCTCACCATGGCCGCGGTCGGCGGCGCCGGGCTCTTCGCCGCCACCGACGCGCAGGCCGCCAGCGCCCACGACCACCGCCCGCACGGGCACCCCGACGGGCCGGGACGTTTCCGGCTGACCGTGCTCGGCACCACCGACCTGCACGGCAACGTCTACAACTGGAACTACTTCAGCAACGCCGCGTACAGCGACACCAAGGGCAACCAGATCGGCATCGCCAAGGCCGCGACCCTCATCAAGGCCGTGCGGGCCGAGCGGGGCGCCGACCACTGCCTCACCCTCGATGCGGGCGACACCATCCAGGGCACCCCGTTGGCCTACTACTTCGCCAAGATCGACCCGATCACGGCGGGCGCGAAGCACCCGATGGCCACCGCGATGAACGCCGTCGGCTACGACGCCGCGGCGCTGGGCAACCACGAGTACAACTACGGGCTCGACACCCTGCGCGCGTTCCAGCGCCAGTGCCACTTCCCCCTGCTCTCGGCGAACTCGGTCGACTGGGACACCGGCCGGCCGATCTTCCCGCCGTACGTGCTCAAGCGGGTCAAGGTGCGTGGCGAGAAGCCGGTGACCGTCGGCATCCTCGGCCTGGTCACGCCGGGCGTCGCGATCTGGGACGCCGCCAACGTCGAGGGCAAGGTGCGCTTTCCGGGCATCGTCGAGCAGGCCAAGGTGATGGTGCCGCGGATGAAGGCCGCCGGCGCCGACGTCGTCATCGTCTCGTGCCACTCGGGGGCCACCACGTCGTCGAGCTACGGCGACGCGCTCCCGTACCCCGAGAACGCGAGCGAGCTGCTCGCCCAGCAGGTGCCCGGCATCGACGCGATCCTCGTGGGCCACGCCCACCTCGAGATCCCCGAGCGCAAGGTCACGAACACCGCCACCGGCCGCGCCGTGCTGCTCAGCGAGCCGCTCTACTGGGGCATGCGGGTGAGCGTCATGGACCTCGACCTGGTCAAGGTGCGCGGCCGCTGGACCGTGGCGTCGTCGCAGGCCACCCTGCTCAACGCCAACACGGTGCCCGAGGACGCGCGGATCGCGGCCCTGGTGCGCCCGGCCCACGAGAAGGTGCTCACCTACGTCAACAGCGTCATCGGCTCGAGCACCGAGGCGATGTCGGCCTCGACCTCGCGCTACCAGGACACGGCGGCGATGGACTTCATCAACCTGGTGCAGGCGCAGACCGTCAAGGCCGCCCTCGCCGGCACCGCGTCGGAGGGGCTGCCGGTGCTCTCGATCGCCGCGCCGTTCAACAAGGACGCCGCGATCCCGGCGGGTGACGTGACGGTGCGCGACGTCGCCGGCCTGTACATCTACGACAACACGCTGCTCGGCATCACGCTCACCGGCGCGCAGGTCAAGGACTACCTCGAGACGTCGGCGGCGTACTTCCGCACGGTCAGCGGCACCGGCCCGTTCCCGGCCTCCGCCGTGACGAACGCCGTGACGCCCACGGCGCCGGGCGGCACTCCTGACTACAACTACGACATCATGGGGGGCCTCGACGCCCGGCTCACGTACGACATCGACATCTCGGTGGCGCCGGGGTCACGCATCACCAACCTGTCGTACGCCGGCGCCCCCATCGACCCGACCGCCACCTTCGTCGTCGCCATCAACAACTACCGGCAGGGCGGCGGCGGCAACTTCCCGCACGTCAAGGCCGCGCCGGTGGTCTACAACCGCACCGTCGAGATCCGCCAGCTGATGATCGACTGGGTGACGGCCAACAAGGTCATCGACCCGCCGTCGTTCTCCACCGTCGACTGGAAGCTCACGAGCGGCGGGACGGCGATCACCATCACGCCCTGACATCCCAAGAGGGAGTCGACAGTAGAGAACACGCCGTGTGCGCTTCGAGCCACACGGCGTGTTCTCTACTCTCGACCGTCGTCGTCGGTGGCGCCGCGGGCGGCGGCCACCTCGACGAGCGGGCCGGTGCGGTGGTCGAGGTGGGTCACCAGGCAGATCGCGGTGTTGGCCCGCAGCACGTGGGTGTCGTCGATGATCTGGTCGATGACCCGGCCGAGGTCGGCGTTGTCGCGGGCCACGATGCGCACCACGAGGTCGCCGACCCCGGTGATCGAGTGGATCTCGAGCACCTCGGGGATGGCCGACAGGTGCGCCACCACGGGCGCGTGCCCCTGCCGCTGGCGGATCTCGAGCGTGCAGAAGGCGGTGACCGGGTAGCCGAGCGCACCGGCATCGACCGTGGGGGCGAAGGATCTGACCACCCCGCGCTCCTGCAGGCGGTCGAGCCGGGCCTGCACGGTGCCCCGAGCCACCCCCAGGGCCCGCGACGCACCGAGCACCCCCACGTGCGGGTCGTCGGTGAACAGCGTGATGAGCCGTGCGTCGAGGGCGTCCACCCCAGTCTGGCGAGCCATGGTCACATTGTCCGGGTCACATCCCTCCTGGGGCAACACCATGCGCAGCATGACCACCCGACTCGGCTCCCGTTGCACACCGTGCCCGGATCGCGCACAGTGACCGGATGACTGACACGACAACGACGCCGGCCAGCCACCTCGACCTCACCGAGCAGGAGCGCCAGGCGGGGCTCGACCTCCAGCAGCTCAAGCAGCTCGTCGGCCTGGTCGACTACGACGAGAAGCAGGACCCCTTCCCGGTCACCGGCTGGGACGCCCTCGTGTTCGTCGTGGGCAACGCCACCCAGGCCGCGCACTATTACCAGAGCGCCTGGGGCATGGAGCTCGTCGCCTACGCCGGCCCCGAGAACGGCACCCGCGACCACAAGGCCTTCGTGCTCAAGTCCGGCTCGATCCGCTTCGTACTCAAGGGCGCGGTCAGCCCCGACAGCCCGCTCATCGCCCACCACGCCACACACGGTGACGGCGTCGTCGACATCTCGCTCGAGGTACCCGACGTCGACCGCTGCATCGAGCAGGCCCGCCGTGCCGGCGCCACCGTGCTCCAGGAGCCCGAGACGCTCAGCGACGAGCACGGCTCCGTGCGCGTCGCCGCCATCGCGACCTACGGCGAGACCCGGCACACCCTCGTCCAGCGCGACGTCGACGGCGTCACGTATGCCGGGCCCTACCTGCCCGGCTACGTCACCGCGGCCTCGAGCTTCGTCAAGCGCGAAGGCGCCCCCAAGCGGCTCTTCCAGGCCCTCGACCACGTCGTCGGCAACGTCGAGCTCGGCAAGATGGACGACTGGGTCGCCTACTACAACAAGGTCATGGGCTTCGTGAACATGGCCGAGTTCATCGGTGACGACATCGCCACCGACTACTCGGCGCTGATGAGCAAGGTCGTCGCCAACGGCAACCACCGCGTCAAGTTCCCGCTCAACGAGCCGGCCATCGCCGCCCGCAAGAGCCAGATCGACGAGTACCTCGAGTTCTACGCCGGCCCCGGCGCGCAGCACCTCGCGCTCGCGACGAACGACATCCTGCGCACCGTCGACGAGCTGCGCAAGGAGGGCGTGGAGTTCCTCGACACCCCCGACGCCTACTACGACGACCCCGAGCTGCGCGCGCGCATCGGCGAGGTGCGCGTGCCGGTCGAGGAGCTCAAGGCGCGCAAGATCCTCGTCGACCGTGACGAGGACGGCTACCTGCTGCAGATCTTCACCAAGCCGCTCGGCGACCGCCCGACCGTCTTCTTCGAGATCATCGAGCGGCACGGCTCGCTCGGCTTCGGCAAGGGCAACTTCAAGGCACTGTTCGAGTCGATCGAGCGCGAGCAGGACCTGCGCGGCAACCTCTGACCTCCCGGGGGCTCCGCCCCCCGGAATCCCCCCGTACGACGCGTAGCGTGAAGCGGTGACGCGCGTCCTGCTCCTGCCGAGCCCCCTGCTGCCGCGGTCGAGCGCGGTGCCCTTCCTCGACGCGCTCGGAGCCCGACTGTGGGCGACCGAGCGCGTCGACGGCTCGGTGGGTGTTGCCGCCTTCCCGAAGCCTGCGGCCGATGCGCAGGCCGTACTGGACACGTTCCGCTGGTCGCTGGGGCTCGAGCGGCCGGACCTCGTGCTGACGCACAGCAACGGTGGCCGCTATGCCGCGCTGGCGGCACCCGGCATCCCCGTCGTGCACATCGATGCCGCGCAGCCGCCGGCCTCGGGAGAGGCAGTCCCGATGGCGCCGCCCGCGTTGCTCGAGCACCTCACGGAGCTGGCCGACGACGACGGGCTGCTCCCGCCGTGGAGCCGGTGGTGGCCGGAGGACGACTTCGCCGAGGTGCTGCCGAGCGCGTCGGCGCGGGCCGACCTGCGCACGCACG
Organism: uncultured Actinomycetota bacterium; assembly: GCA_963834965.1. Lineage (GTDB taxonomy): Bacteria > Actinomycetota > Actinomycetes > Actinomycetales > Dermatophilaceae > Fodinibacter. Next base: position 223,373 of record CAWIEI010000033.1, on the reverse strand, counting down.
AGCGGCGGATGCCGTTGTCGTACTTCCGTTCCCGGCTCGGAGCCCCGGCCGGTTGGGCAGAGCAGCCGCAGGCCTACCTCGCCTTCGGTGACACCTACGCCGACGAGACCGCGTTCGCCCGCGACCACGGGTGGCCGACTGCGGTGCTCGACGGCGCGCTGCACCTGCACCACCTGGTCGACCCGGATGCCGTGGCCGCCGCGGTGCTCGACCTCGCCGCCCGCCTCGGTGCCGGTGGGCTCAGGCCGGGTCCGGGCGCGGCGACCACAGCGTGACCGGGCGCGGCACCGCAACGCCGTCGAGCTCGAGGTCGGTGCGCTCGGCCCAGAAGCAGAACATGCCCTTGACGGCCTCCACCTCGTGCAGTGGGTGGGGGTAGGTCCAGGCGATGTCGTGCCGCCCGTCGTCGTCCAGCCCGGGCACGGCATCCGGCCGCAGGGAGACGTAGGCGGCATGCCCCTTGTAGGCGCACGTGCTCGTGGTGGGGCTGCCCTCGAACAGGTCGGTGGCAACGTCGTCGTGCGGCACGTACCAGCGCACCCCCATCGGTGTCTCGTGCAGCGCGACCGCCCGGTGTGTGTCGGCGACGACGACGCCACTGACCCTGACCACGACGTGCCGGTCGCTGGGCAGCAGGTCGATCCGCTTGAACGGGTCGTGCGGGTGCCCCACCACCGCATGGGCTTCCTCCACCCACTCGAACGGCGACCACTCGACCACCACCCGGCCACCGAGGTCGGGGTCGTCCGGTGCGAAGGCCGCCGCCGGGACGGTGCGCTCGCCCACGACGAGGTCGTAGTCCTGACCGGGGGTGTGGTGCCACTGGAAGTGTCCCGGGCCGAGCACGGGCGGGAGCCGCTCGGGCACCTCGGCGGGTGCGCACGGCAGGAGGGAGGCGGAGATGTCGGCAGGCGGCACGGCATACAGCGGCACCACCCGGCGCGGCTCCCAGACCAGCACGGCATCCGTCGTGTCGAGCACGGGTGAGCCGCCGAGGGAGGCACGGATCCGCCGGGTCACCGGCTCGTAGCGCAGCTGCGTCATCAGGCCGGCCAGGTGGTCTCCGAGGTGCATCGCCATTCCCCGATGCTGCGCCCGACGAGCACGGGCGTCAACGCGGGGCGCGGGCGACGAGGCCCGCAGCCTGCCGTGAGACCCTGTCGACATGAGCGAGCTCCCCGCAGGACCAGGCTGGTACGAGGACGAGCACGACCCGTTGCTGCTGCGCTACTTCGACGGTGTCGTGTGGACCTCGCACACCACGACGCGACGCTCACCGACTGCTGATGCCTCGACGATCGGGCGGGCCACCCCGGGTGTGATCCCCGGCCGCGCCGGCAACCCCGGCGCCTGGGCGCGGCCCACCCAGCAGAGGCAGCAGGGGCCCGGTCAGTGGCAGGGCGGTGGGATGCCGCCCGCCGGCTACAACAACCCCTACCAGCAGGGCTTGGCCGCACCCCGCAGCGACGTGCTGCCCGACGGTGCCGTGCTCGCCGAGTGGTGGCGACGCCTGGTCGGTCGCATCCTCGACATCATCGTGACCACCGTCATCACGGTGGTGCTCTGCATCCCCTGGCTCGGCACGGTCTTCACGGCGATGTCGGACTACCTGCGGCAGGCGCAGGCGGCCGCCGAGTCCGGGGCGCCGGCGCCCGACCAGACCGCGTTCACCCAACAGATCCTGTCGGTGTCGGTGCCGATCGCGCTGATCAGCGTGCTGGTCTCGCTCGCCTACCAGACGGTCTTCCTGACCACCCGTGGCGCCACCCCCGGGAAGATGGTCGTCGGCACCGTGGTGCGCCGGGTCGGTGGCCCGGGGAAGCTGACCGTGGTCGACGTGCTCAAGCGCCAGCTCATCGACATCGCCACCACCATCGGGAGCCTGGTGCCGCTGCTGGGGCTCTTCGCACCCGTGGTGCGGTTCCTCGACCCGGCCTGGCTGCTCTGGGACCCCAAGCGGCAATGCCTGCACGACAAGGTGGCCGACACCGTCGTGGTGCTGCGCAACCCGAAGGCCTGAGGGCCCAGCGGCCGGAGCGGGCTGGCCTCAGCGGGCCGGGCGCACGGTGCCGACGCACTCGGCCAGGCCGATGACCGCGCCGTCCGGCCCGGGTGCGGTGGCTCGCAGGGTGATGGTGTCGCCGTCCTCGAGGAAGGTGCGCTGCGAGCCGTCGTCGAGGGTGACCGGCTCGGTGCCGCTCCAGGTGAGCTCGAGGAAGCAGCCGCGGGTGTCCTTCTGCGGGCCTGAGATCGTGCCCGACCCGAAGAGGTCGCCGTCGCGCAGGGTGGCCCCATTGACCGTCATGTGCGCCACCATCTGCGCGGGCGACCAGTACATGTCGCGGAACTGCGGCCGGGAGACGACCGTGCCGTTCCAGTCGACCTCGAGGTGCAGGTCGAGGCCGTATGCCGTGCCCGCCCCGTCGTCGGTCGGCTCGCCGCGCAGGTAGGGCAGGGGCTCGGGGTCCTGCCCGGGCAGCGGCACCCGGGCCGCGCGCAGCGCCTCGGTGGTGACCACCCACGGCGAGATGGAGGTGGCGAACGACTTGCCGAGGAACGGTCCGAGCGGCACGTACTCCCAGGCCTGCAGGTCACGCGCCGACCAGTCGTTGAGGAGGACGACGCCGAAGAGGTGCTCGTCGGCATCCGCCAGCGACACCGGCTCGCCCAGGCGCGTGGAGCCGCCGACGACGAAGCCCAGCTCGGCCTCGATGTCGAGGCGCACCGACGGCCCGAACACCGGCTGCGGCTCGGTCGGGGGCTTGCGCTGCCCGCTGGGCCGGACGATGTCGGTGCCCGACACGACGATGGTGCCGGAGCGGCCGTGGTAGCCGATCGGCAGGTGCTTCCAGTTGGGGGTGAGCGGCTCGGAGTCGGGGCGGAAGATGCGCCCGACGTTGGTGGCGTGGTGCTCGCTGGCGTAGAAGTCGACGTAGTCGGCGACCTCGATGGGCAGGTGCAGGGTCACGTCGGCGAGGGGGAGCAGGTGCGGCTCCACGGCATCCCGGTGGGTCTCGGTCGTGAGCACCTCCGTGAGCCACTGCCGGGCGGCGGCCCAGGCGTGCCGACCCTCGGCGAGGAAGGGGTTGAGCGACGGGGCGAGCCAGACCGCTCCGGACTCCATGCCGGCCTGCTCGGCGCAGGCACCGGCGTCGAGCACGTGGTCACCGACCCGCACGCCGACGCGCGGCTCGGTGCCGGCGGTCGAGAAGACGCCATAGGGCAGGTTGGCGATGCCGTAGGGGTGGTCGGCGGGCAGGTCGAGCCAGGTCATGGCGGGTCCTTCGGTCGGTCGGTCGTGCCCCGGTCGGGTGCCGGTGCGGCGGGTCAGGGTCGGTGGAGCAGGCCGAGGTCGGCGAGCTCGCGGATCGGGTCGGTGACGGTGCAGCAGCCGTAGGCGGTGAACGCCTCGCGGACCGCGGCGGCGGTGGCGTCGGGCCAGGCCGCGACCAGGTCGGCGAGGGCCTGGGCGTCACGCACGGCCAGCAGCGCGGCGAGTTCCGGCGCGCTCGCACCGGCGAGGGCGGCCGAGGTGGCCACCAGCACGTCGAGCACGCCGTGGTTCTCCTCGGGGATGCCGTCGACGGCGTACCGGCCGCGCCCGGCGTGGTGCAGGCCGCCGGTCAGCTTGAGCGGCACCCCGAGCCGGGCACACAGCCCGATGACGCCGGCCAGCTCGGCCTCGTCGGGCCAGGGCCAGGTGGGGGTGGGGCCGGTGCGGAACTTGGCGACCACCCGGCGGCCCTCACCGCGGGCGGTGTGCACGTCGGCGACGGCCACGGCGGAGTCGTCGCCGCGCGGCACCTCGAGGGCCAGGGCGAGGTCGTCGAGCCCGAGGTCGCGCCAGCCCTCGTGCCAGGCCAGCTCGGCGCCGACGACCCGCACGCGCGGCTCCGCGCCCAGCGCGTCGAGGGCCGCAGGTACCGCGGCCGGGTTGGCCCCGGGTCGGGCGATGAGCACGATGGCCATGGGGGCCGCAGCGGCAGGGGAGTGCTCGGCATCCACCGGGTCGACGGCGTCGAGCACCTGCACGAGCTCGGCGACCGAGGCCGCGGGCACGAGCAGCGGGCCGACGCAGTCGGCGTACCAGGCATCGCGGTGCACGGCGTGCCCGCTCACGGCGTCGGCCAGCGGGGCGTTGCCGGGCGGGAACACCGCCGCGTCGTCGACGAGAGCGCGGAAGAGCAGCGGGATGCCGGAGAGGGCGGCCGAATCGTCCGTCGTCGTCACCGGTGGCATGCCCGCACGCTACCGGCTGGCACCCGCCCCGAGGTGCTGGGTGTGGGCGGTCGGCTGGCCCCCGAGGTGGTCAGCCGGTGGGGTCGTCAGGGAGGCGGGTGTTGGCGACGTCCTCGACGCGGGGGTTCTCGCGGGTGCCACGGCGCTTGGCGTCGCGGACCAGGGCCCGGGCCAGGCGCACGGTGGACGAAGGAAGCCGCATCATGCCGTTGGGTTGGGTCGCTGCCGTCACTGCTGCTCCTCTTCCTTCTCCCCGCCGTCGTCACCATTGTCACCCGGGAGCAGGGCGAGGTCCACCGCCGCCGCACCCCTGGCGCGTTCGACCAGCTGCTCGCCGAGCCGGATGCGGGCGATCCGCCGGGCCAGGGTGCGGTCCTCGTCGCTGCCGAGGTCGGACGCGATGAGGTCGGCGAGCAGCTCGTCGCCGATCTGCCGCTCGACCGAGGTGTCGGCCGTGACCAGCTCGATCGCCGCGTCGAGCCGCCGCCGCCACTCGCCGCGGGCATCCTGAGTCTGCCCGCGCAGGGCAACCCAGCCGGCCGCCCCCGCACCGGCCAGGCCCCCGACGAAGGACAGCGCCGCCACCCACCACTCCATGCGACCCATTGTGCCGAGGCCCGGTGACACCTGCGCGCCGGCGGACCCGCGCACTGGGCACTCTGTCGGGTCACACCCGCCCGGCGCTGTTCAGTTCTGGCACTTGTGCCGTCGCGCCGGCTCAGGGATGCCACCGACCCGCGTCCCGGCATACCCTGCTCGGACACGCACGCGGGGGGAGCCCCGAACCGACCACGACGAGGTGGACAGCAGCAGTGGCGCACTACCAGGCGATGGGCAGCATCCCCCCGAAGCGGCACACCCAGCACCGGCGGCCGGCCCCTCGGGGCAAGGTGGGTGAGCTCTACTACGAGGAGCTCATGGGCGAGGAGGGCTTCAGCAGCGACTCCAGCCTGCTCTACCACCGCAACATCCCCTCGACCGTGGCCGAGTACCGCGAATGGAGCATCGGCGACCTGAGCACGACCGCCAACCACCCGTTGCTGCCGCGCCACCTCACACCGCACGACCTCTTCCCGGCCAAGGCGGTCAAGGACACCGACGTGGTCACCGGCCGTCGCCTGCTGCTCGGCAACGGTGACGTGCGCCTGTCGTATGCCGTGGCCGGCGCGCCCAGCCCGTGGTACCGCAACGGCATCGGCGACGAGTGTGTCTACGTCGAGCGTGGCCGCGCCCGGGTCGAGACCGTTTTCGGGGCCTTCGAGGTAGGCGAGGGCGACTACGTCATCATCCCGCGGGCCACCACCCACCGCTGGCTGCCGAGGCGCTCGACCAAGGAGCCGCTGCGCACCATCTGCATCGAGGCGAGCAGCCACATCTCGCCGCCGAAGCGCTACCTCAGCAAGTACGGCCAGCTGCTCGAGCACAGCCCCTACTGCGAGCGCGACCTGCGCGGGCCGCAGGGCCCGCTGCTCGCCGAGGACGTGGGGGAGGCGCCCGACGACGAGACCGAGGTCTTCATCAAGCACCGCGGCGGCGGCCCGGCATCCAGCGGGGGCATCGTCGGCACGGTGCACGTGCTGCCCTTCCACCCGCTCGACGTCGTGGGCTGGGACGGCTGCCTCTACCCCTACGTGTTCAACGTGGCCGACTACGAGCCGATCACGGGCCGCATCCACCAGCCACCGCCGGCCCACCAGGTCTTCGAGGGCTGGAACTTCGTGGTGTGCAACTTCGTGCCGCGCAAGGTCGACTACCACCCGCTCTCCATCCCGGTGCCCTACTACCACTCCAACGTCGACAGCGACGAGGTCATGTTCTACGTCGACGGCGACTACGAGGCGCGCAAGGGGAGCGGCATCGGGAAGGGCTCGGTCTCGCTGCACCCGGGCGGCCACGCCCACGGGCCGCAGCCCGGCGCCGCGGAGGCGTCGATCGGCAAGCACTACTTCGACGAGCTCGCCGTCATGGTCGACACCTTCCGCCCGCTCGAGCTCGGCGAGGCCGGTCGCGCCTGCGACGACGGCGCGTACGCCGGCAGCTGGAACCGCAGCCGCGGGTGAGTGACGCCCCGGCGCGGCAGCCGGCTCAGGGTGACGCGAAGGTCGTCACCCTGTGCGGCTCGACGCGGTTTCAGGCTCAGTTCGCGGAGGTCAACCAGCGCCTCACGATGCAGGGGTGCGTCGTGATCAGCGTCGGGATGTTCGCCCTGCCCGAACTGCCCGGCTGTGACTGGGTCGCCGACACCTCGGACCTGAAGGCGAGGCTCGGCGCCGTGCACTTCCAGAAGATCCGGATGGCCGACGAGGTGTACGTCGTGGACCCGGGCGGCTACCTGGGGGAGTCGACCCGACGCGAGATCGCCTACGCGCAGTCGCTCGGCATCCCGGTGCGGTACCTGAGCCGTGAGCGCTCGGCTCGATCGGGGGGCGACCGCCCGCAGTGACGGCCCCGGTCGGCGAGGTGCCCTGACCCGCCTATCCTTGCTCCGTGTCGCTCGCGCCCGTGCAGGAGGAGGTCACCGCCACCGGCGGTGACGTGGCCCCGGACACCCCGTGGATCACCATCGTCTGGAACGACCCGGTCAACCTGATGTCGTACGTGACGTGGGTGCTGCAGAACCACTTCGCCTACTCCCGGGAGAAGTCGGAGAAGCTGATGATGGACGTGCACACCCAGGGCCGCGCCGTCGTCGCGAACGGCACCCGCGAGGCGATGGAGGCCGACACCGAGGCGCTGCACGGCTACGGGCTGTGGGCCACCTTCCAGAAGGACGAGTGATGGCGCGCGGCTTCCGGCGCAAGGGGCACGGTGCGCGCGCCCACTACGTGGCTCAGCTCGACCCGCTGGAGCGGGCCACCGTCGCGGGCCTGATGGACCAGGTGCACGACCTGCTCGACCCTCCGGCCCCGGCGCCCGAGGGCGATGACTTCGCGTCGATCGTCGCGGGCCTGGGGATGGGGGTGACGGTCGCCGCCGAGGACCAGGCCGACCTCGACCCCGACGAGGCACGGCGCGACCCAGCCCTGGACCGTCTGCTGCCGACCGCCAACCGGCAGGACGACGAGGTGGCCGCCGAGTTCCGCCGGCTGACTGAGACGGGGCTGCGCCAGCGCAAGGCCGCGGCGCTGCAGACCGCCGCCGACCTGCTGCGCAGCGACGACAAGCTGCGGCTGGATGCCGGCCAGGCCCGAGCGGTGCTCACCGCGCTCACCGACGTGCGGCTCGTGCTCGGCGAGCGGATGGGGCTGCGCACCGACGACGACGTCGAGGTGCTGGAGGCCGCGGCCCAGGACCTCGACCCGGACGACCCGCTGGGTTACGCGCTGGCGGTCTACGACTTCCTCACCTGGCTCCAGGAGACGCTGGCCTCGGCCATGCTCGACGGGTAGGCGTGGGAGGGGTTTCGGATCCCGGCCCGGTACTCACCGGTGTGCTGGTCATGAACTTCGGTTCCTCCGGATGACGGGTACCTAGCCTCCGAAGGATGTCTGTTCCGGACGCTATTGGATGCTCGCCACCAGGATGCAACTTTCAAAGTTGCTCACCGAGGGTAAGCATCCAATAGCGCCTGGAGGGGACTTGTCGGCGCGAGCCTCTTTCGGCTGGCGCGCCGCCCAGGCGTGCGATCGTCGATGAGCGCGTACGCAGGGCCCGGGCGATGCTGGCTTCAGAGCCCGAGCTCGTCGAGGAGTGCCGCCACGCGGGCCAGGCCCGCGGCGGGCGAGAAGTGCTCGAGCCACCGGGCGTACCCGCGGTCGAGCACCTCCACCATGCGGTCCGGCCCGGCGTCGAACACCGACTCGACAGCGGCCGCGAGGGCGACGGCATCCCCTTTGGGCGTGACCCACGGGTGCTCCGGCCCGGCGACCTCGGCCAGTGCCCCGGCATCCGAGATCACGAACGGGGTGCGCGAGGACATCGCCTCGGCGGCCACCAGCCCGAACGGCTCGGCCCACTGCGAGGGAAAGACGGCGACGTCGATGGACGAGAAGAAGTCGTCCCGCGAGATCCAGCCCGGCCGCTCGACGAGGTGGTCCACGGGCGCCAGGGCCTTGCGGATGGGGGCGCTGTCCTCCGGCGGGGCGAAGCGACCCTCGCCGGCCAGCAGCAGGCGGTAGCGGCCCGGGTCGGCGCGCTCGAGCTCGGCCAGCCCGGCGGCGAGGGTGACCATCCCCTTGTCCACCGAGTGCCGGCCGAGGTAGCCGACCCAGCGCTGCCCGGTGTGCTCGGCGGGGCGGGGCCGGGTCACCACCGGCTCGACCCAGTTCCACAGCACCCGTGCGCCGGGCACTGCGGCCGCCATCGACTCCGACGGCACGAGCGTCACCACCGCGCCGCGACGGGCGACCCGGGCCGCCATCGCGTTGACCCCCGCCGGCTCCTGGTGCAGGTGCACGATCCGGTCACCGCGCCCGGTGGTCGCGAAGGCAGGCGCCAGCCCGTTGCACCACAAGATGCCGGCCGCGTTCGTCGCGCGCCAGGCGCGCAGCTCCGAGACGTACTGCCGGCGCCCGGACGACATGTCAGTGGCGGGGAAGCCCGCGGCCCGAGCCGCCTCGGCGACCCCCTCGCGCCCGCCGCGCGGCGCCACCACCTGCACGTCGTGGCCCAGGGTCCGCAGCGCCTCGGCCACCGCCAGCAGCATCACCTCGCCGCCGCCGATCTCGCCGTTGTTGGCGGCCAGCACGAAGCCGCTCATGGCGCGGTCCGCACGATCCTCACCCGGTCATCATCCCCTGTACGACGGCCGCGACGGCTCGTGAGGGCTCGACCTGTGGCCGCTTCGGGGCGGCGGTCCCGGGCCCACCCCAGGGTGCGAAGGCGTAGCGCCCCCAGAACTCGCGCAGCCAGGTCGGCGGATCGGCCAGGGTCACCCACGCCGGCAGCCCCGCGGCCGCGGCCTCGAGCACGCCGGTGGAGAACACGCTGACCACCGGGGCGCCGAGCTCGCGCAGCGGGATGCCGGAACGGTCGATGGGAATGCCCTCCGCCTCCCAGCGGGCGTGCGTCGCCAGCGAGCGGCGGTCGTGCTCGAAGGGGTGCGGGCGGTAGGTGGCCCCCTCGGCCCGGCAGAAGTCCTCAGCGGCCCGGGCCAGCACCTGCCGGGGCAGCTCCGCGCCGGGCGGCTGGCCGAGGAAGACCGGGGCGGCCGCCGGGTCGAGGATGGCGGGCGGTGGCTCGGCTGCCTCCCAGACCAGCTGGGAGCCGACCACCACCGAGCCGACGTCGTCGCGCCCGCAGCGCCAGAACGCCGCGTCCGCCTCGCTCCAGGCGAGCAGGATCGTCGCGGCGGCCAGCGGAGGGGCGGCCGGCGTGATCAACCCGTGCTGGACGGTGAGGAAGCGCGCGGGGGCGCAGGCCTCGTTCGCGAGCCGGCTGAGTGGCAGGTGGTGGCCGGCCGACAGCACCACGGTCTCGCCCCCGACGTTGCTGGCGACGACGTCCGGCGCAAAGCCGGTGGTCTCCGTCCACGAGCCAGGAGGGAGCAGGTCGGTGACCCCGGTCCGGGCCACGACGGCGACCTCACCGGGGTCGAGGTGGCGTACTGGGTCAAGGAGGGCCCGCACCGAGGAGGGAGAGCGGGACTCCAGGCAGACCAGCACTCGCGGGTCCGGGCCGCCCCGGGTGAGCACTGCGGAGCCGGCGTGCCCGTCGGGTCGGGCGATGTCGCGCAGCACGCCGAACATCTGCTGGGCCCGTCGGCCGAACGGCTGCTGCTTGGCCTGCCAGCGGTGCCAGGCCGCCAGGTCTCGGGGGTGGGTCAGTCCGTCCACAGGGCCTCCAGGTCGCGGGCGCGGTGCACGAAGGTGTGCTCGGCGAGGGTACGGGCCCGACCTGCCGGGTGCCGGTGACCGTGGGAGGCCGGGTCGGGCACCAGCGGACGGGGGTCGTCGCTCACGAGGTGAGCCCACGCTCCCCCAGCTCACCGAGGGCCTGCTCCCACGCGCTGGCCTTGCTGCCCGGCCGGTCCCACGAGGAGCGAACGAAGTCGTAAACGGCCTGCGCGGTCGAGTGAGCCGGGCGCGGGGCGCCGATCGCCGTCAGGCGGGTGAGGTCGGCGCACGCGTGCTCGATGTCGCCGGCCCGGCGCACTTCGACGCGCACGGTGCCGGCACCGGGGACAGGCGCGGCATCGACCGCGAGACCGGCGAGCTCGACCAGTGAGGTGCGCACCCCGGTGCCGCTGTTGAGCACGAGTGGCTCGCCCGGGATGGGGGGCATCGAGACCAGGTGGGTGAGCAGGGCGGCGAGGTCGTCGACGTGCACGAAGTCGCGGGTCTGGTGGCCGCGGCCGTAGACCGTCAGCGGCCGCCCCTCGCGCAGCATTGCGAGGAAGGCGGCGAGCACGCCGGTGTAGGGGTTGTGCAGCGCCTGGCCGGGGCCGATCACGTTCTGCGGGCGCACGATCGTCAGGGGGACGCGGTCGGCGCAGACGGCGGTGGCGACCGACTCCCCGAGCGACTTGGTCTCGCCGTAGACCGACACCGGGTGGTGCGGGTCGTCCTCGCGCGACGGCGCGGGCGTGGCGGCCGCGCAGCATGGACGACCGAAGGTGGGCCGGTGGTCGGGGCACTCGTGGCGCCCCTCGCCGTAGACGGCCCGCGCGCTGATCACGACCAGGGGGATGCCGTGACCGACGGCGAACTCCGCGGCCCGGCGGGTGCCCTCGACGTTGACCCGGTGGTATCGGTCGACCTCGTACATCGACCGCCCGGCACCGGTCTCGGCGGCCAGGTGCACGAGCGCCTCGACGCGGCGCACGTGCGCCGCGGCCGTGGTCCACACCAGCCGGTCGGCGACATCACCGACGACCACGTGGCCGGGGAAGGCCTCGCGGGCGGCATCGGGGTCGTCGTGCACCTGGCGGTTCAGCAGGTCGACGGCCGCCACCTCGTAGCGCACCGCCGCGAGGTGGCGCGCCAGGTGCTGGCCGATGAACCCGGCCCCCCCGGTGAGCAGGACTGTCACGGCCGCAGCCCGCGGCGGGGATGGGCAGCGCGGTGTCGCGCACCACGGAGCTTCCGGAGCGCTGCAGTAACTCCCGCGACCACCTGATCCATGTGGCGGTCAGTCTGTCACGAGCGCCACAGTGCGCTGCGCCCCAACGGGGAAGCGAGGTCGGATCGCGCACCTAGGCTGTGCGCATGACGGACTCACCCATCGGGGTCTTCGACTCCGGCTACGGCGGGCTCACCGTCATGCGGGCGATCCTCGACCAGCTTCCGCACGAGTCGGTGGCGTACTTCGGCGACACTGCACGCGCCCCGTACGGCCCGCGGCCCATCGCGCAGACCCGCGAGCTGGCGCTCGAGTGCCTCGACCGGCTGGTCGACCACGGGGTGAAGATCCTCGTCATCGCCTGCAACACGGCATCCGCCGCGGTGCTGCACGACGCGCGCGAGCGCTACGACGTGCCCGTGGTCGAGGTCATCCGGCCGGCGGTGCGCCGGGCCGCGGCCGCCACCCGCAACGGCCGGGTCGGCGTCATCTCGACGGTCGGCACCCACCAGTCGGGGGCCTACCTCGACGCCTTCGCCGCCGCACCGCACCTCGACGTCGTCAGCACCCCCTGCCCGCGCTTCGTCGAGTTCGTCGAGCGCGGCGTCACCGGTGGGCCCGAGCTGGTCGGGGTCGCCCACGAATACCTCGACCCGCTGCGCGAGCGCGGGGTCGACACCCTGGTGCTCGGCTGCACCCACTACCCGCTGCTCACCGCCGTCATCTCCTACGTCATGGGTGACGGCGTCACCCTGGTGTCCTCCGCAGAGGAGACCGCCAAGGACGTCTACCGCGTGCTGGCCGACGCCGACCTGCTGCGCCCCGACGACCTGCCGCCGCCCGACCACGGCTTCACCACCACCGGCGACCCCGAGGAGTTCCGCCGGCTCGCCAGCCGCTTCCTCGGCGTGGGCTCGCGGCTCGGGCCGGTGTTCACCGCGCCGCCGCACGTGCTGACGGCGGGCCGGGCGTGAGGGTCACGGTCGTCGGCTGCTCCGGGTCGTTCGCCGGCCCGGAATCCCCTGCGTCCTCCTACCTGGTGCAGCACGCGGCCGGCGGGCGCACCTGGAACCTCCTGCTCGACCTCGGCAGCGGCGCGCTCGGGGCGCTGCAGCGCCACCTCGCTCCCGACGACCTCGACGCCGTCGTGCTCAGCCACCTGCACCCCGACCACTCCGTCGACCTGTGCGGCCTCTACGTCACCCGGCGCTACCGGCCAGCCGGCCCGGTGCCAGGCCGGCTCCCGGTGCACGGCCCCAGCAGCACGGCGCAGCGCGTCGCGATGATGTACCACGGCGTGGAGCCGGGGGCCATGGACGCCCACTTCGACTTCGCCGTCGTCGCCGATGCCGTCCCGTTCACGGTGGGCCCGTTCACCGTCACCCCGTACGCCGTCAACCACCCGGTCGAGGCCTACGGCTACCGGGTCGAGGCCGACGGTGCGGTGCTGGCCTTCACCGGTGACACCGACGCCTGCGACAACCTCACCCCGCTGCTGCACGGTGCCGACCTCGCGCTCACCGACTCGGCGTTCGTCGACGGGCGCGACGTCGTGGCCGGCATCCACCTGTCGGGCTCGCGGGCGGCGGCGGCGGCGGTGCGCGCCGGGGGAGTGGGGCGCCTGGTGCTCACCCACATCCCGGCCTGGAACGACCCCGAGGTCTGCCGGGCTCAGGCGGCCGCCGTATGGCCCGGAGACGTCGAGCTCGCCCGGTCCGGCGCGGTCTACGACCTCTGAGCCGGCGACGGCGTCCGCGGCCGGGTCCGCGCCCGGCTAGCCTTGCCGGCATGCCTGAACCCACTCCCCGCCACGACGGCCGCGCCCCCGACGAGCTGCGCGAGGTGCGCATCACCCGCAACTGGCTCGACCACGCCGAGGGCAGCGTCCTCGTCGAGTTCGGCCGCACCCGGGTGCTGTGCGCCGCCTCCTTCACCGCCGGCGTGCCTCGGTGGCTCAAGGGCCGCGGGTCGGGGTGGGTCACCGCGGAGTACGAGATGCTGCCGCGCGCCACCAACACCCGCAGCGACCGGGAGTCGCGCCGCGGCAAGGTCGGCGGCCGCACCCACGAGATCAGCCGACTCGTCGGCCGCAGCCTGCGGGCCGTCATCGACACCTCAGCCCTGGGCGAGAACACCATCGTGCTCGACTGCGACGTGCTGCAGGCCGACGGCGGCACCCGCACCGCGGCCATCACCGGTGCCTGGGTGGCCCTGTCGGATGCCGTGGCCGACGCCCGCGCCAAGGGCATCGTGACCGCCGGCGCGCAGCCGCTGACCGGGTCCATCGCCGCGGTGAGCGTCGGACTGGTCGACGGCCGCCCCGTGCTCGACCTCGACTACCCCGAGGACTCCACGGCGCAGACCGACATGAACGTCGTGATGACCGGCGACGGCCGGTTCGTCGAGGTGCAGGGCACGGCCGAGGGCGCCGGCGCCGCGTTCGACCGCGCCGTGCTGGGCGACCTGCTCGACCTTGCCACCAGCGGCTGCGCCGAGCTGACCCGCCGGCAGCAGGCGGCCCTCGAGGCACCGGCCCGGGAGCGGCTGGCGTGACCCGCCGGCTCGTGCTGGCCACCCGCAACGAGCACAAGGTGCACGAGCTGCGGCAGATCCTCGCCGGGCTGGTCGACGAGCTGGGCCTGGAGGTCGTCGGCGCCGACGACGTCGAGGGCGCCCCGGACGTCGCCGAGACCGAGGTGACCTTCCTCGGCAACGCGCGCCTCAAGGCGGTCGCGCTGGCGCATGCCACGGGCCTGCCGGCGGTGGCCGACGACTCCGGGCTGGCGGTCGGCGTGCTCGGCGGCTCGCCAGGGGTGTTCTCGGCACGCTGGTCCGGGTCCACGGCCGGCCCGGATGCCGGGCGCGCCGAGCGCGACCGCGCCAACCTCGAGCTGCTGCTCGAGCAGGTGGGCGACGTGCCCGACGAGCACCGCGCGGCGGCCTTCGTCTGCGCCGCGGTCGTCGCCCTGCCCGACGGCCGGGTCGAGGGCGTCGAGGGCCGGGTCACGGGTCGGCTGGTGCGGGCACCGCGCGGCACCAACGGGTTCGGCTACGACCCGGTGTTCGTGCCCGACGGCGACACCCGCACCCTCGCCGAGTACACCGACGCCGAGAAGAACGCGATCTCGCACCGGGGCAACGCCTTCCGCGCGCTCGAGCCCGTGCTGCGCGAGTTGCTGCACTGACGGTCGCCGGCACCGCCTACCCTTGCTTTGCGCGCAAGTGGCGGAACTGGCAGACGCGCCAGGTTTAGGTCCTGGTGCCCTCGGGCGTGCGGGTTCGAGTCCCGCCTTGCGCACCAGCGCCCAACGCGGGGATGGTCGGCCGGATAGCCGACGCCCCACCGGGGTAGGTTGTGCGTCAGCATCGACGACACGACCCAGGAGGCCTCACGTGGGTGACCGGCTCAGCCCCGGCGACACCGCCCCCGACTTCACGCTGCCCGACGACACCGGCTCGTCGGTGACGCTCGGCGACCTGCGCGGCGGCAAGGTGATCGTCTACTTCTACCCGGCGGCCATGACCCCGGGGTGCACGACGCAGGCCTGCGACTTCAGCGACTCGCTGGAGTCCCTGAAGGCCGACGGCTACACCGTGTTCGGCATCTCGCCCGACACCCCCGCGAAGCTCGCGAAGTTCCGCGACAAGGAGGGGCTCACCGTCACGCTGCTGTCCGATGCCGACCGCGCGGTGATGAACGCGTACGGCGCCTTCGGGGAGAAGAAGATGTACGGCAAGACCGTGCAAGGCGTCATCCGCAGCACCGTCGTCGTCGACGAGGCCGGCCAGGTCTCGCACGCCTTCTACAACGTCAAGGCCACCGGCCACGTGGCCAAGCTCCGCCGCGACCTCGGACTCGAGTGAGGACCCCATGAGCACCACCCAACCCGCCGCCGCAGCCGACGGCGCCGCAGCCACAGCAGCCGACGACGGCGCGGCCGTCGCCGCCGTCCCGGCACCCGTCTCGATCCCCGCGCTCGAGGCCGAGATCACGGCCCGGCGCGAGCGACTGGCCCAGACGATCGACGAGCTGACCTACCGGATCCAGCCGAAGACGATCATCACCCGGCAGACCGAGGCCGCCAAGGCGCGCTTCGCCGACGTTGCGACCACCCCCGAGGGCGACCTGCGGGTCGAGCGGATCGCCGCGGTCGTCGCGGTGGTCGCCGTGGTCGGCGGCTGGCTCGTCTACCGGCGCCTGCGCAGCTCCTGACGGCCCATAGGGCACCTGTGGGCCCGCCGCATCCACTCCCGCAATGAAGCCGGCCGGCAGCCGGGCTCGCGCTCCTTCCCGTGGGCCGAGCGCGGGCCGACGCCGAGGTCGTCGCCGCCGGGGGTGGTGCTCGACGCGCCACCGCGCGGCGGTGAAGCCGGCGTAGAGCCGGCCGCACGGGCAACGAGCGAGGCCCCCCGATGTCGGGAGGCCTCGTGTGGTGCGCCATCAGGGACTCGAACCCCGAACCCGCTGATTAAGAGTCAGCTGCTCTGCCAATTGAGCTAATGGCGCGCGACGGAGACATTAGCAGCCGCCCGGCGTCCCGGCGAAATCGGTCTGGCCGCAGCGGTCGGTCACCGGCCGGTGCCGTCGGGGCCCATGGTGGCGGCGTCGTCGGCGCGGTCCGCGGCATCCGCCTCCGTGTCGGCCTGCCGGCTCCCGATGCTGCGCCAGGCTGCGCCCAGGGCGAGGGCTGCCAGGATCACGACGCCCCCGATGACCAGCCAGGCGGGGATGCCGCCGCCGGACTCCTGCGCGGCGGGCGCGGCGGTGACGCTGGGCTGCGGCGAGGCCACGACCGAGGCGGTCGGCTGGGGGGTAGGCGTGGCCGCGGAGGAGCTGGGCGACGGTGACGCGGATGCCGGTGCGGCCGTGGTCGTGAACGTCACCGTGCCGGAGACCGGGTGCCCGTCGGTGCTGACCACGCGGTAGGTCACGACGTGCTGGCCGGCCGCCAGGTCGCCGGTCAGCGGCTGGGTGACGGTGACACCCTTGGTCGTCGCGTCGCCGTCGGTCTCGGCGCCCGACGGGCCGGCCACCTCGACGGTGACGAAGTCGGGGTTGACGGCCTCGCTGAAGGTCAGGGTGACGACCCGGGCGGTCTCGACCGTGCTGCCGTCCTTCGGCGTGGTCCCGACCAGCTCGGCGTGCAGCGGGAGCAGCGCCGGCGCCGCCGCGAACGCGGGCGCGACCGACACCACCACGAAGGCAGCGACGATGACGAGGGTGACGACTGTCGCGATGCGGCGTGAGAGCATGCGCACCATGATCGCAAATGCCGGGCCGGACGGGTAACCGACCGGCCCTGGCGGACCCGAAGGTGGTCCCGCCGGGGGTGTTGGTCCCGGAGCGGGCGTCCAGGGCGGTCTTCGGGCTGACGGTCCGCGAGGCGTAGCGGCCGTTGCCGACGACGGCGAACACGGTGCCGGCGCCGCGCACCCGCGCACGCCCAGTGAGAGACACGGCTCGTGCATGCCGACCACGGTCCACTGCGAGGCGGCCTTGGCGGCGCTGACGGCGTTGCACAGCCAGACCTGCTCAGGGATGCCGTGTGGAACGGCAGTGGCCCGGCGCCCTCCGAGAGGGGCGCCGGACCACTGGGCCCCCCTGTGGACGGGGGCTTTGGGGTGAGTGACGGGACTTGAACCCGCGGCCACCTGGACCACAACCAGGTGCTCTACCAGCTGAGCTACACCCACCACGACGGGCGCCCGGCATCCGAGGATGTCGGTGCGCCCGTAGCGCGAACCATCGTACCGGTTACTCGGGGGTGCTCCTGACCACCCCCGGGGAGGAGTGGTCGACGACGTGGCGCGCGGCGATGGCGCGGGCCTGCTCGGTCGACGGCCCAGGAGGCGGCACGAACACGGCCTCGCGGTAGTAGCGCAGCTCGGCGATCGACTCGCGGATGTCGGCGAGCGCGCGGTGCCCGCCGCTCTTGGTGGGGGCGGCGAAGTAGGCGCGGGGGTACCACCGGCGGGAGAGCTCCTTGATGGAGGACACGTCGATGATCCGGTAGTGCAGGTGGGCCTCGAGCTCGGCCATGTCGCGGGCGAGGAAGGCCCGGTCGGTGGCGACGGTGTTTCCGCCGAGGGGGGCCTTGCGAGGCTCGGGCACCCACTGCTTGACGTAGTCGAGCACCATCGTCTGGGCCGCCTCGAGGGTGGTGCCCTCGGCGAGCTGGTCGAGCAACCCGGAGCCGGTGTGCATCTCGCGCACGAAGTCGCCCATCTGGGCGAGCGCGGCATCCGGCGGGCGGATGACGACGTCGACCCCGGTGCCGAGCACGGTGAGGTCGTAGTCGGTGACCAGGGCCGCCACCTCGACGAGCGCGTCGTGCTCGAGGGACAGCCCGGTCATCTCGCAGTCGATCCAGACGATGCGGTCGGTGTGCGCGCGGTCGGTCGCCGGGGTGGTCATGGTGGCCATGCTAGGGCGCGGTGGACGGCGAGCCGTTGCCGGACGGTGCGCTGCACTAGGGTCGCGTGCCATGAGTGGGGACCTCGCGCAGCGGCCGCCGGCCCTGGCCACCCGCCGCGACCCCACGACCCGGCCGGCCCTGCGGGGGTGGCTGCTCACCGGGGTCGCCGCGGTCGGGTTCCTCCTGTCGGCGCTGGTCGTGTCCTCCTACCTCGGGGCGGCGTTCGGCGTGCAGACCGCGGTGCTCGCGCTGGCCGTGGCGCTGGTGCCGCTCGGCATCGTCATCCCCACCTTCTTGTGGCTCGACCGCTTCGAGTCCGAGCCCACCCGCTACCTGGTCCTGGCGTTCCTGTGGGGGGCCCTGGTGGCGGCGGTCGTCGCGGCGGTATTCAACACCGGCGCCATCGCCGTGCTCGAGGCGTCCGCCGACCGGCAGGGTGCCCTGCAGACGACGGCCGTGCTGGTCGCCCCGTTCGTCGAGGAGGCCGCCAAGGGCGCCCTCGTGCTCATCGTGTGGTGGGTGCTGCGGCACGAGTTCGACGGCGTCACCGACGGCATGGTCTACGCCGGCATCTGCGCGGCGGGCTTCGCCTTCACCGAGAACATCAACTACCTGGCCCAGGCCTACGCCGACGGCGGTGGTGAGGCGCTGACCGGCACCTTCGTGGCGCGCTGCCTGATGTCGCCCTTCGCGCACCCGATGTTCACGGTGCTCTTCGGGGTGGGGGTCGGGGTGGCGGCCACCAGCCGCACCTGGCTCCCGCGCATCCTCGGGCCGCTGCTGGGCTACCTCCTCGCGGTGCTCAGCCACGCGCTGTGGAACCTCGCGGCGGTCTCGGGCGGGCGCGGCATGGTCGTGGTCTACCTGCTCGTCGAGGTGCCGATCTTCCTGGCCTTCCTCGGCTTCGTGGTGTGGACCCGCCGGCGCGAGGGCCGCCTCATCGGGCAGTTCCTGCGCCCCTACGCCGATGCCGGGTGGCTCTCGGCCGCCGAGGTGGCGATGCTCTCGTCGATGCCGCAGCGGCGCGAGGCCCGGGCCTGGGCGCGGGCCAACACCGGCCGTGCCGGGCTCGCCGCGATGCGCTCCTTCCAGGACACCGCCAGCGAGCTGGCGCTGCTGCGGCGGCGGATGTACCACTCGGCCGCCGACCAGCACGCGCTCGCGCAGGAGCGCGAGCTGCTCGAGGCGCTGCGCCTGCGCCGCGCCCAGTTCGTGGGGATGCCGGGTGGCTAGCCGGGCGCCCGACGCACCTGAGGCCCTGGCCCTGTCGCGCCGGATCGGCCCCGAGCTGGTCGGCCTGCGCCGCCGGCTGCACGGCATCCCCGAGCTGGGGCTGCACCTGCCGGACACCCAGGCGGTGGTGCTCGAGGCGCTCGCCGGCCTCGACCTCGAGGTGACCCTCGGCACGTCGCTCAGCTCGGTGGTGGCGGTGCTGCGCGGCCGGGCGCCGGTGTCGGGGGAGCGGCCGGTGGTGCTGCTGCGCGGCGACATGGACGCGCTGCCGGTCACCGAGCAGGTCGACGTCGACTACCTGTCGCAGCGTCCGGGGCTGATGCACGCGTGCGGGCACGACCTGCACGTGGCGGCGCTGGTGGGGGCGGCGCGCATCCTGCACGAGCTTCGCGACTCGCTGGTCGGCGACGTGGTGCTGATGTTCCAGCCCGCGGAGGAGGGGCCGGGCGGCGCCGAGCCGATGATCCGCGAGGGGCTGCTCGAGGCAGCCGGGCGTCGGGTCGACGCCGCGTACGCCGTGCACGTCTACTCCGCCGACCACCCGTTCGGCACCTGGTTCGGGCGACCGGGCACGCTGATGGCGGCCGCCGACGAGGTGCTCGTCACGGTGCACGGGCTCGGTGGCCACGGGTCGGCCCCCGACCGCACCCGCGACCCGGTGCCGGTGGCGTGCGAGATCGTGCTCGCGTTCCAGACCGCGGTCACCCGGCAGTTCAGCATCTGGGACCCGGTGGTGCTTACCGTAGGCCGGATCGCCTCCGGCACGGTCAACAACGTCATCCCCGACGACGCCGTCATCGAGGCGTCGCTGCGCACCTTCTCGCCCGAGCACCGCGCCAAGGCGCACGAGGTGGTCACCCGGGTGGCCGAGGGTGTGGCGTCGGCGCACGGGCTCACCGCCACGGTGGAGATCGGCAACGGCTACCCGGTCACCGTGAACGACGCCGACGAGCACGCCTTCGCGCGGGGGGTGGTGGTCGACCTGTTCGGGGCCGGCCGTTGGGCCGACATGGCCGACCCCGAGGCCGGGTCCGAGGACATGTCCTTCGTGCTCGAGCGGGTGCCCGGCGCCTACCTCAACGTGTCGGCCTGCGCCCACGCCGACCACCACGACGCCGAGGACAACCACTCGCCGCGGGCCGCCTTCGACGACGCGGTCGTGCCCGACATCGCGGCCGCCCTGGCCGAGCTGGCGCTGCGCCGCACCCGACAGCTCGCGGCCACCGACTGAGCGGTGCGACGCGGGTCAGGCACTCGTGCGCAACGGCTCGAGCGGGCCGAGCTCCTGGGCCTTGGCCACCGCCTGGCCACGCGAGGTGACCCCGAGCTCGCGGTAGATCGCCGTGATGTGGGTCTTCACCGTGTTCCGGGACACGAACAGCTGGTCGGCAACGTACCCGAGCTGCAGGTGGCTCGGCAGGAAGAGCACGACCCGCATCTCCGCAGAGCTGAGGGCGGGCGCCGTGAGGCCGCCCGCGGTGGCGGCGCTGAGGCGTTCTCGGAGTCGTCGAGCAGGTCGCCCACCAGCGAGTCCGCGAGGTCTCGCGTCATCCGCGCCCGCGCCCCCGCCTCGATGACGAGCCGGCGGCCAGCGGGGTCAGCACGACCTTGCCGCCCTTGTCGCGGACCTTGAGCACCCGGTGGCCGTGCTCCTCGCCGAGGTCTTCGATGTTCGCGCCGCACGCGTCGAAGATCCGCAGCCCGAGCAGGCCCAGCATCGCCACCAGCGCGAAGTCGTTGAGGTTCGGCGAGGTGCGGGCGGTGGCGAGCATGGCCTCGAACTGCAGGTGGGTAGGCCCATGGTGGGTGACTCAGGCAGCACGTTGGGCCGGCGCACGTACTCCGCCGGGGGAGTGCGCCAGCACCTCGTCGCTCACGCAGGTGCGGTAGAACCCGGCCAGGACCGCGACCCGGCGGCTGATCGTGGACGGCTTGTACCGGCGCACTTCCTGCATCCACCGCACGTACAGCTCGACATGGGGCCGCACGCAGGTCGGACTCGGTGTGCACCCGCGACTGCCCCCTGAACCGGGCCAGGTAGGCGGCGACGGCGTGACGAAGACGGTCCGAGACCGGAGGCAACACGACAGGAACCACATCTGTGAAGTAGTCATTACGCAGCGTCCGCCCAGCACCCGTGACGATCAAGGCATCACACGACGGGCGGCAAAGTAGTGCGTTCTCCTCGTCGGGTTGGTGCGTTAGACGGTCACAGGAGGGGCTCGCTGAGTGCTCATGTTCGTGCGGAGCGCGCATGTCGACCGCGAGGTCACTTTGTTTGTATGACGACGGGCGGGCCTCACGTTCCAGCGGCTCTTGGTGACCACGCGAGGGAACGGCAAAGGCCGATACCCTCTCTCATGAGTGTGAGGGCGCTGATCGTGTCGGCCGTGGTTGTGCTATCCCTGACAGGCTGCACGTCGGGTGCCAGTAGCGACGCCCGGTCGCGTGCGACTCATCCGGCAACCGGCAACGACGCTCAGACGGTCGAGGTGTCCGGCGATTTTCTGCGGTCTGGTGGGCCGGCCCCAGGCACGGATGTCCCCCTGAGCGGCACGGTGGTGTTTGAGTCATCGGACACGACGCTTCGCGTCACGGTGGGCAGTTCTGGGCATTTCCAGGTGAAGGTGCCGCCTGGCCGGTATCAGGTGACCGGCACGAGCCCCCACATGAATGGCGGACAGGCGCAGTGCCGACAAGATGCCCCCCTTGACGCGCGGCTCGGCGGCGTCAACAACGTCCGGGTGATCTGCATCGTCGCGTAGAACCACCATGCGCTACGACCGGGCCCGCAAGAACCTGGACCGCCACCCCAGCTACATCCTGGCCGCCTACATGGCCTCCGGAACGTGAGTCCTGATGCTGGGTGGCTGTCCCCGATCCTGACTGTGCTGCCCGCGCCGCCGTGTCGCTGCACCGCGGCGGGCGCACTAGGGTGTCTGGTCATACACCCGGTTTTCGTTATACGATTTACGGGTGGTGGGTGACGAGCAGATCCAGACATGGGCCGACGAAGCCGAACAGGGCTACGACGTCGAAGAGCTCAAACGTCGAGGCCGTGGACGCCCCGGTCGTGGGGCTCAGCCGATGCAGGTCGTGGCGGTCCGCCTCACCGCTGAAGAACTCGATGCCCTCGACGCCGTCGCAGCGCAGAAGGACATGAGCAGGTCCGAAGCCATCCGCGCCGCGCTGGCCCACTTCGCTGCGTGAAGGTCCACCCGAGCGCACTCAAACACGGCATCTCCGCCGAGGACGCGATCCAAGCCGCCGAGTGGGCGGTGTGGATCGAGCCGCTAGGAGAGGACGGCCAGAGCCAACGAGAGCTGCGCCTGGGCTTCGACACCCGAGCCCTCCTGCTGGAGACCGTCGTCTTGATCCTCGACAGCGGCGACGAACTGGTCATCCACGCCATGCCGGCGCGCAACCAGTACCTGGGCCTGCTGCCGTAACGCCGGATCGGAGCACCTGCAAGACCCATCCCAAATGGCCGCAGTGGGTGAGAACGGACCCGGCACCTCCTTCCCGATTTAGGCGGGTAGGAACTCACTGACCGCTTCGTCGGCGAAGAGGTCTGCTAACCGAAGGCCGCGGCGCGAATCTATCCACTCGGGGTCGGCGCCAGCAGCCAGAAGCAGAGCGAACACGCGCCTCAGGTCGGCGTCGCGGTCAGGCAGCGCCAGATCGTGAAGGACCTGACGGCTGTCCAGGATGGCCCTCATCAAGGCTGGATTGCCGTAGGAGTCGGTAGCCGACGGGTCGGCCACGAGGGCGAGCACGCGCTCCAGCACGCCGAAGGCTTCGTCGAACTGCTCGCCGGTATTCACGATCTCTACCCGTGCGGGCTCCCCGGGCAGCGCCCTGTTGACGCCGTACCGACTGCTGAATACGGCGGCCCGGATCGCGTCGTGCAGCACCGGGGCGTTCCACGCGTTGCGCGGCGACTGGTCGATGAAGTCCACGTCCGCACCCCTGTCGAGAAGCACGTGAGCCACCTCAAACCGGCCCGCCTTGATCGCCACCTGCAACGTGGACTGTCCGTCGTCCTTGGCCGGTGGTGCCTTCGCGATTGCGTCGACCAGTGCCGGGTTCGCATCCAGCCGCGCGGCCACAGCGGTCGCGTCACCGTTACGAATCTCGCGGAAGAGCACCGTCATGTCGCCGAGTGTCGCATCCACTTCTCATGATGTGGTGGCACCGAGTTCTAGCGTGGAAGGGACCCGGGGAAGGCTGGCCGAGTTGGACACAGCGGACTGGGGCAGCCACCCCGGCTGCTCAGCCCAGCGTTGAGGCATTTACCTATGCACAAGATGGCAGTGGAGCCAAAGTCACTGACGCCACGACCGAGGCGTGCGCAGGATGCCGGCAGCCAAGAGACCTACGAAGAACAAGAGAAGCCCACCAACCACTGTTGCGCCCGCCTCAACGGCCGACTCACCTTGGCGAATGAGGCGAATGCCTTCGACCACCGTCACCAGTCCGAGTTGAGTCCATCACGTTGGTGCACGACGACACCGGTGAGCGCGCGCTCTTCGCGGATGCGGGCGCTGAGGCGCTTGGGCGCCAGCGGACCAGGCCGGTGGGCTGGGGCGGCGATCCGGTGTTGGCCCGCACGCTTTGGCCCCGTGTTGGCTGGCCCAGAAGGCGATGCCCCGGGTGCCCGAGTGATCAAGGCGGGCCCCACGAAGGCACCTGACCGGCGGAACACACGGCTTGAATCCTGCCGACTAAAGACCCACTACCCGCGGGCCAGTGGGCTGATTCCTGGCAGGTGCAGCTAACCCTCGAGCCTCATGATTGACAGCGTCCCGGTGTCCGCGACCTCGACCGCGATGTCGGCCAGCTTGCGGTTGGAGTTCTGGCTGGCCACCTGGAGCACGTGGAACGCCTCCTGGCGGCTGAACCGGTGCTGCTGCATCAAGATGCCCATGGCAACCCCGATCTCCCGGTTGGTTTCCAGGGCCTTCATCAGGTTCTTGGCACGGTTGCTCGCATGCCGCTCAGACAGCACCACCGCACCGTGGGTTGCCAAGACCAGTGCGACGCCGATGGCGGAGCGGTCGAAGGCGTCCTTGGCGTTGGAGTAGATGTTCAACCCGGCCAGAATCCCGGTCTCCTCGTGCAGGTGCAGCCGTTGGGAGAGCACGCTGTTCACGCCCAGCTCGGCGCTGGCTCGTGGACCCCAGCAGCACCACCGTGGTTCGGAGCTGACGTCACCGGTGACGTAGGCCGAGTCCTGACGCACCGCGTCCACGCACGGGCCCGACCCCAGCTCGTACTGGAGCAGGTCGGCGCGGACCGCCTGGTCGCTGGTCGAGGCCGCGGTGGTGAAGTGGCCACCGCGCAGCATGGTGACGCTGGCCCACCGGGCCCCACTGACAGTCTCCACGGCGACGGCCACCAGGTGCTCCAACGGCCGCTCCACGTGGTCAGCCATCCGATCCGACAGCAGCCGCATCGCGTCAGCCAGCGCCACCACGTCGTAGGCGTCCGGCATGGACGTGGTCGTGACGCCCGCATGCTCGTTCTCACGGGGGTGCGACATCGGGTCCTCGATCCTCACGATGGAGGCGGGCGCGACCACTGAGCCAAGTATCCCCCCGGACCACCCAAAAGGCGCTGCACGATCAACGGAGTCAGTTGGCCACTGGCTGCCCCAACCCGTAGTGGTCCAGACGGCTCGTCACGTATCCGCCCATGCCGCGATTCGCCGGGGTTGGCGCGCTCCCTCTGCGATGGGCGAGGCCGGATGGACTAGCGGCTGAGGAACAAAGCGATCGCGCAGAAGAGCACCATCGCGCCCAGGGTGAGCAAGTAATCGCGCATGTGATGCGTGGGGTGCTCGTCAAGCTCAAGTGGGCACATCATGCCGAGTCGAGGTGGACCAGCTGGTGATGGAGCAGCCATCGCAACCTCCTGGGCCAAGGCGCGCAGAACGCCGTACACCGAGAGTACGGCGGGACTAGACAACCTCGTACCCCATCCGAAAGCGATTCCTCTCAGAAGTCCTCTTCTGCCGCGTCCGGGCCCTGGGAACTGGTGCTAGTCGATGCGGAGGCGTTCGACGGGCTGCGTGGTGAGGCCGGAGATGAGGTCGAAGTCCTTGTCCAGGTGCAGGACGGTGCGCTGGTTCAGTTCGGCTGCGGCGGCGATCAGCAGGTCGGGGATGGACGGCGCGCGATGCTGGCCGCGTTCTGCCAGCAGGCGTTGCACCTCGACCGCTCGGTCCTCGGTAGCGGGGGTGAGGTACTCCACGGGCATCGCGGCCAAGGGCGGTGACTGCATGGCTTGGGACAGCTCGACTGCTGATCGGGCGGAGAAGCCGGCCTCGAGCAGGGTGACGGTGCTGATGGCGACGAGTCCGCGCTCGATCCGGTTGGCCCACTGGTCAGCGTCGGGGCTCGAACCGAGCCGAACGAGGGCGGACTTGTCGATCAGCCAGGACGTGCTCATGACCAGGCGTCGGACATGATCGTGTCGTCGCCGAGGTCGGGCAGGAGCTCTGCCACTGCACGAAGGTCACCGGCGGTGACCGAACCAGCTGTGCGGCGGGCCTCACGGTGAAGGTGCCGGCGCAGGTACTCGGTGCGCGAGATGCCCAGGCGGGCGGCCTGCTCATCGAGCAGGTTGAGGTCTTCGGCGGGGAAGTTGCGGATCAGGACGTCGGGCATGGCGCACCTCCTAGATATCCGATGATATCACGAAGTCCTTCTCGCGCTCATTTGCCGCGGAGTGCGCTGATCGGGGGCCGTTGCGGTGGCCTGTTTCCGCTGGCGGGGCCAGCCAAGTGCTGGCACGCTCTGTGCGCGGAGGGAAAGGGGACTGTCGTGGGGGCTGATCTGTCGGGGCGGGTGGCCGTGGTGGCGGGCGCGACCCGTGGGGCGGGGCGTGCGGTGGCGGTGGAGCTCGCGCGTGCCGGGGCGTTCGTCTATGCCACGGGACGGTCTAGCCGAGTGTCGGGGCCGTCGGACATGGACCGCCCGGAAACGGTCGAGGAGACCGGCGACCTGATGGAGAGCGCCGGAGGGCGGGGGTGTGCGCTTCGCGTGGACCACCTGGATGTCGAGGCGGTGCGTGGGCTCGTCGACCGGATCCGTTCCGAGCGCGGCCGGCTCGACGTGCTGGTGAACGACATCTTCGGCGGCGACCGTTACGCCCAGTGGCAGACACCGCTTTGGGAGCACGACCTCGAGGGTGGGCTGCGGATGGTGCGGATGGGGATCGAGACGCACATCATCACCGCGTCCCTGGCCTTACCCCTGATGCTGCAGGCCGGTGGTGGGCTGCTGGTGGAGATGACTGACGGGACGAGTGAGGCGAACTCCGGGGACCGCCCCGGCGTGGGGTTCTACTACGACTTCGTCAAGGCCGGAGTGGACCGGCTCGTGCGCAACTTCGCCCGGGACCTGAGCGACACTCCTGTCGCAGCGCTCGGTGTGACGCCTGGCTGGATGCGCTCCGAGCGCATGCTGGAGGGCTTCGGCATCACCGAGGACAACTGGCGTGAGTTCTGCAGCAAGGAGCCCGGTTTCGGCATCTCCGAGTCTCCGACCTACGTGGCCCGTGGGGTGAGCGCGCTGGCCGCGGACGAGGACCGCCGGCGGTTCGCCGGGCAGGTGGTCACCGCCAGGCAGCTCGCGGACGCGTATGGCATCACCGATGTCGACGGCTCCCGCCCGGACTGCTGGTCATTGATCGCTGACCACGGCTGGTCCGAGGAGAACCCCGAGGTCATCGAGAAATACCGCTGATCCGTCCTCATCTCCCGCGATGAAGTGGTTCCTGTAGAGCCGCTCGGACCTGCGCCCGGATGGTTCTATTGGTCGTCCACACGCCCAGTGGACTGATCCAACGCCATGAGGGAGCACTGACAGGCATCGAGGATCCGCGCGGGATGCGCATGCGCGCCACCCATGGTGATGCCCAGCCCGACGCTCGGTCCCGTCATCAGGGTGACATCTAAGGCCCCAGGGACACGGGTGACGCGGAAGCGGTGTCCCTCGACCGTGAACTCCTCATCCACCACTCGAGTCTGTCAGGTCCGCTGCCTGGCCCCGCGCCGAATGCTTGCGTCCGCAACTGCCGTCGGTCGTGCCGAATGTCGGACGGTTGTGGTTCGGCGCTGATGGCGCACCTCGGTACCGTCGACGACTAGCTCACGTCGACGGTCGTCGACGCTCAGCCGCTCGAACCGCAGCACGTGGTCGTCGTCCGGGGTGGCGTCCCGCGAGATGACGACCGGCGCAGCACCGTTCCCACCCGGGCCACGACTTCCCTGGGGAGCACGACGTAGACGTCGGACGTCCGCCGGATGGTGCGCAGCACCGCGCGGATCTCCGGCTCGTCGTCGACCACGAGCACGCGTCGGGACACGTTGTGATCTCCTGTCCTCGGATGAAGCGCCAGCGCATGAGGACGTCCGGTGTCTCTCGCCCCAGGGGCTCCACGACGCACCGTGATGGTTCGTCTCCTCGCCGGACGACGCACCCCCGGGTGGGTTCGGCAGTCGCGGCGTAGACCGCGGACGTGGAGATGGCGCAGATGGCATAGCCGAGCGCTCGGAGGTCAGGTCGGACGGGCCACTCGGGCACCCCGCTACCGTGTAGCCATCCGACCTCGCCGACGGCGTTGGCGGCCGGCGTCGAAGAGTGCGAGAGGCCAGACCTATGGACCGCGACGGCGACCGAGAAACGGCGCTGTGGTTGTCGTGCTGGGGTGTGCTGCTGGTGCTGATCGGGGTCGACTGGTCGGTGCAGGACGTGGCACTGTCGGGAGCGTACGGGCTCGTGGCGGTGCTCGCCGGTGGCTTCCTGGTGATGCGCAAGGTCTGGATCACGGTGGCCGCTGTGGTTGGCGCCGCGGCCTTGTCCTTCCTCTGGAACCACAACGTCGACAGCATGGAGTGGTTCCTGCGGCTGCTGGTTGCGGTGGTGCTGTCGGCCACCGCTCTGCTCATCGCTGCCGCGAGGGAGCGCCGTGAGCATCGACTCGCTCAGATGACGCTCATCGCGGAGACGGCACAGCACGCGATCCTCCGCGACCTCCCGTCGGCTGTGGCTGACGTGTCGTTCGCCGCCCGGTACGTCTCGGCGGCCGAGGAGGCGCGCATCGGCGGAGACTTGTACGAGGTGTCCTCCACCCCGTTCGGGACCCGCGTCATCGTCGGCGACGTCAAGGGGAAAGGCCTGGATGCCGTGCAGCTGGCGGCCACGGTACTGAGTTCCTTCCGCGTTTCGGCGGAGACCATCGCTGACCTCGCTGGTGTGGCGAGGGAGCTGGACGTGGTGGTGTCCGGTGTGGCGGACGTGGAGGATTTCGTCACGGCCGTCCTGGTCCAGTTCGGCACTGACGGGCTTCTCCAGGTGGTGAACGTCGCTCATCTACCGCCCCTGCTCATCGACCCCACGGCAGTGACCCCGGGACGACTGTTGGACACGGGTGAGTCAGTGCCCCCGCTCGGGATGCATCCAGAACCCACCATCACCCGCACGACGTGGGGCGTGGGTTCTCGCCTGTTGCTGTACACCGACGGAACAACGGAGAGCCGAGACCAGGCTGGGCGCTTCTTCGAGATCACCGCGCATGCGGGGTCGCTGGCCCAAGGGTCGCTGGACGAAGCCTTGGACCGGATGATCTCGGCCCTCACGGCCCACGTCGGCCACCGTCTCGCCGACGACGTCGCACTCGTCCTGGCCGAACGGCACGGGGACCGATTGACCTAGTGCCGCGGCCAGTCGCAACCCGCCAGATTCGTAGCCCTGGCCGGGTCTCTGGGTGTCGGGGCGGCTGTTCGCGACCGCTCGCATCGAAGGCGGGCTGACCAGTGCCGCGATCAGGAGTGATACTGGTCAGCTGGTGCGGGGCCAGACGCGGTTCTCCATCGAGCGTTCGGTAGACACTCGTCGTCAGCGCGACGAAGGCGCGGCTGTCCGTCTCGGACGGCGCGAGCTCAATACCGCTCGCTGCCGCACGGGCACCCAGAAGACACGCCGGCGGCCTGACCGCCGCCCCCGAAGCGTTGGGGCGGCGAGACATCTCGACACATCGCCGTCCGCTCATCACATTGCAACAGCTCCGCAGCCCGAGTGTCATCTCGCCGCACGAGGCTGGCACTGTCACATCCGGTCGACGAACCGGAACCAGACGGGAAGGACGAGCCGGATGGCCTTCGACCTCGCGTGTGGCTGCCAACGACGACCCGCCGATCTTGTCGGCAGGTGCAACGCGAGCATCGAGCTCGAGACCCTGTCGTCGTCGCCCTGTCGCGAGGCGCACGAGGCGTTCTCACAGGTCAGGCGGTCAACGCGATGGGGCATCAGATCGCAGTGACGGTCGCGATGGAGGGGGCCGACACCCGCCCGGTCACGCAGGACGTAGTGACGGGGGCTGGGGGTGCGGGACGCACACGGACCGTGCCGGTCGGAGCCGCGACACATCAGGACTGTTCTGAGGAGGAGTTGCCGTAGTGAGCACCAACGGAGAAGAAGTGTTCGTCGAGCGTGGCCGCCGGGAACGAGTGCTCCAGAGGATCATCGACGCGATGGTGCGAAACCCGCGCGGCTGGGACGCCGAACTTGCGGCCCGCGAGCTCGAGCGACGCATCGCCGACTACGGACTGCCGGCCATGCCGGCGCCGTGGGTGGAGGCGGTGGCCACCGGCATCGTGCGGGGGGAGCCCTACGTCATCTCTGCGCGGACGGTCGAGGAGGTCGACGTGCCGGCGCCCCGCACCACGTCGAAGCCGTATGGCATCACCTGATCGCGCATCGACGTGTGGCAGGGGCACGGGTTACCACGGGGCTGCGGCGAGCCCTGCCGCGGGCTCTTCGGCGGCGTCGGAGAACGCGGCCAGTGCGGCGGTCAGTGCCTGCACATCGTCGGGGGCCATCCGCTGCAGGATGCGTTCCAGGGCGGCGCGCCGGTGGTCCATCACGGAGTCGACGAGGTCGACCCCGGCGTCGGTGAGGGTGAGCACCAGCCGGCGACGGTCGGTGGCGGAGGTGGCCCGGTCGAGCAGCCCTGCGGCGACGAGCCGGTCGCACAGCCGGGTGGAGCCTGACGGGTGGATGTCGAGGGCCGCGGCGATGGTGGCCCCGTCGACGTCGGGGCGGGTCGCAACGAGGACCAGCGCCCGCAGCTGGGGTGCGGTGACGACGCCCTCGGCGTGGGCGACGGACGCGGCGACGAGGGCCGAGAAGGCGCGCGAGGCCCGCAGGGCCACGGAAAGGTCGTGGTCGGACACGGTGCGTGCCCTTGTGCTGCCAGCCATCGTCAGTCCCTTGCTGTGCGTGCGACATTTGCCATGGAGTAGTTGCCCAAACGCAATGGTTGCGATCCTACAATGACTTGATATCAGCCGCCTAGGGGAAGGATGGGTTCGAGATGGCACCGCGAGTCACCGTGGTCACCGGCGCGAGTGGGGGAATTGGACGGGCCAGTGCCGAGGAGTTCGCCCGGCAGGGCGACCGCCTTGCGTTGCTCGCCCGCGGGGAGAGCGGTCTGGCTGCAGCGGAGCGCCGGGCCCTGGAGCTGGGCGCGGACCGGGTGCTGGCTATTCCCACGGATGTGGCCGACCCGGATGCCGTGGAGGCGGCGGTGGCGCGGGTGGAGGACGAGCTCGGCCCGATCGACGTGTGGGTGAACGTGGCGTTCACGTCGGTGTTCGCCCGGTTCGACGACATCTCGCCGCAGGAGTACCGGCGGGTGACGGAGGTCAGCTACCTGGGGTACGTGTACGCGACGATGGCGGTGCTGCGGCGCATGCGTGAGCGGGACCGCGGCACGATCGTCCAGGTGGGCTCGGCCCTGGCCTACCGCGGCATCCCGCTGCAGACCGCGTACTGCGGTGCGAAGCACGCCATCCAGGGCTTCCACGAGGCGCTGCGCTGCGAGCTGCTGCACGACGACAGCGGCGTCAAGGTGACGATGGTGCAGATGCCGGCGGTCAATACCCCGCAGTTCTCCTGGGTGCTGTCGCGGCTGCCCCGGCACGCACAGCCGGTGCCGCCGATCTACCAGCCCGAGGTCGCCGCCCGGGCGGTGGTGTACGCCGCCGAGCATCCCGGGCGCCGGGAGTACTGGGTGGGTGCCTCGACCGTCGGAACGTTGGTGGCCAACGCCGTCGCTCCTGGGCTGCTCGACCGCTACCTGGCGCGCACCGGGTTCAGCGCCCAGCAGACCGGGGAGAAGCGTTCGGCCGACCAGCCGGTCAACCTGTGGGAGCCCGCCGACGGGCGCGAGGGGCACGACTTCGGCGCCCACGGCGAGTTCGACCGCAAGTCCCGCGCCGAGAGCGTCCAGCAGGTGATCGCCCACCACTACCCCAAGGCAGCCCTGGCCGGCGCTGCGGCTGCCGCCCTTACCGCCGCCGTGTGGGCCTCGGCCCGACGCCGATGACTGCTGCGACCTGGCCGGTTCGGGCCCCCGGCACGCTGGGCGTCACCTGGGGTATCGCGCTACTGGCTCGCGGGCGGCTTGGGTGGTGCGCTGTCGCCGGGGGGCCGCCAACTGACGTCGACCTGCTGGCCGTACGCGTGCTGGGGGTGCGGCATCTGGCGCAGGGAACGGTGCAGGTGCTCGTGCCGAACCGGATGCGGGCTGCCCTCGTGGTGGTCGACCTGCTGCACGTCCTGACGATGCTGCCGGTGGCCGTCCTGGACGAACGGCGACGTCGCCCGGCGGCCCTGACGGCCGCGGTAGCCCTGGCCAGCGCCGGACTGACGCTGACGACCCGTCGTCCACCTGGGGGCGAGAGGTCGTGAGTACTGTCGCGGGGGCAGACCCGCGTGGGTTCTTCTCGCCCCAGGTGCTGAGGGAGTACGCCTTCCTCGGCGACGGGTACCGCGGCGCCCTGATCGGCCCGCGCGGTGACCTGGGGTGGCTGTGCGCACCGGTGTGGGACAGCGCGCCGGCCTTCGCCGCGCTCGTCGGAGGCCACGGTCTGTACGCCGTGACCCCGCAGGAGCCCTTCGTCTGGGGCGGGTACTACGAGCCGGGGACCCTGATCTGGCGCAGCCGGTGGACGACGACCGGGGCACGCGTGGAGTGTCGGGAGGCGCTGGCCTGCCCCTCGGACCCCCATCGGCTGGTGCTGCTGCGGCGGGTGGAGCCGGTCGACCGGTCCTGCAACGTCGAGGTGGTGCTGCAGGTCGCGCGTGGACAGGGACGCGATGCGTGCGAGCTGCGCCGCGATGAGGGCGGGGCCTGGGTGCTCGACTCCCGGTCCCGCCGCATCCGGTGGACCGGGGCTTCCGATGCGGTGGTGGATGCCGACGGTGTGCTGCGGTTGCAGCTGCAGGTTCCCGAGGGCAGCCGCCACGACCTGGTCCTCGAGATCAGCGACCGTGCTCTGCCGTCGCTGCCCGACGCGGAGCGGTTGTGGCAGGCCACCGCGGACTACTGGGCGAGCAGCGTGCCGGACTTCGAGTCCTCCGCGGCCCCCCGGGACGCCCGGCACGCATACGCCGTCCTGCGCGGGCTGACCTGCCCGGACGGCGGGATGGTTGCTGCGGCCACCCTCGGGATGCCCGAGCGGGCCGACGCCGGACGCAACTACGACTACCGCTATGTGTGGATGCGCGACCAGGCCTATGCGGGGCTGGCCGTGGGCGTGGAGCGGCCCGACCCGCTGCTCGACCAGGCGGTGGCGGTGAGCACCGCCCGGATCCTCGAGCACGGCCCGGACCTCGCTCCCGCCTACCGCATCGACGGTCGCTCCCTTCCGCACGAGAAGCACCTCGACCTACCTGGCTACCCCGGCGGCCGGGTCGTCACCGGCAACTGGGTCAGGGGTCAGCTCCAGCTCGACACCTACGGTGAGCTGCTCGGCCTCTATGCCACGTCCGCGCGGCACGACCACCTCACGTCCGACGACGTCACGGCGGTCGCTCAGCTCGTGGAGCTGGTCGAGCAGCGCTGGGACGTGCCGGATGCCGGGGTCTGGGAACTCGACGACGCCTGGTGGACCCACTCTCGGCTGGCCTGCGTCGCCGGCCTGAAGTCGGCTGCGGCGCACATCGCCTCCTGCGACGCCGTGCGTGCCGTGACCCTGGCCGACACCATCCTGGCCGAGACCTCGCACCGGGCCCTGGCCGCCGATGGCTCCTGGCGCCGGGCTGCCGGCATCGACGGGGTCGACGCGGCGTTACTGCTGCCTCCCGTGCGTGGGGCCCTGTCACCCACCGACCCGCGCAGCGTGGCGACCCTCGAGGCGGTGGGCCGCGAGCTCGTCGAGGACGGTTACGTCTACCGCTACGCCACCCCGGGTGCCCCGCTCGGCACGGCCGAGGGAGCCTTCCTGCTGTGCGGGTTCGCGATGTGCCTGGCGAACCTGGCCGCCGGCGACACGGTCGAGGCCTTCCGCTGGTTCGAGAGACAACGCGCCGCCTGCGGCCCGCCCGGCCTGCTGTCGGAGGAGTTCGACGTCCGCCAGCGGCAGCTGCGCGGCAACCTGCCCCAGGGCTTCGTCCACGCACTGCTGCTGGAGTGCGCGCAGCGGCTGTCCACCACCGACCGAGGTATGACCGCCGCCTGAGGAGGATCCGTGACCACCACTGTTGACCTGAGGATCGCGCCGTCGCTCGAGTCGGCACTGAGAGCCCAACTGCATGGGGAGGTGCGTTTCGACCTGGGCAGCCGCGCTGCCTACGCGATGGACTCCTCCAACTACCGGCAGGTCCCGGCCGGGGTGGTCGTCCCCGCCAGTGTCGACGACGCTGTCGCCGCGGTTGGGGTGTGCCGGGAGTACGGGGTGCCGCTCACCTCCCGCGGCGGCGGCACGAGCCTGGCGGGGCAGACCACCAATGCGGGCGTCGTCCTCGACTGGACGAAGTACTGCAACTCCGTCGTCTCGGTGGATGCCGCCGCGCGCCGGTGCGTCGTGCAGCCCGGCATCGCGCTCGACGACCTGAACCGGGCGCTGGCCGACCACGGCCTGATGTTCGGTCCGCGCCCGGCCACCCACCGCACCTGCACGATCGGTGGGATGGTCGGCAACAACTCGTGCGGGTCCACCGCGCAGGCCTACGGCAAGACCGTCGACAACGTCACCCGCCTGGAGGTGCTCACCCACGACGGGCTGCGCATGTGGGTCGGCCCGACCAGCACGAAGGAGTACGAGCGGATCGTCGCGGAGGGCGGCCGGCGGGCCGAGATCTACCGCTCGCTGCGGGCCTTGCGTGACGACAACCTCGAGCTGATCCGGACCCGCTACCCGAAGATCCCGCGGCGGGTCTCTGGCTACAACCTCGACTCGCTGCTGCCCGAGAACCACTTCGACCTGGCCCGGGCACTCGTCGGCTCCGAGGGCACGCTGGTCACGGTGCTGCACGCCGAGCTCGTCCTCGTCGAGGTGCCGAAGGCGAGGTCGATGGTCGTGCTCGGCTACCCCCACGTCGGTGATGCCGGAGATGCCGTGCCGACCATCCTCGGTCACGAGCCGTGGCTCCTCGAGGGTCTTGACCACGTCCTGATGCAGCTCGAGCAGCAGGCCGGGCTGGCCGGGGAGGCGATCCGGGAGATGCCGTCGGGCAGCGGCTGGCTGATGATCCAGTTCGCCGGGGACAGCCAGGAGGAAGCGGACGCCAAGGCCAACGCGCTGCTCGACGACCTGAAGGGCCACGAGCATGAGCCGGCACACAAGCTGATCGAAGACCCCGCCAAGGAGGACCGGCTCATCGAGGTCCGCGAGGCCGGCCTCGGTGCCACGGCCCACCCCATCGGCGCGCACGACAACTGGCCCGGGTGGGAGGACTCCGCCGTGCCGCCCGACCGGCTCGGCGACTACCTGCGCGAGCTGCGGACGCTGCTCGACGAGTTCGGCTACGCCCGGGACGAGACGGCGCTCTACGGGCACTTCGGGCAGGCGTGCGTGCATGTGCGGATCCCCTTCGAGCTGCGCACCGTCGACGGCCTCGCCCACTACCGGGCCTTCGCCGAGCGGGCCGCCGACCTGGTCACCTCGTACGGCGGGTCGCTCTCGGGGGAGCACGGCGACGGCCAGGCGCGTGGGGAGCTGCTGACCCGGATGTTCGGGGAGGAGGTCGTCGCCCTCTTCGGCCAGGTGAAGGCGCTGTTCGACCCGCACGACCGGATGAACCCCGGCAAGGTCGTCGCGCCCCGGCCGCTCGACCGCGACCTCAGGCTCGGGCCGGACTACGCGCCGGAGGAACGCGAGACCTGGTTCGGCTACCCCGAGGACCACGGGAGCTTCTCGAAGGCCGCCCTCCGGTGCGTGGGGGTGGGCAGCTGCCGCAACTCGGTCAGCGACGACCAGGTCATGTGCCCGTCGTACATGGTCACCCGGGAGGAGGAGCACTCCACCCGCGGCCGCGCCCGGCTGCTCTTCGAGATGGTGCGGGGCACCACGATCACCGACGGGTGGCGCTCCACGGACGTGCGCGAGGCGCTCGACCTGTGCCTGGCCTGCAAGGGCTGCAAGTCCGACTGCCCCGTCGGCGTCGACATGGCCACGTACAAGGCCGAGTTCCTCGCGCACCACTACGAGCACCGGGTACGCCCGCTCGCGCACTACTCGATGGGGTGGCTGCCGGTGTGGGCGCGGCTGGCCGGTCTGGCGCCGAGGGCGGTCAACGCCGTGACGAGTCGCCCCCGGGCCGCTGGGCTGCTCAAGCGCGTGGGGGGCATCGCCCCCGAGCGCGCCATCCCGCAGTTCGACCGTGACCCGTTCGTCCGGTCGTGGCGGCGCCGCCCCGCGTGGAGCCGGCCCCCGGCGGCGGGGTCACGCGGACCGGTCCTGCTGTGGCCCGACACCTTCACCAACGCCTTCGACCCGGGCATCGCGCGGTCGGCGGTGCTGGTGCTGGAGGATGCCGGTTTCGAGGTGCGGGTACCGACCGAGCCGCTGTGCTGCGGGCTCACCTGGATCTCGACGGGGCAGCTCGACGTCGCCCAGAAGGTGCTGCGGCGCACCCTGCGCGTGCTGCGCGACGACATCCGGGCCGGCGTCCCGGTCCTCGGGCTGGAGCCGTCGTGCACTGCGGTGTTCCGCTCCGACGGGCCGGAGCTCCTGCCGGGGGACGAGGACATGCGCCGGCTCTCGATGCAGACCCGTACCCTGGCCGAGCTCCTTGCCGAGCGCGCCCCGGGCTGGACGCCCCCGAAGCTCGACGTCGACGCAATCGTGCAGACCCACTGTCACCAGCACGCCGTGCTCGGCACGGACGTCGACGACGCACTGATGACGGCGGGGGGGATCGATGCCGAGCGGCTGCGGTCAGGCTGTTGCGGGCTCGCTGGGAACTTCGGCTTCGAGGCTGGGCACTACGCGGTCTCTCGGGCCGCCGGTGAGCGAGTCCTCCTGCCCGCCGTCCGTGCGGCCCCCGACGACACCGTCGTCATGGCCGACGGGTTCAGCTGCCGCACGCAGATCGAGCAGTGCGACACCGGCCGACGCGCCGTCCACCTCGCCGAGGTGCTCGCCGCGGGGCTCGAGCACCGGCCGGTTCCGCCGCGCCGCAGTGTATTCAGGCGCCGCCACGCACCAGGGCGCGCGGTGGCGCGATGACCGTCCGGATACCACGGATCACGACCCAGAAGGAGAACTGATGAGCACCCCGAACGTCGCCGACCACGTCCTGCAGCGCCTGCGCGAGTGGGGCGTCGAACAGGTCTTCGGGTATGCCGGAGACGGCATCAACGGCCTGCTTGCCGCCTGGGAGCGGGCCGAGAACCAGCCGAGGTTCATCCAGGCCCGCCACGAGGAGATGGCCGCCTTCGAGGCCTGCGGCTACGCCAAGTTCAGCGGGCGGGTCGGGGTCTGCACCGCAACCAGCGGCCCGGGCGCGATCCACCTGCTGAACGGGCTGTACGACGCCAAGCTCGACCACGTGCCCGTGGTGGCCATCGTCGGCCAGACCGCCCGCTCGGCGATGGGGGGCGCCTACCAGCAGGAGGTCGACCTGCTGACGCTGTACAAGGACGTCGCCGGTGCCTACCTCGAGATGGTCACGGTTCCGGAGCAGCTGCCCAACGTGCTCGACCGCGCCCTGCGCATCGCCGCTGCCGAGCGCACCGTGACCGCGGTCATCATCCCCAGTGACGTGCAGGAGCTGGAGTACACGCCGCCGTCGCATGCCTTCAAGATGGTGCCGTCCAGCCTGGACCAGACGTTCGCCGCGCCGGTGCCGGCCGACGAGGATCTGCGCCGCGCCGCCGACGTCCTGAACTCGGGCAGCAGGCTCGCGGTACTCGTCGGGCAGGGCGCGCGCGCCGCCGCGGCGGAGGTCGCCGAGCTGGCCGAGCTGCGCGGCGCAGGGGTCGCGAAGGCGCTGCTCGGCAAGGACGTCCTCTCCGACGAGGAGGTCTGGGTCACCGGGTCCATCGGGCTCCTTGGCACCAGGCCGTCGTACGAGCTGATGATGGACTGCGACACGCTGCTCGTCGTCGGCTCCAACTTTCCCTACACCCAGTTCCTGCCTCCCTTCGAGGGGGACGAACCCGCGGTGCGCGCCGTCCAGATCGATGTCGACCCGACGATGGTGGGCCTGCGTTACCCCTTCGAGGTGAACCTCGTCGGCGACTCGGCCCGTACGCTTCGCGCCCTGCTGCCGCTCCTGCAGCGCCAGGAGGACCGCAGCTGGCGGGAGACGGTGGAGTCGAACGTCGGCCGGTGGTGGGACGTCATGGAGGCCCGCGGCAAGGTGAGCGCGGACCCCATCAACCCGGAGCAGGTGTTCTCGGTGCTGTCGCCACTGTTGCCCGAGGACGTCATGATCTCCGCCGACTCGGGGTCGGGGACGAACTGGTACGCCCGGCACGTCAAGATGCGTGGGTCGATGCGCGGCACCCTGTCTGGCACGTTGGCCACCATGGGGTGCGGCGTCCCCTACGGCATCGGCGCGAAGTTCGCGCACCCCGACCGCCCCGCCCTCGCCTCCGCCGGTGACGGCGCCATGCAGATGAACGGCATGGCCGAGCTCATCACGATCGCGAAGTACTGGCGCGACTGGGCCGACCCGCGGCTCGTGGTCGTGGTCCTCGAGAACGACGACCTCAACCAGGTGACGTGGGAGCTGCGCGCGATGGGCGGGTCGCCCGAGTTCATCCCCTCCCAGCAGCTGCCGACGGTGGACTTCGCCGCGTTCGCCCGCTCACTGGGGCTGCACGGCATCCGGGTCGACGACCCGGAGCAGGTCGAGTCGGCCTGGGTCGAGGCCCTCGCCGAGCAGCGGCCCTGCGTCATCGTGTTCCGCACCGACCCGGCCGTCCCTCCCATCCCGCCCCACGCGAGCTGGCCCCAGATGGTGAACGCCGCCGAGTCGGTGGTGCGCGGCGACGCCGACCGGTTCGACGTCGTGAGGGAGGGCGTGAAGAGCAAGCTCGCTGAGGTCTTTCCGGGCCGGCCGCTGTGAGCCGTCACGGGCAGGAGGACGTCGTGGTGTCGTCGGTGGAGGCAGCGGCCTACACGGTACCCACCGACCAGCCGGAGGCCGACGGAACGATCGAGTGGGACGACACGACGATCGTGGTCGTGCGGGTACACGCCGAGGGCGTCGTCGGCACCGGCTGGACCTACGGGTCCCCGGCGATCGTGCCGCTGGTGGAGAGGACGCTCGCACCTGTGGTGACGGGCACCGACGTCCTGGCAAACGTCGGCACCTGGTCCGCCATGGTGCGAGCCCTGCGCAACATCGGTCGACGAGGCCTCGCCGGCATGGGCCTGTCGGCCGTCGACTGCGCGCTGTGGGACCTCAAGGCACGGCTGCTCGGGGTGCCGCTGCACCGGCTGCTGGGGGCCGACCGTGACCGGGTTCCCCTCTACGGGTCTGGCGGGTTCACCACCTACACCGACGACCGGCTCGAGAGGCAGCTGCGCGGGTGGGTGGACGACGACGGGATGAAGCGGGTCAAGATCAAGATCGGGGAGTCCTGGGGCGCACGTCAGGGGCGCGACCTGGACAGGGTGCGGCAGGCACGCGACGTCATCGGTCGGGACGTCGAGCTGTTCGTCGACGCGAACGGCGGCTACGACGTCGGGCAGGCGGTGCGGGTCGGACAGGCGCTGGACGACCTCGGGGTCACCTGGTTCGAGGAGCCGGTGTCGAGCGACGACCTGGCCGGTCTGGGCGTGGTCCGCCGAGCTGTCCGGGCCGACGTCGCGGCGGGGGAGTACGGCGACAGCCTCGACTACTTCCACACCCTGTGCGAGGCGCAGGCTCTCGACTGCGTCCAGGTCGACGTCACCCGGTGCGGGGGGATCACCGAGCTGCTCCGGATCGCTGCGCTGGCCGCAGGGGCCGATCTCGAGGTCTCCGGGCACTGCGCCCCACACCAGCACGCCCCCGTCCTGGCCGCGGTTCCCAACCTGCGCCACCTGGAGTACTTCCACGACCACGTGCGCATCGAGCGGCTGTTCTTCGACGGCGTCCGGCCCCCGACGCAGGGGGCGCTTGCGCTGGAGCCGGAGCAGCCCGGCAACGGGCTGTGCTTCAGGGCGGACCGCGCCGAGCGCTACGAGACCCGCTGACCCTGCCCGACGTTCCGCCCAGGTCGAGACTTCCGGAGGTGAGTGCATGCCCACCTGGCTCATCGCGCTTTCCATGACGTCGCTGCTGCTCGCGGCCGCGTGCGCCGTGTGGCTGGTGATCGACGTGCGGCGCCGCCCTCAGCACATGGCGGTGATGAACGTCGTCTGGCCGGTCACGGCTCTGTTCGGCAGCCTCGCAGCGGTCTGGTTCTACCGACGGCACGGTCGTGTGGGTGCTGATGACGACCCCACGATGCCCGTGTCGGTGGGCAAGGGCGCGCTGCACTGCGGTGCGGGATGCACCCTTGGCGACATCGTGGCAGAGACCGTCGCGTTCCTCGTGCCGGCGGTCCTGGTCGCCTTCGGCTACCCCGGGGTGTTCTCGGAGCGCATGTTCGCCGTGTGGGGACTCGACTTCGTCGTGGCGTTCGTCATCGGGATCGCGTTCCAGTACTTCGCCATTGCGCCGATGCGCGAGCTGGGAGTGCGGGAAGGGATCGTCGCCGCGGTGAAGGCCGACGCCTTGTCACTGACGGCGTGGCAGGTGGGGATGTACGGCCTCATGGCGGTGCTGGTGTTCGGCGTGTTCCGGCCGCTCTTCGGCACCCAGCCGTCCGCGAGCTCGCCCGTGTTCTGGTTCGCGATGCAGCTCGCGATGCTCGCGGGCTTCGCGACGGCGTATCCCATGAACTGGTGGCTGGTGCGAACAGGGGTCAAGGAGCGGATGTAGGTGGTGGGGCCACCTACATCGTCGACTCGAGGGGGCGCCGGTCACGACGAGGCGGTCGCGACCGGCGCGTAGCCGGCAACCTTGGCTGGCGTCCACCCCGGCGGCCGGGGGTCACGGTTCGGCGCCGAGCTCGGCCTCCTCGAGTGCAGCCTCCTTCCTGGACTCTTCCATGTTCTCCAGGACGACCTCGGTCGGCAGCGCCACCTTGTTGGCGATGACGTAGACGAGCACCGACAGCCCCCCGAGGATCAGCGCCGACCACTCGAAGTTCAGCAGCCCGAGGTTTCCGGCACCCGCGGCCTTCTCGGGGAAGTTCCCCAGGTAGGAGATCAAGGCGAGGCCGCCCAGCCACGGGAACAGCCACGCGAAGCCATTCCAGAAGTGCATCGGCCCTTGACGGACCCCGCCGAAGATCTTGAACAGCCCCAGCAGCACGAAACCGAGCAGCACCGCGATGTAGAGCTTCCATCCGGTCAGCCACCCGGACCAGTACACGATCAGGTTCGACGCCCAGAACGCGAGGAGCGGGAGGACGTGGCCGCCGGGAAGCCGGAAAGGACGTGGGTGGTCCGGAACGCGCTTGCGCAGTGCGGTGAGGACCAGCGGCCCAGAGGCGAAGGACAGCACCGTGGCCGAGGTGATGAAGCCGACCAGCTGCTGCCAGCTGGGGAAGGGCAGGAACACGATGAGGCCGACCACGAAGGTCACGATCAGGCTGAACAGCGGAACTCCCCGGTCGGTGGTCTTCGCCAGTCGCTGGGGGGCGTTGCCGTTGCGGGCCATCGCGTACGACAGCCGTGAGGTGAGCGTGGTGTAGATCAACCCGGTGTCCCCGGGAGAGATGATCGCGTCGATGTAGAGCAGCACGGCCAACCAGCCCAGCCCGAGGGCCGTGGCCAGGGCCGCCAGCGGCCCGAAGTCGTTCTCGAAGCTGAGGTTGGCCCAGGCGTCCGGCCCGCTGAGCAGGCTCGGGTCCAGCGCGCCGATGAAGGCGACCTGCAGGGCGATGTAGAGCACCGCCGTGATGAGCACCGAGCCGATCACGGCGATGGGGACGTTCTTGCGGGGGTTGTCGGTCTCGCCGGCAAGCTCCACACCCTGTCGGAAACCGAGGTAGGAGAACACGATTCCCGAGGTAGCGATGGCACTGAAGACGCCGTGCCAGCCAGACGGCCTGAACCCGCTGCTGGTGAAGTTCTCGCCGTGGAACGCGGTGGCGAAGAACGCCACGATGACGACCACGATGATGGCCAGCTTCCACCACACCAGAGTGGTGTTGATGCGCGCGAACCAGCGGATGCCGAAGTAGTTGATCACCACGAACACCGCCATCAGCAGCACGGCGGTGGCGTAGCCGAGCCCGGTCAGCGTGTGCACCGTCTGGCCACCGACCTGTGCCTCGACCGTGAAGGGGGCGTACTTGGTGCCGTACTGCAGCGCTGCCAGCACCTCGATGGGGGCGGTGGTGCTCGCTCCAACCCAGGTGATCCACCCGGTGGTGTAGCTGGCGAAGGAGCCGAAGGCGAGGTGTGGGAAACGGATCACCCCGCCGGACACCGGGAACATCACCCCCAGCTCGGCGTACACCAACGCGATGGCGAGGACCATCACACCACCCAGTGCCCACGAGATGACCGCAGCAGGCCCGGCCTCCTGCGAGGCGTTGAGGGCACCGAACAACCAACCCGACCCGATGATCGAACCGATGCTCGCGAAGAGCAGCCCGACGATCCCCACATGACGCTTGAGCTGGGGTTGCTCCGTCTCGACAGTGGTCGAGGTGTCTGTCGCCATCGCAGATCCCTTTCTCTGGAGCCCAAGAGTTCAGAAATCGGTGCCGCAGGAGTTGGCAGGCCCCCGTTGCCCCACACACCATCCTCCGCGCCACATGGCGCCGATGGTGGCTCCGTGTCAGGGCAACTCGGATCGGGCCCATGTCGAGGCCAACGCCACCCCAGCCGAGAGGCCCCGATCCGATGCCGAGCGTGATGGGCTAGGGCAGTGGCCCGTCAGTGGTGACAGGGGACTGGGAGGTCGCGGTCGGAGGGGAGGTGATCGCACCCTGCTCGATCTCCTCGTCGGACAGGACGCGCACGGTGCCCGGCGCCGGGGCGGCCGATGCCGCCGACGCGGTCCCGGCCGTGCGGGGGGCATCGACGGAGTCACCGGTGGCCTCGCCCTCGGACTCGATGAACGCCTTGAAGCGTTCGAGGTCCGCCTCGGCCTGCCGCTGCACGACGTCGAGCGCGTCGCCGGCCGTCTCCTCGAGGCCCTCGGGCTCGTAGTCCAGCGCCAAGGTCACCGACGTCTGGCCGCCACCCAGCTCCT
Source organism: uncultured Actinomycetota bacterium (assembly GCA_963834965.1). Taxonomy (GTDB): domain Bacteria; phylum Actinomycetota; class Actinomycetes; order Actinomycetales; family Dermatophilaceae; genus Fodinibacter. Next base: position 180,946 of record CAWIEI010000033.1, on the reverse strand, counting down.
CGAAGGTCACCGCACCAGCGTTGGTGGTGCCTTGGGTGGCGGCCCAGGCCACCTTGCGATCCGGCACCTGTTCGAGAATGCGCGCCTCCCATTGACGTCTCACGCCGCCGATCTCGGCCACCCAGTCAAGGCGGTCGTCCTCCACCTGCGTGACGCTCTCGACGCCGTCCATGAACCGGGGGAACTCCTCGAACTGCGTCCACTGGCTGTAGGCCCGGCGTACCGGGACGTTGACCGTGGTGGACTTCTCGACTCGGGTGCTCATGTGGTCTCCCTCGCTCGTCTCGTGACCCGGCTGGGCGCGCCGGGTGCTGGTCACCTACGACCATCTCCCTCGGAGGTGACGAACCATCGGACGGCCCCATGTCGATTCCGTGACAGGTCAGCCGGGGGCGCCACGTGAGGGTCATCTCTTGCCCAGCCGCACGACCTCGAGCGACTCGTCGACCGCGGTCACCCCCAGGGCGAGCGCAGTGGCCGCGATGGCGAACAGCAGGGGCACCGCCCAGAAGCGGTCCGTGAGAGCCTGGAGCGCTGACTTCGCTCGTCCGGGCCCTGGGTGCGACCCCCATCGGAGGGCTCGAGTTCTGCGGGCGGCTGGGTGCGAACGCTCAATGACCCGTCCGTCTCCAGCACGACAGCCGCAACTCCGTCAAGCCCGGCTGTGCGTGCGGCCTGCCGGATCTCGTCGTCGGCGCCCCTCATCCTGCGCATCGGGCCGCGCAGACGCGTGGGGAGACACTCATGGAGCACCCGGATCACTGGTGGCGCCGTCAAGTCGGTCGATGACCGCCCCGGCGCCGTAGCCGAAGTCACGGAAGATCTCGAGCAGGAGAATCTCCGGCTCCCGGCGCACCAGCTCGGTCGGGACGGTGCCGATGCCGTCGGCCAGCACCGCGGGCATCTTCTCGTAGGCCGCGCAGGACAGCAGGAGCAGGCGTTCCCCCACGGCCAGTCGCACGCAGTCGCTGGACGCTCCGTCTGCCGGGACGGCCCGGCAGCCCGTCGGGCCGACGAGCAGAGCGGGTGGGGACTGGTGGACGACGAGCGCGACCTCCCCTCCGGGGCTGCACACCGCTGCGGAGTAGGCGTCCGGATCGTCGGGTCCGGCGAGGGTGCTTGCTCTGTCGCCGATGATGACTCGGGTCATCGGGTCGGTGCGCTGCAGCAGGGCCAGACCCTTGGGGTACTCGACGCAGGTGACACACCAGTTGTCCTCGGCGCGTCGGCTCAGCAGGGCGTCGCCGACGACTCGACTCATCGCCGTGGCTCCGTGCCCAACAGGCCGCAGGAGCGCATGATGCGATGGTTGCGGCCATGGTGCCCGATGACGGTGAACGGGAGGTTGCGGGCGACGCAGCTGCGCCGCGCCCAGAGGATCGCTGCCACTGTCGGCGAGGAGAGCTCGTCCACGGCGGAGACGTCCAAGGTGAGCCCGCGCCCCTCGAGCACGCCAGTGGCGAGCCGGCTCCTGAGCCGGGCGAGGTCGGCGGACAGGGACTCGTTCAGCAGCCGTACCGTGACTGCCGACCGCTCGTCGTGGTGCCACTCGTCGGGGGCGTCGTGAACCGCGGCTGTTGCTGTGGACATGCCGTCGAGCATTTCGGCTCCTCATTTCGAAGGTGCGGCCGGGTTCTTTGCAGTCGCGTGACAACTTCGGCCACCGCGCGGCGGGGCCACCCCTGACCGGTCAGCGCTGCGAGAATGATGAGATGTCGGTGAGCCTGCTGGTCCTCGAGGATGACGACGGAATCCGCGAGTCGCTCACCATGGCCCTGGAGGACGAGGGCTACCGCACCACGGGCCACGCGTCGGCTGAGGCAGCCCTGCGGGATCCTCTCGTGCGCGATCTGGACCTGTTGCTGGTCGACCTGATGTTGGGTGAGATGGACGGCTTCGCGTTCATCCGTGAGATCCGCCGCGTGACCGACGTGCCGATCATCGTGCTCAGCGCCAAGGCTGACACGCACGACATCGTGGCCGCCCTCGAGGCCGGGGCGGACGACTACGTGACCAAGCCCTTCGAGATCAAGGAGGTCAGCGCCCGGCTGCGGGCCCTTCGGCGCCGACCGCCGGTGAGGCCGACAGTGACGGTCGACCCGGTGGCGGGGGATGACAGGGCCCAGGTCCTGGATGCCGCGCACGGCCCGCTGGTCCTCCTCGCCGGGGCGGGCGTCCTTCGCCGAGGCGAGCAGGAGGTGCACCTGACGGTGACCGAGTTCCGTCTGCTGTGCGAGATGGCTGACGTCCCGGGGCACGTGCTCAGTCGCCGGACCCTGCTGGAGCGCGTCTGGGACCACGGCTACTTCGGGGACGAGCGCATCGTCGACGTGCACGTGCGCCGGCTTCGGACCAAGATCGAGGTCGACCCTTCAGAGCCCATGTTGCTGGTGACCGTGCGCGGGTTGGGTTACCGACTGGACCCGGTGTGAGGCCCTCGGGCGCATCTCTCGGAGTCCGCGCCACGGCGACGGCCTCCTTCGCGGTCCTGGCGTTGTCGATCTCGGTGTTCCTGTCGGCCGGCACCTATCTCACCGCACGGCACTTCCTCGTCGAGCAGCGCCAGGCGACGGCCGCCAGGCAGGCCTTTGTGGACGCCGCGTTCGTCCGGGACGGGTTGCTGACGTCGGGGTCGAAAGTGAGTGACGTCCTGGACCGCACCTCACCGCCACCCGGGGCGGTGATCATCGTGAACCGGGGCGGTCGCTGGTACTCGTCCTCGCTCGACGACGGGGCCGACGCCGTGCCCGCAGGGGTCCGCGAAGTGGTGGACGAGGGCAGTGCTGCGCGGGCGTGGGGGAGTCGTGGCCCACAGCCCGTTCTGGCCGTGGGGGTGCCCATTCCCTCCGTCGGCGCCACCTTCTACGAGCTGTCGCCCACGTCTGAGCTCGACTCGACCCTGCGTACGCTCGGCCTGGTGCTGGGCGTGTTCGCGGTGCTGACCACCGTCGGTGGGGCGGTGATCGGGCGCTCGGCCTCCGCGCGCGTCGTCGCCCCCCTCGCCGACGTGGCCACCGCGGCGGCAAGCATCGCCGCCGGAGAGATGACCACCCGCCTCGAGCCCACCTCCGACCCCGACCTGGCCGTCATCGTGGGCTCGTTCAACGCGATGGTCGAGGCTCTGGACGAGCGGATCCAGCGTGACGCCCGGTTCGCCGCCGACGTGGCGCACGAGCTCCGCTCGCCGGTGACGACCCTGATGACCAGCCTGTCGCTGCTGCGCTCGGCGAACAGCCAGGCGGCGGGCCGTAGTAGTGCGGCCCTGGACCTTGTCGACCGTGAGGTGAAACGCCTGTACCGGGCCCTTGAGCACCTGCTCGCGCTCGGCCGCCTCGACGCTGCGGCTGCCTCGGCGAGCACAGAGTGCGTGGATGTCGGCGACCTCGTCGACCATGCGCTGGTCGAGAGCCATCGTTCCCCCCGGTTGGTGATGCGAGAGCCCGGGAGGTTGACGGTGCGCGGGGAGAAGCAGGTACTGCACCGGGCACTGCTCAACCTTTTCGACAATGCAGACCTGCACGGCGAGGGGGTCACGAGCGTCGTCTTGCGCCACGTCACCGCGGGAGTCGAGGTGCGCGTGGTCGACGAGGGCCCCGGCGTGCCACCGGAGGAGCGAGAGCGGATCTTCGAGAGGTTCGTGCGGGTCGGGTCGAGGGCCTCCCGGCCAGGTACCGGCCTGGGCCTCAGCCTGGTCGCGGAAACGGTGCGAGCAGGCGGAGGCAGGGTGTGGTGCGAGCAGACTCCTGGGGGAGGCGCGACGTTCGTGCTGAGCCTTCCAGCAGCGGGCTCTGGAGAGGTGGTCGAGGCATGACCCGAAGGGTCGCCCGTGTCGTCACGGTCGGGAGTGGCCTCGTGGTGTCGTTCCTGGTTGCCGCCTGTGGTGTGCCCACCGGCTCAGAGGTGCAACCGATCCCGACGGTGCCCTATGGCCTGCTGAGCTCGTCCGGAGCGGCGCCGTCGACGACCGCGCCGGCAGCAGCTCAGGGTCCTCGGGTGTGGCTGGTTCGCGACGACATGCTCGTGCCCGCCGAGGTGCCGGCGTCCGAGGCAGACGCCGCAACGACCGCAACGGTGCTGCTGAGTCGTCTCGCCGCCGGGCCGACCGAGCAGGAGCGTGCCGATCGCCTGTCCACGGCGTTCGGACAGGGCGTGGAGCTGACGCTGACCGCTCTGGCAGGAGGTCACGCCGTGGTCGACATCCGCGCCGGCGACCTGGCGCCCAGCCCGAGTCGTCTGCCGCTGGCGGTGGGGCAGCTGGTGCTGACCCTGGGCTCGATCGACGGCATCGACGACGTCGCGCTCACCGCGGCCGGGAGCCCTATCCAGGCACCACTCCCGGGAGGGGCCCTGACTGATCGTCCACTGCGTCCTGTCGACTATGCGGCTCTGCGCATGCCCAGCGGGTCGCCCGCGTCGATGTCGCCCTCGGCGACGGCTACGGGGCCGGCATCGCCGACCCCGTAGCCCGTCCCGGGCGCGCCGTCGGGCCTGGGACGTCGTGGATGACTAGTTCGCCTCGTGCTCTCGCATCCACGACGGGATCTGGGTCTCGCCGGCGTTGTACCGCCGGGCCAGCTCGTCGACATCGGGCTCGAGGCCCAGGTTGGCCAGCTCGTCGGCGACGGACCAGACCACGAGCCGCGTGCTCAGCCCCTCAGCCTTGGCCTCGCCACGCAGCTGGGCCGCGGCGACGGCGTGCGACGTGCGCTCGTCGAGCCGTTCGTCGTTCTTGACCATGGAACCAGTGCTCATGACAACCTCGTTCGTCTCGTGACCCGCGCGGGCTTCACGGCGGGTGCTGGATACCCCTCCACCGTGTCAACCGGACATGACGAACCGTCGCGCGACCACATGTCGCTTCGATGACGGCCTTGCGACAGCTCGTCAGGCGTGCGGGACGTCGCGACGGCGGAAGCCGGCCAGGCCGATCAGGCCAAGGGCGAGTGCGGCCATGCTGAGCGTGGCGAGCCCGGTCGTTGAGACCACCCCCACGGGAGGGTTGCCGACGTGGGTGGTCGGTGCCAGGTCGAGGAGCCACTGGGGAAACCGCAGGCCCGGCCCCAGGAACGCCAGGAAGCTGACCGCCCCATAGACGGCCCAGGTCAGCGGGTAGGCCCGGGGGTCGATGCCGAATACCGCAAGACCGAGCCCGGTGAGCACCAGCCCGGCGGGCAGGTACGCCAGGCCTGCACCCAGGATCGTCGTGGCGCTCCCGGCATCGCCGAGCGACCACGCCGTGGTGACCGCGAGGGTCAGCGACGAAGCGACCACGATGACGAGCAGCCCGGCGACGACGACGAGCACGTGCGCGCCGAGCCACCTCACACGGGACAGGGTGCCGGACAGGCGGTGCTCGAGCCGGCCCGCGGCCTCCTCGCCACGCAGCGCACCCACTGCCTGCACCGCGTAACCGCTGGAGATGACCGCGAGGTAGAGCTGGCTCATGGCTACGAAACCGTCGATGGGTGCGTTGCGCGAGACGCCGATCGCGTCCGCCAGGGCAGGGTTACCGCTCATCGCGTCGATGAGCTGCTGAGCCAGGGAGCCCATCATGGCGCTGAACAGCAGCCCGGCGGCCAACCAGCCGGTGATGGCCGGGAGGTGCATGCGGGCGGCGAACCCGGTTGGGGTGAGCAGCGCGGCGCCGGCCCGGGCGGGTCCGGGGCGGCCGTGGACCAGCCCGCTGCCGAGGTCCCGTCCGCCGGCCGTGAGCACCGCCGCGGTGCCGAGGACCGCGCCCACGGCGAGAGGGAGCACGAGCGCCCACCAGCGCTGCGGGCCGAACGGCGCCGCCTTCTCGGCCCAGCCGAGTGGGGACAGCCAGGCCACCCAGGAGTGGGTGACGTCACCGACCCCGCGCAGCACGTACGACCCGACAAGTGCAAGCAGTGCCCCGGCGTAGACGGTTCGCCCGTGGGTGGCCACCTGCGCCAACAGGGCAGTGAGGCCCGCGAAGACGAAGGCCAGACCTGCGAGCGAGGCAGCGTAGAGCACGGACCCGGTCATCGGGATCCCGGTGAGGGTGAGGCCGATGGCGAAGAGGGCGGCGGTCGTCAGGATGGCCCCGGTGGCAGTGGCCAGCGCCGCCAGGGTGGGCTGGTGTCGCGCCACGCGGCCGGCCAGGACCAGCTCGACCCGGCCGGATTCCTCCTCGCGCCGGGTGGCTCGGGTGATGAGGCTGATCCCGAGCAGTGGGAGCAGGATCGCGGCCAGGAAGCCGAACTCGTCCTGGACGATGCCACCGAGGCTGTCGATGCCTTCCACCCGGCCGTTGATCGCCTGCAGCGCGCTGCCCGAGGTGACGGCGACGGCGTAGGTGTGGATCTTCGCGGGGGTGTCGTACAGGCCCGCCACAGCGGCGGCCGTCGCAGTCATGCTCCCGGCGAGCACGACCACCCACACCAGCACGGCGCGCCGCTGGGTGCGCCACAAGATCCCGAGCATGGTGGCGCTGGCCTGCGGTGCCACCGTGGGGAGGGCTGCGTGCCGGGTGTTCATCGTGGTGCGTCCACGACGGATCGCTGGGCACCGCCAGGGGCCTCGCCGTAGTTCCGCAGGAACAGGGCGTCCAGGCTCGGTGGGGTGATCGTGAGCGTGGTGATCTTCGCCCGATGCAGCTCACCGACCACGACGTCGAGGTGCTCGGCGTCGACGGTGAACCTCGACTCCATGCGGCCCGGCACCTCCCCGACGGTCAGGTCGGCCACCCCGGCGAGGACGTCGAGGGCCTGCGGGCGCTCGACGGTCACGGCGTGGACCTGGGTCCTGGTGTGCTGTCGCAGGTCGGCGAGGCTGCCGGAGCTGACGGTGCGTCCCCTGCGGATGATGGTGACCCGGTCGGCCAGCGCCTCGACCTCGTCGAGGATGTGGCTGGACAGCAGAACCGTGACGCCTTCCTCGCGCCTCTCGCGCACGCACTGCCGGAACGTCTGCTCCATGAGGGGGTCCAATCCGGAGGTCGGCTCGTCGAGCACCAGCAGCTCGGCCCGAGCGGTGAACGCGGCGATCAGGGCGACCTTCTGCCGGTTGCCCTTGGAGTAGTCACGGATCCGCTTGGTCGGGTCGAGGTCGAACATCTCGACGAGCCGTGAGCGTCGCTCCTCGCTGGCCGCGCCGTTGGCTGACGCGAGCACGTCCAGGCACTGCCCGCCGGTCAGGCTCGGCCACAGTGCGACGTCACCGGGGACGTACGCCACTCGAGCGTGCAGGGTCGCGGCATCGTGCCAGGGATCGCCCCCGAAGAGCTCTGCCCGCCCGCCGGTTGCGCGCATCATGCCGAGCACGATCCGCATCGTGGTGGACTTCCCGGCTCCGTTGGGGCCGAGGAACCCGTGGACCTCGCCGGCAGTGACCTCGAGATCCAGACCGTCGAGGGCGCGCACCGTCCCGAAGGTCTTGACCAGCTCCTCGATACGGATCACTGGCTGTGCCGTCGTCATCTCATGCCTCCTGTGGGGTGCTGAAGACTCCCGCGACGTAGATGGGGGTGATCTCGCGGGCCCAGCGGTCCAGCCCCTCCGGGGTCATCGGGTCGACGCCGATCGCCACCGCGATGGGGTTGCGCAGCAGGAGCAGGGCCAGGTCGTTGACGAGGAGGAAGGCAGCTCGTACTGCCGGGTCCGCGCTGGGGGCGGCGCTGCCCTGCTCGACCATGGCGTCGAGCAGCTGGCGGGTCGCGGTGTACCACCGGCCGAACAGGGCCGCACCCGTGGGGTCGCCGGTGAGGAGGAGCCGGCGCAGGTAGGACGGCAGCGGTGAGCCCGGTGGAAAGGCCCGGCCGAACGCCTCGGCGAGGGAGGCAGAAGCACCGCCGGCGGTCATCATCTGGTTCATGCCCTCCGCGTCCATCTCGGCGAACAGGGCGTCGAATGACTCCGCCGCGTGACGGTCGACCTCACAGCGGAGCCCGTCCTTACTCCCGAAGTGGTGCAGCACCAGGGCGGGCGAGACCCCCGCTGCGGCGGCGATCTCCCGGACGGTCACGGCGTCGTGCCCATGCTCGCCGAAGAGGCGCAGGGCTGCGTTGCGGATGCCGGCTCGAGCGGTGAGGTCGGCCTCACCAATGACTGAACTCATGTTCAGTATGCTAAACATACGTTCAGCCGATGGCAAGAGGGCCGAAGAACACGCGACCCTGGGAGACGTGGCGGGCGGCGTCGGCTCTACCGTGGCGGGGACGAGCCGACGACGGGAGCTGGTGGTGCAGGACCGGGCGGGATACCGAGAGCACGTCCGGGCTGTCGTCGCCGCGAGCGCAGCGCCCTACGGCTACACGCTCACCCTCTGGACGGCTGGTGCGGTGACCGCACACGCCGAGGCAGGTCTCCCCACCGCACTGGACGCGGTGCTCCTCCTCGCCGGCGCCGTGGTCGGGTTCGGAGCCGTCGGCACCTACGCCTCCGGCGGCATCAACGCGGTCCTGGTCCCGGGGTCACCCGGACGGGTGCGGGTCTGGGGCGGTATGCACCTTCCTTCAGTGGGACTGAGCATCCTCCTCGTGGTCTCGATCAACGCACTGCTCGACGGCCCCGTCGTCTGGCCGCTGGTCGGTTTCACCGCCACGACCTGCTACCTGCTCGTCATCGGCGCCCAGTTCTGGGTCGCCACGCACCGGGGCGAGGAACCCGTGACGACAGGGGCCCTGCCGACCCAGCTGACGCCCGAGGTCGACGATGGCGAGAACCCCCGGGCCGACCCGGGAGCAGCACAGCTGCCGTAACACAGGTACCGACCCCCGCGGGAACAGTGGCCTGCCGGCAGCGCCGGCCACTGACCGAGGGGGCGGCAGCGCGCTCACCCAGGAAGCCGGACAAGGAACCGGCATCCCGTGCCGTGATTTCTCACCACGACGGTCCCGCGGTGGGCTTCCACGAGTCCTCGCACGATGGCCAGCCCGAGGCCGGCGCCGGCATCCGGACCGGGGGTGCGCGCACCGGTGCCACGCCACCCGACCTCGAAGACGGACTCGAGGTCCTCCGGGTCGATGCCCCCACACGCGTCGGTCACCGATAGCTCCACCATCTCGCCGGAGCGGCGCCCCTCCACGAGCACCACACCGTCTGCTGGGGTGTGCCGGATGGCGTTCATCACCAGGTTGCCGACGACGCGCGAGAGAGCAGCGGGGTCGGCGCGCACCTCGAGGTCCGGGCCGATCTCGCCGCTGACCTCGACCCGCCGAGAACGGGCGACCGGGAGCGCACCTGCGAGTGACTCACTGACCACGTCGCGCAGGACCGTGGGCTCCAGCGTGAGGTTGAGCGACCCGGCGTGGATCCTGGACAGCTCGAACAGGTCGTCGACCATCAGGGCCATCCGGTCGACCTCCCGGAGCATCTGCCGGTGATATCGGGCGGGGTCGTCCGCCAGCCCGTCGTCGAGGCTCTCGGCCATCGCCCGCAGCCCGGCCAATGGCGTACGAAGGTCATGCGACACCCACGCAACCAGCTCCCTGCGGGACTGCTCGAGGCGGCGCTCGCGTTCGCGTGACGAGCGCAACCGCTCGCTGCTGCGGGCCAGCTCCCGGGCCACGGCTCGCAGCTCGCGCGGGTCGTCACCAGCGGGGTCGACCACCTCGCCGGCGCCCACGGCGGCGGCCATCGACCGCAGGCGTCGGGCGGAGACGGCAAGCGTGCGCGCCAGCAGCAGGGCGAACGCGCCGGACACCAGGCCCGACACGATGCAGACCCAGACCACGACGCCGAGATCGTGGGTCGAGAGGAACATCGCCCTGGCCGTGCCGACGACGCCGGCAACGACCCCGCCGATGGCGACGAGCGCGATGAGCCCAGCCGGCCAGCGGATCGGGGCTCGGCGCACGAGGTACCCGGCCAAGATCCCCAGCACACCCACGGCGAGCGACCACCCGGCGGCGATGAAGACGACGTGCACGTCATCGCTGGTCACGACGGTTCCCATCGGTAGCCGACGCCCCAGACCGTGACGAGCCGCTGGGGACGGGTGGGGTCGACCTCGATCTTCTCTCGCAGCCGGCGCACGTGCACGGTCACGGTGGACTGGTCGCCGAAGGACCAGCCCCACACGTCGCGCAACAGCTCCTCCCTCGACCAGACCGTCCTCGGGTTGGCCACGAGGAAGTGGAGCAGGTCGAACTCGCGCACCGTGAGGGTCAGCGGGGCACCCGCCAAGCTGGCCGTGTGCTCGCGCGGCTCGACGACGAGGTCGCCGTCGACGACTCGCACTCCCTTCGCCGACCGCTGCCCGGCTCGGCGGAGCACGGAGTCGACGCGCAGCACGAGCTCGCGTGGGCTGAAGGGCTTGGTCACGTAGTCGTCGGCACCCATCCGCAGCCCGGCAAGACGGTCGTTCTCCGCGCCGAGGGCGGTGAGCATGATGATCGGCACCTCGGTCTGATCCCGCAGGCGGCGGCACACCTCGATGCCGCCGATACCGGGCAGCATCAGGTCGAGCACGACGATGTCGGCGCGCTGTCGTCGCATGGCGGTCAGAGCGGCTTCCCCGTCGCTGGCCTCGGTCACGTCGTGGCCCCCCGCCCGCAGGTAGGACACCACCACCTCGCGGACCGTCGCGTCATCGTCCACGACGAGCACGTCAGCCACGGTCTGCTCCCTCGCACCGCCGTCGCCGGGCCGGTGGGCCCGGTGGCGGCAAGGCTAGTGCGCGAGGGCGCCGGTCGTCGCTGGTCACGACACGCCACGCTCCGGGACCAGCACGCTCAGCCAGCGGCCGGACCGGCGAGCCACCTCTGTCGCGGCCAGACCCGCCGGCGCGCAGGTGGCATCGAGGGCGTCCGGTCCGAGCTCAGCCCACGAGAACGTGGTGGACGTCAAGCCGGCGCAGCGCAACCGGACCCGGTGCACGCGAAGCCCGGTTCCTGGCGGTGCGAGCTCGACCACGACCCGGCCGCCGGCGTGCACCAGACGACGGGCCCGCTCCAGCAGTGCCACGGGGTCGCCACCGATCCCGATGTTGCCGTCGGCGAGCAGCACGGTGTCCCACCTCCCTTCGTGGGGAACCGGCGAGAACACGTCCTGGTGCAGGGCCGGGACGCCGCGCTGTCGGGTCGTCGCGACAGCGACCTCCGAGACGTCGACACCGAGCACCTCGTGGCCGCGCGCAGCCAGCTCCTGGGTGAGCCGCCCTGGCCCGCAGCCGAGGTCCAGGGTGGCGCCCCGGCACTTGTCGAGCAGGAAGCGGTCGCCGCTGGACACGCGGCCCGTCCATCGCGCCACCGGGAGCTCTCGCTCACCGGGGCTCCCCTCGACCACCGCGGTCAGGACCGCCCCCTGCAAGGCAGCGGACAGGACGTGGGTCGGCGTGGACGTGAGATCACCCGTCTGCGTGAGGGTGGTCATGGGCGTGGGCCAGGGTGCTCTGGGTGCATGACGGCGACGCTACGAGGGCATGGTGGCCACGAACGCCCTCAACCCTTACGAGAGTCTGAAGCCTCGCCAGCAGTCGCCCTCATCGGCTCCAGCACAGCGAGACTGGGCCGCATGCGAGTTCTCCTCACCGGCGCGGCCGGCTTCATCGGTACGGCGACAGCGTGCGAGCTGCGCCGCCGCGACGTCGAGGTCGTCGCAGTCGACCTCTTGCTCCCCGAGGCCCATGGGGAAGCCACCCGGGCGACGCCGCCCCCGGGTGTGCATGTGCTCGACACCCGCCGCGCGGGGGAGTGGGCCTCCCTGTTCGACGGGGTCGACGTGGTGGTGCACCTCGCGGCAATGGTGGGGGCCGGCGCCACGGCCGCCGACCTGCCGCTGTACGCGGGGCACAACGACCTCGGCACGGCATCCGTGCTGGCAGCGATGCACGAGCGCGGGGTGCGTCGCCTCGTCCAGGCGTCGTCGATGGTCGTCTACGGCGAGGGCCGGTACCGCTGCCCCGAGCACGGGGACCAGGCTCCAGGCCCCCGCAGCCTCGAGGCCCTCGAGTCGGGATGTTTCGACAACGCCTGTCCGGTCTGCCGCGCGCCCCTCGGGTGGGCGCTGGTGGAGGAGGCGACCCCGTTCGACCCGCGCAGCTCCTACGCCGCGAGCAAGGTGGCCCAGGAGAACTACGCCTCGGCATGGGCACGCCAGTCGCCGGGCGCGGCCATCTCGTTGCGCTACCACAACGTCTACGGAGCGGGGATGCCGCGCGACACCCCCTACTCCGGCGTCGCCGCGATGTTCCGCTCGTCCCTGGAACGGGGGGAGCCTCCGGTCGTCTTCGAGGACGGTGGGCAGATGCGCGACTTCGTGCACGTCGAGGACGTCGCCCGGGCCAACGTGGCAGCGGCCCTCGCCGTCGGGGACCGGGCGCCCGGGTCGCACACCGCCTACAACGTCTGCTCCGGGCACCCGATCGGCATCGCCGACGTGGCCCGCGCCGTGGCGGCCGGCCTCGAGCCGCGGGTCACCGGGCAGTTCCGCGTGGGCGACGTGCGACACGTCGTGGCATCGCCGCGGCGAGCACGTGAGGAGCTGGGGTTCACGGCCCGCGTACGGCCCGAGGCAGGGCTGGCGCGCTTCGCCACGGAGCCGCTGCGGGCCTGAGCCCCGTGCCCGGACGTCACCAGACGGTCCGGATGACGTGCTGCAGCACCATTGCGGTGACCCCCTGGGCCAGCAGGCCCCAGCGACGCCAGCGCTCCGGCAGCCAGACGACGCTGAGCATCAGCCAGGGCAGGAACGGCAACCAGATCCGTTCTACCTCGGCCTTGCTCATCAACGACAGGTCGGCGACGGCGATCATGGACACGCCCGCCGCCACCAGGGCGGCGACGGGCTCCGGGCGCTGCCAGCGCGCCACGGTTCTCAGCCGGGGCCACCCTGCGGCCAGTGCCGCGGGCACCATCGGCCCGGCGACGAGGATGAGGGCCGCGATGTCCCCGACCACCCAGTACCAGCTCGGCCGCTGCCCGGCAATGCCATCCCAGTAGCGTTCGCGCAGAACGGGATAGGCCTCCCACCAGGCGAAACCGAGGGCTGCGAAGCCGGCCACCACGACCAAGGCCCCGGCCGCCGAGATGAGGGCCACCGATCCGCGCGCGCGGCGCGAACCGGTCGCGGTCAGGAGCACGGCCAGCGCGACGGCACCGAGCAGCAGCAGCCCGTACGACTCCATGACGCACCAGCCGAACAGCAGCCCGCCCACGAGTGCCCACGCGGCCCGGTTCGTGCGCCGTCGGGCCGCAGTGGCCGCCGCGAGGGCCGCGGCGGCCCAGGCGCCCGTCGTGGCGAAGACGGCATCCGCCGACACCGCCATCAGGACTGCTGCCGGGCCGACGACGAGGAACGGCAGCACCCCGCGTGCGGCGACGCGCTCACCGAGCCGGTCGAGCGTCGTCGCCACTGCCGCGGGCAGCGTTGCCGCCACGAGCACGACGACCAGGCCCGCTGCCCGCCAGGATCCCAGCCCGACCCGGTCGAGGCCGACGAACATCAGCACCGCTCCCGGCGGGTGCCCGGCGAGGTGCACCGGCCAGTGCCCCGGGGAGTCGAGGGGGATGCGGGCGACGTACTCGCGCAGCATGGCCCCGACATCGTCGATCTGCCGTGCGCTCTCGAGGTACTCCGTACCGTGGTCGAGGACCCGGCCGAGCCCCTGGGGTCCGTCGACGAGGGCCAGCACGATCATCCAGAGCAGTGAAACGGCCCATGACAGCGCCAACAACCTTCGCCAGGAGAGGCGGTCCAGGAGGGCGGGCAGGCCGGCCCAGGCCGTGACGGCGACGATGGCGACCACGATCAGGCTGCTCCACCCCGCTCGCCACGCCCAGTCCCCGAGCAGCGGCGGCGCCGTCCCGGCCCGGACGTCGACACCGGTGACGGCGGGGACGGCCATCGCGAGCGCGACCAGGACCGTGGCCAGGACGAGCCCCCACCTCGCGCGCGCTGCCGCACCGGTGGACGCATCGCGTGAAAGCCTCGGCGGTCTCGTCGCAGATCCGTCCATGCGGCAAGGATGCCCTGTGCCGCAACGATGTCGAGGCGGACACGGCCGGTCGGACCCATCCGTCACACCCCTGTAAGGAAGCGGCCGGTCCTGGGCCACTCCGCGCGGTTAGCGTCGCCACATGGACCTCGACTGCGACCTCGTGATCCCCTGCCGCGACGAGGCAGCAGCCCTTCCCGGGGTGCTGGCACGGGTACCCGCGGGCATGCGGGTCATCGTGGTCGACAACGGCTCCAGCGACGGCACGGCGGGCGTGGCTCGCGCGCTCGGCGCCACGGTGGTGCACGAACCTCGACCGGGCTACGGGGCCGCGGTGCACGCGGGAGTGGAGGCGGCCACCGCGCGTTTCGTCGCGGTGCTCGACGGCGACGGGTCCATGGACCCCGCCGAGCTCCTGCCGCTGCTGGACGAGGTGCGGTCGGGGCGAGCCACGATGGCCTGTGGCCGGCGACGTCCCGCCGCGCCGGGGGTCTGGCCGTGGCACGCCCGTGCCGGCAACCTGGTCGTCGTCGCGTGGCTGCGCCGCCGCACAGGCCTGTCCGTCCACGACATCGCCCCGGTTCGCGTGTGCCGCCGCGACGACCTGCTCGCGTTGGGCGTCCGGGACCGCCGCTTCGGCTACCCGGTCGAGCTCCTCGTGCGCGCCCAGGCCGCCGGCTGGCGACTGGCCGAGCACGACATCGCCTACCACCCGCGCGCCGCGGGGACGCAGTCCAAGGTGTCGGGATCGGTTCGCGGGTCCCTTCGTGCGGCGCAGGACTTCGCGAAGGCACTGCCATGAGGGGCACCGTGCTCGTCATGGCCAAGGCCCCCGTCCCCGGCGAGGCCAAGACCCGACTGGCGGGCATCGCCGGTGAGCACGCGGCGGCCGAGCTGGCCGCAGCGGCCCTGCTCGACACCCTGGAAGCGGGCGCCCTCGCCTTCCCGGCCGGGCGCCGCGTACTGGCTCTGGCCGGTGACCTCGACACCGCCTGCCGTGCCGAGCAGATCCGTGCGGCCGCACAGGGATGGGTCGTTGTCACGCAGGGCGGGCAGACGTTCGGCGAGCGGCTGGTGGACGGGCACGTCCAGGCCCACCGGCTCGCTGGCGGGCCGGTGGTCCAGATCGGGATGGACACCCCTCAGGTCGGTGCTGGCCTGCTGCGCGAGCTGGCGCAGGCGGCTCACCGACACGACGGCCCGGTGCTCGGGCCCGCGCTGGACGGCGGCTGGTGGGTGCTGGTGACGACCCACCCCGGACAGGCAGCAGTGCTCGCCGGCATCCCGATGAGCCGCCCCGACACTGGGCGGCTGACCGCTGCCGCACTCGCGGCGCACGGCCACCCCGCCGCCGCGGCCGTGGCCCTCAGAGACGTCGACCTGCCGGACGACGCGGAAGCCGTGGCCCACGAGGCCCCGTTCACGCGGTTCGCTGCGACCTGGCAGTCCTTCACGGAGAACACCCAGCGCCCCGGCGTTGTGGTGGGCCAGGCGCCGTCGTGACACGGGCACCGTCGACGACTGACCGCAGCCTGACCGGGGTGGCGGCCCGCATCGACGCGCGCATCCCGGTGCCGCAGTCCTTCACCAGCGACCTGCGTGGACCGCGCACCTCGGCCCGAGTGGGTGTGTGGCTGGGGGTGGCCTTCGCGGTCGCCTTCGCCACCGGGCTCTACAGTCACGCGTCCCAGCTCGCCACCCCACCCGTGGCGCTGCCGACCGGCCCGGCTCGCATCTACCAGGTGACCCAGGGCCTGCACGTCGCCGCGGGCACCGCGGCGGTCCCACTCCTCCTCGTCAAGCTCTGGTCGGTCTTTCCCCGCCTGTTCGTGCGCCCACCGCAGCCGGGGCGCCAGCTCGTCCTCCATCTCCTCGAGCGGGTGTCGATCGCGCTGCTCGTGGGCGCCGCGATCTTCCAGCTCGTGACCGGTCTGGCCAACTCCGCGCAGTGGTACCCGTGGTCCTTCGGCTTCGTCGGAGCGCACTACGCGCTCGCCTGGGTGGCGGCCGGGTCACTGGTGCTGCACGTCGCGGTGAAGCTGCCCATCATCCGCCGGTCGCTCGGCGAACCCGTGTCGGATGCCGGCCACCCGGCATCCGCCCTTCGCGAGGTGGACCTGCCCACCCGCCGCACCCTGCTGCACGCCACCTGGCTCTCCGCCGCGGTCGCCGTGGTCGTCACCACCGCCGCCGAGGTGCCGGGGTTGCGGCGGGTCGCCGTGCTCGCCGTGCGCTCGGGCGAGGGGCCACAGGGGATCCCGGTCAACCGCAGCGCGGCAGCGGCGGGGGTCGCGACCCAGCTCGACGACCCGGCCTGGCGGCTGCGCCTCATCGGGCCGGAGCGAACCGTCGAGCTGTCCCGCGACGACCTGCTCGCCATGGACCAGCACACCGCGGTGCTCCCCATCGCGTGCGTCGAGGGCTGGAGCGCCAGCGGGGCGTGGTCGGGAGTGCGCGTGCGCGATCTGGCCGCCCTGGTCGGTGCCGGCCCCGGCCACGCCGCGGTCGCGCGATCCATGCAGTCACGTGGCGCGTGGCGCGAGAGCCGGCTGCCGGCGAACTTCGTGGAGCACCCTGACAGCCTGCTCGCCCTCACCCTCGCCGGGCAGCCGCTCGATCCGGACCACGGCTATCCGTGCCGGATCATCGCCCCCGCTCGGCCCGGGGTGCTGCAGACCAAGTGGGTTCACGAGCTGGAGGTGGTGCCGTCATGAGAGCCACACGGATCGGGCTCGGGGTGCTGGGACTGGTGGCCACGGCTTACGGCCTCCTTCTCGTCGTCGGCCTGGGGTCGGGCCAGCCCGGGTCCGTGCTCGTCTGGGTAGTGGGCGGTGTCCTGCTGCACGACGCGGTCCTGGCTCCGCTGGTCGTGGTTCTCGGGGTGCTGGCCGTGATGAGCACCTCGCGGTCGTGGCGCATTCCGCTGGTGTGGGCGCTGGTGGTCCTGGGCCCGCTGACCCTCGTCGCCGTGCCGGTGCTCGGGCGGTTCGGGGCGCGCGCGGACAACCCCACCCTGCTCGACCGGCCGTACTGGGCCGGGTACGTCGTCGTGGTCACCCTGGTCCTGATTCTGGTCGTGGCCGCAGCGCGTCGGCGTCGGCGCTCCGCCGTTGGGTAGACTCGCCGGTCCGAGGCGTGAGGTGGTGGTAGGTCGATGTTGGCGGCCGAGCTGGCACGGCATTACCCGACCGTCTCGTTGGGCACCGACGCGTTGGAGGCGGCCCGGATCCTGGCCGACGCGAGGCTGCCGGGGCTGATCGTGCTGGACGACGACGGTCAGCCGTACACGGTGCTGCCCGGTTCGCAGGTGTTGCGGTTCATCGTGCCTCGCTATGTCCAGGAGGATCCCGCGCTGGCTCGGGCGTATGACGAGGCCTCCGCGGACTCGATGTGCGACGAGCTCGCGGCCCGATCGGTGCGTGAGGTCCTTCCCGGGCGGGTGGACCTGTTCGACCTTCCGGTGGTCGCCGCTGACGCCACGTCGATCGAGATCGCGGCGGTGATGGCGGGGCAGCGCAGCCCGATCGTGGCGGTCATGGACGGTTCCCGGTTCGTCGGGGCGGTGGTGGTCTCGACACTGTTGGAGCACCTGCTCAGGGCCAGGTCTGAGAGTTGACCACCTGGTTGGTGCTCGCGGCGTTCGTCGCGGCGTATGTGCTGATCGCCACCGAACGGATCCACCGGGTGGCCGCCGCGCTCGGAGGTGCGGCGGTCATGGTGCTGCTCGGTGTGGTCGACGCGAAGACGGCGTTCTTCAGCGAGGACACCGGGGTCGACTGGAACGTCATCTTCCTGCTGCTCGGCATGATGGTCATCGTCAGCATCGTCAAGCAGACCGGCGTCTTCGAGTACCTCGCGATCTGGTCCGCCAAGCGTGCCCGCGGGCGCCCGTTCGCCGTGATGGTGATGCTGATCGTGATCACCGCCGTGGCCTCGGCGCTGCTGGACAACGTGACGACGGTGCTGCTGGTGGCCCCGGTGACGTTGCTGGTGTGTGACCGCCTCGGTGTCCCGCCGATCCCGTTCCTGATCGCGGAGGCGATGGCCTCCAACATCGGCGGCACTGCCACCTTGATCGGTGACCCGCCGAACATCATCATCGCGAGCCGTTCGGGGTTGGGGTTCAACGACTTCCTGGTCAACCTCGCGCCCCTGATCATCGTCCTGGTCGGGGTGCTGGTGCTGCTGTGCCGGTGGCTGTTCCGGACGGCGTTCGTCTACGACGAGAAGCGCGCCGCCAGGGTGATGCAGCTCGACGAGCGCGAGGTCATCAAGGACAAGCGCCTGCTCGTCCAGTGCGGCGTCGTGCTGTCCCTGGTGATGGTCGGCTTCATCGCGCACAGTGCCCTGGACATCGACCCCTCCCTGGTCGCCCTGCTCGGCGCCGGGACGCTGGTGGCGGTCTCGCGCACCCAGCCGCGCGAGTACCTCGACGAGGTCGAGTGGATGACGCTGGTGTTCTTCATGGGCCTGTTCGTGATGGTCGGGGCGCTCGTCGAGGTGGGGCTGATCGCCAGCGTCGGGGCCCGGCTGGCCGACGCGGTCGGTAGCAACTACCTGCTGGCCGGCACCGGGCTGATCTTCGGCTCGGCCGCTCTGTCGGGGATCATCGACAACATCCCGTACGTGGCCACGCTGGCCCCCATCGTCAAGGACCTCGTCGATGCCGGTGGAGGTTCTGCGCAGGCGAACTCGATGTGGTGGGCGCTGGCGCTGGGGTCGGACCTCGGTGGGAATGCGACCGCCGTCGGGGCGAGTGCGAACGTGGTGATCATCGGCATCGCCGCACGCAACGGGCACCCGATCTCGTTCTGGCACTTCACCAAGTACGGGCTGGTCGTCACCGCGGTCACCGTCAGCATCGCCTGGGCCTACTTCGCGCTCTGGTACTTCGTGCTCGCGTAGCAGTCGTGGTCGGCCTGAGAGCGATCTGTTCCGGCAGGTGGTTCTCCGGGCGCATCAGGTTCCAGCTGCTGCGCCCCTCGTCACGCCGTGAGTCCGGTGTCGGTGTGCCGATTCCTGACGAGGAACACAACGAACGGATCGCTGATGTCCGCGCGGGGTTCGTGGGCCGAACCATGGCGTTACATGTGACATGGAGTCATGGGTGTGCGAGAGCGGGTGAGCGCGTGCCGAGCCCGGATGCGGGGCCAGGGCCTTCGGCCTGTCCAGATCTGGGTTCCCGACGTGCCCTCACCCGACTTCGCTGCCGAGGCACACCGCCAGTCCACGCTCGTGGCGGCCGCCGACCGCGCGAGTGACGACATGGAGTTCGTCGAGGCAGTCTCCGACGACTGGGCCCAATGAGACGCGGCGACATCGTCACCGTCGCGGGCGGGGTTCATGCGAGCAAGCCGCGGCCGGCGCTGGTCGTCCAGGACGACCGGTGCGACGCGACCGAGTCGTTGACCCTCTGTCCCTTCACGAGCAGCGACGTCGACGCGCCTCTCCTGCGGGTGCCGGTCACCGCTGACGAGGGGAACGGCTTGGACCAGGACAGCTTCCTGGTGGTCGACAAGATCACCACCGTCCGACGAAGCAATGCTCACGCGGTGATCGGACGGCTCGAGGCAACGGCCCTGGTGGAGTTCGACAGGCGGCTCCTGGCCTTCCTCGGGTTCGGCGCCTGAACGCACCCGCACCGCGGCATTTTGGACGTTTTCCGGTCAGGCGGCAGGACCCTGGGCGCGCTCGACACCTGTCGAGATCGCGATGACGAGTTGCTCCGTCGGCGTCCGGGTGAACGTCGTGTCCCGCGCCCTCCATGACGACCATGCAAGCGTGGGGATTGTTCGCCAGGGTCTGGTCGACCTCGGCCTGCGGGAGGAAGCCGCGCCCGCCCTCGACTGGGAGCGTCGGCACCGCGATGGCCTTCTATTAAAGGCCATCGGGTTTGCGCGTGGAGGGCGGAAATCGCGCCGTCCAGGACTTCGATCTCGTAGCCCGGCACCAGGCCACGTGCGGTCTGCTCAAGCCCTGCTGCCCGGCCTTCCGCTGCGGTGCCACCGCCGAAGTCCGGGCGGCTGCCGTCGCGTCAGGAAACGGAGGGCCAAGAACCGATCTACTCGATGAGGTCGTGGGGCGCCTCCGCCTTCCACCCCACCTTCCACCAAGGTCAGGGCTGGTGCGAGGTCAGGGGGGCTCGCGACGGACAGCTCGCGCCGTGGCGCTGGTCACTTTTCACCGGGGGTGCGGATCAAGCAGGAGACAATTCAAGCATGCCTGTATCAAAGCCGCTCGAATTGATTACGTCGACTCATGCGGCGCAGGTCGAGGAGTCGTTGTCGTTGTTGTCCGCCGTCGCCGATCCGGTTCGGTGGACCGTCCTGAGTCACCTTGCGCAGCAGGGCACGAGCTGTGTGTGTGACCTGCAGGACCGGGTGCCCATCGCAGGCAACTTGCTGAGCTATCACCTGAAGGTTCTGCGCGATGCCGGTCTGGTCACCACGGCCCGGCGGGGTAGGTGGATCGACTACACGCTGGCGCCGGACGCAGCAGCACGCCTCGCCGTCGCATTGCCTGTCCCTGCAGGTGGCGCTTCCCGGTGAGCATCACCGAGCACCTGCCAGCGACCCGGCGCGGTCAGGGTGTCTCGCTGGCGGCATTGGCGGGGTTGTGGGCCTTGGCGTACTGGGTCAACGGGTGGCTGTGGGACGTCGTGCTGTACGACGTGTTCGGCATGGATCCGGCGGCACGGCTGACCGAGACGCTGCACTTCTTCTTCTACGACACCGTCAAGATCGGCCTGCTGCTGTCCGGGATCATCTTCGTGATCACCATCCTGCGCTCCTACATGAGCATCGAACGCACCCGCGCCCTGCTCGGCGGCCGGCGCGAAGGTGCCGGCAACGTGATGGCCGCCGGGCTCGGCGTGGTCACCCCCTTCTGTTCCTGCAGTGCGGTGCCCGCCTTCATCGGCTTCGTCGCCGCCGGGATCCCCTTGGGTGTCACGCTCAGCTTCCTGATCGCCAGCCCCCTGGTCAACGAAATCGCCATCGGGCTGCTGCTGACCCTGTTCGGCTGGCAGGTCACCATGGCGTACATCGCCGCCGGGCTGTCCATCGCCATCGCGGCCGGCTGGGTGCTGGGGCGCCTGAAGCTCGAGCGCTACGTCGAGCCCTTCGTCTTCCAGACCACCCTGGGTGGTCAGGTCGTGGACTCCACCTCCGGCCTTACCTTCAGCCAGCGGGTGCAGATGGGCGCCGAGGAAGTCGCCACCATCCTGCGCAAGATCTGGCCGTACCTGCTCGTCGGGATCGGTCTGGGTGCGGTGATCCACGGCTGGGCACCCGAGGACTTCTTCACCCAGTACGCCGGCGCCGACAACCCCTTCGGCGTGCTCGTCGCGGTGCTCATCGGGATCCCGCTGTACTCCAACGCCGCCGGCATCCTGCCTCTGGTCGAGGCGCTCCACGACAACGGGCTGCCGATGGGCACCCTGCTCGCGTTCATGATGGCCGTCGTCGCGCTCTCGCTGCCCGAGATGATCCTGCTGCGCCGCGTCCTGAAGCCCCAGCTGCTCGGCATCTACGTCGCCGTGGTCGGCGCGTCAATCGTCGCGGTCGGCTACCTGTTCAACTTCCTGCTCGCCTGAGCCTGACCGAAAGGAACCCACGATGATCATCAAGATCCTCGGCCCCGGCTGCACCAACTGCAAGAACCTCGAGCGCGCCACCCGCGAGGCCCTGGCCCAACTCGGCCTGGACGCCACTGTCGAGAAGGTCGAGGACTACCCCACGATCATGGCCTACGGGATCATGTCCACGCCAGGGCTCGTCGTCGACGACAAGGTGCTCGTCTCGGGCCGCGTGCCCAAACCCGCGGAGATCAAGCAGCTGCTGTCTGCTGCCACCACCCCCTGACCTGAATGGCGGTGGGCCAGACAAGCCGGCTCCGTCCTCACCACGGCCGGCTTGCCAGACCCGCATGACATTGCCCCGGACAGCAAGGAACGCGACCCGGAAACGAGGGGGGTCATCGATCCGTGAGCGGGTTGTGAACGGTTGCCGGCCAGCAGGCGCGGTGGGACGTCGGGCAGCTCGAGGTGGTGGCGTCCAGCGACGGCGCGTGCGCCGGGGTGGATGCGGTCGCCGGGGTGGGTGCCGCCGGAGGTGGCGTCGACGGGGCTGGCCTGTCGCCACAGGGCTGCGGCGAGGTGGGAGCGGGCGGTGTTGGCGGTGCACACGAAGACCACGCGGCGCGCCCGGGGGAGCGCCTGGGTGGCGGGTGGGTTCATCACCAGTGCGGCGCCGGCGCGGGTGAGCGAGAGTTAGGTGCGCCGCCCGTCACCCTCGGAGCGGCGGCGGGTGAGCAGGCCGGCATCCTCGAGGGTGCGCAGGTGGTGGGCGAGCAGGTTGGACGGGATGCCCAGGGCGGCGCCGAGCTCGGAGGAGGACAGGTCGGTGGTGGCGAGCAGGTCGACGACCTGCAGCCGGTGGACGTCACCCAGGGCGGCGTGCACCCGTGCCCGCCGCTCCAGGTCCGCAGTTTGCTCATTGTTCATTGAGGCAATCTTGACTGAGTGAACTGTTCTCGTCAAGATGGGCTGGTGTCCTCGTTCACCCAGCCGCCGCTGGCGCGCCGCCTGCTCGCCGAGCTGCTCGGCACCGCCCTCCTGGTCGCGGTCGTCGTAGGCTCTGGCATCGCGGCGCAGCAGCTGTCATCCGGCGATATCGGGCTCCAGCTGCTGGAGAACAGCACCGCCACGGTGCTCGGCCTGACGGTGCTCATCCTGATGTTCGGCCCGGTGTCCGGTGCCCATTTCAACCCGGTGGTCACCCTGGCCGACTGGTTCCTGGGCCGGCGCACCGGGCAGGGCCTGGCCCTGCCCGAGGTCGGCGCGTACACCGTCGCGCAGGTGGTCGGGGCGGTCGCCGGCTCGGTGCTGGCCAACGCCATGTTCGAGGTCGGCACCTCGGTCTCCACCACCGACCGGGTCAGCCCCGGCCACCTGCTCGCCGAGGTCGTGGCCACCACGTTCCTGGTCGCGCTGATCTTCACGCTCGCCCGCAGCGACCGCGGCGCCCTGGCCGCACCCGCGGTGGGCGCGTACATCGGTGCCGCGTACTGGTTCACCAGCTCCACGTCCTTCGCCAACCCGGCCGTGACGATCGGCCGGGTTTTCACCGACACCTTCGCCGGCATCGCCCCCTCCTCCGCCCCGCCCTTCGTGCTCGCCCAGCTCGCCGGCCTGGTGGTCGGGGTCGTCCTGGTCCTAGCGCTGTATCCCGACGTCGTCGACCACGCCGACGACGTCGTCATCCCGCACCACTCCGACGCGGCTGCCGCGCCGGCCAGCACCACCGGTAGGAGCCGATGATGTCTTCCACACCCACCACCCGACAGTCGCCCTACGACGAGCTCATCAACGACCTCGCCTACTCCTACGACGGGGTGTTCTCCCGCCAGAGCGTCGCCGCCGCCGTCTACGCGGCCAGAAGCCTGCTCGAGCCCACGGCCAAGGTCCGTACCTTCCTGCCGGTGCTGGTCGCCCGGCAGGCCCGCGAGCAGCTGATGTCCGCCGCCCAGGCCGAGGGCCGCATCGCCAAGACCGTCCCCGAGCTGCTGTTCGTCTGCGTGCAGAACGCGGGCCGCTCCCAGATGGCAGCAGCCCTGGCCGAGCACCTGTCCGCTCGCCGCGTGCACGTGCGCTCCGCCGGCTCGGCCCCCGCCGGCGAGGTAAACCCCTTGGTCATCCAGGTGCTCGAGGAGCGCGGCATCGCCCTGACCACCCCGTACCCGAAACCCCTGTCCGACAGCGTGCTGCGCGCCGCCGACGTCATCGTCACGATGGGTTGTGGCGACGCCTGCCCGATCTTCCCCGGTAAGCGGTACGAGGACTGGGATGTTGCCGACCCTGCCGGGCAGCCCATCGACGTCGTGCGAGACATCCGCGACGACATCCAGGCCCGCGTCACCACCCTGCTGCGCGACATCATCTGACCCCCGCACCTCCAGGAGCCCCCGCCATGACCGAGGCCACCACCAAGCCCTCCGTGCTGTACGTGTGCATCCACAACGCAGGCCGCTCCCAGATGGCCGCCGCCTACACCCGCCACCTGTCCGGCGGCGCCGTGGAAGTGCTCTCCGCGGGGTCCGAACCCGCCGACCAGGTCAACCCCTCGGCCGTCGCCGCGATGGCCGAGGAAGGCATCGACATCACTGCCGAGACCCCCAAGATCCTCACCACGGATGCCGTCCAGGTCTCCGACGTCGTCATCACCATGGGCTGCGGCGACGCCTGCCCCATCTTCCCGGGCAAGCGCTACGAGGACTGGGCCCTCGAGGACCCCGCCGGCAAGGGCGTGGAGTCGGTGCGACCCATCCGCGACGACATCAAGGCCCGCGTCCTGGCCCTGCTGTCCGAGCTCGGGGTCGCCCCCGTCAGCGTATGAGACCTCCCATGTGTGGGTCGTCTCATCGGGCCGTTCCAAGGTCGGTTACATTGATAGACATCGATGGATCAGCGGAGGCAGGGGCTTGCGTCACGCGCTTACCTCGCCATTGGTGCTCACGGCTGCAGCGTAGGAGTGGAGCCGCGGCTGACACTGGCGAGCGGCGTGGGTCGCCGCTTCCGGCACGTCGGCAGTGGTGACGCCCGGCCTCGTGGAGCCATGAGCGCTGCCATCCGTGTGACGGTTCAGTCGTGGTGACCGCCCTGGCACGGGCGTAGCGTCGAGGTGACCGAAACCCGACCATAAGGTGCCGCCATGTCGCACGATTTCACTGACGTATCAGCTCTGGAGATCCTCGATTCTCGCGGCAGGCCCACGGTGCAGGTGTCGGTGACCTTGGCCGATGGCTCGGCGGGAACCGCCGGGGTCCCCTCGGGCGCGTCGACCGGTTCGCGTGAGGCGGTGGAGCTGCGCGACGGGGATGCCGCGCGGTACGGCGGTGGCGGTGTGCTGACCGCGGTGGGCAACGTCAACGGGGAGATGGCGGACCTGCTCCTGGGCAAGTCCTGGGACACACTGCCCGAGGTCGACGAAGCAATGATCTCCCTGGACGGCACCCCCAACAAGGCTCGCCTGGGCGCCAACGCCGTCCTGGGAGTCTCGATCGCCACAGCGCGGGCGATGGCCGCCTCCGCCGGCCAGCCCCTGTACTCGTGGCTGCCCGGGTTCGGTCAGCCCAGACGGATGCCGGTGCCGTGCTTCAACGTCCTCAACGGTGGCGCGCACGCACCGAACGCCCTGGACTTCCAGGAGTTCATGATCTCCCCCCTTGGCGCGCCGGACATGGCCGAGGCGGTCCGGGCCGGCGCCGAGGTCTACGCCGCGCTGCGCAAGCGCCTCGCCGCCGCGGGGCACAACACCGGACTGGGCGACGAGGGCGGCTTCGCACCCGACCTGGCCGAACCAGAGCAGGTCCTGGCCGAGATCGTCGCAGCCATCTCCGACGCGGGCTACACCCCCGGACGCAGTGGCATCGCCATCGCCTTGGACCCTGCAGCGTCGGAGTTCCATCAGGACGGCCGATACACGGTCAACGGCCAGGCACTGACCAGTGACGACATGATCGCCCGCTACAAGGCGATGATCGAGGCGTTCCCGATCTGGAGCATCGAGGACGGACTCGGTGAGGCCGACCGCGACGGCTGGCAGAAGCTGACCGCCACCCTCGGCGAGAAGATCCAGCTCGTCGGCGACGACAACTTCTGCACCAACCCCGCCATCATCTCGGCCGCGATCACCGACCACATCGCCAACTCGGCCCTGATCAAGGTCAACCAGATCGGCACCATCACCGAGACCATCGAAGCCATGACCATCTGCCACGACGCCGGGTACACCCAGATGGTCTCCCACCGCTCCGGCGAGACCGCCGACACCTTCATCGCCGACCTGGTCGTGGCCACCGGCGCCGGTCAGATCAAGACCGGTGCCCCGGCCCGCGGCGAACGTGTGGCCAAGTACAACCGGCTGATCGAGATCGCCGCCGCCAACCCCGACCTGCCCTACGGACTCGCCTGACCCGTCACGACGTAGCTGCTCTGGCTGCGGCGTTCTCGGGGACCACCAGAACCGGGGTCGTCGGGTGCAGGTGGAGCAGGTGGTGCAACACGGACCGCTCCAACAGGTGCACCACCGCGGCGCCGTGTAGGGCGCGGCGTTCGCCGATGACGATCATCACCGCGTCCTCTGCAGTGGCCGTCTGTGCCAGCACCTGAGCGGCCTGCCCGCGGCGGGTCTCGTAGGTCCAACCCCCACTGAAGGTGTCGAGCAGTACCTCTGCGGCGTGCTGCTCAGCGTCCAGGGCGTGCTGGGTGCATTTCTCCCAGTCGGGGTCGTCGATGTTGGGGTCGGCGTCTTGGAGATCGACCACGTGCACGACGTGGAGGGAGGCGTGCAGCGCGGTGGCCATCGACATCGCCACGTGCAGGGCCGCGGTTGACGACGGGTGGTGGTCGTAGCCGACGACGACACGGGGGCCAGTGGGTGCGTGGGATGAAGGGTCATGGATGTCGGGCTGTGGTGCCATGAGTTCCTCCGTCGAGACCCGCAGGTGCGGTCTGCTCAACGTCGGGCAGGTCAGCCCCTACGTCTTCATTGTGCTCGCCGGCGGCAGCGGTCGTGATGTCGAACCGCTCACGTCCAGCCCTGTGTTGGACCGGGTGCGGCGTTATCGTGGCCAGCGATGGCGGTGGGGCTCGCCGACAACCGCGACCTGGTCGCCAACAGTCCCTACCCGACGGGTAGGAGGACGTGTGCGCGAAAACGGTCACCACAACACCGACGGCTCCGGGCTGGGCGCCGGCCCAGCCTCGACAGGTCAAGACGCCCCGATGGAGCCGCCGCTGCCGGTGGATCCGGACCTGCCCGCCGAGCCGCCGCCACGCCACGGCGGGGCACACCTGCTGCGGGGTCGGCTCGACATCCTCGCCGTGATCGCCATGGGTGGTGCCGCGGGCTCCGCCGCCCGGTACGGCGTGGCCGGAGCCGTGCCGCACGAACCCGGGGCGGTGGCGTGGAGCACGTTCACGGTCAACGTCGTCGGGGGCTTCCTGCTCGGGCTGCTGATGGTGTTCGTCCTGGACGTCTGGCCACCGTCCCGCTACCTGCGGCCCTTCTTCGGCGTCGGTGTCCTGGGCGGTTTCACCACCTTCTCCACCTACATGCTCGACACCCACGCACTGCTGGCAGCCGGGGAGATCGTCGCCGCGCTGACCTACGTGCTGGGAACGCTGGTCGTCGGCCTTGCGGCCGTCTGGCTCGGGGTGTTCACCGCGCGCTGGCTCAGTACCCGGCCCGGGCCCAGCACGCGAGAGCGCAACAACGCCAACAGTCCCCTCAAGACCCCGAGGAGCCCATCATGACCCTGCGCGGACCCGCCACCCGACTGACAGTGCTCATCAAGGAGTCCGACCAGTGGCACCACCGGCCGGTCTACACCGAGATCGTGCACCGCGCCCACCAGGCCGGGCTCGCCGGCGCCAGCGTCTTCCGCGGGATCGAGGGCTACGGCAAGTCCAGCCACGTCCACACCAGCCGCATCCTGTCGCTCAGCGAGGACCTCCCCGCATCTGTGGTCATCGTCGACACCGACGAACGCATCCGGGCGTTTCTGCCGCAGATCGACGAGCTCGTCACCGAGGGCCTGGTCATGCTCGACCAGGTCGAGGTCGTCAAGTACGTCAGCCGGCACGACGGCGACACGCAGGTCCGAGGATGACGCTCGTCCTCGTCATCGTCGGTGGGGCGGTGGGTGCCCCGCTGCGCTACCTGGCCGACCTGCTCGTGCAGTCCCGGCACGACAGCGTCTACCCGTGGGGGACCTTCACCGTCAACGTCCTCGGTTCCGCACTACTCGGCCTCGTCGCGGGTGGCGTCGCCACGGCCGGGTCGCCATCCTGGGTGCTGGCCCTGGTCGGAACCGGCTTCTGCGGGGCCCTGACCACCTTCTCGACCTTCGGCTTCGAAACCATCCGCCTCATCGAGGACGGCTCCATCGCCGAGGCGTCCCTCAACGCCAGCCTCAGCCTGGTCATCGGGTTGGCTGCCGCTTCCGCCGGTTGGGCACTGGCAGGTCTGTTGGCCTGAGCCAACGACTGGCCGGCACGTACAAGCCACGGGACCCGCGGGCCGGGCCCACAGCCGCACACCAGTCATGGCCGGTGGTAGGGAGGGTGCGCCCGGACGGGTCCAGCGACCCGGTCGCTCGAGCCGACATCAACGCGGCCAACGCGCGTCGGGCCTGAGCTCCTAGCGGTGCCACCCGCCGTGGTCTGAACAACGCGCGGATGACACAGCTGATTGCGGCATTTCGTGTTTTCGCTGGTAGATCGATGTTCTGGCGTGCGCCCCGGCAGGGCTCGAACCTGCCGATGGGCACCTTTCCCTACCCGGCTGATCTGGCAAAATGGGCCTCTGACCTGCAGGTTTGTCGGCTAGTGGTCATGGCCGTGAGTTCGTCGGGGGTCATGCGGCGTGGGCGCCGAGTCGGTGGATGAAGGCGTTGAGGTCGTCTCGGGTGTAGGTCCAGTCGAACGGGGTCGCGGCGGCGTTGTACCGGTCTTGGAAGGCCATGACCCGATTGTCGAGGTGGTCCATGTCGCGGAAGTCGTTGGGACTGATGGCTTTTCGTTGCAGGATGGAGAAGTAGATCTCGACCTGGTTCAGCCAGGACGCGTGGACGGGCAGGTGGACCGGGGTCGCGGTGGGCCAGGCTGAGGTCATCCGGTCGATCGAGGCTTGCCCGTTGTGGGAGGAGCCGTTGTCCACGACCCAGAACACCCGCCGGGCCGTGGTGTACGGCTCGGTGCTCATCACCTGGGCGACGAGGTCCTCGAATGGTGCGATGCCGGTCTTCGGCGCGATCTGGCCCATCACGTTGGCCCGGTGGACGTCGTAGGCGGCGAAGTAGGCCAGTGTGCCGCTGCGGGTGTACTCGAACTCCACCCGGCGGGTGCGCCCGGGCCCCGGCGGTAGGCCACGGTGACGGCGTCGCAACGCCTGGAGCTGGGTCTTCTCGTCGGCGCTGATCACGTATTCGTCTTCTCCGAGTTCGCAACCCCGCCAGCGCCGGTCGTACAGGTCCAGCACCGGGCGGCCTTGACCCCGAAGTTCGGGTCGCGCGGGAAGATCCAGGACCGGTGCTGCCACGGCTTGATCGCGTCGGCGGCCAGCCAGCGCCGTACCGTCGCCGGTGAGATCGCCTCGACCAGGCCACGAGCCCTGGCCTCGGCGGCCAGCTCCGAGCTGGACCATCGCGACAGCGGCACCTCGGCCTCGGCTGGCGGGGTGCACGCCAACGCCTTGACCTGCGCGACCTGCACCGGGGTGAACCGGCGCGGCCGCCCGGACCGGGGCCGGTCATCCAACCCCGGTAGGCGTTCGGTCGCGAACCGTCTGCGCCACTTGCGCACCGTGTCCACCACGATGCCCAGCTCGGCGGCGACCACCGCGTTGGCGCGACCCTGCGCGGCCGCCAGCACGATCCGAGCCCGAACCACGTCCCGGTGCTGGCCGCAGGCGGCCCGAGCACGCGCGGTGAGCACGGCCTCCTCAACGGCGGTCAACACGATCACGAACGCACTGCACATGCTCATCACCCCGTTGTCCGCCCACGACGGCGCCCACGCCAGCGACACGCCGAACCAACCCGTGCACCCGCGTCAGCAGGCCGGTGAAGATGGTGGCGTGCCCCGCATCCCCGACTCGACCAAGTCCTCGCTGCAGCAGCGCCTGACCGCCCGCGCGCGCGAACGCTGGCCCGCCCTGGCCCGCGTCGCCATCCGGTATCGCGCCGGCTTCGCCTACGTCGACGGCGTCCTACCCGACGGGGATGTGCTCCGCCTGTGCCGGCTGCGCTACGCCGGCTCCGCCCGCATGTGGGGCTTCGCGATCTACCGGGCCAGCCACGACGACTACGAAGACTCCTACCTACCCACCGGATCCATGGGCGGCACCGCCGAAGACGCCCTCGACACCGCCTGCGGCCTCTACCTTGGCGACCCCACCGCCTGGACCTGAAACCCCCGACGAACTTACGGACGGGACCACTAGGGACGCTTCTGGCGTGTGTGCTGGGCGCCGCTCGAAGTTACCGGACATGCTTGAATGTCGGACGTTTGGGGCGCTGTCAGTCGACCGGTCAAGACATGCCCGTGAGAATCGCGATCTCGGGCATGTCTTGACCCCTCGACCCGCCCCTCTGGCGGAGGTGATGGAGCGGGCGCGCTAGTGCACGACTAGTGCGCGCTTCGGAATCCGAATTTCTATTTGCGCAGGTCAAGTCATGTTTTCGACGGCGCCCCCGGCAGGACTCGAACCTGCGACCTCGAGATTAGAAGGCTCTTGCTCTATCCGGCTGAGCTACGGGGGCCGAGCGACCGGGCCCCGGACGCCGGGCTCAGTGTAGGGCGCGAGCGCAGCGGGGCGCCGGGCCAGCGGCGACCGTCACCGGCATCCGTGGACCCGCAGGGACGGTCGGCGACGACACCCCGACCTGCCCTAACCACGGCACCTTGTGGGCCTGAAGGGGCTGACCTCGACCCTCACCCGCCCAGCGGGAGCCGCGCCAGCACCTCGTGCCGTGGACCGTGGCCACGCTCGCGCGGCAGGTGTGACGCCACGACGATGAAGTCCGACGCGACCCAGCCCGGCCCGGCATACGTCGACAGCACCCGCAGCCAGCGGGTCGCGTCCTGCGCCCAAGAGAACCGGCCCACCGTCAGGTGGGGGACGAACGCCCCACCCTGCGGGGCCGCCCCGGCCATCGCACACGCCGACCGGACTCCGCGAGCCAGCCGCCCCAGCTCCTCGACGCTGCCTCCCGCGCCACCGACCCCGTCCACGCCGGCCCAGAGCACCTTGGCCCGGGTGACGTCCGGGAAGCAGCCACCCCCGGTGGCCGCCAGCCCGATCGGCGCCGACCGGTCGGCCACCGCGCCCGCCCCGTCGACCACGTCCTCGACCACCCGGTCGGGCGCCGCACCCATGAACGCCAGGGTCAGGTGCCACCGGCTCGGCGAGGTCCACCGCACCTCCGGACCCGACTCCCGGCGCACCGCGAGGAACTCGTCGAGGTGCTCCACGGCATCCGGAGAGGGCTCGATCGCCACGAACATCCGCATGACGAACATCATCCGCCGCACCCCTGCGTTGGCGGGCCGACCTGCGTAGGCATCGTTAGGCTGGCGCCGTGACGGTGGACGAAGACGTGGAGGCCCTGGTCTCCGCCGTCGAGGGGCTGCGGGACGCCGTCGGGGGGGCAGTGCTTCCTCTCGACGTCACCAGCCGCGCCCCCGCGGAGGCCTCGCGCCGCCAGCTCCTCCAGCAGCTCGACGACTACGTGCTGCCCCGCCTGCGGGCCATCGACGCACCGCTGCTCGCCGTGGTCGGCGGGTCCACCGGGGCCGGCAAGTCGACCCTCGTCAACTCGGTGGTCGGCGCCCAGGTGAGCCGCTCGGGCGTGCTGCGCCCCACCACCACCTCCCCGGTGCTCGTGCACCACCCCCACGACCGGCACTGGTTCGCCGACACCCGCATCCTGCCCGGGCTCGCCCGGGTCACCGGCTCGGACACCGGCCAGAGCCAGCCCGGCACCGTGCGCCTCGCCGAGTCGACGGCGCTGCCGGCGGGCATGGCGCTGCTCGATGCCCCCGACATCGACTCGGTCGTCTCCGCCAACCGCGCCATCGCCACCCAGCTGCTCTCGGCCGCCGACCTCTGGCTCTTCGTGACCACGGCGGCGCGCTACGCGGATGCCGTGCCCTGGGACCTCCTGCGCACTGCCGCCGACCGCGGCACCTCGGTCGCGATCGTCCTCGACCGCATCCCCCCGGATGCCGTGGCCGAGATCCGCCCGCACCTCGCCGCGATGCTGCGCGAGCAGGGGCTGCCCACCGCTCCGATCTTCACCGTCCCCGAGACCACGCTCAGTGCCGAGGGGCGGTTGCCCGCGGATGCCGTGGAGCGGCTGCGCTCGTGGCTCCAGGCGCTGGCCAGCGACGCCCGCGCCCGTTCGATCGTGGTGGGGCAGACGCTGCGCGGCGCCGTCGACTCGCTCGGGGGGCGCACCGCCGAGCTCGTCGTCGCCAGCCGTGACCAGCACGACGCGGCGGTCTCGCTGCGCACGGCAGTCGACGAGTCGTTCAGCGAGGCGCACCGGCGGGTCGACGCGGGCATGACCGACGGCACGCTGCTGCGCGGCGAGGTGCTGGCCCGCTGGCAGGAGTTCGTCGGCACCGGCGAGTTCTTCCGCCAGGTGGAGTCGACCATCGCCCGGTGGCGCGACAAGGTCACCGCCGCGATCAAGGGCAACCCGCCGCCGGCCGACAACCTCGGCGAGGCCCTGCAGAGCGGGGTGGCGGCGCTGCTGCTCTCCAATGCCGAGACTGCGGCGTCCGAGACGGCGCGCGCCTGGCGCCGGCTGCCCGGTGGCAGCCAGATCCTCGCGGCGCACGCCGACCTCGCCAAGCCCTCGCCCGGGCTGCAGCCCGATGTCGAGCGGCTCGTGCGCGACTGGCAGGGCGAGGTGCTCGAGCTGGTGCGCACCGAGGGCCAGGGCCGGCGCACCAATGCACGGGTGGCGGCCTACGGGCTCAACGCCATCGGCCTGTTCCTCATGCTCGTGGCGTTCAGCAGCACCTACGGCCTCACCGGCGCCGAGATCGGCATCGCCGGCGGAACAGCGCTGCTGGCACAGCGGGTGCTCGAGGCGATCTTCGGCGACCAGGCGGTGCGCGACATGGCGGCCAAGGCCCGGCGCAGCCTGCTCGACCTCGCCGACGGGCTCTTCACCGCCGAGCGCCAGCGGTATGCCGCCGCACTCGACGAGGTGGCCGCGCCCGCTGACCAGGCCAAGCGCCTCGCGGCCGTGGCGGCTGAGCTGCGGGCGGTGGTGCGGTGAGCCCGTTGCGGATGGGTTCGTCCCGGGGCGCTGTCGTCTCGGCCGAGCAGCTGTCGGCGGCGGCCACCTCGCTCGCAGCGGCTGTCGACGCCGGCGGCGAGCAGCTGCCCGAGCAGGGGCGCCAGCGTGCCCACTCCGTGGTCACCAAGGTGACCGAGCGCACCGCGCTGGTGGGCGGTCACACCGTGGTGGCGCTCGCGGGTGCCACCGGAAGCGGCAAGTCGTCGCTCTTCAACGCGCTGGTCGGCACCCCCGTCGCGACCGTCGGCGTGCGGCGCCCGACGACGTCGACCGCCACGGCGGCCGTCTGGGGCGACGAGCCGGTCGGCGACCTGCTCGACTGGCTGGGCGTGGGTGCGCGGCACCTGGTGCCCAGCGACACCGAGGCTGACCCCCACGCGGGCCGCCGCGGCGGGCCGATCGGCTCGCTCGACGGGCTCGTGCTGCTCGACCTGCCCGACTTCGACTCCCGCGAGACCGGCAACCGCACCGAGGCCGAGCGGGTGCTCGAGCTCGTCGACCTGTTCGTCTGGGTCACCGACCCCCAGAAGTACGCCGACTCCCGGCTGCACGACGGCTACGTCGCGGCGCTGCGCACCCACGAGGCCGTCACGATGGTGGTGCTCAACCAGGTCGACCGGCTCACCGAGTCCGAGGTCGACCAGTGCCGAGCCGACCTGGTGCGGCTCATGGAGCGCGACGGCGTGCCCAGGGTGACGGTGCTCGCGACGTCGGTGACCACGGGTGACGGGCTCGACGAGCTCCACCAGCGGCTCGCCAACGCCGTGGCCGGCCGCACCATGACCCGGGCCCGGCTGGCGGGCGATGTCCGCGCGGCCGCAGCGGGCCTGCGCGAGCACGTCGCGGACGGCGAGCACGGGGTCGACGACGCCGCCCGCAGCGAGCTGCTCGACGCCCTCGCCCGCAGCGCGGGCGTGCCGACCGTGGTGCAGGCCGTCGAGCGCGACTACCGGATGGAGGCGGCCGCGAGCACCGGCTGGCCGTTCACCCGGTGGGTGCACCACCTGCGGCCCCGGCCGCTGCGCCGGCTGCGGCTCGACGGGCGCGACGTGCGGGTCACCGACGCCGACGTGCGCTCGGTGCTCGGGCGCTCCTCGCTGCCGCCACCGAGCCCCTCCTCACGCGCCGCGGTCGACCTCGCGACCCGCCGGCTGGCCGACCGCGCCAGCACGTCGTTGCCACACCCCTGGGCGGATGCCGTCGAGCGCGCCGCCGACCCGCCCGGCCCCGCGCTGGGTGACGCCCTCGACCGGGCGGTGGTCGGCACCTCGCTGCTGGCGCGGGTGCCGCTGTGGTGGCGCGTGGTCGGGTTCGCGCAGCTGGTGCTGGCCGCGGCAGCGGTGGTCGGGTTCCTCTGGCTGGCGCTGTACGTCGTCGTCGGGTGGGCGCAGCTCGACCAGGTGATCGGTGACGCACCGACCCTGGGTGTGGTGCCGGTGCCCCTGCTGCTGTTCGTGGGTGGGTTGCTCGGCGGGCTGCTGCTCGCGCTGGTGTCGCGCTGGCTGGCGCGCATCGGTGGCCGGCGTCGTGGCCGCGTCATGGACGCCCGGCTGCGTGCCTCGATCGACGAGGTCGCCCGGGGCGAGATCGTACTGCCGGTCGAGCGGGTGCTCGAGCGGCACGCGGCGACCCGCCTGGCGCTCAGCCGCGCCGCCGACGTCTGACGCTTCGTCCACAGGGGGTGCTGCCGCCCCTGCGTCGTCCACAGGTTCGCGGGTCTCGTTGTCGTGGTGTCGGGTTCGGGCCGAGGGTTGGTGCAGCGGCCCCGACGGGCGGGGCCGGGGGAGGACGCACCGATGAGCACCAACGAGACGCACGTGACGATCAAGGGGCGGCTGTGCGCCGACCCATCGGTCTTCACCACCAGGGCCGGGGCGCCGATGACCAAGTTCCGGGTCGCGCAGAGCGGCCGGCGCCAGGTCCAGCCGGGCCAGTGGGAGGACACCGAGCCGAGCTTCTACGACGTGCTGGCCTACCGGTCGCTGGCGGCGAACATCGGGGTGTCGCTCAAGAAGGGCCACCCGGTCACCGTGCACGGGCGCCAGCGCGTGGTGCAGTGGCGCCGCGACGACGGCCAGGTCTTCGTCAACGTCGAGATCGAGGCGGATGCCGTGGGGCACGACCTCACGTACGGCACCACCGCGTTCGCGAAGGTCGGCATGGGCCGCGGCGGTGGCGGCGACTCGTGGTCGCCGGGCGAGGTGGCCGCGCCGCAGGGCGGTCGGTCCGACGACGACACCGGCTCGTCGGGTCGGCTGGGCGACCCGGACAACGACCCCTACGTCGTCGAGAGCGGCTTCGGTCGCGGTCTCGGCGAGGTGGGGTTCGGCAGCCCGGGCGAGGCGGCCGATCCGGGGGAGGGGTCCGCACCGGGCGCCGACAGCGGGCCGCTGGTGCGGCCCGGGAAGGAGGCCGCGGCCTGACAGCGGGGGGTGGAGCCCGCCGGGCGCTGCTCGGGGGTGCGAGCGCGGATTCGGGCTGGAGCCGTGCTGGTCGATAACCTGTGCGGCATGCCCGAGTTCATCTACGTCATGTCGCGCGCCCGCAAGGCCCACGGCGACAAGGTCATCCTCGACGACGTCACCCTGTCGTTCCTGCCCGGTGCCAAGATCGGCGTCGTCGGCCCGAACGGCGCGGGGAAGTCCTCGGTGCTGAAGATCATGGCCGGCCTGGACCAGCCCTCGAACGGTGAGGCGCGGCTGACGCCCGGCTACTCGGTCGGCATCCTCATGCAGGAGCCAGAGCTCAACGAGGAGAAGACGGTCCTCGGCAACGTCGAGGAGGGCGCCGGCGAGATCAAGGCCAAGGTCGACCGCTACAACGAGATCTCGGCCCTGATGGCCGACCCCGACGCAGACTTCGACGCGCTGATGACCGAGATGGGTCACCTGCAGGAGGCCATCGACGCCGCCGACGCCTGGGACCTCGACTCGCAGCTGGAGCAGGCCATGGACGCCCTGCGCTGCCCCCCACCCGACGCCGACGTCACGGTGCTGTCCGGTGGTGAGCGCCGCCGGGTGGCCCTGTGCAAGCTGCTGCTGCAGAAGCCCGACCTGCTCCTGCTCGACGAGCCCACCAACCACCTCGACGCCGAGTCGGTGCTGTGGCTCGAGCAGCACCTGGCGGCCTACCACGGCGCCGTCGTCGCGGTGACGCACGACCGGTACTTCATGGACAACGTGGCGCAGTGGATCCTCGAGCTCGACCGGGGCCGCGCCTACCCCTACGAGGGCAACTACTCCACCTACCTGGAGAAGAAGCATGCTCGCCTCGAGGTGCAGGGCAAGAAGGACGCCAAGCTCGCCAAGCGCCTCGCCGAGGAGCTCGCGTGGGTGCGCAGCAACGCCAAGGCCAAGCAGACCAAGTCCAAGGCGCGGCTGGCGCGCTACGAGGAGATGGCGACCGAGGCCGACCGCACTCGCAAGCTCGACTTCGAGGAGATCCAGATCCCCCCGGGCCCGCGCCTGGGCAGCAAGGTCATCGAGGTCAAGAACCTGCGCAAGGGCTTCGGCGACCGGGTGCTCATCGACGGCCTGTCGTTCACGCTGCCGCGCAACGGCATCGTCGGGGTCATCGGGCCGAACGGGGTGGGCAAGACGACCCTGTTCAAGACCATCGTCGGCCTCGAGAACGTCGACGCCGGCGTCGTCGACGTCGGTGAGACCGTCAAGATCTCCTACGTCGACCAGAGCCGTGGGGGCCTGGACCCGAACAAGAACCTGTGGGAGACGGTGTCCGGCGGCCACGACTACATCAACGTGGGCCAGGTCGAGATCCCCTCGCGGGCCTACGTCAGCCAGTTCGGCTTCAAGGGCCCCGACCAGCAGAAGAAGGCGGGAGTGCTCTCGGGTGGGGAGCGCAACCGGCTCAACCTGGCGCTGACCCTCAAGGAGGGCGGCAACCTGCTGCTCCTCGACGAGCCGACCAACGACCTCGACGTCGAGACCCTGGGTTCGCTCGAGAACGCCCTGCTCGAGTTCCCGGGCTGCGCGGTGGTCATCAGCCACGACCGGTGGTTCCTCGACCGGGTCGTGACGCACATCCTCGCCTACGAGGGCAACGACGACAACCCGGCGAAGTGGTACTGGTTCGAGGGCAACTTCGAGTCGTACGAGGCGAACAAGGTCGAGCGCCTCGGCGTCGAGGCGGCCCGTCCGCACCGGGTCACCTACCGCAAGCTCACCCGGGACTGACCAGCACGCCTGCCGGCCGGCGCCCCGGGGAACCGGTACCGGGCAGCAGGTCTCAGCGTGCCTCGCGCGCGCCCCGGCCGCCCCGGGCGGGTGGGTCAGACCGGGGTGCGTCGCAGCACCGCGTAGGTCCCAAACAGGGCTGCCCCGGCGACGACGAGCAGCCACCCGGTGAGCGACATCGGGGTGAGGTCGAGGATCCACCGGCCGACGGCCTGCCAGGCGTCGGCCACGGTGACGAGGTACACCACCACGGCGGCGACCACCATGACCGCCACGACGGCCACCAGCAACCCGGTCATCCCGAGCCTGGCGTACAGGCCGCTCAGGAACGCCCCCACGGCGATCACGAGCAGCATCGGCACGGCGTAGACCGCGAACAGCTGGTAGGTGGGCACGTCGGTCAGCCAGGGCACCCGGAAGAACGAGCCTCCTTGGCCGAAGCCGCCGGTGGCGCCCTCGACGAGGTTGAGCAGGGTGAGCGCCACGCCGGTCGCCACGGCGCACCCCGAGGCGTACAGCAGGCCGCCACCCAGGAACGCGGCCCGGGTGACGCCGAGGCCCAGCATGAAGGGCAGCTGCCGGGTGAGGGCGATGGCCGCGACGAACAGTGCGGTGATGTACAGCGAGACGAGCCCGCCGGTCGTCTTCTGGAAGCCGTCGACGTCGCTCAGCGCCACCCAGAGCGCGAGGTTGACGAAGAACGAGATGGCCATGATGGCCCACGGCCAGATGGCCTGCTGCACGTCGAGGGTGTGCACGCGCGCGACGGCGAGGGTGCGGCTCATCGGTCGGCTCCTTCGGTGCGACGGACGTCATCGGGGCGGTCGGTCGTCGCGAGGGCCACGAGGTCCTGCAGCGACACGGGGGACAGGTCCAGGCTCAGCTCGTCGGCCAGCCGCCGCTCCGGGTCCTCCACCCGGCCCCGCAGGGTTGCCGACGCAAAGGCCCCGACGGCCTGGCGGGCGATCACCTCGCGCCGTCCGACGAACTCGGCGACCGGCCCGGCGGGCCCGACCACGGTGTAGGCCGTTCCGCGCACCTCCTCGGCCTCGGCGTCGAGCACGACCCGGCCCTGGTCCACCACCACGACCCGCTCGAGCAGGTTGGCGACCTCGTCGATGAGGTGGGTGGAGAGCACCACCGTGCGCGGGTGGTCGGCGAAGTCGGTCAGCAGCCGGTCGTAGAACAGCGCACGGCTCGGGGCGTCCAGCCCCAGGTACGGCTCGTCGAACAGGGTGAGCGGGGCACGCGACGCCAGCCCGATGACGATGCCGAGCGCCGAGCGCATGCCGCGCGACAGCTTGCGCACCCGCCGGCCCGTGGGGAGGTCGAAGTCGTCGACCAGGCTCTGCGCCAGGTGCTCGTCCCACCCCGGCTGCAGCAGCCGGGCGGCGGCCAGCACCCGGCCCACCGAGAGGTCCGGGTAGGCCTGTGACTCCTTGACGAAGCAGGTGCGCCGGAGCACCTGCTCGTTCTCGAACGGGTCGGCCCCGAACACCTCGACGCTGCCCGACGAGGGCCGCTCCAGCCCGGTGAGCAGCCGCATCATCGTGGTCTTGCCGGCTCCGTTGCGGCCCAGCAGGCCGTGGACGCGGCCCGTCTCCAGCTCGAACGACGCGTCGTCGACGGCGGTCACGCCGCGGTACCGGCGGCTCACGTGGGACACCCGCACCGCGGTGCTCACGTCGACACCTCCTGCGCGGTGACGAGGCGGTGCAGCTCGTCAGGACGGATGCCCAGCCGCGCGGCCTCGCGCAGCATGGGCTCGACGTACTCGGTGGCGAACCTCGCTCGCCGCTCGGCGAGCAGCCGGTCCCGGGCCCCGGTGGCGACGAACATTCCGATCCCCCTCTTCTTGTAGAGCACCCCGGCGTCGACCAGCTCGTTGACGCCCTTGGCCGCGGTCGCGGGGTTGATCCGGTGGATCGCCGCGAACTCGTTGGTCGAGGGCACCTGGGCCTCCTCGGCCAGACTCCCGTCGAGGATCTGCGCGGCGATGCGTTCGGCGATCTGCCGGAAGATCGGACTGCCGTCGTCGATCACGAGCCCCTCGTCTGTTGCTGGAAGTGCCTCTGTGGTTAGTTACCTAACCAACTAACCACAGAACCATACCGGACGTCAATCCCGGCCGCGGCGCACGGATAGGGTGTGCCGCGTGGAGACGGAGACCGCGCGCCCCGCGCCGCACCTGGTCTCGGTGGTCATCCCCGTCTACCAGGGCGAGCTGACCCTGGGCCCCGTCGTCGAGGAGCTCGCGGCGTCGGTCGCCGACCGGGTCACCCCGGCCGGGCGCGCCTACCGGGTCACCGAGGTGGTGCTGGTGCACGACTGCGGCCCCGACGCCTCCGACGACGCCATCCGGGCGCTGGCCGCCGCCCACGACTGGGTGCGCCCGGTCTGGCTGAGCCGCAACTTCGGCCAGCACGCGGCGACCCTGGCCGGCATCGCGGCATCCGGTGGCGAGTGGGTCGTCACCATGGACGAGGACGGCCAGCACGACCCCGAGGCCATCGGGGCCCTGCTCGACACGGCGATGACCGAGCAGGCCGACGTCGTCTACGCCCGACCCACCAACGAGCCGCCGCACGGTGCGGTGCGCAACGCGGCATCCCGAGGAGCGAAGTGGCTCGTCGACCGGCTCGCCAAGGGCGCCGATGCGAGTGCGTTCTCCAGCTACCGGCTCGTGATCGGTGAGGTCGCGCGCTCCGTCGCGGCGTATGCCGGTCCGGGCATCTACCTCGACGTCGCGATCGCCTGGGTCGCCAACCGCACCGCCACCTGCCCGGTCGAGATGCGCAGCGAGGGCGACCGCCCCTCGGGCTACACCTTCCGCCGGCTGGTCAGCCACTTCTGGCGGCTCGTGCTCTCCAGCGGCACGCGACCGCTGCGCTGGGTCAGCGCTCTCGGCGCCGCCGCGGTCCTGCTGGCGCCGGTGGTCGCCCTCGTGCTCGTCGTCGGTCGGGCCAGCGGCAGCTGGCAGGTGCCGGGCTGGACCTCGACGATGATCCTGCTCATGGTGGCAAGCGGCGTCATCCTGTTCAGCCTGGGCGTCATCGCCGAGTACGTCGGCCTGGCCGTGAACATGGCGATGGGCAAGCCGCTCTACCTGCCGGTGCGCGACCGGCGCGAGGGCCCGCTGGGCCGGGACCGGGCGTGACCCCGGCCGACCCGCGACCCCTGACCTGGGTCGTCGGGTCCGGCGGCCTCGTCGGCCGCCACGTCGTGGCCGAGCTCGCCGCCGCCGGGCACGAGGTGCTCACCACGAGCGTGCCGTGGCACGACGAGGCCGAGAGCGTGCACACCCTGACCGCCGAGGTGGAGCGCGTCGCGCAGCTGTGCGTCGGACGCCGCTGGGCGCTCGCCTGGTGCGCCGGGGCGGGAGTCGTCGCCACCGGCGAGGAGGCGCTGGCCGCGGAGG
Organism: uncultured Actinomycetota bacterium; assembly: GCA_963834965.1. Lineage (GTDB taxonomy): Bacteria > Actinomycetota > Actinomycetes > Actinomycetales > Dermatophilaceae > Fodinibacter. The sequence continues at coordinate 140,566 of CAWIEI010000033.1, read as the reverse complement.
TGCGGGTCTTCGAGCGCGTGACCGGCGCGCTCGCGGCATCCGGGCCGGCCGGCACCGACGGGGTGGTCTTCCTCGCCTCGTCCGCCGGCGGGCTGTATGCCGGCAGCACCCCGGCGCCGTTCGACGAACGCACGCCGCCACGCCCTCTGGTGGCCTACGGCCGGGCCAAGCTCGCCATGGAGGCGGCCGTCGAGCGGCTGGCCGAGGCTACCGGGGTGCGGGTGGTGCTCGGCCGGCTCGCCAACGTGTACGGCCCCGGCCAGACCCTCGGCAAGCCGCAGGGGCTGCTCTCGCAGCTGTGCCTGGCCGACGCCACCGGCCGGCCGCTGCCCGTGTTCGTCTCGATGGACACCATCCGTGACTACCTGTACGTCGGCGACGCCGCCCGGATGGTCGTGCGCAGCATCGCGTTGGCGCGCGACGAACCGCCGGGCACCGTGGTGACCAAGGTGCTCGCCTCCGGCCGCCCGGTCACCGTCGGCTACCTCGTGGCCGAGGCGCGCCGGGTGTTCCACCGCCCGCTGCGCACCATCCCCGTCGGCGGCGTCGGTGCCGGCCAGGTGCTCGACCTGCGCCTGGAGTCGACGGTGTGGCCCGAGGTCGACGCACTGGCCGCGACGCCGCTGCCGGCGGGTCTGGCCCGAACCTCCGCCGACGTGCGGGCCAGGGTCGTGACCGGTGGGCCGCTCGACGGCTGACCCCGGACGGCGTCAGCCGGCTCGGGTGGCGGCGACGAACACGGAGGACCCGAACGGCAGGTCCCGCCGGCGCAGCACCGCCTCATCGACCCTCGACAGGCCGAGGAGCATGGCGTTGAGCGGTTTCGGCAGCCGGGGCAGCTCGACGACGTCGACAGGCCCCTGGGCCTGCCTGCGGGACACCTTGCGGGCCAGCCGCTCCGCCGCGAACATCGGGAAGACCGTGGCGAAGCCGTAGGTGGCGCGCTGCACCGTGAAGCCGGCGCGCTCGACCGCGGCCACCGCGCGGCCGACGGTGTAGCGCCGGTGGTGGCCGTTGGCGACGTCGAAGTCGGTCCAGGCCCAGGTGTAGGCCGGCACCGACATGACGAACCGGCCGCCGGGGCGCAGCACCCGCCGCACCTCGGCGAGCGCGGTGGCCTCGGGCTCGCAGTGCTCGATGACGTCGAAGGCCGACACGGCGTCGAAGGCAGCATCCTCGAAGGGCAGCGCCAGCGCCGAGCCGCACACCCCGTCGGACCCAAGCCCCCGGGGGTCGATGTCCAGCGAGACCGTGCGCTGCGCCGACTCCCGGAACCAGGCGGCGCTCGGCCCGTCGGCACTGCCGAGGTCGAGCGCCAGCCCGGCACCCTCGACGTGCGAGCGGAGCGTCACCTCGAGCAGGTCGGCCCGCGCGACGTACCACCAGTAGTCGGGGATGGCGATGGACGCCGAACCCCCATGTCCCTCGGCCGTGTTCACCGCGACACTGTAGCCGGGGCTGCGGCGGGCAACCGGACCGACTCCGCCTGTAGGTGGCCGATCAGGCCGGCGACGGCCGGGTCGTCCATCGGGTGCGGCTCAGCCGGTGGCGCGGACGAGCCGCACGGCCAGGGCGCCGTAGGACGTCTCGATCATCGCCGGGGTGCGCCGTACGTCGGGGGCGTACCAGCGGGCGACGTCGATGGCCATCGAGAGCAGGGCCAGCGAGGTGCCGGGCACGTCGTCGACCTCGAACTCGCCGGTCTCGACCCCGTCGCGCAGCACCCCGGCGACGACGCTGTCGATCTCCTTGCGCAGGCCGAGCACGGCGTCGCGGTGCTCGGGGCTGAGGTGCCGGAACTCGAACTGCACGATGCGGCCGAGCTCGTAGTGCTCGGCGTGCCAGCGTGAGAAGCCGCCGATGATGTCGCGCAGCGCCTCCGTCGGGTTCGGCGCGGCCTCCCTGGCCGCCACGAGCAGGTCGCGGGCACGGGCGTGGCCACGTCGGCTCAGCTCGAAGAGCAGGACCTCCTTGGAGGCGAAGTGCACGTAGACCCCGGCGGGGGAGAGCCCGGCCCGCTGCGCGATGTCGCGGGTGGTCGTGGCGTGGAAGCCGCGCTCTGCGAACGCGTCGGCGGCGGCGAGCATGATGCGCACCGCGGTGTCGGTGACGTCGCCGACCGCCTCCGAGCGCCCGCCGTCGGGGGCGAGGGCAGCAAGGACCGCGGTCTCGCTCAGCGGTGTGGGGGTCGGCACGGTTGACAGCATGCCGCACCCCGGCGAGACTAAGCAAGCGCTTAGTAACGCTGGCGCGTCATCCCCAGCCGTCCCGGAGGAGTTCCATGCCCCGCAACATCTACGGTCCCGAGCACGAGGACTTCCGCGCCTCGGTGAGCGAGTTCGTCGAGCGCACCCTCAAGCCGCGCGCCGAGCAGATGCTCGAGGTGCACGCGATCGACCGTGACATCTGGAAAGAGGCCGGGTCGCAGGGGCTGTTCGGCCTCGACATCCCCGAGGAGTTCGGCGGCATGGGCGCCGACGACTACCGCTTCAACGCGGTGGCCGCCGAGGTGCTCAACGGCTTCAACGCCGCCGTCGGCTCGTGCTTCGGCATCCACAGCGACGTCTGCCCGCCCTACATCGTCGACCTCGGCACCCAGGAGCAGAAGGAGCGCTGGCTGCCCGCGATGGCCGCCGGCGAGAAGATCTGCGCCATCGCGATGACCGAGCCCGGTGGCGGCTCCGACCTCGCCGCGCTGAAGACCACCGCGGTGCGCGACGGCGACACCTGGGTGATGAACGGCAGCAAGACCTTCATCACCAACGGCTACCAGGCCGACCTGGTCATCGTCGCCACCCGCACCGACCCGAGCAAGGGCGCCAAGGGCATCACCTTGTTCATGGTCGAGGAGGGCATGGAGGGCTTCACCCGCGGCCGCAAGCTCGACAAGGTCGGCCAGGAGGAGAGCGACACCGCCGAGCTGTTCTTCACCGACGTGCGGGTGCCCGACAGCAACCGGATCGGCGACGAGGGCATGGGCTTCATCGCGATGATGCAGCGCCTGCCCCAGGAGCGCGTGGGCGCCGCCTGTGCGAACGTGGCGCACGCCAAGCAGATCCTGCTCGAGACCATCGAGTACGCCAAGGAGCGCAAGGCGTTCGGCCAGTCGATCGGGTCCTTCCAGCACAACAAGTTCAAGATCGCCGAGCTGGTCACCTCGATCGAGGTCGCCGAGGCCTACGTCGACGACTGCATCGAGGCGCACGCCGAGGGCAGGCTCTCCGCGGTCGACGCGGCCAAGGCCAAGTGGTGGAGCGCCCAGGTGCAGAACGACGTGCTCGACGAGTGCGTGCAGCTGCACGGCGGCTACGGCTACATGAACGAGTACCGCGTGGCCCGCGCCTGGCGCGACGCCCGGGTCACCAAGATCTGGGCCGGCTCCAACGAGATCATGAAGGAGCTCATCGGCCGCGACCTCGGCCTCTGACCACTCTCATCTGGGACAAAGTTGACCTGTTGGTCGATCTTGTCCCATTCACCGCACGACGGATGCCGTCCCGCTCACCGAGCGCGGACGGCATCCGTGTGCGTGGGGTTGGGTGACGAGCCGGCCTGCTCGAGCAGCACGCCGGCCACGAGCAGCGCCTGGGCGGCGAGGTAGGTGGCCATCACCCAGAAGCCCTGCAGCGGCAGGCCGAAGCCGTCGACGAAGGCGTCGAGCGCGATCACACCGTCGGAGACGAGGAACAGCGCCCCGCCGACGGCCGTGAGCCGGTTGACGCCGGTGGACAGCACGGCCATCGCACCCAGGCACCCGCCGTAGAGCAGCACCGGCACGAGCATCCCGGCCGCCCCGGCGGCGCAGACCGCCACGAGCGCGACGACCACTGCGAGGTAGCCGACCAGCCGCAGCCGTTGCACGTGCAGCACGCTGCGGGCCCGGTAGGGGAGGAAGGCCGCGATGTAGGCGACCTGCGCGAGCAGGAAGAAGCCGACCATGACGAGGAACGCCGCGTCGCCGTCGACCAGCTTGGGGGCGCTGTCACCCAGCCAGGACAGCCCGAGGGCCACGAGCACGAGCATGGCCAGCCGGCCACGCGGCGCCGACGTCTCGCACCACAGCACGCCGGCGAGCAGCGGTACGAGCAGCACCTGGCTGGCGTCGGCGACGACCCCACCACCGGCCAGCTGTGCGCCGAGGTGCACCAGGGCCAGTGCGGCGAAGGCGTCGGCGAACCAGCGCGCGGTGCGGCGTCGGGGGAGCATGCCGCAACCGTAGCGACGCGCGGCCCCCGGCCCCCCGGCATCCGAGAAGTCAGGGGCAGGGGAAGCTCGGGGTCAGTCGAGCGGGCCGCCGGCGACGTAGATGACCTGCCCGGACACGAACCCGGCCTCCTCGGACACCAGGAACGCGATGGTCGCGGCAATGTCGTCGGGCTGGCCGATCCGCCCGACCGGGATCTGCTGGGCCGAGTGCGCGATGAAGTCGTCGAACGAGACCCCGATCCGAGCGGCGGTCGCCGCGGTCATGTCGGTCTGGATGAAGCCCGGCGCCACCGCGTTGGCCGTGACCCCGAACTTGCCGAGCTCGATGGCCAGGGTCTTGGTGAAGCCCTGCAGGCCGGCCTTGGCGGCGGAGTAGTTGGCCTGGCCGCGGTTGCCCTGCGCCGACGACGAGGAGAGGCTGACGATGCGCCCGTACCGCTCCGCCGTCATGTGCCCCTGGCAGGCCTTCGTCATCAGGAAGGCGCCCTTGAGGTGGACGTCGATCACGGCATCCCACTCGCCCTCGGTCATCTTGAAGATCAGGTTGTCGCGGATGATGCCCGCGTTGTTGACCAGCACCACCGGCGCCCCGAGCTCGTCGGCGACGCGCGCGACGCCGGCCTCGACCTGGGCGGCATCCGTGACGTCGACGCCGACGCCGACAGCGCTTCCACCGGCATCGCGGATGCCGGTGGCCACGGCCTCGCAGGCCGCCTCGTCGAGGTCGAGCACGCCGACGGCGAACCCGTCACGGGCGAGCCGCTGGGCGGTGGCCGCGCCGATGCCTCGAGCCGCTCCGGTGACGATGGCGACGCGCTGGTTGGACATGGGACTCCTCGGGTTCGGCGGGGCAGCGCAGCACGGCTGCGGCGTGGGGGCGTGTGCGACCCTACTCACCCGGCGGTGTCGAACCCGACGAGAACCGTTGCTCGGATTTTTCATGACCTCGCCGCACGAGGGTAGGTTGCACTTCACTGCGATGGGCCCGGTCGGGCCGGTCGCGGCCCAGCAGTGTCGCTGGTCCTTTGACATCACACGGAAGGCAACCAGTGGAGATCTGGCCCGGAACGGCGTACCCGCTCGGCGCCACCTACGACGGCAGTGGCGTGAACTTCGCCCTGTTCAGCGAGGTGGCCGAGCGGGTCGAGCTGTGCCTCATCGACGACGACGGCGCGGAGACCCGCCTCGACCTGCCCGAGGTCGACGGCTTCGTCTGGCACGCGTACGTCCCCAGCCTGCAGCCCGGACAGCGTTACGGCTTCCGGGTGCACGGCCCCTACGACCCCGAGCACGGGCACCGCTGCGACCCCAGCAAGCTGCTGCTCGACCCCTACGCCAAGGCGATCGAGGGCCAGGTCACCAACGACCAGGCGCTGTTCTCCTACGACTTCAAGAACCCCAAGAAGCGCAATACCGACGACAACCTGGGCAAGACCATGCTCTCGGTGGTCATCAACCCCTACTTCGACTGGGGCCATGACCGGCCGCCGCGCCACGAGTACCACGAGACCGTCGTCTACGAGGCGCACGTCAAGGGCATGACGATGACCCACCCCGAGGTGCCCGAGGAGATCCGTGGCACGTACGCCGCGATCGCGCACCCGGCGATCATCGACCACCTCAGCACCCTCGGCATCACCGCGATCGAGCTGATGCCGGTGCACCAGTTCGTGCAGGACACCTCGCTGCAGGACCGCGGCCTGTCCAACTACTGGGGCTACAACACCATCGGCTTCCTCGCGCCGCACAACGGCTACTCGCGCGGCCGCCGCGGCGAGCAGGTCACCGAGTTCAAGGCGATGGTCAAGGCGCTGCACGAGGCCAACATCGAGGTCATCCTCGACGTCGTCTACAACCACACCGCCGAGGGCAACGAGTTCGGCCCCACGCTGTGCTTCAAGGGCATCGACAACGCCGCCTACTACCGGCTGGTCGACGACAACAAGGCCCACTACTACGACACCACGGGCACCGGCAACAGCCTGCTGATGCGCCACCCGCACGTGCTCCAGCTGATCATGGACTCGCTGCGCTACTGGGTCACCGAGATGCACGTCGACGGCTTCCGGTTCGACCTCGCCGCCACGCTGGCCCGCCAGTTCCACGAGGTCGACAAGCTGTCGGCGTTCTTCGACCTGATCCAGCAGGACCCGGTCATCTCGCAGGTCAAGCTGATCGCCGAGCCCTGGGACGTCGGCGACGGCGGCTACCAGGTGGGCAACTTCCCGCCGCTGTGGACCGAGTGGAACGGCAAGTACCGCGACACCGTGCGCGACTTCTGGCGTGGCGAGCCCAGCACGCTCGGTGAGTTCGCGTCGCGGCTCACCGGGTCCAGCGACCTCTACGAGCACAGCAGCCGCAAGCCGTTCGCCTCCATCAACTTCGTCACGGCCCACGACGGCTTCACGCTGCGCGACCTGGTGTCCTACAACGACAAGCACAACGAGGCCAACGGCGAGGACGGCCGCGACGGCGAGAGCCACAACCGGTCGTGGAACTGCGGCGAGGAGGGCCCCACCGACGACCCCGAGGTCATCGCGCTCCGCCTGCGCCAGCAGCGCAACTTCCTCGCGACCCTGCTGCTCAGCCAGGGCGTGCCGATGATCGCGCACGGTGACGAGATCGGCCGCACCCAGCAGGGCAACAACAACGTCTACTGCCAGGACAACGAGCTGGCCTGGGTCGACTGGGACCTCGACGAGGACCAGAGGCAGCTCTACGCCTTCACGGCCGCCGTCTCCACGCTGCGCCGCGACCACGCGGTGTTCCGCCGCCGCCGGTTCTTCGCCGGCAGCGCCGACCACGGCGGCCAGTCCGAGCTCGGCGACATCGCCTGGTTCCAGCCCTCCGGCGAGCCGATGGGCGAGACGGCGTGGTCCGACGACGAGGCGCGCACGGTCATGGTGTTCCTCAACGGGCAGGCCATCCCCAGCGCCGACTCCCGTGGGCGCCGCGTGCTCGACGACGACTTCCTGGTCGTGTTCAACGCCGACCACCAGGAGGACTCGTTCGTCCTCCCGGGCAAGGAGTGGGGCGAGCACTGGGTGGCCGAGATCGACACCGGTGTCGCGATCGTCGACACCGAGTGGCACCAGGCCGGCAGTGAGCTCAAGGTGCAGCCGCGCTCGCTCATCGTCCTGCGCAGCCCGCGCGAGGCGGTACCCCTGGCCTCCGGAGCCGCCACGACCCACCGGACGTGACCGTGCCCAGCACCCACCGACCCGACCCCGGCCGCGCGGTGCCCACCGCCACCTACCGGCTCCAGGTGCACGCGGGCTTCGGGTTCGACGCGGCGGCCCAGCACGTGGGCTACCTGTCCTCGCTCGGGGTGTCGCACCTGTACCTCTCTCCGGTGCTCCAGGCAGCGCCGGGCTCGATGCACGGCTACGACGTGCTCGACCACACCCGCATCTCGGAGGAGGCCGGCGGGCGCGAAGGCTTCTCGCGGCTCGTCGCGGCGTGCCGGGATGCCGGGCTCGGCATCATCGTCGACGTCGTGCCCAACCACATGACGGTGCCCGAGCCGACCCACCTCAACGCGCCGTTCTGGTCGCTGCTGCGTGACGGCCGGCGCTCCCCGTACGCCGGCTGGTTCGACGTCGACTGGGTGGCCGAGGGCGAGCGCATCCTGATGCCGGTGCTCGGCGGCACGGTCGAGCAGGCGCTCGAGCGCGGCGACGTCACGCTCGCCGACGACGGCGGGCCGACCGGCCACGAGTGGGTGCTGCGGCACTACGGCGACGAGTTCCCGGTGGCCCCGGGCACCGAGACGCTGCCGCTGCCCGAGCTGGTCGAGGCCCAGGCCTACCGGCTGTCGAGCTGGCGCGAGGCCGGGGAGGCGCTCAACTACCGGCGCTTCTTCGACGTCACCTCGCTCGTCGCGGTGCGGGTCGAGGACCCCGTCGTGTTCATGGCCACCCACGCGCTGCTGCTGGCCCTGCACGGGCACGGCGAGGTCGACGGCTTCCGGATCGACCACCCCGACGGGCTCGCCGACCCCGGCGGCTACCTCGAGCGGCTGGCCGACGCCACCGGTGACGCCTGGGTGGTGGTCGAGAAGATCCTCGAGGGCGACGAGCGGCTGCCCGACAGCTGGCGCTGCGCCGGCACCACCGGCTACGACGCGCTGCTGCGGGTGCAGCAGGTGCTCACCTCGTCGGCCGGGGCCGACGCGCTCGACCGGCTGTGGGCGGATGCCGCACCCGACCGGGTCTCGCTCGACGACGTGGTCGCCGACGCCAAGCGGCTGGTCGTCGACGACGTGCAGGCTGCCGAGGTCGACCGGCTGATGCGGCTGGCCCGGCATGTGCTGGTCGACGTCGACCTCGCGTCGGTGCGCCGGGCGCTCGAGGCGCTGCTCGTGGCGATGGACCGCTACCGCGCCTACGTGGTGCCCGGCCGGGGCCTGGACCCCGAGCAGGCTGCGGTGGTCGACGGCGCGGCCGACCGGGCCCGGGCCCGCCTGGCGCCGAGCGACTCCGGGGCCCTCGACGTCGTCGTGTCACTGGTGCTTGGCCGCGAGCTGGCGGCCACGCAGCTCGACAGCGGCGCCCTGGCCGACGACTTCCGGGTGCGCTTCCAGCAGACCTGCGGGCCGGTCATGGCCAAGGGCATCGAGGACACCGCCTACTACCGCTGGTTCCGCCTCGCCGGGGCCAACGAGGTGGGCGGCCACCCCGACCACCTGTCGATCTCGACCGACGAGTTCCACGCCTGGTGCCAGGCCCTCGTCACGACCTGGCCGACGTCGATGACCACGCTCACGACCCACGACACCAAGCGGTCCGAGGACGTGCGGGCCCGGCTGATGGTGCTGGGCGAGGACGGCGAGGGCTGGGCCACCTGGCTCGAGGCGGCCCGTGTCCTGGCCGCCGCCCACCGCACCCCCCTGGTCGACGGCGCCACCGAGTACCTCGTCTGGCAGACGCTGGTCGGCACCTGGCCGATCACCGGGGCCCGCCTCGAGGAGTACCTGCTCAAGGCCGTGCGTGAGGCCAAGGTGCACACGGCCTGGGTCGACGGCGACCCGGCGTACGAGGACGAGGTCGTGGCCTATGCGAAGGCGCTGTTCCGCGACCCGGCCATCCAGAGGCACCTCGACGAGTGGACCACCACCCACGAGCCGTCGGTGCGCGCGAACGTGTTGTCGCAGAAGCTGATCCAGCTCACCATGCCGGGCGTGCCCGACGTGTACCAGGGCTGCGAGATCGTCATGCTCTCACTGGTCGACCCCGACAACCGCCGCCCCGTCGACTGGACCGACCGGGGCGAACGGCTCGACCGGGTGCTGGCCGACGAGCCGGCCTTCGACCTCGACGACGAGAAGCTGCGGGTCACCGCCCGCACGCTGGGCGTGCGCCGAGACCTGGCGCGCGTGTTCGTGGGTGAGGGCACGACGTATGCGGGCATTCCCACGAGCAGCGAGCATGCCCTCGGGTTCGCGCGCGGCGATGGAGACGGCCCGCGGGTGGTCACGGTGGCCACTCGGGCGGCGGGCCTGCTGGCGGCCGCCGGTGGCTTCGGTGACGCCGCTGTCACCCTGCCGGACGGCACCTGGCACGACGCGCTGTCCGACGACGAGGCCGTCTACGCCGGTGGCGAGGTGCGCCTCGCCGCCCTGCTGGCCCATCGGCCGGTGGCGCTGCTGGTGAACCAGGGGTAGAGCCCGCGGAACGGGAGTGCCGAAGGATATGGACATCGTGAACGGGAGGGTGGCAATGGACGCCGCGAGGGGCGGGGGAGCGGGACGGCTCCCGATCGAGGTGTGGGCACCGAATGCCCAGACGGTCGAGATCGAGTGGACCTCCGTCGCTGATTCGACCAATTGGTCACAGCAGGGACAGGGTGCTGTCCCGGGATCGACCAATTGGTCACAGCAGGGACAGGGTGCCGTCCCGGGATCGACCAATTGGTCACAGCAGGGACACGATGCTGTCTCGGAATCGACCAATTGGTCACAGCAGGGACAGGGTGCCGTCCCGGGATCGACCAATTGGTCACAGCAGGGACAGGCGCAGCGCGACCCGATGACGCCCACGGGCGACGGCTGGTGGCGCTGGGAAGGGCTGGCATCCGGCGAAGCTGACGGCACGGCATCCGACGCGGTTCTCGACTACGCGTTCGTGCTCGACGGCGACGAGCCGGCGCTGCCCGACCCGCGCAGCGCCTGGCAGCCGCACGGCGTGCACGGCCCGAGCCGCACCTTCGACCCGTCCGCCTTCACCTGGACCGACGACGAGTGGCGCGGACCCCGTTCCGGCGCAGGCGTGCTCGGCTCGGTGGTCTACGAGCTGCACGTGGGCACCTTCACCCCCGAGGGCACCCTCGACGCCGCCCTCACCCGCCTCGACCACCTCCTGGCCCTCGGCGTCGATGTCGTCGAGCTGATGCCGGTCGCTGAATTCCCCGGTCGCTGGAACTGGGGGTACGACGGCGTCGACCTCTGGGCGGTGCACGACGGCTACGGCGGCCCGCAGGCGCTGCAGCGCTTCGTCGACGCCTGCCACGCCCGCGGCCTGGGTGTGGCCCTCGACGTCGTGCACAACCACCTCGGGGCCAGCGGCAACTACCTCGCGCGCTACGGCCCCTACTTCACCCAGGCGCACCACACCCCGTGGGGGCCTGCCGTCAACCTCGACCATGACGGCTGCGGCCCGGTGCGCCAGTTCCTCATCGAGAGCTCGCTGCGCTGGTTCCGCGACTTCCACGTCGACGCCCTGCGCCTCGACGCCGTGCACGAGCTCAAGGACGACTCGCAGCCGCACTACCTGGCGGAGCTGTCCGACGCGGTGGCGGCGCTGTCGGCCACCCTTGGCCGCCAGCTCGCCCTCGTGGCGGAGAGCGACCTCAACGACACGATGATGGTCGCCCCCACGGCGCAGGGTGGCCGGGGCATGACGGCACAGTGGGACGACGACGTGCACCACGCGCTGCACGTGGCCCTCACCGGCGAGGCGCACGGCTACTACGCCGACTTCGCGGGCGGCGGCCGCGACGAGAGCGGCCCGCTCGGCGTGCTCGCCAAGGTGCTCACCCGCGGGTTCCTCCACGACGGCACGATGTCGACCTTCCGCGGCCGGCCGTGGGGGCGCCCCGTCGACGTCGAGCGGCTCGACGCCCGGCGCCTGCTGGGCTACCTGCAGACCCACGACCAGGTGGGCAACCGGATGGCGGGCGACCGCGTCTCGGGCGTGCTCGCACCCGGGGTCCAGGCGGCGGGCGCTGCGCTCTACCTGCTGGGGCCGACCACCCCGATGATCTTCATGGGCGAGGAGTGGGCCGCGTCCACCCCGTGGCAGTTCTTCACCAGCTTCGACGACGAAGCCATGGCCGACGCGGTGCGGCACGGCCGGCGGGCCGAGTTCGGGGGTCACGGCTGGTCGGAGGACGCCGTGCCCGATCCGCAGGACCCCGGCACCCGAGAGGCGTCGGTGCTCGACTGGAGCGAGGCCGACGAGGGCCAGCACGGGCGCATGCTGCAGTGGTACACCGCCTGCACCGGCCTGCGCCGCGAGTTCCTGCGCGACGGCCCCACGCGCTTCACCGACGTGACCGTCGCCCACGACGAGACCGACCGCTGGGTGGTCCTGACCCACACCCCCGCGGAGCGCCCGGCCTACGCCGTCATCGCCAACCTCGCCGATGTCGCCCAGGACGTGCCGGTGCGCGGTGCCGGGTCGGCCGAGGTGCTGCTCGCGTGGGACGAGGTCGGGACCCGGGTGGAGCCGGACGCCGTGCGCATCCAGGCCCACTCGGTCGCGGTCCTGCGCCTGGGCTGATCGCGTCCGCAGCCTGCCGAGCGGCCATCGGTCACGATCGGGGCACATCCGGCGAGCGGAGGCCAGCCGTGCGGACGGGCTGACTAGGGTGGCCCGGTCGGTCGGTCGGACACCGGGAGGGCAGCGTGGGCGCGGGGACCCTGCTGCGACGTCGCCTGCTGACCCACCCGGTGGCCCTCGTGGCCGTGGCGACCTCGGTGCTCATGTCGATGGTCGTGGTCGCCACGTTGCAGCTGCTCTCGTCGGCCATCGCCGACGCCGGCGTGCGCACGACGCTCGAGGTTTCCAGCGACCAGCGCTCGGTGGCGCTGACCGCAGGGCTACGCCCGGGTGAGCTGGCCGACGTCGACCGCCGGGTGCGGGCCGCGCTGGCGCAGGGCGGGTCGGATGCCGTGGTGACCCGCACGTCGACCGCCACCTCACGCGGCATCAAGGGTCGGGCCGACACCGACCGCGCCGTCCTCGCGGAGGTCGCCGACCTGCCGGCGCACGCACGGCTGACCACCGGCACCTGGCCCGGAACGCCCGGCGCGGATGTCGCCCCGGGCGCGACGGCCCTGGAGGTCGTGCTCCCCGGGGCCGTCGCCGCGGCACTCGACGCCACCGTGGGCACCCGGCTGGCGCTGGTCGACCTCGTCGGCGGCGCGACGAAGCCGCTGGACGTGCTGGTCACCGGCACCTACGAACCGACCGGGGTCGACGAGGGGGCGTGGCTCGACGACCCGCTCGGCCTGGCCGGGGTCACCCGGTCGGACTACACCACCTACGGCCCGTTCGTGGCGGCACCGGGGGCCCTGGACCGGCCGTTCGCGGGGTCGTCGACCGCGACCTGGCGCTGGCTGCCCGCAGTTGACGACGTGACGACCGCCGACCTGCCCGGCATCCGGGCCGACGTGGGGGAGGTCGTCGACGGCCTTCGCCGCACCGCCGGCATCACGGCCACCGGAGGCCCGGACCCGCAGGGCGCCGTCGGCGGTGACCCACTGCGAGACGCGAGGGTCAGGTCGGACCTGCCCGACCTGGTCGACGCAGCAGCCCTGGTCAGCGAGCGCGTGCGCGTCTCCCTGCTCACGCCCACCGTGCTGCTCGTGGTGCTCGGGACGGCATCCCTGGTCGTGGCCGCCGCCCTGCTGGCCTCGTTGCGCGACAGCGAGACCCGCTTGATGCGCACCCGCGGCGCGTCGACCCGGCAGCTCGCCGTGCTGGCGCTGGCCGATGCCCTGCTCGTGGTGCTGCTCGGTACCGTCGGCGCGGTACTGCTCGCACCGGTGCTCTCGAGCGCCGTGGCGCGCTCGGCCGGCCTCGAGCTCGGCACCGGCGGGGTGGGGGCGGCGCTGACCTCCGCGCCACTGTGGTGGGCCGTCGGGCCGATGGCCCTGCTGGCAACCCTCGTCATCGTCACGACGACCCTGCGGGTGGGCCGGGTGCGCGACGCGGTGGGGCCGCGGCAGACCGGGCGGGTCGTGCGCCTGCTCACCGGGTCGGGGCTCGACCTGCTGCTCGTCGCCCTCGGCGCGCTCGCGGTGGTGCAGCTGCGCCGCTACGTCGCCGCCGGGTCGACGACGGTCGACCCGTTGACCACCGCGGCCCCGGCCGTCGTCATCGCCGGGCTGTCCGTGCTCTGCCTACGGCTGCTCCCGGTGCTGACCCGCCAGGTGGCGCGGCTCACGGGCGAGGCGCGCGGGCTCGAGCCCGCCTGGGGTGGCTGGCAGCTCTCCCGACGGCTCTCGGGCCAGGTGGGCACGGTGCTCCTCGTGCTGCTCGCCGTCGCCATGGGCACACTGGCCCTCTCCCACTCCGCCACCGCCGACCGCGCCCTGCAGGACCAGTCCGCGTTCGAGTCCGGGGCGCCGGTGCGGGTCGTCGTGGGACCCGGCGCCGGGGATCCCGGCACCGCCGGGCCACTCCTGGCACAGCCCGCGGGTGGCGCCGACCGGGTCGTGCCCGTGGCGCGCGACGTCGTCGACATCGGGTCGCTCACCGGGGTCACCGCGCTGGCGCTCGACACCGTCACGGCCGGGCGGGTCATCGAGCCGCGCGCCGACCTCCTCGGCGGCGCCGACTGGCCCGCCCTCCTGGGCCGCCTCGCCGACGCCCGTCGGCTCGCCGACGGCGTGCCGCTGCCGGGCGAGCCGGCCCACCTCACCGTGCGGGCCAGGCTCGGCACCTCGGACCCCCACGTGTCGCCGGACTTCAGCCTCGACGCATCGGTGCTCCTGCGCGATGCCCGGGGGCTGGTGTACACCCTGCCGCTCGGTCAGCTGGGGGTGCGGCCGGCCGAGCGCACCCTCGAGCTGCCCGCTGGGCCGCACCGGATGGACTACCCGCTGACCCTGCTCGGGGTGGGCGCCGCAATGCCCCTGGAGCTCGTCGACCCGAGCATCACCACCGCGCCCTTCAGTGTCGAGATCGATTCGGTGTCCGCCGAGAGCGTGCCCGTGAGCGGCCTCGACGTGCTGGTCGAGAGCTCGCACGACTCGGACGTGCTGCGGGCGGGCCGGCCCGCGCAGCTCGGTTCCGTGCCGGCGATCGTCACCAAGGTGGTCGCCGACGCGGCCCGGGCCAAGGTGGGAAGCACGGTGGCCCTGACCGTCTCCGGGCGACGGCTCACCGCCAAGGTCGCCGGCATCGTCGAGGCGGTGCCCACCGCGCGCGTGCCCGACCGCGCCGTCATCGTCGACCTCCCCACGGTGCTCGCGGTCGGCGACGGTCGCTACCCCTCGACCCGCCCCGTCGAGCCCCAGGAGTGGTGGGTCGGCCCGGTGTCACCCGCGTCGTCCGCCGCCGTCGTGGCTGCCGCTCGCACCGACCTGCCCACGGGCGCCGCGGTGGTGGTGCGCACCGGCCTCGTGGCCGAGCGAGCGGCCAACCCGGTTAACGCCGGCATGCGGGCCGCCATGCTGCTCGTGACCGCCGCCGCACTGGTGCTGGCGGCCGTGGGCTTCGCGGCGACGACGGCGGCCCTGGGCCGCACCCGGCGCCGCGAGAACGCCGTGCTGCTCGCCCTGGGGATGCCGCCCGGCCGGATCCGCCGGGTGCTCGCCGTCGAGCGCGTGGGGGTCGTGGTGCTCACGGTCGCTGTCGGGCTGCTGCTCGGGGTGCTCAGCGCCCTGGCCGTCGTGCCGGTGCTCGTCGGCGGCGACGGCCACCCGGAGGTGCCGGGAGTGCTGGTGGCGCTGCCGGTCGGGGCGGTCGTGGTGTTCGGGGTGGTGGTGGCCG
The DNA here is from genome assembly GCA_963834965.1 of uncultured Actinomycetota bacterium. Lineage (GTDB taxonomy): Bacteria > Actinomycetota > Actinomycetes > Actinomycetales > Dermatophilaceae > Fodinibacter. The sequence goes on along the minus strand of CAWIEI010000033.1, from coordinate 125,363 downwards.
TGGTGCTCTCGCTCGTCGGGGTGCTCGTGCTGCGCGGCACCGTGCGCGACATCTCGGCCGAGCTGCGCCGGGGGGAGGCGTCATGACGGGCCGGCACGTGGCGCGACCGCCCGCCACGGACCGCCGCCCGCTTCGCCGGCCGACCCTGCTGCGCCACAGCCTGGTCGCCGAGCGAGCCACCGCCGTGCTGGTCGCGGTGCTCACGCTCGTGACGACCGTCTTCCTGGTGGCCGTGCCGCGCGTCGAGTCGGTCGCCCACGACCGGGCCCTGGGTGACGCCGTGCGCTCCGCGCCCGCGGCCGAGCGCGACCTCGGCCTGCGGCTGACGACCTCGGCGGGCCGGGTCTCGCTCGCGTCGACCGTGCCGACGCAGGGACCGAGCGCCCCGTTCGGCTCCGTGGACGGGGCGGCGCGGGCCGCGATGGGCCCGCAGGTGGAGGGCCTGCTGCGCGGGGTGTACGCGACGGCGCAGAGCGACCCGCTCGCCGTCGCACGAGCCACCGGCGGGCCGCTGCGCGTCTCGACGGCCGAGCTCGCGGTGCGCGTCGACGGGACTGCCCTGGGCCGGGTGCGGTGGACCTCCGGTGGCCCACCGGGGGCCCCCACGACCACTCGCGTGCTGCGCGACTCCACCGGCCAGCGGAACCTCGTCGCTGTCGTTCCGGTGGCGCTGAGCGCTCGAACAGCCTCTGCCTGGGGCGTCACGGTGGGTGACGTGCTCGACCTCTCCGCGGCCAGCGGGGGCCGGCGCCTCGTCTCACCGACGGCCGTGGTCGTGTCAGGAACCTTCGAGCCGCTCGACGCCGCCGACGAGGTCTGGGGTGCCGAGCCGGGGATGCTGGACATCGCCAGGATCCCCGCCTCCCCGTTGGGGGGCAGCATCGACCAGGCCGTGGCCGTCGCCCCGCTCGAGAGCTACTCCGAGCTGGCCGACGGGCTGTGGCGCGGGCCGGCCGACGAGCCGCCGCCGACACCCTCACCCGCGCTCGACCACGCCTGGCGCTACACCCTCGACGCCGACCGGCTCACCCGCGCGGACGTCAGCCTGCTGCGCGACTTCCTCGTGCGGCTCGACACCGACCCCGGGGTCTGGGCCCGCGCCGAGCGCGTGCCGACGGTCAGCACCGGGCTGGGCCGGCTGCTCGACCGCTACGAGCGCGACGTCGCCGTCACCGGCGTCCTCACCTCCTTCGTCACCGGTGGGGTCACCGCGCTCGCAGTGCTCGTGCTGGCCCTGACGGCGCTGCTCGGGGCGCAACGCCGTGACCGTGAGGTGCGGTTGCTGCGGGCCCGCGGGGCCTCGCGCGGTCAGGTGCTCGCCCTGGTCGCAGTCGCCACGAGCGTGCTGGCCCTGCCGCTCGCGGTGCTCGCGGCCCTGGCGGCCGTGCTGCTCGTCCCCGGCGAGACGACCTCGGCCGCGTGGGTCGAGGTGGCGCTCGTGGTCGTCCTGCCGCCGCTCGTCGTCGTGGTGGTTTCGGCGCGCAGGGTCCGAGCCGTCGACGAGCCCGTCGAGGAGTCGACGCGCGCGGTGCGCGCCGCCCGCCGCATCGTCCTCGAGGTGGCGGTCGTCGTCCTCGCCGTCCTCGCGGTCACCACGGTGCGCAGCCGTGGCGCGGTCATCGCCGCCGGACGCACCGACTGGTATGCCGCGGTCACCCCGGTGCTCGTCGCGCTCGCCGCCGCCGTGGTCGCGCTGCGCGTGATGCCCTGGCCGGTCGCCCGGCTGGCCCGGCTCGCCGAGCGCGGTCGGGGTCTCGTGGGGTTCGTCGGGCTCACCCGAGCGGCGCGCACGGGGGCCGGCGCTGCCGTGCCGCTGGCGGCTCTCGTCGTGGGTGCGACGCTGGTGACCCTGATGGCCACCCTCACCACGAGCGTCTCCGAGCAGCGCGAGCTCGCGGCCCTGCGCTCGGTCGGCGCCGACGCGCGGGTCGACGCGGCACGGATCGACGCCCCCGACGTGGCGGCCCTCACGGCCCGGCCGGGGGTGGAGGCTGCCGTCCCCGCCTTCGTGGATGCCGGGGCCACCCTGAGCTCGGGGGGCCGGGTGACGTCCGTGGTCGTCGTCGCGGTCGACCCGGCGCGCTACGCGGCGCTGCTGGAGGGCACTCCGCTCGCCTTCTCGCCGCCGAGCGCCATGGCCGCCCCTGCCGACGACGCCCGGCTGCCGGTGCTGCTCAGTGGCGGGCCGTCAGTGGGCGACCGCGACCTCGACCTCGAGCTGCGCGGGCTGCGCACCCCGGCCCGCCGGGTCGCGACGGTGCCGTCACTGGAGCGGGCCGTCTCGGGCCAGGGGCGCGTGGTCGCGCTGGTCCCGCTCGACGCGCTCGTCGCCGCACTGCCGGCCACCCAGCCCAACACCGTATTCCTCCGGGCGTCGGCCGGTGCGCAGCGCGACCTCGCCACGACCGCGACCCGCGACCGTGCGCAGCTCGGGGGGCTGGTCACGGTGGTGGCGACGGTCGACGGCGCGGCCGCCGGGGTCTCCGACCGCGCCCTGCCGAGGCTGGTCGCTGCCACCTTCCTGGTGGGCGCCCTGCTCGCAGGGATGCTGTCCTTCCTCGCCGTCTTGGTGCTGCTCGCGGCCACCCGGCCGGAGCGGACCCAGCTGGCGATCCGGCTGCGCACGATGGGCCTCCCGCACGGCCGGGAGCGGCGCCTGGCCTGGGCCGAGGTGCTGCCACTGCTCGCCGTGGGGGTCGTCGCCGGGTGCCTCGTCGGGGTGCTCGTGCCCGGCGCGCTCGCACCCGCCCTCGACCTCGCCCCCTTCACCGGCGCCGTCACCCGGCTACCGATCGGGCTGCGCCCGCTCACCGGCATCCTCGTCGGCGTCGCCGTGCTCGTCATCGGGTCACTGGCGCTTCTCGCCGACGCCGCGTCCGCCCGACGCGGCAGCCTTGCCGACCACCTGCGCAGAGGAGACACCGCATGACCACGAGTCCAGCAAGCACCCGAGGGCCCGCCCGCGCGGAGGCGCCCGACGGCCCAGACATCCTGTGCGACAACCTCGTCCGCATCTTCTCCTCAGAGGGGGTGGAGGTGGTGGCGCTGCAGGGGCTCGACCTCGAGGTCGAGCCGGGCGAGCTCGTGGCGATCGTGGGGGCATCGGGGTCGGGCAAGTCCACGCTGCTCACGATCCTGTCCGGCCTCGACCTGCCCAGCGCGGGCGTGGCGCAGGTGGCGGGGCGCGACCTGCTCACGATGTCGACCAGGGACCGGCTGCACTACCGCCGGCACACCGTGGGCTTCCTCTTCCAGCAGGCCACCGCCAACCTGCTGCCCTACCTCAGCGCGGTCGAGAACGTGCAGCTGCCGATGATGTTCGCCTCGCTCTCGTCCGCCGAGCGGGTGGCCCGGGCGTCCGAGACGCTGGAGGTGCTCGGCATCCCCGAGTGCGCCGACCGGCGGCTCGGCGAGCTGTCCGGTGGGCAGCAGCAGCGTGTGGCGCTGGGGGTGGCCCTGGCCAACCGGCCGCGGGTGCTGCTCGCCGACGAGCCGACCGGCGAGCTCGACAGCCGCAGCAGTGACGAGGTGTTCGGGGCCATCCGCGGCGCCAACGAGGCCTTCGGCACCACCGTCGTCGTGGTGACCCACGACGCCCACGTGAGCGACCAGGTCAGCCGCACCGTCGGCATCCGCGACGGCCGCACGTCCTCGGAGGTGCGGCGACGCACCGCCGTCGACGAGCACGGGGTCGAGGGCGTGGTGGCCGAGGAGTTCGCCGTGCTCGACCGGGCCGGCCGGCTGCAGCTGCCGCGGGGGTTCACCGACGCCCTCGCGATGCGCGAGCGGGTGCGGCTCGACCTCGAGGCCGACCACATCGGAGTCTGGCCGACGCCACGACCGGATGCCGGTGACGATGCCGGTGACGCGGCGGGGGAGAAGCCGGCATGAGCCCGGCCTACCTGGAGGTGCACGAGGTGCACCGCACCTTCCGTTCCGGAGCCACCCGGGTGCACGCCCTGCGCGGGGTGTCGCTGTCGGCGGCGCCCGGCGAGCTCGTCGCCGTGCGCGGCCGCTCGGGCTCGGGCAAGACCACCCTGCTCAACGTGGTCGGTGGCCTCGATCGCCCCGACGAGGGACGGGTCGTGCTCGACGGCGCCGACGTCACCGCGATGAGTGATGCCGAGCTGCTCGCGGTGCGTCGGGGTACGGTGGCCTACGTGTTCCAGTCGTTCGCCTTGGTGCCGATCCTGACCGCCCGCGAGAATGTGGGGATTCCGCTGCGGCTCAACGAGATCGACCCGGTCGAGCGCGAGGAGCGCGTGGCAGCGGCGCTCGAGCACGTGGGCCTCACCGGCCACGTGAACCAGCGTCCGGGTGAGCTCTCCGGCGGGCAGCAGCAGCGGGTGGCGCTGGCCCGTGCCTTGGCGGCGCGGCCCGGGCTGCTGCTCGCCGACGAGCCCACCGGGCAGCTCGACTCCGAGACCGGCCGCGAGATCATGCTGCTCATCGCTCGGCTCGCCAAGGAAGAGACCATGACGACCGTGGTGACCACGCACGACCCGGTGCTGCTGTCGATCGCCGACCGAGTGCTCGAGATCGTCGACGGGCAGCTCGTCGGGGGGGCGGCCTGACGCCGGGGGTTCGTCAGTCGGGGATGCGCAGCATGCCCTCCTGGGCGACGGTCGCGATGAGCCTGCCGTCGCGGCTGAACATCCGGCCGATGCCCAGGCCCCGCCCGCCCTGCGCCGAGGGGGAGTGCTGCGCGTAGAGCAGCCAGTCGTCGGCGCGGGCCGGCCGGTGGAACCACATGGCGTGGTCGAGGCTCGCGGCGCGCAGTCCTGTTGTGCGCCAACCCTTCCCGTGGCGCCGCAGGATCGACTCGAGCAGCGAGTAGTCGGAGGCGTAGGCCAGCACGGCCTCGTGCACCAGGTGGTCGTCGGGCAGCTCGCCGATGGCGCGCATCCACACCTGCTGGTCGGCCGCCCGGTCGGTGGCCGGCTCGACGAACAGGTTGCCTTCGACGTGGCGCAGCTCGATCGCGCGCTCGTTGGCGATGTGCCGGGCGCCGGGGTGGTCGACGCCGGCGAACACCTCGGCCAGCGACGGCACGCTCATGGGGTCGGGCGCGTCCGGCATCGGGTCCTGGTGGTCCATGCCGGAGTCTGGGGTCTGGAACGACGCGCTCATCGACAGGATCGGCTTGCCGTGCTGGATGGCGTGCACCCGGCGGGTCGAGAACGAGCGTCCGTCGCGCATCCGCTCGACGCTGAAGGTGATCGGCTGGGTGTCGTCACCCGGTCGCATGAAGTAGGCGTGGATGGAGTGCAGCCGCCGCTCGGCGCCTCCCTCGACCGCCCGCACCGTGCGACCGCTCGCCACGACCCCCTGGGCCAGCACCTGGCCCCCGAAGACCCGGCCGTGCGGCTGCTTCTGGCTCTGCCCACGGAACAGGGTGACGTCCTCGGCGAAGGTCTCGGGCAGCGGCACGGGGGCCTCGCCGGCCGGACCGGTGGCGGTCGACATCGGCTGCACGCTCATCTGGGCCGACCCGAGCTCCTCGAGGTCGAGGGTGGCGAGGAGGTCGAGCAGGGGAGCCGGCTGGTCGGGAGTCACCGGGGCAACGATAGTCAGGCGGGCCGGATCGTCAGAGCCGCGGCGGTCTGGGCCCCGCTGGAGGCTGAACGTGGGTGAAGATCACCGCCCAGCCGAAGGTCTTCACCCACGTTCGCGGGGGGATGGTGGGGGAGACGCGGGTCAGGCGACCAGGGGCCGTGCGGTGCCCCGAGACCTGCCACGATCCGTCGCCCCGCCCGCCCGCACGCGCTCGACGGCGCGGGCCAGCCGCTCGACCGCCTCGGTCATCAGCTCGGGCGCGAGCACGTAGGGAAGGCGCACCCAGCGCTCCAGGCCGCCCGACACCGCGAACCGCGGGCCGGCCGCCACGAGCACGCCCTCCTGCTCGGCGGCCACGGCGACACCGGTGGCGTCGATGCCTGGGGGCAGCTCGCACCACAGGAAGAGCCCGCCGCGGGGCACCCGGAAGCGAAGCTCGGGCAGGTGCACGGCCAGGGCCGCGATGAGGGCGCCCCGCGAGGCGGTCAGGTCGTTTCGGCGCTGGGGGGTCAGCCCGGGCGCCACCCGCATCAGCTCGAGCAGCACCAGCTGCTCGAGCACCGGGGCCCCGAGGTCGCTGGTCACCCGCGACTCCACCAGCCCGGCCAGCGCGGTGCGGGGGGCTCGGATCCAGCCGGTGCGCAGGCCGCCCCAGTGCGACTTCGACGAGCTGCCGACGGTGATCGCCCGGGCGTCGTGCGCGGCGAAGGGCAGCGGCATCGGGCCGCCGCCGAGGTCGACCTCGGCAATGGTCTCGTCGATCACCGGCACGGTCCGGGCCTGCCGCAGGGCACGCGCGAGCACGGCCCGGTCGTCGTCGTCCATCAGGGCCCCGGTGGGGTTGTGGAAGTCGGGGATCAGCAGGGCCGCCGTGGCCGCGGACTGCCGCACGGTGCGGGCCGACTCCTCGACGTCCCACCCGTCGGGGTCGAGCGCCAGTGGCACCAGGCGCGCTCCACCGCGGCGGGCGGCATCGATGGTGTTGGGGTAGCCGGGGCTCTCGACGACCACCCGGTCGCCGTGGCCGACGAGGGCGCGCAGCACGATGCCGATGCCGGCGACCGCGCCCGAGGTGACGAGCACCTGGTCGGGTGTGGTCGGCAGGCCGCGGGCGGCGTAGCGCTCGGCGACGACCTCGCGCAGCTCGGGCACGCCGAGGGTCAGGTAGCCGGCGCCCGCGAGGTAACGGGGCAGCTGCCCGACCGCCCGCTCGTACGCCTCGACCACGCCGGCCGGTGCCCGGGTGGCCGCGCAGGTGAGGTCGATGACGCCCTCGTCGACGTCGGCGGGGAACAGCGGCCCGGCCGCGCGCTGTGCGCGCCCGGCGGGCAGGGTCGCGACAGACCCCGAGCCGCGGCGGGACGTGAGGTAGCCGCTCTCGCGCAGCACGGCGTACGCGCGGGTGACGGTGGTGCGGCTGACGTTGAGCGCGGCAGTGAGCTCGCGCTCGCTCGGCAGGCGGGTGCCGACGGCGATCCGGCCGTCGGCCACGGCCAGCCGCAGTGCGTCGGCCAGCGACCGGTAGGCCGGTCGGCCGGCGCCGAGCGTGCCGACCAGGCGGGCGGTGCGCGCGGCGGAGACGGTGGGGGCGGTCATGGTGGCCACTCTGTCAGAAGTGGCCATCGAAGTGAAGGCCACTTTGGTGCAGGATGGTCGGCATGACTCCCCTCCAGACGATCCGCCGCGGCGCCTCCCGCCGTGTCGAGCTGGTGCCGATGAACCCGGTCGAGCAGCTGCGCGCGGGCCACCTCGTGCACCGGGTGACCCAGCTGATGATGGGGCTCGTGCTGTTCGGGGCCTCGATGGCCCTGCTGCTGCGGGCCGACCTCGGCCTCGAGCCGTGGGGGGTGCTGCAGTACGGCCTGATCCAGCACATCCCGATGTCGTACGGCGCGATGAGCATCGTGGTCTCGTTCGTCGTGCTGCTGCTCTGGATCCCGCTGCGCCAGTGGCCGGGGCTCGGCACGGTGCTCAACGCGGTCGTCATCGGGGTGGCCATCGACGTCACGCTCGCGGTCGTGCCCGACATCTCCGGCCTGGGGTGGCGGATCGCCGCCATGGTGCTCGCGATCCTCGGCAACGGCGTCGCCGGGGCGATGTACATCGGCAGCCAGCTCGGTCCCGGCCCGCGCGACGGGCTGATGACTGGGCTGTCCCGCCGCACCGGCCGCTCGATCCGGCTGGTGCGCACCTCGCTCGAGATCACCGTGGTGGTGCTCGGGTTCGCCCTCGGCGGCATCGTCGGGGTCGGCACCGTGCTCTACGCGCTGCTCATCGGGCCCGTGGTGCAGCTGTTCCTGCCGGTGCTCACCGTGCGGGTGGAGCGCCCGGCGGCTCGCGAGGCGCGGCCGGAGCCGGCCCTCACAGAGCCTGCTGCAGGGTGACGAACGAGTAGCCCTTCGCACGCAGCCCCGAGATGATCGACGACAACGCGGAAGCGTCGAGGGTCGTGCCGTCGTCGGGGTTCGCGCCCACGTGCATCAGCACGACCATCCCGGGCCGGGCGGCCGCCAGCACGCGGTCGCGCACCTTGGCCACCGTCATCCCGCCACTGGTTCCCTTCCAGCCGAGGCTGTCGACCGTCCAGCGCACCGCGACGTAGCACTCGTCGTTGACCAGCCCGATGGTGCGGGCGTCACGGGCGCCGTAGGGGAACCGGAACCACGGGCCAGGGGGCCGGCCGATGCCGGCCCGGATCGCCGCGGCGCCCGCGCGGATCTGGTCGACGACGGCCGTCGAGGAGAGCGCCGTCAGGTCGGGGTGGGTGTTCGAGTGGTTGCCGACCGGATGGGCGGCGGCGATGCTCGCCGTGGCCGAGGGGTGGTCGCGGGTGAAGTCGCCGGTGAGGAAGAACGTCGCAGCGGCCTTCGTGGTGGCCAACGTCGACAGGATCGACGTGACGCCGGTGCTGCTGGCGCCCCCGTCGAAGGTCAGCACGGCGACCTTGGCGGTCGTGGGCACGACCTCGAGGTCCTTGCCCCGGTACTTCGCGGTGACGGCGCACGCGTTGGGGGTTGGGCGCACCACCGACCGCGACCAGGTGGTGCTCGGTGTGGGCGATACGCGCGGGGTGGTTCGGGGTGTCGGCGTGGGGGTCGCCGGCTGCGGGGCCGTCGTCGCGGACGGTGGGTTCACCGTGGGTGTGCCGGTGCTCGCGCCCGCGCTCGCGGTCACCATGGGCGCGGACGGCCCGAGGTCGCCGTGCGCGGCCGGGGTGGACCCACACGCGGCCAGCCCTGCGACGAGGGCGACGGCCACGAACCAGGTGACGACCCGACCGGACATCGCTGCCTCCACCGCCATCGTCGCGCGTGGCGGTGGGCGCGGCGCCGGGTTGTGGCCGACGGATCACCGCCCGGAGGCGGCTCAGCCGTCGACGGCGAGCGCGAAGGGCAGGACGCCTGCCGCACCGGCCTGGCGTAGCGCTCGCCCGGCCACGGTGAGGGTCCACCGCGACGACACGAGGTCGTCGACGAGCAGCACCGGCCCGTCGACGCCGCCCAGGGCAGCGGCCAGCTCAGGCCCGACGACGAGGCGCTCCCAGACCCCGGCGAGCCGGAAAGCGCTGTTGCCCCCGGCCTCACCGGTGGGGCCGCCGTGCGCGAGGTCGAGCGACCCCAGCAGCGGCAGCCGCCCCATCTCGGACAGTCCCGCGGCCAGCGACCCCACCAGGGCGGGATGCGATCGTGACGGCATCGCCACGACGCCGACCGGCCGGCGGGCCCAGCCCCACTCGGCGAGCACCGGCACACAGGCCCGGAGCAGGTCGGGGTGCGCCGGGGCGTCGTCGCGCAGCACCTCGCGCAGCCGCTGGCTCCACCCGAGGTCGGACAGCCGCGCCAGCGCCCGCCCGGGCAGCAGGGCCTCGTCGGGCGGGATCTTGCCCTTGACCGGCACGCCCAGCCGGTCCATGCCGGTGGGCCACTGCACCCGCGGGTCGAGGTCGACCCCCGCGCGGCCCAGCCGCTCTCGGGCGGCACCGACCACCCGGTCGGGCACCTCGGTGGGGTACCACGGCCCGGCGCAGCCGTCGCAGCGACCGCACGGGGCCGCGGTGTCGTCGTCGAGGCACTCCTGGAGGAACGCCATCCGGCACGCGTCGGTGCGCTCGTAGTCGACCATCAGCTGCTGCTCCGCCTGGCGCGCAGCGGCGACCCGGGCATAGCGCTCGGCGTCGTAGGCCCACGGCACCCCGGTGGCGACCCAGCCGCCCGAGACCCGCTGCACGGCGCCGTCGACGTCGAGCACCTTGAGCAGCAGCTCGAGCCGGGTGCGCCGCACGTCGACGGCGGTCTCGAGGGCTGCGGTCGACAGCGCCCGCCCCGACTCGGCCAGGGTGCGCAACACTGCCTCGGCCTGCTCCTCGCGCGGCATCGAGACCGACGCGAAGTAGCGCCAGATGTCGCGGTCCTCGGGCCCGGGCAGCAGCAGCACCTCGGCCCGCTCGGTGGCGCGGCCGGCGCGGCCCACCTGCTGGTAGTAGGCGACGGGCGAGCTGGGGGCACCGAGGTGCACCACGAACCCGAGGTCGGGCTTGTCGAAGCCCATGCCCAGCGCGGAGGTGGCCACCAGGGCCTTGACCTCGTTGCGCCGCAGCGCGCCCTCGAGCCGCTCGCGGTCGGCCGGGTCGGTGCGCCCGGTGTACGACGCAACGGCCAGCCCGGCATCGGCCAGCGCCGAGGCGACGTCCTCGGCCGCCGAGACCGTGAGGGTGTAGACGATGCCGCTGCCGGGCAGCTCGGCCAGGTGCTCGACCAGCCAGCCGAGCCGCTGCTCGGGCGACATCGAGCGAAGCACCCCCAGGCGCAGCGAGTCGCGGGCCAGCCCACCGCGCACGGTGAGCACCGAGCGCCCACCCACCTCGAGCTGCTCCACGACGTCGGTGACCACCCGGGCGTTGGCCGTGGCCGTCGTAGCCAGCACCGGGGTGTCGGCGGGCAGCCCGGCGAGCAGGTCGCGGATGCGGCGGTAGTCGGGCCGGAAGTCGTGGCCCCAGTCGCTGACGCAGTGCGCCTCGTCGACGACGAGCAGCCCGCAGCGGCGGGCGAGGTCGGGCAGCTGCTCGTCGCGGAAGCGCGGGTTGTTGAGCCGCTCGGGGCTCACGAGCAGCACGTCGACGGCATCCGCCGCGAGCGCCTCGCGCACGACGTCCCAGTCCTGGGCGTTGGCGGAGTTCATCGTCACGGCCCGGATGCCGGCCCGCTCGGCGGCCGCGATCTGGTCGCGCATCAGGGCGAGCAGCGGGCTGATGATGACGGTGGGGCCGGCGCCCTCGGCTCGCCGCAGCGCCGTGGCCACGAAGTAGACGGCCGACTTGCCCCAGCCGGTGCGCTGCACCACCAGCACCCGCGAGCGGTCGGCCACCAGTGCCGAGACGGCCTCGAGCTGACCGTCGCGGAAGTCGGCGTCGTCGCGCCCGACGAGCCGTCGCAGCGACTCGCGCGCCCGGGTGGTGAGCTCGGGCGTGGGGGAGGAGGGGGCGGGGGGTGCGGTCACGGCATCCGTCGAGTTCGTCATGGTCCGCCCACCGTATGCCGGGCGGCCGACAGGACCGCTCCCGTCGTCCACAGGGCGCGGCCCAGGGTGCAGGATCGGGGGATGGACACCGCCGCACTCCCCGAGGTCAGCGCCGCCCTGCTCGACGAGGCCCGCACGAGCAGTGCTCGCCGGGCCGCCCGCACGCTCTACGGCGGCGCCGGGCACACGCTGAGCCAGACCGTCATCGGCCTGGTCGCCGCCTCGGCACTGTCGGACCACGAGAACCCAGGGGAGGCGACGCTGCAGGTGCTCCTCGGAACGGTGCGCCTCACCTGGCCCGGCGGCACGCTCGATCTCGATGCGGGCGCCCACGTCGTCATCCCGCAGGACCGGCACGGCCTGCTCGCCGTCACCGATGCAGTGGTCCTCCTGACGGCCGCCAAGCGCTGAGGCCGTGGCCACCACTGACCCTGCGGGCGTGAGCGCTGCCTACGACACGGTGGCGCAGGCCTACGCCGAGCGGCTGCCTGACACCCGGGCCGAGACCGCAGCCGACCTGGCCATGGTCGACGCCTTCGCGGCCGCGGTGGTGACCGCCGGCGACGACGCGCGAGTGCTCGACGCCGGGTGCGGCGCGGGCCGGATGAGCGCTCACCTCGCGTCCCGCGGCTGCCTCGTCGAGGGGGTCGACCTCTCGCCGGGCATGGTGGCGACGGCCAGGCGGGCCCACCCCGACCTGCGGTTCGAGGTGGGCCCGGCTGGCCCAGCTGCCCTGTGCCGACGCGGAGTTCGCCGGGGTGATGCTGTGGTACTCGATCATCCACACGCCGCCGTCCGGTCAGCAGCGTCTCTTCGCCGAGGTGGCGCGGGTGCTGCGCCCGGGCGGGTACGTGCTCATCGCGACCCAGTCGGGCCACGGCGTGCGCGACGTCGCGCCGTCGTACCGGGCGCTGGGCTTCGACGTCGTCCTCGAGCGTCACCTCTACACCGCGGATGCCGTCGCCGCCCTCCTCGCGGACGTCGGCCTGGCGGAGGTGCAGCGGCTCGAGCGGCCGGCGGAGGGCAACGAGCGCGACGACCAGGCCGTGGTTCTGGCCCGGGCGGCGACGACCTGGCGCCTCCCTCCGGCATACTGCGGGGTGCCGAGCGAAGAGGCGGTGCAGGTGTCCGAGGCAAAGGTCGACGCGTACCTCGCAGCCGTGCCCGAGCCGCAGCGCGCCACCCTCGAGCAGGTGCGGGCGACGCTCGCTGCCCTGCTCCCCGAGGCCGAGCAGGGCATCGCCTACGGGGTGCCCTGCTTCAAGGTGGGTGGCAAGGGCGTAGCCGGGTTCGGTTTCTACAAGAACCACTGCACGTACTTCCCGATGAGCGGGTCGATCACCGCCGAGCTGGCCGACGACCTCACCGGGTTCGTCACCGCGAAGGGGTCGATCAGGTTCCCGAACGACGAGCCACTGTCCACCGGCCTCGTCGCGAAGCTCGTCGAGGCCCGGCAGCGCGAGATCGCCGGTCGCGCCGCCCGCCGTCGCTGACCCGGGAGGCAACCCTCAGAGCCACCCCATCCGGCGAGCCTGCAGCGCGGCCTCCACCTTGTTGCGGGTGCCCGTCTTGCCGATCGCGCTCGACAGGTAGTTGCGCACCGTGCTGACCGACAGGTGCATCCGTGCCGCGATGTCGGCGGTCGTCGCGCCGTCCTCGGCCTCGACGAGCACCGCCCGCTCGCGGTCGGTCAGGGGTGAGGCCGCGTGGCGGAGCGCGCTAAGCGCCAGTGCCGGGTCGACCACGGTGCCGCCGGCCGCGACGTCGCGCACGGCCTGCGCGAGCTCCTCGGCCGGCCCGTCCTTGACCAGGAAGCCCCGCGCACCGGCGGCCATCGCCCGCTGCACGTACCCCGGCCGCGGGAAGGTCGTGAGCATCACCACGGCGCAACCCGGCAGCTCGCGGGCCAGGTCGACGGCGGCATCCAGCCCGGAGCGCCCGGGCAGCTCGATGTCGAGCAGCGCGACGTCGGGGCGGGTCTGGATCGCCCGCGGCATGATCTCGGTGCCGCTCGACACCTCGGCGACCACCTCGAGGTCGGGCTCGAGCCCGAGCAGCACGGCCAGCGCGCCGCGCATCATCCCCTGGTCCTCGGCGAGCAGCACCCGGATCACTGCGCCGCCCGCCCGTCCGGCACCCACGCCGTGAGGGTGAAGCCGCCGGGCTCGGCCGTGACGACGAGGCCACCACCCACCGCGGCCAGGCGACGGCGCAGCCCCTCCAGACCGCCCCGCCGAACGGCCCGTGTCCGGTCCACGACGTCCACGACGTCCACGCCCCGCCGGATGCCGTCGTCGGCCACCGTCAGCCGGAATCGCCCGGTGTCGTGGGTGACGTCGACCCGGCACCGGCTCGCCCCGGAGTGCCGCAGCACGTTGGTCACCCCCTCGCGCAGCGCCCACGCCAGCGGTGCGGCCGCCGCGGGCGGCACCGGCTCGACGGAACCCACCGTGGCCCGGATGCCGGCCGTCGCCAGTGACGCCTCCGCCTCGCGCAGCTCGTCCCGCAGGCTGGGCACCAGGGCTCCGTCGACCGTGTCCCGCAGCTGCGACATGGCTCGCCGCCCCACGGCCTCGATGTCGGCCGCGTGCCCGGCGGCTGCCGTGGGGTCGGTCGGCACCAGCCGCCGCACCACGGCCGCCTTGACGACCATGACCGACAGCGAGTGGCCCAGGGTGTCGTGCAGGTCGCGCGAGAAGCGCTCGCGCTCGCGGGCCACTGCGGCGTCGGCGAGCTCCTCGCGGGTGCGACGCAGCTCGTCGGCGGTGGCCACCAGCCGCGAGAAGGCGGCCGAGGCCACCCCGGCCAGCAGCACCACGAAGACCTGCGCCAACACCTCGTCGCCGGTGGCACCGAACCGCGACAGCGTCCAGGCCGACGCCACGGCGGATGCCGGCACGGCCGCCAGCGCGACCGACGTCGGAAGCGCCACGGCCGCCGCCATCGCCACGAGCAGCCAGGTGCTGCCCCAGGCCGGCCAGGCCCACGACGCTGCCGTCACCACGGCCGCCAGCGCCACGACCGCGGCGGCCGACCGGCGGGTCGGGTCCGGCCAGCTGGCCAGAACCGCCAGCGTGCAGGCCGCAGCCGCGCACCCGACCAGCACCACGTCGACCACCACGGCGAGCGCCCCGCCCGGCAGGTCGAGGAGCACCCCGCCCAGGATCACCGGCACCCAGACCAGCACCGCGGCGTGCCGCTGCACGACGTGCCGTTCGGGCAGGGCCTGCTTCACCGCACTCCGTGTCCGGCGAGATGCGGCCCGGTCACTCCTGGCCGCAGCACCCGGAACACCTCGGCGACCGCCCGCTCGGGGGATCGCAGGGAGTACAGGATGACCGTGGCGAGCACGGCGTCGACGCTACCGGTCGTCACCGTCGGGAGCGGTGCCCGGCGGCGAGCACGACCGCGGTGACCACTGCGTGCAGTGCGACGAGCGACCATCCGGCGGAGGCCGTCACGGCACCCAGCGGGCCGACCAGTGAGGCCAGGGCCACGAGCAGGACCAGCACGGTCCACCCGCCCAGGGCCCGGGAGGTGAACCGCTCGAGCACCCGCAGCCCCACCATCCCGACGAACGCGGCGACAGCGGCCGACAGGGCGACGGCGACCCCGCCCACGCTCTGGGTGCCGGCACCGGTGCGCACGACCAGCGCCACGCCGGGCAGCACGGCGACGAACAGCCAGGCGGTCGTGGCGCAGAGCGCGGCGGCCCCGGCCGTCGCGAGGTCGACCCGCCACGGCACGCGACGGGTGCGGGGGGTCTGGTCGAGCAGGTCGGTGGTGGTCATCGGGGTCCTCCTGGTGGGTGTCGATCCGGTCCCTCGACGCTACGAGCGGCGCCGGTCCCACCCGAAGGGGAGGAGGTACCCACTCCAGCGGGACATTCGTCCTACTGCACCCCGCACCGAAATGGGTTGCCCCCGAGCCCCGGACAGGACACGGTGACCGGGTGACCGACAATGCGACCCTCCTGGCCGTCTACGACGAGCAGCTGCGCACGGATGCCGAGACGCCCAGCGCCCTCTCGGTCACCGTGCACGGCCCGCTGCGACTCGTGACCTTCCCCCACGGCCGGGGCTTCGTCACCTACCGCGACCTCGGGGGGGCCGACGCGGCCGGCATCCGCGAGCTGGTCGGTGCCGCGCTGGCGCACTTCGCCGCGCAGCCTGACGTGACCAAGGTCGAGTGGAAGAGCCGCGGCCACGACGTCGCCCCCGGGCTGCACGAGGCGCTCGTCGATGCCGGTTTCGAGCCGGAGGAGCCGGAGTCGATCATGCTCGGGGAGGCGCGCCTCCTCGCCGTCGACGTCCCCCTGCCCGACGGTGTCACCCTGCGCACTGTCACCGACGAGCCCGACGTGCGCGCCATGAGCGCGATGGCCGACGAGGCGTTCGGCGACCCGGTCTCGGACGAGCGGGCAGAGAGCCTGCTGCACCGGCTGGCCCTCGGCGATGGGATGGAGCTGTGGGTCGCCGAGGTCGAGGGGGAGATGGTCAGCGCCGGCCGGCTGGAACCTGTCCCGCACACCGAGGTTGCCGGCATCTGGGGTGGTGCGACCCTGGCGCCCTGGCGGGGGCGCGGCATCTACCGGGCGCTCACCGCGGCCCGGGCCCGCTCGGCCCTGCGGCTCGGGACGACGATCATCCACAGCGACTCGACGGAGTTCTCCCGCCCCATCCTCGAGCGGTCCGGTTTCGTCAAGGTCTCGACGACCACGCCGTACACGTGGCGCCGCTCACCGGGCTAGCGTGGGCCGATGGACCGGGAGGGTGCCCAGCACTGGCTCGACCGCTATGTCGTGGCGTGGCGGTCGTCCGATCGCGACGAGCCCGACACCTACGACGCGCACTACCCGCCGGTGGCGGTCGACGGAGACACCGTGGTGGCCACCGCGCGGTCGACCTACCGCGAGACGCCCGAGGGTCCTGTGACCGAGGTGTTCCACAACTGCTTCGTCATCCGCTTCGATGCCGACGGGCGCTGCCGTGAGTTCACCGAGTACGTCATCAAGCGGCCCACAAGCGCTGTGACAGAGGGGAACCCCACATGACAGCCGACACCAGAACTCTCGAGACACCCGACGTCGACCTGGTGTACGACGTGCGCTCGCCGAGCACGACGGATGCCGGGCACTGCACCCTTGTGATGGCGGGCCACCCCATGCAGGCCGGGGGGTTCGAGGTGCTCGCGAAGCACTTTCCCGACCGCGTCGTCGTCACCTACGACCCCCGAGGGACCGGCCGCAGCGTCCGCAAGGACGGCAGCGACCAGCGCACGCCGCAGCTGCACGCCGCCGACCTGCACGCCCTCATCGCCGAGCTGGGCGGCGGACCCGTCGACCTGTTCGCCAGCAGTGGGGGCGCCGTCAATGCGCTGGCCCTGGTCGAGACCCATCCCGACGACGTCGCCACGCTCGTGGCCCACGAGCCGCCGCTGCTGCTGCTCCTGCCAGATGCCGACCGCGCCGTCGCCGCCGAGCGGGCCGTGCAGGCGGCGTACCACGAGCGGGGGTACGGCGCGGGCATGGCGGCGTTCATCGCCCTGACGGCGTGGCCGGGCGAGTTCACCGACGCGTACCTCGCGCAGCCCGCCCCGGACCCAGCACAGTTCGGGATGCCGGCCGACGACGACGGTCGCCGCGACGACCCGCTGCTGTCGGGCACCGCCAACGCCATCACGAGCTTCCGGCCCGACCCGTCGGCCCTGCTGGCGGCCCCCACGAGGGTGGTGGTCGGCATCGCCGCGGAGTCCGGTGACACGCTCACCGGGCGGACGACCCGGGCCCTGGGGCAGCTCCTGAACCTGCCCGTCACCGAGTTCCCCAGCCACCACGCGGGCTTCCTCGGGGCGGACAGCGGCTACGGCGGTGAACCGGAGGCCTTCGCCGCCCGGCTGCACGAGGTGCTCGACGCCGACGCGGAGTGAGTCGGCTGGGCCAACATCGACCTGTTGGTCAAAGATGCCCCGCGGCCGGGGACAACTTTGACCTATTGGTCGATCGTGTCCCGGTGAGGTCAGGTCCAGCCACGCTCGTCGACCCCGCCCGGCACGTCCGCCTGCGGGTCGTAGGGGGTGCGGGTGAACCGGAACGACGCGAGGTCGAGGTGCGACACCGACCCGTCGGGCCGGCGCACCACCCGCAGCGGCTCGCCGGCGTAGTAGGAGTCGAGCCCGACCCACTCGTCGGCGCCGACCGGCCGGAACCGTGCGCCACGACCGGCGCCCGGCTCGCCGAGCACCAGGTGCTCGCCGACGACCGTGGCCGTCACCGGCGACGGCCCCCAGTGCCAGGTGCCGACGAGCTCGAGCAGGGCCGGGTCGCCGCTCGCCGCCCACGGCTCGACCGGCGTGGGCTCGTGCCGGGCGAGCACGTCGAGCAGCTGGTCGAGCGTCGAGCGGGTCGCGGTGGATGCCGTGGTGTTGGTGAACAGCACCGCACCGTCGCCCGCCGCACCCCGAGCTCGGTCGTCGTTCGCCGGCACCCCGGCATCCAGCCGCACCCGTAGCCCGGCGAGGAAGCCGGGCATCGAGCCGCCGTGGCCGGCGAACCGGGCGCCGCCGACGTTCCACACCTGGAAGCCCAGACCGTGCGCCGCCACCCACGGCTGGCCGGGGTCGTCGACGACGTGGTGCGGCTCGACCATCTCGGCCAGCGTCTCGGCCGACAGCAGGCCCGCCGTGCCGCCCCCGAGGAAGGTCGCCCAGCGGGCGAGGTCGGGCACGGTGGTCCACAGCTGGCCGGCCGGGGCCATCGCCGCGGCGTCGTGTTCGGGCTCGGGCAGCAGCAGGTCGGCGAAGGGGTGCACCGCCAGGCCGAGCGCCGCCGACCCCGACGGGCGGGTCGTCGTGCGCGTCATCCCCAGCGGCTCGAGCAGCTCGTCACGGACGACGTCGAACCAGCCGCGGCCGTGCTGCACCTCGAGGAGGCGACCCAGCGCGGCGTACCCGACGTTGGAGTAGTGGAAGCGGCGCCCGGCGCGGAACCGCTGGCCGACCGGCGCAGCGACCAGGGCGTCCCAGTCGCCCCCCGGTGTGCGCTCCCACCACGGCCCTGGCGTCTCGGCCTGGGTGCCCGCGGCGTGTGTGAGCAGCTGCTCGATGCTCACGTCGTCGAGCGCAGAACCGGGCACGTGCGCCCCGAACCGGTCGGTCAGCTCGAGCCGGCCGGCGTCACGCTGCCGCAGCACGCACACCGCGATGAAGGTCTTGGTGATCGACCCCATCCGGTACTGCGTGTCGGCGTCGGCGCGGCGGCCGTCCGCGCGCCCGTCGACCGTGCCCGCGGCGCCGCTCCACACGAGCTCGCCGCCACGCACCAGACCGGCGGTCACGGACGGCAGCCGCCCCTCCCGCTGGGCGGTGGCGAGGAGGTGGTCGAGCGCGGCGGAGGTGGTCGGCTGCAGCGGCATCCGACCACCCTAGGGTGACCCGCGCACCGGCGGCCGCCTCTCGACGCCGCTGCTGGGAGGATGGGGCGCATGCCCGGACCTGACGACCCACAGACCTACCGCGTCGAGGTGCCGCTGCGGTGGTCCGACATGGACGCCTACGGCCACGTCAACAACGTGCAGTACCTCCGGCTGCTCGAGGACGCCCGCGTCATCGGCTTCCGCGAGTGGTTCCCCGACCGGCCGACGATGCTCGACGAGGGCATCGTCGTCACCCGGCACGCCATCGAGTACCGCGCGCCGCTCACCTACCGGGCTGCCCCGGTCGAGGTCGACATGTGGGTGACCCGGGTGCACGGCGCCGGGTTCGACCTCGGCTACACGGTGCGCGACCCCGAGCCGGTCGGCCGCCAGGTCTACGCCATCGCCGAGACCGGGCTGGCGCTCTACGACTTCGCGACCGCCCGCCCCCGCCGGCTCACGGCCGAGGCCCGGGCCCAGGTCGCCGTGCACACCGGCGACCCGGTGCACTTCCGTTGGGGCGGCCGGTGAGCGGGGTCCTGCGGCTCGGTGACCCCGAGTCCCTGGCCGACCTCGGCCGGTTCGCCATCCGCGCCCGGGCCGTCGACGCCGACGGGGCGATGCGGCTGCAGGCCTCGGGCACCGTGCTCGCCGCCTGGGTCGGCGTGCTGTCCGGCACCGGCATCCTCGCCGAGGGCACCGTGCTCGGCCTGCGCACCTTCGCGCTGGCCGAGCCGGCCGAGGTCGACGTCACCGTGCCGCTCGGGGCCGTCACCGACCGCACCGCGCGCGGTGCCGGCGCCGACCTCCCCGTGCCGCCGACCCGGGCGGTCGCCGAGTGGTCGGCCGTCACCCCGCCACGCGGCCCGTGGGAGCCGGCCGGCACGTTGCCCGGAGACCTCCTCGCCGCCGTCGCCCGCGACGGCCTCGCCGAGGTGTCGGATGCCGTGCGCGAGCGGGGCGCGGCCGCGGGCCTGGTGCGCGACCGGGTCTGGGCCCGAGACGTGCTCGAGGCGGCCGGGCCGCACCCCGACCTGCTCGACCACACGGGCGGGTTCGACGGCGGGGCGAGCGTGCGCTCCGGTGGCGCGTTCGCGGCCTACGCGCTGGGCTTTCTCGCGCCGGGGCAGCCGGTGCAGGTGCTGCGGTCGAACCGGTGGACGCGGCTCACCGCGCCCGGTGGTCACGTCCTGATCCGCTGACCTGCCGGGATGGCCACGGCCGCCACCACGGCGAGCCCGAGGAAGATGGCCCCGAACAGGGCGTCGTCCTGGCCGGGCACGTGCCGGGCGGCGAACACCGCCGTGGCCGCGGCGATGCCGATGACACTGCCGAGCACATCGGCGAGCTGGAGCGCGGACGACGCCTCGCCGTGCTCCTCGACCGGGCTCAGCTCGAGGGCCAGCACCGTGGTCGTGGTGACCCCGAGCCCCATGGCGACCCCGGTGCAGATCAGGGCCAGCGGCACGATCCACCACGGCAGGACGAAGAAGGCCACCGTCGCCAGCACGGCCAGGCCGGAGGCGAGCAGGAGGCCGCCGACCTCGACCAGCCGGTAGCGGGGCAGGCGCAGTGTGTCGTGGCCCTGGTACCAGGCACCCCCCGCCCAGCCGATCGCCCCGACCGCGAGGGCCAGCCCGGCCGTCTGCAGGCTGAGGCCGCGCTGGCCGACCAGGAAGAGCGGCACGTAGGTGACGCCGGCGTAGAACGCGCCGATGAACAGCGCCCGGGCGAGCATCACGCTGGGCAGGCCACGCGCCATCCGCCAGGTGCCGGCCGGCACCAGCTTGGGCGCGAAGACCACCACCCCCACCACGCCCGCCAGCACGATGCCGGTCTTGGGCGACAGCTCGAGCACGAGCTCGTGGGTGCCGAGCTGGATGGCACCGGCGGACAGGGCGATGCCCAGCCCGCACCAGGCCGCGCGCACGTGGGCGGAGTGGTCACGGGTGCTGACGGCGGCCGTCAGCACGGTGTCGTCGATCCGGCGCCGGGCGTGGGCGAGCACCGCCATCGTGATGAGCACCGGCGGCACCACCCCCCAGAACACCCAGCGCCAGGACAGGTTCGTGGTGAGCCAGGCCGAGATCGGGGCGCCGAGCAGCGAGGGCAGCACCCACGCGGCCGAGACGTAGGTGAACAGCCGCGGCCGGATGGCCTCGGGGTACACGCGCCCCGCGATGACGTAGAGCATCACGACGAGCAGGCCGCCGCCGAGGCCGGTGAGTGCCCGACCGGCGAGGAAGAACGGCAGGTTGGTGGCCATGCCGCACATGGCCGCACCGCCCGCGAGCAGGGCCTGGCCGGTGACCGCGCCCACCATCGGGCCGGACCGGTCCGACCACACGCCGGCCAGCACGATGCCGAGCAGCTGGGCGGTGAGCATGACCGAGAAGGCGAAGCCGTAGGACCGCACCGCGTCGAGGTCGCGGGCCACCGCAGGCATCGCGGTGGAGACCGCCATCGACTCGAACGCGACGATGGTGACCAGGGCCAGCACGGCCAGGGTGACCTCGAGGTAGGTCCTGCCGAGCGGCCCCTCGACCCGGGTCGTCGTCGCTTCAGCCATTCCGTCCACCGTACCCGCGCCGACCCGTCAGCCGGGCGGGACGAGAGGACGACCACGTTCGGCGAGCACGTCGCGCAGCACGTCGATGTGGTCGGTGACGATCCCGTCGGCGCCGAGGTCGAGCAGCCGGTGCATCTCGGGCGCGTCCTCGCGCGACCAGGCGTGGAACCAGACGTGCACGTGCTTGCCCAGGGCGTGGGCGCGGCTCACCAGGCCGGGCGTCACCAGGGTGACGGTGCGCCCGCGCAGCCGGTGCAGGGCCGGCAGCTGCAGCACCGGCGCCGGGGTGTGCAGCATCCGGCTCAGCGATGCCGGGGTGAACCGGAGGAGCGCCGTGCCGACCTGACCTGCCGCGGTGGCCACTCCCGGGCCGAGCGCAGCACGCGCCGCCCGGAGCCGCCGCTCGCTGAACGAACCAATGCACACGCGGTCTGTCGCATTGTGCCGCAACACTTCTCGCACCGTGGGCGCCAGCGCGTCATCGGCCTTGATGTCGATGTTGATGCGGGTGTCGGGGAACTGCTCGAACAGGTCGGACAGCAGCGGGATCGGCTCGGTGCCACCGATGCGCGCCTCGCGGACGGCCTCGTAGGGGAGCGTGGCGATGGCGCCGCGGCGGTCGGACACCCGGTCGAGCACGGTGTCGTGGAAGGCCACGACCTTGCCGTCGCGGGTCGCGTGCACGTCGGTCTCGAGGTAGCGGTAACCCATCGCGACGGCCTGGCGGAACGCCGCCAGCGTGTTCTCCAGCCCCACGTTGGGCGCGAACGCCGCCCCGCCCCGGTGGGCCAGGCCAACCGGGGTCGGCCCGTCGAGGTAGCTGAAGTCGCCGGCGCGCACGTCAGGCCACCGGCAGCCGCACCCACACCGTGGTGTCGGTGGGCACGGCACCGTCGTCGGTGAGCAGGCCCGAGGCGACCAGCACCTCACCGGGCGGCAGGGTCACCGGGTCGGCGCCGAGGTTGGCCACCACGAGCAGGCTGCGCTCGCCGTCGCTCGCGGCGTTGCGCAGCGCGACGACGGTGTCGGACGAGAGGTCGTCCCAGGTGAGGCTGCCGTGTCCGAGACGGGACGTGCGGCGGTGCTCGAGCAGCGCGCGGTACAGCTCGAGCGTCGAGCCGGCCACGCCCTCCTGCTGGTCGACGGCGAGGTCGGCGTAGGCGTCGGGCTGGGGCAGCCACGGCGTGCCACCGGGGCCGAACCCGTTGCCCGGAGCGCCCTTCACCCACGGCATCGGCACCCGGCATCCGTCGCGGCCGGTGACCGTGCCGTGCGTGCGGTGGAAGGTGGGGTCCTGGCGCAGGGAGTCGGGCAGCGTCGTGTGCTCGGGCAGCCCGAGCTCCTCGCCCTGGTAGACGTAGGCGCCACCGGGCAGCGCGAGCATGAGCGTCGTGGCGGCGCGCGCGCGGCGCAGGCCGAGCACGGCATCCGGCTGGGGGTCGGTGGCCCGGATGCCGTTGGGCCGCGGCAGCGACTGGTCCAGACCCAGCCGCGAGGCGTGGCGCACCACGTCGTGGTTGGACAGCACCCAGGTGGTCGGGGCACCGACGTCGTCGTTGGAGCGCAGCGATGCCTCGATGACGGTGCGCAGCGCCGTGGCGTCCCAGTGGGCGTCGAGGAAGTCGAAGTTGAACGCCTGGTGCATCTCGTCGGGGCGCACGTAGCGGGCAAGGCGGTGGGCCGGCGTGACCCATGCCTCGGCGCACAGGATGCGGTCGGGCAGGCCGTAGGACTCGAGCACCCGGCGCCAGCCGCGGTAGATCTCGTGCACGCCGTCCTGGTCCCACATCGGGGAGGCCCCGGTGGCGGTGTGGTCGAGCACCTCGCCGTCGGTGGAGTGCAGCTGCTCGGCGTCGCGACCCTCGCCCAGGGGGCCGGCGTCGGCGTCGACCTCGTCGTAGAGCCCGACCTTGCCGTGCCAGTCCGGCAGCCCCTCGCGCTTGACCAGGCCGTGGGCGACGTCGACCCGGAAGCCGTCGACGCCCCGGTCGCACCAGAACCGCAGGATGTCGTGGAACTCGGCGACGACCTCCGGGTGGTTCCAGTTCAGGTCGGGCTGGGTGACGTCGAAGATGTGCAGGTACCACTGGCCCGGGCGGCCGTCGGCCTCGGTGACCCGGGTCCAGCCCCGGCCGCCGAAGACCGAGGGCCAGTTGTTGGGCGGCTCCTCGCCGTTGGTGCCCCGGCCGTCGCGGAAGATGTAGCGCTCGCGCTCGGGGCTGCCCGGGCCGGCCGCCAAGGCGGCCCGGAACCACGCGTGCTCGCTGCTGGTGTGGTTGGGCACCAGGTCGACGAGCACCTTCAGGCCCAGGTCGTGGGCCGCCTCCACCATCGCGTCGGCGTCGTCGAGCGAGCCGAACCGCGGGTCGATGGTGCGGTAGTCGGCCACGTCGTAGCCCGCGTCGTTCATCGGCGAGACGTAGAACGGGCTCAGCCACACGGCATCCACGCCGAGGTCGCGCAGGTAGGGCAGCCGGGCGGTGATGCCGGGCAGGTCGCCCATGCCGTCGCCGTCGGCGTCGGCCCAGGAACGCGGGTAGACCTGGTAGATCACGGCGTCGCGCCACCAGGCGGCGTCGGGGGAGTCGGCCTGGTGCACGACCTCGCCCGGCGAGGTGAGGGTCGGGACGACGGTGGCGGTCTCGGTGTCAGTGGTCAGCTGGGTCACCGGCACCATGTTTCCGTATGCCGTGCCTGTCGCCGAAATTCAGGCGTCCGGCAGCGGGCGCAGCGGCGCGCTCGGCGCGGGAGCAGGCTCGTCGGTGTTGACGAGCATGTGCGCGGCGCGCAGGAAGTAGTCGCGCATCTGCCCGGCCTGCGCCTCCGGCAGCTCGAGGGTGTCCATCGCGGCGAGCATGTGCCGCATCCACCGGTCGCGCATGTCCAGGCTCACCGGGTAGGGCGCGTGCCGCATCCGCAGGCGGGGGTGGCCGCGCTCCTCGCTGTAGGTGGTCGGGCCGCCGAAGTACTGGGTGAGGAACATCCGCAGCCGGCGCTCGGCCGGGGCCAGGTCGTCGTCCGGGTAGAGCGCGCGCAGCGGTGGGTCTGCCGCCACGCCCTGGTAGAAAGCGTGGACCAGGGCCTTGAACGTGGGGGCACCACCGACCTCGTCGTACAGGCTCACGGGGCACCTCCCACCGGTGTCGCCGGTCCGCCGAACGGGCCGAGCGGCGGCGCCTGCACCTCTGCGGCGTCGAGGGCCTTCTTGAGCCGCTCGCGCAGCTCGCGCTGCACCGGGAAGTTCTCGCCCGGCACGCACTGGGCGATGGTGCGGATGGTCATCGTCATCCCGACGATCGACTCCACGCCGAGCACCTTGGGTTCCTCGACGAACTTGCCGGCCCAGTCGGGGTCGGCGCCCATCGCCCCGGCGGCCTCCCGGATGACGGCGACGACCCGCTCGACGTTCTCGGCGTAAGAGACCGGCATGTCGACGATGGCGGTCGCGAAGCCCTGCGAGCGGTTGCCGATGCGGATGATCTCGCCGTTGCGGACGTACCAGGTGACGCCGCTGGCGTCGCGCAGCCGGGTGATGCGCAGGGTGACCTCCTCGACGGTGCCGACCGCCTCACCGGTGTCGATCACGTCGCCGACGCCGTACTGGTCCTCGAAGATCATGAAGATCCCGGACAGGAAGTCCTTGACCAGGCTCTGGGCGCCGAAGCCGAGGGCCACGCCGGCGACCCCGGCCGACGCCAGCAGCGGCGCGATGGGGATGCCGAGCAGGTCCATCACCGTGAGCACGACCAGGGTGAGCACGACGGCCGTGCTGATGCTGCGCAGCAGCGAGCCCATCGTCTCGACCCGCTGGCGCTGTCGTTCGCCGGCCAGCCCGGTGGCCGTCGCGAAGGCCTTCCCGGCGCGGCCGGTCTCGGCGAGCTTGCGGGCCGACTTCGAGGTCATGGTGCGCACGACCCGGTCGATCAGCCGGCGCAGCAGCCACAGGCCCACCACCCCGAGGACGATCGTGACGAGGATCCGCAGCCCGACCGTGGTCAGCCAGAGCTGCGTCTTCTCCCAGGTCAGCTCGATGCCCTGGAGGCTCGGGTTCGGCAGGTTCAGCAGTGCGGTGACGGCCTCAGTCACGCGCGTCTCGCTCCTGGGCCGCCAGGGCCCGCACCACCGGGTCGCGGTTCTCGACGACGAGGCGGCGCAGCGCGGCGGGGGCGTGCGGGTTGGCGTCGAGCCAGGCCTGGGTGCGGTCGCGCAGGGCAGCATCCGCGAGCGGGCGTGGGTAGAAGCCGTGGACCATCGACTCGACCAGGGCGTGCGAGCCGCGCTCGTGGACCGTGTCGAGCAGGGCGTGGTAGCGCTCGACGAACGGGCGCAGCAGGTCGGGGGAGGTGCCGGGGCGGGTGAAGCCCAGCGCGGTGGCCTCGACCACGGCGGTGGGCAGCCCGCCGCCGTCGACGGCCTCGGCCCAGGCCTGTTCCTTGGCCTCGGGGGTGGGGCGGGCGGCCCGCGCCTTGGCGGCCCGCTCGCGCGCGGTGGCGGTGTCCTCGCGGGCGAGCTCGGCGTCGATCTCCGCCGAGCCGGCCGCACCCGCGGCGACGAGGGCGGTGAGCAGCGTCCAGCGCATCTCGAAGTCGACGGTGAGCCCGTCGAGCACCTCGGTTCCCTCGAACAGGCCCCGCAGCAGCGTGGTGTCGTCGCCCGCGGCGGTCAGGGCGGCCGCGGCGCTGACCAGCTGCAGCTGGGCGTCGCTGCCCGGCTCGGCCGAGCGCGAGACCTCCCACAGCCGGTCGCGGGTCGTGGCGCGCAGGGCCTCGCGGTGCTCGGGCGCGCTGTAGGAGTGCACCGCGGTCTGCAGCTGGGCAACCAGGGTGCGCAGCAGGGTGGAGTCGGACTCACCGGGCAGCGTCTCGAGCACGACGTCGACGAAGCGCCGGGCGCCCATCTCGGCGTCGCGGGTCATGTCCCACAGCGAGGCAAGCACCAGCGAGCGCGGCAGCGACGAGGTGAAGCCCCGCGGGTGGCTGAGCGCGGTGGCCAGCGAGCGCTCGTCGAGGCGGATCTTCGCGTAGGCGAGGTCGTCGTCGTTGACGAGCAGCAGGTCGGGCTGCTCGCGCCCGACGAGCTCGGGCACCTCGGTGCGTTCACCGTCGACGTCGAGCTCGAGGCGGGCGGTGCGCTCGAGGATGCCGTCGCGCACGGCATACAGCCCGATGGCCAGGGTGTGTGGGCGCAGCGCCTCGACACCGGGCGCGCAGGTCTGCTCGACGGCGGCCATCGCGATGCGGCCCCGGTCGTCGACCTCGAGCACCGGCCGCAGGGTGCTGACCCCGGCGGTCTCGAGCCACAGCTTGGACCAGGTGCGCAGGTCGCGCCCGGAGGTGGCCTCGAGCTCGGAGAGCAGGTCGTCGAGGGTGGTGTTGCCCCACGCGTGCTTCGCGAAGTAGGCGCGCAGGCCGTCGCGGAACGGCTCGCGGCCGACGTGGGCGACGAGCTGCTTGAGCACGGAGGCGCCCTTGGCGTAGGTGATGCCGTCGAAGTTGACCTCGACGTCCTGCAGGTCGCGGATCTCGGCGACGATCGGGTGCGTCGAGCTCAGCTGGTCCTGGCGGTAGGCCCAGTCCTTCTCGTGGGTGCCGAAGGTGGTCCAGGCGTCGACCCAGTGGGTGGCCTCGGACTGGCACGTGGTGGAGGCCCACTCGGCGAAGGACTCGTTGAGCCACAGGTCGTTCCACCAGCGCATCGTGACGAGGTTGCCGAACCACATGTGCGCGAGCTCGTGCAGCACGGTCAGCGCCCGCCGCTCGACCAGGGCGTCGGGGACGCGCGACCGGAAGACGTACATCTCGTTGATGGTCACGCAGCCGGCGTTCTCCATCGCGCCCATGTTGTACTCCGGCGCGAAGAGCTGGTCGTACTTCTCGAACGGGTAGGCGCAGTCGAACTCCTCCTCGAAGAACGCGAAGCCGCGCTTGGTGAGGTCGAAGAGGTTGTCGGCGTCGAGGTAGGGCGTGAGCGACCGGCGGCAGAAGATGCCGAGCGGCACCTCGCCGGCGCGGGTCGTGACGGTGTCGCGCACCACGTCGTAGGGCCCGGCGACGAGCGCGGTGATGTAGCTCGAGATCGGCCCGGTGGTGGCGAACCGCCAGGTGGCGATGCCGTCACCGGCCGGCTCGGGCTGCGGGGTCGGGGAGTTGGAGACGACCTGCCAGTGGGCCGGCGCCGTCACGGTGAACGTGAAGCGGGCCTTGAGGTCGGGCTGCTCGAACACGGGGTACATCCGGCGGCTGTCGGGCACCTCGAACTGGCTGTAGAGGTAGACCTCTTCGTCGACCGGGTCGACGAACCGGTGCAGGCCCTCGCCGGTGTTGGTGTAGCGCCCGGTGGCGGCCACGACCACGACGTTGTCGGCGGCCAGGCCGGGCAGGCGCACCCGGCTGTCGGCGTAGACCTCGGCCGGGTCGAGCTCGGTGCCGTTGAGGGTGACGGACTGCACCGTGCCGCCGACGAAGTCGAGGAACGTCTCGTTTCCTGGCTGCGTGCAGCTGAAGTGGATGGTGCTGGTGGTCGAGAAGGTCTCGGGGCCACTGGCGACGTCGAGCTCGACGGCGTGGCGGTCGACGGTGACGAGGGCCGCGCGGGTGGCGGCCTCCTCGCGGGTGAGGTTCGTGCCGGGCACGGGTTCTCCTAGCGGGGCGGTGCGGTGGGACGCCGGTGGGCGCCGCTGCGGGCGTCGGGCCATCCTGTCACGCGGTCCCGTCACCTCGACCCGAGCCGACCGGATGGCAGGATGTCGCCCATGTCCGAGCGCAACGCTGCAGAGTTCTGGTTCGACCCCCTGTGCCCCTGGGCCTGGATGACCTCACGCTGGATGATGGAGGTGCAGCAGGTCCGGCCCGTCGACGTCACCTGGTCGGTCATGAGCCTGTCCGTCCTCAACGAGGGCCGTGACCTGCCCGAGGGTTACAGCGAGATGATGGACCGGGGCTGGGGCCCGGTGCGGGTCGTCGTCGCCGCCCGCGAGAAGCTGGGCGACGAGATCGTCAAGCCGCTGTACGACGCCCTCGGCGAGCGCATCCACCACCAGCAGCTCGACTACCCCGAGGCGATCGCCGGAGCGCTCGAGGAGCTCGGGCTGCCAGCCGAGCTCGCCGACGCGGCCACCAGCGACGAGCGTGACGCCGAGCTGCGGGCCAGCCACCAGCGCGCCATCGACCTGGTCGGTGACGACGTGGGCACGCCGGTCGTGGCCGTCAACGGCATCGCGTTCTTCGGCCCGGTCGTCACCCCGGCCCCCAAGGGCGAGGCCGCCGGCCGGCTCTGGGACGGCTGCGTCCTCGTCGCCGGTACCGAGGGCTTCTTCGAGCTCAAGCGCTCGCGCACCGTCGGCCCGATCTTCGACACGGACGCCTGACGTGCGGGTGCACGTCGGGGGCGACCACGCGGCCTACGAGCTGCTGGTCGACCTGGTGGCTTTCCTCGAGGGCAAGGGGCACGAGGTCACCAACCACGGCCCGCACGCCTACGACGCCGTCGACGACTACCCCGTCTACGTGCTGCGCGCCGCCGAGGCCGTCGCCGCCGACCCGGGCTCGCTCGGTGTGGTGCTCGGCGGGTCGGGCAACGGTGAGCAGATGGCGGCCAACAAGGTGTCCGGCATCCGCGCCGCCCTCTGCTACGACGACGAGCTGGCGCGCCTCGCGCGCGAGCACAACGACGCCCAGGTCATCTCGATCGGCGCCCGGATGACCACGCTCGAGCAGGCCCGCTCGATGGTCGAGGTGTTCGTCAGCACGCCCTTCAGCCACGACCCGCGGCACGTGCGGCGCCTCGAGATGGTGTCGGCCTACGAGGTCGACGGCACCCTCCCGCCGCTCCCGGCCTGACCCGGTTGCGCGGCGTGACGAGGTCACGGATCCGCCCGCGAGGCACGCAGCGCTCCTGACCTGCGGATATCTGGCAGGAGGACCCGGTGACCACTAGTGTTCGTGCGCGTCCGCAGACCGAGCCCGAGGTGGTGAGCATGCCCAACGAGGTGCTGCAGCGCCCCGGGACCCAGAGCGGGATCGGTCTGCCGCGCGCACTGGTCCGGCTGCTCGGGCCGAGCCGCTCGCGCAACGCCGACCGCTACTACACCGTGCTGTTCATCGTGCTCGTGGTCGTCCTGGGCACGGCGACCAACCTGTGGCCCCTGCAGGTGCCGAGCGCGCTGCTCTTCCCGGTGGTCGTCGCCTCCGGGGTGGTGCTCTCCGGTCGCGGCCTGCTCCTGGTCTACGCGCTCACCCTGGGCTTCCTCTTCCTGTGGATGCCGGGTTCGGGGCTCTCGACGCCGCGGGCCTTCCTCGTCGTGGTCTCGTTCATGGCGGTCATGGCGCTGATGTACGTCGCCGCGCAGTCGCGCGCTCTGGTGGGCACGCGCGGGTTCGGGGCCGACCGGATGTTCGCCGAGCTGCGCGACCGGATCGCCATGGTCGGGCGGGTGCCGGTGCTGCCCGACGGCTGGCGCGCCTGGTCGTGCATCCGCTCCGCGCACGGCGACCGCTTCTCCGGCGACTTCCTGGTGGCCCACCTCAGCCCCTCGGGGTACCGGCTCGAGATCGTGCTCATCGACGTCAGCGGCAAGGGCACCCGCGCCGGCACCCGGTCGCTGCTGCTGTCGGGGGCGCTGGGCGGGCTGCTCGGCTCGATCCCCCCGGGCGACTTCATGCGGGCCGCGAACGAGTACCTCGTGCGGCAGGGCTGGGAGGAGGGGTTCGCCACCGGGGTGCACCTCGATCTCGACCTGCGAACCGGCGACTACTCCATCGCCAACGCCGGCCACCCCTCGCCGGCCCGCTACACCTCGGGCCGGGCC
Organism: uncultured Actinomycetota bacterium; assembly: GCA_963834965.1. Taxonomy (GTDB): domain Bacteria; phylum Actinomycetota; class Actinomycetes; order Actinomycetales; family Dermatophilaceae; genus Fodinibacter. The sequence continues at coordinate 95,503 of CAWIEI010000033.1, read as the reverse complement.
CGGTGGACCGTGCTCGACGGGGCCCGCGGGCCGCTGCTGGGGGTAGTGCCCGGCGCGTTCTTTCCCCGGCAGAGCGGGCGCCTCGACCGTGGCGACGCGCTGCTGTTCTACTCCGACGGCGTCATCGAGTCCCGCGGGCGCGACCTCGTCGACGGCATCGACCGGATGCTCGGCGTCGCCGCGATGTCGGTGCTCGGCGAGGGCGACGTGGCGCGCGATGTGTGCGAGTCGGCCCGCTCGGGGGAGGATGACGACCGCGCGGCGCTCGCCGTCCGCCGGCTCTGACTCCCGCTGAACCGCATCCGCCGAACCCCGTTGACGCCGAACCCGACGTCGGCTCAACCCGACTCCTGCCGAGAGGCCCGACCGTGGCATCCGACCCGGTGCTCGACCACGCTCCCCGCGAGGGCGTGCGCACCTTCACCCCGCGCTGGCGCAACAGCCCGCTGACCGACGAGCGGATGGCGACCCTGCTGCCCGCGCGCTCGCTGCCCGACGGGCCGCTGGACTTCGCGGCGGCCTTCGGGCGCGTCGGGCCGGTCGTGCTCGAGATCGGCTCCGGCCACGGCGCGGCCGCCATCGCCTACTGCGCCGCCCATCCCGAGGCCGACCTCGTCGCAGTCGAGGTGCACGTGCCCGGCGTCGCCCGGATGCTTGCCGCCGCCGACGCGGCCGGGGTCTCGAACCTGTGGGTGCACCCCGGCGACGCGCTGCCGTTCATCACCGACCGGGTGCCGGCGGCATCCCTGGCGGCGGTGCACCTGTTCTTCCCCGACCCGTGGCCGAAGAACAAGCACGCGAAGCGGCGGTTCGTGCAGCAGCACACCCTCGACCTGCTCGCCTCGCGGCTGGCTCCCGGCGGGGTGCTGCTCATCGCCACCGACATCGCCGCGTACGCCGAGCACGCCCGCACCCAGCTGGCCCACCACGGCCGGTGGGAGGTCATCGAGGGAGAGCGTCCCCCGTGGCGTCCCGACGACGGCTTCGAGGCCAAGGGCGTGCGCGCCGGCCGCACGGTTACCGAGCTCACCTGCACCCTGCGTCCCACCTGACCGGAGGCCTTCGCCCACGGTGATGCAGGGGGCGGCGGTCTGGTTGCGCGGGGTGCATCACCGCGGGTGGGCTTTCCCCGGTGTGGTGATGCAGGGAGCGCGTTTGGTCGCGCGGGGTGCATCACTGCGGGTGGGCTTTCCCCGGTGTGGTGATGCAGGGGGCGCGATGTGCCCCGCCCGACGCCTTGTCCGTCACGCGCTTCGACGACTCCGAACGAGGGTGAGCCATCCTCGGACGACCTGGTCGAGGAACGGGTCGGGCTCCAGCCGGAGCCCGAGCACCGGGATGCGAAGCACCATGTCGGCCGACAGCGTCACCTCGTTCTGGCGCAGGGCGTCGTCAACCGGGCTGAGCGCCAATGCGTGCTGCCCTCCGTCGATCTCGACGACGAGCCCGACCTCTTCCCACGCCACATCGAGGTAGATCCGTCCGTCGGGGCCGGTCCGCACCACCTGTCGGCTCGGCGGCGGAAGGCCCACCGTTCGGCACATGGCTGCGAAGTCGAGCTCGCCGAGGGAGTGCGCCCCGTCGCAGATGTCGTCGACCACCTGGTCCAGCAGGGCGCGGCGCCGGCTCTGCCGCACCGCTCGCCACGACGCCAGCAGGCGCTCCGACGGCACGAGGCGTTGCTGCACCACGAGGCAGAGGATGAGCACCGCCGTGCGGTCGGTCGACGCCCACTCCGCGGCTCGCACCGCGGCCAGCTCGGGCCGCGCCCGGGGGACTCCCGCCCCGGCCACCGCGCCGATGGCCTGGCGGCGTCGCACCCGCACCCCGCTCACGTGGTGTCTGCGGTTGGCCCGGGGCAGGGAGACGTCGATGGTGGTGTGGGTGAACCCCTTCAGGCCGGCTGCCTGCAGGGCACTGACCCCGTCGAGGATGGCGCCAGGCCCGGACTCCCACACCGCGTGCCAGCCTCGTGCCTCCTCGGACATGGCCCCGGTGCCGATGATCACTGTGTGGAGGCCCTCCGTGCGCCAGCGACCGGCGGCCACCTCGGTGCGGACGTCGGCACGGGTCACTCCCCGAGCCCGGAGGTCCTTGCGGTGCGCGACACCGTCGTGGTCGGCGGCCACCTCGCCGCCGATGCGCGCCCGTTCGGCGCGGGACAGGCGTCGGCGAGGTGGTCCGGGCATGGGCCCAGCCTGACCGAATCCGGCCCGCGCCCGCTCGGGGCCTGTGGACAACTGTCGGGCGGTGATGCAGGGAGCGCGGTGGGGCGCGCCTGGTGCATCACCGGTGGGATGCCGGCTGTGGGTGGTGCTGCACCTCGCGCGGTGGGGCGCGCCCGGTGCATCACCGGTGGGATGCCGGCTGTGGGTGGTGCTGCACCTCGCGCGGTGGGGCGCGCCCGGTGCATCACCGGTGGGATGCCGGCTGTGGGTGGTGCTGCACCTCGCGCGGTGGGGCGCGCCCGGTGCATCACCGGTGGGATGCCGGCTGTGGGTGGTGCTGCACCTCGCGCGGTGGAGCGCAGCCCGGTGCATCACCGGCTGCGATGCCGGCTCCCGGCAGCTGCTCCCACGATGCAGGCCTGCACGTCGCTTCGTCGCCTGACGGGGTTGCTCGTGCGTCGGGGTAGCCGGAGCCGCGGCTCGAGCCAGCTCCTCCGTCGCTGCCTCGAGCCCGCTCCCATCATCCTGCTCCCACGACGAAGGCCCGAAAGGCGCTTCGCGCCTGACGGGCCTTGCGTCGGGGTAGCCGGATTCGAACCGGCGGCCTTCCGCTCCCAAAGCGGACGCGCTACCAAGCTGCGCCATACCCCGCCGCCCGCGCGGCCGGCATCCCACGTCGACGAAGATCGACGACGAGAGGATTTCGGATCCCGCGAGCGCGGCCCTAGGCTAGCGCTGCCCTCGGGGTGCGAGCTCACGAGGTGCGCGGGCGTAGCTCAATGGTAGAGCCCCAGTCTTCCAAACTGGCTACGCGAGTTCGATTCTCGTCGCCCGCTCCAGCACCACCTCCGCACGAACCCGCTCAGTAGGGCGGCCGCCCCATCACCGACCGGCCACCCAACCGGGTCCGCCGCCGTGCCGGCACGCGCGACCAGACCCGCTGCTGCACGGCGAGCGTGGCCCACCCGGCGACCGCCATCGCCACGAGGTTCAGTGTCAGCTGCAGCGCGCTGCCCCACACCTCGTGCCACGCCCCGAACGCCAGCCCGAGCGCGATGTTCCCCGCCGCCGGCACCGTGGTCACCGAGATGAACACCCCCGACAGCCCACCCGTGCGCGCCGACGTCACCGACAGCACCCCGGCCGCGGCGGCGATCACGGCCACGATGAGCGTCCACCGGTCCGGCGAGTAGATGAACGCCGTGCCCGGCCGCGGCCCGACGATGTCCCGGAAGGTCACCCAGCCCAGCACCCGCCCGAGCAGCCCGGCGAGGAACGTCGCCGCGATGCCGGCCGCGAAGCCCAGCACGAGCGTGCGCGAGGCGATCGCCAGCAGGTGGGTCCGACGGAGCACCAGGGCCACCCCGATGGCGGCGATCGGGCCGAACTCCGGCCCGAGCACCATCGCGCCGATGACCAGGATCGAGGAGTCGAGCACGATCGCGACCCCGGCGATGAGGGTGGCGAGCACCATGAACGACAGGTAGGTCCAGTTCAGCTCCGAGTCGGCGTAGGCCCGGTTGCCGACCTGGGCCCACACCACGGCATCCGCGCTCGCCCCGGGCGCCTCGCGCTCGGCCTCGAACGCCGGGTGCGAGAGCCAGGTGTCGACCGGGTCGACGCGCACCGTGCCCTCGCGGTGCACCCCGAGGTCGCGCAGCGCGTCGAGCACCGGGTTGGCCCCCTCACGGGCGAGGTCGGCGGTCACCACGTCGCCGGGCGGGATGACCGAGGCGCCGCGCAGCACGCTCAGCCCGGTGACGGCCGAGCTGTCGGTCAGCACGGCGACCACGTCGTCGGTGAGCCCCTCGGGTACGGAGATCCGCAGCGACAGCACGCGCCCAGTGTGCCGCCGGGTCGTCCACGGACGCCGGATGCCGGTCGCGACAGTCCGCGACCGGCATCCGGCGTCGTGCGTCGGGCACCGTGCGTCAGCACCGGGCTGCGTCCTTGGGCGTGGCGCTGACGTGGTCGCCCGAAGCGCTGCGGCCGGGGGTGAAAGGAAGCCGCGCTCGTTCTTGCCGGGCACGACAGTGCACCACGAGTCGTCGAGGACCCTCATCGGCGCCGTGAGTGGCGCGCCGCTCGGGCGCTGGAGGGCGATTGGGTCGGCCCGTGCCCGGCCGCTAGCATGGTCCCTTGGTGCCGATCCGGGATGCCGCGTGTGCGCGTGCGGCCCGGAGGCGCCGGTCCGCAGTGGCCGGCCCGCACGGCATCCCAGCGCAGTTGCCCCCGATTCCCCCCATGGTTGTGGAGTGCCCGAAGTGAAGAGTGCCGTCGAGACCATCAGCCCGACCCGGGTCAAGCTCGTGGTGGAGGTCCCGTTCGCGGAGCTGAAGCCGATGCTCGACCAGGCGTACAAGACGATCGGCGCCCAGGTGCAGATCCCGGGCTTCCGCAAGGGCAAGGTCCCGAGCCGGATCATCGACCAGCGCGTCGGCCGCGGGGCCGTGGTGCAGGAGGCCGTCAATGAGGCCCTGCCCGTCTTCTTCGCCCAGGCCGCCGAGGCCGAGGACATCCGCGCCATCGGCCAGCCCGAGGTCGACGTCACCGCCGTGCCGCTCGAGGACGGCCAGGACCTCGAGTTCACCGTCGAGACCGACGTGCGCCCGACGATCGAGCTGCCCGACCTCGAGGGCATCGCCGTCGAGGTCGACGAGGTCAAGGCCTCCGACGACGACGTCGACGAGCGCCTCACCGCGCTGCGGGAGCGCTTCGGCTCGCTGGTGGGAGTCGAGCGCGCGGTCGAGGACGGCGACTTCGTCTCCATCGACCTGTCCGCGGCCATCGCCGACGAGGAGATCGACTCGGTCACCGGCGTCTCGTACGAGGTCGGCAGCGGCAACATGCTCGACGGCATGGACGAGGCGCTGCTCGGCATGAGCGCCGGCGAGACCACGACCTTCACCGCACCGCTGGCCGGTGGCGACCACGAGGGCGACGACGCCGAGTGCACCGTCACCGTGCAGTCGGTCAAGGTCCGCGAGCTGCCGGCCCTCGACGACGACTTCGCCCAGCTGGCCTCCGAGTTCGACACCCTCGACGAGCTGCGCGCCGACGTCACCACGCAGGCCGAGCAGGCCAAGAAGTACGAGCAGGGCATCCAGGCCCGCGACAGGGTGCTCGAGCACCTCCTCGAGACCGTCGACGTGCCCGTGCCCGACGGCATCGTCGAGGCCGAGGTGCACCAGCACCTCGAGGGTGAGAACCGCCTCGACGACGACGAGCACCGCGCCGAGGTCGACGAGAGCACCCGCAAGGCGCTCAAGGCGCAGTTCCTGCTCGACGCGATCGCCGAGAAGCTCGAGGTGCGGGTGGAGCAGCCCGAGCTCATCGAGTACCTCGTGATGAGCGCGCAGCAGTACGGCATGGACCCCAACGAGTTCGCCCAGACCATCGACCAGCAGGGGCAGATCCCCTCGATCGTGCAGGAGGTCGCGCGTCGCAAGGCGCTCGCCGCCGTGCTCGACAAGGCGACGGTCACCGACACCGCCGGAGTCGCGGTCGACCTCGACGCGCTGGTGGCGGGAGACCAGACCCACGACCACTCGCATGACATACCACGACCACGACCACGGGTCCGACGAGGCCGGTGACGACGCCGCCGCCTCCGCCGACGAGGCGCCTGCCGACGAGGTTCCCGCCGCTCAGGTCTGACGCATCTGAGGGCTACCTGTGGCCAGCACCAGGGGTTACCCCACGATTTCCTAGTCAGTGGAGCGTTCGCTGACCTATCGTGAGCCCACGCCGAGGGACGGCGCTGCTGGCCCTGGGAGGCCCCCGATGAGTCGTCGAGCGATTACGTCCGTGCTGGGGGCCGCGGTGCTCCTCGCCGCCTCCGTGGTCGGGGCGTCCTCCGCCGCGGCACTGGCCTCGGACGCCACCGCGCCGAGCCTGGACTTCGGCAACGTGCCCGTCTACGGCACCTCGCAACAGGCCGTGGTGGTCACCGCCACCGGCGGGCCGGTCACCTTCAGCGCCGCCCTGCCGTTCCTGACACCGGTCAACGGGGCTCAGGACCAGGCCGACGACTACTCGTTCGTCTCCCGCACCTGTACCGACACGCTCGCCGCCGAGCAGACGTGCACCGTGACGATGGCGTTCAACCCGTTCGCCGCCGGGCTGCGCCAGGCCACCCTCAACATCGAGACCACGTCGCCGAGCGCCACCCTGCTCGTCGCGCTGAGCGGCACCGGCGTGCCCGACGCCACCGGCACCTACTACGGGCTAGCCACGCCCACCCGGTTCCTCGACACCCGTGGCCCGACCAAGACCGGGGCGCCGCTCGCCGCTGGGTCGACGACCGATGTGCAGATCACGAACCGCAGCGGTATCCCCAGCACTGGGGTGTCCGCGGTCGTCTTCAACCTCACTGCGGTGTCCACCACGTCGAACGGCTACTTCACCACCTACCCGAGCGGCAAGGCACGGCCGACGACCTCCTCGATCAACTTCCCGAGCGGCTGGACGGGCGCCAACATGGTCACCCTGCCGGTCGGGGCCGACGGCAAGATCAAGCTCTACAACTACGGCGGGCGCGCCCATGCGATCGTCGACGTGCTCGGCTGGTATGCGAAGGACGACACGGTGCGCGCGGGCAGGGGCATGGGCTCGCAGTTCCGCTCCACCGCCGACGGCGACGGGGTCCGGCTCTACGACAGCCGCAAGGATCCCGACAACGGCAACCTGCCGTTCGGCAGTGGTGAGTACCTCGACCTCACCGACACCTGGGCCACGCCGGAGGAGGCCGCCACCGTCAGGGCGTACGCGGTCACCATCACGGCCACTGCGGCCACCAGTTCCGGCGTGTTCACGGCGTGGGCCGGGGGCGCCGTCTCCAAGCCGCTCGCCTCGGCGGTCAACTACGGCAAGGGCATCACCGCGCCGAACATGGTCGTCGTGCCCGCGGGCCACTTCGACCCGGCGAAACCGCAGTTCTGGGGGCCGGACCAGACCGGCTTCCGCGTCGCGAACGTGGGCAGTGGCACCGTGCACATGCTCGTCGACCTCGTGGGCTACTACGTGGCCGACGACTCCGCCGGCCTGCGCTTCAGGCCACTGACCAGCCCCAACGCCCCGGTCCGGATCCTCGACACCCGCAAGGCCATCGGGCTCTCCGGTGCCTTCGGGGGGAACCAGCGGCGCACCGTCGACGCCACGAACGTGACGTCGTCGGACACGGCCTACCTCGTCGGCAACACCACCGGCATCACTCCCACCGTGTCGACGTACCTCACCGTGTTCAGCGGGGAGAACCCGCTGCCCACCGTCAGCAACCTCAACGTCAGCCCCGGTCTCGTCCGCGCGGTGTCGACCTACGCACCGCTGGCGTTCACCAGCGTCGGCTCGAAGCTCACCTTCAACATCTTCAACAGGTCCGGGTCGATGAACGTGCTCTTCGATGCGGCCGGCACCCTCGACCTCTACCCGAGCCAGGCCACCGTGCCGGCCGGCACGACCTCGTCGAGCCTCGGCTCACCCACCGCCACCGTGGGTAGGCGCACCGTCCCGGGCGGGCGCAGCATCCCCAGCGCTCACAAGGCCCCGACGGCCCACCGCGGCTGACCCGGGCGCAGGTCGCTCAGGACGTGGCCGAGGGTGGGGACGACGTGGTCGTCCCGACCCTCAGCCGCACCGGGAAGGGCTCGTCGCCGATCGGGGCGCCCTCGAGGGCCCGGCGCACGAGCCGTCCCAGCGCGCGCCCCTTGTCGGCGCCGGGCTGCTCGACCGTGGTGAGCACGTGGTCGAGCCACGGGAGCTCGACGCCGTCGAAGCCGGTGACGCTGAGGTCCTCCGGCACCCGCAGCCCCAGGGTCAGCGCGGTGCGCACCACCCCGGCCGCGAGGAGGTCGGCCTGTGCCACGACGGCGGTGGGCCGCTGCTGCGCCGGCACGTCGAGGAGCAGCCGGGCGGCGGCGGCACCCGCCTCGACGCCAAGGTCCTTGGCCTGGACCACCGGGGCGTCGGCGCCGGCGAGGGAGCGGAACCCGGCGAGCCGGCCCGCGGCATCCGGGTAGGACGCACTCGCCACCTCCACGTCGGTGACCCGGCCGGTGGGGGAGCCGGGACGCAGCGGCATCGACAGGTGGGCGAGCCGGGTGTGGCCGAGCCCGATCACATGGCGCGTGGTGAGCCGCATCGCCGCGAACTCGTCGGTGAGCACCTGCGCGACGCGCGGGTGCACCGGCGCGCCGCTGCCCACGAGCGGGATGCCGCGGGCGAGCAGGTGCTCGAGCACGGGGTTGTCGCGGTCGCCGCACAGCGGGAACACCGCGGCGTCGACGGCCTGGGTCGAGAGCTGGGCGAGCGCCCGCTCGGGGTCCTCGACCGGCTGGGCGACGAGCAGCATCGAGCGGCCGGCCGCGTCGAGCTCCTCGGCCAGGCCGTCGAGCACCGCCAGGGCGAACGGGTCGTGGAAGGCGTAGCGCAGCGGCCCCTCGACCACGACCGCCACAGTGCCGACCCGGCCCTGCCGCAGTGAGGTGGCCAGCGGGTCGGGCCCGGCGTACGCCAGGTCGCTGGCCGCGGTGCGCACCCGCTCGGCGGTGGCCGTCGCCACCGGACCCTTGCCGCTGAACACGAGGGATGCCGTCGACGTCGAGACGCCCGCCCGACGTGCGACGTCGCGCAGCGTGGGCCGGCGGCCCGGGGGAGTTTGACGGCTCGGGGTCACGGGGGACACAATATCGAATCGATTCGATCGAATCGATTCGACCCAGCACCGCCCGCCCCGACACCCGCCGAGGAACCCGCGTTGTCCGCCACCCCCGACCTCACCAGCGCCTCGCCGAGCATCCCGCGCGAGCGCGTCACCAGCGCCCGGCTGGCCGTCTTCGTCACCTTCACCCTCGCCGGGCTGGTCTTCGCGTCGTGGGCCGGCCGGATCGCCGACACCAAGCAGTCCCTCGGCCTCACCGCGGGCCAGCTGGGGCTGACCCTGTTCGCCGCGAGCGTCGGGTCGGTCGTCGGCCTGCCGCTGGCCGGGCGCATCTCCGACCGGATCGGGTCCACCCGTTCCGTCGCCCTGGGGATGGGCCTGGCGCTCACCGGGCTGCTCGCCGTGGGCCTGGTCGTCGACAGCCACGGACCCCGCGCGGCCGTGGCGGCCGGGCTGTTCTTCATCGGCCTCGGCGTGGGGATCTGGGACGTGTCGATGAACCTCGAGGGCGCCGACGTCGAGCGCCACCTGGGCACCTCGGTGATGCCGCACTTCCACGCGGCCTTCAGTGGCGGCACCGTCGTCTCCGCGCTGGTCGGCGCCGCCATGTCGCGCGCCGGCGTGCCACTGACCGTGCACTTCCTCGGCGCCACGGTCATCACCGTGGCGCTGGCCTGGTGGGCCCTCCCGCGATTCCTCCCGCGCACCACGGAGCAGCCGGCCGCCGCCCGGGAGGCGCGCAAGCGGCACCGCTCGGCGTGGCTCGAGCCGCGCACCCTGCTCATCGGCGTGGTCGTCTTCGCCGCGGCCTTCACCGAGGGCACGGCCAACGACTGGCTCGCCGTCGCGTTCGTCGAGGGCCACGACCTGCAGCAGTGGATGGGCGTGCTGGCGTTCGCCACCTTCCTCACCTTCATGACGGTGGGCCGGATCGCCGGCACCGGGCTGCTCGACCGCTACGGGCGGGTCCCGGTGCTGCGGGTCAGCTTCGCCCTCGCGGCCCTCGGCGCCGCCCTCGTCATCCTCGGCAGCGCATGGGTCGCCTTCGTCGGCACCGCCGTCTGGGGCATCGGCGCCGCGCTCGGCTTCCCGGTCGGTATGAGCGCCTCGGCCGACGAGCCCGAGCGGGCCGCGGCCCGGATGTCGGTCGTCGCGACCATCGGCTACGCCGCCTTCCTCGCCGGTCCGCCCGTGCTGGGCCTGCTCGGCGACCGGGTCGGCGTCCTGCGCTCCCTCACCGTGGTCGGAGCGCTGGCCATCCTGGCCCTGGCCGTCGTGCCGGCGGTGCGCCAGCCGGCTCCCAGGTGAGCCCCGCCCTCACCCATCTAAGGTGATGCGGCGCGACGGTCCAGCGTCGACGATTACCGGGCAGGGGCCCTGGTCGTCAGCGCCCTGACCCGGAAGTGAAAGCAGGCTTAGCATGCTCGGCCACGACAGGCGAGAGGCGCGTCGAGACGAGCGCCAGACGTTCGGCCGGCGAGGAGACGCGACGCGCTACCAGATGCGCGAGAGGCTCCTGTCGATCGGTGACGACAGCTGGATCGAGGACGAGGACGGACGTCGCGCCTTCAAGGTCAACGGCAAGGCGTTGCGGGTGCGCCAGACCCTCGTCATCGAGGACCCGCAGGGCCACGAGCTCGCGAAGATCCAGGACCGCCCGGTCCACGTCCGCGACGTCATGGAGATCGAGGGCCCCGACGGCTCCTCCCTCGCCACGGTGAAGAAGGCGATGGTCTCGCCGCTGCGCGACCGCTTCTCGATCGACGTGGCCGGAGGCGCAGAGCTGTCGGCCCAGGGCAACATCGTCGACCACGAGTTCGAGATCGAGGCAGACGGCACCAAGATCGCCGAGGTCTCCAAGAAGTGGTTCCGGGTGCGCGACACCTACGGCGTCGAGGTGACGCCCGGTCAGAACGACGCGCTCATCCTGGCGATCACGGTGTGCATCGACCAGCTGGCCTCCGGCTGAATCGGCACGCATCCCCGGTGCGCCTGCACCACCCCCCGCAGCACCAGCACTACCCTCACCACCACCACCACCACCTGAAAGGTGACTCACGACGATGGGTACCAACAACATCAACAGCTTCGGGGAAGTCCTCCTCTGGAGCTTCTGGATCTTCATCTGGATCTCGGCCATCTTCATCTGGTTCCGTTGCGTCTTCGACCTGTTCAGCGACCACACGGTCAGCGGCTGGGGCAAGGCCGGCTGGGTCATCCTGCTGATCTTCGTGCCGTGGTTCGGTGCCCTGATCTACCTGATCGCTCGCGGCCGCAGCATGGGCGAGCGCCAGATGGCCGCCGTCGCCGACGCGCAGGCCCAGCAGGAGAAGTACATCAAGTCGGTCGCCGCCCAGTCGGCCAGCCCGGCGGAGCAGATCACCCACGCCAAGTCGCTGCTCGACTCGGGTGCGATCAGCCAGGAGGAGTTCGACTCCCTCAAGGCCAAGGCCCTCGCCTGACCTGACCCACACCGACGGGGGCGGAGCCATCGTGGCTCCGCCCCCGTCGGCGTCCGCGGTGTCCCCAGTACCACCCGTTGCGCCCACGGCGAACATCCGGCGGACCGGGGAGTGCGCGGTGGAGGTCCGGCGTTAGGGTCAACGACAAGCACCACCCGACCTGACGAGGAGCGTCTCCAGCGTGACCAGCACCGAGATCGTCGCCGCCGGCCCGGGCCCCCAGACGGGCCTGGACGACCACATCTACAACCGCCTCCTCAAGGAGCGGATCATCTTCCTCGGATCCGACGTGCGCGACGACAACGCGAACGCGATCTGCGCCCAGATGCTCCTGCTCGCCGCCGAGGACCCCACCAAGGACATCTGGCTCTACATCAACTCCCCGGGTGGCTCGGTCACCGCGGGCATGGCGATCTTCGACGTCATGCAGTGGATCCCCAACGACGTCGCCACCGTGGCCATGGGCATGGCGGCCTCGATGGGCCAGTTCCTGCTGTCGGCCGGCGAGCCCGGCAAGCGCTACGCGACCCCGCACGCGCGGGTCATGATGCACCAGCCCTCGGGCGGCATCGGCGGCACGGCATCCGACATCAAGATCCAGGCCGAGCAGCTGCTGCACATCAAGAAGCAGATGGCCCAGCTCATCGCCCAGCACACCGGCCAGAGCGTCGACCAGATCGAGATGGACTCCGACCGCGACCGGTGGTTCACCGCCGAGGAGGCCAAGGTCTACGGCTTCGTCGACCAGGTCATCACCAAGGCGACGATGGCGGGTCCCGGGGTCGACAACCCGGTGACCTCCTGACCACGGCCGAGACGACCCGAGAGAAGACCATGAACTCAGACCTGACCAGCCGCCTGCACGTCCCCGGCCCGTCCAGCCGCTACATCCTGCCGCAGTTCGAGGAGCGCACCTCCTACGGCATGAAGCGTCTCGACCCCTACACCAAGCTCTTCGAGGACCGCATCATCTTCCTCGGGGTGCAGGTCGACGACGCCTCCGCCGACGACGTCATCGCGCAGCTCATCGTGCTGGAGTCGCAGGACCCCGACCGCGACATCCTGATGTACATCAACAGCCCCGGTGGCTCGTTCACCGCGATGACCGCGATCTACGACACGATGCAGTACATCCGCCCCGACGTGCAGACCTTCGTCATCGGGCAGGCCGCATCCGCCGCGGCCGTGCTGCTCGGCGCCGGTGCCGCGGGCAAGCGGTTCGCGCTGCCCAACAGCCGGGTGCTCATCCACCAGCCCGCGATCGAGGGCACCGGCGGCATGGCCTCCGACCTCGAGATCCACGCCAACGAGATCATCCGGATGCGCGGCTGGCTCGAGGACACCATCGCGCAGCACTCCGGCCGCGACGTCGAGCTGGTCCGCAAGGACATCGAGCGCGACAAGATCCTGTCCGCCGCGGCGGCCAAGGAGTACGGGCTGATCGACGAGGTCCTCGCCTCGCGCAAGAACACCGTCTGAGGTTCCCACCCAGACACCGACGGATGCCGTCCGCTTCCCAGAGCGGGCGGCATCCGTGCGTCGTGGGTGGGCGGCATCCGCCGTCGGCGCGGGTGTTGCGCTGTCAGCGGAACCACGCGACGCGCCGGGCCTCGCCGGGCTTGAATGGATGCGGTGACCCGCGCCGGCAGGTAGCGTCGGGGACGTTGCTCGAGCCGAGGGAAGGTGCATTCGTGGCACGCGTGGGAGAGACCAGCGACCTGCTGAAGTGCTCCTTCTGTGGCAAGTCACAGAAGCAGGTCAAGAAGCTCATCGCGGGGCCGGGTGTGTACATCTGTGACGAGTGCATCGACCTGTGCAACGAGATCATCGAGGAGGAGCTCGCCGAGTCCAGCGAGCTCGGGCTCGACGAGCTGCCCAAGCCGCGCGAGATCTTCGACTTCCTCGAGCAGTACGTCATCGGCCAGGACGTCGCCAAGAAGGCGCTCGCGGTGGCCGTCTACAACCACTACAAGCGCATCCAGGCGGGCGAGTCGGCGCTGGGCAAGAAGGATCCCGACCACGTCGACATCTCCAAGTCCAACATCCTGCTCATCGGGCCCACCGGGTGCGGCAAGACCTACCTCGCGCAGACCCTGGCCAAGATGCTCAACGTGCCGTTCGCCATTGCCGACGCCACGGCCCTGACCGAGGCCGGCTACGTCGGTGAGGACGTCGAGAACATCCTGCTCAAGCTCATCCAGGCCGCCGACTACGACGTCAAGAAGGCCGAGACCGGCATCATCTACATCGACGAGGTCGACAAGATCGCCCGCAAGAGCGAGAACCCGTCGATCACCCGCGACGTGTCCGGTGAGGGCGTGCAGCAGGCGCTGCTGAAGATCCTCGAGGGCACCACGGCGTCGGTGCCGCCGCAGGGTGGGCGCAAGCACCCGCACCAGGAGTTCATCCAGATCGACACCACCAACGTGCTGTTCATCGTCGGCGGCGCGTTCGCCGGCCTGGAGAAGCTCATCGAGTCGCGCAACGGCAAGAAGGGCCTGGGCTTCGGCTCCGAGCTGCACACGCCCAAGGACCTCGCCGAGAGCATCCACGAGGTGATGCCGGAAGACCTGATGAAGTTCGGCCTGATCCCCGAGTTCATCGGCCGGCTGCCGGTCATCACCACCGTCGCCCCGCTCGACACGGCCTCCCTCGTGCGCATCCTCACCGAGCCGCGCAACGCGCTGGTCAAGCAGTACCAGAAGATGTTCGAGATCGACGGCGTGGCGCTGGAGTTCACCGACGACGCCATCGAGGCCCTCGCCGACCAGGCCCTGGCCCGGGGCACCGGCGCCCGCGGCCTGCGCGCCATCATGGAGGAGGTCCTCCTCCCGGTCATGTTCGACGTGCCCAGCGACGACGAGATCGCCAAGGTGGTCATCACCGGCGAGGTCGTCTACAAGAACGTCAACCCGACCATCGTGCGGCACGACGACACCGAGTCCGGTCGCAAGCGCACCCCGCGCAAGCGCTCAGCCTGACCGCTCAGCCCGGCCCGGCCGGGGCCCGGCCCCGGCCCCGGCCGCCCGGCTCAGACCTTGCGGGTGTTGAACCGCACCTGCCAGACGGTGCCGGCGATCAGGGCCAGCCCGATGGCGCCGATCCATGGCGCCCAGCCCAGCGGCGTCGTGGTGGCCAGGGCGCCGAGCAGCGCCGCACCGATCGCCGTCCAGACCAGCGCGGCCGCCTGACCGCCCCAGCGCAGCGCCGTCTCGCGCGGCAGGGCGGCCCGCACCGGCCACGACCCCAGCAGGGTGAGGGCCAGATGGGTGAGCAGCACCGCGCAGCCGGCCGCCGCGGCCAGGGCCCACTGCGCCCAGCTCGTCGGCGCGCCGGCCGGCACGGTGGCGCACAGCACCTGCAGCACCACGAGCGTGAACGCACCCCACCCGCCGGGGCGGACCAGCGCCCACCAGGTGCCGAGCGCGAGCACGACGAGCGCGAAGGGAACGAAGGTGGCCACCCCGACGGCGGCTACCAGCAGGATCACGAGGTCGGCGAGCACGATGGTTGCGACCATCGCGCGCCGCCAGGTGCGGTTGGGGATCATCGGCTGGCCACCCGTGGGGCCCGTGACCGGCGCGCCGCCTGCCGCAGCACGGTGTCGAGCGAGCCGGGGCCGCGCCAGGCGATCACCGGTACTCCGGCCATCGCGCACCGGTGGGCCTCGCGCCCGCGGTCGAGCAGCCGCAGCCGCCAGACGAGCCGCGCCAGCCGGGCGTCGTCGACGCCGGTCGCCGCACACAGTGCGTCGTCGGTGGCCTCCGGCCCCTGCAGCTCGACCGGCAGGGTGTCGACCACCACGACCCCGTGGCCGCTGCGGGCCAGCCGCACGGCGTGGGCCAGCGGCTCCGCCGATACCAGGGCGGACAGGAGCACCACGAAGGCGCCTGGCGGGATGCTGCGGCGCAGCTGGGCCCGCAGCGCCCGCTCGTCGCCCACGGTGCCCCGGCTGGGCTCGGCCCGGCCCAGCCCGAGCAGCACGCGAGCGAGCTGGTGGTGGCCGCCGACGGCGGGCACCTCGACCACGCCGCCCCCGCCGAGCACGGACAGGCCGACCCGGTCACCGGTGCTCAGGTAGTGCGCCGCCACCGCGCCGGCCGCCTCGACCGCCACGTCGAGGCTGGAGCGCCGCCCGGTGTCCGCGTCGCGCTCCCCGAGGTCGCGGATGGCGTCGAGCACGAGGTGCACCTCGGCATCCTGGTCGGCGTAGGTCGTCGTGACGTGCAGGGCGCCGGTGCGCAGCGACACCGGCCAGTGGATGCGGCGCAGCCGGTCGCCGGTGCGGAACGGCCGGATCTCGGCCAGCTCGGTGCCTCCCCCGACCCGGGCGCTGCGGTGCTGCCCGACCAGCCCCACCGGGTGGGGGAGGGCGGCCCGCGACGTGAACACGCCCGGCGTGGGCACCGCGGCGACCGTCTCGACCCGCTGCTCCGACCAGATCCAGGCGAAGCCGGCGAAGGCGCCGAAGCCGCCCACCTGCGCCGGGCCCAGCCGGCGCACGCCCCAGCGGTCGACCGTGGCCACCACCGCCATCGGCACGGTCGCCGCACCGGTGGGTGCCGCGGCGACGTGGCCGTGCTGGGGCGTCGTGGTGGTCCAGCGGTCGCCGGGCAGGTGCCCGACGACGTCGCGCAGGCCGGGCACCGTGGTGACGTCTACCCGCCAGGTCATGGAGTCGCCCTCGTGGGCGACCGCGGTGCTGAGCCGGCTCTGCACCGTCGGCACGGCGGTCGGCCGGGTCGCCACCGCCCACACGACCAGGGCGGCCAGGGGGACACCGATGACGGCGAGGTCCCCGCGGCCGGAAGCCGCCGCGGCGGCGAGCAGCACGAACCCGACCGCCGTGGCTCGCCCGAGCGCCCGGGTCGGTCGCCACGGGGACCTCACGACGCGCGCACCCCGGTGCGTGGCGTCGGCACGGTGCGCAGCAGGTCGGCCACGATGCCGCGCGAGGACACGTCGCTCATCCACAGCTCGGGGCGCACGACCACCCGGTGCTCGAGCACGGCGGGTGCGATCGCCTTGACGTCGTCGGGGGTGACGTAGTCGCGACCCCGGATGACGGCGTACGCCCGGCCCACGAGCATCAGCGCGAGGGAGCCACGCGGCGAGGCGCCCATCAGGGCGTGCTCGTGGCTGCGGGTGGCGCGGGTCAGGGCCACGCAGTAGCGGCCGAGCTCGGCGGAGACGGTGACGTCCTCCATCGCCGCCTGCAGCTCGAGCAGCTCGGCGGCGTCGACGACCCGGCGCACCTGCTGGTCCTCCTGGCGGCGCGTCATCCGGCGCTGCAGAACCTCGAGCTCGCCGTCGGCGTCGGGGTAGCCGAAGGCCACGCGCACCAGGAAGCGGTCGAGCTGCGCCTCGGGCAGCGGGTAGGTGCCCTCGTACTCGACCGGGTTGGCGGTGGCGAGCACGTGGAAGGGCTGGGGCAGGGCGAAGGTCTGGCCCTCGACGGTGACCTGGTGCTCCTGCATGGCCTCGAGCAGGGCGGCCTGGGTCTTGGGCGGGGTGCGGTTGATCTCGTCGGCGAGCAGGAACCCGGTGAAGACCGGCCCCTTCCGGAACTCGAACTCGCCGCGCCCCTGGTCGTAGACGAACGAGCCGGTGAGGTCGGCCGGCAGCAGGTCGGGCGTGAACTGGGCCCGGGTGAAGTCCAGCCCGAGGGCCTGGGCGAAGGTACGGGCGGCGAGGGTCTTGCCCAGACCGGGGAAGTCCTCCATGAGCACGTGGCCACCGGCCAGCACGCCCGCCAGGACGACCTCGGTGGCGGCCCGCTTGCCGACGATGACGGTGTCGACCTCGTCGAGCACGGCGGTGGCGCGACGGTGGGCGGTAGGGATGTCGGTCACTCAGGTCTCCTGGATCGGTAGGGCTTCGAGCTCGGTGATCACGGCATCGGCCTCGGCGAGGTCGAGCGCGCGAGGCGGGCGGGCGAGGTAGGCGGCGAGGCGGCCGTCGCCGTAGGCCGTACCGTCGGCCCGGTCGGCGGCGATGGCGCGCACCAGCAGCTGCAGCTGCTCGGGGGCGGCGGTGTCCCCGGGAGTCGGGGCGAGCAGCCGGCGCAGGTTGGCGATGCCCGGCTCGGGGGGCACCTCGACCGCCCGGTCGGGCAGCCAGTCCCAGTCGATGCCGTCGTGGCGCAGCAGCGGCGGCACGGCCAGCACGAAGCCGGCGAGCACCGCGACGCTCGCGACCGCGAGGAGTGCGACCGGTCCGCGGGCGGCGACCACCAGCGCGAGGACGACCAGGCCGGCGCCCGCCATCAGCAGCGGGCGCAGCCTGGCACGTGCGGAGTCAGCCACGCTCGCCCCGGCCGGTCGCCGGCATCCCGGCCCGCAGCGCGACGTCGAGCGCGCCGTACGCCGCGGCGGCCCGGCGACGGTCGTCCTCGGTGAGCGGATGACGAGACCAGCGCGCCTCGCGGTAGAGACCCGCCAGTGTGCGCAGCGTGCTCTCGTCGACCGAGAACCGGCGCAGCACGTCGATGCTGACCTCGGTCGAGGTGCGCGACGGGGGCAGGGCCAGGCCGGCCTCGTGAAGGGTGGCCTCGAGGTGGGTCCAGGCGGAGATGATGCCCTCGGCGGGGGTGCCGGCCGACAGGGCGTCGAGGCGTTGCGACGCGTCACCCGACACGGCCAGGGCCAGGGCCTCCAGGTCGAGGTCCGGGGCGTCGTCGACCTCGGGCGTGCGGTCCTCGTGACTGGCGCGCCACGCCCGGATCATGAGGTAGACGCAGAACCCGGCGCCGGCGACCAGCACGGCGATGGTCGCCCAGCCCAACACCAGTGCGACGGCGTCGCTGGTCTGCTCCCACGGGCCGGGGATGCGCTTCAGGGTCAGGTCGGCGTTGAAGGTCGCGAAGCCGTCGGCCGCGGCCTGCTGCTCCAGGATCGCGTCGTCGTGCAGCCCGGGGATCACCCGCGGGGGCCGCGGCGCCGCGGCCGCCCAGACCACGACGAGCAGGGTCAGCACGCCGAGGGCAGCCACGAACGGTGGCCGGCCCAGGGCGCTCACCACGCTCGGACGGGAGGACACGCCCCCACCCAACCAGACCGGTGGTGGCGCGAGGGGGCCTCCGGCGGTAACGATTGGGGCGTGATGGCCTACCGACTCCGCGCCGGCGACACCGGTCCGGTGCAGCAGTCCCCGGTGACCTGCGGCTCGGCATGCCTCACCGTCGCCCGCATGCTCGTCGACCCGCTCTTCGCCTCGTGGGTGCGCACCGGGCAGCCGCACCTGCCCGGGTCACCGACCGGGGCCACCGAGGCAGAGCGGTTCGCGGCGTACGAGCGGGTGGTCATGCGCCGTACCAACAGCCTCTTCGCGGGCGGCCACCGGCCCAACGTGCCCTGGCCCCGGCGGCTCGGCACACCGCCCTGGGGGGCGCAGCGCGAGCTCGAGTACGGCGCGGCTCGGATCGGCACCCTGTACACGCTAGATGTGCTGCGCAGCGGCGACGAGGACGACCTGGTCACCGCGTTCGACACCTTGGTCGACGTCGTCGACGAGGGTGAGCCGGCCCTGCTCTACGTCGGCAACACGGTCATGCCCCGGCACGTCGTGCTCGTGCTGCCCGGCGACGGCGACCGGATGCTCGACGTCTACGACCCGGCCAGCGGCCGGGTCGACCACCTGCGCCGCGACACGGTGGCGCAGCGCCGCCTCGGGTTGAGCGGCTGGGACGTGCCGTGGGTGGCGGTGCGCCCCACCGGGTTGCGCACGGTGCGCTCGCGGGGCTACGCCGTCGACCTGGGCGCCGCCCCGGCCTGAGGTCGCAGCTCGGTCAGGGGGTGGGCCTGGCCACCGGCACGAGCTCGACGTCGCGGGCAGCGACCTCGTCGCCCGTCACGAGCTCGAGGATGCCGGTGAGCCGACCCGCCGCTCGCAGGTCGCCTTCCGCCGCCCGCACGTGGGCGAGCGCGGCCTCGGGCCCGACGAGGGTCATCGAGGGCACCTCGGCGCGCATGCCGACCTTGGCCTCGGACTTGGCCTTTCGGATGGCGGCCAGGGCGGCGCCGACGGCGGTGAGCAGCGCGGCGTCACCGCCGGCCGGCACTTCGTCGACGGTGGGCCAGGCGGCGCGGTGCACCGAGCCGTCGTGGGTCCAGGACCAGACCTCCTCGGTGACGTAGGGCAGCACCGGGGCGAGCAGTCGCAGCACGACGTCGAGCGAGATCCGCAGCGTGGCACGGGCACTGGCGGCGACGGCGTCCCCCTGGGCGCCGTAGGCGCGGTCCTTGACCAGCTCGAGGTAGTCGTCACAGAACGCCCAGAACCACTGCTCGGTGACCTCGAGCGCCCGGGTGAAGTCCCAGGCCTCGAAGCCGGCGGTGGCGCGGGCCACGACGTCACGCAGCCCGGCCAGCAGCGAGCGGTCGACCGGCTCGGTGACGAGTGAGCCCAGGTCGCCGTCGACGTCACCGAACGACAGGGCGAACTTGCTGGCGTTGAGCACCTTGATGGCCAGCCGCCGGCCGACCTTGATCTGGCCGGTGTCGTAGGCGGCGTCGGTGCCGAGGCGTCCGCTGGCGGCCCAGTAGCGCACGGCATCCGCGCTGTGCTCCTTGAGGAGGTCCTCGGGGGTGACGACGTTGCCGCGCGACTTGCTCATCTTCTTGCGGTCGGGGTCGAGGATCCAGCCGCTGATCGCTGCGTTGGTCCACGGCACCGTGCCGAACTCGAAGTGCGCGCGCACCACGGTCGAGAACAGCCAGGTGCGGATGATGTCGTGGCCCTGGGGGCGCACGTCCATCGGGAAGACCTTCTCGAACAGCGGGTCGGTGCCGGTGCCCGCGGCATCGCGCCAGCCGCCGGCGATCTGCGGGCTGAGCGACGAGGTGGCCCAGGTGTCGAAGATGTCGGGGTCACCGACGAAGCCGCCCGGCTCGGCGCGCTGCGACTCGGTGTAGCCGGCGGGCGGGTTGGCCGCGGGGTCGACCGGGAGGTCGGCCTCGGCCGGCACGATGGGCGCCGCGTAGTCGGGCTCGCCGTCGGCGTCGAGGGGGTACCAGACCGGGATCGGCACGCCGAAGAAGCGCTGGCGGGAGACGAGCCAGTCGCCGTTGAGGCCGCTGACCCAGTTGGCGTAGCGGCTGCGCATGAAGGGCGGGTGGAAGTCGACCTCCTCACCGCGGGCGATGAGCGCGGCGTTGAGGTCGACGTCGCGGCCGCCGTTGCGGATGTACCACTGCCGCGAGGTGACGATCTCGAGCGGCTTCTCGCCCCGCTCGTAGAAGTTGGCCATCCGCTTGGTCGGGGTCGGCTCGCCGTCGAGGTCGCCGCTCTGGCGCAGGGCGTTGACCACGGCCTCGCGCGCGCCGAACGCGGTCTTGCCGGCGATGCCCTCGGTGTAGAGCGCTGCGCCCGGGCCGTCGGCCAGCCACTCGGGCACCTCGGTCTGGAGCCGGCCGCTGCGGGTGATCACCGACCGGGTCGGCAGCCGCAGCTCGCGCCACCACAGCACGTCGGTGAGGTCGCCGAAGGTGCAGCACATCGCGATGCCGGCGCCCTTGTCGATCTCGGCGGCCGGGTGCGCGAGCACGGGCACCTCCACGCCGAACAGCGGGGTGGTCACCGTCGTGCCGAACAGCGGCTGGTAGCGCTCGTCGTCGGGGTGGGCGATGAGGGCCACGCAGCTCGGGATGAGCTCGGGGCGGGTGGTCTCGATGTGCACCGGGCCGGTCGGGCCGTGGAACGCGACCCGGTGGTAGTGGCCGGGGTAGTCGCGGGCCTCGAGCTCGGCCTGGGCGACGGCGGTCTGGAAGGTGACGTCCCACAGGCCCGGCGCCTCGGCCTGGTAGGCCTCGCCGCGCGCGAGGTTGCGCAGGAACGCCTGCTGGGCGGTGGCGCGGGAGTGGTCGTCGATGGTGCGGTAGGAGATCGACCAGTCGTAGCTGTGCCCGATGCGGCGGAAGAGGGACTCGAAGGCCTCCTCGTCGCGCACGGTCAGCTCGTCGCACAGCTCGATGAAGTTCTGCCGCGAGATGGGCACCTCGTCGGCGGCCTTGGTGCTCTTCGCGTCGCCCTTGAAGGGGGGCTCGAACCCCGGGTCGTGCGGCAGGCTGGCGTCGCCGCGCACGCCGTAGAAGTTCTGCACCCGCTTCTCGGTGGGCAGCCCGTTGTCGTCCCAGCCGATCGGGTAGAAGACGTTGAACCCGGCCATCCGCTTGTAGCGGGCGATGCAGTCGGTGTGCGTGTAGCTGAACACGTGACCCATGTGCAGCGAGCCGGATGCCGTGGGCGGCGGGGTGTCGATGGAGAAGACCGCCTCGCGCGGGCCGGCCAGGGCGGCCTGCCGGTCGAACGCGTAGGTGTCCTCGGCCTGCCATACCGCGGCCCACTTGTCCTCGAGGCCGTCGAGTGACGGCCTCTCCGGAACGGAGGCAGCGCGAAGGGAGGTGAGGTGCTCGGTCATGGTGCACATCCTCCCAGACCGGGTGGTGGCGGCTCACCAGGGTTCAGACGCTGGCTCTAGGGTGAGCACCATGAACGACCCCGTGTACCGGCCGGTGATCTACGCTGCCAAGACGCTCTTCTTCGTGCAGGGCTCCCGCTTCACGATCACCGGGGCCGAGCACGTGCCGGCCACCGGTGGGGCGGTCATGGCCATCAACCACACGTCGTACCTCGACTTCACGTATGCGGGGCTGCCGGCCTGGCCGAACCGGCGCTACGTGCGCTTCATGGCCAAGAAGTCGATCTTCGGCCACCGGGTCGCGGGGCCGCTGATGCGCGGCATGCGGCACATCCCGGTCGACCGGCACAAGGGCGGCGAGGCGTTCTCGGCCGCCATCCGGGCGCTGCGCGACGGCGAGATCGTCGGGGTCTTCCCCGAGGCCACGATGTCGCGGTCCTTCGAGCTCAAGGAGTTCAAGCCGGGGGCGGTGAAGATGGCGCAGGTGGCCGGGGTGCCCGTGCTGCCGACCACCATCTGGGGTGCCCAGCGGGTGTGGACCAAGAACCTGCCCAAGCACATGCGGCCCGCCGCGCGCATCCCGATCAGCATCACGGTGGGTGAGCCCATGGAGATCGGCCGCCGCGACGACGTGATGGCGGCGACGGAGCGGCTCAAGGCCGTGATGCAGTCGCAGCTCGACGTGCAGCAGGCGGCGTACCCGGTGCTGACCGGCGACGACCTCGTCTACCAGCCCGCCCGGCTGGGCGGCACGGCCCCGACGCCGGAGGAGGCGCATGCCGCCGACCTGCACGACATGACGCGCACCCGCGACAAGTTCACCGGCTGACGCTGGGCTACTGCCGCCTGGGCTGTCGCCGTCAGGCTGGCGCCGTCAGGCGCCGTCGTCCAGTGGCCAGACCTCGACGACGCCCTGGGCCACCGCGCACGGCGCCCGCGCCGCGATCTCGACGGCCTCCTCCAGTGTCTCGGCCTCCAGGATCGCGAACCCGGCCACGGGCAGGGGTGCCGTCATGAACGCACCCTCGCTCGTGTGCACCCCGGCGGCGTCGTGGTTGCGCACCTGCACGGGGGTGCCGGCCCGGCCCATCAGGACCCCGTCCGCCACCAGCTGTGCGTCGTCCGCGTGCGCGGCATCCCGCACCTCGGCGGCGGTGCGCTGGTAGCCCGCCTCGTCGCCGTACCCGATCGTCACGAACTTCGCCATGCCGTCCCCCTCGGTGTCGGTGTCTCCTCGATCATGTCCCGACAGCCGTGCTGGCGCGGGCGTCAGAGGGTGGGAAAGTCATCGCCGAGCAACCGCTGCGCGGTCTCGCGCACCTCCTCGTCGGTGACGTCACGGCTCCTCAGCTCGTGCAGGGCCGCCGAGTACACGTCGGTCGGCGCGTAGAACTCGAGGGCGATGCCGTCGGGGTCGCGGAAGTTCAGGTGGTGACCCAGCGGCATGTCCCGGATCGGGGTGTATGGCACGCCGAGGGACTCCAGCCGCTCCTGCCACCGCACCAGCTCGGCCCGGTCGGCCGCGGCGAAGCAGAGGTGGTCCAGGCCGGTCGTCAGCTCGGTGAACGGACCGCCCGCGGCGCTCGGGTGGGTGAGCAGGGCGATGGTGAAGCCGGACGCCGCATGGATGGTGATGCGGCCGTAGCCGACGTCGAGGGCGCGCCGGAAACCGAGGACGTCGGTGTAGAAGCGCTCGCTGACATCGAGGTCGGTGACGGTGAGAGCGACGTGGTTGACCCCGGCGAAGTTCGGCATGCCACCTCACTGTCCGCCGCTGCGGCGGGCCGGTCAAGGATCGCCGGCCCCGTGGGGGTGGTCCTGTGGAGTGCGCTCAGACGGGGTGGCCGAGGTGGGCCAGAGCCTGCCGTAGCAGCACGCCGTGCCCTCGCTCCATCTCGGCCTGGATGCCGGGGTCGAGGGCCTGGTCGGGGGTGAGCCAGGTGAGGTCGAGTGCGTCGTTCTGCGGGGCGCAGTCGCCGGCCACCGGCACGACGAACGCCAGGGACACGGCGTGCTGGCGCGGGTCGTGGAACGGCGTGACGCCCGGGGTCGGGAAGTACTCGGCCACGGTGAACGGTTGCGGGCTGGCCGGCACCCGGGGCAGGGCCATCGGGCCGAGGTCCTTCTCGATGTTCCGCAGCAGGGCGTCGCGGACCCGCTCGTGGTGCAGCACCCGCCCCGACACCAGCTCGCGGCAGACACTGCCGTCCTCGCCGAGCCGCAGGAGCACCCCGACGGCGAGCACCGCGCCGCGGTCGTCGACCCGCACGGGCACGGCATCCACGTAGAGGATCGGCAGCTTCTCGCGCGCGAAGTCGAGCTCTTCGCGGCTCAGCCAGCCGGTGTTACGGCCCAGCTCGAGGTTGCTCATGGGCTCGATGGTGCCATGTCGGCCGCGCGCGCCGGCGCCCGGTCTGGGGGTGTCTCGAAGGTCACCGGCTCCTCGAACGCGGCCCGGCGGGCGGCCCGGCGCAGCGCAGCGAGCACCGCCTTGCCGGTGATCAGGACCAGCACCGCGGTGGTGATGGCGCGCCCGATGTCCCAGCCGAGGCTGGTGGCCAGGGTGAAGACGAGGAACCGGTGGAGGTTCTCGAGCACGGGCGCCCCGGCGACGAAGGAGAGGTCGCCGCTCATCCCGGTGGTGAACGGCCAGAACGACAGGTTGAGCAGCAGGCCGTAGAGCAGCCCGGCCGCCGCCCCGTAGGCCGCGAGCATGAACACCTCGGCGCGCCCGCGCAGCGGCGGCAGCATCCCGGCGCCGCAGCCGACCCACGCGGCGCCGAGCATCTGGAAGGGCAGCCAGGGGCCGACGCCGCCGGTCACCAGTGCGCTGGCGAACAGGGTCGTGGCGCCGAGCACGAACCCGAACCCGGCGCCGAAGACCCGGCCGCCGAGCACGAGCAGGAAGAAGACGGTCTCGAGGCCGGCGGTGCCCGCGCCGAGGGGTCGCAGGGCCGCCCCGATGGCGGCGAGCACGCCGAGCATGGCGACGGCCTTGACGTCCATGCCGCCCTCGCTCAGCTCGGCGAGCACCACGGCGAGCAGCAGCGGCAGCACCAGCGCGAACACCAGCGGGGCGTCGGTGCCCTGGGCCAGGCCCGAGTCGGGGGAGATCAGCAGTGGCCAGCAGAACGCCACCAGGCCGGCGACCGAGACCAGGGCGACGGCGGCGAACGAGCGGGGCCGCAGCCGCAGGGCCCGGGTGCGCGTTCTCATGACGCCACCACCGCGAGGGCCTCGCGCACGTCGTCGACGGTCAGCCACGGCCCGGGTGCGGTCACCTTCGAGACCTGCGGGGCGAAGGCGGGGGAGGACACGACGACCTCGGTGGTCGGACCGTCGGCCACCACCTCGCCCGCGGCCATGACGACGACCCGGTCGGCCACCTCGGCGACGAACTCGACGTCGTGGGTCGACACCACGACCGACCGGCCGCGCGCGGCCAGGCCGCGCAGCACCTGGCTCAGGGCTGCCTTGGCGGTGGGGTCGAGGCCGCGGGTCGGCTCGTCGAGCAGCAGCAGCGGCGGGTCGGCGGTCAGCTGCACGGCCAGCACGAGGGCCAGCTTCTGCCCCTCGGACAGGTCGCGAGGGTGGTGCTCGGGCGGGATGCCGGGCGCGACGGCCTCGAGGAGGCGCGCGCAGGTGCCGGTCGGCACGCCGCTCTCGCGGTCGGCCTGGGCGCACTCGGCGCCCACGGTGTCGAGGTAGAGCAGGTCGGCGGCGGTCTGCGGCACCAGCCCGACCAGCGAGCGCCGCTCCCCGGCACCGAGGGTGCTCGGCTCGACCAGCCCGGATGCCGCGCGCCGAGCGTCGTTGTCGCCCGGGCGACGTCCGCCGTGGGCCGCGGTCTCATTGACGGTTCCCCTGTCGCCGGCGGTGCCCTTGTCGGTCGTGGCATCGCCGCGGCTGGCGCCCCGGACGGCTCGGCGTGCGGTGACCGTGCCCGACGTCAGCAGTCCGCTGCCCTGCAGGGCCCAGAGCAGCGAGGACTTGCCGCAGCCGTTTCGACCCATGACGGCAGTGACCTCCCCGGCGCGCAGGTCGAGGTCGACCCCGGCCACGGCCAGCACGTCGCCGGGGTACCGGACGACGACCCCGCGTGCACTGAGCACCACGTCGGCGTCCCCCGTGTGACCAATAGGTCGATCCGGGGACGTTGAGCCGTCCCGCATGTGACCAATAGGTCGATTCCGGGACGCTGGGTTGTCCCTCCCGTGACCTATTGGTCGATTCGGGGACGCCTCGTCTCTTGCGACGCGTGCGACGGCATCCGGGGTCAGGGTGGCTTGGAGGCGGGTGCGCAGGGCGGATGCCGCACGCCGGGCGTCACGCACCGACAGCGGCAGCGGCGACCACCCGGCATACCGGCCGAGCTCGACGACCGGGGGAGCGATGTCGCTGTCGACCATCAGGTCGGACGGCAGCCCCGAGCGCACCTCGCCCGATGGCGAGACGTGCACGACGGTGTCGGCGTAGTGCAGCACCCGCTCCACCCGGTGCTCGGCCACGACCACGGTGACCGCGAGGTCGTGCACGAGCCGGGTGATGGTGGCGAGCACCTCCTCGGCGCCGGTGGGGTCGAGGGCCGAGGTCGGCTCGTCGAGCAGGATGACGCGGGGGTGCGCGGTGAGCACCGAACCGATGGCCACCCGCTGCTGCTGCCCGCCGCTGAGCTCGCGCAGCGGCACGTCGCGCAGCTCGGCGATGCCGAGCAGGTCGAGGGTCTCCTCGACCCGCTTGCGCATCGTCGAAGTGGGCAGCCCGAGCTGCTCCATGCCGTAGGCCAGCTCCTCCTCGACGGTGTCGGTGACGAACCCGGCGAGCGGGTCCTGGCCGACGACGCCGACCAGGTCGGCGAGGTCGCGGGGCCGGTGGTCGCGGGTGTCGCGGCCGTGCAGCCGCACGTGGCCGGTGAGCGTGCCGCCGGTGAAGTGGGGGACCCGGCCGCAGATGGCGCCGAGCAGGGTCGACTTGCCCGAGCCGGTGCGGCCGACCACGAGGGCCAGCTCACCCTCGTCGATGCTCAGGTCGACGTCGCGCAGGATCGGTGTCGTCGAGCCCGGCAGGGAGATCGACACCCGCGACAGCTCGATGGCGTCAGCCACGGGCCAGCACCTCCTCCCGTGCTCCGCGCTGCGGCACGCGAGAGGCGGGTCGGGGCGGCTCGGGAGTGAGGTAGGCCGGCAGGGCACCGACCAGCAGGCCGACCACCGCCGCGATCGGCAGCGGCGGAAAGGCCAACGGGGACAACGGCATCGCGAGGGACTGCGGGTCGGTGCGCGAGATGGTGACGAGCACGGCGGCCGCGACCACACCGCATCCGAGGGTGAGCCACTCGGCGCCCCGCCAGGGATCGGGCCGGTAGCTGCTGCGCTCGACGTGCCGGCCGCCGAGCCACAGGCCCAGGGTCGACAGGGCCAGGCCGAGCAGCAGCGCCGGGGTGCCCATCAGGGCCGGGGTAGTGGTGTCGAGCACGCCGTAGATGCCGAGCGCGGCGGCGAGCAGCCCGGTGAGCGTGACGGCACCGGTCATCAGGCGGTGCGACCGAGGGGCGGCGCCGGCCCGGCCGTAGCCACGTGAGTCCATCGCGGCGGCGAGCAGCAGGGAGCGCTCGAGGGTGTCCTCGAGCACCGGCAGCGCCACCGAGGGAACCGACCGGATGCCGCGCGTGGTGTCCCCGCGCAGTTGCCGGGCCCGGCGGACCCGCTGCACGCTCTCGGCGAGCTGGGGCGCGACCGACACCGAAACGACTACGGCAGAACCGATCTCGTGCAGCGCCGAGGGCAGCGACCGCAGTAGCCGCTTGGGGTTGGCCAGGGCGTTGGCGGCGCCGATGCAGGCGATGATCACCGCGAGCCGCAGGCCGAGAACGGCCGCACCGAGCAGCCCCTCGAGGTAGACCGTGCCGCCCAGCTGGATGCCGCCCGCCCAGGACGGCAGGGTCACCTCGGGCAGGGTGAACAGCACGACCTCGCCGAACTTGAGCCCCACGAGCACGTGCAGCACGACCCGCACCACGATGATGAACAGGCCGAGCCACAGGTAGAGCCGGAAGGCCCGGGCCCAGGGCGAGCTGCCGCGCCGGTTGGCCACGACGAGCGCGACGACGGCCAGGGCGAGGAAGAGCAGGAGCGGGTTGTTCGTCGTGCTGACGGCGATGGCCATGCCGACGGCCCACCCCCACCACGCGGCCGGGTGGACCGTGCGGGGGAGGGTGGCGCTCATTGGACCATCACCGGGTCAGGACCGCCGTCTCCAGGCAGCGAAGCCCGCCCCACCGGCGACCAGCGCCACCAGCGCAGCCCCCGCGAGCAGGGTGCCCGGCCCGCCGCCGCCGTCGCTGGCGTCGACGGACGTCGGGGCGGCCGCGATGTCGGATGCCGTCTCGCTCGGGCTCGCCGTGGTGGTGCCGGTCGTGCTCGCCGAGCTGCCGGCGGAAGCCGTGGGGCCCCCCGAGGGCGTCACCGAGGGTGCCGCTGTTGCGCTGGGTGCCGTGCCCTTGGCGGTGGCCATCGGCGCGGCCTTGCTGGCCGAGGTCGACGAGCTCGAGCCCGAGGTGGGCTTGGGTGCCGCCGGTGCGGGCTTGGGCTCGGTTGTCGGGGGTCTGGGCGTCGGCTTCGGGGCGGGCTTCGTCGGGGCCGGCGCGCTGGTCTTGGTGGGCGCCGGGGGAGCGATGCCGGGCTGCTGCCCCGAGCCGAACCGGAACCCGACAACGGACCCGGGTGCCGGGTTGTAGCTCGCGACGCCGCTCGAGCTGTAGACCCAGCTGCCACCCCGCTTGGCGTGGAAGAACGCCCAGTAGGCGTTGCCGGGCGGCATTCGCATGCACTGGTCTGATGACGGATAGTCATTGATCCGACAGATGACGCTGTCCCCATAGGGGATGGTCGGCTTGACGGTGAACCCAGCGCTCTTCAGCGCCCCCAGGGCGGACGACGGGTCGCCGGAGGCGCACCGGGTGCTGATCGAGCCGCCCTTGTCGACGACCACGGTGACGCCGGAGGTGCCCGAGCAGGCCGCGGCACTCGCCGGGGACGCCACCACGACCAGGCCGGCCAATGCCAAGCCGGAGGCGGCGGCTGCGCCGGCGAGGCGCGCTGCGAGACGGGCCATCAGGCGTGCGCCCCCCGGCGGCGGGTGCTGAACCAGACCGCGAGGCCGCCGACGAGCACGAGCAGCACGCCGAGCAGCACCGCAGCGAGGGCGTCGGTGCCCGTCTGCGCGAGCGAGCCGGTGGCGGCGGCTGCTTCGATGGTGGTCGACGGGTCGGAGCCACCCGAGCCCCCGGAGCCACCGGCGCCCTGGGTCGAGCCGCCGCCCGAGGTGGGCCGGGTGGTCGTCGAGGGGGTGGGGGTGCTCGTCGAAGGCACGACGACCGGCTGGCGGGTCGGCGCGGGCGGGCACGTCGTGGCGGGCACGGCATCCTCGACGCCGGGCGCGACCACGGTCACGAGGGAACCGCCGGCCAGGCCGAGCGTGGCCTGGGGCGTGGCGCGCAGGTCGGAGTCGGACGGGGTCGTCGTCGAGCGGGTGGCGGCCGAGAAGGCGATGCCGCCGAGCAGTGCCGGCTTCGCGGTGTCGGTGTACTGCAGCCCCTTGATGAAGGCGATCGCGTCGGCCGCAGCCGTCGTGCGGCCGCCGGCGGTCAAGGTCTGTGCGGCGACGCCGGTGGTGTTGGTGTTGACGGCGCCGTCGGCGCTGGTGAACCCGCCGCTGGCGCCCTGGATCGCCTCGAGCCGGTCCAGGCCGGCGCTCGCGGCCGCCGCCGCGCGGGCGGTCAGGCTCTCGGTGTCGCCGTTGCAGGGGGTGGCGGCGCCTGCCGCGAGCAGCGCCTGCACCGCGAACGCGGTGGCGTCCGGGTCGCTGGTACACCCGTCGGCATTGTCGAGGGAGCCCGAGAAGCCGCCGTCGGTGCACTGCCGGCCCAGGAGCTGCTCGACGGAGCCGACGTTGATGCCCTGCCCGGCGCGGGCGAGGGCGATGACCGCCAGGGACTGGCCGATCGTGTTGGAGAAGTCGCCGAAGGCGGACTGGTCGCTGAACCGTCCCTTGGTGGTCTCCAGGGCCCGCAGCTCGGCGACGAGGTCGTGGCCCCCGAACGCTGTGGGGTTGCCGCCGGCGACGACCACAGCCAACAGCGACTTGGCCAGCGGGCCGGCATAGACCTCACCGTCGGCGCCGAAGTAGTCGCCGAGGTGGCTCGCGAGGTAGGCCAGCGACGCGTTGGCCTGGGCCTGCTGGGTGCCGACCGCGCTCAGCGCGAGGATGGCGTCGATGGTGTTGCCGCCGTCGAAGAAGGTGCCGCCGGGATAGACGTAGTGGTCACCGCCGGCGGCGAGGGTGCCGGCGATGAAGGCCGCGGCGGCGGTGTCCTCGGCTCCCGCGATCGCGGCGACGGCTGGATCCGGGGCGGTGCTCGCTGAGGCGGACGGGCTGGCTGACGGCGCCGGGGCGCTCGGGCTGGTGGTGTCGCTGGGGGACGGCGACGGGGCCGAGTCGCTCGGGGAGGGGGAGGGAGCCGGGTCGCTGGGGCCCTGGGTCGGCGTGGCGGACGGGTCGCTGCTGGGCGTCGCGACACCGGACGCCGTGACGCTGGGGCTCGGCGACGCCGAAGCGGGTGCCGTGGGAGCGGCATCCACGGAGGTACTGGTCGTGGGGTTCGCGGTGGGGTCCGCCAACGCGGCGGACGCCGGGGCGCCGACGAGTGCGGCGGCCACGAGCAGGGTGCCGGCACGGCGCAGCAGGACGCCTCGGGCGGTGGTGGGGGTGGACATCGGTGCCTTCCTGAGCGGTTCAAGACGTGATGCCCGAACCACCGGGAGCCCCGGTCACTCGGGCTCCGTCCCGCATTCCTCGACGGTGTTGTGGAGCCGCTCGCACCTGCCGGGCATTCCGACTCGCCGCGACTTGGAGTCGCGACCCACGGCTGCGGGACAGCGCCGGATTTGGACCGGCTTCCCCCGAACAGGTGCGTGTGGGTGCCGCCCGAAGGCGACGGCCAGACTCTACTCCCTGACGGAGCCCCCGACGGCCGCTCGGGTGGCCGGGCTCACCGTGCCCGCGCCGCCCCGAGCGGGCTTCCGCCGATGGGCCGACGGCCGCCAGGCGGTGACCAGCCGGGCTGCCGTCAGCGCCCTGACCGCTGACTCAGAACGGAGGTGGGTCGTCGCTGTGGGGGCCGGTGTATCGGGGGAGGTGTCGCCGATGCCGGGTGTGGTGGGGCCAGTGCCCGCTGTCGCGGATGAACAGATCTGCCACTGCTGGCTGGAGCTGGACGCGGTGCCGTCGGCCGTGGTCGTCGCGCCAGGTGGTGCTGGCCCGGCCGCGGGGCGGGACGGTGGCGAGGTGGTGTTCCAGGCGGAACTCGAGGTCACTGTGCGGTCCGTCGGGCAGGTCGGTCAGGGTGGTGCTGGTGCTGACTGGGGCTGGTGGTGGTGTTGCGGCGCCGCTGAGGACGGTGCAGGTCAGGGCGTCGGCGGGTGCGGTGGTGCGGACCCGTCCGGTGGGGTCGGTCCAGGTGAGGGTGCCGTCGGTGGCCAGGGCGACGGTCCAGCTGGGTCGTTGTTTGACCCGGTGGTGGCGCCGGCACAGGCAGATCAGGTTGGTGTCGGCGGTGGGGCCGCCCGGCCAGGGCCGCACGTGGTCCAGGTCGCAGAACACCGCCGCGATGGTGCAGCCGGGGAACCGGCACCGGCGGTCTCGGGCTTTGACCCGTTTGGCCATCGCGGCCGAGGGCCGGTAGGCGCCCGCCCCGAACCCTGCAGCGATCCGCTGCAGGGTCGACGCCCCGTCGACACGGCGACCGTCGACACGGCGACCGTCGACACGGCGACCTCCGATGTCTGAGTCGGCATCGCCTGGTGCCTGGGGTCGTGAATCGAGCCCTTGAGCAGGCTCAGCAGGCGTGCCCGGTTGGATGCTGGGCGCGACGTCAAGGGTGGTGGTGGCGGCCGCTTGGGTGGCCGGGTCGACCAGCGCGCCGGTGTCCGGGTGGCACGGCGCCACCTGCACCGCCTGCGACCGCGAGCCCGAGGGTGACCCGGACCCGGACCCGGAACGGGACCCGGAACGGGACCTGGGCCTGCGCCTGGGCCTGGACCTGGACCTGGACCTGGACCTGGACCTGGAGTCAGTCTCGGACTCGGAGGTGGGTGTGGGGGTGGACGACGTGGGAGCTTTGGCCTTGACTCGGGAGCGTGGGCGGGCGTTCGGGGTGGCCATGGCGGTGACCCAGTCGCGGGAGACGAACACCGGCTGGTTCCCGGCCGGGCCGGTGACCTCGATCAGGTCGTCGGGTTCGCTGCCTGCAGCGCCGCCCCCTGGTCCGCTCGCGACGACAGCGCCCAGGCTGCCTGGCGTGGCGGCCTCGTCCGGCCCGGTAGCGGCTGGTGTGGTGCCGACCGGGGCGTCGTGGGCGTCGTGGGTCAGGCCGGTGGCGGGGACGGTGATGGTCAAGACGGTGTCGATGCTGGCCTGCCCGGCGACCAGGTCGGTCAGGGCCTTGCCGCGGGCGGCCTCGATGTGGGTGCACACCGCGTCCTTGACGTACCGGTGCGCCAGCGCGTCGATCGCCGCCCACGCGGTGGCGGCGTCCTCGGACGGGAAGGTACCCTCCCACCGGTCGACACCCGGCTCGGCCACCCACCGCCGCAGCCCAACCTGCGAACGAGCCTTCAGGGCGCGCTGACGCAGCAGGTCCGGGCTGATCCGCGCGAGCGCCCGCCGACACCGCCGCCGCAGGTGCGCACCATCCTCGACCTCGAAGTACGGCTCCAACAGTGTCACCACCGCCTCGCGTACCTCCACCGGGGCGGCCTCGAGCTCCTCGGCGACCACCCAGGCGCGGTAGGAGTCCAACCGGCCCGCACCCATCGCGGCGTGCAGGCCACCCAGGCCGCTGTGGGTGCCCGACCCCTGCGGGCCGTCCGCCGCCAGCAGCACCGCCGCCTCCACCCGCCGCTCGGCATGCAGCACCGACACCGACAACACCCCGGACACGATCGCCGGCGCATCCAACGCCACATGCCCAGGCGCCCGGTGCGTCTCCACCTCAGTACCGTCTTCGAGGTACTCCGGCTCGATCGCCGCCAACCGCACGATCGCCGCGTCCTGCGCGGCGGTCGCCATGTCGATCACCTGCTGCAGCGACCCGACAGCACCCGCCCACTCCGCTCGCGTGCCAGTCACCGCCGACGGGTCCAGCGCCGCCCGCCAGGGCCGCAGCAGCAGCGTCCGCGGCTGCGACCACGTCGCCCGGACCGATCCCCGACTCCACCATCGCTGCTCACCCCCGCGTCTCTGGTGCCCCTCCGCTGCACCCCATTCTACGGATGCACGGTCAATCGCACAAGTGTTCGAGCACATCAAATTCATTCTGCTGCAGGCGAACAGCTCGGCTTCCAGAGCCCAACCCACGAACAGGCTGACCTGACCGACCGGTCCGCGCCGACCCAAGCCCGTGCACGACGACAAACGTGGGCGCACCTCCTCGCGCACCCCCGGTAGACTCCGTCCCACAAGCGTTCGAGCCGTCATCAGCGGCGAGCTTCCGGAAGAACGGGACCCCACGGCATCCGCCCCAGAGTCCTCACTAGAACCGGACGTACGGGTCACGTCACGACCTGGCACAAGAGCGGTCACCGCGCAGAGGTGGTGGCAAGCGAGGTGGTACCGCGGGAGGTGAGCGGGCCGGCATCCACGAGGCCGGAACCGACACCCTTCGTCCTCGTCCCGAGCACGACGAGTCGACGACCCGCAGGAGCAGCACCCATGACGTACCCCCAGGTCTCCACGACCGGTGAGCACACCGGCACCGCGTTCGGTGTGCCCGCGAGCCCCCATTTCCCGCAGATCGAGGATGCCGTGCTGGCCCGGTGGGCGGCCGACGACACCTTCGCGGCATCGATCGAGAACCGGCCTGCGGGGGAGGACGGCGCGAACGAGTTCGTCTTCTACGACGGCCCGCCCTTCGCCAACGGCCTGCCCCACTACGGGCACCTGCTCACCGGCTACGTCAAGGACATCGTCCCCCGCTACGAGACGATGCGCGGCCGCCGGGTCGAGCGCCGGTTCGGCTGGGACACCCACGGCCTGCCCGCCGAGCTCGAGGCGATGAGCCAGCTCGGCATCAAGACCAAGGAGGAGATCCTCGAGCTGGGGATCGAGTCCTTCAACGCCAAGTGCCGTGACTCGGTGATGAAGTACGCGGGGGAGTGGCAGGAGTACGTCACCCGCCAGGCCCGCTGGGTCGACTTCGAGAACGACTACAAGACGCTGAACCCCACGTTCATGGAGTCGGTGCTCTGGGCGTTCAAGACGCTCTACGACAAGGGGCTGGTCTACGAGGGCTTCCGTTGCCTGCCCTACTGCTGGAACGACCAGACGCCGCTCTCCAACCACGAGCTGCGGATGGACGAGGAGGTCTACAAGAACCGGCAGGACCCGGCCGTCACTGTCGGCTACCGCCTCGAGACCGGTGAGCTGGCCCTGATCTGGACCACCACCCCATGGACCCTGCCCAGCAACCTGGCGATGGCGGTGCGCCCGGACATCGACTACGTGGTGGTGGAGTCCGACTTCACCGGCCGCACCGAGCGCTACCTGCTCGCCGAGGCGCGGCTGGCCGCGTATGCCCGCGAGCTCGGTGAGGATGCCGGGGAGCGAGTCGTGCAGCGGCTCAAGGGTTCCGAGCTGGTCGGGCGCCGCTACACCCCGCCGTTCTCCTACTACCTCGGTCACGCCAAGTCACACGTCGTGCTGGCCGCTGACTACGTCACCACCGACGACGGCACCGGCATCGTGCACATCGCGCCGGCCTTCGGTGAGGAGGACAAGCAGCTCACCGACCAGTACGGCATCGCACCGGTCGTCCCCGTCGGCCCGGACGGCAAGTTCACCTTCCCGGTCGCCGACTACGAGGGCCTGCACGTCTTCGACGCCAACCCGGTCGTCATCGACCACCTCAAGGCCGCGACTGCCGGCGAAGGCGACCACGGTTCGGTCACCGAGGGCACCGTGCTCCTGCGCCGCGAGACCTACGACCACAGCTACCCCCACTGCTGGCGCTGCCGCGAGCCGCTCATCTACATGGCCGTCTCGTCGTGGTTCGTCGAGGTCACGAAGTTCAAGGACCGGATGGTCGAGCTGAACCAGGAGATCACCTGGGTGCCCGACCACGTCAAGGACGGCCAGTTCGGCAAGTGGCTCGAGAACGCCCGTGACTGGTCGATCTCCCGAAACCGGTTCTGGGGCAGCCCGATCCCGGTGTGGCGCTCCGACGACCCCGCGTACCCGCGGATCGACGTCTACGGCTCCTTCGAGGAGCTCGAGCGCGACTTCGGCCGCCTGCCGCTCAACGAGCACGGTGAGCCCGACCTGCACCGGCCGTTCATCGACCACCTCACCCGGCCCAACCCCGACGACCCGACCGGCAACTCCACGATGCGCCGCGTCGAGGACGTGCTCGACGTCTGGTTCGACTCGGGCTCGATGTCGTTCGCGCAGGTGCACTACCCGTTCGAGAACGCCGAGTGGTTCGAGCACCACTTCCCGGGCGACTTCATCGTCGAGTACATCGGGCAGACCCGCGGCTGGTTCTACACGCTGCACGTGCTGGCGACAGCGCTGTTCGACCGGCCCGCCTTCTCCTCCTGCGTCAGCCACGGCATCGTGCTGGGCAGCGACGGCCAGAAGATGAGCAAGTCGCTGAAGAACTACCCCGACGTCTCGGAGGTGTTCAACCGCGACGGCGCCGATGCCATGCGCTGGTTCCTGATGTCGAGCGGCATCCTGCGTGGCAGCAACCTGATCGTCACCGAGGAGGGCATCCGTGAGGGCGTGCGCCAGGTGCTCATCCCGCTGTGGAACAGCTGGTCGTTCTTCAGCCTCTACGCCAACGCGTTCGACGGCGGCAAGGGCTACACGGCCCAGTGTTCAACGGCATCCACCGACCCGCTCGACCGCTACCTGCTCGCCAAGCTGCGTGGCATGGTCGAGACGGTGCAGCGCCAGATGGACGCCTACGACATCCCGGGTGCGTGCGAGTCGGTGCGCCAGTTCGTTGACGCCATGACGAACTGGTACATCCGCCGGTCACGGGAACGGTTCTGGGACACCGCCGCCGGCGATGGTGCGGTGGCGCGCGCCGCCTTCGACACGCTCTACACCACCCTCGAGGTGCTCACCCGAGTGGCAGCCCCCCTGCTGCCCCTGGTCACCGAGGAGATCTGGCGCGGCCTCACCGGCGGCCGCTCGGTGCACCTCGAGGACTGGCCGGATGCCGGCACGTTGCCCGCCGACGACGCCCTCGTCGCCGCCATGGACCAGGTGCGGGCCGTCTGCTCCACCGGCTCCAGCCTGCGCAAGGCCGAGAAGCTGCGGGTGCGCCTGCCGCTGCCGCAGCTGACCGTGGTCACCACCGACCCCGACGGGCTGCGGCCGTTCACGGGCATCGTCGCCGACGAGCTCAACGTCAAGGCGGTGAGCGTGCTCGACGTCGCCGAGGCGCACGAGTCGGACTTCGGCATCAGCCAGCGGCTCGTCGTCAACGCGCGTGCCGCCGGCCCCCGGCTGGGTCGTGATGTACAGACCGCGATCAAGGGCAGCAAGACCGGCGA
The DNA here is from genome assembly GCA_963834965.1 of uncultured Actinomycetota bacterium. Lineage (GTDB taxonomy): Bacteria > Actinomycetota > Actinomycetes > Actinomycetales > Dermatophilaceae > Fodinibacter. The sequence goes on along the minus strand of CAWIEI010000033.1, from coordinate 59,183 downwards.
CTGGTCGGTGGCCGACGACGGCACCGTCACCTCCGGCGGGCTGGCCCTCGTGGCAGGCGAGTACGTCGTCGAGACGGTGGTCGATGCCGAGCAGGCCGGGTCGCACACCACCGGGATGCTGCCCGGCGGCGGCTTCGTCGTGCTCGACACCGACGTGAGCCCCGAGCTCGAGGTCGAGGGCGCTGCGCGCGACCTGGTGCGTGCGGTGCAGCAGGCCCGCCGCGACGCCGGGTTCGACGTCTCTGACCGGATCACCCTCGAGGTGACCGGCAGCGAGTTCGTCTACCGCGCCGCCATCGGCCACCGCGAGCTCGTGGCCGGCGAGACCCTCGCCGAGGAGCTCAACGTGACGCTCGACCTCGACGCCCTCGACCGCGACGCCGACGACGTCACCGAGGTCGTCATCGGCGAGCGATACCCGGCACGCCTGCGGGTCACGAAGCGCTGACCCGGCCCGGCGCGCCGTGGTATCAGCGGGTCGGGTCGTGCGCTCCTTCGGGTGACGGCAACACGGCCGACCCGCTCAGGAGGACGTCATGACCACACCGGACAACGGCACCGAGAGCACTTTCGGGCGCACGCGGTTCCCCATCGACGGCCCCCTGACGCCACGTGACCCGAAGGACCCGGACGGGCAGTCCCGGCGCGGCGACCGCTGCGGGACGATGGAGGAGCACCGGCGGCTGGTGCGCCTCGACCCCGAGTACCGCTGGCGGCGGCGCCAGATCGAACGCGACGTACAGGCGTGGATCACCGCCTTCGGGGAGGAGGGGTCACGCACCGGCCTGATCCGCATCCCGGTGGTCGTGCACGTCGTGTGGCACACCGCCGCCGAGAACATCTCCGACGCCCAGATCCACTCGCAGCTCGACGTGCTCAACGCCGACTACCGCAGGCTCAACGCGGACGCCGGCCTGGTGCCTTCGGCGTACGCCGGGGTGGCAGCCGACTGCCGCGTCGAGTTCGCCCTAGCCGTGCGCGGCCCGGGCTGCGCCGCCACCGACGGGATCACCCGGACGAACACCGCGGTGACCGGCTGGACCCGTAACCAGACCGGGATGCTGAGCGCAGCCGGTGGCGGCCACGACCCGTGGGACGAGTCGAAATACCTCAACATCTGGGTGTGCAACTACACCGACGGGCTGCTGGGCAAGGGCAGCTTCCCGGGGATGCCGAACCAGGGCGTGCGGTGCCACTACCGGGCGTTCGGCTCGACGGGCACCCTCGACGCCCCGTACGACCTCGGTCGCACGCTGACCCACGAGATCGGGCACTACCTCAACCTCAACCACATCTGGGGCGACGACAACGGCGCTTGCACCGGCTCCGACAACGTGGCGGACACCCCGAACCAGGGCGACAAGCACTTCGGCAAGCCGGCCTTCCCGCAGGTGTCCTGCAGCAACGGGCCCAACGGCGACATGTTCATGAACTACATGGACTACACCGACGACGACTCGATGTTCATGTTCACCGCCGGTCAGAGCGAGCGGATGGACGCCACGCTGCAGACCGTTCGTGCTGCCCTGCTCGCCTCCGACGGCCTGGTACCGACGAGCGGTGCGGTCAACGACCTGTGGGCCAAGGACGTCTCCGACGACATGGGCGCCGAGCCCGACCCCTCGAGCCAGCCGATGTGGATCAGCGACGACATCTGGGTTCGCAACGACAACAACGGCATCGCCAACCAGGATCACCAGAACCCCGAGTACGGCTCCGCCACGACCGCTGTCTACGTGCGGGTGCGCAACCGCGGGTGCACCGGGTCGGCGTCCGGCACCGTGCGGCTCTACTGGGCCAAGGCCTCCACCGGGCTGTCATGGCCCGCACCGTGGGACGGCAGCGTCACCGCTCCGGCACTGATGGGGGGTGACCTCGGCGCGCAGTCGGTGTCGGTGTCGGCCGGCGACGACGAGATCCTCGCCTTCCCGTGGGCGCCGCCGAACCCGGCGGACTACGCGTCGTTCGGAGCGGACCGGGGCCACTTCTGCCTGCTGGCCCGGATCGAGACCGGGCCGGCTCCGGACTTCGGCATGACCAGCCCGGAGACCGGCAACCTCTACGCGAACGTGCAGAACAACAACAACATCGTCTGGAAGAACATCACTGTCGTCGACGAGGTGTCCGACGGCCGGGAGAGCGCCGCGATCATCGCGAACCACACCCGCGAGGTGGCCAAGGTGCGCCTGGTGTTCGCCGACGCCCCCGGGGAGCGCTCGATGTTCGAGTGGGGCCAGGTGTGGATGGAGCCGAGCCGTGAGCTGCTCGAGCTCTGGAAGGCGGCAGGTACCGAGGCCAAGGGCGTCGAGCCGATCGGCGAGGACCGGTTCCGCGTGGCCGGCGACGGTGCCTGGCTCGGGCCGATCGTGCTCGAGCCGGGTCAGCTGGCTGCCCTGGGGCTGCGGTTCGTGCCCGCGGCCAAGGCGCCCCTGGGTGCCGGGATCGCAGCGATGGACGTGTGGCAGGTGGATGCCGGCCGAAACGGCGACGCCGTTGGCGGCCAGCGCTTCGTCGTCAAGCTCCGGCCGGATGCTCGAGGACTGGCGGCGGACTCGCCGGCGCGTGGTTTCGACGGAGTCGGCTGGGTCGGCCCCCGTGGTGGCTGCTCCGGCTGCGGGTGACCACCGGCCCGCACGGGCGTGGACAATGGGCGGGTGAGCCCTGCCCCCGATGCCGCCCAGCGCGATGCCGCGCACCAGCTCCAGCTGAACCGTCGGATGCGGGAGGTGGAGGCGTCGATCCTCTCCCGTGCGCCCGAGCACGACCTCGAGCCGTCGCTCGACCGGATCCGCGCGGTCATGGAGCTGCTCGGCGACCCGCAGCGCACCTTCCCGGTCATCCACGTCACCGGCACCAACGGCAAGACCAGCACGGCGCGGATCATCGAGGCGCTGCTGCGCGAGCTGGGTCTGAACACCGGCCGGTTCACCTCGCCGCACCTGCACTCCATGCTCGAGCGGATCGCCGTCGGGGGGCGCTCGATCGACGCGGAGCGGTTCCTCAGCGCCTACGACGAGGTCATCCCGTTCGTCGAGATGGTCGACGCCCGCTCGATCATCGACGGCGGCCCGCCGATGACCTACTTCGAGGTGCTCGTGGCGGTCGCGTACGCCGCGTTCGCCGACCTGCCGGTCGACGTCGCGGTCGTGGAGGTGGGCATGGGTGGCTCATGGGACGCCACCAACGTCGTCGACGCGCCGGTCTCCGTCGTCACCCCGATCGACCTCGACCACCGGCACTTCCTCGGCGACACCGTCGAAGAGATCGCCGGCGAGAAGGCCGGCATCATCAAGGCCGATGCGATCACCGTGGTCGGGCTGCAGCAGGCGCCCGAGGCAGCCGAGGTGCTCGTCGAGCGAGCCACCGAGATCGGTGCGCGGATCGTCTTCGAGGGCAACGACTTCGGCGTCACGGCGCGCGATGTCGCGGTGGGGGGCCAGCAGGTCTCGCTGCGTGGCCTGGCCGCGGAGTACGGCGACCTGTTCCTGCCGCTGCACGGCTCGCACCAGGCGCAGAACGCGGCCGTCGCGGTCGCGGCGGTCGAGGCGTTCCTGGGCGGCGGCGAGCAGGCGCTCGACATCGAGGTGGTCCGCGCCGGGCTCGCGAGCGTCGACTCCCCGGGGCGGCTCGAGATCGTGCGCCGCAGCCCCACGGTCCTCGTGGATGCCGCACACAACCCGGCCGGCGCGCGCGCCCTGCGCGACGCCATCGCGGACTCGTTCACCTTCGCGCGGCTGGTCGGCGTCGTGGCCGTGATGAAGGACAAGGATGCCGCCGAGCTGCTCGAGGCGCTCGAGCCGGTGCTCGACGAGGTCGTCGTCACGCGCACGTCGTCACCGCGGGCGATGTCGCCGCGTCAGCTCGGCGAGATCGCCACCGACATCTTCGGTGAGCACCGGGTCGTGGTCGTCGACGAGCTGCCCGACGCCCTCGACCGCGCGGCTGGCATGGCCGACGAGGGCGGCGGCGTCACCGGGGGCGTGCTCGCCACCGGCTCGGTCGTGACCGCCGCCGAGGTGCGGATGCTGCTTGGGACGACGAGCGTCTGAGCCCTGAGCGCCCCCGTATCAGGGGATCAGGGCAGGGTCACCGTGGTGGTGACCGTTGCTCCGGACTCGACGCTGACGGGCGTGGCGTCCGCGAAGGACGACCCCCCGCCGCTGCAGCGGGTGACCGCGCCCTCGGTGGCGCACAGCACCCAGCTGCCCGGACGCAGTGTGTGCGTCATCGGCGTGCTGCCCGCCGGGCCGGACGCCAGCAGGTAGCCGGAGGTGTGCCGCCACTCGACGGTGACGTCGGCCAGGGAGCCGTCGGGGTCGACCACCACGCCCTTGAGCGTGCCGGGGGCGAGCAGCTGGGCGTCGCCCACCGCCGTCGCACTGGCGGCCGTCACGACGTAGCGCGTGGCGTTGGACCCGAGCAGCAGGCTGAGCCGTTGCTGGTGCGAGGTGATGCCGGTGGTGATGAGCGGCACCTCATCGAGGGCCTCGCCCAGCAGCGCTGCGGTCGGGCCACGCACGTACGCGACGTAGGTGCCAGCGGGCACCGCCGGCATCTGCCAGGTGCCGTTCGCGGCGACGTCGGCGGTGACGAGGTACGCGTTGTCGGTTCGGTGCAGTACGGCCAGGCTGCCCACCGGGCTGGTGCCGGCCGGGCTGGTCACCCGCCCGCTGGCCGTACCCACCCGGGCGAGCCGGACGTCGCCGACGAGGACCTTCGAGCCGGTGTCAGCCGGGAGCAGGGTGGGGACGACCGTTCCACCGACGCAGCCCCGTGCCCAGGCGGGGTCGGCTGCACCCGTGGCGAGGGCGACGCTGGCGCACACCGGCATCGGGGAGGCGGCGAAGGGAACCGGGCGGGAGAAGGTGCCGTCGCTGCGGGTGGGGGTCGTGCCGAGGGCGCGGAGGTCGTTGCCCACCCGGCCCGGGTTCACCGGTTGGGCGTCGGCCTCGGTGACCACCGTGCCGTCGACCAGGACCTGTGGCCCGATGATGCCCACGACGTCGACGACGACCCGCACGGTGCCGCTCGTCGCACTCACGACGAGAGGGCCGCGCGAGGGGACCGGAAGGTACGCCGTGTTGGTCACGGTCTCGCCCGGCATGAAGTTCAGCAGGCTCGGGCTCAGCGCGAGAGGAGCGTTGAGGTCCCAGGCGTTGAGCCCGACCTGCAGGTGCGAGCCCGTGGTGGACCCGGTCGCGGTGATGGCGAGCACGACGCCCGAGGCCGTGCCCTGCACGCCGGCGGGCAACGGGATCACCCGCCTGCTGCCGACGCCGACGCGCTCGTCGAGGACGCGCTGAGGTGTGATGGCCGTGGTGCCCGCCGGTGTCGCCGACGAGTCACCCCCTGCGACCCAGCCGAAGGAGTCGACGACGAGGTGCACGGGCGCGCTCGACATGTTCCAGACCCGCACCTTGCCGGTGGCGGACAGCTTGGTGAGGGTCAGGGCAGCCCGGTCGGAGCCGACCCGGTAGCTGAGCGCGGTGCTGGTGGGCCGGGCGGTGTCGGAGGGGTGCGCGACGAGGTAGCCGGCGCGGGTCGGCTTGACGGCGACCACGTCGAGCAGCGCGGCGGACGCTCCCACGGGTACGCCGTGACCGCCCACGCTCACGTCGCGGTACCCCCGGGCCGGCACGGCAGGACCCGCGGTGCGGGTGTCGACGACCCGCGTGCCGGTGGTCGGCGTGAGCGAGCCCGGTCGCTGGACACCGCCGTTGGACCGCACCCAGCCCTCGAAGGTGACGAGCACCTGCGTCGAGCCGGACGAGCCGTTCATGACCTTGAGCGTGCGCGACGCGGTGACCGGCACGACCGCGAGGTTGGGCGTCGGCGTTCCGGGGGCGAAGTTCAGGGTGGATGCCGCGGGTCGGGTGCGGTCGGACGGCCAGACCGTGAGCCAGCCGGCCCGCGTGGGCGCGATCGCCGTGACGTTGAGGATGACGGCGGTCGCGTCGGCCGGGACCGTCAGCCCGCCGACGGCGAGGGGGAAGGAGATCGTGCGCTGCGGCATCAACGGGCTGCCGACACCCGTGCCGGAGGGGCGGCGGGAGTCGAAGATGGCCCCCCCGCCGGCCGGGTTCTGCTCTTTGAGCTCGGTCAGGCCGCCCGTCTTCTCGACGGTGTAGCCCGCCGCGGCCGCGGTCGTCGTGCGGGGCGCCACCGCCCTCGGTACAGGCGCCGACGGAGTGGCCGCCATGGCGGGGAGGCCACCGAGCGTCAAGGCCAACGCCGCGAGACCAGCCGCGAGCGAGGTGCGGCGGAACGGAAACGGCATCTGGGACTCCCTGGCTGGCGCAATGACGTGCGCACTCTAACGGCCGGCTCCGACAACCGGAACAGGGCGGCGAGAACGTGCGAGAACTCGCAACGGGCTGGACGTCCCGCCGCGTGCGCGTGAGTCCCGGACGTCCGGACCGGGTCAGTCGTCGAGGTCCTCGCCGGCGAGTGCACGGGCGGCGAGCCGTTCCTCGCCGGCGAGCTCCCACACGTCCCACGCAGCCCGCGAGCTGACCAGCACGATGACGCAGCCGAGCACGATGTCGGGCCAGCCCGAACCCGTCCAGGCCGTGACCAGGGCCATGGCGATGATGGCCAGGTTCACGGCCACGTCGTTGCGGGCCGAGAGGAAGGCCGCCCCGCTGAGCGAGCCGCCGTGGTGGCGCACCCGCACGAGAAGCAGCGCGCACACCGTGTTGACCACGGCCGCTCCGGATGCCGTGACGACCATCGCCGTGACGTCGGGAGCGACCGGGTCGAGCGCCTTGACCACGGCCTGCCAGGCAGCGACCAGGGCCGGTACCAGAATGATGAGCGCGAGCAGGTGACCGACGAGCGCCCGCCGGGCCAGTGACCAGCCCAGCGCCAGGGCGATGAGCAGGTTGACGGCGGCGTCCTCGACGAAGTCGACCGAGTCGGCGAGCAGCGACACCGACCCGATCGCGAGGGCCACCGACGCCTCGATGAAGACGTACCCCAGGTTCAGCCCGGCGACGGCGAGCACCACCCGCCGCAGCCGCCGCGGGTCGATGATCTGCGCGGCGTCCACCGGGCCATCAGACCAGACGACACCTGCGTGGGCGGGTCAAGGCAGCGTGAGCGTGACCTGCTCGGTCTGGCCGGCGACCACCTCGACCGGGGTCGCCGCAGCCGCGGAGGACGAGCCGTCGTTGCAGACGGTGGTGGCACCTTCGGTGACGCACACGGCATACCCACCGGGCCGCAGGGGGATGGAGGCGCCCAGCGTCGACGCCGGGCTCCCCAGCCCGTAACCCCACACCCGGTAGCCCGAGTCGGCGTGCACGTAGTCGATGCTCACGTCGGACAGGTCGCCGTCGGGGTCGACGATCGTCGGGACGATGTGCCCGGGATCGAGCAGGGTCAGCGTCGGGACCTTCACGGTGCCCGCCGGCGGCACCATGAAGGTGGTGGCACCGGCAGCCACCAGGGCGCTGACGTCGACCGGGTCCTTGGCGTGGGGGATGTACGGCAGCCCCGTGGCGACCTCGTTCGCGAGGTAGGTGCCGTTGGCGCCCTCGACCATGCCCCAGTTGGTGAGCACCACGTAGGTGCCGGGGGACACGATGGCGCGCCAGGTGCCGTCGGTGCGACCCGAGACCGTGCCGAAGAGGGCGTAGGTCGGGGGTGTCGAACCGTCGGCCGCCGCGACGATGACTTGGCCGAACACCTCTGGCAGCCCTGTTGGCCCGACGACCTTCCCGGTGAGGACGCCGCTCGGGGTGAGTGCGACGTCCTCGCCCACGAGCCGTCCGCCCAGGGGCAGCGCCACGGTCTTCAGCGGGGCGCCGGCCAGACTGCGGGCGCACCCGGGCTGGTAGCGACCGTCGGGCTCGAAGACCACGCCCTGCTCGGTACCGGTGCGGGCACAGACCGCCACGGACCGAAGGTCCGCGGGGACCGCCCGGTAGGTGCCGTCGGCCCGCGAGACGGCCTCGGTGCGGTTGGCGGCGCCGGTGCTCACCAGTGCCCCGTCGACGACGGCACCCGAGCCCTCCGACCGAACCGTGCCCGTCACCTCGGCCCGTTGACCCACCGCGGCGATGCGGTCGACGACGACGTGGGCGCTGCCCGCGGTGACGGCCTCGAGGACGACCTCCAGCGTGTCCCGATAGGGAACCGGCACCAGGACCGACGTGGTGACGGTGCGGCCCGCGGCGAAGTTCAGGAAGCTGGGGCTGGCCTGCCAACCGCTGTCGGCCTGGGCGTGGAAGCGCAGGTGGCCGGCCCGGGTGGCACCGGTCACCGTGACGCTGAGCAGCGCGCCGGACCCCTGGCTGGCGGCGAGCGGAACCCGTCGCGTGGCCCCGGCGGCCAGGGCGCCCCCGCCGCTGGCGGACCGGGTGTCGAGGATGCGGGCCGGCGTGCCGACGGACAGGCCGGCCGGCGTCGCGCTCGGGTCACCGGCGGCGACCCAGCCGAACGAGTCGACGACGACGTGCACCGGCGCGGACGACATGTTCCACACCCGCACCGAGCCGGCGCTCGACAGGGGCACCACGGACAGCCCGGCGCGGTCGGTACCCACGCTGTAGGTCAGGGTCGTGGTGCCGGGGCGTGCGGTGGCCGGGGAGTGGGCGACGAGGTAACCGGCCGCACTCGGCTTCACCGCGACGATGTTCAACGCGGCCGCGGAGGCCCCGGCCGGCACACCGTGGCCCGCGACCACGACATCGCGGTAGCCCTTGGCCGGGATGGGTGTCGCGGCGGACCGGGTGTCGACCACCCGGGCTCCCGCCGTCGGCCGGAAGGAGCCCGGCCGCACCGCGGTGCCGTCGTCGAGCACGTACCCCTGGGCGGAGACCAGCACGTGGGTCGTGCCGCTCGAGCCGTTGAGCACCCGCAGCGAGCGGGAGGCCCCGAGCGTGACGACCGCGGTGTTCGGTACGGGCGTGCCCGGGGTGAAGTTCAGGGTGGATGCCGCCGGGCGGGTCGCGCTGCCACCCCAGACCATCAGCCAGCCACTCTTCTGCGGGCTGACGGCAGTGACGGTGAGGATGACGCCGGTCGCGGTGGGCGGCACCCAGCCAGGCAGCACGTCGAGCACCCGGGTCTCCTGCGGCCGCAGCGCCGCGCTCTGGCGCGAGTCGTAGAGGAGACCGCCCACGTGCGGCCCTGGGCCGAGGTCACCCAGGCCGATGACGCCCTTGGCGCCGGGCTCGACGGTGCCCGCGCCCGCGCCCGCGGCGGTGACCGGCATCCGCGCCGGGGCGCTGGAGGCGAGGGCGGGCAGGCCCGGCAGGGCGAGGGTCAGCCCGACAGCGACCACGCCGACGAGGAGACGGCGAGACAGAGACGACATGTGCGGGGACCCCTACTTTGGCGTGATGACGGACGGAGCGTAGGCGACCAAGCCGAGAATCGCCCACCACGCGGCGGCAGGTTGCGAGAACTCGCAACCGGTCCGGGGGCGCGGCGGCGCCGAACGGGCGGCATACGCTTGCCTGCATGAGCCCGCTGTTCAAGCTGATCCTCCTGGTGGCCGTCATCGCGGCGATCTGGTGGGTCGTCACCTCCGTGCGCGCCAGCCGCGGCGCCTCGACCACCGCCTTCACGCCCGTCGAGCAGCTCAGCCCCGAGGTGCAGCAGACCATCGACGCCGCCCTCGACCGCGGTGAGCTGATCGGGGCCATCAAGCACTACCGCGCCGCGACGGGTGCCGGGCTCGCGGAGTCCAAGGCCGCCGTCGAGACCCGACGCTGGAAGCGCGACGGATGAGCCGCCTGCCCCTCTACGGCACCCAGGGCAAGTTCACCTACCGGCTGCTGGCGATGGCACTGTTCGGCCAGGCCATCATCCTGTCCTTCTTCGCGCTCGTGGCCCGCGGCAACGCGATCGCCGACGGCCGGCCCGCCGACGGGCAGCGGCTGCTCTGGGTGGGTCTGGGCCTGGCGGTGCTCGCGCTCGTGGCCTCGGGCCTGATGCGCCGCCCGTTCGGCATCACGGTCGGCTGGGTCGTGCAGGCCCTGACCTGGGCGAGCGCCCTGCTCGTGCCGGCGATGGCCGGGGTCGCCCTGGTCTTCACCGCCCTGTGGGTGCTGCTGCTCGTCCAGGGCGGATCGCTCGACCGGCTGATCGCGCAGCGCGAGGCCGACGAGCAGGCCCAGGCCGCGGCAGGAGCCGCCCCGGCCGGTGACTAGGCTGGCCCCCGTGACCATCGAACGATCACTCGTCCTCGTCAAGCCCGACGGCTTCGCCCGTGGCCTCACCGGGGAGGTGCTGCGCCGCATCGAGGCGAAGGGCTACCGCCTCACCGCCCTGCAGGTGCTCACGCCCGACCTCGACCGGCTGCACACCCACTACGAGGAGCACGTCGGCAAGCCGTTCTTCGAGCCGCTGTGCGCGTTCATGTCGTCAGGGCCGGTCGCCGCCGTCGTCATCGAGGGCGAGCGCTGCGTCGAGGGCTTCCGGGCCCTGGCCGGCGCCACCGACCCCACCAAGGCGCTCCCCGGCACCATCCGTGGCGACCTCGGGCGAGACTGGGGCACCCCCGTGCAGCAGAACATCGTGCACGGCTCCGACTCCCCGGAGTCCGCCGCGCGCGAGATCGGCATCTGGTTCCCCGAGCTCTGACCCGCCGAGCACACACCCGGATGCCGTGACACGGCATCCGCTGAACGGCTCGGTCGGCGCCGGCCCGGCGCGGCACCCCGACCGGGTGCACCGACCGACCTAGCCTGCTCCCATGAGCGGCTGGGCGTCGGGATGGGTGCGCGGGCGGGACCTCGCCATCGACCTCGGCACCGCCAACACCGTCATCTACGAGCGCGGGCGCGGGGTGGTGCTCGACGAGCCGTCGGTGGTCGCCGTCCGCACCGGCTCGAGCCAGCTGCTGGCCGCCGGCCACCGGGCCAAGGAGATGCTCGGCCGCACGCCCGAGTCGGTCACGGCGGTGCGCCCGCTGCGCGACGGGGTCATCTCCGACGCCGACGTCACCGAGCGGATGATCCGCTGGTTCGTGGAGCAGGTGTCGCCCTCGCGGCTGGTCCGGCCCCGCGTCGTCGTGTGCGTGCCGAGCGACATCACCAGCGTCGAGCGCCGGGCCCTCGAGGACGCCACGCTGCGCTCCGGCGCCCGGCGGGTCTACGTCATCGAGGAGACGATGGCGGCGGCCATCGGCGCCGGGCTACCGGTCGAGGAAACCCGCGCCTCGATGGTCGTCGACGTCGGCGGCGGCACCACCGACGTCGCCATCCTCAGCCTGGGCGGGGTCGTCACCTCCCGCACCGTGCGGATCGGCGGCGACGAGATCGACGACGCGCTGGTCGCCCACGTCAAGAGCGAGTACAGCCTGCTGCTGGGGGAGCGCAGCGCCGAGGACCTCAAGATCGGTGCCGGCTCGGCCTTCCCGCTGCGCGACGAGCTCACCGAGCGGGTGCGCGGCCGCGACCTCGTCACCGGGCTGCCCAAGACCGTGTCGATCGGCTCGGCCGAGGTGCGCCGGGCCATCGAGACCCCGATCGTGCAGATCGTCGAGCTGGTGCGCACCGTGCTCGACGTCTGCCCACCCGAGCTGGCCGGCGACGTCGTCGACCGCGGCATCGCGCTCACCGGAGGCGGTGCACTCATCCGCGGCCTCGACGAGCGCCTCAGCCACGAGCTCGGCGTCCCGGTCCGGGCCGCCGACGACCCCCTGCACGCGGTGGCCCGCGGCGCCGGGCGGTGCGTCGAGGAGTTCGGCACGCTCGAGCGCGTCCTGGTCGACAACCGGCGACCCTGACCATGCACGTCCGGCGCACTCCCGACGGCCACGGCCATGCCGTGTCCGGTCGGGGCGCCACCGCCCGCACCTCCACCCGCTCGCGCCGACTCCTCACCGGGGCGCTGGTCGTCACCGGCCTGGTGGCGGCCCTCGGGGTGTCCGGCGCCGCCGGCCTCGAGCCGGTGCGGGGGGCCGCCGCCACCGTGCTCGGCCCCTTCGAGCGGCTCCTGGGCCCGGGTGCCGACGAGGCGTCGGCCGCCCGAGCCGAGGCCGCCGCGCTCTCCACCCGGCTGGCCGCCGCGCAGCGCGAGGTCGCGGCCGTCCACGCCGGCGCCGGCATCCTCGAGAACCCGGCACTCGCCGGGGCCCGGCTCGTTCCCGCCCGCGTCGTCGCGGTCGGCGCCACCGGCCCCGGCGGCCCGGAGCGGGTCACCATCGATGCCGGCTCGCGCGACGGCGTCGAGGTCGACCGCACCGTTGTAGCGGCGCAGGGCCTGGTGGGTCGGGTCGTCTCCGTCGCGCCCTGGACCTCCGACGTGCTGCTCGTCGGCAGCCCCGACCTCGCGGTGGGCGTGCGGGTGGGACCCCGCGGTGTGCTCGGCGAGGCCTCCGGGGCGGCACTGGCCGGCGGCGCCCGCCCCGCCCCCGGCCAGCTCTCCCTCGCCCTGGTCGACCGCGGCACCGCCTCCGCCGCAGACGTCGTCACGACCCTGGGCAGCGTCGGCGACCGCCCGTTCGTGCCCGGCATCGCAATCGGCACGGTGAGCACGGTGCACACAGCAGTCGGCCGGCTGGCCCCCACCGGCACGATCATCCCGGCCGTTGACACCACCTCGCTCGACGTCGTGGCGGTGGTGCTCACCGCGGGGCGCACCGCACCCCGCCCGGCAGTGACGGGCACCGGATGACGGCCCGGCTCGCGGCCCTGCTGCGGGGCCTGGCGGTGCTGATGTCCGTGCTCCTCGTGGTCACGCTCGGCGGGCGCCACGTGCCCGTCGTGCCCGACCTCGTGCTCGTGCTCGTCGTCGCCTGGGCGCTGCTGCGCGGGCCTGCGGTCGGTGCCGGGGTCGGCCTGGCCGCCGGATGGCTGCTCGACCTGGTGCCTCCCGGCTCGGCACACCTCGGGGTGCAGGCCCTCACGTATGCCGTCGCCGGTGCCTTCGCGGGCCGGCTGCGCGTCGAGGGGCCGGTCGCTGCTCCGAGGGTGGCGCTGGTGGCGCTGGGCGCGTCGGCCGTCGTCGAGGGGGTCGGCGTGCTGGGCGCGCTCGCGGTGGGCGCCCCCGTCGACCTCGGCGCAGTGGCGGTGCAGTGCGTGCTCACCGCCACGGTGGCCGCGCTCGTCGTTCCGATGGTGGTGGCGGCCGAGCGAGCACTGGCGCGCCGGAGGTTCGGATGAGCCGCCTGGGCACCACCGCCCGCGACCGCCGGGCCGGTGCCCACCAGGGACGCTTCCTCGCGGTCGCGCTCCTGGTCGGGCTGGGCTTCGCGGCGCTGGTCGGCCGGCTGGGGCAGGTGCAGCTGCTCGGGCACGACGACTTCCGGTCCGTGGCGTCAGCCCTCGACACCCGCACCCTGGTCGTCCCGGCCCTGCGCGGCCGCATCCTCGACGCGCACGGGCAGGTGCTCGCCGACAACCGGGCGAGCACGGTGGTCACCATCGAGCGCCGGGTGGTCGCCGACAGCGGCGACCGGGGCGCGGCCGAGGTGCGCGACATCGCCTCGGTGCTCGGGCTTCCGGCCGACGCGTTGCTCGGCCGCACCTGGCTGTGCGGCGAGCCGGGCGCCCCCGCGTCCCCGGCCTGCTGGGCCGGCTCGGCGCAGGTACCGGTGCCGCTCGCCGAACGGGTCGACCCGACGCGCGCTCTCTCGCTCGTCGAGCAGCCCGACCGCTTCCCCGGCGTGGCCGTGGAGTCGCGTCCGGTGCGGTACTACCCGCGGCCGCAGGGCGTCTCGGCCGCCCAGGCGCTGGGCTACCTGGGCCAGGTGCGCTCCGACGAGGTCGGCGACGGCCGCGGTCTGGTGGCCGACGACCTCGTCGGCCGCTCCGGCCTGGAGCAGCAGTACGACGCGGTGCTGCGGGGGGTGCCCGGCCGCACGGTGGTCTCGGTCGACGCGCGCGGGCTCGTCACGGGGGTGGTCTCGCGCACCGAGCCGGTCCCCGGCCGGGACCTCGTCACCTCGCTCGACGTACGCGTCCAGGCGGCGGCCGAGAAGGCACTCGCGACCCAGATGGCCGCGGCCCGCCACCGCGGCTGGCCGGCCGACTCGGGCGCCGTCGTAGTGCTCGACCCGCGCTCGGGTGCGGTGGCTGCCCTGGCCAGCGCCCCCACATATGACCCGAACATCTGGACCGGGGGCATCTCGCAGGCGAACTACGCCGGGCTCACCGCGGCATCCGCGAACACGCCCCTGCTGTCCCGGGCGATCGGCGTCGAGCTGGCGCCGGCGAGCACCATGAAGCCGGCGTCGGTGATCGCTGCCGTACGGGCCGGCAGCTCGCTGAACGGCACCTACGACTGCCCTGCCAAGTACCGCATCGGCAACCGGGTCTTCAACAACCACGAGACCTCCGGGCGTGGGCTGATCAGCTTCCGGATGGCCATCCAGGTCTCGTGCGACACCGTCTTCTACGCGCTCGCCAACGACTCCTGGCGCGCCCAGGGCGGCTTCGCCACGAAGGACGACGCGCGCGACCCCTACATCGCGACCACCACGGGGCTCGGCCTGGGCGCCCGCACCGGAATCGACCTGCCCGGCGAGGCGAGCGGCCGAATCCCCGGCCGGGTGTGGAAGAAGGCCGCCTGGGAGGCGACCAAGGGCGAGTCGTGCCGGCGCGCCCGCACCGGATACCCCGACCTCGCCGACCGCAAGCAGGCCGCGTACTTCCAGCAGCTCGCCGTCGAGAACTGCCGCAGCGGCTACCTGCTGCGCCCCGGTGACGCAGCCAACTTCTCGATCGGGCAGGGCGACGTCGGGGTGACGCCGCTGCAGTCCGCCGTGATGTACGCCTCGATCGCGAACGGCGGCACGGTGCTCACCCCGCGGGTGGGGTCCTCCCTCGTCGACCGGGCCACCGGCAAGGCGGCTCCGGTCGCGGCCGGGCCGACCCGCCGCGCACCGCTGTCACCCCCGGTCGACGCCTACCTGCGCGACGCGTTGCGCAACGCGGTGGCGGTCGGCAGCGTGCGCGACCTGTTCCGCACGATGCCGGGCTGGCCGGTGGCTGGGAAGACCGGCACCGCGGAGGTGCTTGGGAAGCGCGACACCTCGTGGTTCGTGTCGTACGCCCCGGCGAACGCGCCGCGCTGGGTCGTCTCGGTCGTCGTGTCACAGGGCGGACCCGGCGCCAGCACTGCGGCGCCGGTGTCCCGCGCGGTGCACGAGACGCTGCGCACGATCCGCTGACGCCTCACCGAGGAAGGTGCGTGCGCTGGCAGCGCCCGCCTGTCACACTCCTGGTGGAGTCCGTGGCACGGGGAGGTCGGATGTCGCCGATGGCAGCACTGTGGCGGTGGCCGCTGCGGGCGCTGGCAGGGCACGTGCTGCTCTTCGTGGCACTGCTCGTACCGCCGGCCGTCATGGGCAACGAGGGGCGCACCGCAGCCCTGTTCGGGGTCGACCAGTACCTCAGCGGGTCGGTGCTCTACCTCGTCCTGCTGCTGCCCCTGGTGCTCGTGCTCGGCCTGGCACTGGGCGTCGTGGCCGGGGGAGCGCTGCAGCTGTGGGGTGCTCGCCCGTTCCTCGCCGCCACGGTGGTCGGGTTGGCGGCTGCCGCACTGGCGCTCACCGCACTGTCCTGGTTCGACGGCTGGGACCGGGTCCCGCCCCTCACCTCCCTCGCCCACGGCGCCCCGATCGCCCTGGTCGCCGGGCTGCTGACCGTCCGCGACGCCCGGCGGCTCGGTGCAGGCCGGGTCGCGGCGCGCACCCGCCACGGCGTCGACCTGGCGCGCGAGAGGACCCCCGCCGCCGGATAGGCTGACGCCATGGCTGACTTCGACGTCGTGGTGCTCGGTGCTGGTCCTGGTGGTTACGTCGCGGCGATCCGCGCGTCACAGCTGGGCAAGAAGGTCGCAGTCGTCGAGAAGAAGTACTGGGGCGGGGTCTGCCTCAACGTCGGCTGCATCCCGAGCAAGGCCCTGATCAAGAGCGCCGAGATCTCGCACCTGCTCACGCACGACAAGGCCAAGTACGGCATCGAGGGCGACGCCACGATGAGCTACGCGCCCACGTTCAAGCGCTCCCGCCAGGTCTCCGACGGCATCGTGCGCGGGGTGCACTTCCTGATGAAGAAGAACAAGGTCCAGGAGATCGACGGCTGGGGCACCCTGACCTCGTCGACCTCGATGGACGTCGCGCTCAACGACGGCTCGACGCGCCAGCTCACCTTCGACCACCTGATCATCGCGGCCGGTGCCGTCACCCGGATGCTGCCCGGCGTCGAGGTCTCACAGAACGTCGTCACCTACGAGGAGCAGATCCTCGACGAGAACCTCCCCGGCTCGATCATCATCGCCGGCTCGGGCGCCATCGGTGTCGAGTTCGCCTACGTGATGAAGAACTTCGGGGTCGACGTCACGATCGTCGAGTTCCTCGACCGGATGGTGCCCACCGAGGACGCCGACATCTCCAAGGAGCTCGCGAAGCACTACAAGAAGCTCGGCGTGAAGGTGCTGCTGAGCACCAAGGTCGAGGGCGTCGACGACACCGGCTCGGGCGTGCGGGTCACCGTCTCGCCGGCGGCCGGCGGCGACCAGCAGGTGCTCGAGGCCGACAAGTTCCTGTCGGCCATCGGCTTCGCGCCGCGCACCGAGGGCTACGGGCTCGAGGCCGCCGGTGTCGCGCTCACCGACCGGGGCGCCGTCGCGATCGACGAGTACTGCCGCACCAACGTGCCCAACGTCTACGCCATCGGCGACTGCACGGCCAAGCTGATGCTGGCCCACGTCGCCGAGGCCCAGGGCATCGTGGCAGCCGAGACCCTCGCCGGTGCCGACACGATGCCGGTCGACTACGACTTCGTCCCGCGCGCCACCTACTGCCACCCCCAGATCGGGTCGTTCGGCTACTCCGAGGCGCAGGCCAAGGAACGCGGCTACGACGTCAAGACCGCCACGTTCCCGTTCACCGCCAACGGCAAGGCGATGGGCCTGGGTGATGCCGTGGGCTTCGTCAAGGTCGTCGCCGACGCCACCCACAACGAGATCCTGGGCGCCCACATGATCGGCCCCGACGTCACCGAGCTGCTGCCGGTGCTGACGCTGGCGCAGAAGTGGGACCTCACCGCCGACGAGGTGGCGCGCAACGTCTTCGCCCACCCGACGCTGTCCGAGGCGGTCAAGGAGGCCGTCGAGGGCATCGTCGGCCACATGATCAACTTCTGACCGGCCGGCCTCCGGTGCCGCCACACCCCGGCGTAGCGTCGATGGCGTGACCGAGCAGCAGCCGTACGAGGTTCTGGAGCAGCACGACGGCTTCGAGCTGCGCCGTTACCCGGCTCACCTCGTCGTCGAGGTCGAGGTCGAGGGCTCCTTCGAGGATGCCGGTAACCGGGCGTTCCGCTCCCTGTTCCGCTACATCACCGGCAACAACCGGTCGCGGCAGTCGGTGGCGATGACGGCCCCGGTGCTGCAGGAGGCCGCGTCGGAGAAGGTCGCGATGACGGCCCCGGTGACCCAGGCGGAGACCGCCGAGGGCGGTTACGTCGTCGCGTTCGTGCTGCCGGCAGCCATGACGCTCGACACCGCTCCGGTGCCCGCCGACCCGCAGGTGCAGGTGCGCGAGGTGCCCGAGCGGCTGGCCGCCGCCGTGCGCTACTCCGGCCGCTGGACCCAGGGCTCCTACGAGCGCCACCTCGCCGAGCTGCTCGATGCCGTGGCAGCGGCCGGCCTGATGGCCACCGGCACGCCCCGGCTGGCACGGTTCGACCCGCCCTTCAAGCCTTGGTTCCTGCGGCGCAACGAGGTCGTCCAGGACGTCGTGCGCGCCTAGGTCTGGTGCGGCACGGCCGGCCCGGGTCATGATGGGGGATGACCCCCGTGTCCCCGATCCCGCTGCGCGGCGAGGTGGTGCTCGATGCCCGTGGGGGAGCGCGAGCGATGCGGGTCTCCTGGCACCCCGACCACGCGCTGGTCGTGCTCTCGATCTGGCGGGGGAACACGTGCGTCGGCACGATGCAGGTGGAGGCCGCCGAGGTGCCGCACCTGGTCGACGTGCTGGTGCGCGGCCTGGCCGCCTCGGCCGCCCCCGCCCAGCACTTCGAGGATGCCGGCTGATCACTGTCCGTGATCGGCGGGCTCGTCCGGCTCGTCGGATCATGGCCGCAGCCGGCGGAGGCGACGCCTGACTCCCGGCGCGAGAGGTGATGCACCCCGCGCGGTGGAGCGCGCGCCCTGCATCACCGCTCCGGGGGTGGGATGGAGGGGTGATGCACCCCGCGCGGTGGAGCGCGCGCCCTGCATCACCGCTCCGGGGGTGGGATGGAGGGGTGATGCACCCCGCGCGGTGGAGCGCGCGCCCTGCATCACCGCTCCGGGGGTGGGATGGAGGGGTGATGCACCCCGCGCGGTGGAGCGCGCCCTCTGCATCACCTCGCCTCGCCGCGACCCTCGGTCAGTTGAGCAGCGGCTCGGGCAGCGGTTCGGCGTGCACCACGGTCAGCTCGCTGACCGCCCGGGTGAGCACCACGTAGAGCCGGCGCAGCCCGGTGCGCTCGTCGGGCTCGGCGCGCGCGATGGCCGCCGGCTCGAGCACCACCACGCGGTCGAACTCCAGGCCCTTGGCGATGCTGGCCGGCACCAGCTCGACCTGCCGGTCCTCGTCGTCGCCGTGCTCCGCGTCGAGCCGACCGTGGCGGATGCCGGCGGCGGTGAGAGCAGTGCTGACCGCAGTGGTCGCGGCGTCCGCGATGATGACGCCGACCGAGCCCGGCACCCCGACCGCCGCGCGGACGGCATCCACGACGGCGGCGTCACGGTCCGGCCCGGTGGTGGCCACCACCGTGAGCCGGCCCGGGTTGTCGCGCACCGACTGCGGCGCCGCCAGCCCGGGCGCCATGTGCGGCAGCAGCCGGGCGGCGAAGTCGATGACGAGCCCCGGCACCCGGAAGCCCCGGTCGAGCACGACCAGCTCGTGCCCCGGCCGGCCGAGGTGTCCCATGGCGTCGTCCCACGACTGGGTGGCCCACGGGGTGGTGCCCTGCGCGATGTCGCCGAGCACGGTGAGTGACCCGGTCGAGGCACGCCGGCCGACCGCGCGCAGCTGCATGGGGGAGAGGTCCTGCGCCTCGTCGAGCACCACGTGGCCCAGGCTGGGGGTGCGGTCGAGCAAGTCGGCCACCTCGTCGAGCAGCGCCATATCGGCTCGGGACCAGCGGGCCGCGCCCTTGGTGCGGGGAGGCTTCTCCCACAGCAGCATCCGCTGCTCGTCCGCAGTGAGGATGCCGTCCGCCGCGGCGGCGAGCGTTGCGGCATCCGAGAAGAGCCGGAAGAGCACGGCGGCCGGGTCGAGGGCCGGCCAGATGCGGCGCACGTAGGCCGTCACCGGGGCCGACCGGGCCACGGAGTCCTGCACCCGGTCGTCGGGGGCGTCGCCGGAGCGCTCGAGCTGGAGCAGCACGTGGTGCGACAGCCGCTGCGGGAGCAGGTCGCGGGCCGCGGAGTAGCGCACCCCACGAGCGACCAGCGCGTCGAGCTCGTCCTGGATCTCGTAGGCCGGCACCCGCCAGCGCCGAGCGCCACGGGGGACCACCAGGGCCTCGTCGGCGCGGCCGACGTGCGCCCAGACGGCACGGTGCAGCACCGCGGCCAGCCGGGCATCGCCCTTGAGGATCGCCACGTCGGTGGGGTCCTGCGCGCGCACCCGGCCGTGCTCGAGCAGGGTGTCGATCGTGGCGTGGCCGACGCGGGCCTCGCCCAGGGAGGGGAGCACCGCGCCGATGTGGTCGAGGAAGGCGCGGTTCGGGCCCACGACCAGCACGCCCGAGCGGTCGAGCTGGGCGCGGAAGGAGTAGAGGAGCCAGGCGGCGCGGTGCAGGCCGACGGCGGTCTTGCCGGTGCCGGGCGCGCCCTGCACGCAGATGCTGGTGCCGATGTCGCTGCGGACGATCTCGTCCTGCTCGGGCTGGATGGTCGACACGATGTCGCGCATCGGGCCGCTGCGCGGTCGCTCGATCTCGGCGGCGAGGATGCCGCTGGGTGCGGTCGCGTCGCCGGCGGTGAGGCGCTCGTCCTCGTACGCCGTGAGCCGGCCCCGGTCGACACCGAAGCGCCGGCGCAGCTCGACCCCCATGGGGGCGGTGGGGGAGGCGCGGTAGAACGCGGTGGAGATGGGGGCGCGCCAGTCGACGACGACCGGGTCGCCGCGGTCGTCGGACACGTGCCGGCGCCCGATGTGGAAGGTCTCGGCGCCGTGGTCGGTGCGGGTGTCGATCCGGCCGAAGAACAAGGTGGTGCGGGGGTCGTCCTGCAGCGCGGCGACCCGGCGCGCCAGCACGCGGCCGAGCAGCTCGCTGGTCCAGGCGTCGGTGGCCCTGGCGGCGTCCAGCCGGTCGGTGCTCTCTCGCATGCGGCGCAGCTCGGCGCGGGCGTGGTCGAGGTGGGCCTGCTCCCGGGCGAGGACGTCGTCGCTCGCGGTGCTGGCGGTGGTGGCTTCGGCGGTCGGCGTGGGCACGGCGGATCCGCCTCTCGGGCTCTGGGGGGTGTCCATACTGGCGAACCGACGATCGTAGCGCGGGGTGGGGTGCGAGCAAAAGCGGTTTCCGGTGGTGCACGAGCCCCTCCTGTCGGTGGGCGGCGGCACACTGCCGTGATGAACCGATCGACAGCCCCCATTCAGGTCGTCTTCGACGCCACCGACCCCGGTGCCCTCGCCACGTTCTGGGCCGCCGCGCTCGCGGAGCGCGGCTACGCCGTCCCCGACCCGCCGGGTGACTTCGCCCACTGGCCGGCCTTCCTCGCCGCCAACGGCATCCCGCAAGACCGGTGGAACGACGCCTCCGCCATCGAGGCCGACGGCCACCCGCGCATCTTCTTCCAGAAGGTGCCCGAGCCGAAGGCGGTCAAGAACCGCGTGCACGTCGACCTCCTCGCCGGCGGCGGCTCCTCGGTGCCGCTCGCCGACCAGCGCGAGCGGGTGGCCGCCCAGGTGAGCCGGCTCGAGGCGCTGGGTGCCACCTTCGTCGACGACCACGCCGAGCTCGGCGTGCACTGGGCGGTGATGCTCGACCCGGAGGGGAACGAGTTCTGCGTCTGAGAGCTCGAGGGCCGACTGCCGGCGGTCGTGAGGTTTGTCGCACGGCCAGTGGGGAATGAAGCCCCGGTGACCATCCGACATGCCCCCGTTGACCTGCGACGACACGCATGGGCGACGCTGGAGGGTGGGGCCCACCTCCCGATCAGGGGGATTTGGACCGGTCGGGACGCCTTGGCAGCGTGGAACGGATGACGTCCACCACCGCCGCGCGCCCCGCGCTGCCCGCGCTGACCGGCCTGCGCGCTGTGGCAGCGGTGTGGGTCGTGCTGTTCCACTACCGCGACGACCTGCTGGCCCTCGTGCCGGGTCTCGCGCCGCTCGACACGTTCATGCATGCCGGCTACCTCGGGGTCGACCTGTTCTTCCCGCTCAGCGGGTTCGTGCTCGCCTACACCTACGCCGACCGGCTCGGCACCTTCAGCTGGCAGGCCGGACGCGACTTCATCCGAAACCGGTTCGCGCGGGTGTGGCCGGTGCACGTGCTGACCCTCAACGTCGACCTCGCCATCGCGGCCATGGTGGGCACCCTGGGCGTCGGGGCCGACGGTCACCGGCGCACCCCGCAGGCGTACGTCGAGAACCTCGCCATGGTGCACACCTGGTTCAACGACCGGCCCAGCTTCAACGCCCCGGCCTGGTCGATCAGCTCGGAGTGGTTCGCCTACCTGCTCGCGCCGCTGCTCTTCGTGGCCGCCGTGCGGGTGCGCCGCGCCGGCCCGGCCCTGCTGCTGGCCGGCGCCTCGTACGCCGCGATGCTCGCGGTGTTCGCGACGATGGCCCTGCCCAACGGCAACCTCGAGCACATGTTCTACGTGCGCATCCTCGGCGAGTTCGTGAGCGGAATGCTGCTCTGCCTGGCCTGGGTGCGTGGCGGCGCCCGGCTCGGCCGGCTCGTGGTCGTGCTTCCGGCCACCCTCGTCGTGCTGGCCCTGGTACCCGCCGCCTCGGCCGGCCACTACTGGGTGGCTCCCGCGCTCGGCCTCGGGGTCGCTGCGCTCGCCGCGTCGAGCGGATGGCTCACCACCGCCCTGTCGTGGCCGGCAGTCGTCGCCGCGGGCGAGGCGTCGTACGCGCTCTACATGACCCACCTGCTGGTGCAGCCGTTCGTGCACTCGCTACGGGTGTGGGCGCAGGCGTCGTGGTGGGCCAGCGCCCTGGTCGTCGCCGGGCTGGTCGTCACGCTGGGCGGCATGGCGTGGGCCGTGCACGTCCTGGTCGAGCGCCCCGCCCGGCGTCGGCTGCAGGCACCGCGCCGACAGCCGGCCCCGTACCGCGAGCCGGGCCTGCGCCGCCAGCCGGCCCCCGACCGCGCGGAGACCGACTCGCGGCAACCCGTCAGTGCCTGACCGAGTCCGTTCAGGTGCTGCCGGCCCTCCCTGAGCGTCGCCATCCCGCAGGTGGTCGAACTCGGCCGTGATCGGTCGGTTCGCCTCGGGTTAGGCGCCCCCGGCGACGCCGACGAGGTTGCCCTCCGGGTCGGTGAAGTGGCCGACGACGAGCCCCGAGGGAGACCTGGCGGGCCCCAGCACCCGGGTGCCGCCCAGCCGTTCCGCCTGCGATAGCGCCGCCTCGACGTCGTCGACGCTGACGTAGAACAACGCCTTCGGCTGGCGCCCGGGGCCACCTCCGACGCCGCCCCGGATGCCGGTGCCGTCGTCGGTGGTGACGAGGTCGACGAAGCCGTACTGGCCGGCATCCGAGACCTCCGGCGCCACGGGGGACGTCGTGTCGAACTCCCAGGCGAAGAGCTCGCCGAAGAAGGCGCGCAGCGCCTGCGGGTTGCTGCCGGTGATCTCGAAGTGGACGACGGGGCGCGCCACGCCGGCTTCTCAGGCGTTCTGGGTGTTGGTGGCCAGGAAGCCGTCGATCTGGTTGATGGCGCTCGTGGCGCCCTCCTCGATGCCCATGTCGAGCACGGTCTGCAGGGCCTCTGCGGTGGCGAAGGTGCTCGTGTAGGTGGCGCGGGTGCCGCCCTCGACCGGCTCGAGGATGTAGACGTTCTCGCCGACCGGCAGGTCGGGGTTGGGCGAGAGGTCCTCGTGGGCGAAGCCGTCGAGGAAGGTGAGCCGCTGCGGCGCCTCGACCGTCGTGATGTCCCAGTAGCCCGCGAACTTCTGGCCCTCGGGGGAGGTCATGTAGTAGGTCGAGCGGGCTCCGGGGCGCAGCTCGTGGTCGACGAAGGTCGCGGGGTACTCCGGCGGCCCCCAGACCTGCTCGAGCTGGCGGGCGTCCTCGTAGAGGCCCCAGACGCGCTCGACCGGAGCGGCGAACTCCGCCGTGATGACGAGGGTGCGGTTCTCGATGTCCTTGGTGATGTCGGTGACGGGCATGTCAGCTCTCCTTGGGAAGTAGTAGTTCGTCGATGCGGGCGACCCGCCCCCGCCAGACGCCCTCGAGCTCGTCGAGCATCGAGGCGACGGACCGGACCGCCTCCACGTCACCGCTGGCCAGCTGCTCGCGACCGGAACGCCGCTTGCTGAGCAGGCCGGCTCTCTCGAGCACGGCGACGTGTTTCTGGACGGCGGCGAAGCTCATGTCGTAGCTCGCCGCCAGGGTGGTGACCGAGTGCTCACCGGCCAGCACGCGACGCAGGATGTCGCGCCGGGTGCGGTCGGAGAGCGCGTGGAACAGGGCGTCCGCCCGGTCCTCGCTGTTCTCGGTCACGGCACAAACATACAACCAAGTGGTTGTATGTTGTCAAGGGCAGGACTCAGGTTCGTCTGGCGGCCGGCCCGCCCGGCTCCCACCGGAAGCGCCACCGCAGCACGAGGGCACCGGCCAGGGTCCAGGCCAGCAGCACGGCCAGGTGCCCGACGGGCAGGCCGGCCGCCGCCCCGGGGGCGAGGGCCTCGCTCATCGCGGCGGACGCGTGGCGCAGCGGGAAGACCCACGACACTGCATCCAGTACGGGTGGGAAGCTCGCGCCGACGATGAAGATGTCGGAGATGAAGGCCAGCGGAAGCAGCGTGCCCAGGGTGACGCCGGTGAGCGCCTGCGCCGAGTGTACGAACGTCATCACCGCCAGCCCCACGACGGCGAAGCAGACCGCGGCGACGGTGAGCACCAGTGCGGCAGTGGGCAGCCCGGGCGGCCACGCGGGGCGGAAGGCTACCGCGGTCAGCACGACGATCACCACCCCGGTGAGGAGGGCGACGGCCAGCGCCCCAACGACCCGGCCCGCCACCAGGGTGCCTGCGGGCAGCGGTGTCCCACCGGTGCGCTTGAGCACCCCGCGGTCGCGTGCCTCGGCCACGCCCTGCGGCATGTTGACGTAGGCGGTCACGGCGGCGCCGTAGATGGCCATGGCCCCCGCGTAGAAGACGCCGAGGGTCTGGCCGTCCTCCATCAGCAGGTCCCCGCCACCGTTGACGGCCGGGATGATCGCCACCAGCAGCACGGGGAAGGCGACGGCGAAGAAGACGGCCGAGGCGTTGCGCCAGAGCACCGACTGCGTGTGGCGCACCTGGTCGAGCACGAGGGCACCGGTCGACGGGTGGCTGGTCCGGCGGGTCGCGGAGTCGGCCAGCCGCCGGCGGGCCCGGGCCTGGCTCGCCCGCTGGTCGGTCGGGCGGGAGGGGTCGCGGTCACGGTCCCGGCCCAGCTGAACGGTGGCCACCACGGCCCCGGCCAGCCCCCAGAGGGCGAGCACGGCGAGGTGGTCGAGCGCGAACCCGGACCCGCTCAGGTAGGGGTTGAGGGCGTCACCGAAGATGGCCGTCAGGTGCTTGAGCGGGAACAGCCAGCCGATCATGGCGAGCCAGTCCGGCATCCGCCCGCTCATCATGAACATGTCGGAGATGAACGCCAGCGGGATGACGATGCCGTTGCTCACTGCGACGGTCAGCTGCATCGACGGCAGGGCCATCGCCAGCGCGAGCCCCAGCGCGCTGAAGCAGGCCGAGGCGATCAACAGGGTGACGATGATCGGGAGGATCGAGCGGCTGGGCACCTGCAGGTCGTAGAACGCGACCCCCGCACCGAGCACCAGGCCCGTCGAGACCAGCCCGAGCAGGAGGGCGGCGCCCACCCGTCCCGCGATGAGCAGCCAGCGCGGCGCGGGGGTGCCCGACTGGCGCTTGACCACCCCGGTCGAGCGAGCCTCCGCCAGGCCCACGGCGAGGAAGGTGAAGGTCGCCATGACGACCCCGAACGAGGCCATGCCGGGCGCCAGGAACTGCACCATCCGCACGCCGCCCTCGGAGACCGTCTGGTTGCCGACCAGCGCCGACAGGAGCACGAAGAACAGCAGGGGCAGGCCGATGCTGAGGATGAGCGTGATGGGGGTGCGGCGCAGGGCGACGAGCTCGTGGCGGGTCTGGCGCCACAGCCGCAGCGGGTCCGAGCCCCGGGTCGCGGCCGGATGCGGTGCGCTCGCCACCGCGGTCATCGGACGTCCACCGACGGCTGGGTCTCGGGCCCCGGCTCGCCGACCAGGTCGAGGTAGACGTCCTCGAGGCTCGGGCGCGCCAGGGTCAGGGCGTCGAGCTCGACGCCGCGCTCGATGGCCCAGGTCGCGATCGTCGCGACGTCGGCCGTCGGCGTCTGGGTCCGCACCTCGACGACGCTGCCGGCGATCCGCCGGTCGTCACCCAGGGTGGGCAGGTCCGCTCCCGTCAGGCCGGCCGGCATCCGGAAGGAGATGACGGTGGCCGCTCCGGCGGTCGCGGCGAGCTCCTCGGGGGTGCCGGAGGCGACGACCTGGCCGTGGTCGATGATGACGACCCGGTCCGCGAGGTGCTCGGCCTCGTCGAGGTAGTGGGTCGTGAGCAGGATCGTCGCGCCGAGGGCGCGCAGGCTCTCGACGAGGTCCCAGGCGCGGCGGCGCGCCGAGGGGTCGAAGCCGGTCGTGGGCTCGTCGAGGAAGAGCAGGTCGGGGTCCCCGACGATGCCGAGGGCGAGGTCCAGGCGCCGCTTCTGGCCCCCGGACAGCGTGCTCACCCGGGCGTCGGCCTTCTCGTCGAGGCCGGTGAGCGTGATGACCTCGCCCAGCGGGCGGGGGTGCGAGTAGTAGCCGGCGTGCAGCCGGATCAGCTCGCGCGGGGTGAAGTTGTCCTCGAATCCCGCCTCCTGCAGCACGATGCCGATCCGGTCGCGGAAGGCCCGGCCGCCGGCCTGCGGATCGTGCCCCAGCACCGAGACCGTCCCGGCGTCGCGGGCGCGGTAACCCTCGAGGATCTCGACCGTCGTGGTCTTGCCCGCCCCGTTGGGCCCGAGCAGCGCGACGACCTCCCCGTCACCGACCGTCAGGTCGAGCCCGTCGACCGCGGCGACGCCTCCGTAGACCTTGCGCAGACCGGTGACCTCGATGGCCGCCATGCTCGTACCTCCGATGCGCGGCCTGCCGCCCGGCGCGACAGCGCCCGGCACCAGTCAAGCGTGGCTGCGGGAGGTCGGCGCGATCCTGTGAGGGATGCCTCGCCCGCGAGGGTCAGCCGCCGGAGGGTTCCTTGACCTCCGAGCGGTCGACATCACCGTCGACGAGGTCCTCGGCTGCCCGGACGAGCAACGGGTGCAGCGTCGTGTCACCCCAGCGGATGTGGGCCAGCAGCTCGTGGCGCATCCGCGGCTCCCAGAACTTGCGGATGTGCGTGGCGATCTCGACCGCCGCCTTCTCGGGAGGCAAGGCCTCGAAGTTGCGCACCAGGTCGTGGCCCAGCCGCACCACCGGGGGCGCACCGTGGCCCCCCACGCCGGTCATCGCGGGACCGACTGGGCCGCAACGGCATCCGCCTCGGCTCGGGCCGCCTCGGTGACCACCTCGACCTGCACCGCGGTCACCTTGTACTCAGGGCAGTTGGTGGCCCAGTCGGAGTTCTCGGTGGTCACCACGTTGGCTCCGGTCACCGGGTGGTGGAAGGTCGTGTAGACGACGCCGGCCGGCATCCGTTCGGAGACCACGGCGGTGAGCCGGGTGGCGCCCACCCGCGACGACAGCTCGACGACGTCGCCGGAGGTGATGCCGCGCAGCTCGGCATCGGACGGGTGGATCTCGAGGACGTCCTCGGGGTGCCAGGTCGAGTTGGGCGTGCGCCGGGTCTGGGCGCCCACGTTGTACTGCGACAGGATGCGCCCGGTGGTGAGCACCAGCGGGTAGCGCCGGTTGGCCCGCTCGGTCGTCGGCACGTAGACCGTCGCGGTGAGCTGGCCCAGGCCGCGCACGAACGAGCCGACGTGCATCGTCGGCGTGCCGTGGGGGGCGGCCACGGTGACCGGCCACTGCATCGAGCCCTCGGCGTCGAGCCGGGCGAACGACACCCCGGCGAACGTCGGTGTGGTGGCGGCGATCTCGTCCATGATCTCGCTCGGCGCGGCATACGACATCGGGTAGCCCATCGCGGTGGCGATCTCGCACACGACCTGCCACTCGTCCTTGCCGACGCGCGACTGCATCACGGGCCGCACCCGGTTGATGCGGCGCTCGGCGTTGGTGAACGTGCCGTCCTTCTCGAGGAACGAGGCGCCCGGCAGGAACACATGGGCGAACCGCGCGGTCTCGTTGAGGAACAGGTCGTGCACCACGACGAGCTCCATCGAGCGCAGCGCCGCCTCGACGTGCTGGGTGTTCGGGTCGCTCTGCGCGATGTCCTCGCCCTGCACGTAGAGCCCCTTGAACGACCCGCCGATCGCGGCGTCGAACATGTTGGGGATGCGCAGCCCCGGCTCGGCCTGGATCGTCACGCCCCACAGCGACTCGTAGATCTCGCGCACCTCGGGCCGCGACACGTGCCGGTAGCCGGGCAGCTCGTGCGGGAACGAGCCCATGTCGCACGACCCCTGCACGTTGTTCTGCCCGCGCAGCGGGTTGACGCCCACGCCCTCGCGGCCGAGGTTGCCGGTGAGCATCGCGAGGTTGGCCATGCCCATCACCATCGTCGAGCCCTGGCTGTGCTCGGTGACACCGAGGCCGTAGTAGATGGCAGAGTTCGGGCCGGCGGCGTACAGCCTGGCGGCAGAACGCAGCTCGGATGCCGGGATGCCGGTCTCGCGCTCCGTCGCCTCGGGCGAGTGCTCGGGTCGGGCGATGAACTCGAGGTAGCTGTCGGCGTCCTCGCAGCGGGCGCGGACGAACAGCTCGTCCCACAGGCCCTCGGTCACGATGACGTGGCACATCGCGTTGACGAACGCGACGTTGGTGCCGGGGCGCACCGGCAGGTGGAAGGCCGCCTCCACGTGCGGCGAGCGCACCAGGTCGATGCGCCGCGGGTCGGCGACGATCACCCTCGCACCGGCCCGCATCCGCCGCTTCATCCGCGACGCGAACACCGGGTGGGCGTCGGTCGGGTTGGCACCGATGACGAGCATGACGTCGGCCTGCTCGACCGACGCGAAGTCCTGGGTGCCGGCCGAGGTGCCGAAGGCATGGTTCAGCCCGTAGCCGGTGGGGGAGTGGCAGACCCGCGCGCAGGTGTCGATGTTGTTGTTGCCGAAGGCAGCCCGCACCATCTTCTGGACGACGTAGACCTCCTCGTTGGTGCACCGCGACGACGAGATGCCGCCGATCGCGCCGACGCCGTACTTCTCGCGCAGGCCCAGGAAGCCGGTGGCGACCCGCTCGATGGCCTCCTCCCACGAGACCTCGCGCCACTCGTCGTCGATCGATTCGCGCACCATCGGCGACATCTGCCGGTCGCGGTGGGAGGCGTAGCCGTAGGCGAACCGGCCCTTGACGCACGAGTGCCCCTCGTTGGCGCCGCCGTCCTTCCACGGCACCATCCGCACCACCCGGGTGTCGTCGCCAGCGCCCTGCACCTCGGCCTTGAACGAGCAGCCGACCCCGCAGTAGGCGCACGTCGTGACCACCGAGCGGGTCGGCATCCCGAGCGAGACGACCGACTTCTCAGTGAGGGCGTCGGTCGGGCAGGCCTGCACGCACGCGCCGCACGACACGCACTCGGAGCTGAGGAAGTCGGTGCCGCCGGGGGTGATCCGCGAGTCGAAGCCGCGCCCCGACACCGTCAGCGCGAAGGTGCCCTGGGTCTCGGAGCAGGCCCGCACGCAGCGCGAGCACACGATGCACGCGGCCGGGTCGTAGGCGAAGTAGGGGTTGGACTCGTCGGGCTCCTCCGCCAGGTGCGAGGCGCCGCCCAGCCCGTAGCGCACCTCGGCCAACCCCACGTCGGAGGCCAGCCGCTGCATCTCGCAGCTGCCGCGCGCACACCCGGCGCAGTCGCTCGGGTGGTCGCTGAGGTAGAGCTCCATCACGCCGCGGCGCAGCTGCTGCACCTGCTCGGTGCGGGTCGACACGACCATGCCGTCGGTGCAGGGCGTGGTGCACGACGCCGGCGTGCCCTTCATCCCCTCGACCTCGACCAGGCACAGCCGGCACGACCCGAACGCCTTGAGCGAGTCGGTGGCGCACAGCTTGGGAACGGCGACCCCGGCCAGGGATGCCGCCCGCATCACCGAGGTGCCCACCGGCACCATCACCGCGATGCCGTCGATGGTCACGTGCGCCGTGGCCTCGCCCAGGACGGGCGGCGTGCCCCGGTCAGGAGTCTCCAGGGTGGGTTCGTCGATCATCGTCATGGCCGGGCACCTTCCGTCGTCACGGTCGCCGACTCGGGGATGCCGTGTGCAGCATCGCGGCCGTCGCCGCGCGTCACGCCGAAGTCCTCCGGGAAGTGTTCGAGCGCGCTTCGCACGGGCATCGGCGTCAGCCCGCCCATGGCGCACAGCGAGCCCTTGGTCATCGTGGTGCAGAGGTCCTCGAGGAGCACGAGCTGGGTGCGCCGGACCCCGTCGTCGGAGGCCGCACGGATGCGGTCGATGACCTCGACGCCCCGCGTCGACCCGATGCGGCACGGGGTGCACTTGCCGCACGACTCCTTGGCGCAGAACTCCATCGCGAAGCGCGCCATCGCCCCGGCATCCATCGTGTCGTCCCACACGACCACGCCGCCGTGCCCGACCATCGCCCCAGCAGCCGCGAACGCCTCGTAGTCCATCGGCAGGTCGAAGTGCGACGGCGGCAGGTACGCGCCCAGCGGCCCGCCCACCTGCACGGCCTTCACGGGCCGCCCGGATGCCGTGCCCCCACCGAAGCCCTCGACGAGCTCGCCGAGCGACACCCCGAAGTCGGCCTCGACGATGCCGCCGCGGGCGACGTTGCCGGCGAGCTGGAACACCTGGGTGCCGCGCGAACGGCCCGTTCCCAGAGCGGCGTACGCTTCGCCGCCGTCGGCGAGCACCATCGGCACCGCCGCGAGGGTCAGCACGTTGTTGACCACCGTCGGCCGGCCGAACAGCCCCTCGAGCGCGGGGATGGGCGGCTTGGCCCGCACCTCGCCCCGCTTGCCCTCGAGCGACTCGAGCATCGAGGTCTCCTCGCCGCAGATGTAGGCGCCGGCGCCGACCCGCACGTCGAGGTCGAACCGCCGCCCGCTGCCGAGCACCGACTCGCCGAGCACCCCGTGGGCGTAAGCGATGTCGATGGCGCGGCGCAGTGTGCGCACGGCGTGGGGGTACTCGCTGCGCAGGTAGACGTAGCCCTCGGTGGCGCCGACCGCGAGGGCCGCGATCGTCATCCCCTCGACGAGGGTGAAGGGGTCGCCCTCGATGAGCATCCGGTCGGCGAAGGTGCCGCTGTCGCCCTCGTCGGCGTTGCAGCAGACGAACTTCACGTCGGCGGTGGCGGTGCGCACCGTCTCCCACTTGATGCCGGCGGGGAACCCGGCGCCCCCGCGGCCGCGCAGGCCGGAGGCCGTGACCTCGGCCACGACGTCCTCCGGCGAGAGGGTCAGCGCGCGCTGGAGCCCGGCGAGGCCGCCGAGGTCGCGGTAGGCGGCGAGGTCGGTGGGCTCGATGACCCCCACCCGGGCGAACGACACGCGGTGCTGGCGGGCGAGCCACTCGTGCTCGTCGACGACGCCGATGCAGCGGTCGGTGTCGTCGAGCGCACCGTCGAGGAGCGGGCCCACCTCGGCCTCGGTGAGGTTGGCGTAACCCACCCGGCCGCTCCCGGTTTCGACCTCGACGAGCGGCTCGAGCCACAGCATCCCGCGAGAGCCGTTGCGGCGCACCGTGATTCCGGCCGCGGCGATGGCGTCGGCCACGGCATCGGCGCCGAGCGCCACGGCGGCGGCATCACAGGGCACCCACACGGTCGTCATCGGCCCCACCGTTCGGTCAGGGCGTCGAGCCGGTCGGGCGTCAGGGCCGCGTGCAGGGCACCGTCGACGGTGCCCGACGGGCCGATGGCGCACAGACCCAGGCAGAAGACCTCGGTCACCTCGACCCCGGGCGAGCCGCTCCACGTGTCGGCGGCCGCGGCGAACAGCCCCTCGGCGCCGCGCGACTGGCAGGCCTCGCCCCGGCACAGGGCCACCCGGTGTGCGGCCGGGGGGGTGCGGCGCAGGTCGGAGTAGAAGGTGACGACGCCGTGCACGTCGGCCCGCGAGAGGTTGAGCACCTCCGCGACGACCAGGACGTCGTCGTCGGTGACGTGGCCGTGGGTGGCCACGACCTCGTGCAGGATCGGCAGCAGCGGCCCGCGCAGGGTGCTCAGCTGCTCGGCGATGCCCCGCACGGATGCCGCCCGCTCGGGGTCCGCCGGGGCGGGTGCCGGCGCCGGGCCGGGGCCTCGCTGACGCACGTTCGTCGACTCCTCTGCGCTGAGTGTGACCTGCGTCGCAACTCTACGCGTCGCCGGTCACCCGACGGGGATGGGTGGCCCGACCACCTCGAGTCCGTAGCGCGGGCCCACCTCGTTCCAGCGGGCGATCTCCTCGGGCATGGAGCGTCCCTCGCCCTCTGCCGGCATCCGCATGGCGGCGGCCGGCACCCCCACCTCGTCGTAGAGGTCGAGCAACCCGCCGGGTGCGGTGATCGCCAGGATGCGTGCGGGGGAGTCACCGCGGATGCGGAACGCGTGCGGCACGCCGAGGGGCAGGTGGATGAAGCTGCCGCCGGTCAGCTCGAAGGTCTCGTCGCCGGCGCGGTACTCGAGCTGCCCCTCGATGACGAAGAACGCCTCGGCCTCCCGGGTGTGCCGGTGCAGCGGAGTCGCGATGCCGGGCGGCTGGATGACGAGCGACACGCCGTAGGCGCCGCCCGTGTCGGCGGCCCCCGCCAGGTGCTCGAAGAGCGAGCCCATCGCCCAGGTTCCCGGGCCCGCTCCGGCGTGGTGCACGACGACCTGACCGCTCATGGCGAGCCTCCACCCAATTGGTCCGAAGAAGATTCGGACGAATATTGCTACCGTAGGTGCCGTGCCCGACCAGGTCAAGACCCGCGCCTACCGCTCGCCCGCTCGGGCCGAGCAGGCGGCCGCCACCCGCCGCGCCGTGCTCGCCGCCGCCCGTGAGCTGTTCACCACCACGGGGTACGCCGCCGTGACGGTGGCCGACGTCGCCCGGTTGGCCGGGGTGTCGGTCGACACCGTCTACACCAGCGTCGGGCGCAAGCCCGAGCTGCTGCTGGCGGTGCATGACATGGCGCTTGGTGGGGGCGACGAGCCGGTGACCTCAGAGGGCCGCGACTACGTGGCGGCGATCAGGGCGGCGCAGGGTGCTCGCGCGAAGCTCGAGACGTATGCCGCGGCGCTGGCCGAGCGCTTCCCCTCGGTCGTGCCGCTCGCAGAGGCGCTGCACGTCGCGGCCGAGCGCGACCCGGCCTGCCGGGCCGTGGTGGAGGCGCTCGACGAGCGGCGGGCCGCCAGCATGCGACGTTTCTCCACCGAGCTGCGGGCCACGGGGGAGGTGCGCTCAGACCTCACCGACGACCAGGTCGCCCACCTGCTGTGGACGACCAACAGCGCAGCGTTCTACCGCCTGGCCACCAGTGGGGGCCGCGGTCCGGGCGACTACGCGGCGATGGTGCTCGACCTCTGGTGCCGCACGCTCCTCGCCCGAGGTGGGCAGCCGGCATCCGATTAGGGGGGTTCTGGCACCGCTGGTAACCTTGAGCACTGCCGTGAGAACCGGCCGCGGATCCAGAGAGCCCCGGTGAACCAGCCCGAGGGCGCCGCGCAGCGAAACCACAGGAAGAGAGTCGTCGCCCCATGCCTCTGAGCACTGACGTCAAGAAGCAGATCATGACCGAGTACGCCACCACCGAGGGCGACACCGGCTCCCCCGAGGTGCAGATCGCGATGCTCACCCAGCGCATCAAGGACCTCACCGAGCACTCGCGCCAGCACAAGCACGACCACCACAGCCGGCGTGGCCTGCTGCTGCTGGTCGGCCAGCGCCGCCGCCTCCTGCGTTACCTGGAGAGAATCGATGTCGAGCGCTACCGCTCGCTGATCAAGCGCCTCGGCCTGCGCCGATAAGGACTTCCGCGAGGGGCGGTCCTCACGTCCACCGTGAGGGCCGCCCTTTTCGCGTGAGAGGCGGATGCCGTTCGTGGCACCCCGCCTGTTGGACAAGCCCGTGCACAACGACGATGCACGAGGGCTTTCGTACAAGAGAAAAGGAGGACCCATGGAGGGTCCTGAGATCACTTCCGCCGAAGCCGTCATCGACAACGGCCGCTTCGGTACCCGCACCGTCCGGTTCGAGACCGGCCGGCTCGCGAAGCAGGCCGGCGGCTCCGTCGCGGCCTACCTGGACGAGGACACCATGCTCCTGTCCACCACCACCGCCGGGAAGCACCCGCGCGAGGGGTTCGACTTCTTCCCCCTGACCGTCGACGTCGAGGAGCGGATGTACGCCGCGGGCAAGATCCCCGGCTCGTTCTTCCGCCGTGAGGGCCGTCCCTCCACCGACGCGATCCTCACCTGCCGCCTCATCGACCGCCCGCTGCGCCCGACCTTCACCAAGGGACTGCGCAACGAGGTCCAGGTCGTCATCACGGTGCTCGCGCTCAACCCCGACCACCAGTACGACGTGCTCGCCATCAACGCGGCCAGCGCCTCCACCCAGATCTCCGGTCTGCCGTTCTCCGGCCCGATCGGCGGCGTGCGGGTGAGTCTGATCGACGACCAGTGGGTCGCGTTCCCCAACTTCAGCGACATCGAGCGCTCGACCTTCGACATGGTCGTCGCGGGCCGCATCGCCGGTGACGACGTCGCGATCATGATGGTCGAGGCCGAGTCCACCGAGCAGACCTGGGACCTCGTCAAGACCCAGGGCAAGACGGCTCCCACCGAGGAGGTCGTCGCCCAGGGCCTCGAGGCCGCCAAGAAGTTCATCAAGGTGCTCTGCGAGGCCCAGTCCGAGCTCGCCGCCACGGCCGCGAAGCCGGTGCAGGAGTTCCCGATCTTCCTCGACTACGAGGACGACGCCTACGCCGCGGTCGAGGCCGCGACGGCATCCGACCTGGCTGCCGCGCTGCAGATCGCGGGGAAGACCGAGCGCGAGGACCGGCTCGACGAGATCAAGGCCTCGATGAAGGACTCGCTCGCCGAGCAGTTCGAGGGTCGCGACAAGGAGCTGTCGGCCGCCTACCGCGCGGTGCAGAAGAAGCTCATCCGCCAGCGCATCCTCAAGGACAAGGTCCGCATCGACGGCCGTGGCCTCGCCGACATCCGCGCGCTCAGCGCCGAGGTCGAGGTGCTCCCGCGCGTGCACGGCTCGGCGATCTTCGAGCGTGGCGAGACCCAGATCATGGGTGTGACGACGCTGAACATGCTCCGCATGGAGCAGCAGCTCGACACCCTGAGCCCGGTCACCCGCAAGCGCTACATGCACAACTACAACTTCCCGCCCTACTCGACCGGTGAGACCGGCCGCGTGGGTTCGCCGAAGCGTCGCGAGATCGGCCACGGTGCGCTCGCCGAGCGCGCCCTGATGCCGGTGCTCCCGACCCGCGAGGAGTTCCCCTACGCGATCCGCCAGGTGTCCGAGGCTCTCGGCTCCAACGGCTCGACGTCCATGGGCTCGGTGTGCGCCTCCACCCTGTCGATGCTGAACGCCGGTGTGCCGCTGCGCGCCCCGGTCGCCGGCATCGCGATGGGCCTGATCTCCGCCGAGGTCGACGGCACCACCGAGTACGCGGCGCTCACCGACATCCTCGGCGCCGAGGACGCGTTCGGCGACATGGACTTCAAGGTCGCCGGTACCCGTGAGTTCGTCACGGCCATCCAGCTCGACACCAAGCTCGACGGCATCCCCGCCGACGTGCTGGCCGGCGCGCTGACCCAGGCCCGCGACGCGCGCCTGCACATCCTCGACGTCATGAACGAGGCCATCGACGCACCCGACGAGATGAGCCCCTACGCTCCTCGCGTCATCTCGGTGCAGGTCCCGGTCGACAAGATCGGCGAGGTCATCGGCCCGAAGGGCAAGATGATCAACCAGATCCAGGACGAGACCGGCGCCCAGATCTCGATCGAGGACGACGGCACGGTCTACATCGGTGCGACCGACGGCCCGTCGGCCGAGGCGGCCCGGGCAATGGTCAACGCCATCGCCAACCCGCAGATGCCGGAGATCGGCGAGCGCTTCCTCGGGACCGTCGTCAAGACGACCACCTTCGGTGCGTTCATCTCGCTCCTGCCGGGCAAGGACGGCCTGCTGCACATCTCCGAGGTGCGCAAGCTCGTCGGTGGCAAGCGGATCGACAACGTCGACGACGTGCTCGCCGTGGGCCAGAAGGTGCAGGTCGAGCTCAAGGAGATCGACCCGCGCGGCAAGCTGAGCCTCGCCGCGGTGCTGCCCGAGGGCGAGTCCGGTGACGAGCAGGCCCCCGCGGCCGACTCGGCGCCGGTCGCAGCTCCCGCCGCTGCTGCTCCGGCGGCGGACGACGACAGCGACTCCGACACCGACGAGGGCGACTCCCCCGCCGCTGACGGTGAGCGCGAGGAGCGTGGCGAGCGTCGCCCGCGCAACCGCCGCCGTGGCGGCAACCGCGGTCGCGGCGACCGTTCGCCGTCCGAGGGCGCGTCCACCGACGCCTGAGCGACACCCGCAGCAACGACGACGGCCCGCATCCCCTCGGGGGTGCGGGCCGTTTCGGTTCCGGCGGGTCAGGCTGCGGTGCGCTTGCGCACCGTGGGCGGGGCGGTCCAGCGCATCTCCATGCGCACGTGCCCGTCGTCGCTGGTGACGGGGACCCAGCGCATGGCCAGGCCGTTGCTGTTCGTGGTCTTGGTGACCTTCTTCATGGCCCCTCCTCTCGGGGTCGTTCACCTGTTGTTCACCTAAGGGTACCCGAACTTGCGCCCAACATGAACGGAAGGTGAACGAACCGGCGGGTCGCACCGCCTGACTACAGTTCAGCCATGAGCGCGACGAGGGTGGCTGTGATCGGGGCCGGGGGCCGGATGGGCGCGACCGTGTGCCACGCAGTCGAGGAGGCCGACGACCTCGAGCTGGTCGGGCGCTTCGACGTCGGCGACGAGCTCGGCGACCTGGGCGGCGCCGACGTCGTCGTCGAGTTCTCGGTGCCCGACGCCTCGCCGACCAACGTCGCCCACTGCCTCGAGCAGGGAGTGCACGTGGTGGTGGGCACCACCGGGTGGTCCGAGGAGCGGCTCGCGAGCCTGCGCGACCAGGCCGCCGCCCACCCCGGGGTCGGCGTGCTGATCGCACCGAACTTCGCGCTCGGTGCGGTGCTGATGATGGCCTTCGCTACCCAGGCCGCCCGGTTCTACGAGTCGGTCGAGGTCGTCGAGCTGCACCACCCCGACAAGGTCGACGCCCCCTCGGGCACCGCCGCCCGCACCGCCGAGCTGATCGGCGCCGCACGCGAGGAGGCCGGCCTCACGCCGGTGCCCGACGCGACCACCTCCGACCCCGACGGCGCGCGCGGGGCGCGCGTGCACGGCATCCCGGTGCACTCGGTGCGGCTGCGCGGGCTCGTGGCGCACCAGGAGGTACTGCTCGGCAACACCGGCGAGATGCTCACCATCCGGCACGACTCCTTCGACCGGGTGTCGTTCATGCCCGGGGTGCTGGCCGGGGTCCGCGCGGTCCCCGGCCACCCCGGGGTCACGGTGGGGCTCGAGCACTACCTCGGCCTGGGCAACTGACCCCGCCGTGACCACCCTGGTCGGGCTCGACCTCGTCGGGCGGCGGGT
Organism: uncultured Actinomycetota bacterium; assembly: GCA_963834965.1. Lineage (GTDB taxonomy): Bacteria > Actinomycetota > Actinomycetes > Actinomycetales > Dermatophilaceae > Fodinibacter. Next base: position 22,254 of record CAWIEI010000033.1, on the reverse strand, counting down.
CGTCGTTGCGGGGGCCGGTGCAGTCGGCACCAGGCGGGCGCACGGCCTCGCCGCCGAGGGTGCCCGCGTGCTGCTCGTCGACCCCTTCCCGTCGGATGCCGCGCGCGCACTCGCGCACTCACCTCCCGCCGGGCGGGTGGAGCTCGTGGAACGAGCGGTGACCGAGCCCGACGTGGAGGCCGCCTGGCTCGTGGTGGCCGCGACCGCGAACCCCGAGGTGGATGCCGCGCTGGCCCGTTGGTGCGAACAGCGCCGCACGTGGTGCATCCGGGGCGGGGCCGGAACGGCGCGCAGCGTGGCCACGACCCGGCACGACGGCCTCGTCGTCGGGGTGGTGTCGGATGCCGACCCCGACCCGGGGCGGGTGGCCGCCGTGCGCGACGGGCTGGCGCTGCACCTGTCGACGGGGCACGTCGACCTGCGCCACCGGCGCGGGCATCGCGGCCGCGTGGTGGTCGTCGGCGGGGGACCGGGCGACCCGGGGCTGGTGACCGCGGCCGGGTTGGCGGCGCTGGCCACCGCCGACGTCGTCGTCGCTGACCGGCTCGGCACCACGGGCCTGCTCGAGCGGCTGCCCGACGACGTCGAGGTCGTGCACGTCGGCAAGACCGCCACACGGCACCCGGTGCCGCAGGCCGAGATCGACGAGCTGCTGGTCGAGCGGGCCCGCCGCGGCCAGGTCGTGGTGCGGCTCAAGGGTGGTGACCCGTTCGTCTACGGGCGCGGGGGCGAGGAGGTGCATGCCTGCCGCGCGGCGGGCGTCGACGTCGAGGTGGTGCCCGGCATCAGCTCGGCGCTTGCGGTGCCGGTGCTGGCCGGCATCCCGCTGACCCAGCGCGGGGTCGCGTCGTCGGTGCACGTCTCGTCCGGCCATGCCGGCCCCGAGCCCGCGGCGATCGCCGCGCTGGCCGAGGGCGCGACCCTGGTGCTGCTGATGGCCGTGGCGACGCTGGCCGAGATCTGCGCGGCGGCCGTTGCGGCCGGCGTGGAGCCACAACTGCCGGTAGCCATCGTGGAACGGGGCACGACGCCGGGGGAGCGGGTCACCCACGCCACGCTGTCGAGCGCCGCCGAGGCGGCGCTCGCGGTCGGTGTGCGGTCGCCTGCCGTCGTGGTGGTCGGAGCGGTGGCCGCGCCGGGCTTCATCGACGACCCGGCCTGTGCCACGGAGGCCGGCGGTGGCTGAGCGGCGCCCGCCGGCGTTGGTGGTGTGCGCCCACGGGACCCGTGACCCGCTCGGGCGCGAGACCGTGCGGGCGGTGCTGGCGGCCGTGGCCGAGCGGCTGCCCGAGGTCGAGGTGCTCGAGGCCTACGTCGACGTGCACGGGCCGGAGGTCGCCGAGGTCGTCGCCGCGCTGCCGCGGGCAGGCGGGGATGCTGCGGCGGGCGTGGTGGTTCCCCTGCTACTGGCGGCCGGCTACCACGTGCACGTCGACATCGCCGCGGCCGTCGCCGGCCGGCCGGACGTGCGCGCCACCGGAGCGCTCGGCCCCGACGACCTGCTCGTCGACGTGCTCGTGGAGCGGTTGGCGGCCGCCGGGGCGCCCCGCGGGAGCGTGGTCGTGCTGGCGGCGGCGGGGTCGAGTGACTCCCGCGCCCAGGCCGACAGCGCCGACATGGCCGCCCGGCTCGAACAGCGCTGGGGCGCACCGGTTCAGCTCGGGTTCGCCGCGGGTCCGGTGCCGACGGTGGCCGACGCGGTGGCGACGGCCCGTGCTGCGGCGCCGGGTGCGCCGGTGTCGGTCGCGTCGTACCTGCTGGCGCCCGGGTTCTTCCAGCGCCGGCTCGAGGACTCGGGCGCTGACGTGGTGACCGGGCCGATCGCGCCACACCCGCTCGTCGTCGACCTCGTGCTGGCCCGCTACCGCGCGGCGCTCCAGGCGTAGGGCCGCGGCTCAGCCCCAGCCGATCGCCCGCAGCAGGGCAGCCGTGGCGCCGGCGGCGAGCACGATGACCAGGAAGTTGGCGCGCAGCAGGAGCAGCACCACGGCCACACCGACGGCGACGATGCGGGCGTCGAGCACGATCGAGCCACCCGGCCCGACGACCGTCTGCACCACGACGAGCGCCGCGAGCAGGGCGACCGGCAGCAGGGTGGTGACCCGTGAGGTGCGCTCGCCCTCGAGCAGGGTCTCGGGCACGAGGTAGCCCGCCAGCTTGATGAGCAGCGAGGCCACGGAGGCGACGACGACGGCGACCCAGAGCGTCATGGTGTCGGGTCCGACCCGGGCAGGGTGCCGTCGGCGCCCTCGAGCGGGCCCTCGTGCCGGCCGGGTCGGCGCAGCCCGACCACGAGCGCCGCGACGGCCGCCAGGATCACCGGCACCCCGGCCGGCAGGACCGGCGAGGTGACCAGGGCGATGAACATGGCGAGCACTGCGGTGGCCGTGGCGTCGCGACTGCGCAGGCGCGGCCACAGGAGGGCGACGAACGCGGCGGCGGCGGCGGCATCCAGACCGAGCGTGCGCGGGTCTCCGAAGGCGTTGCCCAGCAGCGCGCCGCCGAGGGTGGACAGGTTCCAGAGCACGAAGACGGCCAGGCCGGTCTGCCAGAAGCCCAGGCGCTGGGCCCGCAGCTCGGGCTGGGCGATGCCGACGGCCGTCGACTCGTCGATGGTCAGCTGGGCGGCCAAGACGCGGCGGATGCCGGTGACGCCGAGGAAGCGCGAGGTCTGCAGGCCGTACAGGCCGTTGCGGATGCCGAGCATCGACGCGGTGGCGATCGCCGCGGGTGCGGCGGCCAGGCCCCCGGTGCCGAGGATGCTCACGAAGGCGAACTGCGAGCCGCCGGTGAACATCAGCACCGAGAGCAGCTGCGCCTGCCAGAGGTCGAGCCCGGCGGCCACGGCGAGCGCGCCGAAGCTGATGCCGTAGGTACCGCTGGCGATGCCGACGCTCCACGCCTGGCGGATGACCTCGCGGCGCCTCTCGGCAGGCAGTGCCGAGTCGGTTGCACCTTCGCTGTTGCCCCCCTGCTCACCCGATGCGCCGCTCACCCCGCCGGGTCCTCCCCGATGTCCGCGGTGAGGCGTACTTCGCGAAGGGTGTCACCGTCCGGGGAGACGACCCGGTCGCGGTAGGCGCCGTCGGGCGCGAAGCCGGAGGCGGTGAGGAACGCGCGGGTGCTCTCGTCGTCGCTGAGCAGCCACAGGGTGACCGACTCCGCGCCGGCCTCGGCGAGCAGGTCGACGCCGGCGTTGAGCAGGCGCGAGCCGTGGCCCTGGCGTCGGGCGTCGGGGTGCACGGCGAGCACGGTCACCTCGCCGGCGGCGGGCCCGGCATCCGGGTCCTGGGCGGGGCCGATAGCGGCGAGACCGACGACCTGCTCACCGGCGCAGGCGACCAGGAGCCGGTGCACGCCTCCGGGCGGGGCCGTGAGGCTCTGGCGCCACCCGCGGGCGAACGCGTCGGGCTCGAAGAGGGAGAGGACCTCGTCGGGCACCCGGCCGGCATACGCCGAACGGAACACGGTGGCCTGCACCATCCCCACCGCGGGGGCGTCGTTGGGACGGGCGCGGCGCACACTGGCGTCGGCGAGCGGCCCGGGGGAGTGCTCGTGCACCACGTCAGTGCCCCCGGAAGGCTGGCGTCCGGCGCTCGGTGAAGGCGAGGCGGCCCTCAGCCAGGTCGTCGCTGGCCCAGGCCCGGGCGAAGGCGGCCTCGTAGCGGGCGACCTCGGCGTCGTTGTCGTGGTGGGCGTCGAAGCCGACCTTCGAGCCGAGCTGGCTGAGCGGGGCGAGCGCCGCGGCCCGCGCGGCCAGCGCCTGCGCGTCCGCGAGGTCGCCACGCTGCTGGGCGAACCCGAGGCGCCACGCGTCGTCGGCGTCGAGCACCGTGGCGGTGAGCACCATCAGGCGGGCGGCGCCCTCGCCCCAGGTGCGGGCGACCCGGTCGAGGGTCCAGTGGTCGACCATCAGGCCCAGCTTGGCGACCGGCACGGCGAACTTCGCGGCGGGAGCGACGACGCGCACGTCGCAGGCGATGGCGAGCTGCATCCCCAGACCCATGCAGGAGCCGTCGATCGCCGCCACGGTGGTCACTGGGGCGGCGGCGAGGTGCTCGAGCACCTCCGCCAGACGGGAGGTGAACGACACGTCCTCGAGCTCGGTGAGGTCGGCGCCGGCGCAGAAGTGGCCCTCGGCGCCGGTGAGCACCAGGGCGCGTGCGCCGTCGGCCAGTGCGGAGTGCACGGCGCGGTGGAGGTCCTCGAGCGCGTCGAGGTTCAGCGCGTTGCGGCGGTGCGTGCGGTCGATGGTGACGGTGGCGACCCGGTCGGTCACCTCGAGGTGGATGGGCACCCCACGACAGTACCGAGCGGGTGCCCGGATGCCAGGCCGGGTCCCCGGCGTCGATGCCCGACCTTCGGCACCGGGTTGTCATGATCGCCCGGGACGACAAGGCTGGGCGGCACACTCGGCACCACCGGGCACGAACCCTGACACGAGGAGAACAACTGATGGCGACCACTCGCACCGCTTCCGCCCACTGGGAGGGCTCCCTCATGGAGGGCGCCGGCCAGGTGTCGCTCGACTCGAGCGGCATCGGCACGTACGACGTGTCCTGGCCCTCGCGCGCCGAAGCGGCCAACGGCAAGACCAGCCCCGAGGAGCTCATCGCGGCCGCCCACTCCACCTGCTACTCGATGGCGCTGTCGCACGGGCTCGCCCAGGCCGGCACCCCGCCGACCACGATCGACACCACCGCCGACGTCACCTTCCAGCCCGGCACCGGCATCACCGGCATCGCCCTCAAGGTCGTCGGTGCGGTGCCCGGTATCAGCGCCGAGCAGTTCGAGGAGGCCGCCCAGGCCGCCAAGGTCGGCTGCCCGGTGAGCCAGGCTCTGTCCGCCGTGCCGATCACGCTCGAGGTGCACTTCCAGGACGCCTCGTGACGACGAAGTCCGACTTCACCGACGAGGAGTGGAACCGGGTCCGGCGGGCGCCGCTGGTGGCCGGGCTCGCGGTGTCGCTGGCCGACCCGGGTGGCCCGATCGAGGCCGCCAAGGAGTCGATGGCGACCCTGAAGAGCGCCACCAACCCGCCGTCACGCGAGCAGCTGCTCTCGGAGGTGGCGCTCGACATCCAGCAGATGGCACAGCAGCGCGAGAACCCGGTCAAGGGGTTCAAGCCCGAGGGGCCCAACCCCGGTGAGGGCGTGCTCGAGGAGCTGCGTGGCGTGGTGGCGATCGTCGCGGCCAAGGCCTCGCCCGAGGAGCTCGCGGCGTTCGGCACCTGGCTGGTGGCCGCGGCCCAGGCTGCCGCGGATGCCGCCAAGGACGGTGGCTTCATGGGCTTCCACGCCGTGCGGGTGAGCGACCGCGAGCAGGCGATGATCGACGCGGTCAAGGCCGCCGTCACCGCCTGAGCAGGGGCGGCCTATCGTCGCCAGTAGGTCGCGACGATGGGCCGCCCCCGACGACGGGCCCCGGTCTGCTTCGCGGATTCCCAGAGAGCGAAGGAGACAGCTGATGGACGACCAGGAAGCAGCCGCGGCCGAGGCGATCCTGTCCGAGATGGACGAGCACGAGATCGCTGCTCTGCAGACGTACGTCCTCGGCGAGCCGGCGGATGTGCTGAGGCTGCGCAGCAACGCCCAGCCGGAGTTCCCCTGGCCGACCCCGGAGAACCCGATGCTTGCTTACCTGGTTCGGCGGTCGAGCGTCCTCGCCGCATCGGACGGCACGGGCAACGCGTTGGTGTGGCTCGGCGTGCACGCGTGGTTCGAGGGCGCGCTGGCGGGGCGGTCGACCCTGAGCACCGCTGGTCCGTCGCAGGACCGGGAGGCCGTCGTCGCGGTGATGCGGCAGCACGGGATCGGTGAGGAGCAGGCGGCCACCCTCGCCGATGCTCTGTCCGAGGATCGTGCCGCCCTGCGGCGGAGCATGATCACCGGCGAGCCGGCGGTCTGAGCGCGGCCACGGCCCACGTCACCGTCGGTGAGGGCGAACCTGACGCCAGACACCGTGGCACCTGACGACGTGCACCTGACGCCGTGGCACTTGAACACTTCGTCTCAGAAGGGTGGCGGCCCGTGGTCGACGAGCACTGACGCGGGGGGCTTCGGCGTGGTCTTTGGTGGGGGTAGGGCTGCGTGGTCGGGTTGGGTGATGCGTTTGGTGCCGGTGGGTGAGGTCCAGGTGGCGGTGCCGTCTGGGTGGAGGTGGTAGGTCCAGCGGCGTTGTTGTTTGAGGCGGTGGTGTCGGCGGCAGAGTCCGCCGAGGTTGGCCGGGGTGGTGGGTCCGGTGGGCCAGGGTCGGGCGTGGTCGATGTCGCAGCGTCGGGCGGGGCGGGTGCAGCCCCACATGCGGCAGGTGCCGTCTCTGGTGGTGACGAAGTCGGTGAGGTTCTTGGGTGGTCGGTAGGCGTTGCTGACTGATTCGATGAGGGTGCCGGTTCTGGCGTCGAGCAGGGCGCGGCCGATGTCGGTGGGCACGACGCTGAGCAGGGTTTCGACGGTTGCGGCGTCGACCCAGCCGATGCCGGGGATCTCGCACCCGGAGATCAGGGCGGCGGACAGGGAGAAGTTCCCGCCGGCGCCGAGGCCGCCGGTGGCGAACGGCGGCCGCACCCACCCGGGGTCGCAGGTGTCTGCGCCTGCACCGTCCGGGCCGTGCGTGGTGGCTGCCATGGCCTGCTGGGCGACTGCTGCGTCTGCATGTTCGTCAGCGGGTGTCTGGCTCTGCTCGGCGGTATCGGTGGGCGGGTTGTCGGCGGCGTGTTCGTCGATGGCATTGGTGCGGGCGGTCTCGGCGTCGGGGCCGGTGAGGATGGGGATGCCGAGGGTGACCGTGGCGTTGACGGTGACGTTGGTCAGGAGGAGGTCGATCAGGGCGTCGGCGCGGGCTTGGTCGAGGGTGAGGTCGGGGTCTTTGCGGGCGTACTGGTCGCCGAGGTCGCGGATGGCGGCCCAGGCGGCGGCGGAGCGGGCGGCTGGTAGGCGGGCCCACCAGTCGGTGCTGCCGTCGGGGCCGGGGGTGACCTGTACGAGGCGGTCCTTGCGGTTGGTGGTCTGGGCGGCGGTGACCTGGTCGGCGGCGATGCGGGTGGCGACCCGCCGGGCCACGGTGGTGATGCGGGCGGGGTCCATCCCGGCCAGGCGGGGTTCGAGCACGGCGTCGACGGCGGCGCAGGCGGGCTCGTCCAGGCCGTCGCAGGCGGTGATGACCTTGCCGGCGTTGACCGGTGCCAGGTCGCCGGCGAGCACCAGGGCCAGCAGCCGCGGGAAGCGGGAGGCCAGCTGTGCGGCGAGGCCGACCTTGCGGGCGGCGGCCCACTGCCCGACCCCGGTGGCCAGGGACACTTCCGAGGACGCCATCGCGTCGACGAACCCGACGTCGTGCTGCACGTCGACCGGGCCGCGCTCGGTCAGCCGGATCTCCAACGAGGAGGCGTGCGCGATCGCGACCAGCTGCGCCCCTTCTGCCGCGTTGACGGCGCCTTGCAGCTCACCACTGATCTCGAACAGCTCAGCGGACTCCATCCGCGGTGCCTGCCCGGCCAGCTCGTCCCCGATCGCGGACGCCTCGGCGCGCAGCGCGGCGATGCGCTGGCGGAGCTGGCTGGTCGACATACCTCATCATATCCGAACACCCGTACGGATCCAAGAGTTATCCACAGGGGATGCCGTTGCCGGACACCCGATTTCCTGACCGCGGACAGCGGGGAGACTTATCGGGGTGGGAGCACCGATAACTCCCACCCTTGTCTTGAACGGGGCTCAGAAGGGCGGTCGTGGGAGGCGCGGCGCGGAAGGCGACCGGGTCACGGAGCCGGCCACGCCACATCCCAAGCGCCGTGTCCGAACCGCGCGTCCGCCCCTCCCCGGACGCACGCCACCCCTACGGTGAGCCCATGACCCTGCCGCTCACCGTCATCGCGATACCCGGCCCCGGAGCCGAGGACGTGCTCGTCGCCCCCGACGGCCGGGTCTGGACCGGCACCGCCGACGGCGCCATCCACGTGCACGACCCCGCCACGGGCGACACCACCACGGTCACCGCCACCGGTGGCCGCCCGCTCGGCCTCGAGAACCTGCCCGATGGCCGCATCCTCGTCTGCGACGCGCACCGCGGCCTGCTCGCCCTCGACCCCGCCAGCGGCGACCTCGAGACCCTCGTCACCGAGGTCGACGGCGAACGACTCCTGTTCTGCAACAACGCCGCCGTCACCGCCGACGGCACGATCTGGTTCTCCGACTCCAGCCGGGTCTGGCGGGTCGAGGAGTGGAAGAGCGACCTCATCGAGCACACCTGCACGGGCCGGCTGTTCCGCCGCACCCCCGACGGCCAGGTCACCACGGTGCTCGACCAGCTGTGCTTCGCCAACGGCGTCGCCCTCACCAGCGAGGCGGATGCCGTGCTGGTCGCCGAGACCGGAACGCGTACCATCCGCCGGGTGCACCTGAAAGCCGACGGCACGGCCGGTGCGACCACCGTGTGGGTCGACGACCTGCCCGGCCACCCCGACAACATCGCCCTCGGCAGCGACGGCCTGGTCTGGGTGACGGTGGCATCGCCCACCGACAAGGCGCTGAGCCTGCTCCAGAAGAGCCCGCGGGCGGTGCGCGGGATGGTGCGCCGGCTGCCCGAGCGCCTGAAGCCGAAGCCCAAGCAGACCGCCCGGGTGATGGCCTTCGACTCGGTCGGCCGCGCGGTGCACGACCTCGACTTCGACGCGACCCGGTGGCACCTCGCCACCGGGGTGCGCGAGCACGAGGGCCGGGTCTGGCTGGGCAGCCTCGTGCAGCCGGCGATCGCCGTGGGCGAGGTGCCCGCCCGCTAGCTCACCCGCTCGTAGACCACCCGCGACCAGCCGTCGTGCGGCTCACGCAGCTCCTCGCGCCACTCGTCCTGCGGCCAGCGCGGGAACCAGGTGTCACCCTCGGGCTCGGCGTGGACCTCGGTGATCAGCAGGCGCTGCGCGTAGGGCAGGGCCTCGGCGTAGATCTGGGCACCGCCCGCGACGAACACCTCGTCGGCCGGCCCGGCCAGCGACACAGCATCCGGGAACGAGTGCGCCGTCTCGACGGCGGGGTGGTGCCACGACGGGTTGCGCGTCACGACGATGGTGCGCCGGCCCGGTAGCGCCCGCCCGATCGACTCGAAGGTCGTGCGCCCCATCACGAGCGCGTGCCCCATGGTCGTCGCCTTGAAGTGGGCGAGCTCGTCGGGCAGGTGCCACGGCATCCCGCCGCCGACCCCGATGACGCCGTTGCGGGCGACGGCGGCGATGAGGGTGATCCGGGTCATCGACAGCTCCTCAGACCGCGATCGGGGCCTTGATGGAGGGGTGCGACTGGTAGCCGACCAGCTCGAAGTCCTCGAGGTCGTAGTCGTCGATGCCGGGCCGCGGTGTGATGCGCATCGTCGGCAGCGGGTAGGGCGTCCGGGACAGCTGCAGGGTCGCCTGCTCGACGTGGTTGGAGTAGAGGTGGGCGTCGCCGAGGGTGTGCACGAAGTGGCCGGGGCGCAGGTCGGTGAGCTGCGCGACCATCATCGTGAGCAGCGCGTAGGAGGCGATGTTGAAAGGCACCCCGAGGAAGATGTCGGCCGAGCGCTGGTAGAGCTGGCAGTCGAGGAACGCCGCTCCGCCGTCGGCTGCGGGCCGCACGTAGAACTGGAACATGGTGTGGCACGGCGGGAGCGCCATGTCGTCGACGTCGGCGACGTTCCACGCCGAGACGATGTGCCGTCGCGAGTCGGGGTTGGTGCGGATCGACTCGATGACCTTGGCGACCTGGTCGACCTCGCGGCCGTCGGGCGTCGGCCATGACCGCCACTGGTGGCCGTAGACCGGCCCGAGGTCGCCGAGGTCGTCGGCCCACTCGTCCCAGATCGAGATGCCGCGTTCCTGCAGCCAGCGCACGTTGGTGTCGCCGCGCAGGAACCACAGCAGCTCGCCGATGACCGAGCGCAGGTGCAGCTTCTTGGTGGTGACCACCGGGAAGCCCTGAGTGAGGTCGAAGCGCATCTGGTAGCCGAACACGCTGCGGGTGCCGGTGCCGGTGCGGTCGGACTTGTCGACACCGGTGGTCATGACGTGGTCGAGCAGGTCGAGGTACTGGCGCACGACCGGAGCCTACCCGCGCACGACGCGGCCGGCCGGTCGCGACGGGGCGCGCCGTGACGGCACTACCCTTGCCGCATGACGAGCTCTCCCTTCGGCCGTGTCCTCACCGCGATGGTGACCCCGATGTCGCCCGGGGGCGAGATCGACGACAAGGGCACCGACTCGCTGGTCGACCACTTCCTGGCCACCGGCCACGACGGCCTCGTCGTCAACGGCACCACCGGCGAGTCCAGCACCCTGAGCAGCGACGAGAGCATCGAGATGGTGCGCCGCGTCAAGCAGCGCGCCGGCGACCGTGCCAAGGTCGTCGCCGGGGTCGGGTCCAACGACACCCGCCACGCGGTGCAGATGGCCGGCCTGGCGGCGGATGCCGGTGCCGACGCCCTCCTCCTGGTGTCGCCCTACTACAACAAGCCGACCCAGGCCGGCCTCATCGCGCACTGCCGGGCCGTGGCCGACACCACCGACCTCCCGGTGATGCTGTACGACATCCCCGCGCGCACCGGCATCCCGTTCACCACCGACACTCTGGTCACCCTCGCGGAGCACCCGAACATCGTCGCGGTCAAGGACGCCAAGGGTGACCTGTGGGCGTCAACGCACGTCAAGGCCGCCACCGACCTGCTGTGGTTCAGCGGCGAGGACGCCCTCAACCTGCCGCTGCTCGCCCTGGGCGCCACCGGCGTGGTCTCGGTGGTCGGCCATGTCGCGGGCGAGCAGTACGCCGCGATGGTCGCGGCGGTCGACCGGGGAGACCTCGCCCAGGCGCGCGCCATCCACACCTCGCTCATCCCGGTCGTCGACGCGATCATGTCGACCTCGCAGGGGGCGATCATGGCCAAGGCGGCCCTGGTCGAGCTCGGCGTCATCGAGTCGGCCGCCGTGCGGCTGCCCCTGGTCGAGTCGCCGCCGGAGCACCTCGAGCTGCTGCGGGCCGCCCTCGCGACGCTCCCCACCCGATGAGCCACCCCCACCCCGAGCTCGAGCTTCCCGGTCCCCTCGCCGACGGCGGGGTGCGCGTCGTCGCGCTGGGTGGCCTGGGTGAGATCGGCCGCAACATGACCGTGGTCGAGCACCGCGGCCAGCTGCTGGTCATCGACTGCGGCGTGCTCTTCCCCGACGACCACCACCCCGGCATCGACCTGATCCTGCCTGACTTCGACTACCTCGAGGACCGGCTCGACGACGTGCAGGCCGTGATCCTCACCCATGGGCACGAGGACCACATCGGCGCCGTGCCCTACCTGCTGCGCCTCAAGCCCGACCTCCCGCTCGTCGGCTCGACCCTCACCCTGGCGCTGGTCGAGGCCAAGCTGAAGGAGCACCGGATCACGCCCCTCACGCTCGGGGTGCGCGAGGGCGACCGCGAGCGCCTCGGCGTCTTCGACTGCGAGTTCGTGGCCGTCAACCACTCGATCCCCGACGCCCTGGCCGTCGCGGTGCGCACCTCGGGCGGCACCCTGCTGCACACCGGCGACTTCAAGATGGACCAGCTGCCGCTCGACGGCCGGCTCACCGACCTGCGCGCCTTCGCCAGGCTGGGGGAGGAGGGGGTCGACCTGTTCCTCACCGACTCCACCAACGCCGAGGTGCCCGGCTTCACCACGCCCGAGCGCGACATCTCCTCGGCCATCGACAAGGTGTTCCGGCACGCCGAGCGCCGGATCATCGTCGCCTGCTTCTCCTCGCACGTGCACCGGGTGCAGCAGGTGCTCGATGCCGCGGAGAAGGCCGGCCGCAAGGTCGCCATGGTGGGGCGCTCGATGGTACGCAACATGGGCATCGCCGCCGACCTGGGCTACCTGCACGTGCCCGACGGCGTGCTCGTCGACGTCAAGAAGCTCGACGAGCTGGCCGACGACCAGGTCGTGCTGGTCTGTACCGGCAGCCAGGGCGAGCCGATGGCCGCGCTGTCGCGGATGGCCAACCGCGACCACCGCATCGAGGTCGGCCCCGGCGACACGGTGCTGCTCGCGAGCTCGCTGATCCCGGGCAACGAGAACGCCGTCTACCGCGTCATCAACGGCCTGATGCGCCTGGGTGCCAACGTCGTGCACAAGGGGAACGCCAAGGTGCACGTGTCGGGGCACGCGAGCGCCGGCGAGCTCATCTACTGCTACAACATCGTGCAGCCGAAGAACGTGATGCCGGTGCACGGCGAGTGGCGCCACCTCGTGGCCAACGCCGAGCTCGCCGTCCTCACCGGGGTGCCGCGCAACCGGGTGGTCGTCGCCGAGGACGGCGTGGTCGTCGACCTCGTTGGCGGCAGAGCGGCGATCGCCGGCGCGGTGCCGTGCGGCTACGTCTACGTCGACGGCGCGTCGGTCGGCGAGGCCGACGAGACCCTGCTCAAGGACCGCCGGATCCTGCGCGACGAGGGCTTCATCTCGGTGATCGTCGTGGTCGACTCGATGACCGGAAAGGTCATCGCCGGCCCGGAGATCACCGCGCGCGGCTTCGTCGAGGACGACCTGGTGTTCGACGACGTGATGCCGCAGCTCGTCACGGCGCTCGACGAGGCCACCGCCGGCGGCGTCACCGACGCATACCAGCTGCAGCAGGTGATCCGCCGCTCGGTCGGCGGCTGGGTGGGCCGCAAGATCCGCCGCCGGCCGATGATCATCCCGATGGTCATCGAGGCCTGAGCGCGCCCCTTCGGATTCCGTCGCGCTGCGCTCGCCAGCCGCCAGGACCGGGGGAGGATGCCGTCCCATCAGCCACGTTCCGTCACACCGGTCACTCCGCCGGGTCGCTGACCTGCGGTTTCCACCGAAACACGCAGTAGAATTCACGAATCCCAACCGCGACACGCCGTGCGCCGTGGTAGAAATTGCTCGCGCGAAAGGTAAAGGCAAGGTAAAGTCTGCGTCAGGGAACAGTTAAGACCCGTTCCTCACGAAGAGCAGGACTTCGACGTCCGGACAGCACCATCGTCAGGCGTCGTCGGTCATATCCGCCTTGCAGGGGGACGGGTACGACCGGATCCGCGCCCGGGTGAATGCCAGCAGGCACTCGTCCGGGCGCGGACCTCTTTCCGGCCCGGGAGGCCACGTCACGCTGCGGCCCGACGAATGTCACGCCCGTGCCGCGTGTGACACGTGAGTCCCGTGGGGCGGTCGACTAGCCTGCGACCATGGCGACTCGCACGTCCTCCTCGACGCGCGGCCGGAAGTCCACGTCCCGGCCGGCGAACCGGCGACCTGCGGCGCGGTCCCGCAAGGGACCGGCCCGCACCCGTTCCGGTGCGCTGCCGCTCCCGTTGCGGGCCGTCCAGCGCACCTGGATGGGCCTGGCCCACGCCACCGGCGCCGTCGCCCGCAAGGTCGGCGACACCGGCCGCGACCTCGAGCCCGAGCACCGCCGCGACGGGCTCGGGCTGCTGCTCATCGCCCTCGCCGTCGTCGTCGCCGCCCGTGAGTGGTGGGGGATGCCGGGCGCCGTGGGCACCGTCGTGCACGCCGTGGTGGCCGGCACGTTCGGCAAGATCGGCTATGCCGTCCCCCTGGTGCTGCTCGCCTTCGGCATCCGGATGCTGCGCGCACCGAAGGAGGACACCGCCACCTCCCGCGCCGCCGTCGGCACCACGGCGCTCGCCTTCGCCGCCTGCGGCCTGGCCCACGTGTCCGCCGGCATCCCGACCCCACCCGACGGCGCCGACGGCATGCGTGCCGCCGGCGGCATCATCGGCTTCCTGGCGTCGAGCCCCCTGAAAGCCGCCGTCTCGGTCTACGGCACCGTGCCGCTGCTGCTCCTGCTCGGCCTGTTCGGGCTGCTCGTCATCACCGCGACGCCGCTGCACCAGGTGCCCGAGCGGGTGCGCGCCACCGTGAACCGGCTCACCGGACACACCCCCGAGGAGCCCACCGAGGCGACGCCCGAGCCCACCACCCGTCGCCGCGGCAGGCGCGGCGCGGCATCCGACGTCGACGGGCCCCGGGTCGGTGACGAGGCGTTCGAGCAGGCCGCCCTGGTCGACCCGGTCACCGGCAAGCGGCTGCGTCCCGGGCAGAAGCGCCCGAACCCGACGGCCCCGGGCGTCGACGCCGCGCCCGCCGCAGCCTCCCGCGGGCCGGTCGCCGACCGCGCGCCGCTCGAGGCGCCGCCGACGGCCGCCATCCCGCAGCGCGTCGAGCAGCTCTCGCTCGCCGGCGACGTCACCTACACCCTCCCGGATGCCGCGATCCTCGAGCCGGGCAGCCCGCACCGCGCGCGCAGCGCCGCCAACGACCGGGTCGTCGAGTCCCTCACCACGGTGCTCGACCAGTTCGAGATCGATGCGCAGGTCACCGGCTTCAGCCGCGGCCCCACGGTCACCCGGTACGAGGTCGAGCTCGGCCCCGGCATCAAGGTCGAGCGGGTCACGGCCCTGAGCAAGAACATCGCCTACGCCGTCGCGTCGGCCGACGTGCGCATCCTCAGCCCGATCCCGGGCAAGTCCGCGATCGGCATCGAGATCCCCAACACCGACCGCGAGAAGGTCAGCCTCGGCGACGTGCTGCGCAGCCAGGTGGCGCGGGGCAACGACCACCCGATGGTCATGGGCGTCGGCAAGGACGTCGAGGGCGGCTACGTCATCGCCAACCTCGCCAAGATGCCTCACCTGCTTGTGGCGGGCGCCACCGGCGCGGGCAAGTCGAGCTTCGTCAACTCGCTGATCACCTCGATCCTGATGCGGTCGACGCCCGACGAGGTGCGGCTCGTGCTGGTCGACCCCAAGCGGGTCGAGCTCACGGCCTACGAGGGCATCCCGCACCTCATCACCCCGATCATCACGAACCCGAAGAAGGCCGCCGAGGCGCTGCAGTGGGTCGTGCGCGAGATGGACACCCGCTACGATGACCTGGCCCACTACGGGTTCAAGCACGTCGACGAGTTCAACAAGGCGGTGCGCGCCGGCAAGGTCAAGCCGCTGCCGGGCTCGGAGCGGGTCATCACGCCCTACCCCTACCTGCTCATCGTCGTCGACGAGCTCGCCGACCTGATGATGGTCGCCCCCCGTGACGTCGAGGAGTCGATCGTCCGGATCACCCAGCTGGCGCGCGCGGCCGGCATCCACCTCGTGCTCGCGACCCAGCGGCCGAGCGTCGACGTGGTCACCGGCCTGATCAAGGCCAACGTGCCCAGCCGGATGGCGTTCGCGACCTCCAGCGTCACCGACTCGCGCGTGGTGCTCGACCAGCCCGGGGCCGAGAAGCTGATCGGGCAGGGCGACGCGCTGTTCCTGCCGAGCGGCGCGAGCAAGCCGATGCGCGTGCAGGGTGCCTGGGTCACCGAGTCCGAGATCCACGCCGTCGTCAAGCACGTCACCGAGCAGCTCAAGCCGCGCTATCGCGATGACGTCACGGTGGTCGCCGCCAAGAAGGTCGTCGAGGACGACATCGGCGACGACCTCGACCTGCTGCTGCAGGCCACCGAGCTCGTCGTGACCACGCAGTTCGGGTCGACCTCGATGCTGCAGCGCAAGCTGCGGGTCGGGTTCGCCAAGGCCGGCCGGCTGATGGACCTGCTCGAGTCGCGCGGGGTGGTGGGCCCGTCCGAGGGCTCCAAGGCCCGCGACGTGCTGGTCAAGCCCGACGACCTGCCGACCACGCTCGCGCTGCTGCGCGGCGAGGACGTTCCCGAGCCGTATGCCGAGCCGGCCCCTGCCGCGGTCACCGACGGCTCGACCGACGACACCTCGCAGGTGCTGGTGCCCGGCTACGGCGGGGATGCCGTCGCGGCCGACCTGGCGTCGCGGCCCGAGGCGCTCGAATACGGCGACGAGGAGCCCGACGAGGACGCCTGGGAGCTCACCGGGCGTCGCTGAGGCCGCCGGCCTCAGCCGGCGGTCAGCCCGGCGGCAATGTCCCGCAGCCGCCCCTACAGTGTGGCCATGACGACGATGTGGGAGGACCTGCGCGAGCCGCCCTCGCGGGCGGCCCGGTGGCGGGCCACCCTGCGCAAGCAGCCCTCGGCCTTCCTGCTGGCCGTGCAGGTGCTCGTCATCCTGCTGCTGCCGGCGCTGGAGAGCTCCACGGGAGGCCGTGCTGTCATCTCGCTGCTCAGCCTGTCGGCGCTGATCACCGCGGTCTTCACCGTGCGCAGCACCCCGGCGCTGACCTGGCTGTCGGTGACCCTGGCGCTGCCCGCCGCCCTGTTCGAGATCTGGAGCCTGTTCGACGAGCGGTCGACCATCCTGGTGCTCGCCCACTGCGCCCTGTCCGTCTTCTACTTCTACACGGCCTACGCGCTGATCTCGTACATGTTCGAGGACTACTGGGTCACCAAGGACGAGCTGTTCGCCGTCGGCGCCTGCTTCACGGTGCTCGTCTTCGCGTTCGCCTACCTGTACCTCGCCATCCAGGAGGTGTGGACAAACTCGTTCACCTCGTTCGCCGGGGAGGGACAGCGCTCCTTCCTCGAGCTGATCTACTACTCCGGTGCCGTGCTCACCAGCGTCGGGCTCAGTGACGTCGGCCCGGTGCTGCCGCAGGCCCGGGCGGTCGGCACGATCGAGGGGCTCGCCGGCGTCATGTACGTCGCGATGGTCATCTCCCGCCTCGTCGCGCTCACCGTCATGCGCTCGCGGCAGTGATCCCGTCGAGGTCCTCGATCCGGGCCAGGCTCGGGCCCCGGGTTCTCGCGATATCGCGCGAGCGGACCTCCGCCTCGCCGAGCACCCGCAGGGCGTTTCCACCGGTCAGGGCGGCCAGGTCGGCGTCGCTCCAGCCACGGTCGGCCAGGGCGCCCAGCAGGCGCGGGTAGCCGCTGACGTCCTCGAGTCCGAGCGGCTGCACGTCGACTCCGTCGTAGTCGCCCCCGAGCCCGACGTGGTCGCGCCCGGCCACCTCCCGCACGTGCTCGCAGTGCGCCACGACGTCGTCGATCGTGGCCCGGGGCGCCGGGTGCCGCCGCGAGCGCGTGACCACGAACGCGTCGTATGCCGTGTCGTCGCGCGCGTCGACCCCGGCCCGCTCGGCGGCATCCCGCGTGTCCAGGTCCCACTCCCGCACGGCGGGCGACACGAACTTGGGCACGAAGGTGACCAGGCACGCCCCCCCGTTGTCGGCGAGTCGGTCCAGTACGTCATCGGGCACGTTGCGGGGGTGGTCGCACACGGCCCGGGCCGAGGAGTGCGAGAACAGCACCGGCGCCTGCGCGACGTCGAGCGCGTCGTGCATGGTGTCGGCCGACACGTGCGAGAGGTCGACGAGCATCCCCAGCCGGTTCATCTCGCGCACCACCTCGCGGCCGAACGGCGAGAGCCCGCCGAGCACCGGCTCGTCGGTGGCCGAGTCGGCCCACGGCACGTTGTCGTTGTGGGTGAGGGTCAGGTAGCGGACCCCCAGGGCGTGCAGCATCCGCAGCACCCCGAGGGAGGAGTCGATGCTGTGGCCGCCCTCCGCGCCGATCAGCGAGGCGATCTGGCCGTGCGACCAGGCCCGCTCCACGTCTGCGCGGGTGGTCGCCAGGGCGAGGTCACCGGCAAACCGGGCGGTCATGGCGTGCACGGCGTCGACCTGCTCGAGGGTGGCGGTCACCGCGGCCTCACCCTGCAGGGTGGCAGGCACGAAGACCGACCAGAACTGGGCTCCGACGCCACCGGCCCGCAGGCGGGGCAGGTCGGTGTGGGTCGGGCACCCCGGGTGCGAGATGTCGAGCCGGCCCCAGTCGTAGCCGGCCCGCTCCCGAGCCTCCCAGGGGAGGTCGTTGTGCCCGTCGACCACCGGGTGCTCGGTGAGGAGGTCGCGGATCCGGGCAGGGGTGTCCGACGGCATGCGCGAGACCCTACTCGGAGTGCGCGAGGGCGAGGCACGACCGAACTAGAGTGGCAGCATGGCGTCCTCCTCGAGCCGCGGCAGCGTCGCGCTGGTCACCCTCGGGTGCACCCGCAACGAGGTCGACTCCGAGGAACTCGCCGGCCGTCTGGCCGCGGAGGGCTGGACCCTCGTCGACGACGCCGCCGACGCCGACGTCGCGGTGGTCAACACCTGCGGGTTCGTCGAGCAGGCCAAGAAGGACTCCATCGACACCCTCCTCGAGGCGGCCGACCTCAAGGCGACCGGCCGTACCAAGGCGGTCGTGGCCGTCGGCTGCCTCGCGGAGCGATACGGCCAGACCCTTGCCGACGAGCTGCCCGACGCCGATGCTGTGCTCGGTTTCGACTCCTACCGCGACATGTCCAGCCACCTCACCGCCATCCTCGGTGGCGCGCGCCCGGCATCCCACGTGCCGTCCGACCGGCGCATGCTGCTGCCGCTGTCACCGGTCGACCGCTCAGGTGCCGCGGGCGGCGTGGCACTGCCCGGACACGGAGACGGCGAGCAGTTCGTGCGCTCCCGGCTCGACGCGCGCCCGTGGGCGCCGCTGAAGATCGCCAGCGGCTGCGACCGGCGGTGCTCGTTCTGCGCGATCCCGATGTTCCGCGGGTCGTTCGTCTCGCGCCGGCCGACCGACGTCGTGGCCGAGGCGCGCTGGCTGGGGCAGCAGGGTGTGCGCGAGCTGTTCCTGGTCTCCGAGAACTCCACGTCGTACGGGAAGGACCTCGGCGACCTCGCGCTGCTCGAGAAGCTGCTGCCCGAGCTGACCGCCGTCGAGGGCGTCGAGCGGGTGCGGGTGAGCTACCTGCAGCCGGCGGAGGTGCGGCCGGGCCTGCTCGAGGCGATGGCGTCGACCCCTGGGGTGATGCCGTGGTACGACCTGTCGTTCCAGCACGCCTCGCCCACCGTGCTGCGCCGGATGCGCCGGTTCGGTGGCACCGAGCCGTTCCTCGAGCTCATCGAGCGGGTGCGGGCCCGCGAGCCGCTGGCCGGGGTGCGCAGCAACGTCATCGTCGGCTTCCCCGGCGAGACCGAGGCCGACGTCGACGAGCTCGAGCGCTTCCTCGTGGCCGCCCGGCTCGACGTGGTCGGCGTCTTCGGCTACTCCGACGAGGACGGCACCGAGGCCGAGAGCCTCGACAGCAAGCTGCCCGACGACGTGGTCGCAGAGCGGGTCGAGCGGCTGACCGCACTCGTCGAGGAGCTCACCACTCAGCGGGCGCTGGAGCGGGTGGGGGAGTCGGTCGTGGTGCTCGTCGAGGAGCACGACGACGAGGACCCGACGGTCGCCGTGGGCCGGGCCGAGCACCAGGGGCCCGACGTCGACGGGGTGTGCCTGCTGCGCGCCGGGGACGGGAGTGCCCTGCCGGTCGTCGGGTCGTTCGTCGAGGGCGTGGTCGTCGACGCGGTCGGGGTCGACCTGGTCGTGGAGGCCCGATGAGCGACAAGCCCCTGCGCCCGGTGCGGCCCGGACCGCTCGCCGAGGGGCGCGCCACCGACCCCTACCGCATGGGGGTCGACCCGGCGAGCCCGGTCGTCCCCGCCACCGGCCCGAGCGTGTGGAACATCGCGAACTACCTCACCATCCTGCGGCTGCTCCTCGTGCCGGTCTTCGGGTGGCTGCTGCTCGTCGACGACGGGCTGTCGGCCACCTACCGCTGGCTCGCCTTCGGCGTGTTCACCGTGGCCATGATCACCGACCGGATCGACGGCGACCTCGCCCGCAGCCGGGGTCTGGTGACCAACTTCGGCAAGGTCGTCGACCCGATCGCCGACAAGGCGCTGGTGACGATGGCCCTGGTCGGGCTGTCGATGATCGGCGAGGTCTGGTGGTGGGTCACCATCGTGGTGCTGGTGCGCGAGTGGGGCATCACCGCCGTGCGCTTCTGGGTCATCCGGCACGGGGTGATGGCCGCCGGTCGCGGTGGCAAGGTCAAGACCCTGCTGCAGACCTTCGGCATCGGCCTGTTCGTGATCCCGCGCTGGACCCTGCCGTTCCCCGACCTGTGGGAGTGGCTCGCCTCCATCGTGCTCGCAGCGGCGGTCGTCGTCACGGTGGTGACCGGCATCGACTACCTGCACCAGGCCATCCGGCTGCGCCGCACGAGCGAGCGGGCGATGCGCAAGCGGGCCGAGCGCGCTGAGCGGGCCGAGCGGTCCGCAGCGGCCAGGTCGCAGCCCCCGACGCCGTGAGCCCCGCACCGGTGTCGACGGATGCCGGCCGGCTCGCCGCGCGCCTCGTGCCGGTGCTCGTCGAGCACGGGTTGACCGTCGGCACCGCCGAGTCGCTGACCGGCGGCCTGGTCTGTGCCGCGCTGACCAGCGTGCCCGGGGCGTCGGCCGTCGTGCGTGGCGGGGTCGTGGCTTACGCGAGCGAGGTCAAGGCCGACGTGATCGGCGTCGATCGCGACCTGCTGGCCCGCGAGGGCGCCGTCTGCGAGCCGGTGGCGGCCCAGCTGGCCGACGGCATCCGGGCGGTGCTGGGCTGCGCCGTGGGGCTGTCGACGACCGGCGTGGCCGGGCCGGACCCCGCCGACGGGCAGCCCGTCGGCACCGTGTTCGTGGGCGCCAGCGGACCCTGGGGAATCCTCGTCGAGCGCCTGGTGTTGACCGGCGACCGGGAGGAGATCCGGGCGGCCAGCGTGCTGGCCGTGCTGACTCTTCTGGAACGGGCTCTGGAGAACCTCCGCGACGGCGTGGGAACCTCGGGGTACCGTTGACCTGGCGGATCGACCGATGACCCGCCCCCACGAAGGAGAGGAGGCACCGTGATCCTGCTTCGGCACGAGCTCGGCGAGGTCCTGCGCGAGATCCGCCAGGACCAGGGCCGCACGCTGCGCGACGTCGCATCGTCCTCGGCTGTCTCCCTCGGTTACCTCAGTGAGCTCGAGCGCGGCACCAAGGAGGCCTCCTCCGAGCTGCTCGCCTCCGTGTGCACCGGACTCGGGCTGAGCCTGTCCGAGGTGCTCGAGCTCGTGCGTGAGCGCGTCGAGCGCATCGAGACCCTCTCCGCCCCCGTCTCGCTGCCCGTCGGGCACGCGATGTCCGACACCGTGTCGGCCTCCGCGGCCTAGCCCGCGTAGCGCCGCTTCCCGCTGCCCAGCGGCCGCTGGGGCTTCCCGTCGTCGGTGGGGGCCAGCCCGCCCTGGCAGGTGGGGCACGAGAACATGGTGCGCTGGCGCGGCGGGTCGCCGGTGGCCGCCACCCGCACCGTGTCGCCACAGCGCCGGCACGGCCGGCCCGACCGCGCGTGCACGTAGGCCTCCTCACCGGAGCGCTGGATGCCGGTGCTCGCCTGCCACCCGGTGCGGCGTGCGGTCTCCATCAGCCGGTGCAGCCGGGTCAGCATCGACGTCACCTGCTCGAGGTCGAGGTCGCGGCCCGGAGTCCACGGCAGCACCCGCTCGAGGAACAGGATCTCGCTGGCCCAGAAGGTGCCCACACCGGCCAGCACCCGCTGGTCGAGCAGGGTGTCGCCGACGAACCGCTCGGATGCCGTGACGCGCGCGGCGGCGACCGCGGCATCCCAGTCGGGTCCGAGGACGTCGGGGCCCAGGTGGCCGACGAGGTCGCCCTCGCGGGCGGTCGGCACGAGGTCGAGCAGGCCCAGGCGCAGGCCGAACGCCGACCAGGTGCCGGTGAGCACCGCGGCCCGCAGGTCCTGGCGGCGCAGCACCCGCTCGGTGCGCTCGCCCGGGTGCTCGACCCGCCACTGCCCCTCCATTCGCAGGTGGGTGTGCAGGGTTGCGCCGGTGTCGAAGCGGTGCAGCAGGTGCTTGCCGCGGGCGACGACCTCGAGGGTGCGTGACCCGGACAGGTCGACATCGGGCGCCGACGGCCAGCGCAGCTCGGCCCGCTCGACCACGGCGTCGCGCAGGGCGGCGTCGAGCCGCTCAGCGGTGCGGTGCACGGTGTCACCCTCGGGCACCGCCGATCACCTCCGCATCCGCAGCCCGCGCGGGGTGAGGTGGAAGCCGGCGTCCTCGAGGGCCGCCACCACCGGGTGGCCCGAACCGAGCAGCTGCCCACCATCGGCCTTCTCGACGGTGATGCGGCCCAAGCTGCCGCGGCGCACGGCATCGGCGAGGGCGGTGGCCGCAGCACGCAGCAGCTCGGGTTGCTCGGAGTAGGTGAGCAGTGTCTTGCCACCGCGCTCGACGTAGAGGACGAGGTCGCCGTCGACGAGCACGACCACCGCACCCGCCTTGCGGCCGGGCTGGTGTCGGCGGCGCTTGTCGGGTGTGGAGCCGTCGGCCGGGGTGCCGGCCGCACCGTCGGCTGCCGGGTCGACCGCGCGGTCGGGCCATGGCAGGGCGCCGCCGAAGGGGTTGGCCGGGTCGCTGGTGGCGAGCACGACCGCCGAGAGAGAATCCGGGCGACGGTCACCGC
>CAWIEI010000032.1:0-85559 GCA_963834965.1 uncultured Actinomycetota bacterium | reverse complement strand
TCGGGCAGCGTCTCGCCGGTGGCGTGCCAGCGCGTGGCGCCGAGGTCGTACTGCGTGGTGGTGACCTTGGGGCCGGCCTCGCCGACGACCGCCCGGAGCACCTTCAGACCCTCCGCCACGACCTCGGGCCCGATGCCGTCTCCCCCGATGACGGCGATCTCCAGGGACGGCGGTGCGCTCTCGGTCATGGCTCCAGCCTAGATACGGGTATCGGGATGCGGACGGCCGTCCCAGCCCGTGGATGGGCGGGACGGCCGGCACGGGGCCTGGCGGCGTCAGGCCCACGCAGAGCGTGGGACCCGGTCGGCGTCAGTCGTCGGTGTGGCCCTGGTCGCGCAGGTCCATCGACTCCTGGAGGGCCTGCCGGGCGAGGGTGGCCTCGTCGAGGGTGCTGTTCTCGTTCATCGTCGTGCTGCCTTCCACGGCCCATGTGGGCCAGTCGTCCAGTGGGGTTCGGGGGCTCGAGCCGAGTGGTGCCTCGGCGAACCGGTCAGCGACGTCGCGGGGTCTCCGCGGCGAGGATGCTGACTACCGGACCTCGCCGCGGCTCGGAATGAGGATGAGTACCTCGAGCCGCTGCATGCTGTCGACGGTACGTGGACGTCCTAGTACCCGTCACCGCCCTCTCACCATCCGGACGCTCGACCGACGAGACGTGCGTCACTTCGCACCCGGATCGACGGAATCCGTCTCCGGCAGGCGCTCAGGGCGCCCCGATCCGTGGCCCGCGGCTCAACCCGCTCGCCGACCGGTCGCGAGCACCCGCCGGAACGGGTCGCCGCGCTCGAACACGCGCCGTCCCTCGGCCTGCAGCGACTGCATCGCCGGGTCGCCGGACGCGGGCAGGGCGACGACCGCGCGCCAGGCCTCCCGCTCGTCCGCGAGCCAGTCCTCGCGGTCGTGCGACCGCACCTGGGTGAACCCCGCCGAGCGCAGGCCGGCGGCCAGGTCGACCCGCCGGATCCGTTCCGGCACGGCCGGGTCCAGCGGGTCACGGGCCTCCCAGCCGGTGAACGCGGCGAGCCCACCGGGTGCCAGCACCCGGTGCGCCTCGGTGAAGGTGGCGCCGAAGTCGGGTGGGAACTGGGCGGCATCCAGGCAGAGCACCGCAGTGACGGATGCCGGGTCGAGCCCGGTCGCGGTCATGTCGCCGAGCCGCAGGTCGGCCCGGTCGGCGAGGCCGAGTCGCTCGGCGTTGGCGCGGGCCTGGTCGATCGCGGCCGCGGCGAAGTCGAGGCCGACCAGCCGGGCGCGACCGGGCGACCATTCATGCCGTAGCCGGCCCGCCGCAGGCGATGTCGAGCAGCACGTCACCGGGGCCCAGGGCGAGCCGGCCCGCGATCTCGTCGAGGGCGCTCCCGGTGACCACGCTGGTCGAGACCAGGTGGGAGGGGCAGGCACGGCAGCCGGGTCCACAGCCGGTCCTTGTCGGGCGCCTCGCCCATCGCGGCGTACCAGGCGGAGAAGTAGTCGGCGTCGGGTTCGGGCATCCCCCGATGATGCCCCCGGAACCGGGGTCGGGTGGGTGAGCCCACCCATGTCCGCAGGCACCGGGACGCAGCTAGCGTCGACGACATGCCCCGAGCCTCGCTGACCTGGTTCGCCGTCGCCGCCGCGATCGGTACGGTGCACGCCGCGGCGAGCCTGTACTGGGCGCTCGGGGGCGACCTGCTCGCGGGCACCGTCGGGGCCTGGGCGGTGGCCTGGCGGGCCGGCTCGCCCGCAGCGGCCGGGTTGGCCCTCGGCGCCATCGGCCTGGTCAAGCTGGCCGGCGCCTGGGTTCCGTGGGCCGCCGCCCGGGCCGGTGGACCACGGGGCGCGCTGCGGGTGCTGTGCTGGGCCGGTGCCTGCCTGCTCGTCGCCTACGGGCTGGCGAACACGGTGGCCGCCAACGTCGCGCTCACCGGGGTGCTCGGCCCGGTCGACGACCTCGTGGCGACCCGCGGACACGCGTGGCTCTGGGACCCGCTGTTCCTGGCCTGGGGCCTCACCCTCGGCACGGGCCTGTGGCGCACCCGGCCGGCGGCCCACCCGGCTCGACGCCTCGGTCACCCGAGCAGGCGGCTGACCTCGGGCGAGGTGTAGAACGGCTCGAGCTGCGTGCGCACTAGCCGCTCAAGGTCCCCGGACTCCCGCACTGCGTGGACGACCGAGGCAGCCAGCCGCACGAGGTCGGCAACGAGCTCCTCGCGGTCCAGGTCCAGCTGCTCGAGCATCTCGGTGGGGGTGTAGCCGCCGAAACGATCGAAGAAGGCGTCGACGACCACGGCGGCGAGGTCGGCCGCCTGCTCGGTGGCCAGCCCCGTGATGGCCACGTCTTGCAGGGCACCGGCCAAGTCACTGACCTGCTCCTGGGTGGCGTGGTGACCCAGTCCGACGACCTGCATGCCGGCCACCAGGTCCCAGGACTCCAGGGCCGCGAGCCGGGTCGCGGGGTCGAGCAGTGTGTCGATGACGATGCGGTTCAGGCGGCGGACCGCGAACGCCCCTCCCCTCCCGACGGTGTCCCCGACCAGCCGCTCGAACTGCTTGTCCGCCGCGCCCATCATCCGCGAGGCGGCGCTCGTCCCCATCGACATCAGCGACCCGAGCCCGGGCAGCTTGTCCGCCACGGCCTGGTTGGCGTGCACGACCTCGCCCACGATGCGACCCATGAACCGCGATGCCACGGTTCCCATCAGCGACACGTCGGCCAACGACTCCCCCACCCGCTCGAGCACCGGATGGAGGGCCAACAGGCTGTCCAAGAGCGCCTCGACCTGGTCGCGGTCGGCGAGCTCACCGACCGGGAAGGGCTCGGCCGGGCCCTCGAGCACCACCGCGGTCGCGAGCTCGATGATCCCGCTCACCGCGGCACTCGCCGGCACGGTCTGCAACGCCCGGACCACGATCGAGGTGACGACCTCCCGGTCGACGAGGTCGTCGATGGGGTGGCGCCCCGCAGCAGCCAGGAGGTCGTCGGCGAGAGCGGCGACGAGTACCTCCAGCCCCTCGCCGGTCAGCCGCTCGAGGTGGTAGGCCACCTGGGCGTCGAGCAGCCGCTGAGCCAGTGGCTCCGACGGTGTTGCGCGGCGCGTCACGTCCGCACGCTACGTCAGTGGTGCTCATCCGGCGCGGTCAGCCGGAGGTCGGCGGCGGCGGACGCGCCCCGTGGCCGCCGGATCAGACGAGGTCGACGACGCGCACCGTCTCGGCGCCGATCTCGGCCTCGATCGCACCGACGACGTCGACCGGGATGGCCTGGTCGACGGTGAGGGCGATCAGGGAGTTGGCCGCGTCGGCGTCGCGCGCGACCTGCATGCCGGCGATGTTGACGGCGGCCTCGCCGAGCAGCTTGCCGACCGCGCCGATGACCCCGGGGCGGTCGTCGTAGGCGAAGAAGGCCATGTGCACGCTGAGCGGGATCTCGAGGTCCCAGCCGTTGATGCCGATCAGCTTCTGCACCATCTTCGGGCCGGTGAGCGTGCCCGACACCGAGACCATGCTGCCGTCGGCCAAGGTGCCCCGCAGGGTGGTGACGTTGCGGAAGTCCTCGGACACCTCGTCGGTCACCAGCCGCGACTCGCAGCCGCGCTCCTTGGCGAGCAGCGGCGCGTTGACGTAGGTGACGGGGTCCTCGGTGACGTCGGTGAACAGGCCCTTCAGCGCCGCGAGCTCCCACACCGACACGTCGTGCGAGGTGATCTCGCCGCGCACCTCGACGTCGAGCTGCACCGGCACCGAGCCGGCGAACGCGGTGAACACCCGGCCGAGCTTCTCGACGAGGTCGATGCCGGGGCGCACCTCCTCGGCGACGGCGCCACCCGAGACGTTCACGGCATCCGGCACGAGGTCACCGCCGAGCGCGAGGCGCACCGACTTCGCGACGGCCACGCCGGCCTTCTCCTGCGCCTCCTCGGTGGAGGCGCCCAGGTGCGGCGTGACGACGACCGACTCGTGCGCGAAAAGCGGGCTGTCGGTGCACGGCTCGGTGGCGAAGACGTCGATGCCGGCGCCGGCCACCCGGCCCTCGGCGATGGCGTCGGCCAGGGCCTGCTCGTCGAGCACCCCACCTCGGGCGGCGTTGATGACGCGCACGGTCGGCTTGACCTTGCTCAGCGCCTCCTTGCCGATCAGGCCGATCGTCTCGGGGGTCTTGGGCAGGTGGATGGTGATGAAGTCGCTCTCGGCGAGCAGCTCGTCGAGGGTGACCAGCCGGGCGCCGAGCAGGCCGGCGCGCTGCACAGACACGTAGGGGTCGTAGGCGAGGATCTCGACGCCGAAGCCCTTGAGCCGCTCGGCGACGAGCTGGCCGATGCGACCGAAGCCGACGATGCCGACCTTCTTCTCGAGCAGCTCGACGCCGCCGTACTTGCTGCGCTTCCATGCGCCGTTCTTCAGGGCCTCGTTGGCCGGCGCGATGTTGCGGGCGCAGGCGAGCAGCAGGCCGACGGCGAGCTCGGCGGCGCTGGTGATGTTCGAGGTCGGGGCGTTCACGACCATGACGCCGGCCTTGGTGGCGGTCTCGACGTCGACGTTGTCCAGACCCACCCCTGCACGGGCGATGACCTTGAGGCTCTTCGCCGCGCCGATCGCCTCGGCGTCCATCTTCGTGGCCGACCGGATCAGCACCGCGTCGACGTCGGCGAGGGCCGGGAGCAGGGCGCCGCGGTCGGCACCGTCGACGTGGCGGACCTCGAAGTCCGGGCCGCAGGGCGTCGAGCGTCGCGGGTGAGAGCTCCTCGGCGATGAGGACGACGGGCTTGGTCACGAAAGGTCCCTCTTTCGGTGCTGCGGTCGGGCATCCGCCGGTCGGCCGGATGCCGGGTGCCCGGGTGGGCGGTTCCCCCTCACCACGCGCTGGCGTGGGGCTGCCGGCACACCGCTGGGCCGGGCCCTCATCCTAGGCGCGTGCCAGCATGTGGACGTTGGTGCCCACGATGTGACCATGGTCGCACCGAGGGTGCAGGCCGGGCGGGTGCGTGGTTCAGGCCCGTGCAGTGGGCCCGCCGGCGCCCGGGCCGACCGGGACGACCGGCTCCTGCGCCTTGACCGACTCCTCGAGCCGCCCCGAGAGCACGAAGATCGCCACGACGGCGGCGACCGCGAGCACGGCCCACCACCACGAGGCCGCGCCCAGCCAGGCGTCGACCACGGTGAACCCGACGGTGGTGTAGATCAGCGACCACAGCGCGGCACCCAGGGTGACGGCGGGCAGGAAGCGACGCTGCGGCATCCGGAGCATCCCCGCCGAGGCGTTGATCGCGGTCTGCACGCCCACGGTGAGGAAGCCCAGGGTCACCGCCGGGGCGCCGAACCGCTGCACCCAGTCCTCAGCGCGCCTGACCACCCGGCCGTCGAGGTGGGCGGCGGCCCAGCGCGACCGACTGCCGCCCGCGCGCACCCCGCGACCGATCCAGTAGGTGCCGGTACCGCGAGCGAACGCCCCGGCCCAGAGCAGGAGGAAGACCACCCAGACGGGCCAGCCCTCGACGAGGTCCTCCATCTGTGGATGGTAGGCCCGATGAGTACCGCACGCCGGG
The DNA here is from genome assembly GCA_963834965.1 of uncultured Actinomycetota bacterium. GTDB lineage: Bacteria > Actinomycetota > Actinomycetes > Actinomycetales > Dermatophilaceae > Fodinibacter. The sequence continues at coordinate 80,037 of CAWIEI010000032.1, read as the reverse complement.
AGCACCTCGAGAGCGTGTCGAAGGTCGCGGTGCCGTGGGCCCCCCCGTCAGGGGGGCCCACGGCATCCGGTGTCGTTGGGTCAGCGGGCGGCGGAGCCCTCGACGTAGTCCTGGTCGCGGTCGGAGTCGACCCACGCCATCAGCTTGCGCAGGTCGCGGCCGGTGGCCTCGATCGGGTGCGCCGCACCCTTGGCGCGCAGCTCCTTGAACTCCGGCGCGCCGGCATCCTGGTCGTCGATGAACCGCTGGGCGAACGCGCCGCTCTGGATGTCGGCGAGCACGGCCTTCATGTTCTCCTTGACGTGTGGGTCGATGACCCGCGGGCCCGAGACGTAGTCGCCGTACTCCGCGGTGTCGGACACCGACCATCGCTGCTTGGCGATGCCGCCCTCGATCATCAGGTCGACGATGAGCTTGAGCTCGTGCAGGCACTCGAAGTAGGCGACCTCGGGCTGGTAGCCCGCCTCGGTGAGGGTCTCGAAGCCGTACATCACGAGCTGCGAGGCGCCGCCACAGAGCACCGCCTGCTCGCCGAACAGGTCGGTCTCGGTCTCCTCCGTGAAGGTGGTGCCGATGCCGCCGGCGCGCAGGCCGCCGATCGCCTTGCCGTAGGACTTCGCGAGCGCCCAGGCGCTGCCCGAGGCATCCTGCTCGACCGCGAGGAGCACCGGCACACCGCGACCGTCGACGAACTCGCGCCGCACGATGTGGCCCGGGCCCTTGGGGGCGACCATGATGACGTCGCTGCCGGCCTCGGGCCGGATGTAGCCGAAGCGGATGTTGAAGCCGTGCCCGAACAGCAGGGCCGCACCCTCGGCGAGGTTGGGCTTGATCTCGTTGGCGTAGACGGTGCGCTGCACCTGGTCGGGCGTCAGGATGACGACGAGGTCGGCCTCCTTGACGGCGTCGGCCACGCTGAGCACGCGCAGGCCCTCGGCCTCGGCCTTGGGGCGCGACTTCGAGCCCTCGGCGAGGCCGACGCGCACGTCGACCCCGGAGTCGCGCAGGTTGAGCGCGTGGGCGTGGCCCTGGCTGCCGTACCCGATGACCGCGACCTTGCGGCCCTGGATGACGGCCAGGTCGGCGTCGTCGTCGTAGAACATCTCGGCCATCGTGTCGGCCTCTCCTCGTGTGTGGTTGGGGTGGAGCTTCGGTGTGGACGATATGCCGTGCGGCTCGCGTCGCGCGGCGCGGTCTCAGGCAGTGCCGCCAGGATCAGGCGCTGCGGAGCGCCCGGTCGGTGATGGAGCGCGGGCCGCGCCCGATGGCGACGATCCCCGACTGGACGAGCTCCTTGACGCCGTAGGGCTCGAGCACCTCGAGCAGGGCCTTGAGCTTGTCGGTGGTGCCGGTGGCCTCGATGGTGAGCGAGTCGGTGGCGACGTCGACGACCTTGGCGCGGAACATCTGCACCATCTCGAGCACCTGGCTGCGGGTGCCGGCATCGGCGCGCACCTTGATCAGCATGACCTGGCGCTGCACCGCCGACTGCGGCTCGAGCTCGACGACCTTGAGCACCTCGACGAGCTTGTTGAGCTGCTTGGTCACCTGCTCCAGGGGCAGGTCCTCGACGTCGACCACGACGGTCATCCGTGACACGTCGGGGTACTCGGTCTCGCCGACCGCGAGGGAGTCGATGTTGAAGCCGCGGCGCGAGAACAGCGCGGCGATCCGCGCGAGGACACCGGGCTTGTTCTCGACGAGGACGGACAGGGTGTGCTTGTTCATCGTCATGTCGCCTTCAGTTCTCGTGGGCGCCCGTGGGCACCCCGTCGTGGTCGGGGTCGAGCCCCTGCTCGATGGCCTCGGACTCCTCGCGGTCCCACTGCGGTGCGGTGTCGCGGGCCACCTGGATGAGGTCGTTGCTCACGCCGGCGGGCACCATCGGCCAGACCATGGCGTCGCGGTGCACGACGAAGTCGACGACCACCGGCCGGTCGTTGACCGCCATCGCCGCCCGGATCGTGTCGTCGACGTCCTCCGGTCGCTCGCAACGGAACCCGGCGCAGCCGTACGCATCGGCGAGCTTGACGAAGTCAGGCACCCGCGAGCCGACCGAGGTGTGCAGGTCGGTGTTGGAGTAGCGCTCGTTGTAGAACAGCGTCTGCCACTGGCGCACCATGCCCAGGCTGCTGTTGTTGATGATCGCGACCTTGATCGGGATGTTGTTGATGACGCAGGTGGCGAGCTCCTGGTTGGTCATCTGGAAGCAGCCGTCGCCGTCGATCGCCCACACGGTGCGGTCGGGCTCACCGACCTGGGCACCCATGGCGGCCGGCACGGCATAGCCCATCGTGCCGAGACCACCGGAGTTCAGCCACGCGTTGGGGCGCTCGTAGTTCACGAACTGGGCCGCCCACATCTGGTGCTGGCCGACGCCGGCGACATACACGGCCTCCGGGCCGACGATCGCGCTCAGCCGCTCGATCACGTACTGCGGTGCGAGAGTTGACTCCTCGGGCTCGGTGTAGCCGACCGGGAAGAGCTCCTTCCACCCGGCCACCCGCTCGCGCCACTCGACGTAGTCGCCACCGCGACCGGCGTCGATGTCGGTGTCGACGGCCTCGATGAGGTCGACGAGCACCGCGCGGCAGTCGCCGACGATCGGCACGTCGGCCTTGCGGTTCTTGCTGATCTCGGCGGGGTCGATGTCGGCGTGGATGACCTTGGCGTCGGGGGCGAAGGTCTTCAGCTGGCCGGTGACCCGGTCGTCGAAGCGGGCCCCGAGGGCGATGATCAGGTCGGACTTCTGCAGACCGGTGACCGCCGAGACCGAGCCGTGCATGCCCGGCATCCCGAGGTGCAGCGGGTGGCTGTCGGGCAGCGCGCCGCGCGCCATCAGGGTGGTGACCACGGGGATCTGGCTCAGCTCGACGAAGCGCCGCAGCTCCTCGCTCGCGCGGGCCCGGATGACGCCGCCTCCGACGTAGAGGATGGGGCGCTGGGCCTCGGCGATCAGCCGGGCGGCCTCGCGGATCTGCTTGCTGTGCGGGCGGGTCACCGGGTGGTAGCCGGGCAGGTCGATGCGCGGCGGCCAGGAGAAGTGGGTGCGCGCCTGCAGGGCGTCCTTGGAGATGTCGACGAGCACCGGGCCGGGACGGCCGGTGGCGGCTATATGGAACGCCTCGGCGATGATCCGCGGGATCTCGTCGGCGTCGGTGACGAGGTAGTTGTGCTTGGTGATCGGCATCGTGATGCCACGGATGTCGGCCTCCTGGAACGCGTCGGTGCCGATCGCCGCGGAGTTGACCTGCCCGGTGATGGCCACGATGGGCACCGAGTCCATGTGCGCATCCGCCAGCGGGGTGACCAGGTTGGTCGCGCCCGGCCCCGAGGTCGCCATGCAGACGCCGACCCGGCCGGTGGCGGCCGCGTAGCCCTCGGCGGCATGGCCGGCCCCCTGCTCGTGGCGCACCAGGATGTGCCGCACCTTGACCGAGTCGAGCAGCGGGTCGTAGGCCGGAAGGATCGCGCCGCCGGGGATGCCGAAGACGGTGTCGACGTCCATCGCCTCGAGCGAGAGCACCAGGCTCTGCGCGCCGGTCACCTCGATGGGCGTGCGCGCCCTTGCCTGCTGCGCCACCTGCGCGGGGCTCGGGGCCGCTGGGGCAACCGGGGTCGCCGGCCTGGTCTCGCTCACTGCTGTCACCGTCTTCGTTGAAGTCAACCGCTGTCGGCGGCCGTCGTCCGTGCACAAAAAAACCCTCCAGTCCCGGTGGCGGGACGACGGAGGGAGCGCGTCAGATCGAAAGGATCAGACGCGCCGGGAAAGTACGAGGACTCGGGCCACACGTGAACTCTCCCCCCGGCTGTATGCCGTGTCAACCAACGAGACACCCGATCCCACGATCCGGAACCGTGAGGTCGCTCACCCCGGATGCCGGGTCTCCGCTAGCGTTCCCGCCGGACGCCCCACGTCGAGGGCCCGCGCACGAGGAGCACCGCATGACCACCGAAGCCACCGTCGTGTTCGTCGTCGTGGTCGGGTTGCGCTTCCTGCTCCCCCTCTTCATCCCGAAGTGGCCACTGCCCGCCGTCATCGCCTGCCTGGTGCTCGACGGCATCGACCAGAGCGTGTTCCAGGCGTTCGGGTTCGACCCGCCGGGCTACCAGAACTACGACAAGGCGATGGACCTGTTCTACCTGTCGATCGCCTTTCTGGCGTCCCTGCAGAACTGGACCCGCAGCGCCGCGGTGAGCATCTCCCGCTTCCTGTTCTTCTACCGGATGGTGGGGGTGATGGCGTTCGAGATCACCGGCGTGCGCACGCTGCTGCTGATCTTCCCCAACACCTTCGAGTACTTCTTCATCGCCTACGAGCTGGTCCGGCTGCGCTGGGACCCGCGCCGGTTCAGCACCCGCTTCTGGATCGTGACGGCGGCCTTCATCTGGATCGTCATCAAGCTGCCGCAGGAGTACTGGATCCACGTGGCCCAGCTCGACTTCACCGACACCTGGCAGGACGTCTCCTGGTTCCCGCCGCTCGTCATCGGCGCTGCCCTGGTCGGGCTGGCGATCCTCTGGTTCGTGGTGCGGCCGCGCCTGCGCCCGTTCGACTGGACGTGGCGCCTGGCAGCCGACCCGTTGCCGGAGGAGATGGACACCGCCACCGAGCGCGACGCGTGGACGGCATCCCACGTGAAGGTGTGGTCGTGGTCGACGCTGGAGAAGGTCGTGCTCATCGGCCTGCTGTCGACGATCTACGCGCGCATCCTGCCCGGGCTCGAGGTGTCCGACCTGCGGATGTTCGTCGGCATCGCGCTGTTCGTCGTCATCAACGCCGCAATCTCCATCGCGGTGGCCCGTCGGGCCGGCAGCCGCGAGGGGCTCGCGGCGGCGTTCGCCGCCCGCGTCGTCATCAACGTCGGCCTGGTGCTCGTGGCCCGCCTGCTGCTCGGCGGTGGCTCGCTCGACCTCTCGGCGACGGTGTTCTTCGTGCTGCTCATCTCGCTGCTCGTCACCTACCACGACCGGTTCGCCCCGGTGGCGGCGGTGCGCGCCGAGCGCGACGCCACCGACCCGGAGCCCGCACCGGTCGCCGCGGGCAGCGTCGCACCGGCCTGACGCCCGGCTCGGCGCGCAGAAGTTCGGGCGTCGCGCTGTAATTACCGCGCGCGCCCCGAAGTGCTGCGTGCGCCGGCCGTCCGGGATCAGATCTGGGCGGTGGCGAGCTGTCCGAGCAGCTCGGGGGCACGCCGGTCGATGCGGGCCCCGCCGAGCACGACCCCGGCGACGAGCAGGCCGAGCCCGTAGAGCGTGCCCGACCCGAGCACGGCCCAGCTCGCGAGCGCCGAGCCCGACGCCAGGACGACGGCCACCACGACCGGCAGGGTGAGCAGCAGGGGTCCGACGAACGACACGACGGCGGTCAGGCAGCCCTGCGCCGCGCCGCCCGACGTCGCCGCGAACGGGTTGCCACCGGTGCGTGGTGCCGTGCCGGGCAGCACCGACCCGACGCCCACGGCCAGGCCGAGGCTCGCGAGGAACGACACCACGACGACCGTGGCCCAGGACACCGGGTGCGAGAGGACGCCCAGTGCCACGCTCACGGCGTAGGTCAGCACCACGACGGGGCCGAAGACGACCGTCGAGGCGATCGCCCGGCCCAGCCGGTCCTCCCAGCCGCGCACGCCCACGGCGACGTGCAGCCACCAGGCCGGGCCGTCGAACGCCAGGTCGTTCATCAGCGTGAGCCCGGCGAACACCGCCAGGGTGACGACGCCGATGCCGGCCAGGCCGGGGGTGCCGGTGAGGACCGCCTGCAGCACGAAGAAGACCGGCAGCACGGCAGTGCGCAGCGCGATGCCGACCAGCCGGCTGTCTCGGTACCAGGCCCGCACGCGGCGGGCGGCGATGGAGGCCGTGGGCGAGGTGCCGAGCAGCACCGGGAGCAGCCGTCCTCGGCCGATCCGCTGGCCGCCGGAGCTGGTGAGCGGCGAGGTGAGCGTCCGGGCCAGCAGGCGGACCCACCAGGCGTACATCCCCACCACGAGACCGACGGCGAGCACCAGGTGCACGACCCCGGCCGCCCATCGCCCGGTGGCCACGTCGAAGGGCAGTGCCCACGCCCAGCCGAAGGGCGTCCACGACGCGACGACGGCGGAGCGGGTCGCGTCGAACGAGCGGAGGTCGGCACCCAGCGAGCCGGTGGTGAGCGCCGCGTTCATGGCGAGCGGCACCAGGGTGACCACCGAGACGACCACGGCACCGAGCACCCGACCCACCCGCGTGGTCATCACCCGGGCCAGCGCGCTGGTGATCGCGCGGGCGAGCAGCACCGCGGTCAGCACGCCGAGCGCCGCGGCGACCACCGCCGCCGGGACGGCCCGCGGGTGGCCGGCCCAGGCGCCCACCTGGGCCAGGGCCAGGCCGCTGAGCAGCACCGCCGGGATGCCGGTGCAGGCGGCGGCCAGCAGCCCGGCGGCGAGCTCGCTCGCCCGCAGCGGCAGCACCGAGAAGCGGGCCGGGTCGAGGAGGGAGTCGACCCCGGACGCGATGAGGCTGAGCACGGTCCACATCAGCGTGATGAGCGCGAAGAGCGGGACGGTGAGGGCGGTGACCCGCACCGGGCGCTGTGAGAGCAGCACCAGGCCGGGCCCGAGCAGCACCAGCACCGCGAGCGCGGCGATCCCACCGGCGACGGAGGAGAGCAGGTGCAGGGTGCTGCGCGCCATCGCGGTGCGCCACATGGCGAACCGCAGGCGGACGATCAGCCCAACCACGTCAGGCCCTCGCCGGCGGCGTCGGTCGCCCCGACCAGCTCGAGGAAGCGCTGGTGCAGCGAGCCGCCCCCAGTCAGCCCGGCGAGGGTGTCCTGCGCGAGTACCCGCCCGGCGGCGACCACGGCCACCCGGTCGCAGAGCCCCTCGACGAGCTCCATGACGTGGCTCGACATCACCACCGTGCCGCCGCCGGCGACGTACCGGCGCAGGATGGTGCGGATGACCTGGCCCGACACCGGGTCGACCGCCTCGAACGGCTCGTCGAGCACCAGCAGCCGAGGCGCGTGGATGAGCGCGGCGGCCAGGCTGATCTTCTTGACCATGCCGGCGGAGTAGTCGGCGACCACGGTGCTCGCGTCGTCGGCGAGGTCGAGCACGGTCAGCAGCTCGGCGGCACGCGCGGCCGTGACGTCACGCGGCATCCGGCGCAGCGCGCCGACGTAGATGAGCAGCTCGAGCCCGGACAGCTGCTCGAACAGCCGCATGCCGTCGGGCGAGATGCCCATGACGGCCTTGGCCGCCGCCGGGTCGGCCCACACGTCGTGGCCGAGCACCCGCGCCGTGCCGCCGTCGGGCCGGAGCAGCCCCGTCGCCATCGACAGCGTGGTGGTCTTGCCGGCGCCGTTGGGCCCGACCAGCCCGTAGAGCGAGCCGCGGGGCACCACGAGCGACAGGCCGTGCACGACCCGCCTGCCCCGGAACTCCTTGACCAGGCCGACCAGCTCGAGCGCCGGCCCCGCGCCGGCCGGGTCAGTCACACACCGCGCCGGTGCTCGCGCTGCCGACGAGGCGGCGGTACTTCGCGAGCACCCCGCGGGTGTACTTGGGCTGGGGGTGGGTGACGCCCTCGGCGCGGCGGCGCACGAGCTCGGCCTCGTCGACGAGCAGGTCGAGCAGGCCGTTCGCGACGTCGAGCCGGATGCCGTCGCCGTCGCGGACGAACGCGATGGGCCCCTCGTCGACCGCCTCGGGCGCGACGTGGCCGACGCACAGGCCGGTGGTGCCGCCCGAGAACCGGCCGTCGGTGAGCAGCAGCACGTCCTTGCCGAGGCCGGCGCCCTTGATCGCGCCGGTGACGGCGAGCATCTCGCGCATGCCGGGGCCGCCCTTGGGGCCCTCATAGCGGATGACGACGACGTCGCCGGCGGCGAGGGTGCCGTCCTCGACGGCATCCATCGCGGCCCGCTCACCGTCGAACACGCGGGCGGTGCCCTCGAAGACGTCGGAGTCGAAGCCGGCCGACTTCACGACCGCGCCGCCGGGGGCGAGCGAGCCCTTGAGGATGGTGATGCCGCCGGTGCGGTGGATCGGCTCGCCCATGGCGCGCACCACCTTGCCGTCGACGTCGGGGGGCGCGATGTGGGCGAGGTTCTCTGCCATCGTCTTTCCGGTGACGGTGAGGCAGTCGCCGTGCAGCAGACCGGCATCGAGCAGCGCGCGCATGACGACGGGCACGCCGCCGACCCGGTCGACGTCGGTCATGACGTAGGACCCGAACGGCTTGACGTCGGCGAGGTGCGGCACCTTGGCGCCGACCCGCGAGAAGTCGGCCAGGGTGAGGTCGACGTCGGCCTCGTGGGCGATGGCCAGCAGGTGCAGCACGGCGTTGGTGGAACCGCCGAAGGCCATGACCACGGCGATGGCGTTCTCGAACGCCTCCTTGGTCATGATGTCGCGGGCGGTGATGCCCTGGCGGAGCAGCTCGACGACGGCCTCGCCGGACTTGCGGGCGAACCCGTCGCGGCGACGGTCGGTGGCCGGCGGGGCGGCCGAGCCGGGCAGCGACATGCCGATCGCCTCGGCGACCGAGGCCATCGTGTTGGCGGTGTACATGCCGCCGCAGGCGCCTTCACCGGGGCAGATGGCCCGCTCGATGGCGTCGACGTCCTCGCGGCTCATCAGCCCGCGGGCGCAGGCGCCGACCGCCTCGAAGGCATCGATGATCGTGACAGTGCGCTCGGAGCCGTCGGACATCTTGGCGATGCCGGGCAGGATCGAGCCGGCGTAGAGGAACACCGACGCGAGGTCGAGCCGGGCGGCGGCCATCAGCATGCCGGGCAGCGACTTGTCGCAGCCGGCCAGCAGCACCGAGCCGTCGAGCCGCTCGGCCTGCATGACGGTCTCGACCGAGTCGGCGATGATCTCGCGGCTGACGAGGGAGAAGTGCATGCCCTCGTGGCCCATCGAGATGCCGTCGCTGACCGAGATGGTGCCGAACTCCAGCGGGTAGCCGCCGCCGGCGTGCACGCCGTCCTTGACCGCCTTGGCGAGCCGGTCGAGCGAGAGGTTGCACGGGGTGATCTCGTTCCACGAGCTCGCCACGCCGATCTGTGGCTTGGCGAAGTCGTCGTCGCCGAGGCCGACGGCGCGCAGCATCCCCCTCGCGGCGGCCTTCTCCAGGCCGTCGGTGACGTCGCGGCTGCGGGGCTTGATGTCGGGGGACGTCGTCATGCCGCCCATCCTAGGTAGGCCGTCCACCGGGACACCGGGTGTTCCGTGGGTTGTCCCGGTGGGTGGCCCGGCTCAGGTGGCGAGGGTGCCGCGCATCAGGCTGTCGCCGGAGTGCTGGGGAGAGCCGTCGAGCCCCTCGCGGGAGATGTCGACGATGACGTAGCCCTGGTCGAGGAGGTCCTGCGGGATGACGAACGGCTGTTTCTTCGTGCCCGGGTCGAGCACGCCGAGCGACACCATCCGCTTGAGGTCCTTGTTGATCAGCCACACCTCGAGGTAGCCGCCGGCGGCGTCCATCGGCTGGGTGGTCACCTGCAGGTCGAGCCGCCCGTCCTGCTTCACGACGTCGGCGGTCCCCCTGATCTGGCGGGTGTCGAGGGTGTCGAGGTTGGTCGAGGCGATGGTGGTCGGCGCGGGCGACTGCTGGGCGTCCAGCGCCCGCGAGCCGACGACGCCCAGGACGAGGCCCGCGGCGGCGGCGCCGGCGACCCAGGCCAGCGGGAAGCGACGGCGGGTGGAGCGCGAGGAACGGCGCCGGGTGAGCTCGTCACCGGCATCCGGCGCGGCTGCCGGGACCTGCGTAGCCTGCGGGTGTGCGGCCGGCAGGGTGGTGACCGATGCCGGGGCCACGCTCGCGCCCTCCGGCTCCCGGTCGAGCTCGGACTCCACCGCGTCCCACACCGAGCGCGGTGGCGCGACGAGCTCGGGCACCGGCGCGTGCAGCGTGGTGAGGGTGTCGCGCAGCGCCGCCAGGGTCTGCGAGCACTGCGGGCAGCTGTGTGCGTGCTCGGCGGCACCGGAGGGCGCCGGGTCGCCGAGGGCGATGGCGGCGAGCGTGTCGTCGTCAGGATGGGTCACGGTTCACCTCCTCCAGGCGGGTCCGGAGGCGGGTCAGTCCTCGGCGGACGTGGCTCTTGACGGTGCCGAGCGGCAGGTCGAGCCGCTCGGCGATCTGCTCGTGGGTCAGGTCGTCCAGGAAGGCCATCCGTACCACGGTGCCCCGGGGCTCCCCGAGGCGCCCCAGCTCGTCGTGCAGCACGAGCCGCGCGGCGAGCTGGTCGTCGGGTGGCGCCGCGAGCGCCTCCGGGCCGGCGTTCGCGGCGACGGCGGCGGCATCCCGAGCCTGTCGGGCGCGCCTGGCATGGTGGTCGGCGACGGTGTGCCGGGTGATGCCCACCAGCCAGCCGGCGACCGACCCACGCTCGGGCCGCAGCGTGTGCCGGCTGCGCCAGGCGGCGACGAAGACCTGCTGGGTGACGTCCTCGGCGTCGTGGTGGTTGCCGAGCGAGCGGAGCGCCAGGGTGTGCACGAGCGCCGACCACTCCCGGTAGGCCTCGGCGAGCGCTTCCCGCGATCCGTCGCGCAGCCGCACGGCGAGGTCGTCGACGCCGACCTGCTCACCGGTGCTCACGGGCTCCACGATAGGTGGCCGCCCTCCCCCGGCGCTCGTCGCGGTGGCCCGGGTGGGCGCACCGGCACGACCGAGCGGGGCAGCCGCCGCGACGGCGACCACCCCGAACCCGGTCGTGGACCCGATCACTCCTCAGACCGCGCTCAGAGGTCGGCGGGCCGCAGGACGAACACGATGCCGTGCGCGATCTGCCGGTTGCCCTTGTTGATGTCCAGGGCCCGCGGGTTGAGGAACGGGTTGACGTCGTTGGGGTCCTGGTCGCGCAGCTCGATGATCGGCAGGTACTTGTTGTAGACCTTGACGGTGAAGGTGCCGCCCTGGGCCGTGGTGAGCACCGCGCCGTTGGCCTTGGCGGCGTCCTTCTTGGTGATCGTGGCGCCCGGGACGACGTGGTAGAGCAGCACCGTCTCGACGGTGTCGACGCCCAGGCTCGCGACGGCCTGGAACGTCGCCTGCTCGGTGCGCGGCCAGGTGCCGGTGAGGTCGCGCACGAGCACCTGGAACGCGCGGTCGTTGGGGAGGAACGCCGTGAGGGGCACGGTGCCGTCGGTCAGCACCTTGACCGGGCTGTCGGGCTTGTTCGCGAGCACCGTGAGCACGGCCTCGGTCACGATGTCGTAGTCGTACCAGTTGCGGTCGAACGTGTCGCCGTCCGAGAGCAGCACGGTCGCCAGGCTGCGGGTGCCCACGGGGGCGGGAGTCGAGGCGGAGGCGGAGGCGGTGGGTGCAACGGTGGCGGCGGCCAGGCCGAGCACGGCGGCGGTGACGCCGAGGCGACGGAGCTTCATTCTCAGGGTCCTCTCTGGTGGGGTGTGGTCGCGGCGCTGCGACCTCACCCGTACTTCCGTCGCGTGGGCCCTTGTGGATGCACCCGGGCGGACGAACTTCACCCGGCCCCTGCCCGGAGCGGCACCAGGCGCCAGTAGCCCACGGCGAGGCTCGTGGCGACGCTGAGCCAGACTGCGTACGGCACCAGGACCCAGCCGGCCCAGGTCACCAGGTGGCCGGTCACCACGACGAGGAGCCAGGTGAGGATGGCGGCGCCCGCCAGGAGCACCGCGGAGCGGCCCAGGTTGTGGGGTACGTAGAACTCGTGCGCCCAGCCCACGGCAAGCGCCACCGACGCGACCAGCAGGGCCAGCCAGATTCCGATGTCTCGTGGCGGGGCCTGCTGCACGACCGCCAGCCCGGCCACGACCAGCGCCACGAAGTTGAGCGGCCAGATGATCCCGAACACGAGGTCCGGCGGCTGCCATGGTGGGCGCGGCAGGGCGGCGTACCAGCCGGGGTCGGTGGCCGTCCACCGCGCCGCCAGCACCGCGTAGGCGCCCACGACGAGCAGCACGACCACCGCACCGGCGACTCGGGCCGCGGTCACTGGGTGCCGACCGGCACGACGTCGTCATCCGCCGGGGCCGCCACGCGGACCTCCCCGGCACCCAGCCGCCGCGGCCACCAGAAGCGGTCGCCGAGCAGGAGCGCGAGGGCCGGCACGAGCACGGTGCGCACGACGAGGGTGTCGAGCAGCACGCCGACGCAGATGACCACGCCGAGCTGGGCGAGCACGACGAGCGGCAGCACGCCGAGCACGGCGAAGACGGCGGCCAGCAGGATGCCGGCGCTCGTGATGACCCCGCCGGTGGCGGCGAGCGCGCGGAGCATGCCCTGGTTCGCGCCGTGCCCCGTGGCCTCCTCGGCCGCCCGGGTGACCAGGAAGATGTTGTAGTCGACGCCGAGCGCCACGAGGAACACGAAGGCCAGCAGAGGTACCCCGTCGTCGAGGCGGTCGAAGCCGAGCACCTGGGTGAAGATCACCCACGACAGGCCCAGGCTGGCGAGGTAGGTCGCCACCACCGTCGCGACGAGCACCACCGGGGCCACGACCGAGCGCAGCAGTGCGGCGAGGGCGACGAGCACCAGCAGCAGGATGACCGGCAGGATCACCTGGCGGTCGCGGGCCGACGCCTCCGAGGCGTCCAGCGACACCGCCTCCGTACCGCCGACGTGGGTGTCGGGGATCGCCGCCACGGCGTCGCGCATCGCGACCACGGTCTGCGATGCCGCGTCGGAGCCGGGCGCAGCATCGATCACGGCGTCGACCTCGGTGACCCCGTTGCCCGACGCACCCACCTTCACGGTGCCGACGCCCTCGACGCCACCCACCGCCGTGGCGACCGCTTCGGCGTCACCGCGGGTCATCACGTAGGCCGGGTCGGCGGCTCCGGCCGGGAAGGACTGCGCCAGCCGCTCCCCCGCCGCGATCGCCTCGGGCTTCTGCAGGAACTGGTCGGCCTCGCCCAGGCCGGTCTGGATCTGGGTGATGCCACCGGCCATGACGCCCAGGAGGATGACGGTCACGGTGACGAACCCGGCGGGGCGCTTGGCGACGGCGTCGCCCACCCTGCGCCAGAACGAGCGGCCGTCGGCCAGGCCGGTCTCGCCGACGTGGGGCACCTTCGGCCAGAAGATCCAGCGCCCGAAGACGACCAGGGCCGCGGGCAGCACCACGAGGGCGAAGAAGGCGGCCACGACGACGCCGACGGCGCAGGCCAGACCGAGGCCACGGGTGGCCGGGAACAGCGACAGCAGCAGGGTGAGCAGCCCCAGAACGACGGTGGTGGCGCTGGAGAGCACGGCCTCTGCGGTGCGAGTGAGCGCGACGGCCATCGCCTCCCGGCGGTCCTCCATGACCCGCAGCTGGTCGCGGTAGCGGCTGATCAGGAGCAACGCGTAGTCCGTGCCGGCACCGAAGACCAGCACCGACAGGATGCCGACCGTCGACTCGTCCCAGAGGACGCCGAACGCGGCGAGGGTGTGGGTGGCCAGCACGGCGGCCAGCTGGTCGGCCACCCCGACGACGGTCAGCGGCACGAGCCAGAGGAACGGGCTGCGGTAGGTGATGACGAGCAGGATCGCGACGACGGATGCCGTGGCCGCCAGCAGCCGGAAGTTCGCCCCGTCGAAGACGGCGGCCAGGTCGGCCTGAATGGCCGCAGGCCCGGTGACCTGCGCGGTCAGGCCCTCGGGGAGGTCGGCCTTGGCGGCCGTGCGCAGCGCGGTGACGACGTCGGCGGTCTCGACGGCATCCGAGGTGGTGACCGGGACGAAGACCGTCGCGGCGGTGCCGTCGTCGGCCACCACCGCGGGTGCGCCCGTGGCGCCGGGCAGCGAGCGGGCGCGCTCCTGCACCAGAGCGAGCTCGTCGGGGCTCAGCGGCTGGTCGCTGCTGTAGAGCACGACCGCGGCCGAGCCCTCGGCCTGCGGCAGCTGGTCGCGCAGCAGGGCGGCCTCGCGGCTGTCGGTGCCGTTGGGCAGGGCCGCCGTGCCGGTGGCCGGCGACTCGGCCTGGCCGACCAGCGCGATGACCGCTCCGGTGCCGAGGATGGCGAACAGGGCGAGCAGCCCGGCCACCCACTTCCGGGTGATGAGGTGCGCGAGGCTGCCCATGTCCTGCTCTCCTTGGTACGGTGTCGGCATTTCGGTGACTCAGACGGTGATTCACCAGGTCACTCAGTAGGTGAGCGATATTAGGGAGAAGCGGGAGGCTGACGCAACTTTGTCTAATGTTTCGACAGGGCTTCGTGACGTGGTGCCCGGGTTCGAGCAGTCGGGCTCGCTCGACGCCCTGCAGGAGCTCGTCGACGTCGCCGCGCAGGTGCCGCACGAGGTCGCCCGCCGGGCCGGCCTGTCCACCTCCGAACTGCACTCGCTGCGTCACCTGATGGACACGCCGATGGGTCCGGTCGAGCTCGCCCGCGCCCTCGGGGTCACCTCGGCCGCCTCGTCGGGCGTGGTCGACCGGCTCGTCGCGCGGGGCCACGCGCAGCGGCGGCCACACGCGGCGGACGGGCGCCGCACCGAGGTGGTCATCACCGAGTCTGGCCGGCTCGAGGTGTTCACCCGCCTGGCACCGATGTTCGCGGCGCTGGCCGAGCTCGACTCCTCGCTGTCCGAGGAGGAGCGCACGCTGGTCGAGCGCTACCTGCGCGGCGCCACCGCCGCGATGCGCGCGCTGATGTGAGCGGGCTCGAGGTCAGCGGCCTCGTCCGCACCGCCGCGAACGCGCTCGACACGGCGCTCGACCGCACCGTGGTGCCCGGCTTCAGCGTGGTCGGGTACGCCGTGCGGCGACGACTGCCCACCTGGCCCGACGACCCGGCACCTGATGCCCTGGCCGGGCGGCACGTCGCGGTGACCGGGGCGGCGTCCGGGCTGGGGCGGCGCACCGCCCTCGACCTGGCGGCCCTGGGCGCCACGGTGCACCTGGTGGTGCGCGACGCCGGCCGTGGGGCCCGGGTCGCCGCCGAGGTCGAGGAGGCCGTGGGGCGTGAAGGGGCCGCCCGGGTGTGGGTCTGCGACGTGTCCGACCTGATCTCCGTGCGGGCCTTCTGCGCGGTCTTCCTGAGCACCCGGATGCCGCTGCACGCGCTGGTGCACAACGCGGGCGCCCTGCCGCCGGCCCGCACGACCTCGGCCCAGGGCCACGAGAGCACGATGGCGCTGCACGTGCTCGGACCGGTGCTGATGACCGAGCTGCTGCAGCCCGCGCCGGGGGCCGACGCCGGCCGGGTGGTGTTCGTGACCTCGGGAGGCATGTACACCCAGGCGCTGCCGGTGCTCGACCCCGACTTCGAGCAGGACACCTGGTCCGGAGCAGTCGCCTACGCGCGCAGCAAGCGCGCCCAGGTGGAGCTGATGCCGGTGCTGGCGCGGCGCTGGGGGACGGCGTCCGGCGTGTCGGTGCACGCGACGCACCCGGGCTGGGCCGGCACCCCCGGCGTAGTCACCTCACTCCCCCGGTTCGCGGCCACCATGCGACCCGTGCTGCGCTCCGAGAGCGCCGGCACCGACACGACGACGTGGCTGGTCGCCACCGAGCCGGCACCGGCATCCGGGCTGCTCTGGCATGACCGACGGGTGCGCCCGACCAGCGTGCTCGGGCGCACCCGACCGACCGAGTACGAGCGAGAAGCGTTCTGGCAGTGGGTCGCCGGCGCGACGGGCCTCAATCCCTGACGATCAGGGGACGGTGATGACGATCTTGCCGCGCAGGTGTCCCGACTCGCTCAGCTCGTGCGCCGCGGCGCCGTCCTCGAGGGCGAAGGTGGCCTGCACCGGCATCGAGAAGCGGCCCTCGGCGTGCAGCTCGGCCGCCTCGGCGAGGGCGTAGGCCGCCCGGGCCACCGACCCGTCGGCCACGTGCACCCCGTGCTCGTAGGCGGTGAAGTCGGCGAGCGTGACCACCCGGCGCGGGTCGCCGGTGATGGCGATCAGCTCAGGCACCGACCCGCGGCCGACCACGTCGACGGCCCCGTCGACGGTCGGCACCAGCGATGCCACCCGCCCGGCAAGTCCCTCCCCGTAGGTCGTGGGGGTGGCGCCGAGGCCGGTCAGGTAGTCGTGGTTCGCCGGGCCGGCCGTGGCGACCACCCGCAGGCCGCGCGCCAGCGCCAGCTGGGTCATCGCCGAGCCCACCCCGCCGGCGGCGCCGTCGATCAGCACCGTCGCCCCGCGGGGCAGGTCGAGCAGGTCCAGGCAGCGGGCAGCGGCCTCGACCGCGAGCCCCATGGCGGCGGCCTGCGCGAAGGTCAGCGTCGGTGGCTTCACCGTGGCGATGTCGAGCACGGCGAGCTCCGCGGCCGTCGCCGAGCCCAGCCCGAACACCTCGTCACCGAGGCGGAGTCCGGTGACCCCGGGGCCGACCTCGTCGACCACCCCGGCGGCATCCGTGCCGGTGATCACGGGGAAGGTCACCGGCACCACGCCGTCCATGAACCCGCCCCGTAGCTTCCAGTCGAAGGGGTTGACACTCAGCGCCTGCACCAGGATGCGCACCTGCCCCGGGCCGGGGTGTGGCTCCGGGGCCTGCGCCACGTGCAGCACGTCGGCTCCCCCGTACTCGTCGAACTGCAGCGCCTGCATCGTTGCCTCTCCGTACCCCGGGCCGCGCCGCGGACGCGGCGGAACGGCTCGGGGACACTGTGGTTGCGAGGGGAGTCGGTCGTCCCCAGGTGTTGCCAGTCTCCCCGGCGACCGGATGCCGTGACCAGCCGCCCGTTCTGAGAGCCCTCTTATTGCTCCGCTGGCAACGGCCCTCGCACTCCAATACTGTGCTGGTGCGGGGATGAGGTCCTCCCGGGGCAACGGGGCAGCCTTCGGCAGCACACGGGGCGGGGAGGGGACACGAGGAGGGTCGCACGGGGGTCATCGGGGGTCGTTGACGGCCCGACCCAGCAGGCCGGCACGCTGCCGAGCACGTCACGCTTCACCGACCAAGGATCCCTCATGCCCGCACGACGAAAACTGTTCCGACACAACAGCGCACTGCTCCTGCCCGCCGCCGTGGTGGCCGGCCTGCTGCTCGCCCCCGTCGCCGTCCACGCCGCCACGACCGCCACGGCCGCGACGACGGTGTTCCACGACGACTTCACCGGGTCGACCCTCGACCTCACCAAGTGGCTCTACACGAACGGCACCGCCTACCCCGGCGGCCCCGACCGGTTCGGCACCGGTGAGGAGGAGATCAACCGGCCCGAGAACACGACAGTGGCGAACGGTGAGCTGGTCATCACGCCGACCCGCGTAGGAACACAGTGGTACTCCTCGCGCATCGAGTCACGGGCCGACTTCGTGCCCCAGCCCGGCCAGAACATGACCGTCAGCGCCGAGCTCGCCCTGCCCGACGTCACCGGCGTTGCGGCACAGGGCTACTGGCCCGCTTTCTGGATGCTGAGCTCGCACCTGCGTGCCGACCGGTGGAGCTGGCCGGCCAACGGTGAGTTCGACATCGCCGAGAGCGTGAACGGTCTGCCCTTCTCCAACAGCGTGCTGCACTGTGACGTGTGGGGTGGCGCGTGCCAGGACCCGGAGGGCATCAACACCGGCGGCCTGCCGTGCGCGGTCACCTCGTGCTGGGGGAACTTCCACACCTACGGGTTCCAGTGGGACCGCACCCGCACCCCCGAGGTGATGACCTGGTCCATCGACGGCGCCGCGACGCTGTCGCTGCGCTCGGACGACCCACGCCTGGCCGGGGCGGTCTGGGGCAACATCGCCGCGTACGGGCAGAACATCATCCTCAACGTCGCGATCTCCGGCGCGTACCCGCAGAAGAAGGGCGGCGACGCCACCGCCGCCACGGAGCCCGGCCACCCGATGCGGGTCCGGTACGTGGACGTGTCGATGAGCGGGGCCAGCACGCCACCGCCGACTCCCACCCAGACGCCCACACCGTCGGCGACGCCGACCCCGACGCCGTCGGCGACACCCACGCCCACACCGTCGGGAACCCCGACCGTGGTCTGCCCGCCGCCGACCACCCCGCCGCCGACGACCCCGCCGTCGACCACCCCGCCGCCGCCGACGACCCCGCCCACTGGTGCCGCGCCGAGCAACCTCACGGTGACCGCCCTCGAGCGCGACCACATCAGCCTGAAGTGGGACGGTGACCCCACGGCGACGTACGAGCTGCTGCGGTCCGGCATCCCCATCCAGCGGGTCAGGGGCACCACGGCCACCGACGCGGGCCTGCTGCCGAACACCGTCTACATCGAGGCCGTTCGGCTCGCGGGCACCGACCTGCGCACCCCGGACATCAGCCTGAAGACCAACCCCTGACCCCTGCCGCCGGCGGCCGTGCTCACCGTCCCGACCACGGCACTACGGCAGGTCGGTGGCCGGGCATCCTCGCGGGTGCCCGGTCACCCGTGCTGGGTGACGAGCCACGGCGCGAACCTCCCTAATGTCGGGCATGACGCGGTGCCTGCCGTGGGCCGGGACGACCGACGGCATCCGGGTGCGGCGCGGACCATCGGACGAGGACCACGACCATGAGCAGCACCCCCACCGGGCCCACTCCCAAGCCCAACCGCCGCACGGCCACCGGCCCGGATGCCGAGCCGACGCCCGACGCCGCCGCTGCGCCCGAGCTGACCGCGGAGGATGAGGCGGCCGAGCTGACGCCCGAGGTGCCCCGCGAGCCCGAAGCCGCACCCACGGGCGACCTCACCAGTGACGAGCGCGCGGAGCTGCTGCGCCTGCGGGCCCAGGTGGCCGCGACACAGGCCCTGCCGCAGGTCGTGACGACGGCCGAGCCGGCCCGCCGGCATCGCGGTCGCTGGTCCGGGGCGATCGTGCTCCTGCTGGTCGCCGCCCTCCTCGCACCGCTGTCGGCGCTGGCGAACTGGTCCCGGTCCACGCTGCTCGACCAGGACAAGTACCTCGCCATGGTGGCGCCGCTGGCGAAGGACCCCGCCGTGCAGCAGGAGGTCTCGCTGCGCATCACCAACGCGGTGTTCGAGCAGCTCAAGGTCAAGGAGCTCACGACGCAGACCCTCGACGCGATCGCCGCCCGGCCCCGGGTCGCGGGCGTGGCCGACAACCTCCCGGTGCAGCTGTCGACCTTCGCCGAGCCCATCTCGAACGCGATCTACAGCTTCACCGAGGACCAGGTGGCCAAGCTCGTGGCCTCCAACGCCTTCCAGGACGCCTGGGTCGCCGCGAACCGCGAGGCCCACGCCGGCCTGGTCGCCGCGCTCACCGGGCAGACGGGCACCAACGCGGTCGTGGTGTCGAAGGGCCAGGTGGCGGTCAACCTCGGCCCGTTCATCGAGCAGATCAAGCCCATCCTGGTTCAGCGGGGGGTGCCCTTCGCGGACAAGATCCCCGTGGTCAACGCCCAGTTCGTGGTGCTCCAGAGCCAGGCCCTCGCCCGGGCCCAGACCGCCATCCGGGTGCTCGACCTGCTGCGCGTGGTGCTGCCCGTGCTGGCCCTGCTCGCCCTGATCGCCGGGGTGGCGCTGGCGCCCGCCCGCCGCCGCGCGCTCGTCATCGGCGCCTCGATGATCGTCGGCACGCTGGTGCTGCTGCTGCTCAGCGTGCAGGTCGGACGCGCGCTGTACCTCGACGACCTCGAGAAGGCGCTGCTCGTGCCGCGCGTGGCCACGGTGCTCTTCGACGACGTGACCACGCCGCTGCGCGTCTGGGTGCGCTCGTCGGCCATGCTCTTCCTGCTCATCGCCCTGGCCGCCTGGGCCGCCGGCCCGTCGGGCGCGGCGCGTGCGGTGCGGTCGGTGCCGGCCCGGCTGTCCGGGATGACGAGTGCCCCGACCGGCGCGCTGGGCTCGGCGAGCCGGTTCGTCGCGCACAACATCGTCGTGCTCCGCGCGGTCGTGGGCGGCCTGGCCGTGCTGGCCGTGCTCGTCGGCGACCGCCCGAGCGCCGGGACCCTGCTGCTCATCGCGGTGCTCACCGTGTTGGCGCTGGTGATGCTCGAGGTGCTGCGCCGGTGGGGTGCCGTCGGGGCAACTGACGACGCTGTGGCCGTACCAGGGGCACCGGCCTAGCGGCGGCGTCCGAAGAGCAGGTAGGCGGCGGGCAGCAGGCCCGCGGTGTTGCCCACGGCCAGGGCCACGGCCCAGACCCCCTTGGGGCCGTTGACCTCGTCGGCCGGGCGGTTCTTCAGGTCGACCAGGGCCCAGGCGCGCATTCCCGCGTCGACGACCCCGACCGTGATCAGCAGGCGCTTGCGGGCGGGCGGGAGCTCGTCCCAGGTTCGTCGGGCAGGGTGCATCACAGGCCTCCAGGCTCAGGCGTCGTCGCGGCAGACGTGGAAGCGCTCGAGGCGGGCGTCGCCGAACCCGAGGTCGGACCACCGCCCTGAGTAGTGCAGCACCGCCACTGCGCAGGTGGGGAAGCCCTCCGCCATCTTGCGATGGCCCTCGACGCTACCGTCGCCGTCGCAGAGCAGCTCGGCCAGCGAGGGGATGCCGGGGGCGTGGCCGACGACCATGAGCACGTCGGCGTCCTCGTCGGCCTCGTGGATGACCTCGAGCAGCCGCTGCGGGGTGGCGAGGTAGATGCGCCGGTCGAGGTGCACCTCGGTCTCGGGGCACCCGCTCGCCCAGACGCTCTCGGTGGTCTGCTGGGTGCGCTCGGAGGTGGAGCAGAGCACCTCGTCGATGCCGATGCCGTGCTCGACCAGCCAGTGCCCGGCCGCGGTGGCGTCGCGCCGACCGCGCTTGGTGAGCTGTCGCTCGTGGTCGTTGTCCCAGCCCTGCTGCTCTGCCTTCGCGTGTCGGAGGAGGACGAGCGTGCGGTCCTGGGCTGCGCGGGTCATACCCCGATCATGCACCCACCGGATCACCGCTGTCCCCCGCCCCCCGTGCCTTCTGGGTCACCCGAGGCTAGGTTGGCCCGGAGCCCGGAGCCGTCAGCGGCCGCACGGAAAGGGGACCCGGTGTCAGCAGTCGACGACATCCTCAGCGCACTACCCGCAGACCAGATCTCGCAACAGGTGGGCGCGTCGCCCGACGAGGTGCGCACCGCCGCGGCGGCGGCGCTGCCGGCGCTGCTCGGTGGGCTGCAGGCGAACGCCGCCGACCCCTCGGGGGCCGGCTCCATCGTGCAGGCCCTCGGCCAGCACGACGACGACCTGCTCACCGGTGGCGCCAACCTGTCCGCCATCGACGAGCAGGACGGCGACGCCATCGCGAGCCACATCTTCGGTGACCAGCAGGACGAGGTGGCCAACCGGCTCGGCGCCCTGCCGGCGGTGGGTGGTTCCGGCGCCGGGGGCGACCTGGTGAAGAAGCTGCTCCCCATCCTCGCGCCGATGGTGCTGTCCTGGCTCGCCAACAAGGTGCTCAAGGGTGGCGGCGGCCTCGGCGGCAGCACGGCATCCGCGCAGTCGGCCGACCCGGCGCCCTCGCTTCCTGGCGGCGGTGGCGGCAGCACCCCGGGTTCGCTCGAGGACCTGCTCAAGGACGCGCTCGGTGGCGCGGTCAGCGGTGGTTCCGCGGCCTCGTCCGCGGGTGCCGAGGCGTCGGCGGGGTTCGACCCCGGCAGCATCATCGGCGACGTGCTGGGCGGCATCCTCGGCGGCGGGCGCCGTTGACCCACCCCACACCGCCTCAGGCTGGAGCGGGAACCCCCGCCTCCGCTCCTGACGCCCCAGACGCCTCGGGTGCGGAGGTGCGGATCAGGTGGTCGAACGCCGAGAGCGCGGCGGTGGCACCGCCACCGGCGGCGGCGACGATCTGCTTCCACGGCGCGGTGGTGCAGTCGCCGGCTGCGTAGACGCCCGGGATGCCGGTCGCGCCGCGCGCGTCGACGACGACCTCGCCGTGTGGCGTCATCGGCACGACGCCGTCGAGCCACTCGGTGTTGGGGAGCAGGCCGATCTGCACGAACACGCCCTCGACCGGCAGGAGCACCGACGGACCACCCGCGCGCGGGGCGTACCGCAGGCCGACCACCTTCGAGCCGTCGCCGACGACCTCGGTGGTGACGGTGCCGAGCAGCACGTCGACGTTGGGCAGGCTGCCGGCCTTGCGCTGCAGCACGTCGTCGGCCTTGAGCTCGTCGGCGAACTCGACGAGCGTCACGTGCGCGACCACGCCGGCGAGGTCGATGGCGGCCTCGACGCCGGAGTTGCCGCCGCCCACGACGGCGACGCGCTTGCCCTTGAAAAGCGGCCCGTCGCAGTGCGGGCAGAAGGTGACGCCGCGGTTGCGGTGCTCGTCCTCACCGGGCACGTCGAGGGTGCGCCAGCGGGCGCCGCTCGCGATGACGACGGTGCGTGAGCGGAGCACCGCGCCGGAGGCCAGGTGCACCTGGTGCAGGCGACCCAGCTCGGATGCCGGCACGAGCCGCTCGGCGCTCTGCCCCGTCACGACCTCGACGCCGAGGCCACGCACCTGCCGCTCGAGGTCGCCGGCCATGCGAGGCCCCTCGGTGTGCTCGACGGAGGGATAGTTCTCGATCGACATCGTGTCGAGCAGCTGGCCGCCGAACCGCTCGGCGAGCAGGCCGGTGCGAATTCCCTTGCGGGCGGTGTAGATCGCGGCGGTGGCGCCGGCGGGACCGCCACCGACGACGAGCACCTCGAAGGGCTCGGTGGCGGCGAGCCGCTCGGTGTCGCGCTCGGCGGCGCCCTCGTCGAGCCTGGTGACGATCTCGTCGAGCGTCATCCGGCCCTGGCCGAACAGCTCGCCGTTGCGGAAGACCATCGGCACGGCGAGCACGCCGCGCTGCTCGACCTCGGCCGGGAAGACCGCGCCGTCGATGGCGGTGTGCGAGATGCCGGGGTTCAGCACGCTCATCAGGTTGAGCGCCTGCACGACATCGGGGCAGTTCTGGCAGGTCTGGCTGAAGTAGGTCTCGAACCGGTGCTCCCCGCGCAGGCCGCGCACGGCATCCAGCAGGTCTGTGGCAGCGGTCGACGGGTGGCCGCCGACCTGGAGCAGCGCGAGCACCAAGGAGGTGAACTCGTGGCCGAGCGGCAGCCCGGCGAACTCCACCTCGACGTCGGTGCCGGCGCGCACCACGCGGAACGAGGGGCGCCGGGTGGCGTCCCCCGTCCGCACGTGGGTGACCCGCCCGCCGGACAGCGACGCGACCTCGTCGAGCAGGTCGGCGACCTTCTGCGACGCAGCCGAGCCGTCGAGGCTGGAGACCAGCTCGACGGGCTCGACGACCTTGGTCAGGTAGGCCGAGAGCTGCTGTGCGAGAGCGGGATCGAGCATGGGGGTCAGATCTTCCCCACGAGGTCGAGCGACGGGGCGAGGGTGTCCTCGCCCTCTTCCCACTTGGCGGGGCAGACCTCGCCCGGGTGGTTGCGCACGTAGAGGGCGGCCTTGACCTTGCGGACCAGCTCGGCGGCGTTGCGGCCGATGCCCTCGGCGGTGACCTCGTGGAACTGGATGACGCCGTCGGGGTCGACCAGGAAGGTGCCACGGTCGGCCAGGCCCTCGGCCTTGCGGAGGATCTTGAAGTTCTTGGAGATGCGGTGGGTCGGGTCGCCGACCATCGGGTAGGTCACCTTGCGGATGGTGTCGGAGACCCCGTGCCATGCCTTGTGGGTGAAGTGGGTGTCGGTCGACACGGAGTAGACCTCGACGCCGAGGGCCTTGAGCTCCTCGTAGTGGTCGGCCAGGTCACCGAGCTCGGTGGGGCAGACGAAGGTGAAGTCGGCCGGGTAGAAGAAGAAGATCGCCCACTTCCCCTCGATGTCCGCGGAGGACACCGGGACGAACGAGCCGTTGACGAAGGCCGTGGCCTCGAAGGGCTGCACGGTCGTGTTGACGAGGGACATGCGGAAGTCACTGCTCCTTGGGTGGAGAACTGGGGTCGCTCCAGCCGGGCGCCGACGATGGCGTCCCGATATCTGGATCGGTTCAAGAGTATCGGTACGCCCGGGGTCGCCGAGCACCGGGTTCCGCAGCGCGGAACGCCTGCCGCACAAGCAGATCCGGACTGTGACCCACGTCTCAGGCGACAGGCCCTCGCTCCGTTCCCAGATCGACCAATAGGTCGCTTCAGGGACGGTCGGCCTGTCCCTCCCGTGACCTGTTGGTCGCTTCAGGGACGGTCAGGGCTGGCCGAGCCTTCCCAGGATGAGGGCGCGGGCCGCGGCGGCGTCGCCCGACCCCTTCATCTCCCGCATCACCTGGCCGATGAGCGCACCCACCGCCTGCACCTTGCCGTCGCGGATCTTGTCGGCGACGTCGGGGTTGGCGGCGATCACGGCATCCACCGCCGCCTCGAGCGCCCCGGTGTCCTGCGAGAGGGCGAGGCCGCGGGCGTCGGCCACGGCGGTCGGCGCCCCCTCCCCCGAGAGCACGCCCTCCCAGACCTGGCGGGCCATGGCGTCGTTGAGCCGGCCCGAGGTCACCAGCCCCTCGAGCTCGACCACGGATGCCGGTCCCACGCCGAGGCCCGCGGCGTAGGTCGGCACGTCGAGCCCCTCGGCGTTGGCCCGCCGGGCCACCTCGCCCGACCACCACTTGCGGGCGGCCGCCGGCGACGCCCCGGCCGCGACGGTCTCCTCGACCAGCTCGACCAGCCCGGCGTTGACGACGTCGCGCATCTCGAGGTCGGCGAACCCCCAGGCGGCCTGCAGCCGCTTGCGGCGGGCGGCCGGTGGCTCGGGCAGCGTGCCGCGCAGCGCGTCGACGTCCTCGCGCGACGGCGCCACGGGCACCAGGTCGGGCTCGGGGAAGTAGCGGTAGTCGTCGGCGTCGGACTTCACCCGCCCCGACGTCGTGACGCCGGTGTCCTCGTGCCAGTGCCGGGTCTCCTGCACGATGGTGCCGCCCGAGGTGAGCACCGCCGCGTGCCGGCCGATCTCGTAGCGCACCGCCCGCTCGACCGAGCGCAGCGAGTTGACGTTCTTGGTCTCCGAGCGGGTGCCGAGCTTCGTGGCGTCCTTGCGCATCAGCGACAGGTTGACGTCGCAGCGCATCGAGCCCTGCTCCATCCGCACGTCCGAGACGTCGAGCGCCTTGAGCAGGTCGCGCAGCGTGGCCACGTAGGCACGGGCGATCTCCGGCGCCCGCTCCCCCGCCCCCGTCATCGGCTTGGTGACGATCTCGATCAGCGGGATGCCGGCGCGGTTGTAGTCGACCAGGCTGTGCGTTGCGCCGTGGATGCGACCGGTCGAGCCGCCGACGTGCAGCGACTTGCCGGTGTCCTCCTCCATGTGGGCCCGCTCGATCTCGACCCGGTAGACGGTGCCGTCGTCGAGCTCGACGTCGAGGTAGCCGTTGAAGGCGATCGGCTCGTCGTACTGCGAGGTCTGGAAGTTCTTGGGCATGTCCGGGTAGAAGTAGTTCTTCCGCGCGAAGCGGCACCACGAGGCGATCTCGCAGTTGAGCACCAGCCCGATGCGGATCGCCGACTCCACGGCCTTGACGTTGACCACCGGCAGCGCGCCTGGCAGGCCGAGGCACACCGGGCAGGTCTGGGTGTTGGGGTCGGCCCCGAACTCGGTGGGGCAGCCGCAGAACATCTTGGTGGCGGTGTTCAGCTCGACGTGCACCTCGAGGCCCATGACCGGGTCGAAGGCCGCGATGGCCTCGTCGAACGGCAGGGTCGCCTCCGCGTGTGCCTGGGTGGTCATCGCTCAGGCCTCCTTCGTGGTCGTGGTGCCGGCGGCCGCCCCGAGCGCCGGGGCCCGGTCGAGGAGCGCTCCGCCCCAGGCGGCGGTGAGCCGCGCCTCGAGCGCCGCGCCGACGGCATACAGCCGCTCGTCGCGCATGGCCGGGGCCAGGATCTGGAAGCCAGCCGGCAGCATGTCCTCGGGGGCCAGGCCGCTCGGCACCGACATGCCGGGGATGCCGGCCAGGTTGGCCGGGATGGTCGCGATGTCGTTGAGGTACATGGCCATCGGGTTGTCGAGCTTGTCGCCGAGCTTGAAGGCCGTCGTGGGGGCGGTGGGGCTGACCAGCACGTCGGCCTGCTCGAACGCGGTGGTGAAGTCGTTCGCGATCAGCCGGCGCACCTTCTGGGCCGAGCCGTAGTAGGCGTCGTAGTAGCCGCTGGACAGGGCGTAGGTGCCCAGGATGATGCGCCGCTTGACCTCGTCGCCGAAGCCGGAATCTCGGGTGGCGGCCATGACCTGCTCGGCGCTCGGGGCGTCGATGCCCTCGGGGGCGACGCGCAGGCCATAGCGCATGGCGTCGAACTTGGCGAGGTTGCTCGAGGCCTCGCTCGGCAGGATCAGGTAGTAGGCGGCCAGCGCGTAGGTGAAGCTCGGGCAGGAAACCTCGACGACCTCGGCGCCGGCGTCGACCAGGTGCTGCACGGCCTCGTCGAAGCGCGTCTGCACGCCGGCCTGGAAGCCCTCGCCGGTCAGCTCGCGCACGATGCCGATGCGCATGCCCTTCACGTCGGCTCGGCGGGCGGCCTCGACCACCGGCGGCACCGGGGCGTCGATCGAGGTGGAGTCCATCGGGTCGTGGCCCGCGATGACCTCGTGCAGCAGGGCGGCGTCGAGCACGGTGCGCGTGCACGGGCCGGCCTGGTCGAGCGAGCTCGCCAGGGCCACCAGGCCGTAGCGGGAAACACCGCCGTAGGTGGGCTTGGTGCCGACCGTGCCGGTGACCGCGGCGGGCTGGCGGATCGAGCCACCGGTGTCGGTGCCGATGGCCAGGGGCGCCTGGAACGACGAGACGACCGATGACGACCCGCCGCCGGACCCGCCCGGAATCCGCTCGAGGTCCCACGGGTTGTGGCTCGGGCCGTAGGCGCTGTGCTCGGTGGAGGAGCCCATCGCGAACTCGTCCATGTTGGTCTTGCCGAGGATCGGCATCCCGGCCTCGCGCAGCCGGGTCACCAGGGTCGCGTCGTAAGGGGGCACCCAACCCTGCAGGATGCGCGATCCGCACGTCGTCGGCAGGCCCTGCGTGGCCATGACGTCCTTGACCGCGATCGGCACCCCGGCAAGTCGGTGCAGCGACTCGCCCGCGGATCGGCGCCGGTCGACGGCGTCGGCCTGGGCGAGCGCACCCTCGGCGTCGACGTGCAGGTAGGAGTGCACGTCGCCGTCGACGGCGCCGGTGCGGTCGAGGTGGGCCTGGGCCACCTCGCGCGCCGACACGCTCCCCTGCGCGAGGAGGTCGGCGAGCTCGGCGGCGGTGGACCGGGTGAGGTCGGTGGTCACGTCGTGGCTTCCTGTGGGTGCGGGGCCGGTGAGGTTCGGGTGGATGCCGGCGGGCCGGCATCCGGTCGTGCGCTGCGGGAGCGCTCGGGTCAGTCTTCGTCCAGGATCCGCGGCACAGCGAAGCGCTGCTGCTCGCTCTCGGGGGCGCCGGACAGCGCGGCCTCCGGCGTGAGCGAGGGGCGGACGATGTCGGGCCGGGTGACGTTGACGATGGGCATCGGGTGGCTCATCGGCTCGACGTCGGCGATCGGAGCCTGCTGCACGGTCGCGACCGCCTCGAGGATGACGCCGAGCTCGCCGACCATCTTGTCCAGCTCGGCATCCGAGAGGTCGATGCGGGCGAGACCGGCGAGGTGCGCCACGTCGTTCCGGGTGAGTTCGGCCATGCCGGCCAGTCTATGGGCCCGGCGGGAACCGGCCCGTCGCGGCCCATCCTGCTCACGCCCGGGGCGTGGGTGGTCGCCGGGGCTGCCGGCCGAGCGCCCGGCTCCGGTGTCGCGTGGGCTGGGAGGATGTGCCGGTGCTCACCGACACCACGACGACCCAGGCCGTGCTCGATGTCGTCGGCGTCTTCGTCTTCGCGCTCTCCGGGGCGGTG
This sequence comes from uncultured Actinomycetota bacterium, assembly GCA_963834965.1. Lineage (GTDB taxonomy): Bacteria > Actinomycetota > Actinomycetes > Actinomycetales > Dermatophilaceae > Fodinibacter. The sequence continues at coordinate 52,414 of CAWIEI010000032.1, read as the reverse complement.
GTCGCGGTGCGCGGCGGCCTCGACCTGTTCGGTGTGCTCGTGCTGGCGTGGGTTGCCGGGCTGGGGGGCGGCATCATCCGCGACCTGTTCCTGGGCATCACGCCACCGGTCGCCGTCAGCTCGTGGCCGTTGCTCGCCGCCGCCGTGGTGGCGGCCGTACTGGTCTTCCTGCTGCACGGCCGGTGGGAGGAGCTGGCCGACCGCAGCCCCGACGTGCGCTGGCGTCGCCTGCCGTATGCCGTGCGCCTCCTCGACGCCGGCGGCCTCGCCCTCTTCGCGGTCAACGGCGCGCTGGTGGCGCTGGGTGTCGGTGCCGGGGCACTGGCTTCGACCCTGATCGGCGGCATCACCGCCGTGGGTGGTGGGGTGATGCGCGACGTGCTCGCCGGGCGGGTGCCCGAGGTGCTGCAGCGCGAGCTCTACGCCCTGCCCGCGCTGCTCGGTGCGGCGCTCGTGGTGCTCGCCGACTACCTCGGCGTCACGTCGCGGTGGACCATCTGGGGCTCGGTGGCCCTGGTCTTCACGATCCGGGTGGTCGCCGTCGCCCTCGACCTCAACGCACCACGGGCCCTGCGCAGCAGGAACTGACCGGGCTGGTTCGCACGCCCTGTGCGTATCAGGGGGGCCGGTCAGCCCCTCCTCGGTGGTGAGCGGCCAGACGGACTGGGGGATCGGCCCGCGCGCTCGGAAGAGACACACCATGCCCTCAAAGAAGCACGAACCCACGAACCTGCCTGCTGCGGTGCGGGAGCACCTCACCGAGCTACTCGGCGGGGAGGCCCGCCTTGCCACCACCACCGAGGGGCGCCTCCCCGGCGGGGAGCGCGTCGTCGCCTACCACGCCGCGGTCGCCGACCGGCCCAACGAGGTCGTCTCCGTGGTGGCCGCAGCAGACGGCACCCTCACCCCGCTCGCGGAGCTCACGGCGACCGTGGGCCATGACCCGTTCGCCCCGGAGTTCGACCTCCCGAGGCGTGCCGCCGTACCGGTGCCACGAGAGCCCGTCACCATCGACCCTCGACGCAACGACTGGCGGCTCGACCAGTGCGACCGCCGCACCGAGACGATCACCGTGACGGTGCCCCCGACCGGGACCGCTCCCAAGGCCGACGTGTACCTCCTCGCCGACACGACGGGCAGCATGTCTCCCGTCCTCGACGCGGTCAAGGCGGGGGTCGACACGATCCTGAGCGACCCGGCGCTCTCCGCGTTCGACGTGGCCTGGGGGGTCGGCAACTACCGCGACTTCCCGGTGCCGGAGGTCAACTCCTACGCCTTCCAGCACCAGCTGGCGCCCACGACCAGCACATCCGCTGCCGCCGCGGCGATCGGGGTGTGGTCGGCCGGAGAGGGCGGCGACACCTCGGAGGGGCAGCTGTACGCACTGCACGAGCTCGCGACCGACGCCGCGGTCGGCTGGCGCACCGACAGCAAGCGGATCGTCGTGTGGTTCGGCGACGCCCCTGGCCACGACCCGATCTGCACCGACCTCACCGGGCTGGCGGCCGCCGTCACCGAGGCCTCCGCCACCGCGGACCTGACCGGCGCCGAGATCACCGTCGTCGCGGTGAGCACCACGACCGGTGCCGACCCCGACGCCCTCGACGGCGACCCGAACGCGAGCACCTTCAACTACACGACCTGTCCGCCGGCGGGGACCGCCGGCCAGGCCAGCCGGATCACCGCCGCCACGGGCGGCGAGCACCGCAGCGGTGTCGACCCCGGGGACATCGTGGCGACCCTGTCCGAGCTCATCGCGGCCGCTGTGCAGTCGACGGGCAATGTGCACCTCGAGGCCACCGGAGACACCGCCCAGTTCGTCGAGTCGGTCACGCCGGCGGGCGGCTACGGCCCCCTCGCCGGTGACGAGACCCACACTCTGAGGTTCGAGGTCGTCTGGGTCGGAACGAAGGCGTGCGCGGAGCGCGACCAGGTCTTCACCGGCACCATCGACGTTGTCGCCGACGGGGTGGTCGTCGCCAGCAAGCGGGTTCGCGTCGTCGTGCCGAAGTGCCGCTACCACTACGTCGTCGAGGTGGTGTGCGGGGTGCGTCCGCCGACCGACCACAGTGACGATGGGCACGATGACGGGCACGGGGAGGAGAAGGACGGGCCATGCGCGGTCGTCCCCGGCCGGTACGCCACGGCCGTCCTGATCGACAACCCGTCGACGTGCACGGCGGTCATCGAGAAGCGCTTCGCCGCACTCGTCGTGCAGGGGAAGACGATCGGTCGCGAGCCGGACGTCCAGCCGGCCAAGCCGTTCGCCAAGCTCGAGCTGCCCGCCGGGCACGCGACGATGGACGACTGCTGTGCGCTGCACGAGGCCGTCGACCACGGCCCGGGCCTGCTGCTCGGGGTCCTCGACATCGTCTCGGATCGCCCCCTCGAGGTGCGGGCAGTGCTGACCGCCGACGGTGGGCCCAGCACAACGGGAGCCCCGTCGATCACCACGCGGGCGGTCGACGCCCGGCGCGCTCCCTGAGCGACGCGCGCGGCCCGGCCGCGCACCGAACGCGACCCGGCGGGCCATCGCCGATCCAGGCCCGCCGGGTCGTCCAGCTGCGCCGTGGGGGGTGCCGCCAGTCTCCCTCGGCGCGAGGACGGCACCGTCGGGCTCGGGTCAGTCGGCGCTGCCGGTCTCGAGCAGCCGGCGAAAGCCCGCCTCGTCGAGGATGGGGAGCCCGAGCTCGCGCGCCTTGTCCTCCTTGGTGCCGGCGTTCTCGCCCACCACGACGTAGTCGGTCTTCTTCGACACCGAACCGCTGGCCTTGCCACCACGGGCCAGGATCGCCTCCTTGGTCTCGTCGCGGGAGAACCCCTCGAGCGAGCCGGTGACCACGATGGTGAGCCCGGCGAGGGTCTGCTCGACCGTCTCGTCGCGCTCGTCGACCATGCGCACGCCGTCGGCGGCCCAGCGGTCGACGATGGCGACGTGCCACTCGTTGCCCGGCTTGTCGAACCAGTCGCGCACCGCCTCGGCGATGACCGGGCCGACGCCCTCGACACCGGCGAGCTCGTCGACGCTCGCCGCACGGATGCGCTGCATCGACCCGAGGTGCTGCGCGAGGGCGCGCGCGGCCGTGGGGCCGACGTGCCGGATCGACAGCGCCACGAGCACGCGCCAGAGCGGCTTCTGCTTCGCCTGGCCGAGGTTGTCGACCAGCTTCTGGCCGTTCGCCGAGAGCACCCGCCCGTCGACCACGGCGTCGTCAGGGTCGGTCTTCTTCGCGGCGCGGGTGTAGAGCGGGACCCGCGCGATGTCGACGGCGGTCAGGCCGAACAGGGTCGACTCGTCGTCGAGGACCCCTGAGTCGAGCAGGGCGACCGCGCCCTCGTAGCCGAGGGCCTCGATGTCGAATGCCCCGCGGCCGGCCAGGCTGGACAGCCGCTCGCGCAGCTGCGCCGGGCACGACCGGCTGTTGGGGCACCGGATGTCCTTGTCGCCCTCCTTCTCCGGAGCCAGCGTCGTTCCGCACGCCGGGCAGGTCGTCGGCATGACGAACTCGCGCTCGGTGCCGTCGCGCAGGTCGACGACCGGGCCGAGGATCTCGGGGATGACGTCGCCGGCCTTGCGCAGCACCACGGTGTCGCCGATGAGCACGCCCTTGCGCACCACCTCGGTGGCGTTGTGCAGCGTGGCGCGCTCGACCGTGGACCCGGCGACGACGACCGGCTCCATGACCCCGAACGGCGTGACCCGGCCGGTGCGACCGACGTTGACCTGGATGTCGAGGAGTGTGGTGTTGACCTCCTCGGGCGGGTACTTGAAGGCGATGGCCCACCGTGGCGCGCGCGAGGTGGAGCCGAGCCGGCGCTGCACCGAGATCTCGTCGATCTTGACGACGACCCCGTCGATCTCGTGCTCGACGTCGTGGCGGTGCTCCCCCGTGTGCGCGATGAAGGCGTTGACCTCCTCGATCGAGTCGACGACCCGGAAGTGGGTGGAGACCGGCAGGCCCCACGCCTCGAGTGCGACGTAGGCCTCGCTCTGCCGCGTCAGGTCGAACCCCTCGCGCTTGCCCAGGCCGTGGACCAGCATCCGGAGCTCGCGGCTGGCGGTGATGCGAGGGTCCTTCTGGCGCAAAGACCCGGCCGCCGTGTTGCGGGGGTTGGCATACGGCGGCTTGCCCGCCTCGACGAGCTGTGCGTTGAGCTCACCGAACGCCTCGATGGGGAAGTAGACCTCGCCACGCACCTCGACGAGGTCGGGCAGCGGGTACCTCGGGGATCGCCGTGAGCTCGGTCGGGATGCCGCGCACCGTGCGCACGTTGAGCGTGACGTCCTCGCCGGTGCGCCCGTCGCCACGGGTCAGCGCCCGGGTGAGGCGGCCCTTCTCATAGAGGAGGTTGACGGCCAACCCGTCGATCTTCAGCTCGCACAGGTAGTGCACCTCGGCACCGCCCGCGTCCCGCGTGACCCGCGCGTTCCACTCGAGCATCTCGTCGGTCGAGAACGCGTTGTCGAGGCTGAGCATGCGCTCGAGGTGGTCGACCGCGGTGAAGTCGGTGGAGAAGACCGCGCCGCCCACCTGCTGCGTGGGGCTGTCAGGGGTTCGCAGGCTCGGGTGCGCCTCCTCCAGCGCATTGAGCCGTCGCATCAGCAGGTCGTACTCGCCGTCGCTGATCGTCGGCGCATCCCGCACGTGGTAAGCGAACTGGTGGCCCCGCGCCTCCTCGGCCAGGGTCTCCCACTCGTGGCGCACGTCGTCGGGCACGACGTCGATCGGCTGCTCCTCAGCGGGGTCGGTCGGGGTCTCGCTCACCCGCCCATCCTGCCGCAGCCCACTGACACCTCGGCGGTGGACGGCGGCGCGGCTAACTGCGTCGTGCCAGCAGCACGTCGCGTGTCACCTCGAGCTGGCCCAGGTGCTGGGCGAGCTCCTCGTAGACGTGCAGCAGCACCTCGCCCTGGGTCGCGTACGCGATCGAGCCGTCGTTGTCGTGGGCAGGATCGACCGGCACGTCCCGCGGGGATGCCGCTCGCGCGTCCTCGTGTAGACGCGCTCGCGTGCCGTCGAGCAGGGCGAGCGCTTCGGCGACGGTCCCGGTGGCGGTGAACTCGGCGTTACGGTCGCGCGGCACGTGGATGCCCAGGTTGACGGTGCGCACCCAGCGGGACGTCATCCCGGCGATGTGAGTGACCAGTGCGAATGCCGAGTTCGACCCGGGGACGGCGTCGAGCCGGGCGTTGACGAGGTGGTCACCGAGGTCGGTGACGATGTCGGCATACGCGTCGAGGGCGCGGTCGCAGCAAGCCAGGTACTCGTCGACGGCGATCATCGGGCCACGGTAACCACGGCGTCCGACGTCATCGGCCTCCCGACTCACGCCATTCGGCTCACTCCTATCCGTTCACGCCATTCGGCTCACTCCCATCCGTGCACGCCATTCGACTCACTCCCATCCGCCCACGCCATTCGGGGCGGGCCATTTCGCACCCGCGCGGGGTCGGACGGCTCGGGGTGGCCCTTGGCACCGCGGACGCGACGTGCCACGGGGGCGACGAGATCGCGGCCTACTTCGAGGCCAAGTTCGCAGCGGTGGAAGGGTTCCACCTCGAGCCGGCCGCCATCGTGGTCGACGGCGAGGACGCGCTGGTGCACTGGCGGATGACCGGCACGCACATCGGCCCGCTGCTCGGCATCGAGGGCACCGGGCGGCCGATCGCGCTCGACGGCATCGACCACTTCGTCATCCGCGACGGCGTCGTCGTGGAGAACACCGTGGTCTTCGACCAGCTGTCCTTCGCGCGGCAGGTGGGCCTGTTGCCGGCTGACCGGTCCGCACCGGATCGCGCACTCAAGGGTGCCTTCAACGCCCGCACCCGGCTCCTCGCGGCGGCCCGGCGTCGGCGAGTGCGGTAGTCACGGCCAGAGCGGTAGTCACGGCGGCAGCGGTACTCGCGGCGGCACGTGGCGCCCGGACGAACTGCGGGGCGGCCGGGTCGCTCACTCGCGGTGGGCGACGACGTTGACGACGGTGCCGTCGGGGGCGCGCACGTGGAAGCGTCGCACTCCCCACTCCTCGGTGGTGAGGGGGTGCACGATCTCGTAGCCGTGGTCCTGTGCCTCCTGGTAGGCGGCATCGACGTCGTCGGTGTGCACCGAGATCGAGGCGTCCTCGGGCGAGGTGAGGTCACCGGTGACCAGCTGCACGTGGGCGCCGGTCTCGGTGTCGGTGTAGCGGGCCACCCAGCCCAGGTTGAACTCCTCGGTGCCCAAGCCCAGGAAGCCGGTGTAGAACCCCTTGGCAGCCTCGATGTCGGGCACGGAGAGGTTGGTGGTGATGCGCATGGCTCGCACGTGGTCCCCTGTCGACGACGATGTCGAGTCGATGTTCGTCGGGCAGGAGCGTCCTGTCCACCGCGCCGGCGGCTCGGCGGGTGCGCCGCCATCCACAGCGGCCCGCCAGGTGGGCTGCACCGGGCCAGGACGGCCCGTCGGTTCCGACGGCTGAGCCGTTCCGACGGCTGAGCCGCTGGCCGGTGGCGACGGCAGATCGTCGACGTCCTGCGGGCGCTAGCCCTGGTCACGGTGGGTCGCCTGCTCCGGGGAGTACTCCGTCGCGCAGAACAGCAGGCCCGCAGGGTCGCGCAGCACGTGCCACCCGCCATGGCCCCGGCCGACGTCCACCGCGCCGAGGTCGACGAGGCGGCGAACCTCCGCCGACAGTTCGTCGGTGCCGAGGTCGAGGGGTGCCCGAACCTCGCCATCGGGTTCGTCGAGCCGCTGGAAGAGGAGCTGGAGGGGCGACCCGGCGCCGTCGTGCCACTTCCCGGCGAACTCGGCGAACTCGGCGAACTCACGGAGACGAGTAGCCGACCCAGCGGCCTGCGAGCAGGCTCCGCCAGAAGCTGACCTCGTTGCCGTGCCGGGCGGCCGTCGAGTCGATGCACACCTGCACGAGGCGGGACCGGTGCCCGGACGGCCACTGCACGGGCTGAGGTGCGGTATGGGCCGTCGCCGGCAGCGCGCAGAACGGCAGCCCTCCCGGCGAGCGCAGGGCGACCCACTTCTCGAAGCGCCCGGTGACCTCCGCTCCCCTGGCCGCGGCCGCCTCGATGCTCGCCTCGGGGTCGTCGCACTCCACGTCGATGTGCACCCGCGGTGCACCATCGATCTCCTGGAGGTGCACGTAGGGCGCGCCGTGCGGAGGCTCGAAGCTGCGCAGCTCCGGATGCCCGGGCCAGGGTTCCCCGAGCGGCCACCCGAGCGCCCGCTCCCAGAACGCCGCCGTCGAGGCGTGCAGCTCGGACGGGACGTCGATCACGGTGTGCAGCCAGGCCATCGGGCGAGGACAGGAAGCGGAGCCGCGCCCGAGGTCGCAAGCAGCGATCGGGATTCCCTGCTGCAGCCACCCGGCAGAAGGCGATGAGCCGGCCCTGACCCACCGACCGGAGCGGTGCATCCGCGTGGCGGCAGTGGCAGGCTGGTCCTGCGCGCCGGGCCGACCGACCCCGCGCGTGGCACCCACAGCCCGCCCGGGCTGCCAGAGAACCCAGGTGTGACGAGGGAGGCACGACGATGCCGCGGCACCGGATCTTTGACATGAGCTTTGCCAGCATCTACCCGCACTACGTGGCCAAGGCCGAGCGCAAGCACCACAGCAAGGACGAGGTCGACCGGGTGATCACCTGGCTCACCGGCTACGACGACGCCGGTCTGGTCAAGGTCATCGCCGACGAGGTCACCCTGGAGACGTTCTTCGACGACGCGCCGCAGCTGAACCCGAACGCCTCCCTGATCACCGGCACGATCTGCGGCTACCGGGTGCAGGAGATCGAGGACCCCTTGATGCAGAAGATCCGTTACATGGACCTGCTGGTCGACGAGGTCGCGAGGGGCAAGAAGATGACCTCGATCCTGCGCGGCAGCACCACCAACGCCTGACACCTCACCGAAGCCGGTCGAGGCTCACCCTTGGGGGCGAGCCCTACCCAAGGTCAGGCAACGGCGGAGCGCGTCTCGGTGTGGTGGCCGGCGCCGACGCCGGTCAGGTAGGTCTCGTGCCAGGCGCGGTAGTCGGGGTCGTCGTCGGCGGCGGTGGTCTGGGCGTGGTGGTCCCAGTCGTGCCAGGCGTCGCTGAGCTGGTCGAGGTCGTGCTGGGCCAGGCGCCGGTCGGCCTCGTCACGGTGGGTGACCGCAGCCACCAGCTGCAGCAGCCGCTGCCGGGTCAGCGGTGGCGGGTCGTGCTCGGCGCGTTGCCGGGCCAACCATTCCAGCTGCCGGTCATACGAGCCGGGGTGCAGGTCCCAGATGACGGACCGGCCCAGCTCGTCAGGGGTCGTGCGCACGTCGGCCCACAGCCGTCGCTGGTGCACGAACGTGTGGTGGCGCTGACACAACAACGCCGCGTTGTCGACATCGGACCGGCCACCATCGGCCCAGTGCAGCACGTGATGCGCCTTCGCCCAGCTCGCCGGCGCCGAACACCCCGGGAAGGTGCAGGTCCGGTCCCGGCGCCACAACCGGCGACGCTGGGCCCGGGTGAACAGGCGCACCACCCGCCCCAGGTCCAGGTCCTCCCCCGCCGTGCCCAGCACGTGCGGGACCAACGCCGCGTCACACGCCACCCGCCGCAGCACCTGCGGCGACAACAACACCCCCGTCGCGGTCGACCCGAGCACCTCCCCCGCCCCCGTCATCTCCTGCAAGTCGGTCAGGCTGATCGTCACGTGCAACGCCGCCGCCGACCCCGCCGGCCCGTCACCACCGGCCCCGTCGGCGTCCAAGCCCCGACGACCTGCGGCAGACCTCGGCCAACGCCTCCACCCGCCGCTGCCCCGCCGGGCGCAGGTCCCGCTGCCCGGTCTCCTCGTTCGGAGCAGGCGCACTGAGCGGCCCGATCGCCGCCTCCAACACCGCCGCCTGCTCCGGAGTCACCACCAGCTGATACTCCGTCACATCCCCCGACGCCACCCACGGCTGCGACAACCGCGCCACCGGAGCCAACCGCTCCTGCACGTCGTCCAGCTCCCCCTGATGCCCATACTTCGCGATCATCGCCGGACGCAGCTTCCGCATCAGACCCGCACCCCACACCGTGCCCAACCCCAGCAACGCCCGGGTCACCGTCGGCACCGCCTCCGGCTCCAGACGCGGCTCCAACCGGGCCACCTCACCCAGAGCCGACAACGCCAAACTCGGCGACACCTCCGCCGCGACCACCCCCGCCCACACCAACCCCAACGGCGAGCCAGGGTCCGGCTCCGCCGCGGCATCCGGCGCCAACGACCCCCCGCGCCCTGGCGACGCCCCGCGACCTCGACCGCGAGCTTCGCGACCTGCCCAGCACCGCCCTGCCGCAACGACGGCGCACACTCCCGCACCCACGCCCGCGCGTTCATCCCCGACCCGGCCACCACACCCCGCCGGACCGCCTCCACCGCCACCTGAGCACGCACCGCACCCCCCAGCGCGGTCACCGCGTCGACCTCACCCATCAGCTCGCCCAGCTCGGCATCCGACGCCTGGCCCAGCACCTCACCCAACCCCACCAACGCCTCACGGGCAGCAGCTACCGCGGAGCGACGCTCCGCCAGACCCAACCCCCGAGATGCCATACCCCAATCATAACCGAACACATGTTCGAGTTACAAGCAATCCACAACCCCAGTTCGCCCTCAGCAGAGCCCCGCCGAACCAACCACCCACACCAAACGTTCAACGCCCGAACACGCCGACCCAACTCGCACGGTGAACCTCTGGCCTTGCAGCGGTCTCGCACGTCAGGATGGGGCAGCCGCCACCGCCGCCGGACGACAGGGAGCACCACCATGACCAACCTCGCGACGAACCTCACGACCACCGCCGCGAAGTACCCCGAGCAGGCCGCACTGCGGGTGAACGGCCAGGGCATCACCTACGCGCAGCTGCACGGCATGGCCGCAAAGGTCGCAGGAGCCCTGCGCGCCAACGGCATCCAACCCGGCGACCGGGTGGCCATCATCCTCCCGAACGTGCCGGCCTTCCCCGTCGTCTACTGGGGCATCCTGCTCGCGGGCGGCACCGTCGTGCCGATGAACCCGCTGCTCAAGGCCGGCGAGATCGACTACTTCTTCTCCGACTCCGGCGCGAAGATCGCGTTCGTCTGGCCCGACTTCGTGGCCGAGGCGACGAAGGGCGCCGCCAACAGCGGCACGACCATCATCGAGTGCGGCCCGGTCGGCCCGGTCGAGGGCACCCTCGAGGGCGGCGACCCGATCGCCGAGCCGCACGAGCGCGCCGACGACGACACCGCGATCATCCTCTACACCTCGGGCACCACCGGCCGGCCCAAGGGCGCCGAGCTGACCCACCGCAACATCCACCTCAACGCGTTGCGCTCCTGCACGACCATCCAGGAGATCAGCCCCGACGACATCGTCATGGGCTGCCTGCCGCTCTTCCACGTCTTCGGCCTCGTCGTCGGCCTCAACGCCGCGACCATCGCGGGCGCGAGCCTGGCCCTCATCCCCCGCTTCGACCCCGCCGCGGCCATCGAGGTCATCGAGAAGGAGCGGGTCACGATCATGCAGGGCGTGCCCACGATGTACGCCGCGATCCTCAACCACCCGCAGTCCGACGGCATGGACACCTCCGCGCTGCGCGTCTGCGCCTCGGGCGGGTCCGCGATGCCGCTGGAGGTCATGAAGTCCTTCGAGGACAAGTTCGGCTGCATGATCCTCGAGGGTTACGGCCTCTCCGAGACCTCCCCCGTCGCCAGCTTCAACATGCCCGACCGCGAGCGCAAGCCCGGCACCATCGGCGTCGCCATCCCCGGCTGCGAGATGAAGTGCGTCGACCTCGACGGCAACGAGGTGCCGGTCGGCGAGGTCGGCGAGATCGCCATCCGCGGCGACAACGTCATGAAGGGCTACTGGAACAAGCCCGAGGCCACCGCCGAGGCCATCCCCGACGGCTGGTTCCGCACTGGCGACCTCGCGACCATGGACGACGAGGGCTACTTCACGATCGTCGACCGCAAGAAGGACATGATCCTGCGCGGCGGCATGAACGTGTACCCGCGCGAGGTCGAGGAGGTCATCTACACCCACCCCGACGTCGTCGAGGTCGCGGTCGTGGGGATGCCGGACGAGCTGCTGGGTGAGCAGGTGGGCGCCGCGGTCGCCCTGCGCGAGGGCTCCACCGCCACCCCGGAGGACATCATCGAGTTCACCAAGGAGCGGATCGCCGCTTACAAGTACCCGCGCAAGGTGTGGGTCGTGCCCGAGCTGCCCAAGGGGCCGACGGGCAAGATCCTGCGCCGCGAGGTGCACGCCCCGGCGCAAGGGTGAGCGACCGGCACCCGTCGCGGATGCCGTCCGCCACCGTCGCGCCCGACGCACCCCTCGAGCGCCCCGCACCCCGGTGGCGCACGGGGGGGCTGGTGCTCCTCGGCGTGTGGTCGGCGCTGCTCGCTGCTGCCGTCGCGCTGTGGGTGTTCGCGGCGTTCCTCTCCGGGTCTGCAGGCGCTGACCGTGGCCTGGTGCGGCTCGTCGGCGCCCCGTTCGTGCTGGTGGCCCTGGGACTGCTCTGGTGGGCCTGGCGGTCGGCCGGTGCCCTGCGTCAGGGCCGCCGGGAGGGCTGGACCCTGCTGCTCGTGCTCGGCGGGGTGGCCGTGATGCAGGCGGTGCTGACGGCGCGGGCCGTGCTCGCCTCGTCCGGCACCAGCGGCACCAGCGGCACCAGCGGCACCAGCACTGCCGCCAGCGCCGCGCTGCCGCCCTCGGTCGCTGCCGGCCTGCTGGCGGCCATCGTGCTGGGGCTGGTGTCCGTGACCGTCGCGCTGCTGGCCCGCCGCGCGTGGGCCGCCGCCGACGCCGCCGACGACCACTCCGCCGAGGACTCCGAGGCCGGGGGCGCTCCCACCTGAGAGGTGGGCCGACCGGTCACGGCATCCGCGGTGAGTGCGGAACCGGTCGCTGTGGCAACCACGTCCGCCCTCACGGCCGGAAGCCGTGCACACAACCCATCGCCCCGTCAGCGGGGGGCGTCGACCGCCCGCTCCGACCCGCGGCTGACGAGCGGGGTGGCAGCGCGCGGCCTGCGGTTGATGACGTACGCCGCCCCGAGCACGATGACGAAGCCCACGACCTGCCACGGCCCGAGCCGCTCCCCCAGCACGAGCACGCCCAGAACGACGGAGACCACGGGGATCAGGTAGGTGATCGTCGAGCCGATCACCGGACCGGCGCCGCGCACCACGTCGAACTGCAACGTGTAGGCGAACCCGGTGCCGACCAGCCCGAGCACGAGCACGCACAGCAGCGGCAGCCAGAACCAGGTGCCGGCATCGGGCACGTCGTAGGACCAGATCGCCGCCAGCCCCTCCGGCTGTAGCAGCGCCCACCCGAGCACCACCGGCACCATCAGCACCAGCGCGGTGAGCAGGGTCGCCGCGGGCTGGGAGAGGCCACCGAGGTCGACGCCGCTCAGGAAGCGTCGGTTGTAGGTCCAGCCGATGCCGTAGCTCGCGCCGCCGGCCAGCGCCATCGAGAAGCCGACCAGGTCGGGCCGGTCGACGGAGGTCCACGGCTGCATGATCGTGACGACGCCGAGGAAGCCGACGCCCACGGCCACGAGCCGCCGCCCGGTGACCCGCTCGCCCGGCAGGATCGCCATGGTGGCCAGCACCGTGGCGATCGGCGTGGCGGCGTTGCCGATGCCGGCCAGCGCTGAGGTGATCCGGGTCTCGGACAGCGCAAAGAGGGTGAACGGCAGCGCGCCGAGGAACAAGCCGCACACGAACAGGTGCCCCCACACCCGGCGCCCGGTGGGCAGGTGCCCGCCGCGCACCAGCAGCAGCACGCTCAGTACGGCAGCCCCTGACAGGATGCGCAGCCCCGAGATCTGCACCGCCGACAGCGACTCGAGCCCGACCTTCATCAGCAGGAAGCTCGAACCCCAGATCAGCACCAGGGCGACGTACTTCACCTGCCACGGCACGCGGGTCTGCGTCACGACGGCACCTCCTCACCGAGTCGGCGCGCGGTGTCGAGCGCCGCCCGTACAACGCCCTGGGCCCCCTGCGGTGTGAGCCCGGCGAGCCCGCAGGTGGGGGACACGACCAGCCCGCGCAGCGCGTCGGAGCCCAGCCCGGACCGCTCGAACCCGTCGAGCACGAGCGCCCGGGCAGCCGCGTCGGTGCCGGACCCGTCGGTGGGCAGCACGCCCAGCCAGATGCCGGTGCCGGCGTCGAGGGTGGCCGCCACCGACTCCCAGCGGGCGGGGGTCGCGGCGGTGAGGTCGATCGCGAGCGCCCCCGCACCCGTGGCCCTCAGCAGGGGCAGCGGCGCCGACGCGGAGCAGCAGTGCACCACGGTCGGCCCGGCGTGGGCGGCCAGCACCGACTCCAGGCCGCGCACCACGTCCTGCGGGTCGACCGCGCGCACCCGCCCGAACCCCGACGACGTGGGCAGCGACCCCTCGAGCACGGCCGGCAGCGACGGCTCGTCGACCTGCAGCACCACCTCGGCCCCCGGCACCAGCCGCCGCACGTCCGAGACGTACGACTGGATGCCGTCGGCGAGCGACGCGACCAGGTCGGCCACCGCACCCGGGTCGGCCACGACCCGCTCCCCACGGTTGAGCCGCAGCGAGGCCGCGAGGGTCCACGGCCCGGCCACCTGCACCTTGAGCGCGCCGACGTAGCCGTCGTAGGCCTCGGCCAGCTCGTCGAGGTCCTCGCGGTGCAACGACGCCGTGCGCGCGGCATCCAGGCCCGGCCGGTCGACGAAGCGCCACCCGCTCGGCTGGAGGTCGACCGGCAGGTCGACGAGCAACCCGGCGGCACGGCCGATGATGTCGGCCCCGGGGCCGCGGGCCGGGGTCTCGGGGCAGTGCGGCAGCCCCACCCCCTCGCCGTCGACGAGCAGGTCACGCACCGTGCGCACCGCCTCGCGGGCGGAGGTGCCCGGCCACGAACCGATGCCGGTGGCGCGCACCGCCGCGACGACGGCATCCGACCCGCCGGCCTCGGTCACGGGGCCCACCGCTGCACCAGCGCCGTCACCGACGCGGGCACCGGCGTGCCGGCCTCGACCGACCACGCCGCCGGCTCGGGCGCCCCGGCCACCACGCGGAACGGCACGACGCCCGACCACGCGCCGGTCTCCTCGTCGGGCACCGAGGGCCCGCCGGAGCGCTCCTTGAGCAGCCAGCGGCCGGGCCTGATCGGCAGCTCCATGGCGAGGGTGGCGACCTCTTCGCGGCGGTTCATGGCACGCACCTCGGCGGGCCGGCCGGGGATCAGCCGCTCCGACAGCAGCTCGAGCGCGGTGGTGCGCTCGGCGTCATCGAGGGGGGTGAGCTCGCCGTGGATGACGGCCGAGCGGTAGTTGGCCGACGACTCGAAGGTCGTGTGCGCGACCACGAGCCCGTCGACGACGGTGACGCTGAGCACCGCCGGGGCCCCCGCGGCCACCTGGCGCAGCGCCCCGGCACCGGTCGACCCGTGCAGCAGGACGCGGTCGCCGTCGCGGGCGAAGAGCATCGGCACCACCCAGGGTCGGCCGTCGACGACGGTGGAGAGGGTGCCGGCGAGCACCTCGTCGAGCAGGGCGTCGAGGGCCTCGCGCTCGGACCGCCCACGCTCGGCGTGCCGGCCCAGGCGCTCGACCGGCACGTCACCGGTCACCCGGCCCGCATATCCCGGGCCGGGGCACGGGATGTCGGACACCACCCGTGTCGTGGATGCCGGATGCCGCACCAGCGCGTCGCCCACCCGGGTGGGGCGCGGCATCAGCGCCCCCCCGCAGTTGGGGCAGGTGCGCTCGAGGTGCTCGGAGCACCCGGCGCAGAACGTGCACTCCAGCGAGCACACCACCGCTCCCACGTCATCGGCCGGCAGGTCGACATCGCAGCACTCGCACCCTGGTCGCATCTCGAGTCCGCTCACGGCGTCATCCTCTCGCGCCGCCCCGACAGGGGCAGCACCGGTCGTGCCGCCGGTGCCCCACGAACTCCACTATGGCCGGGAGACCAGGGTGTGCGACGAGGATCACGTGCCGCGGGGGCTGTTCTGGCCGCCCCGGGGTGGGAAGCAACCGCGCCTCACAACTACAGTGCGTAGCAGGTCCATCCGGTGACGGCACCGGGACCCCCACCGGTGCCAGTCCGCGAGACCGTGCGCAGAAGGACGTTCGCGTGGCACAGCTGCTCATGACCGGCTTTCCCGGTTTTCTCGGATCCGCCCTGCTGCCAAGGCTGCTCGCCCGACGGCCCGACCTGAAGGCGGTCTGCCTGGTGCAGCCGCAGCACGCGGTGCTGGCCCGCTCGCGGGTCAAGGAGCTCGAGATCACCGACCCGCACACAATGGGCCGCATCCGGCTGACCGAGGGCGACATCACCGTGCCCGGCCTCGGGCTCGATGCTGCCGAGCGCGAGCGGCTCGACGACGTGCGTGAGGTCTGGCACCTCGCCGCCGTCTACGACCTCGCCGTGGCGCCTCAGATCGCTCGGCGGGTGAACGTCGACGGCACGCGCAACGTGCTCGACTTCTGCCGCGAGCAGCCACACCTGCGGCGACTGCAGTACGTCAGCACCTGCTACGTCAGCGGCCGCTTCGAGGGCGAGTTCGGCGAGGACACCCTCGACGCGGGGCAGGTGTTCCGCAACCACTACGAGGAGACCAAGTACGAGGCCGAGCTGCTCGTGCGCAAGGCGATGGCCGACGGCGTCCCCGCCACCATCTACCGCCCGGGCATCGTCGTCGGCGACTCGCAGACCGGGGCCACCCAGAAGTACGACGGCCCCTACTTCCTGGCGACCTTCCTGGCGCGGCAGGCGTCGATCGCGGTGGTCCCGGCGGTCGGGGACGCCGACAGCGTGCGGGTCTGCCTCGTCCCCCGCGACTTCGTGGTGGGCGCGATGGACGAGCTGTCGGTGCTCGAGGAGTCCGCCGGGCGCACCTACGCCCTCGTCGACCCGGACCCGCCGACCGTGCGCGAGGTCGTCGCGACCTTCGCCCGGCACCGCAACACCAAGGTCGTCTGGATGCCGTTGCCGCTGGCTCCGGTGCACGCCATCGTCGAGCACCTCCCCGGCATGGAGCGGCTGCTCGGCCTGCCCGCCGAAGCCCTGGACTACTTCGCCTCCCCGACCACGTACGCCACGGCGAACACGACCCGCGACCTCACGGCATCCGGCCTGACCTGCCCGCCGTTCCAGAGCTACGCCGGACGCCTGCTCGACTTCATGCAGGCCCACCCGGAGTACGACGCCAACGCGATGACCTGAGCACCACCCCCCTGGAAGGACACCATGGCCCGTAAGAGGACCCGACCCGCCGACCCACCCCTGGTGGTCGTCGAGATCAGCCTGGGCGCGTCCGAGCGCGACCACGACGTGACCGTGGAGTTCCTCGGTCGGCCCGTGCGCCTGCTGCGCATCGGCACCGACGGCGACCTCCGCACCGCCGAGACGCTGGTGCGCCGCTGGGTGCCGCTCGCCGACGCCATCGCCGTCAACGGGGCCGCCGAGGCGCTGGCCACCGGGGCGCTCGACACCGACCCGGCCGAGGCGATCCGCAGGCTCAAGGCGGCCTCCGCCGACGGCACCGCCACCGATGGGCGACGCCTGCACGAGGTGCTGCAGGAGTGGTCGGTGCGCTGGGTGCAGAACGAGATGCCGGGCTACTTCTCCAACGCGCGCACCATCGTGCTCGGGGCCGACCACGCCCGCACGGTGCGGGTGCTGCGCGAGTTCACCGACAACATCCACGTGCAGCGACCCCCGGCTCCCGACGGCTGGGCCGGGCGCCTCTCCCCTGCCCCCGCGCTCGGCGCGACCGCCAACGCCGTCACCTGGCCGCTGCGGCAGGTCACCGCCGCCGTGCGCGAGGACACCTTCGTTCCCTCCGAGCTCGCCAACCGCTCCTGGCTGGCGCACCGCCCGGAGGACAGCGACGTGGTGGTCGCGAGCTACCACGAGCTCGTGACATCCGGCTTCACCGAGCTGCACGGGAAGGCGGTCATCACCTCGGCGGTCACCGACGACCAGCTCGCCGACCTCGCCGCGCGCGACGTCGACCTCGTGGTGGACACCACACCGCAGCCCTACGACGTCACCATCGACGTCGCCACGCTCGAGGCGATGATGCGCGCCACCGTGCGTGCACCCGGAGGCGCGCCGGAGCGGCTGAGCGACGACGACCTGCTCGAGATCATCCTCACGGCCGGCCTCCAGCCGCGCCTGCTCGAGCCGAACGGGCCGCGCCGCAAGAGCCGGTTCGCATTCGTCATCCACCCGCTGTCGCAGCGGTTCTTCACCAAGATCGAGCCGCTCGGCACGGTCATGCGCGTGTCGCCCCCGACCGTCACCAACGTGATCGAGAAGGCGATGGCCTACGCGCCCCCGATGGTCTACAGCCACGTCACGGGCGTGACCTCACCGACCGGGGCCGAGGCGGAGGGCTGGCTCATCTCGGTCGGCGGAACCCCGAAGGAGATCCTCGCGCACGAACCGGAGTTCACCTACGAGAAGCTGCTCGCCGCCGCCGAGGTGGCACGTGGCCTGGGGGCCCAGATCATGGGCCTGGGCGCGTTCACCAAGGTCGTCGGCGACGCCGGGGTGACGGTCGCGCGCAAGTCATCGCTGCCCATCACCACCGGCAACAGCTACAGCGCCTCGGGCGCACTGTGGGCCGCCCACGAGGCGGTCAACCGGCTCGGCCTGCTCGAGCGGGGCGACGACGGCATCATCCACGGCCGCACCATGGTCGTCGGCGCGACCGGCGCCATCGGCTCGGTCTGCGCGCGGCTGCTGGCCCTGGCCAGCGACGAGCTGTGGCTGGTCTCCCCCGAGACCGCCAAGCTGCTCGCCCTCAAGCAGGACATCGAGCGTGAGCACCCGCGCGCCGTGGTGCACGCCGCCGCGACGCCGGGTGAGCACCTGGCCGAGATGGACGTCATCGTCACCGCCACCTCCGGCGCCGGCAAGCGCGTGCTCGACATCATGGACGTCAAGCCGGGCTGCGTCATCACCGACGTCGCACGCCCGCTCGACCTGTCGGCGGAGGACGTCGCCAAGCGTCCCGACGTCCTGGTCGTGGAGTCCGGCGAGATCGAGCTGCCCGGGGACGACGTGCGGATGCGCGACATCGGCCTGCCCGACGGCGTCGCCTACGCCTGCCTGGCCGAGACCGTCGCGCTGGCCCTCGAGGGCCGTTACGAGACGTTCACGGTGGGGCGGGCCATCGAGTGGGAGAAGGTCAAGGAGATCTACCAGCTGGGGCTGCGGCACGGCATGCGGTTGGCCGCGGTCTCCGGGGTCAACGGTGTCTACACCGACAAGGACTTCGCCCGGGTGCGGCAGCTCGCCGTGGCGGCACGGACCGGGAAGCACGGCGCAACAGGGGCCACCGCGACCCCGGCCTAGAGCCCAGGACGACACCCCCCCCGTGCCAGCCACTGCGGCAACAGGTGGGGGAAATGGGCGTGGATTCGTTGGTTTTGAGTGCCTTGCGTGATGGGGTCCGGCACTGTTGGGGGTGACACCGAACAGGAGGTGCTCACATGGCCCTGCGAAAGGTCCCAGCTCCCTCCTGCCCCGATGGTCACGCCCGCTCCCGTATCCAGGCTTACGGCACGCGGCAGCGGAAGAAGGGGACGACACGTCGCTGGCTGTGCCGGTACGAGGAGGACGGCGAGGCAGGCCAGCACTGGTTCAGCACGGTCGTGCACTCCACGCTGACCGCGCGGGACTTCCTTGATGAGGTTGTCTCCAAGCCGCCCTGCCCGAACGGCGACCACGCCGGCTGGCGGGTGGACACCAACGGCACGTACGACACGCTGGCCGGCCCCCGCCAGCGCTACCGCTGCTCCAACCCCGACGACCCCTCGCAGCGGCACACCTTCACGGCGCCGCTTCCGCGCTCGGCGGTCGAGGGCGACACACGCTGCGAAGACTGCCACGTACCGACCCCCCGCAACGCGGGAACCGAAGCACCCACGCGGCGCCTGAACGTCCCGGCGGCCGTCGTGCACGCCGTCCTCAACGACCTCGCGGAGGGCCGCTCCTACACGCACGCGTCCATGCGCGCCCTGGAGCGCATGGACCGCACCGCCTCCCGCACACGAAGCGTTCGCGGCATCAAGGTCGACGAGCTCAACCAGTCCGGAGAGACCGGACCGGACCGTGACATGGGTGCCCACTGGCACATCTCCGCCGACATCCTCGAGCGCTTCGCCCCGCTGGTCACCGAGCCCGCGTTCGACGCCATCCGGGCCGAGGAGACCTCCTACCGCGCAAAGGGCTTGCCGGTCGTGTACGTCGCCGACGAGGTTCCGGTCAAGCGCAACTACACACGGTGGGCTTCCACCTCGCCGGTCGTGTGGAACGTCCTGGTCATCGGCCGGATGCAGTGGGTGACCGACAGCAAGGACGAGCTGGTGGGCCGCTCCAGCAAGCTCGTGCGCGTCCGTGCCATGCCGAGCGTCACCAAGGACGCGTGGGCGCTGGTCTTCTCCGAGCTCGAAGCACCCGACTTCCTCATCGCCGACGGCGCTGCCGCGATCGAGAAGGCTGCTGGCGCCACCTGGGGCAAGCGCACCACCTTCGTCCCGTGCGTGTGGCACGCCTCGGAGAACATCCGCAGGCGCCTGACCCCCACCGGCGGAAAGCTCGATGAGAACGTCCGGGACCACCTGTACGCGCTGACCCGTGAAGCCATGGCCGCCGGCGGCCCTGCGACCGTCAG
The DNA here is from genome assembly GCA_963834965.1 of uncultured Actinomycetota bacterium. Taxonomy (GTDB): domain Bacteria; phylum Actinomycetota; class Actinomycetes; order Actinomycetales; family Dermatophilaceae; genus Fodinibacter. Next base: position 32,734 of record CAWIEI010000032.1, on the reverse strand, counting down.
CACTTGGTTCGATGAGCTGGAGGACCTTGCTGACGCCTCCGGGCTGCCGATGGACACGGTCGCCGCTGTCCGGGCCATGTACGAGCCGCTGCTGTGCCGCTCGGCGAAGGTGGCCGCGAGCAACAGCAAGCCGCGGGTGCCCATCAGCAACGCCAGCGTGGAGAACCAGATCGCCACCTGGGTGGACCGGCTGGTCGCCAGGCGAGGGGCCATGTTCGCCAACCTGCCGCGGACCAACCTGCTCGGCGACCTCATCGTCGCCGGGGCCAACGGTGCCCTCCTGCACGCACACGACGTCATCACCGTCGTGCGTGACTCGTCGCGTGCCAACGGTGGCTGGGCGCCGCCACCTCGTGCTCTCGTCGAGCCGGCCGGGGCGTCCAGCCTGCGCGACCCCGGGAGCATCACCGAGCTCCTTCGGCAGGTGAGCCCATGAGCCGTACCGTCACCAAGGGCGCCGCCTACACCGCGCTCATCGCCAACCGCCAGCTCATCGCGCTGGACATCGAGACCACCACGGTCCCCGGGCCCACGGGCGGACCGGAGACCTACCCGGTCTCCGTCGGTGCGGTCCTGCTGCTCAACGGCACCCGCCGGCGCGCGTTCCACACCCTCATGGACCCCGGCGTGGAGGTCGACGACGCCAGCAGCGCGCACAACCACATCACCACCCCCGACCTGGTCGGCCAGCCCGACCCGGCGACAGCGCTCGCAGCCCTGAACACCTACCTCGCGCCGTACCCCGACGCAATCCTGGTGTGCCACAACGCCCGCTTCGACATCAGCCACCTGGCCACCGCCTACGCCCGCGCCGGCATGACCCCGTTGCGCCGCACCGTCATCGACACCCAGTTCCTGCCCATTCGCCTGCACATCCCCGGCTCCTCGCCGCGCTCCAAGCTCACCCACCTGGCCAGCCAGTACGGCGCAGCCACCACGCTGACAGGCATCCCCACCCGCACCCGCCGCCTCCACAAGGGCCTGCAGGATGCGCAGGACACCGCCGAGGTCCTCTCCTGCCTGCTCGCCGAGGCGGCCGCGCAGGGAATCACCGACTTCGACGAGTTCCTGCGCGTCGCCAAGGCCAAGACCACCGAGGACATCGCCGCCGCCGGCTCCCATCCGCGGCGCCACCGCACCCAGGCCCCAGCCAGCGCCAAGCACATCGCCACAGCCCACCGGAACTCGCGACTGACCACCCGCCCCGGCGTTCGCCGGCTGGACGCCTGGACCGCGCAGCTCGGCGCCTGCATCACCGAGCACTGCCCCCACGCCGCCGAGAAGGTCCTCATCGAGGCCCGCCGGGCCGGCCTGCTCGACCGTGTCACCGGCCTCCTGCGCGGCGCTGTCAGCCCCGGCGACATGGGCACCCTGCTGGGGGCCATCGAGCCGCTGCTGACCTGCCTGGACCGTGAAGGCGCCCGACAGTGGTACCGCGCGAACCACCAGACCATCAAGGGCGCCCCGGCCTGCGACTACGGCGGCTACTGCCCGCACTGCGCCACCGGCCAACCCTGCCCTCAGGACACCACCGTCCTGCTCCTGACCCGGCGCGCGCTGGACTACGGCACCGTGAAACGCACCGGCGAGCCCATCAGCCTGTTCAGCCACAAAGCCAAAAACGACCTGTGGGACCCGGGCAGGGCCCGCAAGATGGACACCTGGCCGTCGCAGGGCATGCACGACATGGCCGCTCACATGATGTGGCTGCTCATCGACGAAGCCAACCGCAAGCACATGAGCCCAAGACGCCTGGACATCCTCAACAAGGCCGTCAAGCGGAGCCTCCACGTGCACGACCCGCGCCTGGCCTTGGAGGTCGCACGCCACTGGGCGACCGACCCGAACAAGGACCCCGACATCGCCGCGCTTGTCGAGATGATGCGAGCCCAGGCGACCACCGACCCGGGCTACCTTGAGCTCGACATGTGGTTTGACGGCTGCCACAAGCGCACGATCGCCGCCCGTCAGGCCGCCGCCCGCCGCAAGGCCAGGCCGCCCCCGAAGGGGCTGCGCAAGCCCTCCCCGGTCGAACTGCGGCCGGCATCTGTCCAGCACTCGTACCGCTACCAGCTACGCCGTCCCGACACGACGCTGGGTGCGGCACCACCCGTTGCGCACGCCGATGCGAGCGCCGTCGTGAGAGGTGACTGACCGGTTAGCAAGGTGGGTGCAGCGGCGGCCGGTTCGCACCGCGACCCAGCGCCTTGGGTCTGGCCTTCACGATGGGCCCGCAGGACCTGGACCCTCTCGCCCACCCATCGCTGTCCCAGCTCCGCCCGGCACAGGCGTCCCCTCATGCTTGTTTTGCGCATGATCTGCGAGGACATTTCGCCAGGGTTGGCCCAACGGGCGCTGCATCGGTCCGGAAACAGCCACCCCCACCCTGCACCAGCTCCATCGGGGCGGGCCTGTAGACAGGCAGCCGACGCGCCGCGTTCCGGGCGTGAGCACAGCACCGGTGGCTTCAGGGGCCGACTGCCTGTTGACAGGTGCAGTCGCCCGCAGATGCCGCGGCTGGTGCACGTTGCGACCCTGCCGCGACTGGTTACGGGTCGAACGTGAACAGGTCCCCGGGCTGGCATTGCAGCTCGTGACAGATCGCCGCCAGGGTTGAGAAGCGAACGGCCTTGGCGCGGTCGTTCTTGAGGATCGACAGGTTGGCGATGGTGATGTCGACGCGGCGGGCCAGCTCAGTCAGCGTCATCTGACGGTCTTTGAGCACGTCGTCGAGGTGGCACCGGATGGCGGCGTTCTCGCCGCTCACACGACACCATCCAGGTCCTCGGCCATCACCACCCCTGCTCGCCACACCTCCGCAACAACACCGATGATCACGCCCAAAAGCAGTGGGATGAAGGTGATGTGCCATTCGTGTCCAACGATGCCGGAAGCGGCGGAGTTGTCCAGCAACCACCGCCGCACCAGCTCGTTGGTGACCGCCACAAGCGTCCCGCCCACCCCAACGAGAAGGGCCAAGATGTGAAGGCGCCGCGCGTTGACGCTGGTGAAGGGTGTCCCGTTTCGCACCGATCGGACGATCTTGAGGACCACGAACAGTGCCACCGCGGCCAGGAGTGGTCCGGCGACTTGCCAGTAGATCCACGCCCACTGCATGGCGAACGTCGGGTTCAGGAAACCAAGCTGTCCCTTGAAAGGTCCGGTGATCTCCACCGGTGGGCCGCCGGTAACAGCGTCCCGCGTGCCGTCGCTGGTGTCCTTCCAACGGGGCGCGTTGGCGACCGATATCCCCGCCTCGTCGTTCAACGGGGTCTCGATGCTCATTTGGTAGGCGCTCTGCCCGATGACCGGCCACTCAGGTCGGATGGTCATTAGCCCCAGGCCGTTGGGGCCCAGGATCGCTGACAGGCCAAAGGCCACACTGGAGGCGATCGCTGCCCAGAGCAGGATCTCTGCACCGCGCAGCCTTAGACCTCTGCGGGTGGGTGACTGGGGGCTGGTCACGGCGACCTCTTATCGTTTATCAATGTTATTGGAAAACGATAAGGCAACAGCGAGTCGTTGGGAAGAGGGTGCTTGCCCCTGGCCGCGTGGACCTCTCAGCCGGCTTCCGGACATCGCATGTCGTGCTGCCCGGGCGCGCCGCGTCTGCGCGGGCGGGGCGCCAGATGTTCCTGTCATGCACCCCACCGTGCTTGCCAGGAGGCTCCCGGCAACGAGGCCCGACGGCGTGTCGGTCCGGCACGGGGAGCGTTCGGCGCACTCTGATGGAGCGTGCGCCCGCATGCGCAGGTCGCGCCTCAGGACCGGGAGGCCCGCAACTGACCCTTCGCCGACGGCCGTCCAATCCACGCCCATTTCCCCCACCTGTTGCCGCAGTGGCGTGCCAGGGTGGGGTGTCGTCGAGTGGCCCGGGCACGACGTGTCAGAGCACGTCGTGCCCGGGGTGCGCCTCGGTGGGGATGGTGCCGAGCCGGCCGGCCTGGAAGTCCTCGAACGCCTGGATGAGCTCCTCACGGGTGTTCATGACGAACGGGCCGTAGGCCGCGACGGGCTCGCGGATCGGCTTCCCGCCGAGCACGTAGAGGTCCAGGCTCGGGCTGCGGCTCTCCTGGCTCTCGTCGGCACCCACCTCGATGAGGTCGCCGGCGCCGAGCACGGCGAGCTGGCCCATCCGGATCGGGCGACGGTCGGGGCCGACCGTGCCCTTGCCGTTGAGCACGTAGACCAGAGCGTTGTAGTCCTGGTTCCAGGGCAGCCGCACCCGCGCGCCCGGGGCCACGGTCGCGTGCAGCGCGGTGATCGGCGTGTGGGTGATGCCCGGCCCCTGGTGCCCGTCGAGCTCACCGGCGATGACCCGCACCAGCGCACCACCGTCGGGGCTGGAGAGCAGCGCGACGTCGCCGCCGCGGATGTCCTGGTAGCGCGGATCCGACATCTTCATCGTGCGGGGCAGGTTCACCCACAGCTGCAGGCCGTGGAACAGCCCACCGGAGACCACGAGCGACTCCGGCGGCACCTCGATGTGCAGCAGGCCCGAGCCGGCCGTCATCCACTGGGTGTCGCCGTTGGTGATGGTGCCACCGCCACCGTTGGAGTCCTGGTGCACGAAGGTGCCGTCGATGATGTACGTGACGGTCTCGAAGCCGCGGTGGGGGTGCCACGCCGTGCCCTTGGGCTCGCCCGGGGCGTACTCGACCTCGCCCATCTGGTCCATGTGGATGAACGGGTCGAGCGCAGCGAGGTCGACACCCGCGAACGCGCGGCGCACGGGGAAGCCCTCACCCTCGAAGCCCGAGGGCGCGGTCGTCACCGAGCGCACCGGGCGCGACACGGCCTCGGCGACGGGCTCGGTAACGCGCGGCAGGGTCAGGATGTTGTCGACGGTCACGGCCGGCATGGGATCAGCTCCTCGGAAAGGTCTCCATCCTCCGGTGCAGGAGGCGACCCTTCCAACAGTAGTTGACCCTTCAATCATTCCCACGCCCTGCGCTCCCAGAGAGGTTGGGCGGAGGTCGACCGGCGCGCAGCAGTTCGGGCGCCGCGCAGCAATATCTGCGCGCGGCGCGAACTTCTGCGTGCGCAGCCGCACCCACGGCGTATACGCCCGGATGCCGGGGCGCGTCGGGCGCTCAGGCGCGGCCGGTGCCGCTGATGGTGGCCGACCCGACGACGCGGGTGCCCTCGTAGAGCACCACCGACTGTCCGGGCGCGACGCCCCGCACCCGCTCGTCGAGGACGACGCGCACGGCATCTCCGGTGGGGTCGACGGTCACGGTGGCCGGCACCTCCGCGCCGTGGGCGCGCACCTGCGCCCCCAGCCGAACCTCCCCCACCGGCGCCGGCCCGCACCAGCGCAGGTGCGAACCCTCGACCAGGTCGACGCCGAGCAGGTCGGCGGTGCCGATGAGCACCCGGTTGGCCGGGGCGTCGACCGACACGACGTAGCGGGGCTCGCCGTCGAGCGCCGACCGGTCGATCCCGAGCCCGCGCCGCTGGCCGACGGTGAACCCGTGGGCGCCACCGTGCGACCCAACGACAGCGCCCGACACGGCGTCGACGAGCTCGCCGGGCCGCTCCCCCAGCCGTCGGGTCAGCCAGGCGCGGGTGTCGCCGTCGGGGATGAAGCAGATGTCGTGGCTGTCGGGCTTCTTCGCCACGGAGAAGCCCCGGGCGGCCGCCTCCTCACGCACCTGCGGCTTGGTCGAGTCGCCGAGGGGGAAGAACGAACGGGCCAGCTGGTCGGCGTCGAGCACCCCCAGCACGTAGGACTGGTCCTTGGCGGGGTCGACGGCCCGGTGCAGCTCGCGCCGCCCGTCGCCCTGCTCGACGACCCGGGCGTAGTGGCCGGTGGCCACGGCGTCGAAGCCCAGCGCCACCGCCTTGTCGAGCAGCCCGGCGAACTTGACCCGCTCGTTGCAGCGCAGGCACGGGTTGGGCGTGCGACCCGCGGCGTACTCGGAGACGAAGTCGTCGACGACGTCGCGCTCGAAGCGGCTCGCGAGGTCCCAGACGTAGAACGGGATGCCGAGCCGGTCCGCGACGCGGCGGGCGTCACCGGCATCCTCGAGGGTGCAGCAGCCGCGGGCACCCTCGCGCAGGGTGGCGGCCGAGCGCGACAGCGCGAGGTGCACCCCGACCACCTCGTGGCCGGCGTCGAGCATCCGGGCCGCGGCGACCGCCGAGTCGACCCCGCCCGACATCGCGGCGACGACCCGCATCAGAGCAGGCCTCCCGCCCGCCGCGCTCGCTCGACGACCGCCGGCAGGGCGGCCAGGAACGCGTCGACGTCGGCCTCGGTGGATGTGTGCCCCAGGGAGAGCCGCAGGGCGCCGCGCGCCTCGGCCTCGGTGAGACCCATCGCCAGCAGCACGTGGCTCGGCTGGGGTACCCCGGCCTGGCACGCCGACCCGGTGCTGCACTCGACACCGGCGGCGTCGAGGAGGTAGAGCAGCGAGTCGCCCTCGCACCCGGGCACCACCAGGTGCGCGTTGCCGGGCAGCCGCCGGGTGCCGTCGCCGGCGGTCCAACAACCGCTGACCTGGATGCCCAGACCGAGCCCGAGCGCCCCTTCGAGCAGCCGGTCGCGCAGCACCATGACCCGCTTGGCCTCGACGTCGCGCATCGCCACGGTCTCCTCGAGCGCGACGGCCAGCGACCGGATGCCGGGCACGTTGAGCGTGCCGCTGCGCACCTGGCGCTCCTGCCCGCCGCCGTGGGCGAGGGGCACCAGCTTGGCGTCTCGCCGGGCGAGCAGGGCGCCGACCCCCAGCGGGCCGCCGACCTTGTGCCCCGAGATCGTCATCAGGTCGGCGCCGGACTCGTCGAAGCGCACCGGCAGGTGGGCGACGGCCTGCACGGCGTCGGTGTGGAACGGGATGCCGTGCTCGTGCGCGACCGCTGCGAGCTCGGCCACCGGCTGCACCGTGCCGACCTCGTTGTTGGCCCACATGACGCTGACCAGCGCGACGTCGTCGGCCCGCTCGTCGAGCACCCGGCGCAGGTCGTCGGCGGCGATGTGGCCGCAGCGGTCGGGCTCGAGCCAGCTGACCGAGGCGCCCTGGGCCACGAGGAACTCCACCGGGTCGAGCACGGCGTGGTGCTCGATGCCGCTGACGACCAGCCGGGTGCGCGCGGAGTCGGCGGCAAGCCGGGCGGCATACGTGCCCTTGACCGCGAGGTTGTCGGCCTCGGTGCCGCCCGAGGTGAACACGACCTCCGAGGGCCGCGCCCCGATGACCGAGGCGATCCGCTCGCGCGACTCCTCGACCACGGCGCGTGCCGCGCGGCCGGAGGTGTGCAGCGACGAGGCGTTGCCGACCTGCCGGGACTGCTCGGCCAGCGCCTCGACCGCGGCGGGCAGCATCGGCGTGGTCGCCGCGTGGTCGAGGTAGGCAGTCACGGTGGTCGAGTCTACGTGCGGAGTGCCGTCCCGCCGTCCGCGGCAGACTCCGTGGACGGCGGCGCGCCACCACGCCGCCGGGCCGTTACCAGCAGGGCCACCGCGGCACCGGCCACGAGCACCCCCACCGCCACGAACGGCCACGGGCTCCACTGGTCGGTGCAGGCCATCACGTCGGCCGTGCTGGTGCAGACCGTGCCGGGACCCCCGCGGTTGAGCCAGGCGATGTAGAAGGGCGCGGTCGACAGCCCGAGGAGCGCACCGGGCACGCTGGGCGGGCGCAGGCCGGCCGCCGCGAGCCCGCCCACCACGAAGACCGAGGCCAGGGCCAGCAGGAAGGGCCCGATGGTGGCCAGGCCCGCGACGCCGAACGCCACGAGCGCGCCCACGACGCCCCAGTAGACCGTGACGGCCCACCGTGGCACCGCCCTGCTGCCACCCCTGTCGCCCACGCGGGTGGCTCCGGGTCAGCCCTTGCGCTTCTTGACCTCGGCGGAGGCCTGCGGCAGCACGGTGAACAGGTCGCCGACGATGCCGAAGTCGACGAGCTCGAAGATCGGCGCCTCCTCGTCCTTGTTGACCGCGACGATGGTCTTGGAGGTCTGCATGCCGGCCCGGTGCTGGATGGCGCCCGAGATGCCCGCCGCGACGTAGAGCTGCGGCGAGACCTGCTTGCCGGTCTGGCCGATCTGGCTGCTGTGCGGGTACCAGCCGGCGTCGACGGCCGCGCGGCTCGCGCCGACCGCGGCACCGAGCGAGTCGGCGAACTCCTCGATCGGGTTGAAGTCGCCGCTGGTGCCCCGGCCACCGGCCACGACGATCGCGGCCTCGGTGAGCTCGGGGCGGCCGGTGGACTTCTTCGGCTGCGAGTCGGTGATGCGCGCCGCCCGGGCCGCGTCGCTGAGGGTGACCGCGAACGCCTCGACCGCACCCGCGGCCGGAGATGCCTCCAGCGCAACGGAGTTGGGCTTCACGGCGATGATCGGGGTGCCCGTGGTGACCGTGGCGGTCACGGTGTAGCTGCCGGCGAAGACCGACTGCGTGGTCTCGATGCCGTTCTCACCGGCGCGCACGTCGATGGCGTCGGTGATCAGACCGGAGCCGGTCTTGATGGCCAGGCGGGCCGCGACCTCGCGGTTGGTGGCGCTGCTCGGGATGAGCACGGCCGCCGGGGAGGTCTTCTCGACCAGCGCGGCGAGGATCTCAGCGGTGGGCGCGACGAGGTACGCCGCGGCATCCGCGTCGTCGACGACGTAGACCTTGTGCGCGCCGTACTTGGCCAGGGTCACCTGGGCCTTCTCGGCGCCGGCGCCGACGTGCACCGCGGAGGGCTCGCCGAGGCGGCGGGCGATGGTCAGCAGCTCGGCGGTCGCCTTGCGCAGCCGCCCGTCGGTGTGGTCGACCAGAACGAGTACTTCAGCCATGGGTTTTTCCGTCCTACCTGTTGTCTCGTCGTGGGGGCTCAGAGGAACTTGCGGCCGGCGAGGAACTCGGCCAGCTTCGTGCCGCCGTCACCCTCGTCGGTGACGATCTGGCCCTGCTCGCGCGGCGGGCGCTTGGCGATGGCGAGGACCGAGGTCCACGCGGCGTCCAGGCCCACGAGCGAGGGGTCGATGCCGAGGTCGGCGAGCCCCCACTGCTCGACCGGCTTCTTCTTGGCCGCCATGATCCCCTTGAACGAGGGGTAGCGCGGCTCGTTGATCTGGTCGGTGACCGACACCAGGGCCGGCAGCGTGGCCTCGATGGTCTCGGATGCCGTGTCGCCGTCGCGGCGGATCGTCACCGTGCCCTCGCCGAGGGTGAGCTCGGCGGCGTAGGTGACCTGGGGCAGCCCGAGCCGCTCGGCGAGCATCGCGGGCACCACACCCATGACGCCGTCGGTGGAGGACATGCCCGTGATGACGAGCTCGGGGGCCCCGCCGGTGGCCTTCTTCACGGCCTCGGCGAGCACGAGCGAGGTGGCGACGGCATCCGAGCCGTGGATCGCGGCGTCGTTGACGTGCACGCCGGCGTGGGCACCCATCTGCAGGGCCTTCTTGATCGCGTCCGCGGCGGCGTCGGGGCCGACCGTCAGCACGGTGACCTCACCCTCGCCCGCGGCCTCGACGATCTTCAGGGCCTCCTCGACGGCGTACTCGTCGAGCTCGGACAGCAGCCCGTCGACACCCTCGCGGTCGACGGTCTTGTCGGAGTCGCGGAACGTGCGCTCGGACTGGGCGTCCGGAACGTACTTGACGCAGACGACGATGTTCATGCGTGCCTCGTCCTCTTCATTCGTGGTGGATGGTGGGGCCCGGCCGTCCGGCGCGGGGCGTGCCGTCGATTCTCTCAGCAGGTAAGCGCTTGTTCACCATCGGTGCAGCGTGATGCCCGCCACCCCGTCAGGAAGGTGACCCTCACCCGCGGCGGGCGTGCGGGGTCAGGCACCCTCGAACGGTGCCGGGCCCTTGCCCTTCTCGACGAAGTGCCGCATGCCGATGACCCGGTCCTGGGTGGCGAAGGTACCGGCGAACAGCGTGCGCTCGACCTCCAGGCCCGACTCGAGGTCGACCTCGAGACCACGGTCGATGGCCTCCTTGGCGGCGCGCAGGGCGTAGGCCGGGCCGCCGACGTAGCGGGCCATCATCGAGCGCGCGGTCTCGTAGACGTCGGCGGCGGGAACCACGGCATCCACGAGCCCGATGGCGAGCGCCTCGGCGGCCGTGACGAAGCGGCCGGAGAACACGAGGTCCTTGGCCTTCGACGGTCCGACGAGACGAGCGAGGCGCTGGGTGCCGCCTGCGCCCGGGATGATGCCGAGCGAGATCTCGGGCTGGCCGAGCCGCGCGTCGTCGGCCGCGATGCGGAAGTCGCAGGCCAGGGCGACCTCGCACCCGCCGCCGAGGGCGTAGCCGGTGATGGCAGCCACGGTGGGTTTGGGCAGGCGGGCCAGGGAGCGGGTGAAGTCCTGGAGCAGTGCGGAGTGGTCGACCATGTCGGTGTAGGACATGCTCTCCATCTCCTTGATGTCGGCCCCGGCGGCGAAGACCTTCTCGCCGCCCCAGACGATGACGGCCGCGACGTCACGGCGCTCGGCCGCCTCGCGGCACGCGGCGATCAGGCCGTGCTGGATCTCGCCGTTGAGGGCGTTCATCGGGGGCCGGTGGAGGCGGATGGTGCCGATGCCGCCGTCGACCTCGAGGCGCACGAGGTCGGTCATGACGGGTCTCCGACCGGCGCGTCGCCCTCGGCGTTGGGGTCGAGCCCGAGCACCCGCTGGTGCCAGATGTGCACGCCGGACAGGATCACCTGGATCGACACCTGGACCAGGGTGCTGAGGTCGGCTCCCGGCGTGAGGAGGTGCTCGCTGATGACCACGAGGGTCGAGCCGGCCACCCCGGTCTTGACCATGTTCATGTTGAGGTTCAGCTCGTTGCAGGTCTCGTGCAGGTGCAGCCGGTCGCCGAGCAGGTCGTCCTGGATCTGCCACTGGCCGAAGACCCGCATGATCTCGACCTCGCCCTCGGTGCACCGCACGAAGAGCTGCTGCTCGTTGACGGTGAACGCGACGTCGCCGTCGGTGTCGAGGTTCGGCTGCAGGCCGAGGTCGACGAGCACGTCGAGCACCCGGCCGCGCAGCGGGTGCTCGTCCGGGGGCGGGGGGAAGTTGGGCAGCGACGTGGGATCGGTCATGGGTCCAACCTAACCACTCACTAGGCTCGCCTCCATGTCGCGCCCGCCCCGCCCCACCCCCGTGCTGGGAGGCCTCGGCCGCGACCTCTCGCCGCCCCCGGGAGTGACACTGGTCGAGGGCGGCGCCGACGTCGCGGTCTACGCCGGGCACGCCGACGGCGTCTACGTCTGCCTCTTCGAGCCCGGCGACACGCAGGGCACCTCCGAGCGCCGAGTGCCCCTGCTGGAGCGGGCCCACGGCTGGTGGTTCGGCTTCGTGCCGGGCATGGGTCCGGGGCAGCGCTACAACGTGCGCGTCGCCGGTGAGTGGGGGCCCGACACCGGGCTGCGGCACAACGCCGCGAAGCTGCTGCTCGACCCCTACGCCCGGGCCGTCGAGGGCGAGGTCACCTGGGGCCCGGAGGTCTACGGCCACGTCGTCGACGCCGGGTGGCACGGCGACGGCGAGCTGCGCTCCGACCTCGACAGCCGGGGTCACGTGCCGCGCTGCGTGGTGGTCGACGACGCGTTCGACTGGGAGGGCGACCGACCGCCCGGCCGCACCCGCAGCGACACCGTCATCTACGAGGCGCACGTGCGCAACCAGACCGCGCTGCACCCCGACGTGCCGGCCGAGCTGCGCGGCACGTATGCCGGGCTGGCCCACCCCGCCTCGGTCGCGCACCTACGCGACCTCGGGGTCACCGCGGTCGAGCTGCTGCCGGTGCAGGTCTTCACCCCCGAGCCGCACCTGGTGCGGCGCGGTCTGGCCAACCACTGGGGCTACAACACGCTGGGCTTCTTCGCGCCGCACCCCGCCTACGCCGCCGCCACCGACCCGCAGGGCGTGGTCGACGAGGTCAAGGGCATGGTCAAGCTGCTGCACCGCGAGGGCATCGAGGTCATCCTCGACGTGGTCTACAACCACACCGCCGAGCAGGACCGCACCGGCGCCACGCTGTCGTGGCGCGGCCTGGACCAGCGCGCCTACTACCGCCTCGACGAGCGCGGGCGCGACATCGACGTCACCGGCTGCGGCAACACCCTCGACCTGCGCCACCCGGTGGTCTGCCGGATGGTGCTCGACTCGCTGCGCTACTGGGTGCAGGAGTTCCACGTCGACGGCTTCCGGTTCGACCTCGCCGTGGCGCTCGGGCGCGGGCGCGGTGACGAGTTCGACCCCGACCACCCGTTCCTGGTCGCGCTGCGCACCGACCCGGTGCTCTCGCGGGTCACGCTGATCGCCGAGCCCTGGGACCTCGGGATGCACGGCTGGCGCACCGGCCAGTTCCCCCCGCCATTCATGGAGTGGAACGACCGCTACCGCGACGCGGTGCGGCGGTTCTGGGTCATCGACGTGCGCGCCCAGGCGCACGGCCAGCACTCGCACGGGGTGCAGGACCTCGCCACCCGCCTCGCCGGGTCGCGCGACCTGTTCGGGCACCGCGACCGCGGGCCCACCGCGTCGGTCAACTTCCTGGCCGCGCACGACGGCTTCACCCTGGCCGACCTCACCGCCTACGACCACAAGCACAACGAGGCCAACGGCGAGGACAACCGCGACGGCAGCAACGGCAACACGTCGTGGAACCACGGTGTCGAGGGCCCCACCGACGACCTGGCGGTCGAGGCGGCCCGCGCCCGCACCATCCGCAACCTGCTGGGCACGTTGCTGCTGTCTACCGGCGTGCCGATGCTGGGCGCCGGCGACGAGATGGGGCGCACCCAGGGCGGCAACAACAACGCCTACTGCCAGGACAACGCCACCAGCTGGATCGACTGGGACCTCGCCCCCTGGCAGCGCGACCTGCTGGCGACCACCCGGCACCTGACCCGGGTCCGCCGCGAGCTGCCCGCCCTGCGCCAGCGGGTGTGGGCCCTGGGTCGCCAGGTGCATGACGACGGCAGCCGCGACATGGAGTGGTACGCCGCCGACGGCACGGCGATGGGTCGGGGCTGGGACGACGGCACCCGGGTCGTGCAGATGTTCGTCGCCGGTGCGTGGATGGGCGCCGACTCCGCGCTCGTCGTGATCAACGGCAGCGCGCACGAGCACGAGGTGGCGCTCGCCCCGGCGCCCGGCGTCACGGCCTACCGGCTGCTGTGGGACAGCGATGACGAGCGCCCTGGGCCGGGCGGGCCACTGCGGGCCCCGGGGCCGGTGACCGTGCCCGGCACCAGCCTGCGCGTCTACGCCACGGCCGACGCCACCTGACGCGACGAGCCCGCAGGGTGCCACGAACCACGAGGTCGCCGACCTAGACTGGCCCGCATGGAGGCGGCAGCTGCCACCCGGGCAGCCCGCAGCGGGACGGTGCCCCCGCGTCCGTCGGCACCAGTTGGGAGCACCACCGCATGACCGCCACCGTGCCCGCGCCCACCGGCTTCGAGCCCCTCGACCCGGCCATCCGCGAGCAGTACGACCGCGACGGCTTCGTCGTCATCCCGAACGCCCTGCCGGAGGAGGACCGCGCCTACTTCGAGGACGCCGTCGACCGGATCTACGCCGAGGAGGAGGCCGCCGGCGAGCTGCGGCCCGACCGGTCCATCCACGTCATGGGCTGGATGCACCGCGACCCGCGCTTCGTCGAGCTGCTCACCTGGCCGCGCACGTTCCCGTACATCTGGGGGACCATGGGCTGGAACATCTACACCCACCACAACCACATCGACGTCAACCCCCCGAAGGACGAGCCGCCCTTCTGGAACTGGCACCAGGACGGCTACCGGCAGAACTCCGACATCGACATGGACGTGCGTCCGATGTTCATGACGAAGATCTCCTACGCCCTCACCGACCTCTCCGAGCCGGGCTACGGCAACACCAAGGTCATCCCCGGCAGCCACAAGGACAACACCCTGGCCGGGCGCCCCGAGAAGGCCGGCGACCCGATCATCGAGCCCGAGGGTGCCATCGAGGTGCTGCTCAACCCCGGTGACGCCTTCATCTTCGACCGCCGCCTGTGGCACTCGCGCTCGATGAACACCAGCGAGCGCATCCGCAAGCTGATGTTCATCGGCTACACCTACCGCTGGATCCGCCCGCTCGACGAGGCGGTCGCCGACCAGTCGTCCGACTGGTTCAAGGGCCTCACCCCGCTGCAGCAGCAGCTGCTCGGCTACGGCCCCGACCACGCGTCGTTCTGGGGCATCAAGCAGAGCGGCTGGATCGACGACGAGATCCCCCTGCGCGCCGAGCTCAAGGAGCGCGGCCTGCTCGACCGCGAGGTCCCCTTCCTGCGCTGAGCCGCAGACGAGGATCGAGAACGCGCGCTCCCGGTTCGCCGGGGCGGCGTGTTCTCCCTATGCTCGCGCGGTCGGGGGTGGCGCGACCAGCTGGTTCGCGCTGCGCAGCACGGTGGGGTCCGAGAACCGCTCGGCGGGGATGCCGTGCACACCACGCACGCGGAAGGTGGCCGACTCGCCGGGCAGCAGGGTGACCAGCCCGGTGTCGACGAGGGCGTGCGGGTGCAGCTTGTCGACGAGCAGCGTGACGTCGCGCAGCAGCACCTGCGCGGTGACGGTCACCTCGGTGACGCCCTCCCCCGCCATGTCGTCGACGGCGCTCACCTCGACCCGGGCGGCGGGTGGCGGCAGCTCGCTGGTCCGGGGCTCGGCCGGGAACCACAGGCCGCGGGTGCCGAGTGCCCCGGCGAGGAGCAGCTCACCAGCGGGGTTCTCGAACACGCCGACGGATGCCGGCACGTCGAGCGAGTGCGTGCAGCGGGCGGCGACCGTGACCGGCATCCGGGCCGTGGCGAGCACCGCGCCGTCGAAGCCGCGGCGGGTCAGCACCACCTCGCCCGCCCATGCGTCGTCAGTGTCGTTACCGAGCGCCACCCGCAGCCCGTCGCCGGCCGGCTGGACCGTGACGACCCGCGGCGCGAAGGCGTCGCGCAGGGCGAACCAGAGCGGCTTCTCGCGGCCGTCGCCGTCGACGGCCGCCCACGAGGTGACCGGCCAGCAGTCGTTGAGCTGCCACACCACGGCACCGGACGTGTGGGGAGCCAGGGACCGGAACCAGTGCAGCGCGCACGAGACGGCGTTGGCCTGGTTCAGCTGCATCGCCCAGTGCCAGGTCTCCATGGCGTCGGGCACCCGGAAGTGCGGCAGCAGGCCCGAGGTGAGCTTGACGTTCCCGTCGAGCGCCTTCTGGTGCACGAGCATCCCGGGCGACTCCGGAGTCAGCGGGTCGTCGCTGATGGCGCGGGTCAGGGTCGACCAGGCCGGCGGCCCCTGCCACCCGAACTCGGCGACGAAGCGCGGCCGCACGTCGCGGTAGGTGGTCCAGTCCAGCGAGTTCCACTGCTCCCACAGGTGCACCGGCCCGTGCGCCTCCGCGTTGGGGTGCTCCCCGTTCGGGCTGAACGGGCTGCCGGGCACGTAGGGCACGTGCGGCGCCAGCTCGTCGACGATGCCGGGCAGCAGGTCGTGGTAGTACAGCGCCCCCCAGGTGCGGCCGTCGAGCCGCTCCTTCCACCCCCAGTCCTCGTGGCCCCAGAGGTTCTCGTTGTTGCCGCAGAGCAGGGCCAGCGAGGCGTGGTGGGCGAGCCGGGCGACCTGCTGCCGCGCCTCCGCCTCGACCTCACCGCGCAGCGGCTCCTCCTCGGGGTAGGCCGCGCAGGCGAACAGGAAGTCCTGCCAGCTGAGCAGGCCGAGCTCGTCGCACAGGTCGTAGAAGTCGTCGGACTCGTAGATGCCGCCGCCCCAGACCCGCACCAGGTTGACGTTGGCTGCCTTCGCCTGGGCCAGCCGGGTGGCGTAGCGGGCCCGGTCGACCCGGGCCGGGAAGGCGTCGTCGGGTATCCAGTTGACCCCCTTGACCAGCACCGGGCGGTCGTTGACCACCAGCTGGAAGGGGGTGCCCGCGGCATCCGGCGCGGTGTCCCAGCGCAGGGTGCGGAACCCGACCCGCCGGGTCGTCGTGTCGAGCACGTCGTCGCCCGCCGAGAGGCCGACCCGCACGTCGTAGAGCGGCTGGTCGCCGTGGCCGGCGGGCCACCAGCGGTCGACCGAGTCGAGCTCGACCTCGAGGGTCACCTCGTCATGGCCGCCGGGCAAGACCGCGGATGCCGTGGTGCCGGCGACGTCGAGGGTGACCGTGAGGTCCGTGGTGTCGGCACGGGCCACCCGCACCGTCGCCCGCACCCGACCGCCGTCGCCGGAGGGCTCGGCATGCACGCGCACCTCGTCGAGGCGGGCGGTGCTCCACGACACCAGGTGCGCTGGGCGCCAGATGCCGCTGGTGAACGTCGCGATGCCCCAGTCCCACCCGAAGCTGGAGGCCGACTTGCGGATCGCCTCGAACGGCATCGGGTACGGCCGGGGCCGGGCGCCCAGCGCGGCGCTCTGGGCGTTGGCGTAGCGCACGGGGCTGCGGAAGGCGACGGTGAGGTCGTTCGCGCCGGCCCGCAGGAGGTGCGTGACGTCGAGCCGGTACTGCCGGTGCTGGTTGGCGACCTCGGCGACGACCTCCCCGCCCAGCGACAACGTCGCCACGGTGTCGAGCCCGTCGAAGACCAGCTCGTGGCACTGCGCCCCGCCGAGGTCGTCGTCGGTCACCTCGAGCGTGGTCGCGTAGGTCCAGTCGACCAGGCCGATCCACGCCAGCAGCGCCTCGTGGTCGTCGAGGTAGGGGTCGGGGATCAGCCCGGCGCGCAGCAGGTCGAGGTGCACGACCCCGGGCACCTGCGCGGGCACCACGGCATCCCGCAGCGCCTCGGGCACCGGGCCGCCCGCGGCGCGCACGGTCCACCCGGTGTCGAGCGGGCGCGACCGGTGCTGCGTCGGCTGGGTCTGCGTCGTCGTCACTTCACGGCTCCTGAGGTCAGCCCCCGGTAGATCCATCTTTGCAGTAGGGCGAACGCGAGGACGGTGGGGAGGATCACGAGCACGGTGGCCGCCGCGATGAGCGGCCACTGCGCGCCGTAGGGGCCCTTGAAGCGGAACAGCGCGGTGGAGATCAGGTTGTCCGACTGCAGGTAGAGGAAGGGCAGGTAGAACTCGTTGTAGATGGCGATTCCCTTGATGATGACCACGGTGGCGATGGCCGGCTTGAGCAGGGGCAGGATGACCCGCCAGTAGATGGTCCACCGGTTCGCGCCGTCGATCATCGCCGCCTCGTCGAGCGAGACGGGGATCGACTGCATGAACTGGATGAAGATGTAGATGGCGATGATGTCGGTGCCCATGAACAGCAGCACCAGGGCGGCCTTGGTGTTGTACAGCCCCAGCCCGCTGATGATCTGGAAGGTCGCCACCTGGCTGGTGACGCTCGGGATGAGGGTGGCCACGAGGAAGAGCCCGAGCACGAGGTGACGCCCCCGGAAGGCGAAGCGGTCGACCGCATAGGCGGCCATGGTGCCGATGAAGATGGTGCCCACGAGCGAGACCGAGAGCACGATCGCCGTGTTGACGAAGCCCGACAGCATGTCGCTCTTGACCGCCGCGTCGACGAAGTTGCTGAGGTTGAGCCAGTTCTGCGGCGGGTCGAGGGGGCCGGTCGTGGCGTATTCCTTCTTGGTCTTCAGGCTCGCGAAGAGCACGACACTGAGCGGCAGCAGCACCACGACCACGGCCCCCACGAGGGTCGCGTACTTGAACGTGGCGGCGGCGGTGCGCCTCATGACAGGTCCACCTCCTCGTCGGGGAACACCCGCCGCTGCACCCAGGTGACGAGCAGCACGAGCACGAGCAGCACCACCGCCATCGCCGAGGCCAGCCCCACCTGGCGGAACTGGAAGGCCGTCTGCAGGGTCTGGATGACGAACGTCGACGTGCCGTTCGCGCCCGTGGTCATGATGTAGGGGATCTCGAACACCGACAGGCTCCCGGCCACCGCGAGGATGAACGACAGCCCGATGATCCGCCGGATGCCGGGGAAGATGATGAAGCGGAACTGCTGCCACCGGTTCGCGCCGTCGAGCTCGGCGGCCTCGTACAGGTCGGCCGGGATCGACTGGATGGCGCCCAGGAAGAGCACGAAGTTCAGCCCGGTGTAGCGCCACACCGAGGTCGCGGCCAGCGAGTAGTTCGCGATCGCGGCGTCACCCAGCCACTGCGGGGGGTCGCTCAGCCCGAACCAGCCCAGCACGGTGTCGAGCGTTCCGCCGGGCTGGAAGAGGTAGAGGAAGACGAAGCCGATCGCGACGCCGTTGATGAGGTAGGGGAAGAACAGCATCCCGCGGAAGAAGGAGGAGAACCGCGTGCTGAAGCTGAGGACGGTCGCGAAGTACAGCGCGATCCCCATCTGCACGAACGAGCCGACGAAGTAGTACAGGCTCACGAAGAAGACCGAGAAGACCTCGGGGTCGGTGAACACCTGCACGTAGTTGTCGGCGCCCACGAAGTCCTGGACCGGGCCGAAGCCGTTCCAGTCGTGCAGGCTGTACCAGACCATGTTCCCGGCCGGCAGGTAGGTCAGCAGGAGCAGCAGCCCCACGGCCGCCGCGACGAACAGGTACGGCGTGAGCCGGGCGAAGCCCCGGCCCCCGACCGGCCCGGACCGGCTCGGCGCCCGGCGCTTGCTCGCCCGGGCCTGCATGCCGTGCTCCAGCGGAGCGGCAGCGACCGAGCGCAGGGGGCCGTTGGTGGAGACGGACATGGGGCTCCTTCGGTGGTGTCCTCCGGGTCGGCACGGGGTCCCCGGCGCGCGCGCACGGTGCAGCGGGCGCCGGGGAGGTGCTCAGCTGGCCTTCTGGATCCCCTGCGCCCACTTGGTGTTCAGGTCGGCGAAGAAGGAGTTCTTGTCACCCTTGGCCTGGCCACGGGCGAGGTCGACCAGCTTCTGCCGGTAGAGGTTGCCCCACACGTCGACCTTGGACTTGTCGGCGATCGTGTTGAGCAGGCCTTCCTGGCCCTTGGGTGCCGGGGCCGGCTCGATCAGCTCGATGCCGGCGTCCTTGAGGCCGGACAGGTTCGCCGGCAGCGGGTCGGTCTTGATCGCCGAGATCATGCCCTGGCTGTCGGTGAAGCCGGACTTCTCCAGCAGCCACATCATCCAGGCCTTCGCGGCTGCCTTGTTGGGGGAGTTCTTGTTCACGGCGAGGTTGTAGTCGCCGCCCATCGTGGCGTAGCGCTTGCCGTCCGGGGCGGTGGCCGGCCAGGGCATGAACCCCACGATGCTCGGGTCGGCACCGGCATCCTTGGCCGCGGCCTGGAACTGCGAGATGGCCCAGGAGCCGAGCACCATGGTCGCGATCTTGCCCGTGGCGAAGTCGGCCTTGGACTGCTCCCAGTTCGTGGTCAGCGGGTCCTTCTCGTTCAGCCCGTTCTTGACGACGTCGTAGAGCACCGAGTCGATGGCGTAGACGTCCTTGCCCTGCGTCCACGGCGCCGGGTCGGTGGTCATGGCGTTCTGGGCCTGCACGTCGCCGCTGAGGGCGCCGACGTTGCTGAACCACTGCCCGCCGAGCGGCCAGCCGTCCTTGTAGTTCGTGTAGTACGGGATGGCGCTGGTGGTGCTCTTGATCTTCGTCAGGTCGGCGAGGAACTCGTCGGCGGTGGCGGGGAGCGTGCTGATCCCGGCCTTCTTCCACACGTCGGTGTTGTAGAGCACGCCGTTGGCGTTGCCACCGAGGGCGATGCCGTACTCGGTGCCGTCGTAGCTCGCCGGAGCCTGGAACCGGTAGGTCTGCGCGAGGTCGGAGACCTTGCCGAGCGGCTCGAAGAAGTTGCTGAACTGGTCGGCCGGCACGGTCGCCGGGATCATCAGCACGTCGCCGTAGCCGTTCGGGGTGCTCATCCGGGTGCGTACGTCGTCGGCGTAGTTGGTGATGCCCTCGACCTTGACGTTGACGTCGGGGTAGGTCTTCTGGAACTCCTTGACGTACGTGTCGAACGTGCCGTCCTGCTGCAGGTCGGTGCGGTTCGTGAGGAACGAGATGTCGCCCTTCGGTGCGCCCGAGCCGGCGGCCGAGCCCCCACTGCCGGAACTGTCGGACCCGGCGCACGCGGCCAGCGTCAGGGACGCCACCACCGCGATGCCGACCAGGCCCAGTGCTCTGCGAGAAGCCATCTGTCGAACTCCCTTGCATCCGTGGCCCCGGTCCAGCAAGGGCCTCCCTCGTCGTCGAGGTTGGGGATGACGGTAGGGGATCAACCGCTTAATGTGAAGCGCTTAACCAGATCGTGACCGAACGTTCAGGAAGGCCTCGGCCCGGTGCGCTACCGGATGCCGCTCAGGAGCCGGCGGAGCCGGGGGCGGGCCCGACCGAGCCCCGCACGAGCAGCGTGGGGGTGGAGTCCAGGAAGGCCTGCGGCTCGGCGCCGTCGAGCACGTCGAACAGGCGTCGCCCGACGTGGGCCCCGGTGGCCAGCACGTCGTGGCTCATCGCGGCGAGCTTGGGGAAGCTGTGCTCGCACAGCACCGAGTCGTCCCACGCGACGATCGAGACGTCCTCCGGCACCCGCCGGCCGAGCTCGAGCGCCACCGCCAGCGCCGCCACGGCCATCACGTCGTTGTCGTAGACGAAGGCCGTGGGCGCGTCGTCGCGCAGCAGCGCGTCGCGGGTGGCAGCGGCGCCGGCCACGGGCGTGTAGTCGGACCGCAGCAGCACGCCCTCGAGCCCGAGCGCCGCCGACTCGGTGCGGAACGCGTCATCGCGGATGCGGGTGTGCGCGAAGGGCGCCAGGCCGGAGACCCGGGCCACCCGGCGGTGCCCCAGACCGGCGAGGTGCCGCACGGCCTCGCGCATCGACGCGGCGTCGTCGGTCCAGACGCTGGTCAGTCCCGGGGCGATGGAGGGGTCGCCGACGACCACGCAGGGCAGTGCCCCGGGCTCGGTGAACACGGGCACGCGGGGGTCGTCGAGGGACAGGTCGACCAGGATGACGCCGTCGACGCGCCGCGAGCTGGCCCACTTGCGCAGGGTCACCAGCTCGCGCTCCGGGGTGGGCACGACCTGCAGGAGCAGCCCGTAGGAGCGCTGCGCCAGTTCGGACTCCAGCCCGGCGAGGAAGCGCATGTAGAACGACTCGACGCCGAGGTTCTGCGGGTCGCGGGCGAGCACCAGCCCCACGGTGTCGGTCTTGGACTCGGCCAGCGAGCGCGCCGCGCTCGCCGGCGCCCAGCCCATCTCGTCGGCGACCTGCAGCACCCGGGCCCGGGTCGCCTCGGACACCCCGGGCCGCCCGTTCAGGGCGTACGACACGGCTCCGGTCGACACCCCCGCCCGGCGCGCGACGTCGGCGATCGTCACGTGGGACGAGGAGCGCCGCGAGCGTGCCATGAGCGCAGGGTATCCACCCGGCGTCGACCCGCGTGGCGGGTCAGGGCGTTACGGGCTCCGTGGGGCCGGCGGGCTCGGCCGGGGCCGCCGCGGCGAGCCAGCCGGCCCGGTTGACCCGGTGCAGCAGCACGACCGCGATGATGCCGACGATGACGAGCGCGAGCAGCCCGAGGACGTAGAAGATCGCGAGCACCGTGGCCAGGAGCACCAGGCCGACGAGCTGGACGCCACCCGCGATCGGGGCCGCCACCCGGATGCCGCTCGCCCACCGCCGCTGGTCGCTGTCGCCCTCGACCGGGTCGAGGTCGCGGATGGCCGTGGCCAGCTGGTGCAGCACCACCACGTTGACCAGGATGCCGGCGAAGGCGGCGCCCCACTCGACGCCCACGACGTTGTTGGTGAACGGAGTGCCGGTGATGACCGAGACCGGGATGCCGACCAGCGCCGCCGCCCGCGCCCGGGCGAAACCGACGTGCAGGGCCGGACCTCCCGCCAGGCCGACGAACAGCCAGGCGTAGCCCACCAGGTCGGGCAGCACGTCCCAGCCGGCGAGCGGGAGGTCGAGCACGACGACGAGGAGGCCCCAGGCGGCCCAGCTGAAACGCGGCATGGCGCACACCCTAGGCGGGTGGGGCCCGCGGCGGGTCGACCTTCCGCCCGCCGGTGCGATCGGGTAGACAGGCGGCAGCCGCGGTGCGCCCACCGCCAGCCCGCCAGGAGTCCGCATGCCGTTCCACGACGTCGGGAAGGCCGCCCAGTCCGCGATCTACCGGGCCGGCACCTTCGGCCGGCGCCCGGAGGTGCCCACCGACGGGGCAGCGCTCGAGGGGGCCGCCCGGCGGGTGATGTCCCGGCGCGCGTTCGCCTACGTCGCGGGCTCGGCCGGTGGCGAGGAGACCGCCCGCGCCAACCGCGAGGCGTTCGGCCGCTGGCGGGTGGTGCCCCGCATGCTCGTCGACACGAGCGAGCGCGACCTCGGGGTCGAGCTGTTCGGGCGCCGGCACGCGTCACCGCTGCTCGTCTCCCCCATCGGCGTGCTCTCCGCGGCGCACGCCGACGCCGACCTCGCCGTGGCCCGGGCGGCCCGCGAGCTCGGGGTCACCCCCATCCTCAGCACCCAGGCGTCGGTGCCGATGGAGGACGTGGCAGCGGCGCTCGGGGGCGCCGGCCACTGGTACCAGCTCTACTGGAGCAGCGATGACGACCTGGTCGCCAGCCTGGTGCACCGGGCCGAGGCGTGCGGCAGCGAGGCGATCGTGGTCACCCTCGACACGGCGTACCTCGGCTGGCGCCCGCGCGACCTCGACCTGGGGCACCTGCCCTTCGCCCGCGGTGAGGGCATCGCCCAGTACACCTCCGACCCGGTGTTCCAGCGGCTCGTCGCCGAGCGGGTGGCGGCCAAGGCGCAGGCCGACCCCGAGCCGCAGCCCCGGCCGACCCCGGCGGCGGTGCGCACGCTGGTGTCACTGAGCCGCAACCACCCCGGTGACACCCGGCACAACCTGTCGGCCCCCGAGCCCCGCGCCGCCGCCGAGACGTTCCTCGATGTGTTCTCCCGGCCCTCCCTGAGCTGGGCCGACCTGCCGCGGCTGCGCGAGCTGACCCGGCTGCCGGTGGTGCTCAAGGGGGTGCTGCACCCCGACGACGCGCGGCGCGCGGTCGACGAGGGGGTCGACAGCATCCTGGTGTCCAACCACGGCGGCCGGCAGGTCGACCGCTCGGTCGCCGCCCTTGACGCGCTGCCCGGCGTCGTGGATGCCGTCCGCTTCTCGGGCTCCGACGTGCCGGTGCTCTTCGACAGCGGCATCCGGTCCGGCGCCGACGTCTTCCTCGCGCTCGCCCTGGGGGCGGACGCCGTCGGCATCGGGCGGCCGCACGTCTACGGGCTGGCGATCGCCGGCCAGGCGGGGGTCGCCGAGGTGCTGCGCAACATCCGCGCCGAGCTCGACCTCACCATGGCGCTGACCGGCTGCCGCACGCTGGCCGACATCACGAGGGACCGCCTCGTCGAGGCCCCCCTCCCCCACTGATTGCGGATCCGCCACCCCGCAGCGGGCCGCCACCCCGCACCCATTGCGGATCTCCCACCCCGCGGGAGGTGGGAGATCCGCACAAAGTCGGGTCAGGCGTTGGCGACCAGGCCGAGCTCGCTGGGCCGGGCCAGCCCGTCGTGCTTGGGCAGCACGCGGACCGTGTAGCCGAAGGCACCCGAGGAGCGCAGTTCCAGGTCGCCGGCGAACTGGTGGCGACCGTGCTCGTAGGACTCCACGTGCGCGAGCGGCACCGACGAGACGTCGTGCAGCTCGTCGCCGTGGTGGTTGGTGCGCCCGTGCACGACCTGCACCTCGACGTCGTCGGGGGTGAGGTCGCCGAGCGAGACGTAGCTCGTGACGTGCAGCGTCTCGCCGAGCTCGGGGCTGTCGCCGACGCCGGAGGACTCGACGTGGTCGACGTGCACGTCGCGCCAGGCGTCGCGGGCCTTGGCCTTGTAGGCGGCGAGGTCGCGCGCGCCGGCGTAGTCGTCGGCCTTGAGCGCCCAGCCGGAGCGGGCCGCGGGCACGTAGAGCTGCTCGGTGTAGTCGCGCACCATGCGGCTCGCCCGCACCTTCGGCCCCAGGGTGGTGATGGTGTGCAGCATCATCGCCAGCCAGTTCTGCGGGAGGCCGTCCTCGTCGGTGTCGTAGAACCGCGGGGCCACCTGGCGCTCGACGAGCTGGTAGAGGGCCCGGGCCTCGATGTCGTCACGCCGCTCGGGGTCCTCGACGCCGTCGGCGGTGGGGATGGCCCAGCCGTTCTTGCCGTCGAACCACTCGTCCCACCAGCCGTCGAGGATGGACAGGTTGAGCGCGCCGTTGAGCGCCGCCTTCATCCCCGAGGTGCCGCAGGCCTCGAACGGTCGCAGCGGGTTGTTGAGCCAGACGTCGCAGCCCGGGTAGAGGTGCAGCGCCATGGCGATGTCGTAGTTGGGCAGGAAGACAATGCGGTGGCGCACCTCGGGGTCGTCGGCGAACTTCACCAGCTGCTGGATCAGCTGCTTGCCGGTCTCGTCCGCCGGGTGCGACTTGCCGGCGATGACCAGCTGCACCGGCCGGGTCGGGTGCAGCAGCAGCTTCTTGAGCCGCACGGGGTCGCGCAGCATCAGGGTGAGCCGCTTGTAGGTGGGCACCCGGCGGGCGAAGCCGATGGTCAGCACGTCGGGGTCGAGGATCTCGTCGGTCCAGGCCAGCTCGGCCGGCGACGCCCCGCGCTCGAGCCACGACTGCCGGGTGCGGCGCCGGGCCTCCTCGACGAGCTGCAGGCGCAGCGCTCGCTTGGTCGCCCACACGGCATCGCGCGGCACGGTGGCGAACCGCTCCCAGGACTCCTGGGTGTCGAGGTCGGTGACGTCGGCGTGGGTGCGGGCCACCTCGAACACCTTGCGGTCGACCCAGGTGGGGCCGTGCACGCCGTTGGTGATCGAGGTGATCGGCACCTCGGCGTCGTCGAAGCCCGGCCACAGGCCGTCGAACATCTCGCGGCTCACGACGCCGTGCAGCTGCGAGACCCCGTTGGCGCGCTGGGCGAGCCGCAGGCCCATGACGGCCATGTTGAACATGCCGGCCGAGCCGCCCTCGTAGGTCTCGGCGCCGAGGCGCAGCAGCCGCTCGACGGGCACGCCCTCGAGGGCCTGCGCCCCACCGAAGTAGAGCTCGATGAGCGAGCCGTCGAACCGGTCGATGCCGGCGGGCACGGGGGTGTGGGTGGTGAAGACGGTGGCACCGCGCACGGCCTCGAGCGCCTCGTCGAAGCTCATCGCCTCGGCGCGCACCAGCTCGCTGATCCGCTCGACACCGAGGAAGCCGGCGTGGCCCTCGTTGGCGTGGTAGACGTCGGGGGCCGGGCCACCAGTGATCTGCGACCACAGCCGCAGCGCGCGCACGCCGCCCATGCCGAGCAGCATCTCCTGCTGCAGGCGCAGCTCGCCGCCACCGCCGTAGAGCCGCTCGGTGATGCTGCGCGCCGCCTCGTCGTTCTCGTGCACGTCGGAGTCGAGCAGCAGCAGGGTCACCCGGCCGACCTGGGCCCGCCAGATGTGGGCGTGCAGCTCGCGGCCGCCGGGCAGCTCGATGGTGACGCCCGCCGGGGCGCCGTCCTCGTCGCGCAGCAGGGACAGCGGCAGGCCGTCGGGGTCGAGGACCGGGTAGTCCTCCTGCTGCCAGCCGTCGCGGTTCAGGCTCTGGCGGAAGTACCCCGTCTTGTAGAACAGGCCCACGCCCATGATCGGCACCCCGATGTCTGAGGCGGCCTTGAGGTGGTCGCCCGCGAGGATGCCCAGGCCGCCGGAGTACTGCGGCAGGGCGGCGGTGATGCCGAACTCGGCGCTGAAGTAGGCGATCGCCGAGGGCACGCCCTCGTCCTGCTCGCGGCCCCACCGCTGGTACCAGCGGTCCTCACCGAGGTAGCGGTCGAGGGCCTCCTTGGCGGTGTCGACCCGCTCGACGAAGGCCGGGTCGTTGGCCAGCCGCTCGAGCTCGACCGGCTCGACGGCCGAGAGCATGGCGACCGGGTCCTCGCCCACCGCGGCCCACCGGGCCGGGTCGATGGACTCGAAGAGGTCACGCAGCGGGGGGTGCCAGCTCCACCTCAGGTTCATCGCGAGGTCGCCGAGCGCGGCGATGCGGGCAGGGAGCACGGGGCGCACGCTGAAGCGGCGGATGGCCTTCACGAGGGGTCATCGTAGGGCACGTGGGTAAACGCTTTCATCCGGAACTTTCACGCGGTCGTCATGATCTTGCGGTGCGAGATCCGGGATGCCCTGCGACGTGTTCCGCCCCGGTCGTGGCCGGTAGGTTCGTCGTTGTGTCTGCAGCCCCTCACACCTCTGCCCCCCAGCACCCGATCGGCCGCATCCCCGTCCTCGACGTCAGACCCTGTGTCGACGACGGCGCCCGTCCCGCCAAGGCGGTGGTCGACGAGCAGTTCGAGGTCACGGCCACCGTCTTCCGCGAAGGCCACGACGCCGTCAACGCCTCGGTCGTGCTCACCGACCCCACCGGCGCCGAGCACGTGCTGCCGATGACCTGCGCCAACCCCGGCCTGGACACCTGGGTGGCCACGGTGTCCGCCACCTCCACCGGCTGGTGGTCCTACCGGGTCGAGGGCTGGTCGGACCCCTACGGCACCTGGGAGCACGACGCCACGATCAAGGTGCAGGCCGACGTCGACACCGAGCTGATGCTCGCCGAGGGAGCCCTGCTGCTCGAGCGCGCCCGCGACGAGGTGCCGCGCACGGCCGTCCAGAAGGCGGTGCTCTCGGATGCCGTGCTGGGCCTGCGCGACACCACCCGACCCGCCGCCGTGCGCCTCAAGGCCGGCACCGACACCTCCGTCGAGCGCGAGCTGGCCGCCCGGCCGCTGCGCGACCACGTCACCCCGTCGACCGACCTCGCACTGCTCGTCGAGCGCGAGCTGGCGCTGTCCGGTGCCTGGTACGAGCTCTTCCCGCGCAGCGAGGGCGCGACCTACGACGAGAAGGAGCACCGCTGGACCACCGGCACGCTCCGCACGGCCGCGAAGCGGCTGCCGGCCATCGCGGCGATGGGGTTCGACGTCGTCTACCTCACGCCCGTGCACCCGATCGGGCAGGCGGCCAAGAAGGGGCCCAACAACACCCTCGACGCCCGCCCCGAGGACCCCGGCAGCCCCTACGCCATCGGCTCGGCCGACGGCGGCCACGACGCCATCCACCCCGACCTCGGCACCTTCGACGACTTCGACGACTTCGTGGCGGAGTCGCGCCGGCTCGGGATGGAGGTCGCCATGGACCTCGCGCTGCAGTGCTCCCCCGACCACCCGTGGGTCACGAGCCACCCCGAGTGGTTCACCACCCGCGCCGACGGCACCATCGCCTACGCCGAGAACCCGCCGAAGAAGTACCAGGACATCTACCCGCTCAACTTCGACAACGACCCGGGCGGCATCTACGCCGCCGTGCGCGCGGTCGTGCAGGTCTGGATCGACCACGGGGTCACCCTCTTCCGGGTCGACAACCCGCACACCAAGCCGGTGGAGTTCTGGCAGTGGCTGATCGCCGACGTCGCGAAGGACCACCCCGAGGTGATCTGGCTGGCCGAGGCGTTCACCAAGCCCGCGATGATGCACACCCTGGGCAAGGTCGGCTTCCAGCAGAGCTACACCTACTACACCTGGCGCAACAGTGCCTACGACCTGCGCGAGTACCTCACCGAGCTGTCCGGTGAGGCCGCCGCGTACATGCGCCCCTCGTTCTGGCCCACCACGCACGACATCCTCACGCCCTACATGCAGTTCGGCGGCCCGGCCGCCTGGAAGCTGCGGTCGGTGCTCGCGGCCACCCTCGCGCCGACCTACGGCATCTACGCCGGCTACGAGCTGATGGAGCACGTGGCACGCCCCGGCGCCGAGGAGCAGATCGACAACGAGAAGTACGAGTTCAAGAACCGGCACTGGGAGGACTACGAGCCCGGCGGCGCCAAGGCGGGGCGGTCCCTCGCCGGCTGGCTCACCATGATCAACGACATCCGCCGGGCTCACCCGGCCCTGCACCGGTTGCGCGACATCACGTTCCACCACGCCGACGACGAGAACTTCCTCGCCTTCTCCAAGCGCCGCCGGCTGCCCGACGGCACCGACGACGTCGTCGTGGTGGTCGCCAACCTCGACCCTCACTCGACCCGCGCCACCACCCTGCGGCTCGACATGGCCTCGCTAGGCCTGGAGCCGGGTGACAGCTTCGAGGCGCACGACCTCGTCACCGACGAGCGCTGGACCTGGCAGCGCGACAACTACGTGCGGCTCGGGCCGGAGGTCGAACCCGTGCACGTCATCGCCGTGAGGAGGCCCTGGTGACGGCGATCCTCGGCATGGGTCACTCCACCCCGGGGCTCGGCGCCAACCAGCCCGGGCTGCGCCACGACCCCGAGTGGTTCCGCACCGCCGTCTTCTACGAGGTGCTCGTGCGCGCCTTCGGTGACAGCACCGGCTCCGGTGAGGGCGACTTCGCGGGCATCGTCAACCGGCTCGACTACCTGCAGTGGCTCGGCGTCGACTGCCTCTGGCTGCCGCCGTTCTACGCGAGCCCGCTGCGCGACGGCGGCTACGACATCTCCGACTACACCCAGGTGCTGCCCGAGTTCGGCACGCTGCCGGAGTTCCGCGAGCTGATCACCCAGGCGCACGCGCGCGGCATCCGGATCATCACCGACTTCGTCATGAACCACACCAGCGACCAGCACCCGTGGTTCCAGGCGTCGCGCAGCGACCCCGACGGCCCGTTCGGCGACTTCTACGTGTGGAGCGACACCGACGACAAGTACACCGACGCCCGCATCATCTTCGTCGACACCGAGACCTCCAACTGGACCTTCGACCCGATCCGGCGGCAGTTCTTCTGGCACCGGTTCTTCAGCCACCAGCCCGACCTGAACTTCGAGAACCCCAAGGTCCACGAGGCGATGTACGACGTCGTGCGGTTCTGGATGGACATGGGCATCGACGGCTTCCGGCTCGATGCCGTGCCGTACCTCTTCGAGGAGGAGGGCCACAACGGCGAGAACCACCCGAAGACCCACCAGTTCCTCGCCGAGCTGCGCGCCATGGTCGACACCGAGTACCCCGGGCGCATCCTGCTCGCCGAGGCCAACCAGCCCCCGCGCGACGTCGTCGACTACTTCGGCACCGAGGAGACGCCGGAGTGCCAGATGTGCTTCCACTTCCCGGTGATGCCGATGCTCTACTACGCGCTGCGCGAGGAGAAGGCGGCGCCGATCATCGACGTGCTCGCCGACACGCCGGCCATCCCCCAGGGCGCGCAGTGGGGCACCTTCCTGCGCAACCACGACGAGCTGACGCTCGAGATGGTCACGCCCGAGCAGCGCGCCGCGATGTACGGCTGGTACGCCCCCGACCCGCGGATGCGGGCCAACGTCGGCATCCGCCGCCGGCTCGCGTCGCTGCTCGACAACTCCCGCCCCGAGTTCGAGCTGATCCACGCCCTGCTGCTGTCGCTGCCCGGTTCCCCGTGCCTCTACTACGGCGACGAGATCGGGATGGGCGACAACATCTGGCTCAACGACCGCGATGCCGTGCGCACGCCGATGCAGTGGACCCCCGACCGCAACGCCGGGTTCTCCACCGCCGACCCCGGCAAGCTCTACCTGCCGGTCATCCAGTCGCTCGTCTACCACCACAACCACGTCAACGTCGAGGCGCAGATGGCGAGCGGCTCCTCCCGCCTGCACTGGCTGCGGGGGATGCTGTCGGTGCGCCGCGAGCACCCCGTGTTCGGGCTCGGCGACTTCGAGGTCTGCGGCTCGACCCACGACCGGGTGCTCTCGTTCGTGCGGGTCGACCGGCGCGAGCGCGACAGCGAGGACCGCTCGGCCCTGGCCGTGCTGTGCGTCAACAACCTGTCGTCGCGGCCGCAGTCCACCACCATCACGCTGCCCGAGGAGCTCTGGGACTGGGAGACCCGAGACCTGTTCGGCGGCAGCGGTTTTCCCGACATCGGCTCTGACGGCACCATCACCATCACGCTCGGGTCGCGTGACTTCTTCTGGCTCGCACTCGCACCCCGACGAGGTGAGGTGCGTGGCTGAGATCCACACCGGCGCATCCCTGAGCCCCACGAAGGTCGAGCTGGTCTCGGGCTGGATGGGCGCCCAGCGCTGGTACGCCGCGAAGGGCCAGCAGCCACAGCTGCGGATGCTCGCCACCTGGCGCCTCGACGACCCCACCGGCGAGGTGGGGGTCGAGACGCTCATCCTGGCCGACGAGGCCGGCCCCGAGCCGGTGGTCTACCAGGTGCCCCTCACCTACCGCGGCGAACCGCTCGGCAGCGCCGACCACGCCCTGGTCGGCACCATGGAGCACTCCGTGCTCGGGCGCCGGTGGGTCTACGACGGCCCGCACGACCCGGTCTACGCCGCGCAGCTGCTCGAGCTCGTGCAGGGCCGCGTGCAGGCCGCGTCGTCGAAGGTGTCCGGGGTGGTCGAGGAGTCGGTCGCCGGTGCGCCGCAACCGAGCTGGGGCCCAGAGGTGCACGTGCGCACCTCGCGGGTGCTGTCCGGCGAGCAGTCCAACACCTCGGTCATCCTCGACTGCGACCTGCCCGACGGCCACCACACCCCCCTCATCGTCAAGGTCTTCCGGATGCTCTCCCCGGGCGAGAACCCCGACGTCGTGCTGCAGGGCGCGCTCGTCGATGCCGGCTCGCGCCGGGTCCCCGCGGTCGTCGGGTCAGTCACCGGGCACTGGCCGCACCCGGGCACGGAGGGCGACCAGCCGGCATCCGGGCACCTGGCCTTCGCGCAGGAGTTCCTGCCCGGCGTCGAGGACGCCTGGCGCGTGGCGCTGCGGGCTGCCGAGGAGGGCACCGACTTCACCGGGCCGGCCCGGGCGCTCGGCGAGGCCACGGCCGAGGTGCACACCACCCTCGCCGAGGCGTTCGGCACCGAGCCGACCACCACCGAGCAGGCCGCCACGATCGTCGCCGAGATGCGGGCCCGCTTCGAGGCTGCCGTCGCCGAGGAGCCCGGGCTCGAGGCCGTGCGCGGTCCCGTCGACGCGGTGTTCGACGCAGCCGCCGAAGCCAGCTGGCCTGCGCTGCAACGCATCCACGGCGACTACCACCTCGGCCAGGTGCTGCACTCCCCCGAGCGCGGCTGGGTGCTGCTCGACTTCGAGGGCGAGCCGCTGCGGCCGCTGTCGGAGCGCTCGCTGCCCGACCAGTGGGTCCGCGACGTCGCGGGGATGCTGCGCGCTTCGACTACGTCGGCGGCACCCGCGAGCAGGCCGGCGGAACCTCCGCCCGCGACTGGGTGACCTCGGCCCAGCAGGCCTTCCTCGACGGGTACGCCGCCCGTGCCGGCCAGGACCCCCGCTCGCTCGGCGCCCTGCTCGCCGCGTTCGAGCTCGACAAGGCCATGTACGAGGTCGTCTACGAGGCCCGCAACCGCCCCGGCTGGGTCGCGATCCCCTCGCCGCGGTCGCCGGCTCACCGCCCGCTTCTCCAGCACCCCACCACGCAAGGAGACCCGTCGTGACCCCCACGCCCACACCAGAGGTGGGCGGCGCGATCACCGCCCTCGTCCAGGGTCGTCACCAGCAGCCGCACGACCTGCTCGGCCAGCACCTCGAGGGGGTGGGCTGGATCCGGGTGCTCAAGCCGCTCGCCCAGTCGGTCCGCGTGCGCTTCGAGGACGGCGAGGACCTGGTGCTGGCGCACGAGGCCGAGGGCGTGTGGACCGCGGTTGGTCCCGATGCGACCCGCACCATGGACTACCGCCTGCTCGTCGCGTGGGCCGACGGCATCGAGCACCTGCAGGACGACCCCTACCGGTTCGCCCCGACCCTGGGCGAGGTCGACCTGCACCTGGTCAACGAGGGCCGCCACGAGCAGGCTGTCGACGTGCTCGGGGCGCGGCTGCACGAGTACCCCGGCCCGATGGGGAACGTTCGCGGCGTGGCGTTCGCGGTGTGGGCGCCGCGGGCCAAGGCCGTGCGGGTCATCGGCGACTTCAACGACTGGGACGGCCGCATCCACCCGATGCGGCTGATCGGCTCCTCCGGGGTGTGGGAGCTGTTCGTGCCCGAGGTCGGCGTCGGCAACATCTACAAGTACGAGATCCGCGGCGCCGACGACGTCGTGCGCACCAAGGCCGACCCGATGGCTCGCCGCACCGAGTGCCCGCCGAACGCCGGGTCGGTCGTCGACCACTCGGGCCACGAGTGGGCCGACACGACGTGGATGGACGAGCGCTCCGGGCGCAACCCCCACGCCGACGGCCCGATGAGCGTCTACGAGGTGCACCTGGGCTCGTGGCGCCAGGGCATGTCGTACCGCGACCTCGCCGAGCACCTCGTCAACTACGTCGCCGACCTCGGCTTCACGCACGTCGAGCTGCTGCCGGTGATGGAGCACCCGTACGGCCCTTCGTGGGGCTACCAGGTCACCGGCTACTACGCGCCGACCGCGCGCTTCGGCGCCCCCGACGACTTCAAGTACCTCGTCGACCGCCTGCACCAGGCCGGCATCGGCGTCATCCTCGACTGGGTGCCGGGGCACTTCCCGCGCGACGCGTTCGCGCTGGCCCGCTTCGACGGGCTGCCGCTCTACGAGCACCCCGACCCGCGCCGCGGCGACCAGCCCGACTGGGGCACCCACGTGTTCGACTTCGGCCGGCTCGAGGTGCGCAACTTCCTGGTCGCCAACGCCCTGTACTGGCTCGAGGAGTTCCACGTCGACGGGCTGCGGGTCGACGCCGTCGCCTCGATCCTCTACGTCGACTACTCGCGCAAGGACGGCGAGTGGGTGCCCAACGTGCACGGCGGCCGTGAGCACCTGGAGGCCATCGGCCTGCTCCAGGAGGCGAACGCGACGTAGTACAAGCGCGTGCCCGGCATCGTCACCATCGCCGAGGAGTCCACCTCGTGGCCGGGGGTGACCAAGGAGACCTCGAGCGGCGGGCTCGGC
>CAWIEI010000031.1:0-178533 GCA_963834965.1 uncultured Actinomycetota bacterium | reverse complement strand
CGATGAAGCGCAGCCACGGCAGGGTGAAGACGAAGAAGCCGACGTCGAGGCCGAACTGTGGGTCCTTGATACCGAACGGCTGGCGGTTGGCCCACAGCAGGAAGGTGCGCCACGCACCCATCGACCCCGACCCGGCCAGCAGCCCGAGCACCACCGGCACCGCCCACACGGCGACCCGGCGCAGCGGCTCGATGGCCTGGCGGTACTGCTCGAGCACCTGCTGGGCCGGGGTGACCGGGATGTAGAGCGGGCGGGTGCGGTAGGCGATGACCAGGCTGGAGGCCACCACGGCCCCGGTGATCAGCCCGGCGACGACGAAGAGCCCGACCTTGGTGAGCAGCTCCTTGTAGAACACGTTCACGAAGCCCACCGATCGTACCACCACACGTCGGTGAGCACATCGGCGAGGATCCCCCCGATGACGACCACGCCGAGCATGATGAGCAGGGTCGTGCCCAGCGGGCCTCTGCGGCGGCGGCGGGCGGTACGAACCGGCTCCCCGGACCCTCCGTCGGACCCCTCGGGGCGTGCCGAACCGTCTCCTGGACCCGTGGCCCGTCGAACCACTCCGAGCGACTCACTACTCTCCTCATCCCGTCGTCGGGGATCCCCGTCTCGACCGTGGCGAGCAATGTACCTCGGCCACCTGCGCGCCCCTTTCAGGCACCATGGTCCGGTGACCGACGCCCCCCAGCCCGTGACCGATCCCCTCACCCTCACCGCCCTCGACACGGAGCGGCACGTGGCCCGCGCGGGGTGGGACCAGCCGGTGCGCCTGTTCGCCCTGGTGCCGACGCAGGACCTGCTCGCCCACGAACCGCACCTCGCGCAGGGGATGGCCGCGCACGACGCCGTCGCCGGCGCGCTGAGCGCGGTGGAGCAGGACGAGCTACCCGAGGCATCCGGCCTGGAGGACCTGCTGGGCCGCATCGCCTGGCCGCCACAGGTGGCGGGTGCCGCCCTCGCCGTCGAGCGGATCGTGGTGCCCCCAGAGGCCGAGCGCGAGCTGCCCGACGACGACGACGCGGCGCTGCGCGCGGTGGCCGAGCACCCCGGCCGGGCCGACGTGCGGCTGCTGGTGGCGGTGACCCGCGACGGCGCGGCCCGCTGCCTGCTGCGCCAGCGCGACCACGACAGCGATGACCGGGTCGCCCTGGGCGACGACATCGCCCCCGGTCTGGTACACGCGCTGCGGGCGACCTTCAGCGACGACTGAGCGCCGCGGCGCCCCGCCTC
This sequence comes from uncultured Actinomycetota bacterium, assembly GCA_963834965.1. Lineage (GTDB taxonomy): Bacteria > Actinomycetota > Actinomycetes > Actinomycetales > Dermatophilaceae > Fodinibacter. Next base: position 177,297 of record CAWIEI010000031.1, on the reverse strand, counting down.
AGCTGCAGGTCGGCAGGGATGCCGCCTTGCCCTTGCCGATCGCCTCGACCGCCGCGCGGCCCTCGTCGAAGCTGCCCACCTTGACCACCTTCAGGCCGTCGGGGACGGCCGTGCCGATGTCGGCACAGTTGTCGGCGGGCGCGAGGAAGAAGCCGGCTCCGGCCCGGCGGGCCCCGATCAGCTTCTGCCGGATGCCGCCGATCGGCCCGACCGTGCCCGCGTCGTCGAGCGTGCCGGTGCCGGCGATCTTCTTGCCGCCGGTGAGCTCGCCGGGGGTGAGCGCGTCGTAGATGGCCAGGCTGAACATCAGGCCCGCCGACGGGCCGCCCACGCTTCCCGTGCGCAGGGTGACATCGACCGGCAGGTCGTAGTCGAGGCGCAGCCCGACCCCCATGACGGTGCGGCCGTCGGCCTCGCCGGTCTTCGCGGTGACGGTCTGCTCCTTGCCGCCGCGGCGCACGACGACGGGGAAGGTGTCGCCCGGTGTATGGCGCTGCACGGCGGCGCGCACGGCATCCGACGACGACGCGGGGTCGCCGTCGACGGTGACGAGCACGTCATCGGGCTGGAAGACGCCCTTGCTGGGGCTGCCCTCGGGGACCCCGGAGACGACGACCATCTCGGGCACCTTGCGACCGACCGCCCGCAGCGCGGTCGCGGTGGCGACGCTCTGCGAGCCGGCCATCTCGGCCGCGCCCTCCTCCTGGGCGTCCCGCTCGGTCTGCTCGGGAGGGAAGACCTGCTCCTCGGGAAGGATCTCCTGCGAACCGCTGAGCCATGCCTGGGCCAGGTCGTAGACCGTGACGCGCACGCCCGGACCGCCGTCGACGCTGACCGTCGTGAAGTCGAGGTTGCCGCTGGTGGGGTAGGTCGGCGCGCCCTCGATGGACAGCAACGGCTTGCCGTCGACCTTGCCCAGGATGTTGGTGGCCGGGCCCGGTGACATGACGACGTAGGGCAGGCCCACGAAGGTCAGCGCGGCCGCGATCGCGATGGCGACGAAGGTGGCCGTGAGGAGTACCCCTGCGAGCAGCCCGGGCCGGTTGGCCGCGCCCCCGCGGCGCCCGGCGCGGCGCGGGTCGACGTCGTGCCCGCCGTCGGCGCCGGGCAGCACGTCGTGCTCGGGCTGGCTCACGGGAGGCCCACCCACTCGGTGGACCCGTCGCCCAGGCTCTGGTGCTTCCAGATCGGGGTGTCGGCCTTGAGGGTGTCGATCAGGTCGCGGCAGGCGTCGAAGGCCTGGCCGCGGTGCGGGGCCGCCGCCGCGACGACGACCGCGAGGTCACCGACGCGCAGGGCGCCCGTGCGGTGCACGGCGGCGACGCGCACCGCCTGCGACCGGCCCAGCACGTCGTGGCAGGTGCGGCGCATGGTGTCTGCGGCGGTGGGGTGGGCCTCGTAGTCGAGCGAGGTGACCGCGTCGCCGTGGTCGTGGTCGCGCACCACACCGACGAACAGGGCGATACCTCCGCACGCCGGGTGGCGAACGGAGTCGAGCACCTCGTCGACGGACAGCGGCTGGTCGCGCAGGGCGACGAGCGCGACCGGGTCGTGGTCGGTCGGCATGGGGCTCCTCGGGAACGGTCCGGCGGAACCTTACGGGCCGGATCGTGGTTGGCTGTACGAGACGACATCCTCTCACCCCCCGCGAGGAGACCGGCGTGAGCGACTCCCATCCCGACGACGACGACACCCCCCGCCTCCCGGCGGAGCTCGAGCAGCTGCTGCGCGGCCTCACCGGTGGTGACCTTCCCCCCGAGCTGGCCTCGATGATGCAGGGCATGGGGCTGGACAAGATCGACCCCCAGACGCTCGCGATGGTGATGGGCCAGGTGCAGGCCATGTTCGCGGCACCGGAGAGCGACACCGCGGTCAACGCGGTGCTCGCCACGGACATCGCCCGCAAGACCGTGGCCGCCGAGGGCGACGAGCTCGCCAGCGCGGCGGACGGCCGGGCGGCGGCCGAGGCGGTGCACGTGGCCGGCATGTGGCTCGACGCGGTCACCGACCTGACCACCCCGGGCCTCGTCGGCGCCGCCTGGAGCAGCGCGGAGTGGGTCGAGGCCACGATGCCGGTGTGGACCGACCTCGTCGAGCCGGTGGCCGCCGGCGTCACCGACGCCGTCGGCACCGCCCTCACCGGGCAGCTGGGCCAGCTCGGCGAGCTCGGGGATGCCGCGGAGACCGGGCTGCCCGCGGGGATGCTCGACCAGGCCGGCCCGATGCTGCGCCGCATGCACGGCTCGATGTTCTCGATGCAGCTGGGCCAGGGCACCGGCACCCTCGCCCGCGAGGTGCTCACCGGCTGCGAGGTGTCGCTGCCGCTGGTCGCCGCGCCCACGGTCGTGCTGATGCCGGCCGCGGTGCGCGAGTTCGCCGCCGGGCTCGAGGTCGACGAACCACAGGCGCGCCTCTACCTGGCCGTGCGCGAGGTGGCCCGGGTGCGGCTGTTCGGCGCGGTGCCGTGGCTCGCCCCCGCCCTGCTGGCCGCCGTGCGCGACTACGCCGCCGACATCAGCATCGACACCTCGGCGATCGAGGAGGCCGTCGGGTCGATCGACACCAGCGACCCCGAGGCCGTGCAGCAGGCGCTGCAGGGGCGGATGTTCGCGCCCCAGCACTCCCCCGCCCAGCAGGCCGCCCTGGCCCGCCTCGAGACACTGCTCGCCCTGGTCGAGGGCTGGGTCGACGTCGTCGCCGACCGGGCCACCCGCGCCCACCTCCCGCAGGCCGATGCCCTCGGTGAGGCCGTGCGCCGCCGCCGGGCCACCGGCGGCCCAGCCGAGAAGGCGTTCGGCGCGCTCGTCGGGCTCGAGCTGCGCCCGCGGCGGCTGCGCGACGCGGCCAACCTGTTCGCGGCGCTCGAGGACTCCAGCGGCCCGGCAGCGCGCGACGGCGCCTGGCGGCATCCCGACCTCGCACCGAGCACCTCCGACCTCGACGACCCGTTGGGCTACGTCGAGCGCGCCGCCCGACCCGAGACCGACGAGATGGATGCCGCGCTCGACGCCCTGCTGCGCGGCGAGGGCGACGCGTGAGCGGTGCCGTCCCCGGGTCGGCCGACCCGGTGCGGCCCGTTCCCGACCCGGCCGCGGTGGCGGCCTTCGCGGCGCTGCGGGCCGACGCGGTGTCGGTGCTGCAGAGGTGGGCCGTGCCGGATGCCGAGCAGGAGCGGCTGCGCCGCGACTACCTCGACCACCTCGCCGCGCACCCCGACGCCGTCGCGAAGGCGGGTCCTCCCGCGCACCTCACGGCATCCTGCGTGGTACTCGACCCCGGCGGCGGGCGCGTGCTGCTCACCCTGCACCGCAAGGCCAACGAGTGGTTCCAGTTCGGCGGCCACCTCGAGGCCGAGGACACCTCGCTGTGGGCGGCGGCTCGCCGGGAGGGCCGCGAGGAGTCCGGCATCGGCACGCTCGAGCCACTCCCCGACCCCGTACAGCTCGACCGGCACACGCTGGTCGGGTCCTTCGGCGCCTGCCGCGAGCACCTCGACGTGCGCTTCGCCGCCGTGGCTCCGCTCGGCGCGCGCGCCGTCGTCAGCGCCGAGTCGCACGACGTGCGGTGGTGGCCGGTCGACGCCCTTCCCGCCGGCACCCGCACCGAGCTCACGCCGCTGGTGTCAGCCGCCCGGCGGGCCCTCGGCTTCGGCTGAGCCACCGTCGTTCGAGTCGCCACCGTCGTTCGAGTCGCCACCGTCGTTCAAGTCGCCACCGTCGACCGGGTCGTCGTCAGCGTCGACGTCGGCCGGCAGCCCTTCGGCGTGGGCGAGGCCGTCGAGGAAGCCCCGCGCTCGCTCCAGGCGCGGGTAGGACGCGAGCAGGCGCCAGAACGACGGGCCGTGGCCGGGCACCAGCAGGTGGGCCAGCTCGTGGAGCAGCACGTAGTCGAGCACGTGGTCGGGCACGTCACGAAGCCGGTCGGAGACCCGGATGGTGCCCTCGGCCGGGGTGCACGACGCCCAGCGCCGGCCCATCGTCGACACCCACCGCACACTGGTCGGCCGGGCGTGGCCGCCCAGGTAGCGGCGGGACAGCACCTCGGCGCGAGCGGCCAGGGCCTGGTCGGAGGACTCGCGACGACGCTCCCGGGCCCCCAGCCTGGCCAGCATGCGCTCCACCCAGCGGGCCTCCTCGGCGGCGCTGAACGAGGCCGGGATGAGCACGACGGTGCGCCCGCGGTCGCGGTAGGCACTCACCGTGCGCCGCCGGCGACGGCTCCGCCGGACCTCGACGTCCTCGCTGCTCACGGTACGAGCGTAGGGCCGTGACCTGCTGGAGTGACGGATGGTGTGGGAGTGGCTGGCGGTGCGTCGGGCGGGCGTGGGAGCGGGCGCGTCACGCAGGCATCCGTGCTGCGCCGTGGCTAGGGTTGTGGTCGTCCCCGCCGCAGTGGCGGCACCACAGGCATCGACCCGGCGCGCCGCCGAGGTCGACGACAAGGAGAACGTTCATGGCTGACGAGACCTACAAGGGCGAGTTCTACTGCGTGAAGTGCAAGGAGAAGCGGGAGGCCGAGGGCAAGGTGGTCGTCTCCGAGAACGGCCGCCGGATGGCCAAGGGTGTGTGCCCGGTGTGCGGCACCAACCTCAACCGCATCCTCGGCAAGGCCTGAGCACCGGTCTCGAGCAGAACGGCCCCGATCCCACCGGATCGGGGCCGTTCGCCGTTCCCGGGCCTGTGGACGGCTCCCGCAGGAGGTGGGCGGGCGGCAGGATGGCTGCGACGGGTCGGTGGGCTTTCAGGGGGGTGGCGGTGGACGGTCTCGTGGTGGTCGACGGCTGGGGGCCGCTGGCCGACGAGGTGCTCGCCCAGCTGCGCCGCTGCGGGGTGAGCGTCCGCGGCGGTCGGCACGCCGCCGACGGGGCGGAGCTGGCCCTGGCGGACCGGGCTGCGCTGCCGAGGGTGGTCGTCATCGTCACCGAGGGGCGCAGCCCGTCGTGGGCCGGCGCCCCGTGGCAGGCCCGCGGCATCGCCCACCTGCCGGTCGCGCTCGGTGAGACCGGCGTCGTCGTGGGGCCGCTCGTGCTGCCCGGGCGCACCGCCTGCCTGCGCTGCGCCGGCCCGGCGTGGCGGGCCGGCCGGGTCACCGGGGCGGGGGCGGTACCGCCCGGGACGGCCGTGCTGGCCGCGGCGGTGACCACGGTGACGGTGCTGGCGACGCTGCGGGGCGATACCTCGCTGGGCGGCATCTCGACCGAGATCGGCCTCGACGAGGTGGCCGTGACGCACCGTCTGTGGAAGGTGCGGCCGGACTGTGCCTGCGCGTCAGTGACAATGGCAGGGTGACCGACATCCCCCGAGGCTCGATAGCCCGGACCGCCAAGCTCGTCGGCCTGCCCCTCGGGCACGCCGGCCGAGCGGCCCTCGGAGTCGGGAAGCGGGTCGGGGGCCGCCCTGCCGAGGCCGTCGCCGCCGAGCTGCAGGCGCGCACCGCCGAGCAGCTCTTCTCGGTGCTCGGGCAGCTCAAGGGCGGCGCGATGAAGTTCGGCCAGGCCCTGTCGGTCATGGAGGCCGCGATGCCCGAGGAGCTGGCCGGGCCCTACCGCGCCACGCTCACCAAGCTGCAGGAGTCCGGCCCACCGATGGGGGCCGACCGGGTGCACGAGATCCTGGCCCGCGAGCTCGGGCCGCGCTGGGCCAGCACCAAGCTCGTCGAGTTCGACGACGTGCCGGCCGCCGCGGCCTCGATCGGGCAGGTGCACAAGGGGGTCTGGCGCGACGGGCGCGAGGTCGCCGTGAAGATCCAGTACCCCGGGGCCGCCGAGGCCCTGATGTCCGACCTGAACCAGATCTCGCGGGTGGCGCGAGTGGCCGGGTCATGGCTGCCCGGCATCGACGTCAAGCCGATCATGGAGGAGCTCAAGGCGCGGATGAGCGAGGAGCTCGACTACCACCTCGAGGCCCGCCACCAGCGGCACTTCGCCACGGCCTTCCGCGACGACGACGACGTGCTGGTGCCCGACGTGCTCGTCGACTCCCACCACGTACTGGTCACCGAGTGGGTCGACGGCACCCCGCTGTCGCGGATCATCACCGACGGCACCCAGGAGGAGCGCGACGAGGCCGCCACCCTCTACTTCGAGTTCCTGCTGCGCGGGCCGAACCGCGCGCATCTCCTGCATGCCGACCCGCACCCGGGCAACTTCCGCATCACCGACGACGGGCGGCTCGGGGTGCTCGACTTCGGCGCGGTCAACCGCCTCCCCCACGGGCTGCCCACTTCGCTGGGTCGGGTGCTCACCGAGGCGCTCGCGGGTGACGCCGTCGCACTGGAGGCCGTGCTGCGTGACGAGGGCTTCATCCGCAAGGGCGTCGACATCGACCCCGAGGCGCTGCTGGCCTACCTCTCCCCGCTCGTCGAGCCGCTGCTCCACGAGGAGTTCACCCCGACCCGAGAGTGGCTGCGCGGGGCGGCCGCCACGCTGCAGGACCCTCGCCGACCGCAGTTCCTCGTCGGGCTCAAGCTCAACCTGCCCCCGGAGTACCTGCTCATCCACCGGGTCTGGCTCGGCGGCATCGGAGTGCTCAGCCAGATCGGCGGCACCGTGCCGCTGCGCGAGATGGTCTGCGCCTACCTGCCCGGCATCGACGAGTCACGCCTGCCGCCCCCGCCGCACTGACCGGCGGGCTCACCACCAGGCGGAGTCGAGCTTGCCCTCGATGCTGCGCAGGTGGGTGCGGCTGCATGCGGCGCAGGTCCACACGTCGCGGCCGTTCTCGGTGCCGAACGCCCAGGTGATCCGGGCCACCGCGACGGCGTCGTCATCGGGTGGCGTCGTGCCGCAGGTCGCGCACACGGGGCGCGGTTCGGATGCCGCCTGGCCGGCATCCGCGCCCTGGCCGGGCATCGCGCTCAGCCCTCGCCGCGGGCCGCCGCCTTGGCGGCCTTCTTGAAGTCGCGCACCTTCTGCAGTGAGTCGGCGTCGACGACGTCGGCGACCGAGCGGTACGACCCCTCCTCGGCGTAGGCGCCACAGGCCTGCGCCCAGCCGGGCGGCTGGACACCGAGCTGCTTGCCGAGCAGCGCCGTGAAGATGCGGGCCTTCTGCTCGCCGAAGCCGGGCAGCGCCTTGAGCCGGGTGACCAGCTCGGCGCCCGTCGACGCGTCGCGCCAGATGGCGGAGGCGTCACCGCCGTAGGTGTCGCGCACGACGGCGGCCAGCGCCTGGATGCGCGCGGCCATCGAGCGCCCGTAGCGGTGGATGGCCGGCGGTGTGGCGCACAGGTCGGCGAACGCCTCCGGGTCGGCCGTCGCGATCGCGCCGGGGTCGAGGGTGCCGAACCGCTCGAGCACCGTGGCGGGCCCGGCGAACGCCCGCTCCATCGGGAACTGCTGGTCGAGCAGCATCCCGGTGAGCAGGGCGAACGGGTCCTGCGACAGGACGCGGTCGGCCGTGGGCTCCTGGGCGATCGTCAGCGTGACCATGGCCTCAGGGTAACCAGCAGGCTGGCCACGACGGCGCGCCAGAAGTCCCGCCCGGACAGTGGCGGCACCGGGGTGGCGGTCGGAACGGGCGTGGGGTGGAACGACACCGCCCCTGACCGCTGGTCAGGGGCGGTGCGTTGGTCGAGCGCGGGTCTCATCGCACGATGGCGTGGACACTGGCCCGGATCTGCTCACGGTTCGCCGCGGCCTGCACCTTGCGCTGCGCCTCGTGGACGCGACGCTGGTGCATCGTGCGGCGGATCTCGTGCATCCGCTTCGTGTACATGGTGTTCCCCTTGGAAGTCGGTCTGGTGGTGTTCGGTGGTGCGCCTTACGCGGCGACCTCGGACTTGCGGGGCCGGCCACGTGGGCGCTTGCGGGCGACGATCTCGCCCTGGACGAAGAGCTCGCCGCCCCAGACGCCCCACGGCTCGCGCCGGTGGAGGGCACCCGAGAGGCACTGGACACGTGCGGGGCACGTGCCGCAGAGGGCCTTGGCGAACTCGACACCGTCGGGGGTGTCGGCGAACCACAGCTCAGCGTCGTTCTCGCGGCAGGGAATGCCCTCGCCGGTCGTCACGGACGCCTCGTGCAGGTCGAGGAGCTCGGTCAGCTGCATCGGGTTGTCACCTCCTTGCTCGGCGCGCCCGGTGGGGCGCTCGGTCGTCTCGGTGCGCCGGGTGTGGCGCGTGGTACTCGGTGGGCGGTCGGTGTGGGACCGCTGCGTGGTGGTCGTCATCTCGGTGGCCTCGGTGGGTGTGGTTCGGGTCTGGTGGTCTGGCGGCGGGTACGAGAAAGGCCGCGGATCCCGGTGTCGGGATCCGCGGCCTCGAGGTGACCTGTCGAGCTGTCAGACAGGTGGTGCCTCGAGGCGTGGATACACGACTCCCGTGAGCGGGGCGATGGCGTCGACGCCGGTGGTGCGCACGTCGGCGACCTTGAGGTCGCGACCGTTGCTGTCACCGGCGAAGGGCACAGTGCGCCCCTGGACGGAGCGGAAGGTGACTGCGTGAGCGGTGTTGGCGCCGCGCCGGGGACGCATGCAGATCTCGCCGGTCATGCTCATCGTCATCTCCTGCTTCATCGTCGTCTCCATGGGGCCAACCCTCCTCACTGATTCTCGCTGCAGCCGCGGACCCGAGCGGGCCACGCGTGGTGTTGTCCGATCAGGTTAGGGGAGCCTGCGCGGGCCCGGCAACGGGATTATTCGCTTGAATTGTGGCGAAACTCGTAGTTTTCCCGAGTTTGGTTGCTGCACAGGCTTATTCGCTGGAAGAAAAATTCTGGATCAGCTCGAGGACGTCGGTGCCGTAGCGCTCGAGCTTCGCCGGGCCCACGCCGTTGATCCGGGCCAGCGCGCCGACGTCGGCGGGCACCCGCTCGGCGATAGCCGTGAGGGTGGCATCGGTGAAGACGACGAAGGCCGGCACGTCGGCCGCCCGGGCCTGCTCGAGCCGCCACTCGCGCAGCGCCTCGAACAACCGCTCGTCCATCGTGGGCGGGCAGGCGGAACACCGACCGATGGTGCGCTCCCGAGCCGTGCCGAGGTCGGCGCCGCAGGCACGGCAGGTGGTGCGCACCGGGGTCGCGGCCTTCCCGCCCGCGCCGACCCTGCGGCTGCGCTTGGGCTGCGACCGGGCGGCGTCGCCCAGCACGGCGGCGGTGCCGTCGAGGAACCGGGACGGACGCCGGGTGGCGCGGGCACCGGGAGTGCGGGCGACGGCATACGACATCACCAGGCGCTCGCGGGCCCGGGTGACGCCGACGTAGAGCAGCCGGCGCTCCTCCTCGACGGCCTGGGGGGTGTCGGCCATCGTGATGGGGAGCAGTCCGTCGGAGCAGCCGACGAGGAAGACGGTGTCCCACTCCAGGCCCTTGGCCGCGTGGAACGACGCCAGGGTGACGCCGTTGACCGTCGGGGCGTGCTGGGCCGACGCGCGCTCCTCGAGCTCGCGCACCAGCGCGGGCAGCCGGGCGTCGGGGTCGAGCGCGTGCAGGTCGTCGGCCAGCGACGCCAGCGCGCTCAGCGACTCCCACCGCTCCCGGGCCGCACCCCCGCTGGTGGGCGCCTGCCGGCTCCAGCCGGCGCCGAGCAGCACGTCGCGGGCGAGGTCGGGCAGCGGCACCGACCCGTCGTCGGAGCGTGCCGCCCCGCGCATCAGCACGATGGCGTCGCGGACCTCCTTGCGCGAGAAGAACCGCTCACCGCCGCGCACGAGGTAGGGGATGCCGCGCTCGGCCAGCGCCGACTCGAAGGACTCGCTCTGGCCGTTGGTGCGGAAGAGCACCGCGACCTCGGACGGCGGGTTGCCGGCCTCGACGAGGGCGGCGATGCGGGTGGCGACGGTGGCGGCCTCGTCGGGGTCGTTGTCGGCGACGAGCAGCTCGGGGGCCGGGCCGTCGGGGCGCTGCGCCCGCAACTCGACCGACCCGGAGCGGCGCGGGCCGCCGGGGCCGCGCAGCACCAGGTTGGCCAGGCCCACGACCTGGGGCGTGGAGCGGTAGTTGCGCACCAGCTCGACGGTGCGGGCGTCGGGATGCTTGGCGCGGAACCCGAGCAGGTGCTCGGGCGAGGCGCCGGTGAACGAGTAGATGGTCTGCGCCGGGTCGCCGACCACGCAGAGGTCCTTGCGCTCCCCCAGCCACAGCTCGAGCAGGGTCTGCTGCAGCCGGTTGACGTCCTGGTACTCGTCGACGACGAAGTGCCGGTACTGGCTGCGCACCGCCCGGGCGACCTCCTCGTGCTCGCGCAGGATGCCGACCATGAGCAGCAGGACGTCCTCGAAGTCGATGACGCCGCGCTCGGTCTTGACCTCCTCGTAGGCCGCGACGAGGCGGGACATCGCCGTGGCGTCGAGGCCGGCGGGCGGCTCTCGGCGCTGGGCGGTGGCCGCCGCGGCATACGAGTCGGGGGTGAGCAGCGACACCTTCGACCACTCGATCTCGGACGCGAGGTCGCGGATGCCGGCGCTGTCGAGCCGCAGCTGAAGCCGGCCACCGGCCTCGGCCACGGCGCTGGCCTTGTGCGGCATCACCTCGGGCGACGCGCCGCCGATGGCCTGGGGCCAGAAGTAGTGCAGCTGGCGCAGCGAGGCGGCGTGGAAGGTGCGGGCCTGCACCCCGCCCACGCCGAGGTCGCGCAGCCGGGTGCGCATCTCGCCGGCCGCCCGGGCGGTGAAGGTGACTGCGAGCACCCGCTGCGGCTGGTAGACGCCCGAGAGCACCCCGTAGGCGATGCGGTGGGTGATGGCCCGGGTCTTGCCGGTGCCGGCTCCGGCCAGCACGCACATCGGGCCGCTGGGGTGCGCCGCGACCTCGCGCTGCTCGGGGTCGAGGGCATCGAGCACCGCGTCGGCTCCGGGGTGCACGGGCAGGGTGGTCATCGCGACGATCCTAGGTGTCGGCGGTGACGCTGCCGGACCGCGCCGGCCGGCCTGTGGACGGAGCCGCTGCGGCATCCGGCGGCCGAGCGCAGGCCCCGGCGGGAAGCAACTCCCCCGCACTGGCGTTCACCCCCGCGAGACCCCGACCTGATCAGGAGCCCCGATGTCCGCCGCCGAGACCACCGGCCAGACGCTGCCCGCGCCCGGCACCGTCACGATGTTCACGACGACCTGGTGCGGCTACTGCCGCCGGCTGAAGTCGCAGATGGAGCGCGAGGGCATCGGCTTCACCGAGGTCGACATCGACCGCGAGCCGGGTACGGCGGAGTTCGTGATGTCGGTCAACGGAGGCAACCAGACGGTGCCCACCCTGCTGTTCCCCGACGGGTCCGCGGCCACCAACCCCTCCATCGCGCAGGTCCGCGACCGCCTCACCTGAGCCCGACTCTCCCTGGTCAGCGGAGGGGGATCTCGGGCGAGCCGAGTGGGCCACCGAACCAGTGCTCGATGATCCGCCGTGAGATCGAGATGCGCCCGGACACCACCACGGACCCGTCGGCGATCGCCGCGACGAGCTCGTCACGGGTGAACCACCGGGCGGCCTCGATCTCCTCCGCCTGCAGCCGCAGGTCGGTGCCCAGCGCTCGCGCCGTGAAGCCCAGCATCAGCGAGGACGGGAACGGCCACGGCTGGTCACCCAGGTAGGTGACGTCGGTGACCTCGATGCCGACCTCCTCGGCCACCTCGCGGGCGACGGCGGCGGCCAGGCTCTCGCCCGGCTCCACGAAGCCGGCGAGCACCGACATCCCGTTGCCGCGGAAGCCCCTGCCTCGGGCCAGCAGGATGCGGTCGTCGGCGTCGACCACCGCCATGATCACGGCCATGTCGGTGCGCGGGTAGTGCTCGCTGCCGTCGGCCGGGCAGCGGCGGATCCAGCCCGCCAGCACCGGGTCGGTCGGCGCACCGCACCTCGGGCAGTGGCCGTGGGTGCGGTGCCAGTTGGCCAGGGCGAGCGTCGTGGCGATCGCCGAGGCACTCAGGTCGTCGAGGTCGGCACCGGCCTGCCGCAGCGTGCGCCACCCGGGGCCGCCTCCGGACGCGCCCGCGGCATGATCGTCGACGGCGCGCGCCACGGCATCCGCGAGGTCGTCGGCGACCACGCCCACGTACGCCCTGCCGCCGCGCTCCCCGAGGTACAGGGCCAGCCGGCCGGCATCCGCGGGCTCGGGCGGGGTGAGGAGCGCCGCCAGGCCGCCGCCGTCGGCGGGCTGCACTGCGACCCGGTCGCCCACGAGGCGCAGCACGAGGGTGCCGGGGTCGGCCAGCAGCCGGGGCAGCAGCCCGTGGTCGGCGCGCAGGTCACCGCGGCGGTCGAGCACCGAGGTGCTCAGGGTCAGCCCGGGCAGGGTTCCGTCGACAGCAGGCACGCGGCACAGCCTAGGGGCCGCACCGCGGGCGGCCTCCCCGACGATCGGGGGCACACGGCATACCGTTGGGCCGTGGACCGCAGCCCCGCCTTCCTTGCCGCGCTGGCGAGCGCCGCCGTGCCCGGGCTCGACCCGGTGAGCGTCGAAGCCCTGCCCAGCACTCCCGAGCAGAGCTTCGACGTGGCCTTCGTGCAGGACGCCGAGCGCCGGCGCTGGGTCGTTCGTGCCCCACGCAGCGACGTCGCCGGCGCCGAGATGGACCGCACCGTCGGCCTGCTCGGCCTGCTCGGGCGTCGGCTGCCGTTCGCGGTGCCCGCCCCCAAGGGCTTCGTGGCGCTCAGCGAGGGCGGGCGTGCGGCGGTGTACCCGTACCTGCCCGGGCACAACCTCGACTTCGCCGAGCTGCCGCCCGGTCCCGGCATCGCGGCCGAGCTGGGTCGCGCCATCGCCGCGCTGCACAACACCGACCCGGCCGTGTACGACGAGGCCGGGCTGCCGAGCTACGACGCCGACGCCTACCGCAGCCGCCGCCTCGCCGACCTGGACCGGGCGGCCGAGACCGGCCGGGTGCCGACCACGTTGCTCACCCGCTGGGAGACCGCACTCGAGGACGTCAGCCTGTGGCGGTTCGCCCCCACCGCCACCCACGGCGACCTCACCGGAGACCAGGTGCTCGCGGTCTTCACCGACGACGCCGACGCCTCGACGGGCAAGATCCGGGCCCTGACGGGCTGGGAGGACGCCAAGGTCGCCGACCCCGCCGACGACTTCGCCGCGCTCGTGGCCGACGCCCGCCCGGAGGCCGTCGAGACCGTGCTCGAGGCCTATTCGCACACCCGGGTCGAGCGGCCCGACCCCAACCTGCTGGTTCGCGCCCGCCTGGTGGCCGAGCTCGGGCTGCTCGGCACGATGATGGTGGCGCTGGCCCGCAAGGATTCCGCCGCCGTCGAGGTGCTCACCACCCAGCTGCGCCGGCTCGACGACGCCGTGCACGCCAGCGAGGAGCCCGACGACTACCGCCGCACCTCACTCGCACCGGTCGGGGTGCCGCGCCGCACGACCCGCCCGCCGGCGCTGGTCGTGGACGACGACGACGAGGACCTGCCGGTGCTCGAGGCGGACGACACGGACGACACGGATGCTGGGGACGGCCAGGTCGAGCCGGATACCGCGCCGGGTGGAGCCGACGAGCCAGATGCCGGGGACGGCCAGGCCGAGCCGGATACCGCGCCGGGTGGAGCCGACGAGCAGGATGCCGGGGACGGCCGGGTCGAGCCGGATGCCGCGCCGGGTGGAGCCGACGAGCCGGATGCCGGGACTGCCACCGACGAGCCTGATGCGTTACAGCGCACGACCGACGACAGCGCGCAGGACGAGGCGGACCAGGTGACGACCGAGATCGACCTCAGGTCGGCCGAGCGGCCCTCAGCACCCGAGTGATCTCGTCGGCTCCGGGCAGCTCGGGCCACACCGTCTCGCCCGTGGCGGCGTGGAAGAACGCCCCGCGCACCCGGTCCTCGGGCACCCCGCGCACCCGGGCCCACGCCAGCCGGTAGGCGGACAGCTGCAGCGCCCGGGCTGCCGCCCGGGCACCGGTCGCGGGAGCGCCGGTCTTCCAATCGACCACCACCCAGCCGGGCTCCCCGTCGGGGCCGACCTCCGCGAAGACGGCGTCGATCCGCCCGCGCACCGCGATGCCGTCGACGACGGTCTCGACGCTGGTCTCGACCTCGACCGGGGCCCGGTCGGCCCACTCGCTGGCCAGGAAGCTCTCCTGCAGGGTGCCGAGGTCGGTGTCGGTCGCCCCCTCGTCAGCCGACCCGGGTAGCTCGTCGACGTCGACGAACGCCGCCCGTGAGTAGTGCTCCTCGACCCAGGCGTGGAAGGCGGTGCCTCGCCGGGCAGCCAGCGCCGGCGGGGTCGGCATCGGCCGGCGCAGCTCGAGGGTGAACCGCTCGGCGTCCTCCGCGAGCGACACCAGCGCCGAGGTCGACAGGTGCGCCGGCAGGTCGACGTCGACCGGGCTCCCGCTGCGGCGCCGGGCCCGCTCGTCGAGCAGCATCCGGATCTCGGCGTCCCACCGCCCGGCGGCCCGGGCTGGTGGCGGCGAACCGGGGCGAACGGCATCCGGCAGCGCTCCGGCCACCGCCTCGGCGACCGCGCGGGCCGGCCCGAGCAGCGCCTGCCGACGCTCGCGGTGGTCGAGGGTCGGCCAGGCGACGCTGACCTCCTCGGCGGTGCGCGGGTTCTGCGGCTTCGGGTCGTCGAGCGGGGGCAGCTCGGCCCATGGGCCGTGAGCCACCACCAGCCCGGACGCCTGAACCTCGTCGAGGAAGCGCGAGGTGATGCGTGGGCTGTTCGCCGTGCCCCAGACGTGGGCGGTGAGCAGCAGGTCGGTGCGCGCCCGGGTGACGGCGACGTAGGCCAGCCGGCGCTCCTCGACGATGCCGTGGGCCGCGACGGCCTCGCGGAAGCGCTGGTGCTCGGTGGCCAGGTCGTCCCAGCCGGTGTGGCCCGACCACGCGAAGCGCGGGAGTCCGTCGGCGTCGCCACGCAGGTCGTAGGGCAGGGTGGCCAGCCCGGCGAGCCAGCCCTTGTCGGTGGGCGCGGCGTGCGCCCACGCGTCGTCGCACAGTGAGGTGCGGGTGCCCGAGTGGGCCGGGAAGGACCCCTCGACCAGCCCGGGTACGGCCACGACGTCCCACTCGAGCCCCTTGGCCGCGTGCACCGTCATCACCTGCACGGCGTCGGTGCGGGCCTCGATCCAGCCGAGGTCGAGCCCGCGCTCCTCGTCGACGGCGGCGTCGAGCCACGCGAGGAATCCCCCGAGCGAGGCCCGGTCGGCGGACGCGCCGAAGGTGGCCGCGACGTCGGCGAAGGCGTCGAGGTGGGCCCGCGCCGCGCCGGGGGTCCAGCCCGGTCGGGACAGCACCTCGATGTCGAGCCCGAGCGCGACCTCCGCCTCGGCGGCCAGCTCGGCCAGCCCCAGCCCGGTGAGCGAGCGCAGCCGCCGCACCGCCGCGGCGAGGCCGGCGAGCCGCTCGAGGGCGACCGGCCCGATGGACTGCCCCTCGTCACCGACCCAGGTCGCGGGCGGGAGGTCGTCGAGGGCCTCGACGATGCTCGAGCGGTCGCTCGCGTCGGGGGCGAGGTCGGCGCCCCGGCGGCGCCCGCTGCGCTGCCGGGCCCGCGCCCAGGCCCCGAGGCCGTCGAGGTCGGCGGCACCCAGCCGGCACGACGGGCCGGTGAGCAGGCGCATCAGCCGGTCGCCCCGGGTGGGGTCCTGCACGACCCAGAGCAGCGCGACGAGGTCGGCCACCTCGGGCGTGTGCAGGAGCCCACCGAGTCCGACGACCTCGTAGGGGATGCCGCGCGCCTCGAGTGCCTCGACCACCGGGTCGAACTGGGAACGCTTGCGGCACAAGACCGCTGCGGTGCGTCGACCCGGACGGGAGCGGCGGTGCTGCACCCACTCGGCGACGTGCGCCGCCTCCTCCTCGATCGTCGAGAGACGCGCCGTGGCGACGTGCCCCCGGCCGGCCTCGGCGCGTGCCCCCAGCGACGCGACCGGCACCCGGGTCGACCGGGCCAGGGGCTGCGCCACCAGGTTGGCGACGTCGAGGACGGCCCGGTCGTTGCGCCAGCTCGTGGAGAGGGGCAGCACCAGGGCCGGGTCGGGGTCGACGAAGTCCTCGCGGAAACGGTGCAGGGTGGTCGAGCTGGCGCCGCGCCAGCCGTAGATCGACTGGTGCGGGTCGCCGACGGCCGTGACCGGCACCGGCGCGCCCGGCGCCACGAACAGCGAGCGCAGCAGCTGCAGCTGGGCCTCGGAGGTGTCCTGGAACTCGTCGAGCAGCACGGCGCGGAACCTTGCACGCTCGGCCACCCCCACCTGCCGCACGGTGCCGGCGATGCGCGCGGCCAGGGCCACCTGGTCGGCGAAGTCCATGGCATCGCGGTGGCGCTTGAGCTCGTGGTAGCGCTCGACCAACGGCAGCACCGCGCGCCGCTCGCGCAGCACGGTGATGGCCTCGCGGACCTCGGCGGGGAAGGTGCGCCGCTTCGTGAGCCCGCTCGGCACCGCCCCGAGCGCCGCCACGACCTCATCAAGGTGTGCGGACACGGCGCCGACGTCGACCAGGTGCTCGGCCATCTCGCCGGCGAGGTCGACCACGGCGGTCGTCACGGTGGACTCCGCCTTCTCCACCCCGTCCATCGGGCCGTCCCACGATGCCACCGCCTCGTGGGCGAACTGCCAGGCAGCGGCCTCGCTGAGCAGCCTGCTCTCGGCCTCGACCCCGAGCCGCACTCCGTGCTCACGCACGATCCGGCCCGCGTACGCGTGGTAGGTCGACACGGTGGGCACGTCGTCGAGCACCGCGGCGCCGTCGTCGCCGCTCGGGACCCACAGGCCCGCCTCGCGCAGGGTGGCCAGCCGGGTCGTGAGGCGCTCGGACAGCTCGCCCGCCGCCTTGCGGGTGAAGGTGAGCCCGAGCACCTCGTCGGGGCGCACCAGGTCGTTCGCGACCAGCCAGACCACGCGCGCTGCCATCGTCTCGGTCTTGCCCGACCCGGCGCCGGCCACCACGAGCAGCGGGCGCAGCGGGGCCTCGATCACCGCCACCTGCTCGGGCGTCGGCGGGTGCGACTGTCCGAGTGCCCGGGCCAGCTCGAGCGCGCCCCACCGGACGCCCACGGGCGCCGCGTCGCGGGGCAGCGTGCCGGATGCCGTGCCGTCGCCGTTCACAGCCGCCTCCCCTCCGCGTAGGCCGGGCACGAGTCCTTGACCTGGCAGGTGCCGCACTGCGGGCCCGGGGTCGCCGCGAAGACCGCGCTCGCCATGCCCTCGGCGACGTCGTCGACGAGGTCGCGCGCCCAGGTCGGCTCGTCGTCGGTCTCGAGGGGTTGCTGCAGCTGCAGGCTCGTGCTCTTCGCCGCCGCGGCCCGGCCGAGCTGGAGCAGGGCCGCCCCACCGGAGCGGTCGCCGTACTGCGCGACGGCGCCCTCGTCGACGGCGAGCTGGTAGGCGCCGAGCTGGCCGTGCCGCCGCACCTCGTCGACCGTTGGCTTGCTGGCCCCGGTCTTGAGGTCGACGACCCGCACCCGCCCGTCGGCGTCGACCTCGATGCGGTCGACCTGCCCGGTGACGACGGCGCGGCCCAGCGCCACCCGGATGCGCTCCTCGGACGCGGCCTTGCGCCACCCTGCTGCGGCGGACTCGCCGAGGTAGCGGGCCAGCCGGGTCGTCATCGCCTGCGCCCGGCCGAGGTCGCGGCGGCTGAGCCAGCCGGGGGCGAGCCCGAGGCGTCCCCAGCGGGACTCGAGTGCCGCGGCATACGTGGCCGCGTCGGTGTCGCCGAGGTCGTGGGCGACCTCGTGCACCAGCGTGCCGATGTCCTGGGCGCCCATCGAGGGTCCGTCACCTCCGGCGGCGCGCAGCACCCACTGGAGGCGGCACTTGCCGAAGTGGTCGATGGTCGACGGCGAGACCGAAACCACCGCCCCGGGGGCACGACGTGGCCGGTCGTCGCTGACGTCGCGCAGGGCCCACCACTGGGCTGGGTCGGCGCCCGGGACCTGATGTGCCGCGAGGGTGGCCAGCGCGGTGACCGCTGCACCCCGGGTCGCGGCATCGGGACCGGCGACCTCGCGCCGCAGCTCGGCGACCAGGCCGGGGAGGGTCAGCGGGCGGGCGACGTCGGTGAAGGGCCGGTCGTGCGGCAGCGGGTCGACGACGTCGAGGAACGGCGAGGGCTGCTCGTCGTCGCTGCGGACGGCGGTGACGACGAGCAGCCGGCGGGCCCGGGTGACCGCGACGTGGAAGAGCCGGGTCTCGTCGTGCCGCACCTGCGCCCGCGCTGCTCGCGGGTCGCCCCCACGCCCGGTGACCAGGTCGACGAGGTCGGTGGACCCGAGCAACGAGCCCCGCAGCCGCAGGTCGGGCCAGACCCCTTCCTGCACGCCCGCCACCACGACGAGGTCCCACTCGAGCCCGGCGGATGCCGCGGGCGTTACCAGGGCGACAGACTCACCGGCCGGGGCCCGGGCGACGAGGGTGTCGCCCGCGACGTCCTGGCCCAGCACGTGGTCGAGGAAGTCGCCCGGTGACGCGCCGGGCAGCCGGTCGACGAAGCGGGCGGCGGCGTCGAACAGCGCCAGCACGGCATCGAGGTCGCGGTCGGCCCGCCCGCCGCCCGCGCCGCCGGCGAGGGCCGCGTCACGCCACGGACCGGCCAGGCCGCCGGCGCTCCACATCCGCCAGAGCACCACCTCGACCCCCTCACCGTCGCGCAGGGCGTCGACCGCCACCGCGAGCACGCGGTGGGCGCGCCGGGCGGATGCCGCCTCCGGGCCGATGCGGTCGAGCGGGAACGAGTTGAGCACGACCTCGGCGAGCAGCACGTCGCTGGGACGGCCCCCGCCGCCGTCGAGCTCGAGGCGCCGCAGCGAGCGGCGCAGCCGGCGCAGCTGCACGGCATCGGCGCCGCCGACTGGTGAGCTGAGCACGTCGACCACGTCGGCGGGGTCGAGCTGCTCGGCGCCGGCGACGACCTCGAGGGCACAGCGCAGGAGGGTGAGGAAAGGGCGCACCGCCGCCTCGTCGCGCACCGGGAGGTCGGCGGTTGCGGTGTCGACCGGCACCCCGGCGCTGCGCAGCACCCGGCGCAGGGTGGCCGTGCGGGCACCGCCGCGCACGACGACCGCCATCCGCGACCAGGGCACGCCATCGAGCAGGTGGGCGGACCGCAGCCGGCCCGCGACGTAGCCGGCCTCCTGGGCAGCGGTGCGCAGCAGGTGCGCCTCGACCCGGCCGCCCGGCCCGGCTGCCTCGACGCGGCGGTGGGCGGAGCCCCCCATCACGCCGATGTGCGCGGCCACGCGGGCGGCGGCGTCGAGCACCGCGCCGCCGCACCGGTACGACGTGGACAGGACCCGGGTGGGGGCGTCGGGCCAGCTGGTGACGAACAGGCGCGGGTCGGCGCCGCGGAAGGTCTGGGTGGCGGCGTCGGGGTCGCCGAGCAGCACGAGGTCGACACCACCGCCGGCGACGACCACCTGGAGAAGCCGCAGCGCCGCGGGCGTGAGCTCCTGGGCGTCGTCGACGACCACGAGCCGCAGCCCGGCCCGCAGCCGGTCGAGCGCGTCGAGGTCGGTCTCGAGGTGGTCGGCGGCGGAGCCGAGGATCCAGGCCGGGTCGAAGGCCCCGGGGGCCGACAGGGCGGTGACCTCGTCGTACTCGCGCAGCACGTGGGCGGCCGCGACCCACTCAGGGCGGTCGTGGGCGGCGCCGAGGCGGCCGAGGTCCTCGGGGTCGAGGCCCAGCTCGACGGCCCGCATCAACAGGTCGCGCAGCTCGCCCCGGAAGGTACGGGTGGGCAGGGCCAGGTGCAGGGACGGCGGCCACGGGGGCGCCGACGACTCCCCCGCCGCGTGCCCGGCGAGCAGCTCACCGAGGATGACGTCCTGCTCGGGCCCGCTGAGCAGCCGGGGCGTGGGGTCGCCGAGCAGCGCGGCGGCCTCGCGCAGGATCCCGAAGCCGAGCGACTGGTGGGTGCGCGCCAGCGGCGTGGTGGTCGTGCCGCCGAGCCGGGCGGTGATGGCGTCGCGCAGCCGGGCGGCCGCGAGGCGGGTAGGCGCGAGCAGGAGGCAGTCGTCGGCGGGCGCCTCACCCCGCTCGACGCGCTCGGCGACGATCTCGACGGCCACGGTGGACAGGCCGGTTCCTGGGGCGCCCAGGACCCGAAGCGCCGGGCCGCGGTGCTCGACGACCGCGCGCTGGCTCGCGTCGAGCACCGTGACGTGCGGCGCGACGGGAGCCGGACGGCGGAGGACGAGCACACGGAGATCCCACCACGCGCCCCCGACATCCGCGCGCACGCCCCACCCTGTAGCCGAAGTGACCAATTGGTCGATCTGGGGACACCCGGCCCACCGACCAGCCGTCCCCGACGTGACCAATTGGTCGATCTGGGGACACCCGGCCCACCGACCAGCCGTCCCCGACGTGACCAATTGGTCGATCTGGGGACACCCGGCCCACCGACCAGCCGTCCCCGACGTGACCAATTGGTCGATCTGGGGACGGGTTTGTCGATCTGGGGATGCCGGGTCAGTAGGTCGGCAGGGTCGGGTCGACCCGCGCGACCCAGGCGAGGATGCCGCCCTCGACGTCCACCGCGTCGACGCCCCGCGCGCGCAGCAGGTCGACCGCCTCGGCGGAGCGGCCCCCCGACTTGCAGTGGACGTAGACGCGGGCACCCGGCGCCATCCCCGGCACCGGCGCCCCGCCGCGCAGGTCCCCGATGGGCAGCCAGGCCGCCCCGGGCAGCGCCACGACCGCCCGCTCGCCCTCCTCGCGAACGTCGACCAGCACGGCCGCCTCGCCGTCGAGCGCCCCGGCGTCGAGCAGCCCCTTGAGCTCGAGGACATCGATGCTCGGCCGGCCGGCGGGCGGCGCGCCCGAGGGCGGCCCGGCATCAGGGACGCCGGTGGCCCAGCCGAGCGGGCGGGTGAGGTCGGCGCCCGAGCCGCACACCCGGCATCCGGGGTCGGCGGTGACGGGCAGGGTGTCCCAGGTCTGGCGCAGCGCGTCGTGCACGAGCAGGCGCCCCACCAACGGCTCCCCGATGCCGGTCACGAGCTTGACCGCCTCGGTCGCCATGACTGACCCGATGCTCGCGCACACCGCCCCCAGCACACCGCCGACGGCGCACGACGGCACGGCATCCGGCGGCGGCTGGGAGGGGAAGACGCACGCGTAGCACGGGCCCTCGCCCGCCCACCACACCGACACCTGGCCGTCGAAGCGGAAGACCGACCCCCACACGTGCGGCACCCCGAGCCGGGCGCAGGCATCGCCGACGAGGTAGCGGGTGGGGAAGTTGTCGGCGCCGTCGAGCACGAGGTCGTAGTCGGCGACCACCGCCAGCGCAGTGGCCTCGTCGAGGCGCGCGGAATGCTGTACGACCTCGGTGCCGGGGCTGATGGCGTGCACCGCGTCGGCGGCCGAGGCGGTCTTCGGCCGCCCCACGTCAGCCACCCCGTGCACCACCTGGCGCTGGAGGTTGGTGGTGTCGACGACGTCGTCGTCGACCACGCCGATCGTGCCCACCCCGGCGGCAGCCAGGTAGAGCAGGGCGGGCGAGCCGAGCCCCCCGGCGCCCACGACCAGCACCCGCGCGGCGCCCAGCCGGCGCTGCCCGAGGGGCCCGAGGTCGGGCAGCAGCAGGTGGCGCGCGTAGCGGGTGCGCTCCTGCGCCGTGAGCTCCGGGCCCGGCGGCACCAGCGGGGGTCGTGCCATGGCGCGACCCTAACAACCGGCATGCGGCGCTTCCGGGTCGCGGCGGTTACCGGTCCGTAGGATGCTGCGTACCCCGGCAGAAGGACTCGGATGACCAGCACGCAGACCACCCCCCGCGGACAGCGGATGCCGCGCAGCGAGCGCCGCGCGCAGCTGCTCGACGCCGCTCAGGCCGTCTTCGTCCAGTCCGGCTACCACGCCGCGGCCATGGACGAGATCGCCGACCGGGCGGGAGTGTCGAAGCCGGTGCTCTACCAGCACTTCCCCGGCAAGCTCGACCTCTACCTCGCCCTGCTCGACAAGCACTGCGAGACCCTGGAGTCGCTCGTGCGGGCGGCCCTGGAGGTCGGCGGCGACAACGAGGTACGCGTCGAGCGCACGGTGGCCGCCTACTTCGAGTTCGTCACCAGCGAGGGGGCGGCCTTCCGGATGGTCTTCGAGAGCGACCTCACCAGCGTTCCGCAGGTGCGCTCCCGCCTCGACGCGCTCGAGATGAACTGCGCTGAGGCGTTCGCCGAGGTCATCGCCGAAGACACCGGGGCCGACGACGAGCGGGCGCTGATGCTGGGCTCGGCGCTGGCGGGCATGGCGCAGGTGGCCGCCCGGCACTGGCTGGCCCAGGACGGTGACGTGCCCGAGCCGGAGGCCGCCGCCATGATCAGCGCCCTGGCCTGGCGAGGCCTGGGGTCCCTGCCCAAGCTCGAGGCCTGACACCGGCGCCACCGCCGCGTGTTCGCTCGTGGCGGATGCCGGAATGCCGCCCGCCGGGCGCGGGTTAGCCTGAGCCCGACACACGCGGCAAGTCCGCGTCCCCATCATTGAAAGGTGTGTGCACCCGTGGAGGTCACCATCGGCGTCCAGAACGTCGCCCGCGAGCTGACGGTCGAGACCGACTCCCCCACCTCTGAGGTCACCGCGGCCGTCGAGGCCGCGCTCACCGACGGGGCTGTGCTGCGCCTCACCGACAACCGCGGCCGCTCCATCTTCGTGCCGGCCGGCGTCATCGGCTGGGTGCAGGTCGGCGACTCCGAGAAGGGCCGCGTCGGCTTCACGCCCTGAACCCAGACGTCTTCCACCACTCGGTGCGGCACCGTTACAGTCGGTGCCGCACCCGGGTCGGACCGGGGCCGGGCGCGTGCACGGGCGCGCGTGACGAGAGTCTGTCGGGCCGCCTTGGTCCGGATCGGAGTTGGCAGTGATCGAGTTGCTCCCCACGGCCGCCGCAACCTGCGCGCCCTCAGGTTTCTTCGGCTGGATCGGCACCATCATCTTCGGTGCCGTCATCGGCGCCCTCGCCCGGCTGGTGCTGCCCGGCAAGCAGAACATGGGCCTGCTCATCACGATCCTGTTGGGCGTCCTGGGTGCCCTGATCGGCTACTGGCTGGCCGCCCAGATCGGCGTCTGCGCCACCCGCGGCATCGACTGGACCCGCTGGCTCATCTCGATCGCCGCCGCTGCGATTCTCGTGGCCATCTACGGCTCCATCCGCGGCCGCAAGCAGGTCTGAGCCCCCTCACTGCGACGGGGCAGTCAGGCGGACAGGCCGAGCTGCGCCATCCGCTTGGAGTGGTTGTCCGTGAGCCGGGTGAACATCTGGCCGACCTCGGCGAGGTCGACGCCGCCCCCGACGAGCAGGGCCGACAGGGCGTCACGCTCGACCGCCACGGCCTGGGCCTGCGACAGCGCCTCGCCCAGCAGCCGCCGCCCCCACAGGGCCAGCCGCCCACCGGCGGTGCGGTCGGTCTTGAGCGCGTCGCGCACCACCCCGACGACGAAGTCGGACTCCCCAGCGTCGTCGAGCGCGCGCGCCATCACCTCGCGGGTGTCGTCGTCGACGAAGACCGACATCTCGCGGTAGAAGTCCTTGGCGATGCCGTCCCCGACGAATGCCTTGACCAGCCCCTCGAGCCAGCCCTTGGGCCTGGTGCGCTCGTGGTAGGCGGCGAAGGGGACGACGAACGGGGCCATCGCGGCATCCGGGTCGATGTCGTGGCTGCGCATGTGCTCGACGAGCACCGAGTACTGCACGTACTCCGTGTTGGCCAGGCCCGCCATCGCCGACTTCAGGTGCAGCGTCGGCGCGAGGTCGGAGTCGACCGCCATCCGGATGAACGCGGTGAGCTCGCCATAGGCGAGGACGCCCAGCAGGTCGACCACCGCCGCGTGGTAGGCGGGGTCCTCGATCGACGTGTGCTCCATGGGTTCGGAGCCTAACGGTAGAGTGAGAGGCGTCCCACGGTGCCCGGTCGGCACGAAGACCCAAGTTCCTTGACGTGGCGAGCGCCCTGCGTTCTCGGCGCCACCCGCCCCCCGAAGACCTCCGATCGGCCCACAGCCCCTGTGCCGGTGCATGCGCGCCTGCCGACCGGAAGAGACCCATGACCGACGTCACCGACGCCACCACCGAACTCCCCGAGCCCGTCGTCGAAGCCCCGCCCGTGGAGTCGTTCGCCGACTTCCCGATCCACCAGGACATCGTCGACGCCCTCGCCGAGCACAAGATCACCAGCCCCTTCCCGATCCAGGCGATGACCCTGCCCGTGGCGCTGTCCGGCCACGACATCATCGGGCAGGCGAAGACGGGCACCGGCAAGACGCTCGGCTTCGGCATCCCCATCCTGAACCGGGTGACCTCCCCCAAGGACGACGGCTTCGCGACGATGCCGTTCGCCGGCAAGCCGCAGGCCCTGGCCGTCGCCCCCACCCGCGAGCTCGCCGTGCAGGTCGCCGGCGACCTCGAGCGGGCCGGGAAGAAGCGTGGCGTGCGCGTGCTCACCGTCTACGGCGGCCGGGCCTACGAGCCGCAGGTCGAGGCGCTGCAGCGTGGCGTCGAGGTCGTGGTCGGCACCCCGGGCCGGCTCATCGACCTCGCCAAGCAGGGCCACCTCGACCTCGGCCACGCCCGCATCGTCGTGCTCGACGAGGCCGACGAGATGCTCGACCTGGGCTTCCTGCCCGACGTCGAGCGCCTGCTGGCGCTCACCCCCGCCTCGCGCCAGACGATGCTCTTCTCGGCCACGATGCCGGGTGCGGTCGTCGCGCTGGCCCGCCGCTACATGAGCCAGCCCACCCACATCCGGGCGATGGGCGACGACCAGGAGAACGCGCACACGGTCAAGGCCGTCGAGCAGTTCGTCTACCGCGCGCACGCGATGGACAAGGTCGAGATGCTCGCCCGCATGCTGCAGGCCCGCGAGCGCGGCCTGACCATCATCTTCAGCCGCACCAAGCGCACCGCCGCCAAGGTCGCCGACGAGCTGGCCGACCGCGGGTTCGCCGCGGCCGCCATCCACGGCGACCTGGGCCAGGGTGCGCGCGAGCAGGCGCTGCGGGCGTTCCGCAACGGCAAGGTCGACATCCTCGTGGCCACCGACGTCGCCGCCCGCGGAATCGACGTCGAGCACGTCACCCACGTCATCAACTACCAGTGCCCCGAGGACGAGAAGACCTACCTGCACCGCATCGGGCGCACCGCCCGGGCCGGCAACACCGGCATCGCGGTCACCTTCGTCGACTGGGACGACCTGCACCGCTGGGCGATGATCAACAAGGTGCTCGACCTCGGCATGCCCGAGCCGCAGGAGACCTACTCCTCATCGCCGCACCTGTACGCCGACCTCGACATCCCCGAGGGCAGCAAGGGCCGGCTCCCTCGCGCGCAGCAGACCCGTGAGGGCTTGGGCGCCGAGGTGCTCGAGGACCTCGGCGAGACCGGCAAGGGCGCCGGCCGGCGCGGACCGGGCGGCGGCGACCGCGGTGGGCGGGGCGGGCGCTCCAGCGACAACCGCGGCGGCCGCGGCGGCGACTCGCGTGCAGACTCCTCGCGCCCGGCATCCCGCGACGGCGACGCACCCACCGATAGTGGGTCCGACCGTCCCAAGCGCAACCGCAACCGCCGGCGCACCCGCGGCGGCAGCACCTCGGGCGACACGAACGCCAGCTGACGCAGCTGGGGCAACATTGACCTATTGGTCGATCTTGCTCCGCCACGCGACGAAGGGCCGCACCGGAATCCCGGTGCGGCCCTTCGGCTTCCTGCGACTGATTGTCAGTCGGGTCAGCCGGCCAGGGTGCTGGTGTCGATGACGGCGCGGTAGCGCACGTCGCCGTCGACGACCCGGTCCCACACGGCATCCACGTCCGCGGCGTCGACGACCTCGATGGTCGCGGCGATGCCGTGCTCGGCGCAGAAGTCGAGCATCTCCTGGGTCTCGGCGATGCCGCCGATCTGCGACCCGGCGACCGCCTTGTTGCCACCGATGAGCGAGCCCGGCGGGATCTCATAGGGGGCCGGCGGGAGCCCGACGTTGACGACCACGCCGCCCGGCTTGAGCAGCCGCACGTAGTCGGCCATCGGGATGTCGGCGCTGACCGTGTTGAGCACGATGTCGAAGCTGCCGCGGGCGGCCTTCATCGCGTCGGCGTCGGACGAGGCGATGTGCCGCGTGGCGCCGAGCGCCTCGGCGTCGACGGCCTTGGCCATCGAGCGCGAGATGGTGGTGACGGTGGCACCCATGGCGGCGGCGATCTTCACGCCCATGTGGCCCAGGCCTCCGACACCGACGACGGCCACCGAGCGCCCGGTGCCCGCGCCCCAGCGGCGCAGCGGGGAGTAGGTGGTGATGCCGGCGCAGAGCAGCGGGGCGGCGACGTCGAGGTCCATCGTGTCGGGGATGCGCAGCACGAAGCGCTCGCTGACGACGACCTCCTGGGCGTAGCCGCCCATGGTCCACTCACCGTCGTAGCCCTGCGCGTTGTAGGTGCCGACGGAGGGCTTGGTGCAGAACATCTCCATGCCGTCCTTGCACGGCTCGCACTGGCCGCACGAGTCGACCAGGCAGCCGACGCCGACCCGGTCGCCGACGGCGTGACGGGTGACCTCGTCACCGACCTCGACGACGGTGCCGGCAATCTCGTGGCCGACGGTCAGCGGGAAGTGGGCCGGCCCCCACTCCTCGCGCACGGTGTGGATGTCGGAGTGGCAGATGCCGGCGAAGGCGATGGCGATGCGGATGTCGTCGGGGCGCAGGTCGCGACGCTCGATGCTGCCCTGGCGAAAGCCGGAGGTCGCGGAGTCTGCGATGAGGGCGGGTGTGGTGGTTGGCATCGGATCACTGTATGACGGCCGCGGGGCGCGGTTCGAATTCCTCGACAGGCCGTTGAGAGGGCTGTCGAGAGGTCGCTCAGAGGTCGGCGAGGAGGGTGGCGGCGACCTCGCGGTAGGCCGTGGCGCCCTTCGACGTGCGGGCCGTCGACAGGATGGAGCGCCCCACCGCGGGGGCCTCGGCGAACCGCACCGTCTTGGGGATCGGCGGCATCAGCACCGGAAGGTCGTAGCGGCTGCCGACGTCGTCGAGCACCTCGCGCGCGTGCAGGCTGCGACCGTCGTAGAGGGTCGGGAGGATGCCGATGACGCGCAGCTTCTTGTTGAGGATCTTCTTCACGTCGCGCACGGTGTCGAGCAGCTGGCCCACCCCGCGGTGGCTGAGCATCTCGCACGGCATCGGGATGATCAGGCCGTGGGCGGCGGTGAGGGCGTTGAGGGTGAGCACGCCGAGGCTCGGCGAGCAGTCGAGCAGGATGATGTCGTAGTCGCGCTTGACGTCGTCGAGGGCACCCTGCAGCACGTACTCGCGGGCCGGGCGCGACAGCAGCACCGCCTCGGCCCCGGCGAGGTCGATGGTGCTGGGCACCAGGTCGATGCCCTCCTCGCAGCCGACGATGACGTCCTTGACCGGCGTGCCGCCCACCAGGACGTCGTGCACCGACGACTCCACGGCATCCGGGTCGACGCCCAGGCTGAAGGTGAGGCAGGCCTGGGGGTCGAGGTCGACGAGGAGCACCCGGCGACCCTGCTCGGCGAACGCGGCTCCCAGCGAGGCGACCGAGGTCGTCTTGGCGACCCCGCCCTTCTGGTTGGCGAGGGCGAGGATCGTGGCCTTGCGCTTCGGCTGCTTCGACGCCATCGGGGGGCCTTCCATCGGGTCCGCGGGAGTGGCCCCGATTCTGTCACCCGAGGTTCTCGCTCGCCTCGCCGGTCAGAAGGAACCGGCGGAACGACTCGGCGGAGGGCAGCAGCGGCCGCCCGGTGACCCACGCGACGCCGACCTCGCGGTGCGCGTGCGCGTCGGTGAGCGGCAGCATCCGGGTGCGCGCGAAGGAGGTCGGTGTCGGCAGCCCCACCGCCGGGACCACCGCCACCCCCAACCCCACGGCCACCAGGCCACGCACGGTGGGCAGGTCGTCGGCCTCGAGGTCGACGGTGGGCGTGAAGCCGGCGGCCTCGCACAGGGTGAGGGTCTGCGACCGCATCCCGGAGGGCGCCCGGCGCACCACGAACGGCTCGTCGGCCACCTCGGACAGGGCCACCGTGTCGCGCCCGGCCAGGCGGTGGGTCAGCGAGACGGCGAGCACGAGCGGCTCGACCAGGATGCGCCGCCACTCGACGCCGGCACCGGTGACCCGGTGGGTCGTGAGCTCGACGTCGGCGCGCCGGGTCGCGAGCTGCTGGGACACCTGACCGCCCTCCCCCACCGCGGTGCGCTGCAGCACGAACCGCACCCGCGGGTGGTCGCGCCGAAAGGAGCGGATCAGACCGGGTACCAGCCACGACCCCAGGCTGAGCGGGAAGGCCAGCGTCACCACGCCACCCTCGGGGTCGACCAGCTCGTCGACCGCTGCCAGTGCGTTGTCGAGGTCGTTGATGAGGTGGTCGACGTGCCGCTTGAAGGCCGCGCCGGCGTGCGTCATCCGCAACACCCGGCCGGAGCGGCGCAGCAGTGTCGTGCCAACGTCTCGCTCGAGGCGGGCCAGCGCCCGGGACACCCCCGGCTGGCTCACCCCGAAGATCTCGCTGACCTCGGTGACGGTGTATCCGTCGGCCACGAGCTGGAACCAGCGCAGCGAGTCAGTGTCCACATCCATGAAGATAGTGCATGCGAACCATATCCGGATTCCATTGGACGCATGGATGGCCTCCAGCGCATGCTGGATCCATGACCACCTCAACCCTGTGGACCACCGTCAAGGACGAGCTCCGCGAGCGCCGCGAGAACCGCGAGGCTCTCAACCGGTTGCGCGCCGACCTCGGCCAGTACCGCACCCCCAGCGACATCGAGGACCTGCTCGCCACGGTCGAGGGCGAGGAGACCCCGGACGCCGAGCTGATCCGCGGCATCCTCAGCGAGAACCTGCGCACCTACTACTCGCGTCGCAGCGCCTGACCGACAGCCCCTGGCGCACCGCGTCCGCGGATGCGGTAGAGCACGTGCGGGCGCAAGGGGTGCCCGACCGGCACGGCCGGGTGCTCGAAGTCACCGGCCCGGTCGCGCGTCATGCCGATCCGCTCCATCACCGCCCGCGAGGGTGCGTTGCGCACCGAGGTCAACGACACCACCTCGGCCAGCCCGACCTCGTCGAACCCCACTCGCAGCGCCTCGCGTGCCGCCTCGGTCGCGAACCCGTGACGCCAGGCCGAGCGCGCGAGGCGCCATCCGACCTCCACGCGGGGCATGAACGGCAGGTCGTAGGTCGGCACCGGTCGAGCAGGGCGTCGGACTGCTCCCGGGTCATGGTGTCGTGGAAGTAGCGCATCACCGCCGGGTCGGCGTTCATCGCCGCGAACCCTGCCCGGTCGTCATCGCGCCAGCCCCGCAGGAGCAACCGCTCGGTGCGACGGGGGTCGACGAACCCCCTCACGGGGTGGCGTCGACCTCGGTGTCGGGGACCGCGCGCAGGCCGATGGGTCCGGGGTTCCACGCAACCTCCCACCGGAACCCGTCGGGGTCGGCGAAGTAGCCGGTGAACCCGCCCCACTCCCGCTCGGCCGGCCCCCAGACCTGCGCACCGGAGGCGCGCGCGAGGTCGAGCACGGCGCGCACCTCATCCGGCGTGGGCACGTTGTGGGACAGCGTCACCGGCACCACACCCTCGCCGTCGAGCGCCGGGGCTCCCAGCTCCTCCTCGAACGCGGTGCGGTTCCAGAGCGAGAGCACCAACCGGTCGCCGGCGGCGAACATCAGGACGTCGCCGGGCACCTCGAGCTCGGGAGACCAGCCCAGCCCGTCGACGTAGAACGACCGCGAGCGGTCGAGGTCACGCACGGCCAGGGTCACGAACGATACGCGTTGTTCCATGCGCAGCAAACCTTCCACACACCACCGACGGTCGGGCTGCGGTGTGCACGCGTTCGGCGGATGCCGGTCACGCGTTCGGCGGATGCCGGTCACGCGCCGTCGCGCTGCACCCACCCGCCGGCTGGGGGCCGCTCCTCGAGCGCCGCCCAGTCGGACTTCTCGGGGCCGGCCGCCTGGCCCTCGGGGCAGTGCGCCCGCAGGTCGCACCACCCGCACAGCGGGCCGGGCCGGGGTGGGAACGACTGGGAGGACTCCCCCAGCTCGGCGAAGTCGAGGTCGGCGCGGCGGGCGTCACGGGCGATGGAGCGGGCCTGCTCGACCTTGCGGGCGAGCGACTCGGGGGTGTGCTCGTGCGCGGCGACCGTGCCGGAGGGCACGTGGTGCAGCTCGACGCGCAGGGTGCGGCGCCGGAACATCTTCCACACGGCCGCCGCGTAGAGCCCCAGTGCCAGCGAGGTGCGGGCGTCGTCGTCGGTGGGCGGCACCCGGGAGGTCTTGTAGTCGACGACCACGAGCTGGCCGTCGCGGTCGTCGAGGCGGTCGACCCGCCCGCTCACCCGCAGGTCACCGCTGACGAACGACACGGTGCGCTCGATGCCGACCGGCTGGCTGGCCGGGTCGACGCCCCCGAGGTACGCCAACACGGCGGCCCGCATCTTCTCTCGCCACTCGCGCGACTGCTCGCCGTCGCGGAACCCGACGTCGATCCAGGCCCGGTCGACCAGGCCGGCACCACCCTGCGGGGTGCGCTCGGGGAGGTCCCACCAGTCGCGCAGGGCGTTGTGCACGGCATTGCCCAGCGAGGTGTGGGCCCGCTGCCGGCGCTTCTCGGGTGCCGGGCGGTCGAGGTACTGGAGGCGGTAGCGGCGTGGACAGTCGAGGAAGGCCAGCAGTTTGCTCGGGCTCGCCGCATAGAGCGGCGCGGGCATGCCCGGGAACTGCTGCTGGTCCGGCTGCGCGCTCACGTCGACGACGCTAGCCGCTGCCACCGACGCCACGGACCACGCAGCGCCGACACCACCGCCGACACCAGCGTCGACACGCCACGGACTCCACGGCGAAGGGGACACCCTTGACACCGCCGAGCAGACCGCGAAAGACAGCGAGAGCGCCACCGCGAAAGCACCACCGACGCGACCTTCACGTCAGCCTCGTGGCCGCCCCCGGGTGGCCCGTGGGTGCCGTATCGAGTGTCCCGGAGCACCCGCGGGGTGACACACTGTGCGGCGATGGCCATCAGCGCGTTCGACCTCTTCTCCGTGGGCATCGGCCCCTCCAGCTCGCACACCGTGGGACCGATGCGGGCCGCGCACACCTTCGCCCGGGGGGTGCGGGAGGCCGGTCTGCTCGAGCGGGTGGGCCGGGTGCGCGCCGAGCTGTTCGGCTCGCTCGGCGCCACCGGCCACGGGCACGGCTCGGTCAAGGCCGTCGTGCTCGGGCTGGAGGGCGAGGCACCCGAGACCACGAACCCACGCGCGGCCGACCCCCGCCTGGCCGAGGTGCGAGCCACCGGGCGGCTCCGCCTGGATGCCGGTCATGGGATCGCGTTCGACGTCGACCGCGACGTGGTGCTGCACCGCCGCGCCCGGCTGCCCTTCCACACCAACGGCATGCGCTTCACGGCCTGGGCGTCCACGGCGCCGACTGAGGGCGAGGAGCCGCTGCACCAGCGCGAGTACTACTCGGTGGGCGGTGGCTTCGTGCTCGACCAGGACGAGGTCGGCGAGAACGTGATCGTGCCCGACCACACCCCGGTGACGTACCCGTTCACCACCGGAGACCAGCTGCTCGAGCGGTGCGCCGAGACCGGCCTCCCGATCAGCGGCGTGATGATGGCTAACGAGCTGTCGTGGCGCACCGAGGCCGAGGTGCGCGAGGGCCTGCTTCACCTGTGGCAGGTGATGCAGGAGTGCATCGACAACGGCTGTCGCTCCGAGGGAGTACTGCCCGGCGGCCTCAAGGTGCAGCGGCGAGCCCCGCGGCTGGCCACCCAGCTGCGCGGCGAGCACCCGGGCGACCCGCTGGCCGCCATGGACTGGGTCACGCTCTACGCCCTGGCGGTCAACGAGGAGAACGCCTCGGGCGGGCGCATCGTCACGGCTCCCACCAACGGTGCAGCCGGCATCATCCCGGCGGTGCTGCACTACTACACGCGGTTCGTGCCCGGCGCCGACGACGAGGGCGTGGTGCGCTTCCTGCTCACCGCGGCCGCGATCGGCAGTCTCTACAAGGAGAACGCCTCGATCTCCGGCGCCGAGGTCGGCTGCCAGGGCGAGGTCGGCTCGGCATGTTCGATGGCCGCCGGTGCCCTGGCCGAGGTGCTCGGCGGCACCCCCGACCAGGTCGAGAACGCCGCCGAGATCGGCATCGAGCATAACCTCGGCCTCACCTGCGACCCGGTGGGTGGGCTCGTGCAGATCCCCTGCATCGAACGCAACGCCGTGGCATCGGTGAAGGCCATCACGGCGGCGCGAATCGCGTTGCGCGGCAACGGTAAGCAAGTGGTCTCGCTCGACAAGGCGATCCGGACCATGCGCGACACCGGGCGCGACATGATGGTGAAGTACAAGGAGACCGCCCGCGGCGGCCTCGCCGTCAACGTCATCGAGTGCTGAGCCCGGCATCACGACGCCACGTCGTCGAGCACCCCGTGCAGGGGCTCGGGGAACGAGCGCACCGCGGCCGGGGTGGCCAGGAAGGCGCCGAGCAGGCGTACGCCGGCACGATGGCACGCGTCGATCGCCAGCTGGTGCCAGACCCGGTCGGAGTCGCTGAACCGCACCGAGCCGTCGCGGCCGCGGACGAAGAGCAGGGCTCCCCCGGTCTCGGCGAGCAGGGAGCACAGGTGGTCGAGCGCCGGTCGTAGCTCGTCGGGGCACACCGTGTCGTCGACGTCGCTGATGATGGCCGGCTGGCCCATCGTCAGGTCGGCACCGGACAGCACGAGCCCGATGCAGCCGGCCACTCGGTCGACGTGGCCCACCACGAGGTCGGCCACGTCGGCGGCCAGCCCGGGCGAGTCGAGGGGCAGGTCCGGCCAGTTCGTGGGGAGGTCGTCGAAGCTCATGCCGACAGCCTGCCGGGATTCGCCGAGGGCGCCGTGGAGTTATCCACAGGTCCGCCTGCACCCCGCGGCGCCGCCCCCACCCCGGCGAATGCCCCGGCAACCTCCGACAGCGCCGACCGGCGGGTCGCGCGGATGCCGTGACACGGCATCCGCGACCTAGGTTGTCTCCCATGTCAGTCGACGACGCCCACACCCGCCCGGACGGCACGAGCGACGCCACCGTCGCGGCCCTCGGCAAGCTCTCGGAGGCCCTCGAGGTGGTGGAGGACGCCCGCGGCCAGCTGTACAACTTCCACCGCAAGTGCGGCATGGCCGACCTCGCCCTCGGTGAGGCCGTCGAGATGCTGCGCAACGAGGGCCACACCGAGCTCGCGGACAGACTCGAGAGGGACCTCGTGGGGCGCAACATCCTCGCCGGTCGCTGGTCGTTCCAGGTCGTGGAGGAGTACGACGACGGCTACTACGCGGCGTTCAAGGCACACGAGCGCGCGGGCCGCGAAGCGCTGATGGGCGGCAAGCGGCACGTCTTCGAGGCGGAGATGAAGCAGGACCGGCGCACGCACGGCCGCCCCGGGCACGCCGCCACCCCGGCGGACAGCTCGTCGTCGTGACCGGCTGAGCCGAACCACCCGCAGCAACCAGCAGTTCCGCCCGTCGGCCGGTGCGTCGGGCGATGACGCCGGCCTGATGCCGGCGCTGCTGATACCGCGCCCGCGCCGGGTTTCACCCCGGAACGGGGCGGGTACTGCTCTTCTCGGAGCGCACGGGTGCCCCTGCCCACGCCGGTGAGGAGACAACCATGGACACCAGCACGATCGTCTGGATCATCGTGGCGGTGGTCGTGGTGGCCGCCATCATCGCGTTCGTCGTGTCCCGGTCGGGTGCGCGCCGGGCGCAGGCCCAGCGCGAGCAAGCCGCCGACATCCGCGAGAAGGCCGTGGACCACGACCGCCGGCTGCGCGAGAACGAGGCGAGTGCGACCGAGGCCGACGCCAGGGCGCAGATGGCCCGGGCCGAGGCCCAGAAGCGCGAGCTCGAGGCGGAGCGCCTCGCCGCGGAGGCCGAGAGCCGTTCGGAGAGTGCGGATGCCGTTCGGCGCGAGCGGGACGAGCAGCTGCGCCTCGCCGACCTGCGTGACCCCGACGTCGAGACCGACCGAGACGGCAACCGCCGTGACCGCGGCGCCGGCACCCTCACCGACGGGTCCGATGAGCCCGTCGACGAGCGCGTCCAGGGCTACGACCAGAGCCGCAGCGAAGCGCCTTGAGCCTGGGTCAGGAGGCCCCGCCGCGGCGGTAGGAGTCGACCGTCTGCTCGACGCCGCGCTCCATCGGGGTTGCAACGCCGCCGAGCTGGCTCGTGAAGTCGGTGCTGTCGACGATGAAGGGCTCGTCGAACTGGTAGCGCATCTCGAGGAGCTCGCGCACCGTCGGGTTGACGAGCGCCATCGCCCGCAGCACCAGCACCGGTACGTCGCGCACCTTGGCCCGCGGCTGGCCGGCGAACGTGTAGACGAGGTCGACCAGCTCACGGGTGGTGCGCGTGTCGGGGTCGTTGGGCAGGTGCCACGCCCGGCCCGGGGCGTCGGGGTGCTCGCCGAGCACGGCCAGCCCCTCGCCGATGTCGGGGATGAAGGTGTAGGTGTGCGGCTGGTCGGGGTCGCCGAGCACGGATGCCGTTGTGCCGGCGAGCGCAGGCGGGACCACCCGGTCGCCCAGGTTCGACTGCGCGCCACCGCGCGGGCCGTAGTAGTCGGATGCGCGCCCGATGGCGACTTCGACGGTGCCGGCACGGTGCGCGGCGAGCAGCTCTTCGGACATCCGGGAGCGCAGCCGGCCCTTGCGGGTGTGCGCGTCGTGGGCGCGGGTCTCGGTGAGGGGGCGGCCGGCCGGACGGCCGTACAGGTAGACGTTCTCCATGCTGACCAGCCGCGCGCCGTTGGCCTGCGCCGCGGCGAGCACCGCGGCCTGCAGCCCCGGGAACCGCTCCTCCCACTGGTGGTAGGGCGGGTTAAGGGTCTGGTAGACGACGCCGGCGCCGGCCGAGACCGCGGTGGTGAAGGTGGGGTCGGAGGCGTCACCCGCGACGACCTCGACGCCGTCGGGGACCGCTGCCTTGCCGCTGCGGTTGACCATCCGGACCCTCTCGCCGCGAGCCAGCAGCGCCTCCATGGCGGCCAAGCCGATGGCGCCGGTGCCGAAGACGACGTGGCGGGGTGCGAGGGTGCTCATGACGGGTCTCCGATGGTCGGGGCGGGAGCGGTGGCGGGGGTTGTCGGGCTGGTCGGGGGCGGGGCGGCCGGGAGGAGGTGCTGGAGCAGGATGCCGAGCAGAGCCGTCACCGTGACGGCACCGCTGGCGCCGAAGACCGTGAACTGGTCGTCCACGGCGACGCCCGACATGGTCGTGACGATCCAGCCGAGCGCCCAGAGGACCGGCATCGTGACGGCCCACAGCCAACGGTGCCGCGAGCGGGGCGGGAGCGCCAGTGCTTGGGCCACACCGAGCACAGCACCGGTGAGGGCACCCATGACGGCCAGCCGGGCCAGGGACGTGCCGAAGTCGACGGCGACCGCACCGAGCAGGAGTCCGGCACCCATCCCCAGCGCGGTCACCACCACCCAGCGCATCCGGGGCAGCCGGCGCGAGCTGGCCAGGGCCTGCCCGGCGCCGAGCACGGCGCCGGTCGCGAGGCCGCCCAGCGCCGCGGCGGACGGGCCGTCGACCCGGCCGACGACGAGCATGCCGATGATGCCGGCCAGCGGGAACGCGACGAACCCGGCGGTCCAGAGCAGCCAGGCGCGCATCGGGCTGCGGGCTGGAGTGGTGGAGGTGGACGTGGACGTGGGCGTGGCGCCAGTCGAGGCGGTCATGGCGGTCAGCCCCGGGCCGTGGCGAGGGCACCAGCCGGCGCATCCGTGCCGCTGAGCCGCGGGCGGCGCAGGAGCAGGATGCCGAAGGCGACCAGCCAGACGCTCCACAGGACGTAGCCGGCGAAGTTCGCGGTGTCGATGCCCGGCAGGTCGAGCGGCGACAGCACGCCGGAGGCGATGAGCAGGGCCGAGACGGCGCCGAGCACGCTGAACCATCGCCCGGCCAGCCGGCGGTGCAGCGCGACGACGACCAGCAGGGTCCACGCGGCGGTGAAGGCGTAGCCGTGGGTCTCACCGATGAGGTTGCCGAGCACGCGGTGGGCGGTCTCGAACGAGTCGTACGCCCTGGCGACGGTGGCGGAGTCGGTGCTCGTGGCGTCGGCGGCGAAGCGGGGCACGAGCAGCGGCCAACGCGACAGACCGATGACCTGCACGACCGCGGCGGCGATGCCGAGCGGCACCGCGACCCGCATGGCGCGGTGGGCCGAGAGCCGCCCGACGCCGATCGCGATCGGGGCGAACAGCGCGGCGGACACCGCCATGACCGCGAACCAGAAGGACACCTGCCCCTGGTGCTCGCGGAAGCCGGCCAGGATCTCGGCGACCGGCTCCTTGAGGACGTCCGGGTAGTCGAAGATGCTGCCGAGCACGGTGAAGGCGGCGTTGGTGAGCACGGCCGCGGCGATGAGCAGGACGGCGGTGGTTCTGCGGTTCATGACGTCTCCTGAGGAGAGTGGGCCGGGGTGGTGCCGGCCTCGGGGTGGGTGGGGGTGGTGCCGGTGGTGTGGTCGGTGCCGGTGGTGGGGTAGGAGCGGACGCTGTGCGCGCCCGCTGCGATCCAGGCGGCGATGACGCTGTCGGGGTGGTCGAGCAGGTGCTCGCGCGCCAGTGCGGTGAGCCGGTCGCGGTCACCGGCGAGATGCGCCGCGGCCAGGGCGACGACCTGGCGGTCACGTGGGCGGCGGGCAGCCGCCGCGGCCCGCGGGAGCAGGTCGGTGTCGGCCGGGTCGAGCAGCGCCGCGGCGGTGAGCACGAGCGGCTCGCTCGAGGTGGTGGCGGAGGCGAGGATGGCCGCGGCTCCCGCGGGGTCGCCGCTCATCAGCTGCCGGACCAGGTCGTCTCCGTCGTCGGGGGTCATGCGACGAGGTTGCCCAGGAGCGCTGGCGCCGCGCTGACAGCCCGCTGACACGGCGGTCGGGCCGGCTGACGGGCCTGTTCGGCCGGCATCGGCGAGCCCTATGCTCGCGGGATGCTGAGCCTGGCCGTGCTGGGTCCGGTCGACCTGCGCAGGGACGGGGTCCCGGTGCCGGTTCCGGGTGGCAAGACGACCGAGCTGCTGGTGCGCCTCGCCGTGGCGGCCGGGACCCCGGTGCGCGCCGAGCGACTGCTCGACGACCTCTGGCCCGACGAGGTGCACGGTGCCGCCCCGAACACGTTGCAGTCGAAGGTGTCCAGGCTGCGGCGCGCGCTCGGCGACGCGTCACTGGTGCGTGGTGAGGATGCCGGCTACACGCTGGTGCTCGACCCGGCGGAGGTGGACGCCGTCCAGGTGCTCCGGCTGGCCGAGCAGGTGGCGGCGCTGCGCGGGTCGGCGGCCCCGGACCGGGTGCTCGAGCTCTGCGACCAGGGGTTGGCCCTCTTTCGGGGCGACCTCCTGCCCGGCGCCGGCGACAGCGCGTGGTCGCACCCGCACCGACTCCGGCTGGCGGAGACCCGCCTGGGCTTGCTGGAGGAGCGCCTGGCCGCCCGGACCGACCTGGGGAGCTCGGGTGAGCTCGTCGCTGAGCTCGAGGACCTCGTCGCGGCGAACCCGCTGCGCGAACGGCTCTGGGCGTTGCTCGTCACGGACCTGTACCGGGCCGGCCGGCAGGCGGACGCCCTGGCTGCCGGTGCCCGGGTGCGCCGGCTGCTCGCCGACGAGCTGGGCATCGACCCCGGGCCGGGGCTGCAGCGCCTCGAGCAGCAGGTGCTCCGGCAGGACCCGGCCCTGGCCACCCCGCACCGGCCTGCCCCGGCGTCGGCGGGCCCGGAACCGGCGAGCGGCAACCTGCCCACGGCATCCGGCTCGCTGTTGGGTCGCGATGACGACCTGGAGCTCCTCCAGGCCGTGCTGTCGAGTGCCCGGCTGGTCACGTTGACCGGTCCCGCGGGGGTGGGCAAGACGCGGCTCGCACTCGAGGCGGCTGGGCGAGTGCGGCCCGCCGGCGGCGCCTGGCTGGCACGGCTCGACGCAGCCACGGACGCAGACGGTGTGTGGCGCAGCATCGGCGAGGCCCTGGGGCTGGACACCCCCACTCGCGCCACGGTCACCGGGCGTCTGCGCGGCACCGACCTACTGCTGGTGCTCGACAGCTGTGAGCACCTGGTGGATGCCGTGGCGACCGTTGCGCAGGCGCTGCTCGCATCGACTCCCGGCCTACGGGTGCTCGGCACGAGCCAGCTGCCGCTGCGGGTGGGCGGGGAGCAGGTGCTCGACCTCTCGCCGCTCGAGCTCGGCGCCGCGGTGGCGCTGTTCA
Organism: uncultured Actinomycetota bacterium; assembly: GCA_963834965.1. Taxonomy (GTDB): domain Bacteria; phylum Actinomycetota; class Actinomycetes; order Actinomycetales; family Dermatophilaceae; genus Fodinibacter. The sequence goes on along the minus strand of CAWIEI010000031.1, from coordinate 139,168 downwards.
CCGACCGGGCGGCCGCCCAGCGCGCCTACCCGTCCGACGACGAGGAGACCCGGCAGACCGTCGAGGAGGTCTGCCGTTCGCTCGACGGGCTGCCCCTGGCCATCGAGCTCGCCGCGGCCCGCACCCGGGTGCTCCCCGTGCACGAGATCGCCCGCCGGCTCGATGACCGGTTCGCCCTGCTGCGCGACCCGGCCAGCCACCTCCCGGCGCGACAGAGCACGCTGCACGCCGCCCTCGCCTGGAGCTACGACCTGCTGTTTCCCGACGACCAGCGCGGGCTCTGGGCTCTGGCGACCTTCGCCGGCGGCGCGACCCTACCCGCGGTCGAGTCGGTGCTGGCCGCATTGGGGGTGCCCGCGGCATCCGGGCTCGACGTCGTGAGCCGCTTGGTCGACCGGTCACTGGTGGTGGCCGACATCCCACTGCGTGGCCCGGGACGTTATCGCCTCCTCGACAGCGTCCGGGACCTGGCGCGGGAACGGCTCGAGGAGGCGGGCCTGACCGACGAGGCCGCGCTCGCCCACGCCCGCTGGTACGCCGAGGCGGCGGACCGCGCGCGAGCCGGGCTGCGCGGGCCAGACCAGCCGGAGCACCTCGCGCTGGTGCGCACCGAGCGCGCGAACCTGGATGCCGCTCTGGCCTGGTCGGCCGAGCACGCGCCGGAGCTCGGTGTGCGGGTCGTGCTCGGCGTCGGGTGGGCCTGGGTCGTGCTGGGCACCGGGGTCGAGGGCGCTCACCGGGTGCGGGCCGCCATCGAGGCGGCGTCGGCAGTGGACGCGCGATCGGTCGGCGAGGCGGACCACGTGACGGCCCTGGTTCTCTGCGGCTGGTTCGAGGCCTCGGGCGGCGACCTCGAGCGGGCGGTCGCCGACCTGGAGGAGGCCGCTCGCACTCCTGACCCGCGGGCGGCCTCGGTGGCCAGGCTGCACCTGGCGTTCGTGCACACCCAGGGTGGCCGCGCCGCCGAGGCGCTCGGACTGCTCGACCGGTGCCGTCCCGACCTCGAGCGGCTTGGCCTGGAATGGGAGGTCGGCACCAGCTGGCTGCTCGCTGCCTGGGCGCTGACCGCCACCGGTGACCTGGTGGGCGGCCAGGATGCGTGCGATCGGGCGTTGCGGCTGCTGACACCGCTGGGCGACGACTGGGCGCTCGGCCATGCGGAAGGGCTGCTGGGGGAGCTGGCCGAGGCCGAGCACCGCTACACCGACGCCAAGGTCCACCTCGCCCGTGCGGCCGCCTCGGCCGGCGCGCTGGGCTTCGAGGCCGCTCAGGCGCACCACCTGCTGAACCTGGCGCGGGTCGAGGAGGCTTGCGGTGAGGGCGAGTCGGCGCGGGGCACCCTGGCCGATGCGATCGAGATCGCCCGGCGGTGCGGCGACCTCCGCACGGTGGCCGTCGCCCGCACCTACCTCGCGCTGGTGCTGCGCGCGGCCGGGGAGCCTGATGCCGCCCTCGCCAGTGTCGAACAGGCCGTCGCGTGGTTCGCTGCAGCCGGAGGTGGGGACGGCGCGACGCTCGCGGACGACACCTTCGCCGCCCTCCGGGCAGCCCGGTCGTCAGCGGCGGACGGCGACCGCCACGCGCCCGTTGCGCAGTGAGGAGTTCGCGTCTCTCGGGAGGTCCAGCCCGCTCGCGAGGGTGAGCAGGTCGTCATCCGACGTGGTGGCGAAACCGTTGTTCGCCAACATGGTCCGCATCTCGCTGGGCGACCATGCGGACCGCCACGGCTCGCCGGCGAGCGGGTCGTGCTGCCGGCTGAGCCGCATGGCCACCCGCATCACGCGGCGCATCACCACGGCGGACACCGACCGCGACTGGTAGTTCACGATGAGGATGCTGCCCGGTGCCGACAGCTCGGCAAGGTGGCGGACCGTCTGGGCCACGGCATCAGACGTCAGGTAGGGCACGACGCCCTCCCACACCCAAGTGGTCTCCAGCCCGGGGTAGAAGCCGGTGGCCTCGAGGGCCGGTGCGAGCGGGTCGTGCTCGAGGTCGACGGCGACCGGGACGACGTGGGCGGCAGTCGGCTCGAGGTCTCCGAGACGGCGCTGCTTGTCGCGCTGGGATGCCGGGTGGTCGACCTCGAAGACCGTTGCGCGCGCGAGCTCCGGCATCCGCCAGGCTCGCGCGTCGAGACCTGCGCCAAGCACGACGACCTGAGGGGCACCGTGGCCGCGCACGGCATCGTCGATGGCGATGGTCCGCGGGACCATGAGGAGCGCGGTGCGCCGCACCAGCTCGTAGGCCATTCGGCCGGACCCGCCCTCCGGCGGCTGGTTCGCACGGGCCTGCTCGACGACGGTGCGTTCCGCGGGGTCGAGCAGGCGCTCGGCGACCGGGTCCGAGAACCGGCCGACCGCGAGGCGCCCATGAGCCGCCGCCCGGCCCTGGCAGACGAGCACCGCGGTGCTGCTGGCGGTCCGGTCGGTCACCGGTCGATTCTGGCCCCACGGCGCGATGTATCACACCCGGGGCCACACGCCTCTTCCTGATATGCACCTGATCACCCCCGGCGTCGCCGCATCCATGACCCCCACGTCCGCCGAGCGCACCGCGCACACCGAGGCCACCCCGAAGGCCCGACGCCGGCTGCGCATGCCCCACGTGCAACTGCACGTGCCGCACCCGAGCCTCCACCTGCCCCACCGGCACGCCTGAACGCCTGAACGCCATGGCCGCACCCGCGGCCGTGGCCCTACGTCCGAGCCAGCGTGGCCCTACATCCGAGCCAGCGTGGCCCTACGTCCGAGCCAGCGTGGCCTGCGTGGTCTGCGCGCCCGACCGCCGTCGTCAGCTGAAGACGACCGTGCGGTCGCCGTTGAGCAGCACGCGGGACTCACAGTGCCAGCGGACCGCCCGGGCGAGCACGCGCGACTCGACCTCCTCGCCGGCGCGCACGAGGTCCTCGGGCGTCATCCGGTGGTCGACGCGCACGACGTCCTGCTCGATGATCGGGCCTTCGTCGAGGTCGGCCGTGACGTAGTGCGCGGTCGCGCCGACCCGTTTGACGCCGCGGGCGAACGCCTGGTGGTAGGGCTTGGCGCCCTTGAACGACGGCAGGAACGAGTGGTGGATGTTGATCACCCGGCCGGACAGGTCGCGGGTGAGGTCGTCGCTGAGCACCTGCATGTAGCGCGCGAGCACCACCAGGTCGACGTCGTGCTCGCCCACGATCCGGCGCAGCGCCTCCTCGGCCTGCGGCTTGGTGTCGGCCGTGACCGGCACGTGGTGGAAGGGGATGCCGTAGCTCGCGACCAGCGGCTCGAGGTCGCGGTGGTTGGAGACGACGGCCGGGATGTCCATGTTCAGCGCCCCGGAGCGCCAGCGGAAGAGCAGGTCGTTGAGGCAGTGCCCGAACCGGCTGACCATGAGCACCGCGCGGTAGGGGGTCTCCGCGTCACGGATCGACCAGTCCATGCCGTAGGCAGTGGCCACCGGGCCGAACAGCCCACGCCAGCGCTGGGACGAGGGGCCGCCGATGTCGCCCGAGAAGCGGATCCGCATGAAGAACTGAGCGGTGCGCGGGTCCTGGAACTGTTGGCTCTCCTCGATGTTCGCGCCGTGCTCGTACAGCAGGGCCGTCACTGTCGCGACGATGCCGCGCTGGTCGGGGCAGGACAGGATGAGCACGTTCTCGGTCGGGACGTCGGTGGTGTCGGGCACGACGACACCGTACGTGGGGACCGGCTCAGGTCCGCAGTCGGTGGGGTGACCGCTGGCGGTGGGGTTGGGCCCACCCAAGCATTGGACGCTCACAGCCGTCCGATCGCTGGCGGCTCGCAGCCGTCCGTCCGGTCGCTCTCGAACCCACTCCAGTCCAGGCGAAGCACGGCCAGGCCCGATGCCGGCACGGTCAATGCGGCACGGTCAGAAGGGTGGTTCGTCGGGGAAGGTGTGCCGGCCGCGTCGTCGGGGTCGTCGGCACGGTGTGGCGCTGAAGTCGACGAGCATGACGTCGCGCGTCGGGGCGAGCTCGACGCCGTGTCGGATGCCCTGGTCATCGAGCCAGGAGGTGACCGCTGGGCGCCGATGCAGCGCTTGTCTGCCCGTGGCGGGCGGTGCCGTGGCGGCGTGGTGTTCGAGGCGGAACTCGAGGTCGCTGTGCGGGCCGTCGGGCAGGTCGGTCAGGGTGACGCTGGTACTGACCGCTGTGGGTGGGGGTGTGGCAGCGCCGCGCAGGACGGTACAGGTCAGGGCGTCGGCGGGTGTGGTGGTGCGGACCCGGCCGGTGGGGTCGGTCCAGGTGACGGTTCCGTCGGTGGCGAGGGCGACGCGCCAGCCGGGTCGTTGTTTGACGCGGTGGTGGCGCCGGCACAGGCAGATCAGGTTGGTGTCGGCGGTGGGGCCGCCCGGCCAGGGCCGCACGTGGTCCAGGTCGCAGAACACGGCCGCGACGGTGCAGCCGGGGAACCGGCACCGGCGGTCGCGGGCTTTGACCCGTTTGGCCATGGAGGCCGAGGGCCGGTACGCCCCTGCCCCGAACCCCGCGGCGATCCGGGCCAGTGTCGACGCCCCGCCGGTGCTCACCGAGTCGCTGCGGGTCGGCTCCGCTTGGTGCTGCTGGCCGGGTCCGGGATCAGTGCAGGTCGGCTGCATCGCTTCGTTCCGTGCCTCGGCACCAGACTCAGTCACGTCGCGGTCCGGCGCGCCCTTCCCGGACGCCCGGCCCTGCGGCAGCGACGTCTCCTGCTCAAGCCTGGTGTCTTGCGGGAACTGGCTTGCCGGGTCGACCAGGGCGCCGGTGTCGGGGTGGCACGGCGCCACCTGCACCGTCTGTGACCTCGTACCTGAGTCCGGGGCCGACCCGGATTCGGACGCGGGCGCGGGCGTGGTGGCGTTGCCTTTGGCTTTTGCTGTGGCCCGCGAGCCTGGCCGACCACTGGGGGTGGCCATGGCGGTGACCCAGGCGCGGGAGACGAACACCGGCTGGTTCCCGGCCGGGCCGGTGACCTCGATCAGGTCGTCGGGTTCGCTGCCTGCAGCGCCGCCCCCTGGTCCGCTCGCGACGACAGCGCCCAGGCTGCCTGGCGTGGCGGCCTCGTCCGGCCCGGTAGCGGCTGGTGTGGTGCCGACCGGGGCGTCGTGGGCGTCGTGGGTCAGGCCGGTGGCCGGGACGGTGATGGTCAAGACGGTGTCGATGCTGGCCTGCCCGGCGACCAGGTCGGTCAGGGCCTTGCCGCGGGCGGCCTCGATGTGGGTGCACACCGCGTCCTTGACGTACCGGTGCGCCAGCGCGTCGATCGCCGCCCACGCGGTGGCGGCGTCCTCGGACGGGAAGGTGCCCTCCCACCGGTCGACACCCGGCTCGGCCACCCACCGCCGCAGCCCAACCTGCGAACGAGCCTTCAGGGCGCGCTGACGCAGCAGGTCCGGGCTGATCCGCGCGAGCGCCCGCCGACACCGCCGCCGCAGGTGCGCACCATCCTCGACCTCGAAGTACGGCTCCAACAGTGACACCACCGCCTCGCGTACCTCCACCGGGGCGGCCTCGAGCTCCTCGGCGACCACCCAGGCGCGGTAGGAGTCCAACCGGCCCGCACCCATCGCGGCGTGCAGGCCACCCAGGCCGCTGTGGGTGCCCGACCCCTGCGGGCCGTCCGCCGCCAGCAGCACCGCCGCCTCCACCCTCCGCTCGGCATGCAGCGCCGACACCGACAACACCCCGGACACGATCGCCGGCGCATCCAACGCCACATGCCCAGGCGCCCGGTGCGTCTCCACCCCGGTGCCGTCTTCGAGGTACTCCGGCTCGATCGCCGCCAACCGCACGATCGCCGCGTCCTGCGCGGCGGTCGCCATGTCGATCACCTGCTGCAGCGACCCGACAGCACCCGCCCACTCCGCTCGCGTGCCAGTCACCGCAGACGGGTCCAGCGCGGCGCTCAACGCGGCCACCGCGGCATCCGCCGAGGCCTGAACCTCACCCGGCCCGACCACTGCCACCGCCTGATCTCCGCTCGGCACGGCCACTGCGCTCACCCCCTACCCCCACTGCTGCGCTGCGTCATCTGCTACCCCAAAACCTAGCGGCGACCACTGACAGACCCCCGGCCTATCGGGCCCGGATCCGGCTGCCCCGCCGCGTTGCTGAGCTACCTCAACTGCTACCCCACACGCTACAAGCGACCACCGACAAACCACCACCGACGAGGCCCAATCCAGATGCCAGACAATCACTTTGGCTGCCCGAGAGCGACGGAGCAGGATCCCGAACCTCAGGTCGCGCCGCCACCATTGGCGAACGCGATGACCGAGTCGGCAATCATCTGCACGGCGATCGCCGACAGCAACAACCCCGCGATCCGGGTCAGCAGCACGATCCCGCTGTCCTTGAGCAGCCGGGCCAACGGCGACGCGAACCGGAACACCAGGTAGACCACCAACAGCGCCATCACCAGAGCCAATGCCACGGCCAGGTACCCCCCGGCATCGTCCGCCCCCTGCACCGCCAGCATCGTCGCGACGATCGCACCCGGCCCGGCCAACAGCGGTGTCCCCAGCGGCACGAGCGCGACGTTCACCCCGGCATCCGCGAGCTGTTCCGACTCCGAGCCGGTGAGCAGCTGCAACGCCACGATGAGCAGCAGCAGGCCACCGGCCCCCTGCAACGCGGGCAGCGAGATGTGCAGGTAGTCCAGGATCCGCTGGCCGAACACCGCGAACGACGCGATCACCCCCAGCGCCACCAGCGAGGCGCGCCGGGCCGCCGACACCTTCTGTTTCGCCGTCAGCGGACCGGTGAGCGCCAAGAAGATCGGGATGGCACCCGGCGGGTCGAGGATGACGATCAGCGTGACGAACGTCGAGGTGAAGAGCGTGAGGTCGAAGCTCACGGCTCCACCACCACGCTCCCCGAGGCGAGGGACTCGATCTCCGCGAGATCCGCTGGCGCCGTTGTGTATTCGCCGAGCCGGTTCAGCTTCCCCGTGCCGTGGTAGTCGCTCGACCCGGTCGTGAGCAGGTGGAGCGATCGAGCCAGGTCGGTGAGGTGGCGCACGGCATCAGGGGTGTGGTCACGATGGTGCACCTCGAGGCCCAGTAGCCCCGCATCAACCATCTCCTCGATGAGCTCATCGGCCACCACCCTTCCCCGCGTGTCCGAGCGGGCGTGCGCGATGACCGGAACTCCACCGGCATCTCTCACCAGCGCGATCGCGTCGACCGGGTCCGGCGCGTAGTGCGAGACGTAGTACGGGCTGGCGCTGCCGAGGAACTGCCGGAACGCCTCGTCACGGTTCGCCACGATTCCGGCGGCAACAAGCGCGTCGGCGATGTGCGGCCGCCCTGCCGTCGCACCCGCTTCCACCTGGTCGCGCACCTGTTCCACCGTGATGCCGATGCCGGCGTCCGCCATCTTCCGCACCATCCGGTCGAGCCGGGTGTCGCGGCTGTCCCGCGCGCGAGCCAGCTCGGCGACCAGCCCAGGGTGCTCGGGGTCGGGCAGGTAGGCCAGCAGGTGGATGCTCTGGTGGCGCCGGCTGCACGACACCTCGATCCCCCGCACCAACCGGATGCCGTGTGCGCACGCCGCGTCGGCGGCCTCCTCCCAGCCCAGGGTCGTGTCGTGGTCGGTGAGCGCCACGGTGCTCAGCCCCGCCTCCGCCGCACGCTGCACGACCACGGCCGGAGTCTCCGTGCCGTCGCTGGCCGAGGAGTGGGTGTGCAGGTCGATCGCCACGGCGTCAGCGTAGTGGCCCGCGCCGGTACCCAGAATGAGGCAACCTTTCCCGGCATCCCGGCGTAGTGCAGGGTGTGACGAGATCTCGTGGGGGTGTGATGGACCGGACCGGCAAGGCCGACCGCGATGCGGCGTTCACGGCGTTCGTCGAGCAGGCGACGCCGTCGTTGCTGCGCACCGCGTGGCTGCTGACCGGCAACCACGACGTCGCCCACGACCTGGTGCAGGCCGCCCTGGTGCGCACCTACGTCGTCTGGCCCCGCGTGCGACTCGAGACCGCGCTGGCCTACACGCGGCGCATCCTCGTCAACGAGCGCACCGACCGGTGGCGCCGGCACGGGGCCGAGCTGCCCGTTGCCACCACCCCTGACACCGAGGCGTCACCGGACAGCACGACCGAGGACCGCGACGTCGTGGTGCGGCTGCTCGCCACGCTGCCCGAGCAGCAGCGCAAGGTCGTCGTGCTGCGCTACTACAGCGACCTGTCCGAGCAAGCCACCGCCGACGCGCTGAACATCTCCGTGGGGTCGGTGAAGTCGGCCGCCTCGCGCGGGCTCGCCACCCTCAGAACCCAGCTGACCGCCATCGAAGGAGGCGTGCGATGAGCACCGACACGTTCGAGGACCAGCTGCGCTCCCTGCTGCACGACACGGCGGATGCCGAGGGGCCCGCCTACGTCGACGTCGACCCGAACGCCGTGGTCACGTCTGGTCGACGCGTCATCCGCCGCCGCCGGATGGCAACGGGGGCCGGCATCGCGGCCGCAGTGCTGGCCATCGGCGCGGGAAGCGCTCTCGTCGCAGGGGTCGGCCAGGACCGCGCCGACACCACGGTGCCGGCTGGGCCGACGGCGGGGCTGGGCAGGGGTGCGGTCTTCGTCGACCTCGACGTGAGCTCCGCGCTGCAGGGAACGCTCAAGCCCCTGCCCAACAACCCGACGCGCGTCCGGGTCGACGTGAACGAGGGGACCCGGATGTGGAGAGTCACGGTCACCGGGAGCGACGGGCGCCCGACGACGCGGCCCGCGGCAACCCTCCCGGCCAACCCTCGGTTCAGCACCTACGCCGAGGTCGGGAACCGTCCAGGGCTGATCGTGGGCGTGATGCCGGCCGCGGCACGGGACATCGCGCCCATCTGGAAGACCGACTCGGTGGAGAGCAGCCTGTCCACCGCACCGGTCCCGGGCACCGATCGTCAGGCCTTCGCCCTGCGGTACTCCGGCGAACCCGATCCGAACCTCCCCTCAGGCACCGTGCTCGGCGGCTTCGACTGGACCGACGGCGAGGAGGTGTTCACCTCGGCAGGAACCGCTGTCCCGAGTGCACGGTTCGGTGATGCTCTCGCATTCGTCGACGAGACCCAGGGGCTGTTCGGCCTGTTCGGTGGCGAGACCACTGCGTCGAAGCGGCTGGTCGACACCCCGCTGGGCAAGCTGTCCGCGCTCATGACCGGGAAGGTGCCCAGCGGCTCCGCCAGGATGGAGAGCACCGTTCTCGTGCTCCTACCCGCCGGCGTCACGGGTGTCGACGTCACTCCCACGCCGGGCGCGGCCATCCGGTCGGTCGACAGCGCGCCCGGCGGATCCATCGGAAAGACCATGGTGCTGGTGCGGCTCACCGAACCCGGCACGACGCCCGGCACGGGGATCAAGCGAGTGGGCTGGACCAACCCGGACGGCACGATGGGGGCCGGGGGGATCGGCTGACCCCGCACCGACCGGTGCTGCCGGTCAGGCGGTCGGTGTCACCGGGCCCGGCCAGTTGCGGTCGGGCACCGGGGTCGGACGCCCCGGCTGCTCGCCCCCGCGATCGGCGAGGTAGCTGTTCTTCGGCACCATGACCTTGCGCCGGAAGATGCACACCACCGTGCCGTCCTGCTTGTAGCCGATCGTCTCGACGTGCACGACCCCGCGGTCGTTGCGGCTGGTGCTCTCCCACTTGTCGAGCACCGTGGTCTCGCCGTACAGGGTGTCCCCGTGGAAGGTCGGGGCCACGTGCCGCAGGTTCTCGATCTCGAGGTTCGCGATCGCCTTGCCGCTGATGTCGGGCACCGACATGCCCAGCAGCAGCGAGTAGACGTAGTTGCCCACGACCACGTTGCGCCCGAACTGGGTCGACCCCTCCGCATAGTTCAGGTCGAGGTGCAGGGGATGGTGGTTCATCGTGATCAGGCAGAACAGGTGGTCGTCGTACTCCGTCACCGTCTTGCCGGGCCAGTGCTTGTAGGTGGCCCCCACCTCGAACTCCTCGTAGCTGCGCCCGAACTGCACCGGTGTCTCCTTCGCTGGAAAGTCAGGGGGTCCATCCTCGCCCGATCACCCGGCATCCGGCAGTGGGATGCCGCGTGCCCTTGCCCACACCCACCGCACCCGTGCTTCCGTCACCCACCAGCGAGCGCGCCTAGGCTGGGCAGATGTCGCAGCCCCACCCGGAGGGTCGGGACCCGCGGGTCGGCGAGCTGCACCTCCTCGGGGAGGTCACCTGGCACGGCACGCCGGTCCACGGCGGCCGCACGCATGCGCTGGTCGCCGCCCTCGCCGCGGCCTCCGGGCGCACCGTCGGCGAGCGCGCGCTGGTCGACGAGGTGTGGGGCACCGACCAGCCGCCCGCCAACCCGGCCAAGGCGCTGCAGGTGGTGGTGTCGCGCACCCGCGCGCAGACGGCGCCCGAGGTGGTCGAGCGTGCCGCGGGCGGCTACCGCCTCGGTCTGGACCCGACGGCGGTCGACGCCCTCGCGCTGCGGCACGAGGTGGATGCGGCGACCGCTGCGGAGGCGCGTGGCGACCACACCGCCGCCCGCAATGCCGCCCGGCGGGCGCTGGCCGGTGACGCGCCGGCATCCGGTGGCGACGGGCCGCTGGCCGCCCTGCGCGACGACGCCCGCCGCTCGCGGGCCGAGGCCGCCGCCGTGCTCGGCCGCTCGCTGAGTGCCCTCGGCGCGCACCGCGAGGCCCTCCCGCTGCTCGAGGACGCCGGCGTCGACGACGAGACCACGGCCGCAGCCCTGCTGCGCTCGCTGGCCGCCGTGCACGGCAGCCCGGCCGCCCTCGACCGCTACGCCACCGTGCGACGCGACCTCGCCGACCGGCTCGGCGTCGACCCCGGGCCGACCCTGGCCGCCGTGCACGCCGAGCTCCTCGCGGCGGACAACCCGGTCAGGAGCGGGCTGCGCCACGAGTCGACCTCGCTGGTCGGTCGCGACGACGACATCGCAGCCCTGCGGGCGCTGGTCCGTGAGTCGCGGGTGGTGTCGATCCTCGGCCCGGGCGGCCTGGGCAAGACCCGGCTCGCGCACCTGCTCGGCCGCGAGTCCGAGCAGCCGGTCGTCCACTTCGTGGAGCTGGTCGGCGTCGCCTCCCCCGACGACGTCGTCGGCGAGGTCGGCTCGGCCCTCGGGGTGCGCGACTCGGTGAGCGGGCGCCGGGTGCTCACCCCCGAGCAGCGCACTGACGTGCGGGCGCGGGCCGCGCAAGCCCTGGCGGGGGCGCCGACCCTGCTCATCCTCGACAACTGCGAGCACGTGGTCGACGCGGTCGCCGACCTGGTGGCCTTCCTCGTGGCGTCCTGCCCCCGCCTGCGCGTGGTCACCACCACCCGGGCGCCCCTCGCGATCTCCGCCGAGCGGGTCTTCCCGCTCTCCCAGCTCGGCGACGACGCGGCATCCGAGCTGTTCGGCCAGCGCGCCCGGGCCGCGCGCCCCGGAGTCGCCCTCGACCCCGCCCACGTGCTCAGCGTCGTGCGCCGGCTCGACGGCCTGCCCCTGGCCATCGAGCTCGCGGCCGCCCGGGTGCGCGCCATGTCGGTCGAGGACATCGACCGGCGGCTCGACGACCGGTTCACCCTGCTGCGCGGCGGTGACCGCACCGCTCCCGACCGGCACCAGACCCTGCTCGCGGTCATCGACTGGTCGTGGAACCTGTTGCGCGACAGCGAGCGCCGCGCACTGCGCTGGCTGTCGACCTTCCACGACGGCTTCTCCCTCGATGGCGCGGATGCCGTGCTCGGCCACGACGCGCTCGACGACGTGCGCTCGCTCGTCGACCAGTCACTGCTCACCGTGATCGACTCGGGCCGCACCGTGCGCTACCGGATGCTCGAGACGGTGCGGGAGTTCGGCCGGCTGCAGCTCGTCGAGGCCGGTGAGGAGGCGGCCGCCCGCGACGCCCAGCTCGCGTGGGCCTGCGCGTTCGCCGAGCGCGTCGGTGACGCGGTGTGGTCGCTCCGCCAGGTCGAGGCCGTCCGCGAGATCGCGGTCGAGGAGAACAACCTCGCCGACTGCCTACGCGAGGCGGTCGCGCTGCCCGACCCGTGGTCGGTCGCCCAGCTGCTCTCGGCGCTCTGCTCGTTCTGGACGGTGCGCGGCGAGAACACGCGGGTCATCTCCCTGGCCGGCGCCGCAGACGCCTCCCTGGCCGGCTGGGAGCCCGCACCCGACCAGGTCGACGTCGCGGTCTCGGCTGCCGTGATGGTGACCCTGAACTCCGTCGTCGGCGAGATCACGGAGGTGCCGTCCTGCTTGGCGCTGCTCCGCACCTACGGGGCGCGCGCCACCTCGGCCCGGGTCCGTGGCCTGGTCGAGGTGCTCACCTGCCAGCTCGAGAACCGCGGGTCTGTTGACGTCGCGGCCCGGCTCGACACCATCGCGCGCGAGTCCGACCGGGAGGCCGCCGTCGTCGCGCGGCTGTGGGCGTCACACCACCTGGAGAACATCGGCGACCCGGCCGGCGCGGTCGTCGAGGCCGAGCGGGGCCTGGCCCTCGTCCGCGACTCCGACGGCCCGTGGCTCGGCGCCATGCTGCACACGGTCATCGCGACCCTCAACGCCCAGCTCGGCCGTCCCGAGCAGGCCGTGCACCACGCGCTGGCGGCACTCCCCGTGCTCGACCGGCTCGAGGCGATCGACGACGCCGTCCAGACCCGCGCCCTGATGGCGGTGCACGCCATCGCCTCCGGGCGCCTCGCCGAGGCCGAGCGGTGGATCGCCGAGGTCGACGCCGTGGAGCGGCAGCGGGCCGACTTCGGGGGTGCCTTCGTGCTGCTCACCGCCCGGGCCGAGCTGGCCCTGGCGCGGGGGGAGGTGGCGAAGGGCCTGGACCTGTACCGGGTGGCCATGACCGACCTCGCGGCGCTGACCTTCCCCGGCATGGGCGCTCCCACCGGGCTGGAGCCCTGGGCCCTGTACGGCGAGAGCGCCGGGACGACCGCGTTCGCCGTGCACGCCGTCACCGCGGACGACGTGCACGAGGGTGCCGGCCTGTTCGCCGACCTCCTGGCCAAGGCACCGCGGGTGCTCGAGCCCGACCGCTGGCGGATGGACTACCCCGTGGCCGGGCTCGTGCTGCACGGGCTCGGTGCGTGGGGCCTGCTGCGCGAGGCGATGCCCGCGCCGGTGGCGGTCCGGCTCCTGGTGCTGGCCGAGCGGTTCGGCTACCACCGCTTCGCACCCACCATGGACCCCGCTCGCACCGAGCCGGCGGCCGAGCAGCGCGCGCCCGGGCTGGCCGACCGGCTGCGCGCCGAGCTCGCCGACCGCACCGCGCCGGCCCTGCTCCCCGAGGCGCGCACGGCCCTCGAGCAGGCGGCACTACATCTTGCGTGAGTAGGAGCGCACCGCCAGCGGCAGGAACACCGCCACGATCGCCGCGCACCCGCCGAGTGCCCAGGCGACCTCGGTGGTCACGCCACCACCGGCCATCATCGTGCGCACCGCCGTGACGACGTGGCTCACCGGGTTGAGCCGCACGAACGTCTGCAGCCAGCTCGGCAGGGTGTCGGCCGGCACGAACGCGTTCGAGAGGAAGGTCAGCGGGAACATGATCATCATCGAGATGCCCTGCACCGCCTGGGCGCTGCGTGCGACGGTGCCGAACCAGGTGAAGATCCATGCCAGCGACCAGCCGGCGATGACCGTCATCAGCCAGCCGCCGAGAACGCCGTAGACCCCGCCGCCGGGGCGGTAGCCCATCAGGATGCCGGTGAGGATGGTGAGCGTGGCGGCGGTGCCGTAGCGCAGCAGGTCGGCGATCGCCGGGCCGACGAGCGGCGCGATCCGGGCGATCGGCAACGACTTGAACCGGTCGAAGACGCCCTTGTCCATGTCCTCGCGCAGCTGGATGCCGGTCGCCATCGACGCGGTGAGCGCCGTCTGCGCGAGGATGCCGGGGATCAGGATCGGCAGGTAGTCGGCGACGCTGCCGGAGATCGCCCCGCCGAAGATGTAGGCGAACATCGCCGTGAAGAGCAGCGGCTGCAGGGTCACGTCGAACCACTGCTCGGGGTTGCGGCGCATCTTCTTGGTGGCGCGCCAGGCCATCGCGAGCGACTGGGAGAGGGTGTCGCGCGCCGTCGGCCGGGTCGGCAGGTCGCGGATGCCGGCGTGGGTGACGGCGGTGACGGTCGAGCTCGTGGGGGTCAGGGTGGTGGTCATCGGGCGGTCTCCATCTCGGGGTCGGGCTCGGACTCCTCGGCGGTATGGCCGGTCAGCGCCATGAACACCTCGTCGAGGGTGGGCTTCTGCACGGTCGCGGAGGTGATCAGCAGGTCGTTCTCGCGCAGGCCGATCAGCACGTCGGCGGCACGGTTCGCGTCGGTGAGGGCGACGTTGATGCCGCCCGCCTCCGGGGTGAGCACCGGCTCCTCGCCGAGCACCCTGCGCACGAGGTCGGCGGCCTCTCGGGTGTGGCCCGGGTCGAGCATCCGAAGCTGCAGGGTCGAGCTGCCGACCTGGCCCTTGAGCTCGTCCGGGGTGCCCTGCGCCACCTTGCGGCCGCGGTCGATGACGGCGACGCGGTCGGCGAGCTGGTCGGCCTCGTCGAGGTACTGCGTGGTGAGCAGCACCGTGCAGCCGTCGGCCACCAGCTCGCGGATGGTGGCCCACATCTGCCCGCGGGTGCGCGGGTCCAGGCCCGTGGTGGGCTCGTCGAGGAAGATCAGCGGTGGTCGGCTGATCAGGCTGGCGGCGAGGTCGAGCCGGCGACGCATGCCGCCGGAGTACTTCGCGATGGCCTTGTCGCCGGCGTCGTCGAGACCGAACCGGCCGAGCAGCTCCTCGGCGGTCGAGCGCGCCTGCTTCGACGACAGCCCGAGCAGGCGGCCGAACAGCCACAGGTTCTCGCGGCCGGTGAGGTTCTCGTCGACCGAGGCGTACTGCCCGGTGACGCCCAGCAGCTGGCGGATGACGTGCGGGTGCTGGCGCACGTCGACGCCGAAGAGCTGGGCCTCGCCGCCGTCCATCGGCAGGAGGGTGGCGAGCATCTGGAGCATCGTCGTCTTGCCGGCACCGTTCGGGCCGAGCACGCCGAAGACCTCGCCGCGCTGCACGTCGAGATCGATGCCGTCGACGGCCCGCAGATCGCCGAAGGTCTTGACGAGCCCCCGGGCGTGGACCGCCTGGTCGGAGGTGGAGGACGTGGGTGTGGTGGTCATGGGGCCAACTCTGGGCGTCGCCGGTTTCAGCCCGCCTTCACCGCAGTTTCACCCGCCGCACGCCGGTTTCACGGGTGCACAGCGCGCGCCCCACCGCGCCCCCCGCATCACCTCATCCCACGCGCCAGCCCCAGGTGATGCACCCCGCGCGCCCCACCGCGCCCCCGACATCACCTCATCCCACGCGCACTCTCCGCGGTGATGCACCTCGCGCGCCCCACCGCGCCCCCCGCATCACCCCACCCCACGCGCCAGCCCCAGGTGATGGTCCCCGCGCGCCCCACCGCGCCCCCGACATCACCCCACCCCACGCGCCAGCCCCAGGTGATGCACCCCGCGCGCCCCACCGCGCCCCCCGCATCGCCTCATCCCAAGCGCCAGCCCCAGGTGATGCACCCCGCGCGCCCCACCGCGCCCCCGACATCACCCCACCCCAAGCGCCAGCCTCAGGTGATGCACCAGGCGCGCCCCGGCGACCGAACACCACGGCCCTAGGATCGGGGCCATGGGTGACTTCATCGGCGCGGTCGACCAGGGCACGACGAGCACGCGGTTCATCGTCTTCGACCACGACGGGCGACCCGTGGCCAAGCACCAGCTCGAGCACGAGCAGGTGCTCCCGCGCGCGGGGTGGGTGGAGCACAACCCGGTGGAGATCTGGGACCGCACCCAGACCGTCATCGGCAGCGCCCTGGGCCAAGCCGGCATCGACGCCTCCGACCTCGACGCCATCGGGGTGACCAACCAGCGCGAGACCGCCATCGTGTGGAACCGCCGCACCGGGCGGCCCTACTACAACGCGATCGTCTGGCAGGACACGCGCACCGACTCGATCGCCAAGGCGCTCGACGCCGACGGGCGCGGCGACGTCATCCGGCACAAGGCGGGGCTGCCTCCGGCGACCTACTTCTCGGCCGGCAAGGTGCAGTGGATGCTCGAGAACGTCGACGGGCTGCGTGAGGCGGCCGAGCGTGGCGACGCCCTCTTCGGCACCCCCGACACCTGGGTGGTCTGGAACCTCACCGGGGGCCCCGACGGCGGCGTGCACACCACCGACGTCACCAATGCCAGTCGCACGATGCTGATGGACCTCACCACGCTCGACTGGGACGACGAGCTGCTCGGCTTCTTCGGCATCCCGCGCTCGATGCTGCCGACGATCAGCTCGAGCAGCGACGCGACCGCGTTCGGCACCACCACCGCGCCGCGCGGCGGCTCGCCGGTGCCGATCACCGGGGTGCTGGGCGACCAGCAGGCCGCCACCGTGGGCCAGGTCTGCTTCGAGGTGGGCGAGGCCAAGAACACCTACGGCACCGGCAACTTCCTGCTGCTCAACACCGGCGAGGAGCTCGTCCGCAGCAGCAACGGCCTGCTCACGACCGTGGCCTACCGGTTCGGCGACGCCAAGCCGGTCTACGCCCTCGAGGGGTCGATCGCCGTGACGGGCAGCGCGGTGCAGTGGCTGCGCGACCAGCTCGGCATCATCTCCGGCGCCTCCGAGGTCGAGACGCTCGCGGCATCCGTCGACGACACGGGCGGCGTCTACTTCGTGCCGGCCTTCAGCGGGCTGTTCGCCCCTTACTGGCGCAGCGACGCGCGCGGGGCGATCGTCGGCCTCTCCCGGTTCAACACCAACGCCCACCTCGCCCGGGCCACGCTCGAGGCGATCTGCTATCAGTCCCGCGACGTGGTCGACGCCATGGCGGCCGACTCGGGCGTCTCGCTCACCTGCCTCAAGGTCGACGGCGGCATCACCGCGAACCGGCTCTGCATGCAGCTGCAGGCCGACGTGCTCGGGGTGCCGGTGAGCAAGCCGGTGGTGCCCGAGACCACCGCGCTGGGTGCGGCCTACGCGGCCGGGCTCGCCACCGGGTTCTGGTCGGGCACCGACGAGCTACGGGCCAACTGGGCCGAGGACGAACGGTGGGAGCCGCAGTGGAACGACGCCCAGCGCCGCGACGGGTACGCCGGGTGGCGCAAGGCGGTCGAGCGCACCCTGGGATGGGTCGACGTCGAGTAGGGCGGCCCTCAGGTGAGCGGCTGGGCGAGCGCGTCGTAGACGATGCGCGAGACCCGGTTGATCGTCGTCTTGCCGTAGCTGTACCCGTTCGGGCTGCGCGACAGCATCGCCAGCTGGTAGTTGCGCCCGCTGCCCGACACGAAGCCGAACGAGTTCATCCGGTACCCGGTCGACATCGGCCCCCAGCCGTTCTTCTGCTCGACGTGCACCGTGGTGGGCAACGGGTCACCGAGCCCCCAGCGCTGGGTCGAGGTGACCGTGGCCATCAGGCCGCGCACGTAGCCGCGCCGATCCGCGGTCAGGTAGGTGCCGAGCACGAGCTGGTTCATCAGCTGCACGAGGTCGCGTGTGGTGGTTGTCGAGTAGCCCCACCAGCCGGTCGACCCGCCCCGCACCACGGTGCTCGCCATGCCCAGCTGCCCGGCCACGGTCTGGCAGGTCGACACCCCGATCTGGGCCAGCAGCGTGTCGGTGGCCGCGTTGTCGGAGTAGCGGATCATCGCGCTCGCCAGTGACTGCTGGGTCGTGGTCAGTGCCAGCTTGCGGTCCTGGGCACGCTTGAGCGTGGTGACGAGGATCAGCACCTTGATCGTGCTCAGGCTCTGCAGGGTCAGCGGCCGCCACGCGAAGTAGCTGCCGTTGCGGTTGTCCCGCAGGGTCAGGCCGATGGCACCCACGCGGGTCGCCGCGTACTGGTCGAGCGCCGTGGTGAGGGCCGCCCGGGTGCCGGTGGTCGCGGCGGATGCCGGTGCCGCGCCGACCAGGCCCAGCCCCCCGAGGGCCGACCCCCCCGCCCCCGCGAGGACGAGTGCCCGTCTCGCCACCGGTTGCGCGCTCATGGGCACACACCGTAACGGCGTGGCTTCACCGGCGCAGGGTCTTCGCAGGTGTCAAGCCAGGCCGGTCTTCAGGGCGCGGTGGCAGATGTCCGCGACCGCGGAGATGGTGCGCCGGCCGTACTGGAACCCGCTGGGGCTGTTCGAGAGGATCGCGAGCTGGTACTCGCGGCCGTCGCCGAACACCCAGCCGGCCGAGTTCAGCCGGTAGCCGTCGGTCAGCGGCCCCCACCCGTTCTTGGCGGCGACGTGCACACGGCTCGACTCCGTCGCGAACACCCCCCACCGCTGCTCCGGGACCACGTCGGCCATCAGAAATCGGGCGGTCGCCCGCCGGGCGCCGTCGAGCACCGCATCCGAGGAGAGCACGGCGCCGACCATCCGGTTGAGGTCACCGGGCGTGGTGCGCCACAGCCCCCACCAGCCGTCGTCCAGGTGGGTGTTCGCCATGCCCACGAGGTCCCCGACCCGGCGCACCTCGTCGCGCCCCACCTCAGCGAGCAGCGACTCGGTGGCGCCGTTGTCGCTGCGGGTGATCATCCGCTCGGCGAGGCGGCGCTGGCGGGTGCTCAGGTGCTTGTCGTCCTGCTGCAGCTGGTGCAACAGGGTGGTCAGCACGAGCACCTTGATCGTGCTGTAGCAGTACCCCTCGTCGACGTCGTAGCTGAACGACTGGCCGCGGCGCAGGTCCACGAGCTCGAGCCCGAGGTCGCCGCGACGGCCGTCGAGGTAGTCGTCGAGCCGGGCCGCCAGGCGGGGCGCCTCGACCGGGGTCACGACCTTCGGGCGCGGGCTGGGGGTCAAGGTCGGGGTGAACGGGAGCGACGCGGGCGTGGTCGGCGGGACGCTCAGCACGGACCCGGATGCCGTCGCCGTCGCCTCCGGCGACCCGGGGTGCGCGCGGCCGCCCAGGGCGGCCAGTCCGGCCACCGTGCCACCAGCGGTGAGCAGCCGTCGGCGGTCCAGGGTGCGCGGCGACATTCGCAGGAGTGTAGGGACGTGCGCCCCCACCGCTCAGCTGCCGCTCGTCACGTGGCCAGCACGACGGGGGGACCGTGGTGGTCACAGCTCGCGACGAGGTCGTCGTCGACGGTGAGCAACGGCATCCCGGGGTCGTCGCCACCGGCCGCTGCGGCCCAGTCGTGCTCCATCGCGACGTGCACGACGGGGATGCGGGCGCGCGCCTCGTCGACCGCGGCCGTCATGGCGTCGGTCTCCTCGGCCGGCCAGTAGAGCCGGGTCACCGAGTGCCACACCACCGTGAGCACGTCGTCGGCCACGGGCTCACCCAAGCGCTGCGCGACCCAGCTCGACGCGGGAGCCCGGTCGACCACCACCGGGTGCTCACGCGCCACCTGCAGAGCGGCAGCCAACCGGGCGTGCCGGTCGAGCTGCCAGGGCCACACGAAGGAGGTGAGGTAGGCGGCGCCCTGCGCGGTGGCCGCGTCGACCGGTGCGACGTCACACCCCCGCCGCCCGACGACGTCCACCGGCTCGGGCATGAACCCGGCGGCGCCACACCCCTCGACGACCAGTGGCGACCCCGGCGGACCCGCCACCCAATCGTCGCCCACGAAGCGGTAGTGGTCGACGAGCAGCCCCAGCCCCGCCGACGCCCCCGGTTCGAGCAGCCGCACCCGCCGCAGCCCGGTACGGCGCACCGCCTCCGCAAGTCCCACGAGCAGCGCCGCGGTGCGCGCCGGCTCGTTCGTCTGCGGGGCCTCGCGCAACGAGGCGTGCAGCTCCTCGGCGTGGGCGCCCAGCACGGGCCGCACCGCAGCCCAGGCCTCGTGGTGGTCGAAGTCGCCGCCGAGGCACGGGTAGAAGCCCTCGAGCTGCGGCGCGTCGCCGCGCAGGACGATGCGGAACAGGCCGGCCAGCATCCGCAGCTGCGGGAACTGCCGCGCCGGCGCGTCCTCCCACCCGGCGAAGATCTCGCGGGTGACGCCCCCGACCTCCCAGTCGTCGGCCATGCCGCCGAGCAGCGAGCCGTAGAGGTGGTCGGTGTGGCCGAAGTGGTTGCGGAACCGGTCGGCCAGGGTGTCGCCGTCGAACGCTCCCATGCGTGGAGGCTACTGCCGCGAACGGCGTCGCCGTGGTTCCGCAGCGTCGGCCGCACCCCACCCGCGTGGCAGCATGGGCCGGGTGAGCGAGCAGCAGAAGCAGGCAGACAACCGCGCCCGGGCGACCACCGACGAGTTCCGTGCCTTCGTGCGAGACGGCTGGGCGCCCCGCCGCAGCGAGGTCACCGGGCCCTCCCCGGCCGCCGGCCCCGCCGCCGACCGCCGCGCCGTGCTCAGCGCCGCCTACCCGGGCCAGCGGCTGGTCGTGCCCGCCGGTGGCCTGAAGGTGCGCAGCAACGACACCGACTACGTCTTCCGCCCGCACACGGCGTTCGCCTGGCTGACCGGCCTCGGGGCCGACCGTGAGCCCGATGCCGTGCTCGTGCTCGAGCCGTTGTCCGGCGACGACGGCACGGCATCCGGTCACGAGGCGGTGCTCTACTTCCGCCCGCTCGCCGACCGCGACAGCGACGAGTTCTTCGCCGACTCCCGCTACGGCGAGTTCTGGGTCGGCGCCAGGCCCACGCTCGCAGACGTCGAGCTCGAGCTCGGCCTCGTCGCCCGCCACATCGACGAGCTCGACGCGGCGGTGGCCAAGGATGCCGGCGAGGTCACCGTGCGCCTCGTGCGGGATGCCGACGCCGAGCTCACGGCCCGCCTCGACGCCGCCCGGGTCGAGAACGGCGCCACCGAGGAGACCCTTCAGGAGGCCGACGACGCCCTCGCCCACGACATCTCGCACCTGCGGATGCGCAAGGACGAGCACGAGGTCGAGCAGATGCGCGCCGCCGTGGCCGCCACCCACCACGGCTTCGAGGCGATGATCGCCGAGCTCCGGGCGGCGGTCGAGCAGGGTCGCGGCGAGCGGTGGCTCGAGGGCACCTTCGCCCGGCACGCCCGGCACCGCGGCAACGGCGTGGGCTACGACTCGATCTGCGCGGCGGGCGACCACGCCAACACGCTGCACTGGATCAAGAACACCGGCGAGGTGCGCGAGGGCGACCTCGTGCTCATCGACGCCGGGGTCGAGGTCGACTCGCTCTACACGGCCGACATCACGCGCACCCTCCCGGCCTCGGGAACCTTCACCGACGCCCAGCGCGAGGTCTACGACGCGGTGTTCGCCGCGCAGGAGGCCGGCATCGCGGCGGTGCGGCCGGGGGCGAAGTTCTCCGACGTGCACGCGGCCGCCATCCGGGTCATTGCCGAGCACCTGCACGCCTGGGGGCTGCTGCCCGACGCGGTGTCGGTCGACGACACCCTCGACAAGGACCACGGGCAGTACCACCGGCGCTGGATGGTGCACGGCACCTCCCACCACCTCGGCCTCGACGTGCACGACTGCGCCCTCGCCACCCGCGAGGAGTACATGGATGCCGTGCTCGAGCCGGGCATGGTGCTCACCGTCGAGCCGGGCCTGTACTTCAAGGCCGACGACCTGCTCGCGCCCGAGCGCTTCCGCGGCGTCGGCGTGCGCATCGAGGACGACGTGGTGGTGACCGCCGACGGGTGCGAGAACCTCTCGGCGGCGATGCCGCGCGCCTCCGCCGACGTCGAGGCCTGGATCGCCGAGGTCCAGGGCCGTTGACGCCGAGGTTCAGCGCCAGGTCACCACGGCGGTGGCCGGCGCCGGTCGAAGACCACCTCGAGGGCGAGCGCGTGCTCGACCCCGGCCGCCTCGCCCCCGCGCCCCAGGATCATCTGGAGCAGGGCCCGCGGCTTGGGGAACTCGTCGGGTAGGGCGTCGTTGTAGGCCTGGTGCGCCTCGAGCGAGTGCACCGACGCCTCGAAGTGCTCGCCGGACACGTCGACGAAGTGCGTGGGCCGCGGGGAGCCGGCGACCGCGTAGACCGTGACGCCGTTCCACGTCTCGAGCCCGGAGTCGAGCAGGTCGCGGTGCAGCCAGC
The DNA here is from genome assembly GCA_963834965.1 of uncultured Actinomycetota bacterium. Classification (GTDB taxonomy): domain Bacteria; phylum Actinomycetota; class Actinomycetes; order Actinomycetales; family Dermatophilaceae; genus Fodinibacter. The sequence goes on along the minus strand of CAWIEI010000031.1, from coordinate 117,240 downwards.
GGTTGCCGGCGTCGGCGACGGCGTCGAGGGTGGCCAGGCCCACCGCGCGGTGGTCGGCCTGGTTGATCATGCCGGGGCCGAACAGCACCTCCCAGTTCGAGCCGATGACCAGCTCGGGCCGGTGGCGGCGCACGGCAGCGGCGATCTCACGGCGCAGCGGCACGCCGTACTCGATGGAGCCGTCGGGCCACCCGGCGAACTCCACCGTCTCGACGCCCACCCGCCGCGCGCTCTCGCGCTCCTCCTCCTCGCGCACCCGGGCGGCCTCGGAAGGGTCCATCGTGTCGATGCCGGCCTCGCCCCGGGTCAGCAGGAAGTAGGCCACGTGCGAGCCCTCGCCCACCCACCGGTTGACGGCGGCGGCGGTGCCGTACTCGATGTCGTCGGGGTGCGCCACGACGCAGAGCACGGATGGGAAGGGGCCCTCCAGGGGCTCGAGCGACGGGGTCTCGCGGTCCATCGGCCGACCATAGCGGCCCGCCGGGCAGCGCCGGAACCCGCCCGCTGTGCCCACCTGAGACAAGTGAGCACTTCGTCTACACCGCCCGCTCACAGCCGCCGGTCGTCGTAGTAACTTCGAATGTCCGAAGTGTTGTAGATCACATTGTGCGCAACGCGGAAGACTGAGGAGTAGTGATGGCTGAGCCCCTACGACGTCCACGATTGGGTCTGACGGTGGCGGTGGCGGCGGTCGCCCTCGCCGCCTCCGGGTGCCTGCAGAACCCGAACCCCACCGGAGGCGCGGGAGGAGGTGGGCTCGGCGGCTTCGTCGACGGCGGCACGGCCGACGGCGACAAGCGGGTCACGATCCTCGGGGCGTTCGGCGGCGCCGAGGCGGATGCCTTCAAGGCCTCCCTTGCCGGGTTCGAGAAGGACTCGGGGATCACGGTGGACTACACCCCCGACCAGGACTTCACGACCACCGTGAAGCAGAAGGTGAACTCCGGCGACGCCCCGGACATCGGGTTGTTCCCGCAGCCCGGCGGCCTGCTCGAGTTCGCCGCGCAGAACAAGGTCAACCCGATCGACACCTACCTCGACTACGACTCGCTCGACAGCACGCTGGTGCCGGGCCTGCTCGACTCGGCCCGGTACAAGGGGCGGGTGTACGGCGCTCCCATGCGGCTGGCCGTCAAGAGCCTCGTGTGGTACCCGAAGCCCTCGTGGGCGGACGCCGGCTACAGCACGGAGCCGAAGTCCATCCAGGAGCTCGCGTCGGTGACCGACAAGGTCAAGGCCGACGGAGTCCCCCCGTGGTGCATGGGCTGGGAGTCGGACCAGGCCACCGGCTGGGTGGGCACGGACTGGATCGAGGAGCTCGTCCTGCGGATGTGGGGCCCCGACGTCTACGACCAGTGGGTCTCCCACCAGATCCCGTTCAACGACAAGCGCATCGTGCAGGCGTTCGACGAGTTCGGCAAGCTCGCGAAGACCGAGGGCAACGTGCTCGGCGGCGTCCGCGGCATCCTCAACACCCCCTTCGGGGAAGCGATGAACCCGGCGTTCGGCGCCAAGCCCCAGTGCTACCTCATGCGCCAGGGCAACTTCATCTCCGGCTTCCTGCCGGCCGATGTCCAGGCGAACCTGGACGCCAAGGTCGGCATCTTCGTCTACCCGCCGTACGAGGGCGGCTACGAGGGCTCGGCGATCCTCGGCGGTGGCGACATCGCCGGCCTGTTCAACGGCAATGACGACGACGCCAAAGCGGTCATGCGGTTCATCACCTCCGACAAGTTCGGGGCCGAGTGGGCCAAGGCCGGTGGCTGGCTGTCACCGCACCGCACCTTCGACGACAGCAACTACCCCGACGACACCACCCGGCAGATGGCGAAGATCGCGGCCGACGCCGACGTCTTCCGGTTCGACGGCTCCGACCTGATGCCCAAGGAGGTCGGCTCGGGCACCTTCTGGACCGGCATGGTGCAGTGGATGAGCGGCAAGTCGTCCCAGGAGGTCGCCGACCAGATCGAGGCGTCCTGGCCGAAGGCAGCAGGGCAGTCGTCATGAGCAGCGCCACCACCGCACCACCTCCGCCCACCATCCACGAGCCGGAGCAGGAACCGGTCCGCGGCCCGGGGCCCGAGCCCAGCGGCGCCCAGCCCCTGCGCATGCTCATCGGCCTGGTGGGGATGGTCCTCATCGTCTGGTTCGTCGCGAACCTCTTCCTCGGCTTCGCCTTCTACCCCGGGTGGTTCTTCGACAACCGGATCGTCATCGGCGCCCTGGCCCTCGTCGCGGGGGTCGGCGGCGCCGCCGGGTTGTTCTTCTTCCTCAACATGTTCATCGAGGCGCTGCCACGACGGTTGTCGGAGGGGCTGATCCCCTACGCGTTCCTGCTGCCGTCGGTCGGCTTCATCGGGCTCATGCTCATCTACCCGACGATCCAGACGATCAACTACTCGTTCGCGAACGCGGACAGCACCGCCTACGTCGGGCTGGAGAACTACCGGTTCATCTTCAGCGACCCCGAGTTCTGGCAGTCGATCGTCAACAACGTCCTGTGGATCATCGTCGTCCCGGCCGTCACCGTCGTCTTCGGCGTGGTCGTCGCCGTGCTCGCCGACAAGCTCACCGCCCAGGGCGAGAAGGTGTCGAAGTCGTTCATCTTCCTGCCGATGGCGATCTCCTTCGTCGGCGCCTCTGCCATCTGGGGCCTCATCTACGCCTACGACAACCCCGGCACGCCGCAGACCGGGCTGCTCAACGCGATCTGGGTCGCCTTCGGCGGCGAGCCCCAGACCTGGCTCAACATCTCCACGGCGCGGCTCAACTCCTTCCTGATGATGGTGATCCTCATTTGGCTGCAGGTGGGGTTCGCGATGATCCTGCTGTCCTCGGCCATCAAGGGCGTGCCCGAGGACACCATCGAGGCGGCGCGGATCGACGGCGCCGGTGAGGTGCAGATCTTCTTCCAGGTCATCATCCCGCAGATCAAGGGCACGATCATCACGGTCTTCATCACCGTGCTGATCCTCGTCCTCAAGGTGTTCGACATCGTCTACGTCATGACGAACGGACGCTTCAAGTCCAACGTCATCGCCAACCTGTTCTTCAACGAGCTCTTCGCGAACAGCCAGGCCGGGCGAGCCACCGCGATCGTCGTCATCCTCCTGCTCGCGGTCGTCCCGGTACTCATCTACCAGGTCCGCCACTTCCGTGCCGAGGAGGCCAACCGATGAGCCGCACACTGATGAAGGACGGCCGGCCGCGCAGCGTCTTCTCGATCGTCACGGTGACGGTGCTCGTCGTGCTGTGGACGATCCCCACCATCGGGCTCCTCGTCACGTCCTTCCGCACCCGCGACGCAGCCGCGTCCTCGGGCTGGTGGACGGCCGTGTTCAACCCGTTCGGCGCCGGCTGGACCACTGAGAACTACCGCAAGGTGTTCGAGGGGTCGGACATCGGCACCGGCCTGCTCAACAGCATCGTCGTCGCGATCCCGGCGACGATCCTGCCGATCATGTTCGCGGCCTTCGCGGCCTACGCCTTCACGTTCATGGAGTTCCGCGGCAAGGACGTGATCTTCATCGTGATCGTCGGGCTGCTCGTCGTGCCGATCCAGGTCGCGTTCCAGCCGATGCTCGACGTCCTCGGGCCCGAGGGGCTGGGCATCTCGGGGCAGTACATCTCGGTCTGGCTGCTGCACACCGGTTTCGGGATGCCGCTCGCGCTCTACACCCTGCGCAACTACATGGCGACGCTGCCGGTCAGCGTGGTCGAGTCGGCGAAGGTCGACGGGTGCAGCCACTACCAGACGTTCTGGAAGCTGGTGGCCCCGATGGCCGTACCGGCCATGGCGGCCTTCGCGACGCTCCAGTTCCTCTGGGTGTGGAACGACCTGCTCATCGCCAAGCTGTTCCTCAACTCCGGCAACGCCACCGTCATTGTGCAGGTCCAGCAGCTGCTGGGCACCCAGGGCCAGGGGAAGGAGCTGCTGACGGCTGCGGCCTTCATCTCGATGATCGTGCCGATGATCGTGTTCTTCTCGCTCCAGCGGTTCTTCGTGCGGGGCCTGACCTCCGGGGCGGTCAAGGGCTGAGGCCGGCTCAGCCGGCTGGCGGCGGCGGCTGGGGCCGCTGGGGCTGCTGCGGCGGCGGGTGCTGCGCCTGCCTGGACCGCTCGGCCTCCTGGGCGCGGCGCACCTCCTGCTGGGCCGCGCGCATCGGGTCCATCTCGACGAGCATCTCGCGGCCGCGCTGCGCGTGCTTGTGCTCGCACAGCACCTCGTACTTGGCGGCGACGACCTGGCTCACCGAGGTGAAGTCGCGCTCCCCGCGGGTGAACCGGTAGCCCACCGCCGCCCAGATCATGCCGAACACCGCACCGAAGGCGACGGTCGCGATGACGCTGATGATGTTGAAGCCGCTGGGGTCGAACAGCGCGAAGATCACGCCGACGAACAGGCCCAGCCAGGCGCCGGACAAGGCGCCCGCACCGATGACCCGCCCGCGGGTGAGCCGGCCGGTGACCCGTTCGAGCTGCTTGAGGTCGGTGCCCACGATGAGGAGGTCCTGCACCGGGAACTCGTGGTCGGAGAGGTAGTCGACAGCCTTCTGGGCTTCCTCGTAGGAGTCGTAGACCCCGAGCGACATGGGGTACTCGAGCGAGAGGGCGGCGCGCAGGCCCGGGCGCATGGGCTGGGTGCTCATGCCCCCCATTATCCCCGAGCCGCCCGGGGCCGACGCGCGGGTCACCTGGCCCGGTAGTCCTCCAGCAGCCGACGGCCGATGATCATCTTCTGGATCTCGGCGGTGCCCTCGCCGATCAGCAGCATCGGGGCCTCGCGGTAGAGCCGCTCGATCTCGTACTCCTTGGAGTAGCCGTAACCGCCGTGGATGCGGAAGCTCTGCTCGACGACGTTCGCGCAGTTCTCGGAGGCGAGGTACTTCGCCATCCCGGCCTCGAGGTCGTTGCGCTCGCCGGCATCCTTGAGCCGGGCAGCCTTGACCATCATCTGGTGGCTCGCCTCCACCATGGTCGCCATGTCGGCCAGGCGGAACAGGATGCCCTGGTGCTCGGCGATCTTCTTGCCGAACGTCTCGCGCTGCTGGCTGTACGCGATGCCCAGCTCGAACGCCCGCATCGACAGCCCGCAGGCGCGCGCCGCCACGTTCACCCGGCCCACCTCGACGCCGTCCATCATCTGGTAGAAGCCCTTGCCGGGCAGGCCGCCGAGCAGCTGGGCGTCGGTGGTGCGGTGCCCCTCCATGATCAGCTCGGTGGTGTCGACGCCCTTGTAGCCCATCTTCTCGATCTTGCCGGGCACGGTCACGCCCTGGGCCGTCTCGCCGAAGCCGGCCGTCTTGTCGATGAGGAAGGTCGACATGTTCTTGTACGGGCTGTCGCTCTCGCCGAGGTCGGTGCGCATCAGCACGGCCACGAGGTTGGACGACCCGCCGTTGGTCAGCCACATCTTCTGGCCGGTGAGCACCCACTCGTCGCCGTCGCGCACCGCCTTGGCGCGGATCGCCGCGACGTCGGAGCCCATCCCCGGCTCGGACATCGAGAACGCCCCGCGCACCTCGCCGGTCGCCATCCGAGGCAGGTAGCGCTGCTTCTGCTCCTCGGTGCCGTGCTGCAGGATCAGGTAGGCGACGATGAAGTGCGTGTTGATGATGCCGCTCACCGACATCCAGCCCCGCGCGATCTCCTCGACCACCAAGGCGTAGGTGAGCAGCGACTCGCCCAGGCCGCCGTACTCCTCGGGGATCATCAGGCCGAAGATCCCCATCTCCTTCATGCCCTCGACGATGTCGGTCGGGTACTCGTCCTGGTGCTCGAGCGCCGTCGCGACCGGGATGATCTGCTCGTTCACGAACTCGCGAACCAGCTTGATCAGCTCGTGCTGCTCCTCGGTGAGGCCGTCCGTGGTCTGGAGTCGGGACATGCGGGATCGCCGCCTTCGGCTGGGGGTTGGGTCTGCCTCCCGAGTATGCCGTCGGGCTCCGCGCCGCTGCACCCGGCGGCGGTGTGAGTCCTCCCACCCCGGGCGGACACCACCCCTCGACGGCACCGGGCCCCCGGGGTCACCATGGAGCGATGACTCCGGCAGCCAGCACGCAGGCCCCGCCCACCGCGCCCGCCCCACCCGTCGTCGGTGGCCGGTTCGCGCCCATCCTGGGCCTGCGGCGCAACGCGGTCGACTACGCCGAGAGCATGTGGCGCCGGCACGGCGACCTCGTGCACATGACGGTCGGGCCGCCCGGGTCGAGCCGTGACGTGTGGTGGGTGCACCACCCCGACGGCGCCGCCCGGGTGCTGTCCGGCAGCTCGTGGCGGGCCTACTCCAAGCAGGACCAGGTGCACGACGAGATCGCCCGGTGGCTGGGGCCGGGCCTGCTCACGGCCGAGGGTGCGGACTGGACCCGCCAGAAGCGCTTCCTGCAGCCGCTGTTCACCAAGCAGTCCGTCGACGGCTACGCCGAGCACATGGTCCGCGAGATCGAGACCGTCGTGGCCGAGTGGGACACCGCGCCGTCGGGCACCGCGCCGTCGGGCACCGCGCCGTCCGACACCGAGGGCTCCCCCACCGTCGACCTCGGCCTGCAGATGCAGCGGCTCACCCTGCGGGTGGTGCTCGCCGCCCTCTTCGGCGACGCCGCCGACGACGTCCTGCCGCACGTGCGCCACTCGTTCCCCATCGTGTCCGACACCATCCTGCGGCGCGGGCTGGGGGCGGTGCGGCTCCCGGCCGGCATCCCCACCCGCCGGGTGCGCCGCGGACGGGCGGCCCGCGACGAGCTCTTCGGCGTCTGCGACGGCATCGTCACCGCCCGCCGCGAGGGGCGCACCACCGGTGAGGGCGACCTGCTCACCCTCCTGCTGGCCGCGCGCGACGGCGACGAGCGGATGAGCGACGAGGAGGTGCGCAGCCAGGTGCTGCTCTTCCTGATGGCCGGCCACGAGACCACGGCCATCGCGCTCACCTTCGCGCTGCACCTGCTCGGCCGTCACCAGGACGTGCAGGATGCCGTGCGCGTCGAGGTGCGCGACGTGCTCCGCGACACCTCCCCCACCGCGACCGACATCGCCCGGCTGCCGCTCACCACGGCCGTGCTCAAGGAGGCCATGCGGCTCTACCCCTCGGCACCGATCCTGGGCCGGCTCACCGTCGCCGAGGACGACCTGATGGGTCACCGGGTGCCGGCGGGGGCCAACGTCGTCGTCGCGCCGTGGACCATCCACCGGCACCCCGACTTCTGGGCCGACCCGCACGTGTTCGACCCCAGCCGCTTCACCGGGCACGGCCCGCGCCACGAGCCGGCGCACCGCTACGCGTGGATGCCGTTCGGCGGCGGCCCGCGGGCCTGCATCGGCCAGCACTTCTCGATGGTCGAGGCGACCCTGGCCCTGGCGCTGGTCCTCCGCCAGCACCGGGTCACCTCGCTGGCCGACACCGACCAGCTCGACGTCAGCTCGCTGATCACGCTCTTCCCCACCGACCCGGTGCTCGCCCGGGTGGAGCGCCTGGGCTGACCGGAAATCCAGTGGCGGTCCGACGCGCCGGTGCGCCACGCTGGTGGCGAACGAACGGCATCCGCCGTCGTGCCACGCCCCGAACCGGGACGAGAAGAGAAGGAGGCCGACATGTCCACGACTGTCCGGGCCCTCACCCAGCCCTCCCCTTCCGTTCTTCCCCAGGAGCACCTCCGTGGCACACCAGCCGTTCCACCTGCCCGCGAAGCAGGCCCTCTTCTCGATCGACACCTCACCTGACGCACCTCCCGACGGCGACCGCTGGTCCTCCTGGGACGGCGCGACCCACGGCCCGAAGCCCCGCCCCGGCTGGGTGATCACCGAGCTCGGCGCGGTCGAGAGCGACCTCGGCGTGCTCAAGACCGGCAAGGAGGCCGACGTCCACGTGCTGCGGCGCTGGGTGCCGGGCACCGACCGGGTCAGCACGATGGCCGCCAAGCGCTACCGCAGCGGCGACCACCGCCTCTTCCACCGCGACGCCGGCTACCTCGAGGGGCGTCGGGTGCGCAAGAGCCGCGAGATGCGGGCGATGGCCCGGCGCACCGACTTCGGCAAGCAGGTCATCGCCGGACAGTGGGCGGCCGCCGAGTTCGACGCCCTCGGCCGGCTCTGGGAGCTCGACCTCCCGGTGCCCTACCCCGTGCAGCTCGACGAGAGCGAGATGCTGATGTCGTTCGTCGGCGACCTCTCGGGTGACACCCCGGTCGCGGCCCCGCGCCTGGTGTCGACCCGGCCCGAGCCCGGCCTGCTCGCCGAGCTGTTCGAGCAGCTGCGCGCGGCGATGCTCACCCTGGCGCACCACGGATGGTCGCACGGCGACCTCTCGCCGTACAACGTGCTGCTGCACGACGAGCGCCTCGTCATCATCGACTGGCCGCAGATCGTCGACGTCATCGGCAACCCGCAGGGGTTCGACTTCCTTGAGCGCGACGCCACGACGATGGCGACCTGGTTCGTGCGCAAGGGGCTCGACGTCGACCCTGGTGAGCTCGTCGGCGACCTGGTGGCGGAGGCGACCGCCCGGTTCTGAGGGGGCCGGACCGCCTACGCTGCGTCGTATGCCGTCCGCACCCCTCGCCCTCGCCGCCCCCACCGTCCCCGACCCGATGGAGGCGCCGGCCATCCGCTGGGGCGTCCTGGGCCCCGGCGGGATCGCCAACGTCTTCGCGGATGCCGTGCACGAGGGCACCCGCTCGCGGGTGGTCGCCGTCGGCTCCCGGTCGCTCGACCGCGCCCGGGAGTTCGCCGACCGGCACGGGGTGCAGCGGGCCCACGGGTCGTACGCCGACCTCGTGACCGACGCCGACGTGGATGCCGTCTACGTCGCCAGCCCGCACAGCGAGCACCACGAGCACGCGCTGCTCGCCCTGCGCGCGGGCAAGCCGGTGCTCGTGGAGAAGGCCTTCACCCGCAGCCTGCGCGAGGCCGACGAGGTGCTCGAGACCGCCTCTGCCGCAGGGCTGCTCGCGGCCGAGGCGATGTGGAGCCGCTACCTCCCCCACTACGACGTCATCCGGCGCACCATCGAGGCGGGCACGCTGGGTGACATCGTGGTGGTCGACGCCGACCACGGCCAGCTGCTCTGGCCCGACGGCCCGGCCCGGATGTCGCAGCCCGAGCTCGCCGGTGGCGCGCTGCTCGACCTCGGCGTCTACCCCATCTCGTTCGCCGACCACGTGCTCGGCGGGCTCGACGGCATCACCGCCCACGGCACCCTGACCGACCTCGGGGTCGACGCGACCACGACGATCAGCGCCCGCGGCCCGGGCGGCGAGCAAACGCAGCTGTGGTGCTCGATGGCCGGGGCGACCGCGTGCCCGGCCCGGGTGGTGGGCACGCGGGCGCGGCTCGAGGTCGAGGGCCGGTTCTACCACGTCGCGAGCGCGGTGCGGCTCGTCGGCCCCGACGACACCGTGCTCGACGAGTACGTGCCCGAGGTGTCGACGCACGGGTTCCGGTTCGAGGCCGCCGAGGTGGCCCAGGCCCTGGAGGCCGGGCGGCTCGAGACCTGGTCGATGCCCTGGGACGCCACCCGGCGGGTGATGGCCGCCATGGACGAGGTGCGCCGCCAGGTCGGTGTGGTCTACCCGGGCGAGGACGGCTGAGGACCACCCGGCGGTTCCACCTTCGTCACGGTGACCGACGACACCCGGTCCGGGGCCGAGAGCGAGGCCACGCTGGTCGCCCAGATGGTGCAGACCGCCCAGCTGATGCCGGCCGGCTCGTCGAAGCAGCTCACCGGGCAGCCCATCTGCTACGGCCGCGCCGTGGTCGGCAGCGAGTGGAACGCCGTGGCCGGCGGTCGGCTGCAGGACTCGATGAACCTGTGGGGCGCCGAGATGTTCCGCACAGCCGCGGCGCTGTTCGGCTTCATGCTGTTCTTCGCCGACAGTGCGTAGTCGGCGGTGACCCAGTCCGTGCTGATGGGCAGCGTCGCGGCCGTCATCACCGTGCTCATGCTGCTGCGGGGCTGCTTCGACAACCCGCACGGCGAGGGCATCGGGCAGCTGCAGCCCACCGCCATGGAGCGCTCCCTGCGCATCATCGTCAGCGAGACCGCGTCGCTCGGCCTGACCGTCGAGCCGCCGTGCGACGCGGTGGGCAACGCCCGCTGACGCTGCGTCAGGGAGTCGGGTCGGGAGTGCCGGAGCGGTTAGGGGGCCGGGTGAGCAGGATGACCACGCTGACCAGCAGCACCCACAGCGGGAACAGCAGCTGGGTCCACTTGTGCTCGCCCCCGGCCAGCAGCAGCACCAGCGCGCTCGCGTACCCGAGGTAGGACACCCAGCGCGGCAGCGCACCGGCCCGGATGCCGACCGTGCTCACCGACAGGGTGAAGACCGCGGCCATCCGCATGGCGTAGACCGAGATCAGCGTCTGGGTGCTCCCGCGGCCGAAGGCGAAGAGCGCGGCATCCGGGTTGGGCCCGCCGGCGAGCTCGAGGATGCTGTTCGTGGCGGCCGCCCCGGAGAACAGCATCGCCAGGAAGAGCAGGCCGCTGCCGAGGAACACCGTCGAGAAGAGCTTGTCCTCGACCTCGCCGAGCTGCTCGCGCACCACTCCGATGAACCACAGGAAGGCGATGCCGGCGAACGGCACCAGGTGCAGCGACCAGCCGATCAGGCGACGGTTCATGGCATCCGACTGCAGCGTGGCCATGCTGTCGTCGAGCAGGGCCAGGCGCATCATCGTCATGGCGGTGAGCAGCAGCACGGCGAAGGCGATGCCGGCGAAGGCCGCCGACCGCCGGGTGCGCCAGAAGCGGGCCGTCAGGTGCGACGCCTCGGCGACGGGGTCGGGCGGCGTCACCGGACGACGACGCGGCTGCCGATGGGCATCAGCTTGTTCGCCCAGATCATGTCGATCGCGGCGTTGGTGAGCCGGGCGCACCCGTGCGAGTCGGGGTAAGGCGGGATGTTGCCCGAGCCGTGCACGGCGATGCCGCTGTTGAAGAACCTGGGCCGCCACAGTGTTCCGAGGGAGTTGGTGACCTCGCCGTCGACGGCGCGGTAGACCTTGTAGTGGCCCCGGGGGGTACGCGCGATGGCCTGGTTGCCGGCGGTGGAGGTGTACTCCCTGCCGCTGCCGGTCGAGGTGTTGAGGATGGTGCGCACCTCGCCACCGCGCACGACGAGCAGGATCTGCCGGTCGATGTCGATCTCGACCCCGTCACCGTTCGACGTGGCCCTGGGACGCGTGCCGCCCTCGAGCGCCTTCATCGTCTTGGGCCCGACGACGCCGTCGCGCTGCAGGCCCGCGGACTTCTGCAGGGCCCAGACGGCCTGCTGGGTCAGCGACCCGAAGGAGCCGTCGGGAGTGCCGAGCCAGTAGCCGAGGTTATTGAGCCGCAGCTGCATCGCCAGCACCTTCGGGCCGGAGTCGCCGAGAACCAGGTTGGTCTCGGGCGTCGGTTTCGGTTTCGGTGTCGGTGTCGAGGTGGGTTTCGGCGTGGGCGTGGGCTTCGTGGTCGGTGTCGTGGTGGGGGTGGGCGCCGGAGGCGTGGGGGTCGACGACGGAGTCTGGGTGGCCGCCGGTGACGTGCTGGGCAAGGGGGCCTCGGTGGGGGTCTGCGGGACGGGGGTGGGGCTCTCGCCCGGCGCCGAGGTGGCAGCCTGCGACGTGGTCGCCGCCCCCGCGGCCACCGGGGTGCCGCGACCGGGCACCCAGGTGCCGCACCCGGCGAGCAGCACCGCGGCAGCCGTCAGGGCGGCACCGGCGCTCGCCGTACGCGTGATCGTGGTCCGACCCATCAGGTTCCAGCTCGCTCTCGTGCTCCGGTTGCGTCCACCAGCCACCCACAAGACGGGACGTGGGCGGTCTGCGCCACTCGACGCGCCGGTCGTGACCGACTCGTTAGCCTCGTGCCCGACCCCGCGGCATCAGCCCCGGGACCGGATCGCCTCGTCGGTCGCGATCACCTTGCGGGCGATCTCGACGTGGAGGTTCTCCACCATTCTGCCCCGGTGGGTCACGACACCGGCACCGGCGCCGGCATCCCAGGCGGCCAGGACCTCGTGGGCCTCCTCGACCTCCTCCGCCGAGGGCGCGAACACCGCGTTGCACGGCTCGACCTGGCCCGGGTGGATCAGGGTCTTGCCGTCGAAGCCGAGGTCGCGGCCCTGCCGGCACTCCGCCTCGAAGCCGTCGAGGTCCTTGACGTCGTTGTAGACGCCGTCGAGGATGGCGACGCCCGACCGCCGGGCGGCCAGCAGGGCGAGCGACAGCGCGGTCAGCAGGGGCGCGCGTCCCGGCACGTGGCGGGCGCCGAGCTCCTTGACCAGGTCGTTGGTGCCGATGACCAGCGCGGCCAGCCGAGGTGAGGCCGAGGCGATCTCGCCGACGTCGAACACCGCCGTCGGCGTCTCGACCATGGCCCACAACCGGGTGCGGGCCGGGGCGCCGTGCCGCTCCATGGCCGCGACCAGCGAACGCACCTCGTCGGCGCTGTCGACCTTCGGCACCACGATGCCGTCGGGCCCGGCCGCGCAGGCGGCCGCCAGGTCGTCGTCGTGCCAGGCGGTGCCGCTGCCGTTGACCCGGATCGTCACCTCTCGCGTGCCGTAGCTCCCGGATGCCGCTGCTGCGCAGGCGTTCTCGCGAGCCTCCGTCTTGTGGTCGGGACCCACGGCATCCTCGAGGTCGAGGATCAGCGCGTCGACGGGGAGGGTCTTCGCCTTCTCGAGGGCGCGCTCGTTGTTGCTCGGCATGTAGAGCACCGAGCGGCGGGGCCGGTACGCCGTGTCGAGGCTCACGCGCCCGCCTCCCCGCCCGGGGCCGCGTCACCGGCGTACAGGGCGGCCAGCTCGGGGTCGTTGGCCGACAGCCGTTCTGCGAGCTCGAGGATGACGAGGCACTGCTTGAGGCTGGCGTCGTCCTCCATCTTCCCGTCGAGCATCACCGCGCCCGTGCCGTCACCCATGGCCGCCTTGACCCGGCGCGCGTGCGCGACGTCGTCGGCGCTGGGGCTGAAGACCTTCTTGGCGATGGCGATCTGCGCCGGGTGCAGGGTCCAGGTGCCGACGCAGCCGAGCAGGAAGGCGTTGCGGAACTGGTCCTCGCAGGCGACGACGTCGGCGATGTCACCGAACGGCCCGTAGTACGGGAAGATGCCGTGCATCGCGCAGGCGTCGACCATCCGCGCGATCGTGTAGTGCCAGAGGTCCTGCTGGTAGGTCGCTCGCTCCCCCGTGATGTCGCCGGCGACCGGGTCCTGGCGCACCAGGTAGCCCGGGTGACCACCCCCGACGCGCGTGGTCTTCATCCGGCGGTCGGCCGCGAGGTCGGCGGGGCCAAGGCTGATGCCCTGCATCCGCGGGCTGGCGCCGGCGATCTCCTCGACGCTCGCCATGCCGCGGGCGGTCTCGAGGATCGCGTGCACCAGGATCGGCCGGGTCAGGCCCGCACGCGCCTCGAGCTGGGCGAGCAGCCGGTCGACGTAGTGGATGTCCTCGGGACCCTGCACCTTGGGCACCATGACGACGTCGAGCCGGCCGCCGATCTCGGTGACCAGGGTGGTGAGGTCGTCGAGCGCCCACGGGGAGTCGAGCGAGTTGATCCGGGTCCAGAGCTGGGTGTGCTCACCGAAGTCGGTGCTGCGCGCGATCTCGACCAGCCCGGCGCGGGCGGCCTCCTTGTTCTCGGCCTTGACGGCGTCCTCGAGGTTGCCCAGCAGCACGTCGACGGAGCCCACGAGCTGGGGCACCTTCGCCGCCATCTTTGGGTTGCTCGGGTCGACGAAGTGGATCATCCGGCTGGGCCGGGCCGGTACCTCGCGCACCGGGGCGGGCGCACCCACTGCGAGGGGCGTGAAGAAGTCCTTGGCGCTGCGCATGCGGGAGCCTCTCGTCGGGCTGGTCGGGGGCGGAGCGGTCTGCCGGGGACGCTAGCAGCGCGAGAGGCGCACGTCGCATGAGCCACGTCACGGTGTGACCGATACCGCGCGGTCGCCGCACGGGGCGCGTCGGCGACCAGGTGTGGGAGAGTGCGGTTGTGAGCGAGGAGCAGCCCGGCACAGCCACCACGCAGCGTCCGGCGACCACGCCCACCCCAGCCGAGGCGCCGGAGGCGACGGCACCGGCATCCGTCAACGTCACGCGGCTGATCCACGAGGCGGCCAGCAAGAGCGGCCTGCTCTGGGTGCGCCTGCCCGACGGCAGGAGCCACCCCGTCTGGCACGTGTGGCACGACGACGGCGACGACCGGGGCACCGGGCCTGCGGCCTACGTCGTGTCGGGCCCCGGCGAGCAGTCGCTGCCCTGGCTGCCCGACGAGGTCGAGCTCATCCTGCGCAGCAAGGACACCGGCGGGCGGTTGATCACCGTGCACGCCACGGCCCGCGAGCTCAGCCCCGAGGATGCCGCGTGGGACGCCGCGGTCGACGTGCTGCGCCCCGAGCGGCTCAACGCCATGGGTGACACCGCGGAGCGCTGGCGGCACTCGTGCACCATCCACGTGCTGACGCCCCACGGACGCCTGGTCGAGGGGCCGGGGTCGTACAGCGACGGGTCGGGGGTGGCGCCGGTCCGGCCGACCGCCACGGCGACCATCGGGTGGCGGCCTTGGCACTGGGGCGGGCGGGCCGGCGCCCGCCGCAACAACCGCGGCTGACGCCGCCCGCGAGGCGCCCGGGCCGCACGCCTCGCCCCGATAGCCTGTCCCGGTGAGCACGCCGACCCGCGCCTTCGTCGGCCGACTGACCGAGCTCAGCGTCTTCGACCCGCTCGGTGACCAGGTCGGCCGCGTCCGTGACGTCGTCGTCACCTTCGGCCTGGCCCGCACCCGCCCCCGGGTCATCGGCCTGGTCGTCGAGGTGCCGGGGCGCCGCCGGGTGTTCGTGCCGATGACCCGGGTCACCTCGGTCGAGGGCGGCCAGGTCATCACCACCGGGCTGGTCAACATGCGCCGCTTCGAGCAGCGCGGCAACGAGACCCTCGTGGTGGCCGAGCTGTTCGAGCGGGCCGTGCAGGTCCGCACCGACGAGGGCGAGGTCGTCGACGCCACGGTCGAGGACGTCGGCATCGAGCAGCTCGGCACCCGTGGCTGGGCCGTGGCCCGCGCGTTCGTGCGCACCGGAGCAGGTCGCAACGGACGCAGCGGCCTGAGCCGGCTCGGCCGCCGCCGCGGCGAGACGCTGCTCGTGCCGATCGACGCCGTCGTGGGCCTGCGCGAGCCCACCGAGGCACAGAGCGCCGTGCGCCTGCTCGAGGCCTACCAAGACCTCAAGCCGGCCGACCTCGCCGAGGTCATCCACGACCTCACCCCCCGCCGGCGTGCCGAGGTCGCCGCGGCGCTCGGTGACGAGCGCCTCGCCGACGTCATCGAGGAGCTGCCCGAGGACGACCAGGTCGAGATCCTCGCCGGGCTCGAGGTGGGCCGGGCCGCCGACGTGCTCGAGGCGATGGAGCCCGACGACGCCGCCGACCTGCTCGCCGAGCTGCCCAAGGAGCGCCAGGAGGAGCTGCTCCAGAAGATGGAGCCCGACGAGGCCGCCGACCTGCGCCGTCTGCTCACGTACGACGAGAACACCGCCGGCGGCCTGATGACCACCGAGCCGGTCATCCTGGGCCCGGAGGCATCGATCGCCGAGGCGCTGGCCGTGGTGCGCCGGGCCGAGCTGTCGACCGCGCTGGCCTGCACCGTCTTCGTCTGCCGCGCCCCGCTCGAGACGCCCACCGGCCGCTACCTGGGCATGGTGCACATCCAGCGGCTGCTGCGCGAGCCGCCGCACGCGTCGATCGGCGGCATCCTCGACAAGGACGTCGAGCCGCTCGCGCCCGACGCCACCCTGGGCCAGGTGGCCCGGATGCTGGCCACCTACGACCTGGTCGGGCTGCCCATCGTCGACGCCGAGGGCCACCTGCTCGGCGCGGTCACCGTCGACGACGTGCTCGACCACATCCTTCCCGAGGACTGGCGCGAGGAGCGCCACGACGTCGTGACCCCCGAGGTGGTGCGCCGTGGCTGAGCGCGATCGCCGGCCCCGCATCGACCAGCCCCGCGAGGGCCGTCGCCGCTGGAACCCGCCGAGCCTGTTCACCGAGGAGTCCTTCGGGGTGCTCTCGGAGAAGTTCGCCCGCTACATGGGCACCCCGTACTTCCTCATCGGGATGACCCTCGTCGTCGCCGGCTGGCTGCTCTGGAACACCCTGGCGCCCAAGGACCTGCGCTTCGACCCCTACGCGTTCATCTTCCTCACGCTGATCCTCAGCCTGCAGGCCTCCTACGCCGCCCCGCTGATCCTGCTCGCGCAGAACCGCCAGGCCGACCGCGATCGGGTGGCGCTCGAGCAGGACCGCAGCCGCGACGAGCGCAACCTCGCCGACACCGAGTTCCTCACCCGCGAGGTCGCCGCCCTGCGCATCGCCCTGCGCGACCAGGCGACCCGCGACTTCGTGCGCGGAGAGCTGCGCGACCTGCTCGACGAGCTCGAGGAGCGCGGCCTGGTGCTGGCGCGGCGCGAGGAGCTCGAGGCGGCCCAAGAGGCGTCGGCCGCCCGCGCCGGCTCGGCCGCGGACGAGGGCCCCGGTTCGCCGACCTAGACTGGGGGCATGCCACAGGTCAGCCCCGACGCCCTGCACGCCGCCCTCGCAACGGTCATCGACCCCGAGATCCGCAAGCCGGTCACCGAGCTCGGCATGGTCGAGAGCGTCTCCGCCGACGACGCCGGCCACGTCGCCGTCACGATCCTGCTCACGGTGGCGGCCTGCCCGCTCAAGGACACCCTCACCAACGACACCACGGCGGCCCTGGGCAAGGTTCCGGGCGTCACGGGCGTCACCGTCACCCTCGGGGTGATGAGCGACGAGCAGCGGGCCAACCTCAAGACCATGCTGCGCGGCGGCACCGCCGAGCGCGAGGTGCCCTTCGCCAAGGCCGGCTCCCTCACCCGGGTGTATGCCGTGGCGTCCGGCAAGGGCGGCGTCGGCAAGTCGTCGGTCACCGCCAACCTCGCGGCCGCCCTCGCCCAGCAGGGACTGCGGGTGGGCGTCGTCGACGCCGACATCTACGGCTTCTCCATCCCCCGCATGCTCGGTGTCACCGGCCGGCCGACGCAGGTCGACGACATGATCCTGCCGCCGCTCAGCCACGACGTGAAGGTCATCTCGATCGGCATGTTCGTGCCCGGCAACCAGCCGGTCGTCTGGCGTGGGCCGATGCTGCACCGCGCGCTCCAGCAGTTCCTCGCCGACGTGTTCTGGGGCGACCTCGACGTGCTGCTGCTCGACCTGCCGCCCGGCACCGGCGACATCGCCATCTCGACCGCCCAGCTCATCCCCGGCGCCGAGATCCTCGTCGTCACCACCCCGCAGCAGGCGGCCGCCGAGGTCGCCGAGCGGGCCGGCGCGATCGCGCTGCAGACCCACCAGCGGGTGGCCGGCGTCATCGAGAACATGAGCTGGCTCGAGCTGCCCGACGGCTCGCGCCAGGAGATCTTCGGCTCCGGTGGTGGTGCGGACGTCGCCGCGTCGCTGACCCGCGCCATCGGCGCCGACGTGCCGCTGCTCGGCCAGATCCCGCTCGACACCCGCCTGCGGATCGGTGCCGACTCGGGGATGCCGGTCGTGCTCGGCGAACCCGACTCCCCCGCCGCCGTCGCGCTGCGCGGCATCGCCAAGGGCCTCGGCACGCGCGCGCGTGGCCTGGCCGGCCGGTCGCTCGGCCTCACCCCGGCCGGGCGCTGACCGCCGCCGCGTAGGGCGCTCGCCGGTGCGGGCGTAGACTCGGAGGCATCCGAGGGTGCGCAGGGCCGGGTTCGTCCGGCACCAGCCCCCGGCTCTCCACCACGGCCCCCCGGGGCCCGGATCGAGCCACCATGTCCACCACCGTCATCATCGTCCTCGTGGCGATCGCCGTCCTGCTCCTCGCGCTGCTCTCGATGTCCGTCAAGGTCGTCAAGCAGTACGAGGAGGGGGTCGTCTTCCGCTTCGGCAAGGTCACCGGTCCACGGCATCCTGGGCTGCACCTCATCATCCCGTTCGTCGAGGTGCTGCACCGCGTCTCGCTGCGGATCGTCACCATGCCCATCCAGAGCCAGGGCATCATCACCCGCGACAACGTCAGCGTCGACGTCTCGGCCGTCGCCTACTTCAAGGTGGTCGACCCGATCCGCTCGGTGGTCGCCATCGAGAACCCGGACGCCGCGATCAACCAGATCGCCCAGACCACCCTGCGCAAGGTGGTCGGTCAGCACACCCTCGACGAGACCCTGTCGGAGACCGACGCCATCAACCTCGACATCCGCTCGATCCTCGACGTCGCCACCGTCGAGTGGGGCATCGAGGTCACCCTCGTCGAGCTCAAGGACATCCAGCTGCCCGACAGCATGAAGCGGGCGATGGCCCGTCAGGCCGAGGCCGAGCGCGAGAAGCGCGCCAAGATCATCAACGCCGAGGGCGAGGCGCTGGCCGCCGCTGCACTGGGCGAGGCGAGCGACACGATGATGGCGCACCCGATCGCGCTGCAGCTGCGCAACCTGCAGAGCCTGGTCGAGATCGGCGTCGACAAGAACACCGTCGTGGTCTTCCCTGCGCCGCTGATGTCGACGATCGCCGAGCTCGGCAGCTTCCTGGCTCGCGAGGGCGGGGCCGCGCAGACCCACGACCACAACCCGTCGGTGCCGCCCACCCCCGCCGAGCTCGTGCTCGCCGGCACCGGGCACTGACCGCAGCGCTCAGGTGGCGTCGGTGTCCCAGGGCACCGGACGGTCGGGGTCCCAGCTGCGCCGGTCGACGACCGCCGGGCGGTCCGAGGCGCCGTAGATGCCGGTGGGCCCGCCGTCGGTGGCGCCGGCCGTCTCGCCGGCCGCGAGCCCGCCGGCTGTGAGCCCCCCGGCGGCAAGCGCTGCGCCGGCCGCCTCGGCGGAGTCGCGCCCCTTGACCGCACCGCGCACCGAGTCGATCTCGCCCCGGATCGGTGCGACCGCCTCGTCGAGCGGGTCGAGCAGGGCCTCCTTGACGATGCGGCGCGGGTCGTACTGGCGCGGGTCGTACTGCCGCCAGTTGATCTCCTCGTACTCCGGCCCCAGCTGGTCCTTGAGCTGGTCCTTGGCACCCTCGGCCATGACCCGCAGCTTGCGGATGCCGTGCGCCAGCTTGGCGGCGTACTCCGGCATCCGGTCCGGGCCCAGCACGAACACGGCGATGAGGGCCAGCAGCACGATCTCCCAACCGTTCACACCGAACACCGGGCCGTCACCGTCCTCTCGTCACTGCGGCGAACCCGCGAGCGGTGCTCACCCGGCCGATCCCTCGAGCGTCATCGTGACATCCCGCTCGGTGCCGTCGCGAAGGATCGTGAGCGTCACCTTGTCACCCACGGCCCGGGCCCGGATGGCGACCACGAGCTCGCCCCCCTCGGACACCGGCTTGCCCTCGAACTTGACCACGACGTCGCCGGCCTTGAGACCGGCCTGGTCGGCGGGACCGTTGGGGTTGACCGCCGGGTCGCCGTTGGGCCCCTGGTCGGCGATGCGCACGCCCTCACCGGTGTAGCTCGAGTCGAGGTAGACCCCGATGACGGGGTGCACGGCCTTGCCGGTCTTGATCAGCTGCTGCACCGTGGTGCGCACCTGGTCGCTCGGGATGGCGAAGCCGACCCCGATGTTGCCGCTCTGCGCGCTGGTGGACGAGCCGGGCGCGGTCGCGATGGCCGAGTTGACCCCGATGACCTGGCCCTGCATGTCGAGCAGCGGGCCACCGGAGTTGCCCGGGTTGATCGCGGCGTCGGTCTGGATGGCGTTGATGTAGGACTGGTCGTCGGCCGGGCCGGGGGTGACCGGGCGGTTGAGCGCACTGACGATGCCTGCGGTGACGGTGGAGTCGAGCCCGAGCGGGGCACCGACCGCGATCACCTCGTCGCCGACCACGACGTCGGAGGAGCGACCCAGGTTGAGCGGCACCAGGTCGGTGCGGTCGACCTTGACGACCGCCAGGTCGTAGGAGCCGTCGCGCCCGACGACCTTGCCGGGCACCTGCTGGCCATTGGCGAGCACCACGGTGATCTTGCCGCCGTCGGCCGCCCCCACCACGACGTGGTTGTTGGTGACGATGTGCCCGATGTCGTCGAAGACCCACCCCGACCCGGTGCCGGAGCCGTCGGCGCCGGTGACCCGCAGGGTGACCACGCTCGGGGTCGCCCGGGCGGCGATGTTGGCGACCGAGCCGTTCGGGCGTGCGGTGGCGCCGGCCCCCACGCTCGGCGCCGGAGCGCTGTTGGGGCCGGACCCGTTGGAGGAGGTGCCACGGTCGGCCAGCGCCCCACCGAGCAGGCCACCGACCAGACCGGCCAGCAGGGCGACGGCGAGCGAGATGCCGATGAGCGCCCCCCAGCCGGGGCCGCGCCGGCCGGACGTCGGCTCGGTGCTGGTGGCGGTGAGCGGGGGGTACGACGGGTAGGCCGGGCCGGCGCTCGCGGTGCCGGCGGGCTGTGCGGCGGCATACGGGTCGTAGGCGGAGGTGCTTGCGGCGTACCGGTCGGCGGCGTACGGGCCGGACGCGTACCGATCGGTGCCGTAGCGGTCTGCGGCGTACGGGTCTGCGGCGTACGGGTCTGCGGCGTAGGGGTCGGCGGCCGGTCGCGACGGAGCCGCCTGGGTGTCGGCCCAGATCGGCGCCGGCTGGAACGCCGGGGGCTGCGCGGCACCGGGCTCCTGGCCCTGCGGGATCTCGGTGGTCTGTGCTGCCTCGGCGGGGCGTTCGGGCGCACCGGCATCCGGGCTGGTCGGCTGGGCCACTGCGCCGTTGTCGCCGGCGGGGGCATCGGGGTCGGGCCGGCCCCACGGACTCCAGTCGTCGCGTCCGGGCTCGTGCTCGCGGGTCATGGCGTTGATTCTGCCCGTTCGTCGAGGCGGCCGACGACCACGGTCTGGGTCAGCCGCACCTGCGTGATGGACACGGTGCCGCCGGCGGCCCGCGTCGGGGCCACCGCGGGCGACGCCACCGGCGCGGTGGCGGTGGACAGCCCGCTGCGCGCGCCCACCGGGGGCGCGACGGTGAGGCTCCATGCGGCGGCGGCGGACAGCCCCGCCGCCGCGGCGGCCACCACGGTGGCGCGGAGCGCGCTGCGGTGGCACGGGGGCGCCGACGGGTGCAGCAGCGCCAGCTGCTCGTGGCCGCTGGGCAGGGGGCGCGGACCGAGGTCGGTGGCGAGCGCAGCGCCGAGCGCCAGCAGGCTCGAGCGCAGGTCACCCGGCATCGACGGTGCACCGGCGAGGGCGCTGCGCAGCCGGCGCTCCTGGGCGACGTCCTGGGCGCAGAGCTGGCAGGCGACGAGGTGACGGTCCCACGCCCACTGCCGGTCCAGGGGCAGGCGGCCGGCGGCGTACTCCGTCAGCTCCTCACCCCGGCACTCCACGCGCATGGCGTCGGTCATACGACGCCTGCGGCGGGGCGACGGATGATGCCGCCCCGGCTCTTGGTGGGGGTCGTGGTCGTGGAGGGCTGCGGGGCGCGGTGCGCGAGCGACTCGCGCAGCTGGGCCCGCCCACGGTGGATGCGCGAGCGCACCGTGCCCAGCTTGATGCCGAGGGTGGCCGCGACCTCCTCGTAGGACAGCCCCTCGATGTCGCACAGCACGACGGCGGCGCGGAAGTCGGGCGACAGGGCGTCGAGGGCACGCTGCACGTCGTCGTCGAAGTGGGCGTCGTGGTAGGTCTGCTCGGGGCCGGCGCCGCGCGCGGGCAGCCGGGCGGCGGACTCGTCGGACAGCGCGTCGAAGCGGATCCGCTGCTTGCGGCGCATCTTGTCGAGGAAGACGTTGGTGGTGATGCGGTGCAGCCAGCCCTCGAAGGTGCCCGGCTGGTAGGTGTGCAGCGAGCGGAACACCCGGACGAAGACGTCCTGGGTGAGGTCCTCGGCATCGTGCACGTTCCCGGTGAGGCGGTAGGCCAGCCGGTAGACCCGCGCGGAGTGCTGCTCGACGACCTCCTCCCAGGTCGGGGGCACCCAACCGGAAGCCGGCGTCTCACCGCTCGTCGCGGCATACGTCGTGGTCATCGGCTCATTCCCTCACCAGGTGCGCTCATGTCACCCATCGATACGCGTCTGTGGTGTGAATTGTTCCCGGTCTTCCTGAACGAACGCTGGGAACCCGTGTCACCGTGAAGGCGGGGCCCTCGGGCCGTAGGGTGGCGCCATGAGCCAACTCAAGCCGGCCAGCTGGTCCTACGCCGAGGAGTTCATGCCCGAGCCGGAGGTCGTCGAGGCCGCCCGCAGGCGTGGGATGGAGTTCGGCGACGCCAGCCCGGTGGGCACCGGTGCCGGTGCCGCGCTGCGCTTCGTCGCGGCCGCGGTGCAGGCCAGGCACGTCGTCGAGATCGGCAC
Source organism: uncultured Actinomycetota bacterium (assembly GCA_963834965.1). Classification (GTDB taxonomy): domain Bacteria; phylum Actinomycetota; class Actinomycetes; order Actinomycetales; family Dermatophilaceae; genus Fodinibacter. The sequence continues at coordinate 94,945 of CAWIEI010000031.1, read as the reverse complement.
CGGAGCGGGCACCTCCGGGCTGTGGCTGCTCGCCGGCATGCCCGACGACGGCGTCCTCACGACGATCGACGTCTCGGCCGAGCACCAGCGCGCCGCCCGCGAGGCCTACGTCGAGGCCGGCTACGCGCACCAGCGCACCCGGGTGATCACCGGGGCCGCCGGTGACGTGCTGCCCCGCATGACCGACGGCGCCTACGACCTCGTGGTGATCGACGCCGACAAGGACGGCTACCCGGTCTACGTCGAGCACGCGGTGCGGCTCCTGCGCCCGGGCGGCGTGCTCGTCATGGACAACATGCTCTGGCACGACCAGGTCGCCGACCCGGCCGCCCGCGACGCCACCACCAGCACCCTGCGCGACCTGGGCAAGGCGCTGCGCGACCACGCCGAGCTGGTCACCGCGCTGCTCCCCGTCAGCGACGGCCTGCTGGTGGCCGTCAAGCGCTGACCCGGATGCCGGGCCGCCCCGTCAGCTGACGTCGGGGCCGGCGCCGCGGCGGAACCCGGCCGGGCCCTCGGCGATCGCGACGACCTCCCAGTCCTCCAGGAGCACGGGCGAGGACCCGATGATGGTGCTGCCCGGGGCGTTGGCCGCGCCCGGCTCGAAGCCCTCGCGGAACAGCTTGCGGTCCTGCTCGCTGTCGAAGACGTAGGTGCCCTCGAACCACTCCCCCTCCCGCATCCGCCACACCTTGAAGGCCAGGCCGTCGAGGAACATGAACCGGGCGATCGAGGTGCCGACGACGTACTCGCGCAGCTGGTCGGCGGCATCCTCGGGGGCGTCCTTGAGCGACCAGCGCACCGTGAGCCCGTACCCCGCGTTCATGCCATCTCCTCCAGCCACCGCAGCAGCAGTCGTGTCCCGAACCCGGTGGCTCCCTTGACGGAGCTGCCGGCGTCGACGTCCGACCGCCCGGTGCCCGCGATGTCGAGGTGCGCCCAGCGGCGCGTGCCCACGAACTCGCGGAGGAACAGTGCCGCCGTGACCGCCCCGCCGCCCACACCGGGGGCGATGTGGGTGAGGTCGGCGACGTCGGAGTCGAGAGCTCGACGGTAGGCGTCCGGCAGCGGCATCGGCCAGAGCGTCTCACCAGTCGTCGCCCCCGCGGCGACCAGCGCGTCGGTGAGGCCGGCATCCGTGGCGAAGACGGGAGCCAGGGCCCTGCCGAGCGCGATCCGGGCGGCGCCGGTCAGGGTGGCGACGTCGACCAGCCAGGCCGGGTCGAGGTGTTCGTCGGCGTAGGCGAGCGCGTCGGCCATGACGATGCGGCCCTCGGCATCGGTGTTGCCGATCTCGACGGTGCGCCCGCCGTACTGCGTGATGACGTCGCCGGGGCGGTAGGAGCCGCCGCCGACGGCGTTCTCGGCGATGGCGAGCAGGCCGGTCACGCGCACCGGCACCTCGAGCTCGCGGCACGCGGAGAGCACGGCGAGCACGATGGCAGCACCGGACATGTCGGTCTTCATGCCGAGCATGTGCTCGCCGGGCTTGACCTGCAGCCCACCGGTGTCGAAGGTGATGCCCTTGCCGACCAGCACCACGCGGGGGGTGGCGGCCGTGGCACCGGCCGGCTCGTGGTCGAGGCGCACCAGGCGCGGTGGCGTGGCCGAGCCCTGGCCGACCGCGAGGATGCCGCCGAAGCCGTCGGTCAGCAGCCGGCGCTCGTCCCACACCCTCGGCTCCAGGCCGGTGCGCCGTGCCACCGTGGTGGCCTGGCGGGCCAGCCAGGCGGGGTTCTTGGTGTTGGAGGGGGTCGCCGCCAGACCCCGGGCGAGCAGCTGGGCGCGAGCGCGCGCCACGGCACGCCGCACGGCCGCGGCATCCGCGGTGCCGGTGACGGTGGCCGTGGTGGCCGGTTCGCAGCCGGCGACCGCACCGTCACGGGTCCAGCGCGGGGAGGCCCACGAGGCCAGCACGACGGACTCGACGTACGCCGCCAGTGCACCGCCGGATGCCGTGCCGCCGACCGCGTGCAGCACCTCGCCGGCGCCGCGGGTCGCCCGCCCGACAGCCGCCCCGGCCGCGCGCCAGGCGGTGTCCGAGCCGTCGCCGACCCCGACGAGCAGGACCCGCCGCACCACGTGGGCGCCGGGGGCCAGGGCGACCGTGGTGACGGTGCCTGCAGTGGTGGCCGGCTCGTGGGTGGCCGACACCGCCTCGGCGTCGAGCCCCAGCGCGCTCAGGGCGGCTCTGGCTGGGCCGTCATCAGCCGAGCCGACCGGCGCGACGAGTGTGGACTGCTTCGCGTCCGCGGCCAGCGTGGTCGGAAGGTCTGCGCGCACGCTCCACGCGGACGTACGGGGGCTCAGGATGACGTCGTCACGGGGCACCCGGCGACCCTACCCACTGCCGGCGGTGTGGTGGCGTCGCGTGCACGACGAGGCCCCCGCCACGGTGGGCGGGGGCCTGCGTTCAGGTGATCAGGTGCGGGTCAGGACAGGCCCTCGCAGTTGTCGATGGCCTCACCGAGCGCACGGACCTCATCAGGCGTCATCTCGACGACCAGGCGACCACCGCCCTCGAGGGGCATGCGCAGCACGATGCCGCGACCTTCCTTGGTGACCTCGAGCGGGCCGTCACCCGTCCTCGGCTTCATTGCCGCCATGGCTGAATCCCTTCATCTCCCCGGCTGCGGGTGTGCGCGCCGCGTGGTGCCCGACGCCGAACTGCCGGGTGTAGGTGTCCAGTATCCCGTAGCGGTGCGACAGAGAGAAATCCGCGGGTGCGTTGCTCGCAGGTCAGGGCGGGAAGGACCCCCACGGCGTGTACACCAGCAGGGAGCAGGTCCACCAGAACAGCCCGGCGACCAGGACGAGCAGCACGACCGCCACCCGTCGGCGCCAGTGCGGCACGACGCTCTGCCCGTTGGCCGTGCGCATTGCCACCGAGGCCAGCAGAGCGGCCAGCGGGAAGTCGAGCAGCAGGAACCGCCACATGCTGGTGATCGGGCGCACCACGGCGAACAGGTAGAGCGGGTAGGCCAGCGCCCAGGCCCGCGCCTCGATGCAGATCCACCGTCCGTGCCGGCCCAGCACGAGGGCGACGTAGGTGGCGGCGAGCGCCACGAGCACGAGCACCCCCGCGGCTCCCTTGCTCGACCAGGCCCACTCGAACCACAGCACGAAGGGGCCCTTGTCGGGGCGCTGCCCCCAGGCGGCCTGCACGTCGAAGAAGGCCGTCGGCACCCCGGTGGCCACGCCCGCCACGACCGGCCAGGCGACGGCGCTCACCGCGAGGGCCGCGAGCATGACTCCGGCGCTGGCCCGCTGTCCCTGCAGGGGTGTGCTGCCGGCGGTGCGGTCCTCGCGCCAGCGCACGACGAGGTGGATGAGCGCGGCCGCGCCGAGCGCCGGGGCGACGCCGCGAGTGAAGCCCAGCGGCAGTGCCACCAGGGCGACGAGCAGGTAGCTGCGGCGGACCAGCAGCAGCAGGGCGCCGGCCACCAGCGCGACCGCGAGTGCCTCCGTGTAGGGCTTGAGCATCACCGCCGTGGTCGGGTAGAAGCACCACAGGCCGGCCGCCACCAGGGCGAGCCGCTCCCGCTGCGGCTGCCGGTCGGCGTGCACGCCGGAGCGCAGCACCGCCCAGATGAGCACCGCGGCGACCCCCGCGAGCACGAGGTTGAGCAGCACGCCGGCGAGGGTGAAGGGCAGCCCGGTGAGCATCACCCCCTTCACCAGGTAGGGGTAGAGCGGGTAGAACGCCCAGGCGCTGTAAGTGACCCGGCCGGTGTCGGCGTCGACCGGCAGTGGCACCGGGTAGCCGTCGCGGACGATGCGCTCGTACCAGACGCCGTCCCACAGGCCGAACATGTCGCCGATGCCCGGCGCCACGTGCCCGACCCCGGCGGGGTTCTGGAAGTACGTGGCGGCCACCCAGATCGCCAGCAGCGAGACCACGCGCGAGATGACGTAGACGATGAGGAGGGTGCGCACCGGGTGCAGCAGGGCCCGCGCCCCGATGGCGTGCCGCCCGGCGGAGGTGAAGGGGGTGTGGCGCGGTGGCGACTCCTGCCTCGACGCCTCAGCCAGCGCCATCGGTCACCTCCCGCACGTCCCAGACGTAGACGCCGCCGGTGTGCACCGGGGCGCCGAAGGCGCTCGTCAGCGAGCTGAGCAGCACCGGCGCCTCGGGGCGCGCGTCGGGCAGCACGACGGCATCCACCCGCCCGGCCCGCAGGTCGTCCCGGAACTGGGACACCTGGGCGGCGTCGGCCACCTGGGCCTGCCCGCTCTGGGTGATGTCGGACATCCACTGCGTCAGCGCGCTCGGGGTGGCGCCGTACTGTCCCCCATGCGCGGTGGTGGAGTCGGGCCCGACGAAGTAGCCGGCGACGACCGGGAAGCCCCAGCGCGCCTGCGCCTGCCACTCCAGGGCCCGGGTGTCGGCCACCCAGGGCGCCGGTGCTGCGAGCACCGACCCGCCCTCGTCGACCCAGTCGCGCCACGTGCCGTCGCTGAAGAACGCCGGCATCGGTGCCTTCTGGTCGACGACGAGGGGTGTCGGCAGCACCGGCAACAGCACCAGCAGCGCGGCTAACCCGGCCACCACGAGGCCGGTGCCGGCGCTGGGGGCGTACCGATTGGTGAGCCGGCGCACCTCCTCGATACCGAGGGCGAGCAGCGCGCCCAACGCGGGCACGGCGATGAGCGCAAAGCGCGTGGGCAGCACGTTGCCGAGCACCGGCAGCCCGTCGAGCAGTGCCCACGGCCCCGGGATGCCGGTCGCGCGACCCCTGACCAGCACCTCCTCTCCGAGCGAGAGCCAGCACGCGACCAGCACGACCGCGCCCAGGGCCTGCACCGACGTGCGCCGCCAGAGCGCCGCGACCACCGCCGCGGCGGCGACCAGCAGCGGGATGCCGAAGAACGAGTTCTCCTCGGTGCGGTTCATCGAGACCGCCGCCGACGCCCACGGGTCGGCGCCGAGGCTGCGGGTGGCCCGCCCGAACAGCTGGGCGAGGTCGTTGCCGGCCGGCGGGTGCCAGATGTCGCCGTAGCTCTGCGGCCCGGCGAACTGCCACCACAACGGCAGGGCGACGATTGCGAGGCAGACGCCGGCCGCGAGCCCGACGCCGGGCAGCATCCGGCGTACCGGAAGTCGGCCGTGCGCGAGGTAGACGACTCCCGCGACGGCCAGGCCGACCGCGGTGAGCAGCAGCACCTCCTCACCGATGAGCACCTGCCAGGCGGCCAGCAGGCCGAGCACGACCCCGTCCCGGCGCTGCCGGTGCCCTTCGGCCAGGCGCAGCACCCGGTCGACGATGAGCGGCACCATGAACTGCGCCACGAAGTTGGGGTGCCCGTTGGCGTGCGACACCATGCCCGGCGCGAAGCCGACGAAGCCGGCGCCGATCGCGGCGGCCAGCGGGTGCACCGCGAGGCGGCGACGGAACAACCAGAACCAGGCGGATGCCGTGAGCGCCAGCCCGAGCAGCTCGACGACGAGGAAGGTGACCGACGGCCCGGCGAGCAGGGTGAGCGGCGCGAGCGGGATGCCCAGTCCCAGCACCGCGGCGTTGGCCATCAGGTTCACCCCGGCCGGGAAGTTCTGCAGGTCGGAGAAGAGGGGGTTGGACAGCGAGGTCAGGTTGTGGGCCGCGGCACCGAAGTACCACTCGAAGGCCTGCTGGTCCTGCACCCCCTGCGACAGGTAGCCGGTGCGCGGGCTGGCGATCAGCCCGGCCAGCACCCACCCGGCGAGCACGAGGTACGCCACCGGCGCCCACAGGTCGGCACGGCGCAGCGGCGCGGGCCGAGCGAGGTGCTCCGCGTCATCGGGGTGCTCGGGGCGTCCGGCAGCCGGGGACGCGTGGCGGCCGGCTGCCGGACCGGGTCGAGGGGGCGGCTCGTCCTCCGCCGGGCGGCGCTCGTCGAGGTCCGTGGCCGGAGTCGACGGCGGAGCGACGTCGACCGGCTCGCCGCGCAGCCGCGCGATCTCGCGGTCGTGCTCGGCGACACGGGCCTCGAGGGAGTCGAGCACGGTGTCGACCTGGTCCATCCGGTAGCCGCGCACCTGGGCCCCGAACCCCGGGGCAGCCCGCTGCCGGTCCGGCTCGGCCGGTGCAGCGGCATCCCCGGGCTCACCCAGACCGCCGTGCTCGCCCATGCCGGCGAAGCGCTCGGCCGACTTCGGGCGGCCGAGCAGCCAAGCGGCCGCCACGACCACCGCGACCCCGAGCAGGGCGAGGAAGACCGCCCGGGTCACGGCGCGCTCCGCTCCTCGGCGACCGCCCGGGCCAGCAGCCCGTCGACGACGCGGGAGAAGAGCACCGCGCCCAGCCGGTCACCCGCCGGGCGGGTGGGACGGCGCAACCCGGGCAGCCAGAGCTCCTCGGTCCAGCCCACCAGCGAGCCCGTGGCCGCGACCGGGTCGGGCTCGACGGTGATCTCGGCCCAGCCGCGCAGGAAGTGCCCGGTCTTCACCAGGCGGAGCCGGCGACCGGGCTCGAGGGCCGTGACGAGCATCCGGTCGGCGAGGCCGAGGGGACCGAGCCGGGTCCAGGCGACGACCTCGGTGCCGAGCACCAGTCCGTCGGAGGGCACCTCGAGGTCGGTGAGGGGCACGTGCCGGGTGTGCTCGGCGAGGTCGGTCAGCGCCGCCCAGGCGGCCTCCGGCGACAGGGTGGTGCGGCGCCTGACGGTGAACGCCACGCCGTCACCTCGCCTCGGGGTCGCCGGCCGCGGACTCGGCGGGGTCGCCGGCCGCGGGCTCGGCGGGGTCACTACTGGCCGCGGGCTCGGCGGGGTCACTACTGGCCGCGGGCTCGGCGGGGTCACTACTGGCCGCGGGCTGCGCGCGCAGCTCGGCCAGGGTGCGCTCCCGCTCGGCGAGCTCGTCGTGCAGCACCTCGAGCCGGTCGTCGACGTCCTCCATCCGGTAGCCGCGCAGCGCCGTGTCGAAGCGCACGGCATCGACGTCGTCGGCCTGCGGGCGCTCCGGAAGGCCCGGGTCGGGGGTGGAGCGCACGGCATCCGAGAGGGGGTCGGCCGGCAGCCGGCCGGTGGCCACGCCGAGCACCGCCGCGACGAGGGCGACAGCGACGAGCACGAGGATGACGTTCGGAACCACGCAGCAGATCCTACGGCGGCGAGCGCTGGCTACTCGGGGTGCGTCGCGGGCGGGGTGGGGGTCGACGGTGCGGTGGGGGGCCGGCGCACTCCCCCGAGGCCGCCCACCGGGGTGTCGGCGGCGATGATGGCCGCGACCGCCTCGTCGACGTCGTCGGTGACGGTGAGCAGGTCGATGTCGCGGGGGTTGACGGTGCCGGCGTCGGCGGCCGTCGTGCGCAGCCAGTCGAGCAGGCCGCCCCAGTAGGCGGAGCCGAGCAGCACGATCGGGAAGCTGGTGACCTTCTGGGTCTGCACCAGGGTCACCGCCTCGAACAGCTCGTCGAGGGTGCCGAACCCACCGGGGAGCACGACGAAGCCCTGGGCGTACTTGACGAACATCGTCTTGCGGGCGAAGAAGTAGCGGAAGTTCACCCCGAGGTCGACGAACTCGTTGAGCCCGGCCTCGAAGGGCAGCTCGATGCCGAGCCCCACCGAGGTGCCGCCGGCCTCGAGGGCGCCGCGGTTGGCCGCCTCCATGGTGCCTGGGCCACCACCGGTGATGACCGCGTAGCCGGCGGCCACCAGCGCCGCGCCGACCTGCATCCCCAGCTGGTAGGTCGGGTGCTCTGGGCGGGTGCGGGCCGAGCCGAACACGCTGACGGCCGGGCCGACCTCGGCCAGCGCCCCGAACCCGGTGACGAACTCGCTCTGGATGCGCATGACCCGCCAGGGGTCGGCGTGCAGCCAGTCGGCCGAGCCGCTGCTGTCGAGCAGCCGGGCGTCGGTGGTGGAGCCGGGCACCTTGGAGCCGCGCATCACCACCGGGCCCTGGTGGTAGTCGCGGTCTGCGGGCCGGGTAGGGGTCAGCGGGTTCAGCGGGTTCGGGCTGGTGGCGTCATGAGGGGAGGCTTCCACCCGCGCCACTGTATGCGGGGGTGGAGGTGATCGGGCGGGCCTCCCCCGTCGACCGGGGCGCGGCCGCCGCAGGCTCTCGACCGGCGCGGCGGGTCGCGCGCCCCTGGGTTCTCAGGCCAGCCAGCGCAGCAGGGCCGCCTCGCCGGCGGAGTACTGCTCCACCGGGCACTGCTCGTCGTCCATGTGGGCGAGGTTGGGGTCGCCGGGGCCGAAGTTGACGGCAGGCACACCCATCGCGGAGAAGCGGGCGACGTCGGTCCAGCCCTGCTTGGCCTCGACCGGCAGGCCGAGCGCCTCGACGAACGCCTTGGCGGCGGGAAGGTGCAGCCCGGGGCGGGCGCCGCCGGCGTTGTCGACGACCGTGACGTCGAAGCCGGCGAACACCTCACGCACGTGGGCGTCGGCCTCCTCCTCGGACAGCGAGGGCGCGTAGCGGTAGTTGACGGTGACGACGCACCGGTCGGGGATGACGTTGGTGGCGACGCCGCCCTCGATGAGCACCGCGTTGAGTGCCTCGCGGAACTCCAGCTCGTCGACGACCCGGGTGGCCGGCTCGTAGGCCACCAGCCGGGCGAGCACCTCGGCGGCGTCGTGGATGGCGTTGTGCCCCTTCCACGGCCGCGCCGAGTGCGAGGCGATGCCCTTGGTGGACACCTCGGCGCGCAGGGTGCCCTTGCAGCCGCCCTCGACCCGGGCGTCGGTGGGCTCCAGCAGCACCGCGAAGTCGGCATCGGCGATGAGCTCGGGCCGCTGCTGCTGCACGTGGAGCAGGCCGTTGTACTTCGAGTCGATCTCCTCGGCCTCGTAGAAGACGAAGGTGAGGTCGCGGCTGGGCTCGGGCACCTCGTGGGCGACCCGCAGCATCACGGCGACGCCGCCCTTCATGTCGACGGTGCCCCGGCCCCACAGCACCTCTCCCCCGGCGGAGTCGACCCGGCGGGTGGGCAGGTTGGTTGGGTCGGTGGTCAGGGGCACCGTGTCGATGTGCCCCGCGAGCACCACCCGCTCGTCGCGGCCGAGGTCGGTGCGCGCCACGACGGTGTTCCCGATGCGGGTGACCTCGAGGTGCGGCAGGGCGCTGACCGCCGCCTGAACGGCATCCGCGAGGGTTCGTTCGTCGAGGCTCACCGACTCGATGTCGCACACCGCAGCGGTGAGCGAGGTGACGTCGGTGGTGAGGTCGAGGGCGCGAGTCGTCGACGGCATACCGGCCACCTTAACGACCGGGTCGCCCCTCTACGCTGGTCGCCATGACGCGCACCGCCTGGGGCCACGCCCTGCTCACCCGCACCGACGACGGGACCGTCCTCGACGCCTGGTTCCCGTCACCGGCGCTCGGCGAGCCCGGCGGTGCCGGTGAGCTCGCGGCCCCCGCCGGGCTCGAGGCCCTGGTGGGCCGCGACGACGCGCGCGGGGTGCACCGCGAGGTGCGGCTGGTCACCGCCGACCTCGACGCACCGCCCGCCGACGCCGCCGACGGCTGGCTGCGGCTGCACCTGCTCTCGCACCGGCTGGTGCGGCCCAACTCGGTCAACCTCGACGGGCTGTTCGGCGTGCTCACCAACGTGGTGTGGACCTCGCAGGGCCCGTGCGCGGTCGAGGGCTTCGAGCTGGCCCGGATGCGGATGCTCGCCCGCGGCCCGGTGCAGGTGTTCGGCGTCGACAAGTTCCCGCGGATGACCGACTACGTCGTGCCGAGCGGCGTGCGCATCGCGGATGCCGACCGGGTGCGGCTCGGCGCGCACCTCGCCAGCGGCACCACCGTCATGCACGAGGGGTTCGTCAACTTCAACGCCGGCACGCTCGGCACCTCGATGGTCGAGGGCCGGATCAGCCAGGGGGTCGTCGTGGGCGACGGCTCCGACATCGGGGGCGGGGCGTCGACGATGGGCACCCTCTCCGGTGGCGGCACGGAACGCGTGAGCATCGGCGAGCGTTGCCTGCTCGGAGCCGAGTCCGGGCTGGGCATCGCCCTCGGCGACGACTGCGTGGTCGAGGCCGGGCTCTACGTCACGGCCGGGACGAAGGTGACCCTGCCCGACGGCACGGTCACCAAGGCGCGCGAGCTGTCCGGGCAGAGCAACCTGCTCTTCCTGCGCAACTCGGTGACCGGAGCGGTGGAGGCGCGCCCGCGCGACGGGCACGGCATCGTGCTCAACTCCGCACTCCACGCCAACGACTGACCCCGCGCCGCGACCACCGCGACGCACCTGAGACCGAGCTGACGAAGGACGACCACCGCATGGCGCGCACGACCCGGGGGGCCTTCACCCTCGCCGAGGAGCAGCCCCGCTCCCCGCGCCAGCGCCGCCTCGTGGCGGGGCTCGTCGTCGTCGTGCTCGGGGTCGTCGGCACGGCGGCCGTCCTGGGGGTGAACCACCTGCGCGCGATCGTGTCGGGCGAGCAGTGCCAGGTCACGGCATCCGGTACGACCTTCTCGTGGGCCCCCGACCAGGCGAGCAACGCGGCCGCCATCACCGCGATCGCCATGAAGAGGGGGATGCCGCCGCGCGCGGCGAGCATCGCGATCGCGACGGCCATGCAGGAGTCGAAGGTGCGCAACGTGGAGTTCGGCGACCGCGACTCGCTGGGGCTGTTCCAGCAGCGGCCCTCACAGGGGTGGGGCACCGCCGAGCAGATCCTCAACCCGGAGTACTCGACGAACAAGTTCTACGACGCCCTGGAGAAGATCAAGGGCTACACCTCGATGGACATCGCGCAGGCGGCGCAGAAGGTGCAGCGGTCGGCGGCCGGTGAGGCCTACGCCCAACACGAGGCGCAGGCCAGGGTGACCGCGTCGGTGCTGTCGGGCCAGACCCACGCCGGCATGGTGTGCGCCCTGAAGGACCCGAAGACCACGGGCGACGCGGCAAAGGTCGCCGCGCTGGTGGAGAAGGACTTCGGCATCTCGGCGACGCCGGGCCAGGGCACGGTGACCGTGTCGGCCGACAGCCCCGACCTCGCCTGGGCGGTCGGCTCGTGGGCGGTGGCCCGGGCGATCGACACCGGCGCGACCCGGGTCGTCGTGGGCGACCGCGAGTGGCGCCGCGGCATGTCGGACTCGGCGCTCACCTGGCACACCGTGGATGCCGCGCCGGGCACCGACGCGAACACGGTCACCATCTCACTCACCTGACGCTGCTTCCCCGACACGCGTGCAGGACCTCGGGTGATGCACCGTGCGCGACCTATCGCGCTCCCCGCCTCACCTCCCCCGCGAACCACCGCTGGGGTGATGCACCGTGCGCGACCTATCGCGCTCCCCGCCTCACCTCCCCCGCGAACCACCGCTGGGGTGATGCACCCCGCGCGCCATGCCGCGCCTCCCGCAGCACCTCACCGCGGCGCGGCCGCTCGGGTCAGCGGTCGGCGACCGGCACGTAGTCGCGCTCGCTCTCGCCGATGTAGACCTGGCGCGGGCGGCCGATCTTGGTGGTGGGGTCCTCGATCATCTCGCGCCACTGGGCGATCCAGCCGGGGAGGCGACCCAGGGCGAACAGCACCGTGAACATCCGCGTCGGGAAGCCCATCGACTTGTAGATGAGCCCGGTGTAGAAGTCGACATTGGGGTAGAGCTTGCGCTCGATGAAGTAGTCGTCGGCGAGCGCGATCTCTTCCAGCCCCATGGCGATCTCGAGCAGCTCGTCACCACCGGCCGACTTCTCGAGGATGGAGTGCGCGGTCTTCTTGATGATGGCGGCGCGCGGGTCGTAGTTCTTGTAGACCCGGTGGCCGAAGCCCATCAGCCGCACCCCGTCCTCCTTGTTCTTGACCTTGGTCATGAACTCCTCGGTCGAGATGTGCGCGCCCTGGATGCGCTCGAGCATCTCGAGCACGGCCTGGTTGGCGCCCCCGTGCAGCGGGCCGAACAGCGCGTTGATGCCGGCCGACACCGACGCGAACAGGTTGGCCTGCGAGGAGCCCACCAGCCGCACGGTGGAGGTGGAGCAGTTCTGCTCGTGGTCGGCGTGCAGCACGAGCAGCAGGTCGACGGCCTTGACCAGGTCGGGGTCGATCTCGTACTCGGTGGCGGGCACACCGAAGGTCATCCGCAGGAAGTTCTCGACGAGCGAGAGGTCGTTGTCGGGGTAGAGGAACGGCTGGCCGATCGACTTCTTGTAGGCGTAGGCCGCGATGGTCGGCAGCTTCGCGAGCAGCCGGATGGTCGAGATCTCGACCTGCTCCTGGTCGAAGGGGTCCAGGCTGTCCTGGTAGAAGGTCGACAGCGCGGAGACCGCCGAGGACAGCACCGGCATCGGGTGCGCGTCGCGCGGGAAGCCCTGGAAGAACGCCTTGAGGTCCTCGTGCAGCATCGTGTGGTCGCGGATGCGGCTCTCGAAGTCGGCGAGCTCGCTGGGCGCCGGCAGGTGGCCGTAGATCAGCAGGAACGAGGTCTCGATGAAGTTCGACTTCTCGGCGATCTGCTCGATCGGGTAGCCGCGGTAGCGCAGGATGCCTTGGTCGCCGTCGATGTAGGTGATCGCGCTGGTGCAGCTGGCCGTGTTGGTGAAGCCGCCGTCGAGGGTGACGTTGCCGGTCTCCTTGAGCAGGCCGGAGATGTCGTAGCCGTTGTTGCCCTCGGTCGCCTGCACGAGGGACAGGTCGAGCTGCTTGCCTGCGGCGGACAGGGTGGCACCGTCGGTCATGGCGGGGGTTCCTTACTGATCGGGCACGGAGTCGGATCGACCCTACAACCAGCGATCAGGGCATCGGCAGGAGAGGAAACGTGACCTAGGCCTCGTGGGGTCGGCCGAGACGACGAACGGCCGCAGCGACGCGCTCGTCGGTCGCGGTGAGCGCGATGCGCACGTGCTCGCCCCCGGCCGGACCGTAGAAGTCGCCCGGCGCCGCGAGGATGCCGCGCGCGGCCAGCCGCTCGATCGTGGCCCGCCCGTCCTCCCCTGCCGTGGCCCAGAGGTAGAGCCCCGCCTCGGAGTCGTCGACGCGCAGGCCGAACGCCTCGACGGCCGGCAGCAGCGCGGCGCGGCGCGCCGAATAGCGCGCCTTCTGCTCGGTGACGTGGCCGACATCCGACAGCGCGGCGAGCACGGCCCGCTGCACCGGCCACGGCACCATCATCCCGGCGTGCTTGCGCACCTCGAGCAGCCGACCGACCAGCGCCGGGTCGCCGGCGACGAACGCCCCGCGGTAGCCGGCCAGGTTGGACTGCTTGGACAGCGAGTAGACGCACAGCAGGCCCTCGTGCGAGCCCCCCGCGACGCGCGGGTCGAGGATGGAGGGCGTGGTGGGAGGCTCGCGCGACCCCTCGGGCCGCGGGCGCCAGTCGAGCTCGGCGTAGCACTCGTCGGAGGCGACGACGACGCCGTGCTCGCGCGCCCAGGAGACGACCTTCGCCAGGTGCTCGATGCCCAGCACCTTGCCGGTGGGGTTGCCAGGAGTGTTGAGCCACAACAGCTTCGGCGTGGTGGATGCCGTCAGCGGGCCTAGCGCGGTGAGCGCGTCGACCGCCACAGGGACGGCTCCGGCCAGCCGCGCCCCGACGTCGTAGGTGGGGTAGGCGACCCGGGGGAAGGCGACGACGTCACCCGCCCCCAGCCCCATCAGCAGGGGCAGCCACGCCACGAGCTCCTTGGAGCCGATGGTCGGGAGCACACCGGCGGGGTCGACGTCGGGCACCCCGCGCCGGGCCGCGAACCAGGTGGCCACGGCCTCGCGCAGGTCGGCGGTGCCCCAGGTGAGCGGGTAGCCGTGCGCGTCGGACGCCTCGGCCAGCGCCTCGCGCACCACCGCGGGCGTCGGGTCGACGGGCGTGCCCACCGACAGGTCGACCAGCCCCTCGCCCGCCGCGCCGAGCGCTGGGTCGAAAAAGGCACTCGCCCGCTCCTTGGTCGGAGCGAGCGAGTCCCAGGGGAAGTCGGGGAGGTGGAGCACCGCTACTCGGCGTTCACCTGCGGGGGAAGGTCGGCGATGACCGGGTGGTCCTTGGGGATGACGCCCATCTTGGCGGCGCCACCGGGGCTGCCCAGGTCGTCGAAGAACTCGACGTTGGCCTTGTAGTAGTCGGCCCACTGTTCCGGGACGTCGTCCTCGTAGTAGATGGCCTCGACGGGGCACACCGGCTCGCAGGCACCACAGTCGACGCACTCGTCGGGGTGGATGTAGAGACTGCGCTCACCCTCGTAGATGCAGTCGACGGGGCACTCCTCGATGCAGGCCTTGTCCTTGACGTCGACACAGGGCTGCGCGATCACGTACGTCATGGCGCACATACTATGCACGCCATGGTCGCGCCGGAGGTCGGGTCGGATGGTGACGCGCGGGTGGGTTCTCGAGTCGTGGTGCGCCACCGCCTTTCGAGCCCCGACGCGCTCACCGGCGCGACCCTCAGCGACGTGGTCGGCGAGCTGGTCTCCGACGACGACGGCGTCCTCGTGGTGCGCACCCGCCGCGGCGAGGTGCGGGTGCCCCGCACCGAGGTGACGGCGCTGAAGGAGATCCCCCCGACGGCCTCCCGACGGGGCAGGCCGCACCGCGCCCTGTCGGTCGAGGACCTCCAGCGGGTGATGGTCGGGGCGTGGCCGGCGATGGACACCGCCCGGCTCGGCGACTGGGTGCTGCGGGCCTCGCGCGGCTTCACCCAGCGGGCCAACTCGGTGATGACCGCCGGCAGCCCCGGCGTCCCGGTGCCGGCCGCCCTCGACACGGTGCAGCAGTGGTATGCCGAGCGCGGCCTGGCGCCCAACCTCACCGTTGCCGGGCCGGTCGGGTTCGACCCCGTCGACGACGCCGTCGGCGCCGAGGCGCTGCGGCGAGGGTACGTCGCCCGCGTCGCGACCCTCACCCTCACCGCCCCCACCCGACTGATTGCGGACTCCCCACCTCCCGGCGGCCCCGGGGACGTGGGGAATCCGCAAGGAGTGGGGGTGGATGCCGGGCTGACCGACGAGTGGTTCGCCGCGTACCGGGCCTACCGCCCGGTCGACGACGAGGCTGCGCGCGCCATCCTCACCGGTTCCCCGGCGCAGGCGTTCGCGACGGTGCGCGACGACGACGGGGGCGTCATCGGCATCGGCCGGCTCGGCCTGGCGGCGGCCTGGGGCGGCATCGCTGCGATGTGGGTCGACCCGACCGCCCGTCGCCGGGGGGTCGCGTCGGCGATGCTGCGCGCCCTCGCCCGCACCGCCGACGCGGCCGGCGCCGCGTCGCTGCACCTGCAGACCGACACCGACAACACCACGGCGCTGGCGCTCTACGAGCGGTACGGCTTCGAGCGGCACCACGCCTACGTCAACCTCAGCCGGCCGGCCCCGGCTGCCCCGCCTGCATGAGGCGCGACTCGTTCGCCGGCGCCGGCGGCGCCTGCAGCTGGCCCAGCGGGGTGACGGCGACGTGGGCCGGGGCCACCGCAGCGGCGGCCCCACCCGGGGTGGCCAGCGCGAGGGTCAGCACGAGCTGGGCGGCCAGCTGGGCGGTGTGCTCCTCGCGCCCGACGTACTTGTACTCGGCGGGGCCGGCGTACAGGTGCCCGTCGCCGTAGCGCTGCTGCATCTGGGTGGCCTCGGCGAGGTGGCGGGCAGCCGCCGCCGCGGCGTCGGCCGGGGTGCCGGCGGCGCCCCCGAACCCGTAGGCCGCCGCCTGGGCGTCGAACAGGGCGTAGGGCAGCACCTGCCCCAGGCCCCAGTCGCAGCCCTGCGGGTAGTAGACCCCGAAGCGCGCCGGCTGGAAAGGAGACAGCGGGTCGTAGACCGTGCCGCCGGGGGTGAGGAACCCAGAGGCGACCGAATAGGTGTTCGTCCCCAGCGCGGCATACACCGCCGGCAGCCCGAGCATGGCCGCCTGGGGCGCCCGCTGCCCCGCCAGCGTGGCGAGGAGGACGGCGTCGATGTTCTGGTAGGCGTTGGTGGAGTAGTCGGGCGCGATCCGGTCGTGGTTGATGACCGTGCCGTCGTCCTCGACGTTCGACCCCGACACGAGGTCGGTCAAGGGCCGGCCGTCGACCACGGAGTCCTGCGCGAGGTCGGCCGGCCGGGTCCACGAAGCGGCCAGGAGGCGCACCTGGGCCGCGCGCCACACATCGCGTCGCTCCGCGGCCGGCATCATCGCGACGGCCATGGCGGGGGCCAGGGCGTACCAGGAGTTCTCCTCTGCCGCCGAGTTCCCCGGGTGGAGGAGCACACCAGCGGCGGACACCATCGTCGCGGGATCGATCCTCGTCGCGAAGTCGGCCTCCGACAGCACCATCGCCCGCACGCAGGTGCGGGTCTGCTCGGGCATGTCGGCCCATGACAGCCACGCGGCCCGGGCGGCCAGCGACGACCACATGGTGCTCTGCCAGCTCTGCCCCCATCCACCGAGAACGTTCGCGCGGTGGCGGCAGGCGACCGAGCCGACGATGGTGCTGACGACGTCGAGGGCCTGCGCCTCCGACATCCCTGTCTCGGCGGGGCGATACACCCCGGTGGCGACCGCGGTGGAGATCCCGAGGGCCTCCATCGACACCCGTCGGACGGCGTCGGTGGCGTCGCTCTGCGCCGCCGAGTCCATCGGCCGGGCCAGCAGGGCCTGCGCCTGAGCCGGGTTGGCCCACCACGTGGTCAGGCCGTACTTCACGGAACCTCGCAGGAGGTCTGCCGCCTCGGGCCCGAGCGCCCCCGTGGGGTCGCCGCCCCCGAGAAGGCCGGCCGTCGGGGCCCCGACCCTGGGTGCGGGCACCGAGCTGACATAGCCGACGAGGTCGACGACGACGTGCCCCGTGCCGCCGGTGCGGACGACGGCGATGCCGCCTTCGACGCCGAGCCGCGTGATCACCTGCCGCGCGACGGGCACATCGGTCCGGGCGTTCAGGTCGGAGGTGGGCGGCTTGGCCTCGCCGTTGCCGACCACGACGAGCGTTCCGGTGTTCTTGGGCCCCGGCACCGACGTGATCGTGACGAGTGCGGCGCTGGCGTCGCTCGGCACGCCGCCGCGACCCGTGACCTGCTGGACCAGACGCTGCCCGGTCGCGAGCGGCACACCCGTCCTGCGGGTGTCGACCAGCCGCAGCGGTGGGATGCTGCGCAGCAGGCCGTCGCCCGCGGTGAGCTGCGTGCGTGGGCCGACGAGGTAGCCGACGACGTCGAGCACGAGGTGGGTGGTGCCCCCACCCGTGGCCAGGGCCACGCGGCCCCCGGTCCCGATGCCGACGACGACCTGGGTGGCCACGGGGGCACCGCGCACCGTGTTGCCGTTGGACGTCGTGGGTCGAGGCCCGCCCGCGGCCCACGACAGGAGGGGCAGGCCGCTGGCGCTCGCCCCGACCGTGGTGAGGTTGGCGATCACGGCCGTCGCGACAGCGGGCACCGCGCCACCAACGACGGCCACGGTCGTGCCGCGCACGTCGATCGGCCGGCCCGCGGTGCGGCTGTCCCAGACCCGTCGTGGTGCGATCGCGTGCAGGCCCGGGTCGTCGGGCCTGGGGGTGGCCTGCGCCCAGCCCACGAGGTCGACGACGACGTGCACCGTCGCCGTGCCGTTCGTGACCACCACGGCGCCGTCGAGACCGGGGCGGGCGGTGACGGTGTTGCCGACCGCGCGACCCACCTCGTAGTTCAGCGAGGAGGTGGTGGGGGCCACGCCCGACGGGTGAACGGTGAGGTGGCTCGCGGCGCTGGCGCCGACGGCGGTGACGTGCAGCTGCACGGCACCGACCCCGGTGGGCGGCACGCCGAGCCGCCCGAGCACCGGGATGACGAGTCGGCCGCCACGGGCGAGGGGAACCCCGGCGATACGGGTGTCGAGCAGGCGCGCCGCGGGCAGGGCGCGGTAGGCGCCGGACTGGGGGACGTCCGCCACCGGCAGGCCGATGGGGCTCGCCGCGGTCGGCGCGGCGCCCCCGGCGACCGCCGCCGGCACCGTTCCGGCATCCGCCACCTCGCCCGCCAACGCCGCGGCCAGCACGAGCGCGAACACCGAGGCGAGGCGTGCGCCGACCCGGCCCCTCGAACTGATCCTGCCCACCGGGTCGTTCCGTTCCGCTCGCACCAACTCTGCCACTCGCACCATAAAGGGGCGAGCCGGGTCACCGTCGGGGATTGGTGCAGGTGACGTCGTCATCGGGGCGGTGGCTGGTGGTGGACTTCTCAGTCCTCACGACCATGCCGCCCGATCTCACCGGGCGGCGTCACGAGCGTCACGAGATGCTTCCGTAACCTCCGCGGAAGTGCACCAGGGCGGGGCCCACCGTGTCGGGCAGCGCGATCGAGAGCACCTCGGCCACCACGATCGCGTGGTCGCCGGCGGGGTGGATGTCGGTGGTGCGGCACTCGAGGTGCATCAGCGCGCCGTCGAGCAGCGCGACGCCGGTGACCGGTCCCCGGTGGTGCGGGGCGCGGTCGAGCTGCCCGTGCAGCGGGCGGCCGCGGGTGGCGAACCACGCCGAGAGCGGGCGCTGGTCGGCCGCCAGCACGCTGGCCCCGAAGACTCCGGCGTCGAGCACGGCGTCGTGCCACCGGGTCTCGACCTCGGCGCAGACGAGCACCAGCAGCGGGTCGAGCGAGACCGAGGTGAGGGTGTCGGCCGTCATGGCGTGGTCGTGCCCCTCGGCGAACGTGGTGAGCACCGTGACGCCGGCGGCCAGCCGGCCCATGGCCTGCCGGAAGCGGGCCGGCTCGATGGGGGCGTCACTCACGCTGGGTCCTCACTGGTCGGCCGGCCGGATGCCGCGTCGAGCCGGGCGAAGCCCTCCCGGCCCGCGAGGCGGGACACGACGTGGTTGGACAAGGCATACCACCCGTCACCCACCACGACCTGGGTCTCGTGGGCCAGCAGCGCGCGCGCCTGCACCGGCACCACCGACGGGTCGACCACCGCGTGGGTCACCACCTCGTCGGGCACGACCGACGACATGTACGGGTCGTCGAGGCCCTGCACGACCAGTCCGCGGTCCGGGGGCACGTGCTGCGCCAGCCACAGCCGGTCCTCGACCGCCCACGACAGGGGGGTGAGCACCGCATACAGCACCGGGGCGTCGGCCGACGAGGCGACCGCGCGGCAGGTGGCCTCATGGGTGCGCACGTGGTCGGGATGCCGGTAGCCGCCCGTCGCGTCGTAGGTGACGACGACGTCGGGGCGAACCTCGTCGAGCACCCGGCGCACGGCGGCCGCGGCATCCGCGAGGTCGGCACCCGCCCAGGCGCGCGGGTGCGCGGCGGCCGGGGAGCCCGCCATCCCCGAGTCGCGGTAGGCGGAGCCACCATCGTCGCCGTCGTCGCCCTCGCCGAGCACGTGCGAGGTGACGCCCAGCACCTCCATCGCGGCCCGCAGCTCCTCGCGCCGGTGGGCACCGAGCGGGTCTCGCTCAGCGCCCTCGAGGTGCGCGAGGTGGGCGGGGATGACCTCGCCCTCCTCCCCCAGCGTGCAGGTGAGCACGTGCACGTCGTCGCCGCGCGCCACGTGGTGGGCGATCGCCACCCCGGTGGCGAGCGTCTCGTCGTCGGGGTGCGCGTGCACGAAGAGCAGCCGCGGCGGCCGGTCCTCGACGTGCAGGCCGTCGAGCAGCCCGGTCACTTGGCCACCGCGATGTCGGCGAACTCGATGACCCCGCCGGCGACGGTGTTGGCCGACAGGTTCCGCACGTCGGAGCCGGCGATGTAGAGGGCGCGTCGCTCGGCGAGGCCGATATAGGCGCCCTTGGCCAGCAGCGAGACGTCGACATCGGCCCAGGCCTTCTCGCGGGCGGCGGGGTCGGCGACCGAGTTGACCTTCGCCATCGTCGCGTCGAGCTTCGGGTCGGCCCAGTAGCCGTAGTCGCGCCCCGGGCCGACCTTGGTGATGTTGATCGAGCTGTCGAACAGCGGCGGCAGGATCGTCGAGGCCGAGGCCCAGGCCGGTGCCCAGTTCGACCAGAACAGGTCGACCTTGCTGGCGAGCTTCGGGTCGCTGATCGCCGTGAAGTAGTCCTCGGTGATGGGTCGCGCCGTGGGGTCGAACCCGGCCAGGCGCCATCCGGCGACGAGCGCGGCCATCGCCTTGTCGGCGGTGGGGTTCGAGCGGTAGGCCACCGTGAACGGCACAGGGGTCGTGACCCCGGCCTGGGTCAGCAGCGCCCTCGCGCGGGCGGCGTCGCCTCGGGTGCCGGCACCGACCGGGTCGGCCTCGTGCGCTGCGGGGAGCGAGCTGGGGATGAGCGAGCGCGCGGGCTCGGCCGCGGTGCGGCCCCCGATGGCGGTGACGTAGGCGTCGCGGTTGGTGGCGGTCGCCAGGGCCAGGCGCACCTTCTCGTCGGCGAACACCTTGCTGCGCGCGTTGGGCACGAGGTAGTCGACCACGCCCGTGCGCGGGTTGACCGAGCGCTCCTCGAGGCTCGCGACGGCGGTGATCTGCTGCTGGATGGCCGGCGGCGCGGAGCCGAGCGACACCGAGACCCGGCCGCTGTCGCCGTCGGCCATCAGCTGCTGGGCGACGGCCTGGGTGTCCAGGCCCTCCTGGTAGACGATCGAGTCGGGGTGGCCCCGGCGCACCGGGTCGCTGGCCCGGCTCCAGTTCGGGTTGCGCACCCAGGTGCCGCCCTTCCCGGCCACCCATGGACCCTTGAGCAGGTACGGCCCGGCGGAGAACACCTCGTAGGTGCCGTCGGCGCCGCGGTCGGCGGTCTTCTTGACCGGCCCGAACGCCGGCTGGCTGACCAGCTCGTTGAAGTCGCTCAGCGGGGAGCTCAGCGTGAAGGTGATGGTCTGGCCGTTGCAGGAGACGGCCTTGTCGAACGCCTTCTGCGCCGCCGCGGCCGCCGCTCCCTTGGCGTAGGGGCCCGGGTAGGTGCTGCGGCCGTCGGGCTGGCGCGCGATGGCGAGCACCGCGAGCGCGTCGGTGGGGCCGCCCTTGACGACGTCGGTGGCGAAGGTGCGCGAGATGCCGTAGGCCACGTCGGCGCAGGTCACCGGGCTGCCGTCCTGCCAACGCACGCCCTCGCGCAGGGTGAACGACCAGGTCTTGAGGTCTTTGCTCGGCGTGCCGGTGCTCGTCGCGAGGTCGCCGACGAGCCGGGCCTGCTGGTCGGGGTCGGTGTCGGGCGCGTAGGCGGTCAGGGTGCGGGCGTAGACCCGGCTCGCGAACGCGACGTCGTCGCGCGAGGCGATCCGCTGCGGGTCCCAGGTGGCGACCGGGCCCAGCGAGAGGGCGTGCAGCGTGCCGCCGTCGGTGTCGACGCGGTCACCGACCGCGGAGGTGGGTGTGGCCTTATCGGGGTCGGCCGGGGGCTCCTGGCGCAGCGCCAGCGCCCCCGCGAAGACCAGGGCGACCGCGAGCACGGCTCCGAGGAGGGTCGCCACGAGCCCCGGCCTACGCCGACGCGCGCGACGGCTCGCTCGAGTCGGCTCGGGGGGCGTGCCTCCGTTGTGCTTGCGGGCCACCAGGGCTCAGCTCCGCCTCGCCCGGGCGGCCGCGCGGGCCCGCAGGGTCTGGTCGAGCTCCACCTTGCGCAGGCGGATGCCCTCGGGGGTGACCTCGACGCACTCGTCCTCGCGGCAGAACTCCAGCGACTGCTCCAGCGACAGGGTGCGCGGCGGCGCGAGGCGCTCGAGCACGTCGGCACCGGCGGAGCGCACGTTGGTCAGCTTCTTCTCCTTGGTGATGTTGACGTCCATGTCGTCGACCCGGGAGTTCTCGCCGACGATCATGCCCTCGTAGACCTCGGTGGTGGGCGCGATGAACATCGAGCCGCGCTCCTGCAGGTTGGCCATGGCGTAGGCGGTGGCCGCGCCGGAGCGGTCGGCGACGAGCGAGCCGCTGATCCGGGTCGAGATGTCGCCGGCCCAGGGCTCGTAGCCCTCGAACACGTGGTTGGCGATGCCGGTGCCCCGGGTGTCGGTGAGGAACTGGGTGCGGAAGCCGATCAGGCCGCGCGAGGGCACCAGGTACTCCATGCGCACCCACCCGGTGCCGTGGTTGGTCATCTGCTCCAGGCGGCCCTTGCGGGCGGCGAGCAGCTGGGTGATCGGGCCGAGGTACTCCTCGGGGGTGTCGATGGTGACCCGCTCGATCGGCTCGTGCACCTTGCCGTCGACCTCGCGGGTGACGACGACCGGCTTGCCGACGGTGAGCTCGTAGCCCTCGCGCCGCATCTGCTCGACGAGGATCGCGAGCGCGAGCTCGCCCCGGCCCTGCACCTCCCAGGCGTCGGGGCGCTCGGTCGGCAGCACGCGCATCGACACGTTGCCGACGAGCTCGCGGTCGAGGCGGTCCTTGACCAGGCGCGCGGTGACCTTGGCACCCTTGACGCGGCCCGCCATCGGGCTGGTGTTGATGCCGATCGTCATCGAGATCGCCGGCTCGTCGACGGTGATGAGGGGCAGCGGGCGCGGGTCGTCGAGGTCGGCGAGGGTCTCGCCGATGGTGATCTCGGGGATGCCGGCCACGGCGATGATGTCGCCCGGGCCGGCGGAGTCGGCCGAGCGGCGCTCGAGGGCCTCGGTCATCAGCAGCTCGGTGATCTTGACCGAGGTGATCGAGCCGTCGCGGCGGCACCAGGCGACCTGCTGGCCCTTGCGGATGGTGCCGTTGTGCACGCGCAGCAGCGCGAGCCGGCCCAGGAAGTTGGAGGCGTCGAGGTTGGTGACGTGCGCCTGCAGCGGGGCCTCGTCGTCGTAGGACGGGGCCGGGATGGTCTCGATGATGGTGCGGAAGAGCGGCTCGAGGTCGTCGCCGTCGGGCATGCCGCCGTCGACGGGGCGGGTCAGCGACGCGCGGCCGGCCTTGGCCGAGGCGTAGACGATGGGGAACTCGAGCTGGTCCTGGTGGTGGTCGGCGTCGACCAGGAGGTCCATGAACAGCTCGTAGACCTCGTCGACGACCTCGGCGATGCGGGCGTCGGGGCGGTCGACCTTGTTGATGCACAGCACGACGGGCATCTTCAGCGCGAGCGCCTTGCGCAGCACGAAACGGGTCTGCGGCAGCGGGCCCTCGCTGGCGTCGACGAGCAGCACGACGCCGTCGACCATCGACAGGCCGCGCTCGACCTCGCCCCCGAAGTCGGCGTGGCCCGGGGTGTCGATGATGTTGATCGTCATCCCACCGGGGATGCCGGCCTCGACCGCGGCCTTGCCCGCGTACCGCACCGCGGTGTTCTTCGCGAGGATCGTGATGCCCTTCTCGCGCTCGAGGTCACCACTGTCCATCGCCCGGTCGGCGATGTGGTCGTGCTCGCCGAACGCGCCCGACTGCCAGAGCATCTTGTCGACCAGGGTGGTCTTGCCGTGGTCGACGTGGGCGACGATGGCGACGTTACGAAGGTCGACGCGGTGGGAGACAGACATACCCACCAGTCTCTCAGGTATTGCACGCCAGACCCAATCGGTGTAGGGGGCCCAGAACCCGCGGGATGCCGGCCCCGGGAGCGACGCCGGCCGCGCGCCGGGCCTAGCAGGTGGCCCGGAGGATCTGCGCAGCCGCGAGGTCTCACTTGGATAACCACTCGCGTCACGCCGGTTCACCGGGTGCATTTGCCGTTATGGTCACCGGCAACGGTGGATGGGGAGGTCTCACCCCCGCGTCGCCGGGCCCAGCTCGACCGTCCGACCCGGGCGCCTCGAGGTTCGCACACCCAAGCGAGGTTTATCGATGAAGCACACGCGGAAGGTGCCCATCGTCGTTCTGACGGCGGCCGCCCTCTCCCTGACCGCCTGCGCGCAGTCCGACCGGAACTCCGGCAACACGGCATCCAGCGGAGCGAGCGGCGCGAGCAGCACCAAGGACACGTTCACGTTCGGTGCGGCCGGCGCCCCCGCGCTGTTCGACCCGTTCTACGCCACCGACGGTGAGACCTTCCGGGTCACCCGCCAGATCAACTCGGGCCTGCTCGGCATCAAGCCCGGCACCGCCGACGTCGAGCCCGACCTCGCCGAGAGCTGGGAGCCGTCGGCCGACGGCCTGTCCTGGACCTTCAAGCTCAAGCAGAACGTCAAGTTCTCCGACGGCACGCCGTTCAACGCCGAGGCCGTCTGCTACAACATGGACCGGATGTACAACCAGAAGGGCGCGGGGCAGACCGCGGCCCAGTACTGGGGCTACTTCTTCGGCTCCTTCAGCGACAAGCCCGAGGGGTCGCTGTACAAGTCGTGCGAGGTCAAGGACCCCTCGACGGCCGTCATCAACATCACCCGTTCGACCTCGAGCTTCCCGACGATCCTGTCGCTCGACTCGTTCTCGATGCAGTCGCCCACCGCGCTCAAGGCCGGTGACGCCAACAACGTCGTGGCCCAGGGTGAGGGCTTCAAGTACCCCGCCTACGCGAACGCCCCGGTCGGCGTCGGGCCGTACAAGCTCGACAAGTACGACGAGGCCAACAAGACGGTCACCTTGGTGGCCAACGACCAGTACTTCGGTGAGAAGGCGAAGACCCCCAAGATCGTCTTCAAGATCATCCCCGACGAGAGCACCCGCCGCCAGGAGCTCAAGGCCGGTTCGATCGACGGCTACGACCTGCCCAACCCGGTCGACTGGAAGGGCCTGAAGGACGACGGCAACAACGTCGCCGTGCGCCCCGCGTTCAACATCCTCTACATGGGCCTGAACGGCGGGAAGAACCCCAAGCTCAAGGACCTCAGGGTGCGCCAGGCGATCTGTCACGCGCTCAACCGTGACCAGATGGTCAAGACCCAGCTGCCCGAGGGCGCCAAGGTCGCGACCCAGTTCATGCCCGACACCGTGTCGGGCTACAACACCGACCTGCAGCCGTGCGGCTACGACCCGGCCAAGGCCAAGGACCTGCTCAAGCAGGCCGGCGCCGAGGGCATGACGTTGCAGTTCGCGTTCCCGACCGAGGTCAGCCGCCCGTACATGCCGGACCCGCAGAAGATCCACGCGGCCTTCACCAAGGACCTCGAGGCCGTCGGCATCAAGGTCGACACGGTGAGCAAGCCCTGGAACGGCGGTTACCTCGACGACACCAACGCCAACAAGTACGACGCCTGGCTGCTGGGCTGGACGGGTGACTACAACGCCGCGGACAACTTCATCGGCACGTTCTTCGCGAACCTCGACCAGAACGACTTCAACACCAAGGCCTACCCGTGGGGCAAGACCCTCTCGCAGGACCTGAAGAAGGCCGACGCGATCGTCGACGTGGCCGAGCGTGAGGCCGCCTACAAGAAGATCAACCAGCAGATCGCCGAGGAGTACATCCCCGGCATCCCGATCAGCCACTCCCCGCCGGCCCTCGTGGTCAGCGGCAACGTCGAGGGTCTCGTCCCGAGCCCCCTGACAGCGGAGATGTTCGACACCGTCACCGTCAAGAAGTGACCGCCGGGGCTGCGGCCCCGAACCGGACTGCAGCACGGTAGTCGGTGGCCGCCTCGAACCATTAGGGTCCGAGGCGGCCACCGACGTCTCCGGCGAACGAAAGGGCCCCGCTGTGGCGAGATTCATCATTCGACGCCTGCTCCAGATGATCGGTGTGGTGTTCGCACTGTCCCTCCTGCTCTTCTTCTGGCTGCGGGCGCTGCCAGGGGGCGTCGTCTCCGCGCTGCTCGGCGAGCGGGCCACCCCGGCGACCCGGGCCGCCCTCACCGAGGCCTTCGGCCTCGACCAGCCGGTGTACGTGCAGTACCTGAAGTTCCTCCAGCGGGCGGCGCGCGGCGAGTTCGGCGTCTCCACGGCGGTGCTCCCCGGCCAGGACGCCTTCCACATCTTCCTGGTGCGGCTACCCGCGACGATCGAGCTCAGCATCTGCGCGATGGCCATCGCCATCGTGTTCGCGATCCCGCTGGGCTACCTCGCCGCCAAGCGGCACGGCTCCACGTTCGACAACGGCGCCATCGTGCTGTCGCTGATCGGCGTGGCCGTCCCCGTCTTCTTCCTCGCGTTCCTGGTCAAGTACTGGTTCGCCGTCCAGACCCACACCTTCCCCGTGTCCGGCCGCCAGGACCAGGCGCTCGGCTGCACGCGGGTGACCGGCTTCTTCGTGGCCGACGGGCTGATGACCCGCGAGTTCGACTGCTCGGCCGACGCCCTGCGCCACCTGGTGCTGCCCTCGATCGTGCTGGCCACCATCCCGTTCGCCGTGATCTTCCGGATCTGTCGGGCTTCGGTGCTCGAGGTGCTCGACGAGGACTACGTGCGCACCGCCGAGAGCAAGGGCCTGACAATCCAGACCATCCGGGCGCGGCACGTCATGCGCAACGCCCTGCTACCGGTCATCACCACGATCGGGCTGCAGACCGGCGGCCTGCTCGCCGGCGCGGTGCTCACCGAGACGGTCTTCAACTTCGGCGGGCTGGGATCGACGTTGTATCAGTCCTTCAACGGCCGCGACTACGCGGTGCTCCAGGTGCTGATCCTCGCCGCGGCCGCGATCTACGTCGTGGTCAACCTGCTCGTCGACATCTCCTACGCCATCATCGACCCGAGAGTGCGCACCCGATGAGCCGGCCGCTGAACTCGCTCAACCCGATGGACCGCCGCAAGCAGCGGATCGACGACCTCGCGGCGAGCAGCGCCGGGCCGCGGGCGGGCGACCGGGAACCAGCCCCCGGCAGCGTGCTTGTCGTCGACGACGCCGGAACCGTCGACGAGGCCCCCGGTGTCTCCCTCATCGCCAGCGCCTGGCGCCGGCTGCGCCGTGACCCGGTCTTCCTCGTGGGGGCGGCCATCACGCTGGTCTTCATCGTCTTCGCGATCATCTCCCCGTGGATCGCCCCACACGACCCGGCCGCTCAGCTGCTGCTCGACAAGGTGCGCCCGCAGTCGAACCCGATTCCGGGCCCGGAACCCGGCTTCCCGCTCGGCGCCGACGACAAGGGACGCGACTTCCTCTCGCGCCTGATCGTGGGCAGCCAGCAGACCCTGATCGTGGGCGTGCTCGCCACCGTGTTCGGCCTGTTCGGCGGCCTCGTGCTCGGCATCCTGGCCGGGGCCTTCGGTGGGGCAGTGGATGCCTTCGTCATGCGAGTCGTCGACGTGCTGCTCTCGATCCCGTCGCTGCTGCTCGCCCTGTCGATCGCGGCGCTGGCCAGCCAGCCCAGCCAGTGGACGGTGATCATCGCCATCGCCGTCGTGCAGGTGCCGGTGTTCGCCCGGCTGCTGCGCGGCTCGATGCTGGCGCAGCGCTCCAGCGACCACGTGCTGGCCGCCCGGGCCCTCGGCGTCACGCCGAGCGCCGTCATCTTCCGGCACATGGTGCCCAACTCGCTCGGGCCGGTCATCGTGCAGGCCACCCTCGTGCTCGCGACCTCGATCATCGATGCCGCCGCCCTGTCCTTCCTCGGGCTGGGCAACCCCAACGACGATGCCCCCGAGTGGGGCCAGATGCTCGGCCGCTCGCAGGCGTACATCTACGACAACCCGCACCTGGCGATCTATCCGGCCCTGTGCATCATCTTCGTCGCGCTCGGCTTCACCCTGATGGGCGAGTCGCTGCGCGAGGCCCTCGACCCCAAGAGCAGGAGGTGACCCGCCGATGACCGCCACGGCGACACCACCCCCCAGTACGGCATCCGGGCAGGAGCCCCTGCTGTCGGTGCGCGACCTGCGGGTCACCTTCACGCGGCAGGGCGAGCAGCCGTTCAAGGCCGTCGACGGCGTCAGCTTCGACGTGCGCCCCGGCCAGACCGTCGGCCTCGTCGGCGAGTCCGGCTGCGGCAAGTCGGTCACCTCGCTGGCGATCATGGGTCTGCTTCCCAAGCGCGGCAACCGGGTCGAGGGCGAGGCCACCTTCGAGGGCACCAACCTGCTGGCGCTCGACGAGAAGGCGATGCGCGAGCGGCGTGGCCGCGACATCGCGATGATCTTCCAGGACCCGCTGAGCTCGCTGAACCCGGTGGTCCCGGTCGGGCTGCAGGTCACCGAGGTGCTCGAGCGGCACCGCGGCATGTCGCGCAAGGCCGCCCAGCCGGTGGCGCGCGACCTGCTCAAGCGGGTCGGCATCCCCGACCCCGACCGACGGCTCAAGGACTACCCGCACCAGATGAGCGGCGGCATGCGCCAGCGCGCGCTGATCGCGATGGCCCTGGCCTGCAACCCGCGGCTGCTCATCGCCGACGAGCCGACCACCGCGCTCGACGTCACGATCCAGGCGCAGATCCTCGCCCTGCTCAAGGAGCTCGTGGAGGAGACCAACACGGCCCTGGTCATGATCACCCACGACCTCGGGGTGGTCGCGGGCCTGTGCGACGAGGTGAACGTGCTGTATGCCGGCCGCATCGTCGAGCGCGGCGAGCGCCACGAGCTGTTCGCCGACCCGCGCCACCCCTACACCAACGGCCTGCTCGGCTCGATCCCCCGGCTCGACGCACCGCGCGGCGAGCGGCTCACCCCCATCCCGGGGTCCGTGGCCGACAACCTGCCGTGGGACCACGCCTGTGCGTTCGCGCCGCGCTGCTCGCAGCCGATCGACGTGTGCACGAGTGCCACCCCCGAGCTGGAACAGACCCCCCGCCGGGCCCTGCGCTGCCACAACCCCGTGAGGTGACCCGATGACCGACACCGCCACCACCACCGTCCGTCCGGCCCCCGAGGAGCGCGACGTCCTCGTCGACGTGCGCGGCGTCAAGGTGCACTTCCCGATCAAGCGGGGCGTCATCTTCGACAAGACCATCGGCTACGTCTACGCGGTCGACGGCGTCGACCTGCAGATCCGCCGGGGCGAGACCTACGGCCTGGTCGGCGAGTCCGGCTGCGGCAAGTCGACCCTGGGCAAGGCGATCCTCAACCTCGAGCCGCCGACCGAGGGCAGCGTCATCATCGACGGCACCGACGTCGCGAGCCTGAAGGGCAAGGAGCTCCGGCGGCGGCGCAAGGAGTTCCAGATGGTCTTCCAGGACCCGATGAGCAGCCTCGACCCGCGCCAGTCGGTCGAGTCGCTGCTCACCGAGGGGATGCGGGCGCACGGCCTCGACACCGACGGGCCGTCGACCAAGAAGCGGCTGCGCGAGCTGCTGTCGGCAGTGGGCCTGCCCGCCGCGGCGCTGACCAAGTACCCCCACGAGTTCTCGGGTGGCCAGCGCCAGCGCATCGGCATCGCCCGGGCGCTGTCGGTGGAGCCCAAGCTGATCGTCGCCGACGAGCCGGTCTCGGCCCTCGACGTGTCGGTGCAGGCGCAGGTGATCAACCTGCTCGACGCGCTGCAGGAGGAGTTCGACCTCACCTACCTCGTCATCGCCCACGACCTGGCCGTGGTGCGGCACATCAGCGACCGGATCGGCGTGATGTACCTCGGCGGCATGGTCGAGGAGGCCACCGCCGACGACCTCTACGCCCAGCCGCTGCACCCCTACACCCGGGCCCTGCTCTCGGCCGTGCCGGTGCCCGACCCGCTCGTCGAGGACAGCCGCCAGCAGATCCTGCTCACCGGTGACCTGCCCTCGCCGTCGCACCCCCCGACCGGATGCCGGTTCCACACCCGGTGCCCGTGGCGCCAGGAGACCCGCTGCGAAGACGAGCGGCCGCAGCTGCGGGTGGTCGACCTGCCCGGGGTGCCCGACGGCCACCGGGTGGCGTGCCACTGGGCCGAAGCCATCGACCGCGGCGAGATCACCCGGCACGACGTGTCCCCGGAGTTCGTCACGCCCGACGACGACGGGCTCGAGGGCGACCCGTTCGCCGCGCCCGAGACCGTCAACGAGATGCTCTGAGTGCAGCCCTGCTCCTGACTCCCCGTGGGGCCAGAGCGAGGCGGCAGCGACGCTCGCAGCGGTCGCTCGGCACACGGCATCCGGCGGGTGCACCACAATGGGACGCATGAGCCGACTCCTGAGTGACGACGAGGTGGACACGCAGCTGGCCGGGCTGGACGGGTGGCGCCGTGAGGGCGACATCATCGTGGCGACGGTGGAGGCGCCGGACTTCCCGGCCGCCATCCGCATCGTCGACGCCGTGGCCGACGAGGCCGAGCAGATGAACCACCATCCCGACATCGACATCCGGTGGCGTACGACCCACTGGCGGCTCACGACACACGACGCGGGCGGGCTCACCCAGCTCGACATCGAGCTGGCGCACCGCATCTCGGCCGCGGCCGGCGCCCACGGGGCGATTGTCGGTGGCTGACTCCCCCGTGACCACCGCCCCCTCGCACCACGAGGCCCACGACGGGTCGGTCGCCGGCCGGCTGAACTGGCTGCGGGCCGGGGTGCTGGGCGCCAACGACGGCATCGTCTCGACGGCCGGCCTGGTCATCGGGGTCGCGGCCGCCACCACCGACCGGGGTGCGGTGCTCACCGCCGGCCTGGCCGGGCTGGCCGCGGGCGCCATGAGCATGGCCGTCGGCGAGTACGTGTCGGTCAGCACCCAGCGCGACAGCGAGAAGGCGCTGATCGCCAAGGAGATCCGCGAGCTCGACGAGGAGCCCGAGGCCGAGCTGGCCGAGCTGGCCGGCATCTACCGGGGCAAGGGGCTCAGCGCCGACCTCGCCCTCGAGGTGGCCCAGCAGCTCACCGCCAAGGACGCCCTCGCGGCGCACGCCGAGGTCGAGCTCCGCATCGACCCGGAGAACTACACCAACCCGTGGCACGCGGCGTGGGCGTCGATGGCGGCGTTCACCATCGGCGCGCTGCTGCCGCTCTTCGCGATCGTGCTGCCGCCGACCGCCTGGCGCATCCCGGTCACCGTGGTGGCCGTCGTGCTCGCCCTGGCCTTCACCGGGCTGGTCAGCGCCCGGCTCGGCAGGTCCGACGCCAAGCGAGCCACGGTGCGGGTCGTCATCGGTGGCCTGCTCGCGATGGCGGTGACCTACGGCATCGGTGCCCTCATGGGCACCCAGCTCGGCTGATGGCGCGCCTGCTCGTCGTGCAGCACGAGCCCGACGCCCCCGTGGCGTGGCTCGGCGAGTGGTGGGCCGAGATCGGGCTCGAGCTCGACGTCGTGCGCGGCGACCTCGGCGAGCCCGTGCCTTCTGCGTGGTCGGCCGCCCACGACGGCTTGGTCGTGCTCGGCGGCGCGATGGGGGCCAACGACGACGACCTCGCCCCGTGGCTCGCCCCCACCCGCGCGCTGCTCGCCGGCGCCGTGGCCCTGGGGGTGCCCACCCTCGGCGTGTGCCTCGGCCACCAGCTCGCCGCGGTGGCGCTCGGCGGCACGGTGGGTCGCAACCCCTCGGGCCGCACGAGCGGGCTGGTGCCGGTGCAGCCTGACCGGTGCCGCGGCATCCGATGAGCTGTTGTCGGGTCTCGACGGGCTGCCTGCCATCCACTACAACGACGATGTCGTGCTCGAAGTACCTTCCGGCACAACGTTGCTCGCGACGCTTCCCGATGGTCGGCCACAGGCCCTGCGCTTCGGGCCGGCCGCCTGGGGGGTGCAGTTCCACCCCGAGACCTCGCCGGAGGTCTTCGGCGCGTGGCTGCGCTGGGACTCCCCCGACGGCCTGACGCCGGACCAGGAGGCGCTGCTGGCCGAGGTGACCGAGGCGCGCGAGGTGCTGCGCACGGCCTGGCGGCCACTGGCCGAGCGCTTCGCGGCGATCGTGCGGGCGGATGCCAGGGCTGGGAGTGCGTCGCCCATCACGTCCTGAGTCCGACTCTGTGACACCGGCGTAGCATCGGGGCGGCGGGTCCCGCACTCCGTGGTCGACCCAGCCCTGACGGAGAGACGCCATGAGCTCAACGACCTCGGCGCAGTCCCGCGAACGCATCGTCATCCTCGGTGCTGCGGGTCGCGACTTCCACGACTTCAACCTGATGTACCGGGAGGACCCGGGTGTCGAGGTCGTGGCCTTCACGGCCACCCAGATCCCCGACATCGACGGCCGCACGTACCCGCCCGAACTGGCCGGCCCGCTGTACCCGCACGGCATCCCGATCGTCGACGAGAGCGAGCTGGAGTCGATCGTCGAGCGCGACCAGGTCGACACGGTGGTGCTCGCCTACTCCGACCTCTCGCACGCCCAGGTCATGCACCTCGGGTCGCGCGTGATCGCCACCGGGGCCGACTTCGTGGTGCCCGGCACCCGTCGCACGATGCTGCGCTCGCGCCGGCCGGTCGTGGCGGTCACCGCCGTGCGCACGGGGGTCGGCAAGAGCCAGACCACCCGCTACGTCGCCCGCCTGCTGCAGGACATGGGGCTGCGGGTCGTCGCCGTGCGTCACCCGATGCCATACGGCGACCTGGTCGCCCAGGCCTGCCAGCGCTTCGAGACCGTCGAGGACCTCGTGAAGCACCAGTGCACCATCGAGGAGCGCGAGGAGTACGAGCCGCACATCGAGGCCGGGGTCGTGGTCTACGCAGGCGTCGACTACGGGCAGATCCTGCGCGAGGCCGAGACCGAGGCCGACGTCGTGCTGTGGGACGGCGGCAACAACGACCTGCCGTTCTACGCGCCCGACCTGCACATCGTGCTGGCCGACCCGCTGCGCCCCGGTGACGAAGCCGGTTACCACCCCGGCGAGGCCAACGTGCGGATGGCCGACCTGGTGATCGTCGCGAAGTGCGACTCGGCGGCGGCCGAGGACATCGCGGCAGTGGAGGCGTCGGCGCGGTCGCTCAACCCACGCGCCGACGTGCTCCGCTGCGACAGCCCGGTCACCCTCGACGACCGCTCCGTGGCCGCCGGCAGGCGCGTGGTCGTCATCGAGGACGGCCCCACCCTCACCCACGGCTCGATGAGCTTCGGGGCCGGCGTCGTCGGCGCCCGGGATGCCGGCGCTGCCGAGATCGTCGACCCCACTCCGTTCGCGGTGGGCTCGATCGCGGCGACGTACGCGAAGTACCCGAACGCGCGCGGCATCCTGCCCGCGATGGGGTACGGCGAGGCGCAGACCCGCGACCTCGAGGCGACGATCCGGGCCATGGTGGATGCCGGCGCCATCGACGCGATCGTGTCGGGGACGCCGGTCGACATCACCCGGGTCCTCACCGTCGACGTGCCGCTGACCCGGGCGCGCTACGAGCTGCGCGAGCAGGAGCCCGGCCGGCTGGCCGCCGCCTTGGCCAAGGCCCTCGACCGCTGACCCGGTAGCCAGTCCCCGGCAGGCGCCAAGCCCGACTCGACCCGAGCTACCACCTGGTAGCTGCACCGATCACTCGACCTACCAAGCGGTAGCCCGGGGGAGGTCGCCGCCGGGTGCGACGGCCCGCGGCACCCGCCGCCGGCTACCACCTGGTAGCTGCACCGATCACTCCATCTACCAGGGCGTAGCGCACGCCGAGTGGTGGGCCGCCCGGTCCGGTGGGGTCGCGGCTCCAGCAGCTCAGTCCCCAGCTCGACCGGTCCAACACCGCTGTCCCCAGGTCGGCCGCTCGAGCACCGCCATCCACAGCTCTGCTGCTCCGACACCACTGTCCACAGGTTCGAAGGAGGGCTTCCGGCGAGACTGGCTGGGGGGCGACGCTCGGATCCATGCCCGACCTCTCCAGGGAGCTGCAAGCCCTCATCGCCCGCCAGGACGGCGTGGTCACGCGTGCCCAGCTCGTCGCCCACGGGGTGTCACCTGCTGCGGTGCGGTGGAACAGCGGCCGGTCCTGGCGGGTGCTGCTTCCGCACGTCGTCATCCTCTCCCGAGAGACGCCTCGACCTCGGCAACGGCTCGTCGCCGGGCTGTTGTGGGCCGGCGACCGATCGGTCCTGGCGGGTGCCACGGCGGCCGCGCAGCACGGCATCACGTCAGCCGACCCTCGCGATCGGGTGCATCTGCTGGTGCCGCCACCGCTCAGCAGCCGGCGCAGCGCCTTTGCCGAGGTGCGACGAACCCTGCTGCATGACGACGCGGTCGTCACCCGGGGGCCGATCCGGCTGTCCTCTCCCGCACGGGCCGCCGTCGACGCCGCCCGTGCAGCCCGCGGTGAGGACACTCGGACCGCCATCCTCATCGAGGCGGTGCAACGAGGGTTGGCATCGGTCGACGACCTCGCGGAGTGGGTGCACCGCCTGCGCAGCCGGGATGCCGCAGCACTGCGGGCGCCCTTGGAACACGCCGCATCCGGCGCCTGGTCCCTACCCGAGTCCGAGGTGCTCGAGCTCGTGGCCGGGTCGACCGTCCTGTCGTCGGCGTGGGCGAACCCGTGGCTCGAGCGGCCCGACGGCAGTGCCCTCACCGCTCCCGATGTGTGGTTCGACGACGTCGCGATGGCGGTGATGGTCCACTCCAGGCGGTACCACGCCGAGGGCGACGACTGGGATGACACGGTGGAAGCCGACGCCGACCTCGTCGCAGCCGGTGTCGTGGTGGCCGGGGTGACACCACACCGGATCCGGAGTGACCCGGCAAGGGTTCTGCGCCGGCTGGAGAATGCCTATCACGCGGCGGCGGCCAGACCGCGACCGGCCGTCGTCGCCCGCCCCCGGCTCGACCGGCGCCGGTCCGTCGGCTGAGCCCCCGGCTCGACCGGCGCCGGTCCGTCGGCTGAGCCCCCGGCGAGCGAGCTCCTGGCCCGGGCATCCGCACGCGGCTCCACTCGGCTCGGTCTACCGCCTCGTAGGTCGAGTGATCCGTGCACCTACCACGCGGTAGGCGACGCCGAGTCGGGCCTGGGCCACGCGGCATCCGAAACCCAGCTCGGGCTACGGCCTCGTAGGTCGAGTGATCCGTGCACCTACCAGGCGGTAGGCGACGCCGAGTCGGGCCTGGGCCACGCGGCATCCGAAACCCAGCTCGGGCTACGGCCTCGTAGGTCGAGTGATCCGTGCACCTACCAGGCGGTAGGCGAGGCGGGGTATTCAGTCGTCGACCGGGCGGCCGTGCATGGCGGCGAAGAGCACCGGTGCCAGGTCGGCATCCCGGATGTCCTCGAGGGTGACCGGCCGGCCGTCGGGCCCGGCCAGCGGCACCCGCCAGTTGGGGTACTCGTCGTTGGTGCCCGGCTGGTTGACGGCCCGGTGGTCACCGACCACGTCGGCCAGGGCCACGGCGAGCATCCGGCTCGGCGTCAGCGCCATCCACCGGTGCAGCGCTTCGACGACGTCGTCGATGCCGGCACCCGGGACGAGCAGCCCGCGAGCGATGCAGGCGTCGCGCAGCCGCGCGATCGAGGCCTCCTCCTGCGCGCGCTCCTCCTCAACCGGGCGGGTCAGCAGGCCCAGCTGCTCGCGGATGGCGACGTGCTCGAGCGAGAGGTAGCCCGCCGACGGCGGCAGGTCGTGCGTCGTGACGGTCGACAGGCACAGCTCGCGGTAGTGCTCGGGCGGCTTGGGCCGGCCGTCCTCCCACTCGAACCACAGGATCGAGGTGCCGACCAGCCCCCGCTCCATCATGTAGTCGCGCACGTGGGGGGCGACGACGCCGAGGTCCTCGCCGATGACGACGGCCCCGGCCCGCTGCGCCTCGAGCACGAGGATGCCGAGCAGCGCCTCGTGGTCGTAGTGCACGTAGGTGCCCTCGGCGGGCGTGCCACCGGCCGGGATCCACCACAGCCGGAACAGGCCGATGATGTGGTCGACGCGGATGCCGCCCGAGTCGCGCAGGACGGTGCGCACCATGTCGCGGAACGGCCCGTAGCCGAGCTCGGCCAGCCGGTCGGGGCGCCAGGGCGGCTGGCTCCAGTCCTGCCCCAGCTGGTTGAACTGGTCGGGTGGGGCGCCCACGGTGACGCCGCGCGCCAGCGCGTCGCCGAGCCCCCAGGCGTCGGCGCCGAGCGGGTGCACTCCCACGGCGAGGTCGTGCACGATGCCGAGCGGCATGCCCGCCGCCCGGGCGTCCTGCTGGGCCGCGGCCAGCTGCTGCTCGAGGAGCCACTGCAGCCAGCAGTGGAAGTCGACCTCGCTGGCGTGCCGCTCGCGGAAGGTGGCGACGGCGGCGCTCGAGGGGTCCCGCAGCTCGGCGGCCCACGAGGTCCACGGCATGCCGTACTCCTCGACGAGCGCGCACCACGTGGCGTACGTCGTGAGGCCGTCGCCCTCGCGGTCGCAGAAGTCGACGAACGACTGGGCCCGCCGGCCGGTCAGCCCGACGTCGAAGACCAGGCGCAGCGCCTCCTTCTTCGCGGTCCACGCGGCGTCGCGGTCGATCCGGTCGACCGCGTTCAGGGCGCGGGCACCGGCGGCCAGGGTGGCGACCCGGCGGTAGGCCGCGTGGTCGAGCCGGGCCAGCTCGGGCACGTCCTCGACGCGCAGGTAGAGCGGGTTGACGAAGCGCCGGGTGGTGGGCAGGTACGGGGAGGGCTCCATCGGCACCACCGGCTCGGCGGCGTGCAGCGGGTTGATCAGCACGAAGTCGGCGTCGTGCGCCGCGGCTGCCCAGGTGGCCAGGTCGGCGAGGTCGCCGAGGTCGCCGACGCCCCACGACTCACCCGAGCGCACCTGGTACAGCTGCGCCATCAGCCCGACGACACGGCCCTCGGCCACCGCCGGCGGCAGCTGGAGGCGCTGGGGCGTGATCACGAGGGTGGCCTCGGTGGTGCGCGGGTCGAGCGCCGGCACGTCGAGGTGCGCTTCGAGGCGGTGCCACCCTACCGGCAGGTCACCGGGCACCTCGAAGGTCGCCTCCCCCACCAGCCGGCCGTCGACCTCGCGCTCGGGCACCCACCGGTCGACCTGCGGCGCCTCACGCACCGAGCCGTCCTCGAGCACGACGTCGAGCCGGATGCCGGTGCCCGCCGGCACGTGCGCATGGACCCACGGGGCCCACCCCTCGCGCGCCACAACGGTCGCCGGCAGGGTACGCCTCCACGGCGCGAGCTCTACTGCGGCGATGGCAGATTCGACGGCGTCGTCACCCTGGGCCGCAACGCCCAGGGCGGTGAGCACCGCGCGGATCGCCGTCGCGGACACGGTGACGTGCCGGCCCTGCCAGTCCCAGTACTCGGTCGCGACCCCGTGGGCGTGGGCGAGCTCGACGAGCCGGGGCGGCGGGGCGGCGGGAACCATGCGCCCATCCTGCCGTGCGCGGGCCGGGCACCCGAATCCGGGACACGTCCGTTCAGCCGCCGACCTCGTCACGCCACGAGTGCCGCGGGTCGAACCCGAGCACCCGGCGGGCCTTGTCGATCGAGAGCAGGGTGTCGTGCTCGCCGAGGTCGCCGCGCACCTCGACCCCCGGGAACTGCTCCGCCACGAGCTCGGCGTTCGGCCGGCTCATCACAGTGTCGGGCGAGGCGACGATGAACCGGTCGAACCCCGGGGCGGTGTGCTCCAGTGCCTTCTCGACCGCGAGCGCGCCGTCACGCCCGTCGATGTAGCCCCACAGGTTCCAGCGGCGCAGGGCCGGGTCGGCGTCGAACGAGGGGAACTGCGCGTAGTCCTCGACGTCCATGACGTTCGAGAAGCGCAGCGCCGTGACCGACAGCGCCGGGTGCCAGCGGCACAGCTCGAGCGCCATCGTCTCCTCTAGGTGCTTGCCGAGCGAGTAGACCGACTCGGGCCGGGCGGGGTACTCCTCGTCGACCGGGATGTAGGGCGGGGGCGTGTCGAACGGCAGCCCGAGCACCGTCTCGCTCGATGCCATCACCACCTTGTCGATGCCGAGCCGGGTCGCGGCGTGCAGCACGTTGAAGGTGCTGAGCTGGTTGTTGCGGAACGTCGCGACGTCGCTGTGCAGGCCCGGTGCGGGGATGGCGGCGAGGTGCACCACGGCATCCGCCGCCGGCTGCTCACCCTGCACCCCGCCCAGGGCGTCGACCACCTGCCCGTAGTCGGTGAGGTCGATGGCGAGCCAGCCGCTCCACCGCTCCCCGGAGGTGTCGAGGTTGACGACGTCGTATCCGCTCCCCCGCAGCCGTTCGACGACGTGACGTCCGAGCTTTCCCGACCCTCCGGTCACCGCAATGCGCATGCGGCGAGCGTATGCCGTGCCGCCCATGTTTCCGGGCGGCACGGCATCCGCGATCTGTGAAGTTCAGGCGCTCAGATGCTCGGCGCCTCCTGGTGCAGCGGCTGCTGCACCTTCTGGACCCGGGGGTCGCCGGAGTCGGCGAAGTAGTCGCCGCGGATCGTCTCGTCCTCACCGTCGGCCACCTTGGCGGCCCGCAGCACCAGCGTCAGCACGACGGCCACGACCAGGTTGAGGGCGAACGCCGTCAGGGCGATGTAGCCGAGCTGGCCGATGACCGGCATGTTCGCGAGCGACCCACCGAAGTGGTTGATGCCGGCCCGCGGGTTCGCGACGTTCCACGCCTGCCAGGTGCCGTAGACCATGCCGACGGCCCAGCCGGCGAGCAGCGCCCACCGGTGCATCCAGCGGGTGTAGAGGCCGAGCACGATGGCCGGGAAGGTCTGCAGGATCCAGATGCCGCCGAGCAGCTGGAAGTTGATCGCGTTCTGCTTGTCGAGCAGCAGCACGAACACCAGCGCGAACAGCTTGACGACGAGCGATGCCAGCTTGGAGACCCTGGCCTCCTGCTCGACGGTCGCGTCGGGCTTGAGCCACTCCTTGTAGATGTTGCGGGTGAAGGTATTGGCTGCCGCGATCGACATGATCGCCGCGGGCACGAGCGCCCCGATCGCGATGGCCGCGAAGGCCACGCCCGCGAACCAGGACGGAAACGCGTCCTCGAAGAGCTGCGGGATGACGAGCTGCGCGTTGGGCTTGCCGTCCGCGCCGATCGGCTTGGTACCGGCTGCGATCGCGACCCAGCCGAGCAGTGCGAGCAGGCCCAGCACGAAGCTGTAGGCCGGCAGGATGGCTGCGTTGCGCCGCACCGTGTTTCGCGTCGAGGCCGACAGGCTGGCCGTGATCGAGTGCGGGTACATGAACAGGGCGAGCGCAGAACCCAGGCCGAGGGTGGCGTAGGCCCAGTACTGCGTGGCCCCGGGGATGAAGACGCCAGTGGGCTTGCCGTCGGTCGGGTTGGGCTTGGCCATCTTGGTCTGCGCGGCGTCGAAGATGTGCGACCAGCCGCCGAACTTGGTGGGCAGGTAGATGATCGCCACGATGATGACGAGGTAGATCAGGGTGTCCTTGACGAACGCGATGACCGCCGGCGCGCGCAGACCGCCCGAGTAGGTGTAGGCCGCGAGCAGGGCGAAGGCGATGAACAGCGGAAGGTCCTTGGCGAGCACGCTGTCGCCGCCGCCCAGGCCGACCACCTCGAGCACCGCCTGGATGCCGACCAGCTGGAGCGCGATGTAGGGCATGGTCGCGAGGAAGCCGGTCAGCGCCACCGCGAGGGACAGCCCGCGAGAACCGAACCGGCCGCGCACGAAGTCAGCCGTCGTGACGTAGCCGTGGCGGTGGCTGACCGACCACATCCGGCCCATGAAGACGAAGATGATCGGGTAGAGCACGATCGTGTACGGCACCGCGAAGAACCCCGACACCGAGCCCGCCGCCCACATCGCCGCCGGTACGGCGATGAACGTGTAGGCGGTGTAGAGGTCGCCGCCGAGCAGGAACCAGGTGATCCAGGTGCCGAACGAGCGGCCGCCCAGGCCCCACTCGTCGAGCGACTCCATGCTCGTCGGGCGGCGCCACCGGCTGGCCCAGAAGCCCATGCCGGTCACCGCCGCGAACAGCACGACGAGCACGAACAGCGCGACTCCGTTGACGTTGCTCATCGCTGCTCCTCCCGCACGTCGGACCTCGCGTCGTCGGCGGACCACTCGCCGTGCTGCCCCAGGTCGTCCATCGGCCGGTGCGGCCGGGCGACCAGGACGATGCGGTAGGCGGTGTAGGTGAGCGCCGAGGTCAGGAAGACCCAGAGGAACTGGTACCAGACGAAGAACGGGAACGCCCCCAGCCGCGGTTCGTCGCGGCTGTAGCTGCTGACCCACATCAGGGCGATGACCGGGAGCGCGAGGAGCACCCCGGCCAGCACGAGCAGCCCGGTGCGCGCGGGCGGGACCGTGTCGTGGTCGACCGCGTCGGGGCGGTCGGGGCGGTCGGGATCGACGGCGTCGACAGAGCTCATGGTTCCTCCTAGGTCCCCCGGCGCGGTGGTCGTGACCGGGCCACCGATCACCGTAGGCACTCGGCATCCCCCTGCGGGGTTTGCGGACGGCCGGTCTGCGGGCCGTCGGTGGGCCTCGGCACAATGGGCGGATGGCCACGATCGTCTTCCTCCACGCCCACCCCGACGACGAGGCCTCGCAGACCTCCGGCTCGATGGCCCGCGCCGTCGACGAGGGCCACCGGGTGGTGGTGGTCTTCGCCACGCACGGCGACCACGGCGAGGCGCCCGACGACCTCGCCCCCGGTGAGACGGTGCTCGACCGGCGCCGCGCCGAGGCCGAGGCGTCCGCCGCCGCCATCGGGCTGCACCGCGTCGTGTGGCTGGGCTACGCCGACTCGGGCATGACCGGCTGGGACCAGAACTCGCACGAGGGCGCCTTCACCGCAGCGCCGCTCGACGAGGCCGGCGCGAGGTTCGCGGCGGTCCTCGACGAGGAGGACGCCGACATCGCGGTCGGCTACGACTGGCACGGCGGCTACGGCCACCCCGACCACGTGCAGGTGCACCGCGTGCTGCACCGTGGGGCCGACCTCGCCGCGCGGCGGCCCCGGGTGCTCGAGTCCACGATGAACCGCGACGCCGCACGCCGGTTCTCCGACGCGGCGCGGGCGGCCGGTGCCTCCGACGAGGAGGCGTTCGACCCCGACCAGCCGATGGACGACGGCAACCCGCTCGGCGAGCCGGAGTCCGCCATCTCCTGGCGGGTCGACGTGGGCCCGTGGCTCGAGCGACGCCGGGCCGCTCTCGAGGCGCACCGAAGCCAGACCACCGACGTGGGCATGATGCTGTCGATGCCGCCCGAGATGTTCGCGGCCTTCTTCGGCCATGAGCACTACATCGAGCCGGGCCGCCCGCCGGGCATGGTCGACGGCTGGCCGTTCGGCGAGTAGGTCCCGCCCTTCAGCGGGCCTCTCACGGGGGTGTCAGACGCGCGCCGCACCGCGCCATCGGCACCCCTTTCCGGGATGCCGCGTGCTCACCGCTGCGTGGCCGAGCTCAGGCGGCCTCGTCCGGCTCGTCCGGCTCGTCCGGCTCGCCCTCTGTCGCCGGTGCGGGCGACAGGTCGCCGGACGCCTGTTCGAGCAGGGCCCGCGCCGCCTCGCGGCCCGACTGCACCATGCGGTCGAGTTGGTGGAACTCGAGCAGACCCACCCCCATCGACGATGGGCCGACCACCCATGCCCCACGCGCGCGGGCGGCATCCCCGGCGCCCCCGCTGCCGATCATCATCGTGCGCATCAGGGTGTCGCCGAGCCCCGGCACCCGCGGCCGCCCGGGGCGGCGCGGCCCCTCGCCACCCGACCCGATCGTCACCGCCACGACGGGCCCCTCGTCACGCTCGACGAGCAGGTCGGTGGGCAGGTTGTCGAGCACCCCGCCGTCGACGAGCAGCCTCCCGTCGTCCTGCCCCAAGGGCGCGAACAACACCGGCAGCCGGGACGACGCCAGGGCCGCGTCGACCAGCCGGCCGCGGCGGTGCACCTGCCGGGAGCGGCTGACCAGGTCGACGCTGACCATCGACAGCTGACGGGGCAGCCCCTCCAGCACGGTGTCGGCGCCGTAGTGGCGCTCCATCGCCGCGCGCACCCGCCGCCCGCGGGCGAGCGACTGGGCCGAGAGCCGGTAGTCGCTGAACGGCCGGCGGCGCACGAACTCCGCGTAGCAGATCTCCTCGAGGGTCGCCCCGTCGACGCCGGTCGCGTGCATGCCGGCGATGATGGCGCCGACGCTGGTGCCGGTCACCCGGTCGACGGGTAGACCGGCGTCCTCGAGCTCGCGAAGCACCCCGACGTGGGCGAAGGCGCGTGCCCCGCCGCCGGCCAGGGCCAGCCCGAGCGAGCGCCCGGCCAGCCGGTCGGCCAGCGGCCGCAGGCCGGTCGCGAGGTCACCGGTCACGAGGGTGAGCTGCCAGGCGTCGGTGGCCGCCACCCAGGCCACCCGCTGCTCGGGGGTCGGCGCCGGGCCGAGCAGCACCAGCTCGGGACTGCGGGCCGGGGCTGGCGACGGTCGCCCACCGGGTGCCGGTTCGCCACCGGTCGCGACGAGCACCACGGCATCCGCCTGGCGAAGGCAGAACTCGCGCCACCCGGCATCCGGGCCGTCGGCGGACGGCGCGACCAGCAGCACCCGGTCGCAGTCACGTTCGGCGCGGGCCAGCCCGTCGGGGCTCACCACCCCCGGCGTCGCGACCCGCAGGTGGTGGCGCAGCCGCCGGCCGAGCGCCTCGCCGACGCCGGCGACCTGCTGCGCGGTGATGGCAGAGCCCAGCCCGACGACGGCGACCACCGACACCCGCTCGGGCGGCGGTGGGGCCGCGCCACCCCCGCCGGCCGTGCGCAGCCGCTCGGCCACCTGGCCGAGCACGAACCGGGCTGCTGAGGGGTCGGTGGCGAGCACGTCCTCGAACGCCGCCCGCGGGATCTCGACGAGGGTCGTGTCGCGGCGGGCGCGCACTGTCGCTGAGCGTGGCTCGCCGCTGAGCAGCGCCAGCTCGCCGAGCACCTGTCCCGGGCCGAGCTCGCGCACCACCGCACCGTCGACGAGCACCTCGAGCCGGCCGGTGCGCACGGCGAACGCCGACCCGGGCGGGTCACCCTGACGGATCAGCACCGCACCGGCCGGCAGGTCGACGACGTGGGTCGCGCGCTCCAGCCGGGTGCGAGCGGTGGTGGGCAGGGCTGAGAACAGCGGCAGCTCGGACAGGTCGACGGCGTTGCTGGTGCCGAGCGCCGCGGGAACGGCCCACTCGGCCGGCGGGACCGGTGGGAGCACGACGGGCGGCCGGTGGTCGTCGACGTCCTCCTCGGCCACGGCGGAACGGATGCGGCCCAGCGGCAGGGCGAGCAGGGCGACGACCAGGAACGCGACGATGGACAGCACCCACCCGGCGTGCAGGGAGTCGACCACCGAAGCCGGTGTCGGGTCGCCGAGGATGACCACCAGCACCGCGATGCCGATGACGCCGCCGAGCTGGCGGGCGCTCGACGCCACCGCGGATGCCGTGGCGTAGCGACCCCCGGGCACCGCCGCGAGGGTCGCGCTGCCGAGCAGGGGCAGGGTGGCGCCGACGC
Source organism: uncultured Actinomycetota bacterium (assembly GCA_963834965.1). Taxonomy (GTDB): domain Bacteria; phylum Actinomycetota; class Actinomycetes; order Actinomycetales; family Dermatophilaceae; genus Fodinibacter. Next base: position 52,163 of record CAWIEI010000031.1, on the reverse strand, counting down.
CGATGCCACTGAGTACCTGGCCCGGCATCCACTGCGCCCAGAAGGCGGGTTCCAGCCCCACGCGCTGGTGGTACCAGAGGTAGGCGGCCGCCCAGACCAGCGCCCCAGGCACGACGAAGACGCGGTAGCCGTGGCGCCCGGCGAGCGGCCCGAGGCGCGAGGCGACGAGGGCGGCGATGATCGCACCGGGCACCAGCGCCAGGCCGGCCTTGAGCACGTCGTAGCCCCAGACGTACTGCAGCCAGAGCACGTTGGTCAGCAGGTAGGCGTAGAAGCCGAAACCAGCGGCCACCGTTGCGGCAGAACCGAGGTCGAACGAGCGCAGGCGCAGCAGCATCGGGTCGAGCATCGGCGCCCGATGCCGTCTCGAGCTGACCACGAAGAGCACCAGAGCGATGGCGGCGCCGACGAACGACCCGATCACCTGGGGGCTCGCCCAGCCCCAGTCCGCACCCTTGACGATGCCGAGGTTGAGCAGGGCCAGGCTGGTGACCAGCAGGGCCGCGCCCACGAGATCGGGCATGGTGCGGCGGCCGGGCGCCCGGCTCTCGACCAGCTCGTGGCGCGCCGCCCACACGGCGACCAGGCCGAAGGGCAGGTTCACCAGGAACGCCCAGCGCCAGCCGCCCAGCTGCACCAGCGCTCCGCCGATGGGCGGCCCGACCCCCGCGGCGACGGCTGCCGAGGCGCCCCACACCCCGATGGCGTGCGCCCGGCGCTCGGCCGGGAAGGCGGCGATGACCAGGGCGAGCGACGCCGGCACCAGCATCGCCGCACCGAACGCCTGCACCACCCGGGCGAGGATCAGCAGCTCGACCGACGGGGCGAGGCCGCAGGCCGCCGACGCGACGGTGAAGACGGCGACCCCGGCGACGAACGACCGGCGGCGACCCACGAGGTCGGTCAGCCGGCCGCACAGGATGAGCGATGCTGCGAAGACGATGTTGTAGGCGTTGAGCACCCACGACAGCTCACCGATCGTGGTGTCGGAGAACGACTCCCGGATGGAGGGAAACGCCACGTTGACGATGGTTGCGTCGAGGAAGGCGAGGAACGCGCCGAAGCTGGCGACGAGCAGGACACGTGAAGGGGGTACTCGCGTCGTCGCGGGTGATGCCATGCACACCTCCGGGGTCCGGGCCGAACCTAGTGCCTCGGACCGACGCTGAACAGGGCGGTCGCGCAGACCGGCACCGTGCGCCGCACCGTGCGGTCACACCGTCAGTGCACGACGAGCACCACGCGCCCGGCGCGCTCGACCACGCGGCGGCTCACCGAGCCCATCAGCAGCCCGCGGAACCCACCGGCACCGCGCCGGCCCATCACGACCAGGTCGACGTCCCGCTCCACGGCCACCTCGACCACCGCGCGGGCCGGCGAGCCGTGCCGCACGACGACCTCCACCGGCACACCGGGGTACTGCGCGGCCAGCGGGTCGGTGACCCGGTGCCCAATGGTGGTGTAGCGCTCCTCCACGGCCTCCCAGCGGCTGCTGGATCGCTCGGTCACCACGATGCCGTCGTGCACCTCCACGTTCCAGCCGAGCACGCAGGTGATGCTCGCTCCGGCGGCGTCGGCGATGCTGAACGCCAGCTCCGCCGCGCGGGTGCTGGCTGCGCTGCCGTCGACCGCCACGAGGATGCGCCGCGGCGCCGCCACCAGGGTGTCGGACGGCACCACGGCGACAGGGCAGTGGGCGTGGGCCACGACGGGCAGAGCGACTGAACCCAGGAGGATGCGCTCGAGGCGCCCACGCGCCGGCGCACCGACGACCACCCGGGCAGCGTTCTCCGACAACCGGACCAGGGCGGCAGCCGGCGGGCCCCAGGGCACGGCGACGGCGACGTCGTGCACGTCGTCGCGCCGGGCGCGGGCCCGCTCGGCGGCCCGGTCGAGGATCCGGTGCGCCCCCTCCTCGAGGTGCTCGGCGAGGCTCGGCGACCCGGAGACCAGGGTCTCGTAGGGCGAGAGCTGCACCTGCGGGTCGACGACGGTGACCAGCCGCAGGGGTGCGCCCAGCCGGGCGGCCTCGTCGGCTGCCCAGTCGACGACCGCCTCGTCGGCGGTGGACCCGTCGACGGCGACGACCACCGCCCCACTGGCGCCCAGGATCTCGTCGCCGGTGGCGCCCGACGCGCTGGTGGGAAGGGGGGTGCTGACCTCGTGCTCGGCCATACCTCCATGATCCTCCGGCGGCAGCCGGGTGACGCGGTCTCGTCGGTCACACCCCCGCGGCCCGCCGACGCCACCCAGCCACCCACCCACTGGCCTCCCCCCGACCCACCCCCGCGTCGTGGGTTGTCCATAGTCCGTTCGGGTGATACCCCCCTCCCGAGGCCGTTGTTACGGTCTTGGAGGGCTCGTGCAGGACGGGTCCTCGCCTCGTGGGTGTGGTGTCACGTACCCCCCCGGCGGTGCAACGGTCCCCGGCAGGGGGGATCTGAGCGAAGGGCGGGGCCGTGGCAGCAATTCTCATCGTGGACGACGAGGTCAAGCTCCGGACGCTGTTGTCGAGGGACCTCTCGGCCGCCGGGCACCAGCCCGTGCCGGTTGGAGACGGCGAGACGGCGTGCGACTACCTCGACTCGCACCACGTCGACCTGGTGCTGCTGGACCTCGTGATGCCGGGCATCGACGGCCTCACCGTGCTCAACCACGTCAACGACATGCCGACCCGGCCCCCGGTGATGGTGCTCTCGGGTGTCGGCCATGTCGGCACCCGGGTGCAGGCCATCAACGGCGGCGCAGTGGACTACGTCACCAAGCCGTTCGTCCTGGCCGAGCTGATGGCGCGGGTCAACCGGCACCTCGGCACGCCGCAGGACCGCCCGGAGGACGGCCGCTACCTCACCCACCAGGGCTTCCGCCTCGACACCCACCGTCGCATCCTCTTCCTCCCCGACGGCGTGCGTCCGCTCAGCGAGCGCGAGACCGCGGTGCTCGCCCACCTCCTCCGGCGGCGCGGTGACGTCTGCGGCCGCGAGGAGCTGCTGCACGACATCTGGGGCTACGACGACTTCGACCCCGGCAGCAACGTGCTCGAGGTGTGCGTCGCTCGGCTGCGCACCAAGCTTGCGGGCATCACGACGATCGAGACGGTGCGCGGTGCCGGCTACTGCATCGCGGATGACTGACCAGCGGCTCGCGGCCGGCCTGTTCGCGGCGTGGCTGGGGGTGTTGTGCGCGGCGGCGGTGTCGTTGGTGCTCGGGCCGGTCGAGGAGATGGTGACCCTCGAGGTGGTCATCTTCGCGTTCGCGGTGCTCTACGGATTCGGCGTCTGGGCGGTGGTGCCAACTGCCACGTCGGTCGTCGTCTTCGGGGTGTTCTCCGCGTTCGTCATGGTGCCGCGGACCCTGCGTGACGAGCTGCCGGCGGTCGAGCTCGTTGAGGTTGTCGCGTCGGTCGCCCTGACCTGCATCGTGATGTTCCACGTGCGGCGTCGGGTGCAGGCCGTCGACCGGGCCACCCAGCTCGCCGAGGCCGACCGCCGGCGAGCGGCCGCGCGTGACCGCCTGAGCCGGATGACGTCCCACGAGCTGCGCACGCCCCTCACCATCGCCACGGGCTACGTCGAGCAGCTGCTCGTCGGCGAGCGCGAGGAGCAGCGGCGCGAGGACCTGCTCACCGTCCACGACGAGCTGGTGCAGCTGGCCCGGGTCACCGATCGCCTGGTGCGCGCCGTCGCGCTCGACCTCGGCGCCCCCGAGGAGGCGACCGAGGTCGGTCCCCTGCTCGACGAGGTGCGCCGCCGCTGGAGCGGGGTGGTCGACCGCGAGATCGTCGTCGAGAGCCGGGTGCACACCGTGCCCGTCAACGGCGAGCGGCTGCGGGCCGCGCTGGACACCCTGGTCGAGAACGCCGTGCGCTACACCGTTGCCGGGGACCGGATCTGCCTGTTCTCGACGTCGGTCGGCAGGAGCGCCGAGGTGGGTGTCGCCGACTCGGGGTCGGGCCTGTCCGACGAGCTCATCATCCGCATCATCTCCGAGGCCGACGCGCCTCAGGAGGAGGTCGACACCTCGGTGGGCGCGGAGGCGGCCGCCCAGCGACTGCGCGACCTATACTCCCGCACCGGCTTCGGCCTGCGCATCGTGGCAGGTATCGCGCGTACCGCCGGGGGCCGCATCGTCGCCTCACGGTCGCTCTACGGCGGCGCCCGGGTGGCGCTGTCCATCCCCCTGGCCACCCGGGCGGTGGGCGATGAGGTCCGGGTGACGGGCCAGCACCACGTCGTGGTCGCTACGTCACCCGCAGTGACACCGTGACCGTGCGGGCGCGCCCGCTCGAGGTGCCGGTGACCACCACCGGGTAGGTGCCCTTCCTGGCCCGGGTCGAGACGGTGAGCTTGAGGGTCGCCGACCCCGGCCCCGCCACCGGGTTACCGGTCCACGTCGCTGCGACCCCGGTGGGCAGCTTCGAGGTGGTCAGCGTGACGGGCACGCTCACCCCCCCGATCGTTCCCACCGTGATCGTGGTGCTGCCCGACCGGCCGCGCGCCACCGTCAGCTTCGCGGGGGATGCCGCGAGGCTGAAGTCGGGCGGTGCCTTCACCACCAGGGTCGAGGCCACGGAGCGGGTCAGGCCCGCACCGGATGCCGTGACGGTGAAGGGGTAGCGGCCGGGCGCCGTGGCGGTGGTGGTCGACACCACGAGGGTCGAGCCCCACGCGCCCGGCCCGAGGGCCGCGGGGGTCACGGTGGCCGACGCCCCGGCGGGGAGCCCCGTGACCGACAGCGTGGTGACGGCCGTGTAGCCGTTCACCGGTGCGACGGTGAGCGCCGCCGAGGCGGAGCCGCCGGGGCTCACGGTGAGCTCCGGCCCGGACGTCGACATCGAGAAGTCCGGGGCCGATGCCGCTCGGGCGTCCGCGGCGGCGACGTCGAGGCGGCCGTTGCCGTACCGCTGGTCGGGCCCGGCCGGGCCGAGGTCGACCGCGGTCGAGGTCATCGCCGACTCCACCGCCGACGCCGTCAGGCCGGGGTGCGCCCCGAGGAGCAGCGCCGCGGCGCCGGCCACGTGCGGGGCGGCGATCGAGGTGCCGGAGAGGTACTGGTAGCCGCCGAACAGGTCGGCCGCGAGCACGGACACCCCGGGCGCGACGAGGTCGGGGAAGACGCGGGTGCGCCCGCCGCAGGTCGACGGGCCACTGCTGGAGTAGGCCCAGATGGTGCCGGTGCCGCCCACGGCACCCACAGAGAGCGACTCGGGGTAGTTTGCCGGGCTGGCGCTGCTGCCCGCGGCCGGCCCGAAGTTGCCGGCCGAGAACACCGGCAGGATGCCGGCCGCGCGCAGGGCCTGCACGTCGGGCTGGAAGGCCAGGTTGCAGGAGGGCCCGGCGCCCAGCGCCCACGACGCGTTGACGACCCGGGGCGCGTCGGCGGTCGACGGGTCGTGGTCGGGGTCGAGCAGCCACTGGAAGGCCAGGTGCATCGCGGTGGCGGTGGCCGCCCCACGGTCGTCGAAGATCCGGGCCGCGATGAGCGTGGCGCCGGGCGCCATCCCGTAGCTCGTGCCGGCATCGGAGCCTCCGACGACCAGGCCTGCCGCGGCCGTGCCGTGGCCGTCGAGGTCGACCGGTGCACCGGGGTGCTGCCCGTAGGGGTCGAACCAGCTGTTGCTGCCGCCCCGCCAGCGGGCGGCGAGGTCGGGGTTGGTCAGGTCGACGCCGGTGTCGAGGGTGGCGACGACGACGCCCTGTCCGGTCTGGCCCGCGGCCCACAGGTCGGGCGCCCGGACGGCGGAGATGTTCGGCTCGGCCGGCAGGGCGGTCGGCACCACGGTGATGTCGTCCGGGGTCACGCTCGCGACGTCCGGACGGGCGGCGAGCTCGCGGATGGCGGCCGGCGTCGCGGTGACCGAGACGGCGTTCGCGACCCAGAGCGGCGTCTGCGAGCGCACCTCGCCGCGCGCCTGGAGGGTGCGCAGCCGGGCTCGCAGGGGTGCTTGCGAGGTGTCCGAGTGGGAGTGCAGGCGCCGCACCAGCGTGCTGAGCCGCTGGGTGCGGCCCAGGGTCGCCAGGCCGCGCAGGTCGGGTGCGTCGCGCAGGGTGACCACGACGCGGGTGGTCGCCGGGTCGGCGAGGGCACCGCTCCCTCCCCCGGTGCCGCCCGGACCGAGCGGGGCGCCCGAGGCCGGAAGGGCCGCCCCCAGGCCGAGGGCCGTCATCAGTAACGTCGCGGCGACGGCCGTCGTCGCGCGGCGGGGGTGCCGGGGCTGGTCGGCGTTCATCGGGAGGTCACTTCCACTCGGGGCCGGGTCAGGGCGTCGGTGTCGTGGTGTCTGTCGGTGTCGTGGTGTCTGTCGGTGTCGTGGTGTCTGTCGGTGTCGTGCTCGGTCTCGCGGTCCGGAACGCGTGCGGGAGGCTCCTCGGTGAGGAGCTGAACGGCGCCACGCCGCCGACGCGCCAGCGCGAACGCGAGGACCGATGCCGTGCCGGTGAGGATCAGCAGCGCCAGGGCGGAGGTGGTGCGCTCCAACGGGGTGGGCTGCTGCCCCGGGCCGGCGGACCATGGCACCACGACGACGGAGTCGCTCGACCAGGCGCGGTGCAGCACCAGGGTCGCCTCCCAGTCGCCGTTGCCAGCACCCGGTAGCGAACCCTCGTAGCGTCCCTCCTCCGTCTTGCGGAGCACGACCCGGGAGTCCCCGGTGCCGGTTCCGCCTGCCGGTGGCTCCGTGGTCGCCACCTCCACACCCGTGACGGGAGCGGCCGCGGGACGGATCACGGGTTGGGTTCGCACGAGCAGGCGTTGGCTCGACCCGGTGGGCACGGCCTCGAAGGTGACGAAGAGCCCGTCCACGGTGGCGTGCGCAGGTGCGAAGAGCACCTCCGCGCGGGCGACCTCCTTGGCCGTGGGAACGGTCGTCATCAGGGCCGCGACGGCCACGGCCGTCACCAGCACCGCGGCCTCGACGGTGGCGGTGGTGCGCAGCCGCCGCCGGTCCGGCCGCCAGCCGACGCGACGACCCAGGACCCGGTCGGCGAGGGCCGGGTTGACGACCAGGGTGTTGTACGCCGCGATCCCCAGTGCGACGGCCAGCAGGAGCGACTTGACGACGAGGGCGGTCCCGTAGGTGCTGGCCGACACCGTCGAGAGGCTCTGCACGTGCCGCCCCGCCAGGTACAGCCCGGTCGCGGCCAGCGCAGCGGCTGCGAGCGCGGCCATCGGGCTGTAGGCGCGCAGCGCGCCGAGCGCCTGAGCCCGGCGGGTCGCGGCGTCGAGCCGGGCCAGGGGTCGCAGCGCCACGAGCACGACGAGCAGCCCGCCGGCCCACACCCCCGCAGCAAGGACGTGGACGGCGCCGGCGACGATCGCCATGGTGGTGCGGGCCGGCAGGGTCGCCGCGTGACCGGCCCAGGCGTCGAGGATGGCGGAGGCGATGAGCGCCACGACCGCCACGACGACGGCCCGGGGTCGACGGCTCGCGGCGCCCTCGACCGCGGCGCCGGGCGCGTCACGACCACACCGCCACAGGGCGACGCAGGCGACTCCCGCGGCCCCGACCCGCAGCACCCAGAGCGTGCCCCAGGTGCTGCCCAGGAGGAGGTCGCCGACCGCTGCCAGCCACGCGCCGTCGCTACGCCCCGTCGGCCCGACCTGCTCACCCGCGCGCAGCACGGGTGTGGCGACGGCGGCGGTGAGCGAGACCAGGGCGGCGACGGCCCCCAGGCGCAGCACCGTGGGCCGCAGCGACCGGCCGGTGGCGGCGAGCCCACCCAGCACGCGCCCGGACACCGCCAGGGCGCCGATCGCCAGGAGCATCCCACCGAGGTCGAGGAGGCGGAGCCCGACGTTCCAGGGGCTCGGGGGTGCGTCGGCCTGGGCGGCCGCGCCGTCCGACCGCACCCCGGCGCCGAAGGCGACCGTTCCCCGGGTGGGGTGCCCGTCGTCCCCCACCACCGCCCACTCGATGGCGTAGGTGCCTCGCTGCAGCGGGGGCGTCGTGAGGCGGACCGCGAATCCGTTCTCCTCGAGCGCGACCGTCGTCGGGACCGTGCTCGGCGAGGGGTCGGTGCGGCGCACCGTGAACGAGCTCGTGCGCTCGTCGACCGGTTCCCCGAACCACAACGTCAGCTCGCTGCGGCCGACGGAGGCAAGGCCCCCGTTCGGAGGGTCGGAGCGCTCGAGGTTGTTGTGCGCCGAAGCGGCAGACGCCGAGCCGATCACGATCGCGATCAGGAGCAGGGCCACGCGTGCCGCTCGCACCATCGCGCGAGGCGGGCGCCCGGCTCGACGCGCGTCGCCTGGCGCGAGGTGGTGGGTCATGACCGCGCGACGAGGTGCTCGAGCCGGACGTCCCCGATGATGACGGTCACCTTCGTACCGTCCCGCAGCGCGTTGCGGGTGTTGGCCAACATGAAGAAGTACGTTCCGCCGAGCTGGAGCTCGGCCTTGTGGGCGTGTGGGCGGTTCACCATGCCGAGCGTCACCCCGGTGCCCTCGGCCACGAGGATGGGCGTCTTGTCCGCGTCGTGCAGCAGCAGGCTGGCCTTGTCGGGGTCGACGACCTGGTACCGGAACTCGATCATCCCACCACCGCCGGTGACCCCGAGCAGGGTCACCGTGATGCCCGTGTGCGCCGCGAACTCCTGCGCCGAGACGGCCTCGGTGCCCGACCGGACGTCACCGGCACTCGCCCCGACCGCCTTGACCCCGAGGATCAGGGCGACGACGAGCAGGAGGACGGCCACCAGGACCCACCGGGGCTGCCACCGCCCTCGGCGCGGCGCCGCGGGCGGCGGTGTCGGCGTGGGGGCGATGAGGGTGTCTGCGCTCATGATGGTGCTCCTCTCGGGAGGGCGCCGGCCGGGGGTGCGGCCGGCGCCCGCCCGGGTCAGGGGATGTCGAACGCGTCGATGTCCTGGTTGTTGTTGGTCAGTCCGGCGGCGGTGCCGTCGAAGTAGGTCGACCAGCTGGCGCCCGTCCGGAGCATCACGTCCTCGTCCTGGACAGTGCCCACCCCGGCGATTGCGACGTGTTGCCGGAGAACGACACCAGCCAGTCGGTCGGGGAGCGCCACACGAAGCCGTCGACGTTCGCGCTGGTCGGCAGCCCGAGGCTGCCGGTCCCGGATGCGTTGAGGACCCGGCTGTACGTGCTCGCGCCACCGCCGGCCCAGTGGTAGATGTCGGCGTCGTCTCCTCCACTGACCCCGGGAGGAGCCGTGTTGGTGGAGAGCGAGAAGTACATCCCGTTGCCGAAGACGCTGATGGCGTCGACGTTCTGGGTCATGTTGCCGTGGGTGCTGCCGTCGAACCACCGCGACCACGCCGTCCCGTTCCAGAGCGCGACGTCCTCGTCCGCCACGGACACCGAGGGCTGGCCCGCTCCGTTGACAAGGGTCACGTTGCCGCTGAACGACACGTAGAAGTGCGTCGCGTCCACCCGGCTGAAGCCGTCGACGTTCGCTGCGGTGGGCACCCGGTAGGGAGCTGCGCTCAGGTCGAGCGTGCGGGAGAATCCGACTCCGCTCCAGTTGTAGATGTCGGAGTCATCGGCAGTGCCGTTCACCCCCGGCGGGCTGCTGTTGCCCAACGTCGAGAACCACAGCGGATGGGTTACATGGAGCACCTGGTTGGCCGATGTGGTGTTGCCAATCGCGTCGCGGGCACGCACCGTGACGGTGACATCACCCTCAGGCCGGTTGGCCACGGGGATCGTCACGGTGAATGCGCCTCCCGAGCCCACCGTCAGCGCGGTCGGAGCGCCCGACCCGATGAACCACTCGACGCTAGTCACTGGACTACCGGTCGGAGTCGCGGCTCCCGCGAGCGTCACCGAGGTGGCACCGTTGGTCGGGTTCGGCGTGAGGCCGAGACCTGAGATGGCGGGTCCGGTCTTGTCGACGACGAGGGTGCCGATGGCCGTGGAGCCCCAGTTGCCTGCGGCGTCACGACCTCGCACGGTGATGCTGTGGTTGCCGTCGGTCATCTGCTTCACGGTCGCCAGCGGGATCTCGAGGTAGACGCTCTCGGTCGTCCCGGAGTAGGCGCCGTCGGCGGCCTCCATCACGATCGGTGTCGTCCCGCCGTCGAGGTACCCCTGGGCGGCAGTGATGATGCTCTGTGCCGTCCCGTCAGTGCCCACCGCTGGGTCGGTGATGATCGCCGAGACCCGGACCGTGGCCGAGGTGCCGTTGACCGGTATCGTCCCGTTGTTGGGGCTCGGGTTGACCGTCACGCTGGAAGCGGAGGGCCCGGTCCGGTCCGCGACGAGTGGCACGCCCACCGGGGTGCTCCAGTTGCCCACCACATCGCGGGTGCGCACGGTCACCGTGTGAGTGCCCTGGGTCAGGCCCAGCGCGTCTGCGGCCGGGATGGTCCCGACGACGCTCGCGACCGGACCGGTCGTCTCCGGCGCCATGCCGAAAAGGTGCCCGTCGATGGCGATCTCGCCGTCGGCGATCGCGCTGTTGCCCGACGCGGTGTCGTTGCCCGTCGCACTCACAACGACCTCGCTGCTGCCGTTGCTGTGGTCCGGGGTCACCGTGACCCCGGAGGTCGTCGGTCCGACGGCGTCGGAGCCCATGACGAGCACTGAGCTGAAGGGGCCCCAGGCACCTCCGCCGAGCCCGTGCACGTACACGACGTGCTGTCCGGTGGCGAGAGTGGCCGCGAGCGTCGAGCCGGCGGCGGGCCGCACTGCTTCCGTGGCGGACCCGAACGCGCCGTCCGTGGCCACCATCGCGGTGCCGGTACCCGGGGCGCCGACGGTGTCGACGAAGTACTCGGCCCCGCTGACGGTGGCACCCGTGACCGCACTCGCGTCGACCGAGCCGGACAGGGCGGTGCCGCTCCAGGCCACGCCACCGGTCGCCGGACCCGAGACGTCGGTCCCGGTCCCGGTGCCGGTGACCTTGAGGAAGGTGAGCATCCCGCCGGTGCCGGCGATCTTGGTGTTACCCCCGGCGCGGACGGTGTTGTTGTTGTGCAGCGTGAGGCTCGCGTCATAGACGGCGAGCCGTCGGTCAGCAGCCGTGGTCGGCACGGTGACGATCGCGTCGGCGGTCTGACCGGGGCCGAACGTCTCGGCCACGTAGCGCCGCGAGATGTCGACGGAGCCGTTCTTCAGCTGGCTGCCGTCGAGGGCGACGACCCGCTGGTCGGCGCCGAGCACGGTCATCGAGTGGTAGCCGGTGCCGGCGTTGACCCAGCGGAGCAGCACGTTCTGCCCGGAGGTCGCCGCCACCGGCGCGGTCTTAGGGGCCGCCGCGCCGTTGACGAGGGTCCACTGCGGCGCGAAGGAGCGCATGTCGAAGGTTTTCGGGGTGAGGGACCGGTTTAGCCGGGAGTCGACCTCGCTGAGCACGAGGACGCTCTCGGCGCCGAATGTCGTGCTCGAGTCGTACGCCTGGCCCGCCGTGGCGGGCTCGACGACGAGCGCCCCGAAGAGCCCGCGGGCCACCTGGTGCTGCGAGCCGGCGCCGATGCCGGCCTCGTAGAGGTAGGTCCCGGGGCGATCCGCGGTGAACGTGTACTCGTGGGGGTCACCGCCGGGCGCGACGGCCGTGGTGTCGGGAGCCATCGCCTGGCCACCGACGTAGAGCGACGTCGCCTCAGCGATGAGTCCGTTGCCACCGGTGAGCCCGTTGTGCAATGTGATCGTCACAACCGACCCCTGCGCGACGCGCAGGGTCGGGCCACCGGGGGCGGTGACGTCGCACGGGGTCGACGTGCAGTACCCGAGGACCGGCATGGCGCCACCCCCGGATCCGGGCAGGTTCGTCGTGCCGTTCTCGGCATAGAGGTTGATCCCCACAGCGTCCCCGGGGGCCGCGCTGGCCGAGCCGGCCGGGCCCACGAGGATCCCGAGGACCGCCAAACCACCTCCGGCCGCGATGCTGAGGGCTGCCTTCTTCAGTGCTGTGCTCATCGTCGTCGCCCCTCTCATGCGCACTTGTTGGGCGTGGGCGGCTCGATACGCATGTACGTGATCGGCCCGGTCATCGTGACGCCCCAGGAGGTGATCTGGTACAGGGCGTGGTTGTGCGAGATGATGTAGTACTCACCGCACTGGTTGAGGGTCTGCACCCCTGGTGGAAGCGCCTGGGTCGACCCGAGGTACGGGCTCCCGCTGTAGAAGGTGCCGACCACCTGGTTGGCGAGGCTGGGCACGGTCACCGTCACGGGGTTCTGGGGGCTGTAGTTCTCGGCGTCGTACCACTTGAACAGCACGTCCCAGGTCTGGCCGGGGCCGATGTTGATCGCGAACTTCTCCATCGACAGGTCCGCGGTGCCGTTCTTCAGCTCGTGCCCGTCGCGACCGATCACGAGGCCGTTGTTGCCGTGTGGGTGGAACGGGTAGTCCTCGCTGCCGACGCTGAGGTAGCGCGCCATCCCGGGCAGTGGGTGCGTGTTCGCATCGTAGGGCCGCACGGTCGCGAGCGAGCCGTAGGGCTGGTTGGGCAACCACGACGCGCCGTTGTCGGCGATGCTGTCGGGGTAGCCGCGGCCGTTGATCAGCCAGTAGCGCGCCTTGTACTTCGTGATGTTGAAGGTCTTGCCACGCTCGACGGCCTGGTGCTGGTAGGGGTCGATCTCCGAGAGCAGGACCATGAACTCCTCGGCGTCGGTGTACTTGCTGTCGACCGAGTCGTAGGCCTGGTTGAGCTCCTTGCCCTCGGAGTCGAGCGGCGGCCGCACGATCAGGGCGCCGAACAGGCCCATCCGCACCTGGGTCTCGGGGTCGGTCCCGGCCTCGTAGAGGTAGGTGCCGGCGCGGTTGGCCGTGAACGTGTAGGTCACGCTGTCCGACGTCGTGGCCGTCTTCGCCGCTGCACCGGGCGCGAGACTCTCCATCATCCCGTTGACGTCGTCCACCGGCTGCGACGGCACCCCGTCGGCCCGCACGTCGTCCTGGCCCGGGAAGACGATGGAGGTGTCGACGTCGAGGGTGTTGTGCAGGATGACTGTGACGACGTCACCCTCATGGACGCACAGGACCGGTCCCGGGTGCTGGAAGGGGTCGAAGCCGTTGGAGTAGCCGTACATGAACGCGGTGTTGCCGTCGGGGAGGTCGATGTAGCCGGTGCGCGTCGTCAGGTCGAAGACGGGCTGCTTGGCAGCCATTCCGCCGGTGGTGCAGACGATGCCGTTGCGCGGCGGGTCGACCGCGGCGGCCGGCGCGACCTGGGTCGCGAGTGCGGCTCCGGCGGCGAGGACGACGCCGGTGGCGAGCGCGAGCCCGCGCCGCAGGATCCGGCGGCTCGAGTGGCGTGAGGTGCTCATGCCGACACCCCTCCCAGGTCGTTGGGGAACGATTGCGGCGCAACGCCGTTCGCGTAGACGCGGATCTCGGTGGTCTGGCCGCCGAAGCCGTCCGGAGCGAGGTTGTTCGACCGCAGGAGCGATCGGTTGTAGAGGTAGTAGGTGTCGTAGCCCGAGCCGGTCTTCGGGGGGGCGGTGAACAGCACGTCGTAGCTCTCACCCGGACCGATGTTCAGCGTGTCGGTCTCGTACGAGGTGTCCGCGCCCGGCGTCGTGCCGTGGTCCGGGCTGCGGCCCCGCATCGGCGTGGCGTCGCGTCCCACCACCCGCATCCGGATGCCGGTGATCGTCATGGCCGACTCACGGAAGCCGAGGTTGGAGAACCGCAGGGCGACCCGCTCGCCCGCGTTGCAGGTCACCAGCGAGGACTGCGGCTGGTACTGCAGCTCGGGGTGACCGGTGGGGGGGATGAGGTCGCCGTCCGCGGCGAACTGGGGGTGGAAGGCGTCGACCGATGGCCCGTTGGGTGCGACGGTGTCGGGGTAGACCCGCCCGTTGAGGAGGGCGAAGTCGGCGCGGTAGTCGCTCCACTCCGGCAGCTGGATGTGGGCGTCGGCCCAGTGCGCCTCGGCCCAGACCTCCGACAGGAACATCGCGAACTCACGGTCGTATGCCGTCGAGCCCGGGCCGAAGGCCGTCGCTGCGTCGTTGTACAGATACCCCATGGGCGTTCCGGCGGGGATGCTGGCTCCCGGCGCATAGGCCACCCGGGCCTTGACGGCCGGCCCGACCCCGCCGTTCTGCCGTGGGCGGACGAAGACGAGCCCGGTCATGCCCATATGCACGTGCTCGACGTCCTCGACGTGGCAGTGGTACATGTAGGTGCCGGGTTCGCGCGGCCGGTACACGTAGGTGAACTCGCTTCCGGCCCGCACCGAGATCGATCCGGTGGGCTCGCCGTCGAAGAACGGGATGACGTTGCGGAACCCGTGCCAGTGCAGGGTGTGCGCGTCGAACAGGTCGGGCCGCAGGGCCAGGCCGAGGTTGGTCAGCTGCACGCGGAACTCGTGCGCCGGCGTGCCGTCGTACTGGTCCACCCAGAACAGCGGCGCCGAGTGCTGGGCCTTGTTCTTCTGGCCCAGCCGTTGTGCGTCGGTCATGCCGGTCACGTTGCGGAACCCGAAGATGTAGGTCGTCAGGTCGCTCGTGGTCCCGTCGGGGTCCGGGTGGGGCGGCGCGAGGTTGTCCGGGTGGAACGGTGGGATGGCAGGGGTGGGCGGCAGGTGGATCCACCCGTCGGTCCCCGCGAGGTACAGGTTGGGCGGGGCGCCGTCGGCGACCGCCACCTGCTCGGGGTACAGCAGCCGGCCCGCCCAGGTACCCGTGCCGGCGACCATGGCGGCACTGCCGGCCAGCCCGAGCAACCGACGCCGGTTGAGCCGCGCCGCCGCGAGCCGCGATGCCGCGCCCGTGGGTGTGCCCTGGACCGGCCCTGCGTCATCTGCGTGTGTCATGGCGTTCCCTGCCTCGAAGGTGCGGTGGTGTCGGCGTGACGTGCCGTCCCCGGTCATGCCGGTCATGGCGCCGAGGTCCCGTTCGGCATCGAGAACGCATCGATATCGAGGTTGTCGCTCGTCAGGCCGTGCGCGGTGCCGTTGAACCAGGTCGTCCACGTGTCGGTGTTCCCGGTCAGGTCGAGGGCCACGATGTCCTCGTCCTGGACGGAGCCGAAGCCCCGCAGCGACGTGTTCGTGCTGAACGACAGGTAGTAGCGGTTGGCGTTCTGCCGGTAAGCGCCGTCGACCCGTGCCTTGGCCGGGATGCCGTGTGCTGAGGCGTCGAACACCCGCTTGTACGCCGTGCCGTTCCAGCTGTAGAGGTCGGCGTCGTCCGGGGTTCCGGTGAC
Source organism: uncultured Actinomycetota bacterium (assembly GCA_963834965.1). Lineage (GTDB taxonomy): Bacteria > Actinomycetota > Actinomycetes > Actinomycetales > Dermatophilaceae > Fodinibacter. The sequence continues at coordinate 37,049 of CAWIEI010000031.1, read as the reverse complement.
GCCCGGCGGGTTGGCCGACCCGAAGGTGGCGAAGTACAGGATGCCGCTCCGGATGCTGATGGCGTTGACGTCGAGTGCGTTGCTCTTCAGGCCGTGGGCCGTGCCGTCGAAGTACACCGACCAGGCATTGCCGTTCCAGTACACGACGTCCTCGTCCTGCACGGTCAGCGAGGGCTTGTTCGCGGGCCTCAGCGTCGTGTCACCGGAGAAGGAGAGGTAGAAACGACTCGTCGGGGCCGTGCGGACGACGGCCAGCCCGTCGACGTTGGCGCTGCCCGGGATGCCGTAGGCGGGGTCGGTGACGTCGACCGTCCGGCTGTAGCCGGAGCCACTCCAGTTGTAGACATCCGAGTCGTCGGGCGTATCGCCCACTCCGGGAACCGTGGCGTTGCCGGAGGTCGAGAAGTAGAAGTCGGTGGGCGCCGGCGCCGGCGGCGGTGGCGGGGGCGTCGACTGGACGACCTCGTCGGCGCCCGCGTCGATGGCCGGGCCGGACGGCCGGGTGTCCCCGTCGATGTCCTTGGCGGGGGCCGTGCCGCCGCCCCGACTCAGTACACCGATGTCGCAGGCCGGCGAGGAGGCCCCGACGGAGCAGGCCTGGAGGTGGTAGTCACCCATCAGGTCCGGCGGGACCTCCCCGGCGGCGGTCGGGGTGACGAGCGTCGCGTCGACGAACGCCGGGTTCTGCCGCCAGGTGGCGAAGGCCACCGAGGGCGACCACGTCTCGACGACCATGGGGTCGGTGGTCTTGTTCGACGCGTCCGTGGCGAAGGCGTGCTGCGCCGGGTTCTGCTGGATCACCGAGTTCGCCGGAGCGAGCAGGCCGGTGCCGTCGGCCACGCCGACGTCCCAGAGGTCGACCGCGGCCGTGTCGCCGTCGAGGCCGATGCCGGTCACGGTGGTGCCCGCCCGGGTGCCGGCCCGGTTGTTCCACAGCACGTTGTTGAACAGCACCGGCTTGCTGAAGGCCGGCGAACCAGCGCCCAGCGTGGCCTGCAGCTGCTGGCTGTTCTCGGAGGTCGACACGCCCGCGGGTGCCGCGAACCCGTTGGATGTCACGGCAGTGGCCGTGGTGATGTTGTCCATGATCGTGTTGTTGACGATCTGCACGTTCGGCGCGTCGTTGATGCCGATGCCACCGCCCTCGTGGGTCGAGATGTTCCCGGCGATGACGTTGTTGGACACCTTCATCGGGAAGTCCCCGGCCTGCAGGAAGCGGATGCCGCCCCCGTCATCGTTGGCGAGGTTGCCCTGGATGTGGTTCGCGGAGATCTCCACCGGGCCGGATCCCTCGGAGAGGACGTCGGGGTCGGCCGGGAGCGCACCGGCGATCATGATGCCGCCGCCCTCGTCGTTGGAGTTGTTCAGGGTGATCCGGTTGTCGAGGATCTTCCCGTTCGGGCTCAGGCCGTAGACGCTGACGCCTGCGCCGTACTCGAGCGAGAAGTTGCCGCAGATGTCGTTGCCCGACACCTCGTAGCCGTCCGCTCCCGCGAAGAGGCCGACGGCGCCCGCGAGGTTGGTCCCGGCGTTCTGGACGATCCGGTTGTTCACGATCCGGGTGGCGGGGTTGTGCTGGCTGCTGTTCGGGGCCGGGATGTCCGGCGTGCCGATGCGGATCGTGCCGTAGGAGCCGCCGTTGTTCTCGACGACGTTGTTCGACACCTGCAGCTTGGCCACGTAGGCGTGGGCGTACACCGCGCCACCTTGGGTGCTGATGTTCGGCGGCAGGTTGGTGAGCTGGCCGGTGAGGTCGTTGATGTTGCCCGGCACGCCCTGCTGGTCGCCACCGCGGATGTCGAACCCGTCGATGAGCGGGGTGAAACTGGCCGTGGGGCTGAACCGCGTCGTCGTGTCGGCGAACAGGGAGATGACGGCGCCGTCACTGACAGGCGCGTCACCCAGCCAGGCCGCGGCGTCGACGCGGGTCAGCCAGTCGGTGGCCATCCCGCTGTCACCGGCGAAGCCGGCACCGTCGACGACGGTTCCCTGTACGTAGGGGCTGTTGTTGTTCGGGCCCTGGAACCCACCGGCGCCCACGCCCTGGAGCTTGACCGACCGGGTGACGACGAGGTTCTCGTAGTACGCGCCGCGGGGGTTGCCGACCGTGGCCTCGTTCGGGTAGACGACGACGAGGTCGCTTCCGTTGCTGCTTGCCGCGTCGTCGAGGGCGTTCTGGATCGCGTGGCTGACGCCGGGGCTGCCAGTCCGGCTGGCCGCCGAGTCAGGGTTGTAGCGCGCCTGGGGAGCGCCGTCTCTCCGGGCCAGGGATCCCGGGCCCACCTCGTAGACATGGGTCGTGTACGCGTTGTTGCCGCTCCCACCGAGCACGTGGAAGGTCAGGCCGTTGACGGTCTGCTTCCCGTTGCCGGCGGTGACACTGAGCTGGTAGGGGCCGCTCGCGAACCCGCTGCCGCCCGCGCCCGAGGAGACCGCCGGGATGCTCACCGTGATCGAGGTGTTGCTCCAGCCGTTCGCCACTACCGGCACCGCCACGGTCCCGAGCTTCACCGTGCCGGTGCCCTGGGTGTCGCCGAAGCCGTAGCCGCTGATCGTGACCTGCCGGGACGCCAGCGTCGTGTCACTGGACCGGACGAAGGGCTTGGACACCCGGAACAGCTGCGGTGCCGCCTCGTTGACGAGGCACTGCACGGTGGTCGGGCTGGTGCCCGGGATGCCCACGCTCACACCGACCTGGGTGGGTGCGAGGTCGGTCGGGATGGTGACCCCCGGCATCGCCTCGAACTCGGTCGCGATGGTGCGGAACCTCGGGTTGTAGTTCTGGTTGAGGTGTCCGGGCGCACCGGGGTCGTTGCCGACGAACCGGTAGAGGTTCGTGCAGACACCCGAGGGCGTCGGGCAGCTGATGTGGTCGGTCGACGGCATGAGCACGTCGTAGTAGCCGTTGAAGTCGGACTCGGCGGTGTGCACGAGGCGACCGGTGTAGTCGTAGATGCCGACCGGGGCGTAGGGCACGCCAGCCTTGTCACCGAACAGCACCGTCCGCTTGTCGACCGAGAAGTTGAGGTCGTCGACGATGAGGCCGCGCAGTCGCGACGGCACCGGGACGTCGGTGAAGAGGTGGAACATCGGCACGATCGACTTACCGTTGTTGAGGTCGACGAGCTTGGTGTCGCACCGGGCCTTGGCTATGCCCTCGTAGGGCGACCCGCCGATGTCGGCGAAGGTGGCGTTGTCCACCGGGGTCGACTTGGGCACCGTGACGCCGACGGGGATGCCGTTGGTCCCGTTGCCGTCGACGGCGGGGTAGCCGTCCGTGGCGGGGACATCGTCAAAGACGTCGACGGTGTGCAGCGCGCCGGCGCACGACGGCGGCGGCACCTGCGGGACCACGGTGTCACCACGAGCGATGTTGATGTCCTCCTCGCTGGTCACCGAGTACATCGGTTTGCTTGAAGCGTCGTTCGGGATGTCGACCGAGACGAGATAGCTGTCGGCGCTGATCGGCGTGAAGGGGACGTCCGGGTGGCCCGGGACGCTCATGTTCTTGCAGGTGGGGTTCGCCGGGTCGCTGTCGTCGAGCATCCCGGGAGCCAGGCAGATGTCACCGAAGCCGTAGTTGCCGTCGACGGTGGCACCGAAGTTCGCGTCGGGGCTTCCCTGGTCGGTGGCATAGGGGCCGAACTGGACCCCGTTGACGAGTGCGGCGACGCACTCGCCATCCGTCTTCTGGTTCGGCGCGAGGACGTCCTCCGCCGCGGGGTGGGCGATCTCGTTGCCGTCCACGTCGCGCGCCACGCACCCGCTCGGGGGGCTCCAGTGCTCGGAGAGGTAGGAGTTGAGCAGCTTGCCCTTCAGCAGCGAGCCGTCGCCGGCGAGCACGAACCGGTCGGTGGCGTCGCACGGGGCGGAGCCGTCACCCGGGCACTCGACGGGGGCGTACAGCCGCACCGGGATGTTGGGGATGCCGGGCTGCCAGTCCTCGGTGGCTGCGTACTGCGGGTCGAGCTCGTTGCGCGTGGTGTCGTAGGAGACCGAGCCGACGATGCCGCCGTTCTCCCCCTTGCTCGCGACGTACTTCTGCACGCCCCAGTCCAGCGTGCCCGACAGGCCGATGATGGGCAGCGTGCTCACGTCGACGCCGGCACCGAGCACCGTGGTGGGGGTCGGCTGGTTGTCGGCCTGGTAGGTGACGCCCGTGGTGTAGAAGTTGTCGGAGTACGCCTCCATCACGACCCATTCCGACAGCGGGTAGGCGCTCTCGAAGGTGTAGAAGCCGTTGCTGTCGGTGCCCACGGCCGTGGACCCGCGGTCCATCAGCGAGTTGTCCTTCTTGCGCATCGTCAGCGGGAACTGGGCGACGCCCTGCTCACCCGGGTCGCGCTTGCCGTTCTTGTTCGCGTCGAGGAAGACGTGCCCGGAGAGCTGAGTCCACCACCCGGTCAGCGGGAGCTGGTTCAGGTCGACGGTCTCACCGCCCGAGACGGTGACGTTGACGAGCTGGAGGATGTAGTTCTGGGGCTCGTCCCACCAGGTCAGCTGGTAGTTGCCGTCGGGGACGTTCGGGATCGTGAAGTGGCCGTTGGCGTCGCCGCGGCCGACCCAGACGGCCTGGTCGCCGTTGCCGAGGTCCTGCAGCGAGATGACCGGGTCCTCGATCGGGTGGTCGAGCTTCGCGCCGGTCATCCCCATCAGGTAGTTGAAGCTGCCCCCCACGGGCGGGTAGTACTGCTTGACGGCGACGACGGTCCCGGTGATCGAACCCTTCGACCCGCCGAGCGAGGGGGTGTTCGGCTTGACGAAGCCGAACTGCGGGGTGGGAACCGGCTCGCCACCGACGGTGGCCTCGGTGTCGTACCCCGTCGAGTTCTCCATCAGCCAGGTGTCGAAGTCGTGGTTGCCCTCGAGGGTGGTCGTCTGGATGTAGTCGGTGCCGTCCGGGGGCAGGACGGTCGTCGTGTAGCGGTTGGTCCCGAGGTGCGGGATGGTCAGCATCCCGGTGCTGTCACTGAAGCACTTCCCGCCGATCTTGCTGATCGTCTTGGGTGTGCCGTCGTCGTTGCGGTACGTGTGGTTCCACGGGATGACGTGGGTGTCCGGGTTCTCGCCCGCATAGACCGTGCACAGCGGGTTGCCGTAGACGTCGGTGGTCACCTCGCCCAGCGTGTCGTTGATGTGGCCCTGGAAGCCGGCCAGACCCGGTTCGCCGTTGTCGATGGCACCGTTGGTCGAGGCCTCGTCGAGGAACACCTGGGCACGCAGGGTCGAGTCGGGCAGCGGGTCGGGCTGCACACCGACCTCGACGAGCCCCTTGCCGCCGACGGAGGCATCCTCGTCGAGCGGCACGGTGAAGTGCGTGCCGTCGATCTTGTAGTTGTCGGCCAGGACGGTGATCAGGTAGTCACCGTCGGGCAGGTTCAGCGACTTGGTGCCGTCCACGAAGTCGGCGCTGGTGCCCTGCCGGTAGATCGGCGCGGCGCCCGGGTCCTGCAGCACGGAGGGCCACGAGCAGTCGGCCGGGTAGTTGGCGTCCTCGGCCGAGCACCCGGAACCGGGCTTCGGCCCGCCGTAGGGGGCAGACTTGCCGGCGTTGTCAACGCTGATCATGTAGCGGTAGTCCGTGACGTGCGCCCCCTTGGTGACCGCCGTCCAGCCGGACGCACCCGGGAAGTGCGGCTCCGCGCGCGCGGACGACACCTTGACCGTGACGGCGTTGGTCGTCGCGGCCGCCTGCGCTGCGGGTGCGGTGAGCACCGGCACGGTGGCCATGACGCCGAAGGTCAGGGCGGCAGCGCTGAGTGCGGTCACAGCACGACGCAGGGCGGATGCCGTCGCTCCCCCGCCAGCGGTTCGTCGCCCGTGCCGTCGACCCCTCGGGCCCCCCGGTGCCGTACCCCTCGTGGCGCCGACCGTCGAGCTCACACCGTTGTCCTGCGGGTGGTCGTGTCCCTGCATGCGACTCACATCCCTGTTTCCGAGCACCCCCTGCAGGCGCTCGCACTGCGCCATGGCACCGTGCGGAGCCGCACCGTGGCGAGGGGTCGTCAGCACTTGTCACGCAGCCGTACCGACTCGGTCAGGGGCCGGTCAGGCCACCGCCACGGACGCGTCAGTTCGGCGTCAGGTACGGCTCAGGGTGCCGTCATGGCGCGGTCAGGCCGCTGTCATGCTCCCGTCATCAACCGGGCGCGGTGCCGCCGGGGCCCGGGCGGTGCGACCGGCCCCGGCGCCCGGGCAGGGGCGTCGATCCGCTCAGGCGCCGGAGGCCGCGCCGTCGGCGGGACGGGCGGGCGGCGGCGGGTTGAGCGCGGTGAGCAGCCGGGTGGTGGCCTCCGCCAGGCGCACGGGGGTGGCGGCCTGGTCGCGGGTCGCGACGAGCGACTCGACGTCCGCTCGGGAGGCGCGCACGGCATCCCGCAGCGTACGGGCGCGGGCGGCGCGCTCCTCCTCGGGAGCGGCGGCCTCGAGCCCGGTCAACCGGTCCTCGGCGGCGCTCACCCGGCCGGCGCTGACCTGCCAGCCGCCGGCCAGGGCGTCGGGCGTCTTGGTCTGCTGCAGCTGGGGCAGCAGCACCCGGCCGAACCACGCCACGTCGGCCTCCGCCTCGGCGAGCTCGGCGTCCCAGGCGGTGCGTCGGCGGCTGCGCACGACGAGGAACCCGGCGAGCCCCGCGAGCAGCGCGGCGAGCACGAGCCACACCCACCACGGGATGCCGCCCCCCTCACCGGCGACCGGCTCGGGCGCGGCCGTGGCCGTGGCGGACGGGGACGGCGTGGGTGTGGGTGTGGGTGTGGGTGTCGCGGTCGCGGTGCGGGTGACCTCCTTGGTGGGCGTCACCGTCGAGGTCACCACCACCGACGTCGTGGGGGTGGGCGTCGGCGGCGCTGTGATCGGGGTCTTGGTGGGCGCGGGCGTGGGCGTCGGTGGCTTGGCCGTCTTCGTGGGCGTGGGCGTCGGGGTCGGGGTGTCGCTCGGGGTCGTGGCATCGGGCGTCGGCGTGTCGGGCACCACAGCGGTCGGGGGGACCGAGATCGACGGCACGGAGACGGACGGCACCGAGATCGAGGGGATCGTCGGCAGGGTCACCGACGGGGTCGGCAGGGTGACGCCGCCTCCCCCACATCCGGCCAGCAGCAGCACCATCGTCGCGCCGGCCGGGACGAGCCACCGCCGAGCCCTCGTCGTGCCCGGAGTGCGGGGGTCCATGTCGCGGCCTTCCTGTCGTTCGGTGCACTGCCTCCCGGCAGTCTCGACGGCGGCCACTCCCGCGGCATCACCCGCACCGGATGATGCGGCCCGCGGGCGGTGGACGGTGCAATGGCGCGATGGACGACTCCGCAGCTGTCCCACCCACGGCGGAGCACGCCCGGCTGGCGCAGGCGACCGGCCGGGCCGAGAACAGCCTGTTCACCGCGAACCCCTGGTACGAGTGGGGGCCCTACCTCAGCGAGCGCGCGTGGGGCACGGTGCGCGAGGACTACTCCGCCGACGGCGACGCCTGGCGGTCCTTCCCGCACGAGCAGGCCCGCTCCCGCGCCTACCGGTGGAACGAGGACGGCATGGCCGGCATCTCCGACCTCCACCACGAGCTGTGCCTGGGGCTGGCCCTGTGGAACGGGCGCGACCCCATCCTCAAGGAGCGGATGTTCGGGCTCTCCGGCCCCGAGGGGAACCACGGCGAGGACGTCAAGGAGTACTGGTGGTATCTCGAGGGCCTGCCCAGCCACTCCCTCCTGCACTGGCGCTACCACTACCCGCAGGCCGAGTTCCCCTACGAGGCCCTCGTGCACCACGGCCGTGGGCTGCACGACCCCGAGCTCGAGCTGCTCGACACGGGGGTCTTCGACGACGACCGCTACTGGTCGGTCGACGTCACCTACGCCAAGGCGACCCCCACCGAGGTACTGATGCGCGTCGTCGTGGAGAACCACGGGTCGGACGAGGCGACGCTCGACGTCCTGCCGACCCTGTGGTTCCGCAACACCTGGTCCTGGGACGAGGGGGCGCCCAGACCACGCATCTCGGGTGACGGGGCCTCGCTGCGGGTCACGGACCATGACCTGGCGGGTTACCGGCTGGATGCCGCGCCCGGCCCCGGCGGCCTGGCTCCAGAGGCGCTGTTCTGCGAGAACGAGACCAACCTCCCGCGGGTGTTCGGCGGCCCGGCGAGCACGCCCTACCCCAAGGACGGCATCAACGACCACGTCGTGAGCGGGGCCGACACGGTCAACCCGGCCGCGGTCGGCAGCAAGGCGTCCCTGCGGTACCGCGTCACCGTAGCGGCCGGCGGCACGGCCGAGCTGCGGCTCCGGCTGCACCGACCCGAGCCGACCGCGCCAGCGCAACCCGACTGGGCGGCAACGGCATTCGACACCGTCGTCACGGCCCGTGAGGCCGACGCCGACGAGTTCTACACCCACCTGGCGCCGGAGGGGACCACGTCCGAGCAGCTGCGGGTGCTGCGGCAGGCCAGTGCCGGGCTGGTGTGGAGCAAGCAGATCTACCCCTACGACGTCGCGCGGTGGCTCGACGGCGACCCGGGCCAGCCACCGCCCCCGCCCGACCGCCTCACGGGGCGCAACGCCGGCTGGCGGCACCTCGACTCGTTCGACGTGCTCGCCATGCCCGACCCGTGGGAGTACCCGTGGTTCGCCGCCTGGGACCTCGCCTTCCACGCCACGGCCTGGGTGCACCTCGACCCCGCCTTCGCCAAGTACCAGATGCTCGTGCTGCTGCGAGAGTGGTTCCAGCACCCCAACGGGGCCCTGCCGGCCTACGAGTGGAACTTCGACGACGTCAACCCGCCCGTGCACGTGCTCGCCGCGCTGCGCGTGTTCGTGGTCGACGGCGGGAAGGACCGCGACTTCCTCGAGCGGATCTTCCAGAAGCTGCTCGTCAACTTCACCTGGTGGCTCAACCGCGAGGACGTCGACGGCAACAACCTCTTCGGCGGCGGGTTCCTCGGCCTGGACAACATCAGCCCGATCGACCGCTCCAACCTCAAGGACGGCGACCGGCTCGAGCAGGCCGACGGCACCGCCTGGATGGCGTACTACGCGATGTGGATGCTCGTCATCTCCATCGCGCTCGCTCAGGAGAACCCGGTCTACGAGGACATGGTCGTCAAGTTCCTCGAGCAGTTCCTCCAGATCCGCACCGCCCTGGAGGACACCGACCTGTACGACCCGCAGGACGCGTTCTTCTACGACCGCCTGCTGAAGCCCTCGGGCGAGTCGGTGCCCGTGAAGGTGCGCACCATCGCGGGGCTGATCCCGCTGCTGCCCGCGGTCGGCATCCCCCGCCCGCAGGCGGCCCAGGTCGATCGGCTCGGAAAGCGGTTCGCCGCCATCCGCGACGCCTGGACCGCCGACGGCAAGAGCCTGGCCGGCCTGGTGCGCGAGATCGACGGGCACGAGAACGTGCTGGTCTCGGTGCTGCGACCCGAGGAGCTGCACGCCGCGCTCGCGGAGTTCTTCCACGAGGACGCCTTCCTCTCGCCGCACGGCCTGCGGTCGGTCTCGAAGCGCTACGAGGGCAACCCCTACTCCATCCCGGGGATGCCGGGCGCCACGGTCGACTACGAGCCGGCGGAGTCCACGACCGGCATGTTCGGTGGCAACTCCAACTGGCGCGGCCCGGTGTGGATGCCGCTGAACTATCTCGCCGTGCGCCAGTTCGTCGTGTGGCACCGGTTCCTCGGTGACGACTTCACCGTCGAGTACCCCACCGGGTCGGGAACGCAACGCACGCTCGGCCAGGTCGCGCAGGACCTCTCCGACCGCCTCCTGTCGATCTGGTTGCCCGACGAGCAGGGCCGGCGCCCGGTGTTCGGCGAGGTGCAGCGCCTGCAGGAGGACCCCGCCTGGAAGGACAACCTGCTGTTCTTCGAGTACTTCCACGGGGACAACGGCGCCGGCCTCGGCGCGATGCACCAGACCGGCTGGACCGCCCTGGTCGTCGACCTCCTGCTCGACCCCCCGGGCCGGCCCGGCCGGCCCTTGAACATCCGTTAGCCCACCCGGGCCGGCGGAGCACCACCGACCACGAAACAAGGAGCACCACCATGCCTTCCCAGAGCGACAACCCCGTCCTCGACACTCTCGCCGCCATCACGGCAGCCTCCCTGGAGCGTTCCGACCTGGCGCCGGAGGCGCTGGTCATGATCCGGCTGGCCGCGCTCGCCGCGGTCGACGCGAAGCCGATCTCGTACCTGGCCCACGTCGGCCCGTCGGTGGAGAGCGGCGTGACCCTCGAGGACGTGCAGAACGTACTTGTCGCCGTCGCCCCGATCATCGGCACCGCCCGCACCCTGTCGGCATCGGTCAACATCGCCGAGGCGCTCGGGTTCGCCCTCGACGTGATGGATGCCGAGCTCGACGCCGAGCTCGACGAGATGGAGTGACCGCAGGGCCCGGTCAGCCGACCGCGACATAGACGGTGTTCGCCGAGGTGCCACCCGTGAGCGGGTTCGCGAAGCTCACGACGTGCGCCTCGGCGGCGCCGAACCCGGTGCGCAGCAGCGCCATGAAGTCGTCGTCCGGGGGGTCGTCGGACCACAGGGCGAAGACGCCGCCGGGGTGCAGGTGGTCGCGCAGCGCCTGCAGGCCCGCGGCCGTGTAGAACGCGGCGTGGCTGGGGTGCAGCACGTGCCGTGGCGTGTGGTCGATGTCGAGCAGCACCGCGTGCACGCGCGCCGGTCCTTCCGGCGCGAACGGTGCGGGCGCCGCGGCGAGCGCGAAGAAGTCGCCCTGCACGAGCCGCGCGCGCGGGTCGGTGGCGAGCCCGGCGGCATCCGGCAGCAGCTCGCGCTCGTGCCAGCCGATGACCGGCGCGAGGGCCTCGACCACGACGAGCGAGCGCACCCGCGGGTCCTCGAGCGCGGCGACCGCGGTGTAGCCGAGCCCGAGCCCACCGACGACGACGTCGAGCCGGTCGCCGGGGCAGGCGGCGAGCCCGAGCTGCGCCAGCTCGATCTCGGCGACAGGGAAGAGGCTGGACATGAGGAACTCCTGGCCCAGCTTCACCTCGTAGACGTCGACTTGCAGGGTGAGCTGGAACCGCCGGCGCAGGCTGATCTCGCCCATCGCCGTGGCCTGCCAGTCGAGCTCCTCGAAGCGCCTGCTCATCGGCCCACCCTCCTCGCGTGCGGTCGCGCTGTCGACTCCGGCACGCGCCGGGGAGGCAGGATGGGGCGATGACCGAGCAGCACCCTCCCCCGTCGCTCGCCGAGCGCTCCCGCGCGGCCGAGCCCGCCCTCACCCGCTCCGTCCCCGGGCTCCTGCCGCCGACCCCGGCGGCCGCGCTGCGCGAGCTCGCCGACGCCGCGGCATCCCTCGACGAGCCCGGTGAGTGGGACCGCTACGGCGAGCACGGTCCGGTCGCGGCCCTCGAGCGCCGGGTGGCCGACCTGCTCGGCACGCCGGCCGCCGCCATGTTCCCGAGCGGGGTCATGGCCCAGCAGTCGATGCTGCGGGTGTGGTGCGACGCCGCCGGCACCCGCCGTGTCGCCATCCCCGCGCTGTCCCACCTGCTCCTGCACGAGGGCGACGGCCCGCGCCTCCTGCACGGCTTCGAGTTCCTGACGCTCACCGACGGCCCCACCGTGCCGACCGTCGAGCACCTGGCGGCGATCCGCGGGCGGCTCGGCGCCGTGCTGCTCGAGCTGCCGCTGCGGGATGCCGGTTACCTCCTGCCCACCTGGGACGAGCTCGTCGCGTTCTCGGCAGCATGTCGCGAGCGCGATGTCCCCCTGCACCTCGACGGCGCGCGGATCTGGGAGTCGGCACCTCACCTGGGACACTCGCCCGCACAGATCGCCGGCCTCGCCGACAGCGTCTATGTCTCGCTCTACAAGGGGGTCGGCGGCCTGGCCGGTGCGGTGGTGGCCGGCCCGGAGGACGAGGTGGCCCAGGCCCGGCTCTGGCGCAGCCGGATGGGCGGCACGCTGTTCAGCCTGATGCCGTTCGCCGTCGCCGCGCTGCGCGGGCTCGACCGCGAGCTGCCCCGGATGGTCGAGTACCACGAGCGGGCGCGGCTGCTGGCGCAGCGGCTGGAGGAACGCGGCATCCGGGTCACGCCGCAGCCGCCGCACAGCAACGCGTTCCGCATCCACGTCGAGCGCGAGGTGGCCGACCTCGACGAGCGCCGGGTGGTGGCGATGGAGCGCGACCAGGTCAGGATCTCGCCGCCGTGGTCGGCCTCGACCACCCCGGGCTGGTCGTGGACCGAGCTCACCGTGGGGCCGGCCACGATGCAGTGGGACGTCGACGACGCGGTCGACGCCCTGGTGCGCGCCTACGTCGGCTGACCCCCGACCCGGCTGGCAATGACTGGCGCCGGCCGGCGCTGGCTGGCCCACCAGAGCAGGGCTACCGTCACCGCATGAGCAGCGACCTGGCGCCGAGGCTGGAGTCCGCCTACGTGGAGCAGACCGTGGTCCGGCTCGAGGCCCGCATCCGGGCGCGCTTCCCCGACCGCCGGCTCGGCGACGCCGCCCACGCCCTGCGAACCGCGGTGCCGCAGATCCACGAGGGCTTCGAGGCGTCCAAGTCACGGCGGCGACGCATCCGCTGGGCAGCGCGCGCGGCGAGCGGGCTCATCGTGCTCGTCGTCGGGCTGGCCCTGCTGCTCGCGCTGCGCGACCCGGTGCTCAACGGCACGAACAGCTCGGTCGACTGGCTGGGCATCATCGAGAGCACGGTGAACGACCTGGTCTTCGGGTCGGTCGCGGTGTACTTCCTGTGGGCGCTGCCCGAGCGCCTCGAGCGGCGCACCCTGCTCGACCTGCTGCACCGGCTGCGGTCGCTGGCGCACGTCGTCGACATGCACCAGCTCGACAAGGACCCCGAGCAGGCCCGCCCCGACTACCAGCCGACCTCGGTCAGCCCGGCGCGCCGGATCATGGATGCCGAGGAGCTGCACCACTACCTCGACTACTGCAGCGAGCTGCTCTCCCTCGTCGCCAAGACCGCGGCCCTGTGCGCCGAGCGCACCTCGGACCCCGTCGTGCTCGGCACGGTCAGCGAGATCGAGGCCGTGACGGCCCACATGAGCCAGAAGATCTGGCAGAAGATCTCACTGCTGCCCGAGCACCCCTGAACACGCAGAACCTCGGGCGGCGCGCAGCAATCGCTGCGTGCCACCCGAACTGCTGCGTGGCGGCCTTGGGGGCGCTGACGGGCTACCCCAATCGCGCCCGGTCAGTCACAATCGCACGATGACGTCCGTGGTCGTCGTCGGGGCCAGCATCGCGGGGCTGCTGGCCGCGCGGGCGCTGTCCGAGCACGCCGACGACGTCGTCGTGCTCGAGCGCGAACGGCTCGCGGATGGCGCGCAGCCCCGCGGCCACGTGCCCCAGGGGCGCCACCTGCACCTCCTGCTCTCCGCCGGCCTGGACCTGCTGGTCGGCTGGTTCCCCGGCATCGACGACGAGCTGGAGTCGCTCGGCGCGGTGCGGGTCGACGGCACCCACGCATGGGTGCACCAGTCCGGCGGGTACCGCGCCCAGGGCGACTGGGGGCGGCCGGTGCTCAGCCTGACCCGGCCCCTGCTCGAGCAGGTGGTGCGGCGCCGGGTCGCCGCCCTGCCCGGGGTGACCCTGCGCGACGGGGTCGTGGTCGACCGGGCCGAGGCCGTGCCCGGCCGGGTCACCGGGGTGGTGGTCGAGGGTGAGGTGCTGCGCGCCGACCTGGTGCTCGACTGCTCGGGCCGGTCCTCACGGATCGCCCACCAGCTGGCGGCGAGCGGCATCCTGGCCCCACCGGTGTCGCGGGTGAGCATCGACTGTGCCTACGCGAGCGGCTTCCTCCCCCGCTCGACCGACGACTTCGAGGGCAGCTTCCTCGTGTGCGGCACCTCGCCGCCGGAGTCCTTCCGGGTCGGCGCCCTGCTGCCGGTCGAGGGCGAGCGGTGGATGGTGACCCTCGCGGGCGTGCACGGCGACGTGCCGGGCACCGGCCCAGACGAGGTGCTTGCGTTCGCCAGGAGCCTGCCCACTCCCGCTCTCGCCCAGATCCTGGAGCGGCTCGGGCCGCTGTCGGCGATCTCGGCCTACCGGTTCCCGTCGAGCCAGCGGCGCCACTACGAGAAGGTGCCGTCACCGCCGGCCGGCCTGGTCACCCTCGGCGACGCGGCGTGCAGCTTCAACCCGATCTACGGCCAGGGGATGTCGTGCGCGGCCCTGCAGGCGCGGGCCCTCGCCGAGGCTGTGGCCGACACCGGGGTGCGGTGCGACGTGCTCCCGGCCCGGTTCAACCGCTCCGCCGCGCGGATCATCGACGCACCGTGGGCGATCGCCGTCGGCGCCGACTTCCTGCACCCGCGCACGACGGGCCCCAAGGCGCCGGGCACCGACCTCGCCAACCGCTACACCCAGCGCCTCGTGCGCGCGACGCACCACTCGCTGGCGCTGGCCCGGACGTTCAACCGCGTGGTCAACCTGGTCGAGCCGCCCACCGCCCTGGTCCGCCCCTCGGTGGTCGCGCGGGTCGGCGCCGCCTCGGTGGTCGCGCGGGGTGGCCGCGCGCCTGTCGCCCATCCCAAAGTGGGGGTACCTCCCGGCTGAACCGCTGCGGCCCCCTGCCCGTGTTGTGGGGCGTGACCACCGTCGAGTTTCGGGTGACCCCTGGGTGGCTGCGGCTGCGCGAACCGGCGGACGCGGCGGCCCGCTCCCCCGACCTCGCCCGCACAGCGGTTCGCGCACAGACCGGTTCGGGCGGCGCGGTCGTGCACGACCTCGGCTGCGGGAGCGGCTCGATGGGCCGCTGGCTGGCACCGCACCTGGCCGGTCCGCAGCACTGGGTGCTGCACGACCGCGACCGCGACCTGCTCCGCGTCGCGGCCAACGACCCACCGCGCTCGGCCGACGGCTCCGCCGTCACCATCGAGACCCGCCGGGGCGACCTCACCCGGCTCGGCCCCGACGACCTGGCGGGCGCCACGCTGATCACCGCCTCGGCCCTGCTCGACATGCTGACCGCACCCGAGCTGCAGCGCTTCGCCCGGTCGTGCCTCGCCGCCGCCGTTCCCGCCCTCGTGACCCTCTCCGTCACCGGCCGGGTGCGCCTCACCCCGAGCGACCCGCTCGACGCGGCCCTCGCCAACGCCTTCAACCGCCACCAGCGACGCACGGTCGTCGGTCGCACCCTGCTGGGGCCGGTCGCCGCCCGCACGGCCGTCGACATCTTCGGCGAGCTCGGGGCCCGGGTCGAGGTGCGGCCCAGCCCGTGGCGGCTGGACGCCAGCTGCCCCTCGCTGATCCGTGACTGGCTGGCCGGCTGGGTGGGGGCCGCCGTCGAGCAGCGCCCCGAGCTGGCGCCGGCGGCGCCCGCCTACCTCGCCCGGCGCCTCGACGAGATCGAGCACGGGGGGCTGACGGTCACCGTGGGCCACCTCGACCTGCTCGCCCTGCCGCCGCGGGCCCGAGCGTGAGCCGGCTCGCCGTCCTCCCCGAGGAGGACACGACCCCGACCCCCGCTCGCGGGCCGGCCCCGAGCGCGCGGGCGGGCGTGCTGGTGGGGCTGGCCGGGCTGGTGGCACTGCTCGCCGTGCTGACCGCGACGGTGGGCGTCGGCCGCAGCGCCTGGGCCGTAGGCCTGGGCAGTGCGGTGCTGCTGGCCACCCTGGTCGTGCGCGGGCTGGCGAACGACGGCCGGCGCACCCTCGGCCCGGCGGACCTGGTCACGCTCACCCGCGGCCTGCTCGCCTGTGCGGTCGCGGCCCTGGCCACCCAGTCCCTGTTCGGGCACGACGTCACCCCGGCCCTGGTCGCCCTCACCGTGCCCACGCTGGCGCTCGACGCCGTCGACGGCCGGGTGGCCCGGCGCACCGGCACCGTCACGCAGTTCGGCGGGCGCTTCGACGGCGAGGTCGACGCGTTCCTCATCCTCGTGCTCAGCGTCGCCGCGGGCCCGGTGGTCGGCTGGTGGGTGCTGGCGGCCGGGCTGGTGCGTTACGCCTTCGCCGTGGCCGGGTGGGTGCTGCCGTGGGTGCGCGCCCCGCTCGAGTACCGCCACTGGCGCAAGGTGGTCACCGCGAGCGTCGGCATCCTGCTCACCGTGGCGCTGGCGCAGGTGCTGCCGCCGGCACTGACCTTGCTGGCCGTGCTCGCCGCGCTGGGCCTGCTCGCCGAGTCCTTCGGGCGCGACGTGCGCTGGTTGTGGGTCCACCGGGCACCGGCGCCCACCCCGGACCCGGTGCCGCGACGGTCGAGGCTGCCGCAACCACTGCGCCGCGGCCCGGCCGTCTGCGCGACCCTGCTGGCGCTGGCCCTGGTGTGGTTCGCCCTGGTCGCCCCCACCCGTCCCGACCGGCTGACCCCCGGCGCATTCGTGCGACTGCCGGTGGAGGCCGTGGCCATCGCGGCCCTCGCCCTGGTGGTCTCCGCCCGCTGGGGGCGCGCCCTGACGCTCGTCGTGGGGCTGGTCCTGGGCCTGGTCACCTTGCTCAAGGTGCTCGACCTCGGGGCCTTCACGGTGCTCGACCGGCCGTTCAACGTCGTCACCGACCGCGGCGAGCTCGGTTCCGGCTTCGACTTCCTGCGTGCCTCCCTCGGCCCGTTGGCTGCGTGGGCCAGTGCCCTCGCCGCGGTCGCCGCGGTCGGCGCCGCCGTCGCATGCCTGCCCTGGGCCGTCGGCCGCCTCTCCGGGCTGGTGTCTCGGCACCGCAGGATCGGTACCAAGGCCGTTCTCGCCGTCGCCGTCGTGTGGGCGGCCTGCGCGGTCACCGGGCTCCAGGTCCTCCCGGGCGCACCGGTCGCCGCCGCTGACGCTGCCCCCTTCGTGGCCGGCAAGGTGCAGGCGGCCACCGCGGCCTACCGCGACGAGGACGCCTTCCAGCACGCCCTGGTCGCCGACTCGTACGGCGACCCGGCATCCGCTGACCTGTCGGCGCTCGCGGGCAAGGACGTCGTCCTCGCCTTCGTCGAGAGCTACGGCCGGGTCGCCGTCGACGGCCCGGAGTCGGCCGGGGTGCGCACCCTCCTCGACAGCGGGACCGCGCGGCTGGGCCGGCTGGGCTACACGGCATCCAGTGGCTGGCTGACCTCGCCGACGTTCGGTGGCAGCAGCTGGCTGGCCCACTCCACGTTCCAGTCGGGGCTGACCGTGGGCGACCAGGTGCGCTACGACCGGCTGCTCGCGAGCCCACGGACGACGCTCAGCTCGGCCTTCTCGCGGGCGGGCTGGCGCACCGTGGCCGTGCTGCCCTCGACCCGCGGCCCCTGGCCCGAGGGCAAGCGCTTCTACGGCTTCGACCGCATCTACAGCAGCACCGACCTCGGGTACAACGGGCCGGCGTTCGGCTTCTCGACGATGCCCGACCAGTACACCTTGGCCGCGTTCGACCGGCTCGAGCTCGCGGCGGGGCACCGCACCCCGGTCATGGCGGAGGTCGAGCTCACCTCGAGCCACGGCCCGTGGGCGCCGCTGCCGGCCACGGTCGACCCCACGGCGCTCGGCGACGGGTCGGTCTTCGGGCCGATCCAGGCGGATGCCGTGACGGCGGCCCAGCTGTGGAGCAACCGGGCCGACGTGCCGGGCGCGTACCGCACCTCGATCACCTACTCGCTGAACAGCCTGCTGTCCTTCGTGAAGGGACACAACGCCGACGACCTCGTGGTCGTCATGCTGGGCGACCACCAGCCCTCCACCATCATCAGCGGCTTCGGCGGCGACCGCGAGGTGCCGGTCACGGTGCTCGCCCGCGACCCGAAGGTGGTCGACGCCATCTCGAGCTGGGGGTGGTCGGCTGGGCTGCGACCCGACGACGCAGCCCCCGTGTGGCCGATGGCCCTGTTCCGCGACCGCTTCCTCAGCGCCTTCAGCAGCCCGACCCCGGGAGCCGCCCCGCCGGCCGCAGTGCTGAGCCACCGATGAGGCTCGACGAGCACGACCTGGTCGATGCGGGGCGGGCGCGCGCGAGCGCCTTCGCGCCCGGCCCCGCCGTCGGCCGGGCCCGGCAACCGGCGTCGGATGCCGGGCTCGAGGCGCTTCGAGGGCGCGAGGGCACCGACATCATCACGGCCGGCGACGGAAACGACGTCACCAACGGCGGCGCCAACAGCAACGAGCACTTCCTGGGCTCGGGCGACGACTTCGCCATCGGCGGCCAGGGCATGGACGCCATCTTCGGTGACAGCGGCGACGACTGGGAGATCGGCCTGAACGACCCCCAGCCCGAGGACACGGACCTCGCCCAGGTGTTCGTCGCCGGCGGCGTGATCCACGCCGGGGGCAACCAGCTCATCACCACCGTCGTGGCGGTCAACGCAGTCGGCAATGGCCAAGCCTCGGCCCGGTCCAACCTGGTGGCCGGCCGGTAAACCGGCCGGTCAGGCCGGAGTGTGGTGGCCCGGCGGTTACCCTGGCCGGCTCGGGACGCTGACCCGCTCGGAGGCGGTCGTGGCTCCTGGCCACGGCCGCCTTCGGCGTGGCCGGGCCTACTTCTCCGGGTTCGTCGCGTCGAGCTGCTCGGCCAGTGCCGCCAGCTGCGCGGACGACCAGCCCGGCGCCTGGCTCACCGCGGCCCATCCGTAGAGGCTCTCGCGGGGTCGGTAGAGGTGCCCGTAGCCCCAGGGCACCCCCCCGGCACCGGCCAGGTCGAGCAGCACCTGGAAGCCGGTGACCTGCGGGTACCACTCCATCCTCGGCGAGACGTCGGGCGCCCGTTCACCGGGCTGCAGCCAGACCGGCGAGGACACGAACAGGTTGGGCGAGAACCACACCACCGGGTCGGACCCGTGCTGCACGTAGGCGACCCGGGTCGGCCCCCACGGGCCTGGTGGGTTCGTCTCCAGCACCGGTTGCTGCGCGGTGAAGCGCACGGTCTGCCCGCCCTCGTAGACCGGCCGCCAGACCGGCGAGCCGGGTTGGCGCTGCGCGGTGAGCTGCTGGTGCAGCGTGTTGACGAACGGCGGACCCACCATGAGCGCGCCACTGATCGGCTGGTTGAGCAGCTCGATGTTGGTCAGCACCGACTGCACGCCGAAGGACCCGAGCGACAGGCCGTAGAGGTACAACCGCGGCCGGGTGTCCGCCGGCAGGGTGCTCCAGTAGCGGTAGACCGTCTGGAAGACCGACCGCGAGGCCTGCTGCACGTTCTCCTGGTCCGCCAGCAGGCTCAGCCAGCTCGGCAGGTACGAGTACTGGATGCCGGCGACGGCGGTGTCTCCGTGCCACAGGTACTCGACCGGGTCGACACCCCCGGGCTGGATGAAGCCCGAACCGGTGGTGGTCGCCAGCACCAGCACCTTGCGCGAGAACGCGCCGGTGCGCTTGAGCTCACGCAGCACGACGTCGGCCCGGCCCTGCACGGTGTCGGCCGACTGCAGCCCGGCGAAGACCCGGATCGGCTCCTTGACCGGCGCTCCCGCAGAGACCTTCTCAAGGTCGCCCTCGGTGGGACCCAGCACCACAAAGGACCGGCCCTCGCGGCCGAGGGAGTCCCACGTCACCAGCGACCCGGGGCCGCCCGTGCGCAGTGCGGAGGTGGGGGCGTGCTCGACGCCCGACTTGTTGACGAGGTCCTGCGGCGCGAACAGCGCGTTGGCCCCGGCCCAGAAGCCACGCACGAGCACGCCGGACACCAGTCCCCAGACCAGCAGCAGGGCCACCGCCACCCCCAGCACGTTCGCCAAGCGCTCCGGCAGTCTGCGCCGGAACCACCGGATCATCGTGCGGAACAACAGCCGCAGCGCCCGGCCGATGACGAGCAGAAGCGTCGCGACGAGCAGCGCCACCACCGCCAGCACCGGCCACGTCACCGGCGAGATGGGGTCCATGCCGAACAGCCGCCGCTGGTCGTTCTGCCACCCGACGAACCGCCACTGGGCAAGAGCCACGGCCAGCACGATGACCCCGACGAGGACGGCCAGCACCACCCGACGCACCCGTCCGCGGAGCGTCGGGACCTGCAGGTAGTGCCACAGCGAGGACCCGCCTGCGCCGACGCCGTACCCCAGCGCCAGCGCGACCCCGGAGACCGCGCCTTGCACGGCGCTGGAGCGCGGCAGCAGCGACGGCGTCAGCGACGCGGCGAAGAACAGCCCGCCCACCACGAGGCCGACCCGGCTGAAGCGCCGCTCGAACACCCGCGGCGGACGCGGTCGCCCGGTGCTGGTGGCGTGATCGACCACCTCGGGACGCGGCTGCGACTCCACCTGCATGCCGTGCCTGCTTCCTGTCGTGCCCGCCGCGCCTTGTGCCGGGCCGTGCCTCGCACGCGCATCGTCGCATCGACCTGCCCCACGCCGCTGGTCTGCCCATGAGGTCACCCCCGTCAGGTGACGAACGCGCCGGCTCGGCGGGGCGGGCCAGCACCACCCGTCCCGCCGCGACGCCCTGGTCGGCGGGCACCCGGTGAGGTCGGTGAGGTCGGTGAGGTCGGCCGGCGGATGGTCGTCGATGGCGGCGCGCCTAGGTTGGGTGCATGTCCAGCACCGCTACAGGAGGCTCGCATGACCGGATCCGTGTACTCAGTCGCTGACCTCGAGGAACAGGAGCGCGAGCTGGTGCTCGACAGCTTCACCCTCGACGACGCCGGGCGGCTGGGCACGGCTCTGGTGGAACGGGCTGTGCGAGAACAGCTTCCGGTGGTCGTCGACGTGCGTCGGGGCAACTGGGTGGTCTTCCGGGCGGCGCTGCCCGGCTCGGCGCCCGACCAGGCCGACTGGATCGACAAGAAGTCGGCGACCGTCCTCCGCTTCCAGGCGAGCAGCCTGCTCACCGGCTTGCGCATGGCGGCGGACGGACGCGACCCGTTCGAGGGCGGGTGGCTGGACCTGGCCCGCTACACCATGGCCGGAGGGTCGTTTCCGGTCAGGGTCGCCGGCGCCGGCGTGGTCGCGGTCGTCACGGTCTCGGGGCTCACCTCCGACGAGGACCACACCCTCATCCTCGACGCCCTGCGGGCACACCGCGCCCGGTACGGCGGCCCAGGTGAGGGCGGTGTCGACCCGACCCGGGAGGTCGGCGGCACCGGCGGATGCCGCCACGAGCACCGCAAGGCCCGGCGCCGTTCCGAGCCGCTGGGCCGTGTTGACCAGCCCGCTGGCGGCACCGGCATCCTCGCCCGAGACGCCCACGATGCCGAAGCTGGTGAGGGGCGCGAACGGCAGCCCCTGACCGGCGCCGATGAGCACCATGGGGGTGGCGACGGCGGTCAGGTAGGCACTGGTGGAGTCGGCCTCGGTCGGCGACCACGCCATGCCCGCCAGGTTCGGGGCGGGCGACCCCGGCGACGAGCGTCGGCGCCGGCCCGAGCCGGCGACCGATCCGAGGCTGCACGCTGGCGACGGCGTCGTTGACCACGGTCATCGGCAGGAACCCCGGCCCCACCACCGCCGGACCGGCCGCCATGTTCGCCGGCACCGTCTGGTTCGACGTCATCGCGCACGGTGAGGGCGACTCGCGCCTGCGCGTGAACAGCGCGCGGTTCGCCCCGCGCCCCTGCACCGGCTGGCACAGCCACAGCCTGGGGCCCCCCTCCACGTCACCGAGGGGCGCCGTCGGCACGGGCACCGGCCGGCTGACCGCGCGCGGCACCGCGCACGACGTGACCTTCACCGCGGTGACAGGTCGCGACCTCGAGCTGGTGGATGCCGGCTACCGGGCCAAGGACGGGCGGTACGCCTCGATCGTCGACCACCTCCAGGGCCCCGTTCCCCGAGCGGCCGCCCTCGAGGTTCTCCCCGCCTGACGTCCTCCCGCCGGACGGCGCGCACCCCCTCTGGAAACCGGCGCCTCCATCCGGAGCGGACGCTCAGCGCATCGCCGCTCGGACCTTCCTGTCAGGCAGGCTCTCGACGCCCACCAGGGTCTGGACGTCGCGCAGCCGGGCCCGCACTCGGGCGTCTCGGTTCTGTTGCACCGCCGCCGAGTCCGGCAGGCCTGCAGCCTGGTAGAGGTTGATCACCTCTGCCGTCTGGCCGCGGCCCAGCCACACGGCTGCACCGGCCCAGTCGCGAAGCGGAGGCTGGCGAACCTCGGTCAGCGCCGCGACGGTGGCGATACCGATCGGGTTCGTGAGGGCGGCCGCGAGCGCAGCCGGAGTCGGGTAGGCGGCGGCGATCCGTGCCGTCACGGCGCCGAAGCACCGCACGCCGTCGTAAGGGCCCTTCGGCGGACGCCACTCCTTCTGGAGCTGCAGGAACTCCTTCGTGCGCGATACGAACTGGAGGAACGGGTCGTCCAGGAGGTCGCCGCGCCACGGTGCGACGCCGCCGGCCAGCCTGATGCGCTCGACGCACTTCTCCTTGATGGCGTTCCGGCGCGTGCTGCTCCCCGAGGCGCCGTACACGAGCGAGAGGCCACAGGCGACACCGAACTGGACGTCCCGGCCATCGGTGAGTGGGACCCGTCGCAGCTCGTCCACGACGTCGCTGCCCAGCGAGGCGCCCTCCAGACCCGCGCGCAGACCGAGGTCAGCCACCTTGGCTGCAGCCTGGAGTGCTCGAAGCAGCGGCGCGTCACTGCCGACGGCCTCCGGCGTGTCGACCCCTGAACCGGGGTCTGCGAGGAGCGGCCTGAGCACCCGACGCGCGAGGGTGAGCTGCGACGTCACCCGACTGTCCTGCAAGGTCTTGCGGGCGTACTGCTTCTGACCGGCGAGTGCTCCGTTGGCCACGGCCACGGCCCGTACCCAGGCGATGCGCCACATCAGCGGGAGCCTCCATGGGTGGCGGGTCAGCGCCTCCAACCGCTCCTCGATCGCCGCGAGATCGGTGACGACCTGCGAGGTGGCCTTGGCCGACGGGTAGGCCCGCACCACAGCGCAGACGACCCCGAGGGCGGCACCGAGGTCGTCGGGGTCCTCGTCGACGGCACGGCGGTAGAGCTCCTCCGCCGCTGCGGTCTCGCCGTGGTGGAGCCTGCGGGAGGCAACGGCGCCGAGCGCCACGGACTTGGCGCTGGTGGCACCGTAGAGACGCAGGCGTGCCTCCGCAGTGCTGGACGACTTCCAGTCGAGGGCCGCCAGCAGGAGCGCGGCCGCAACCCCGGTGGCCACGTCGCGACTGCTGGCCGTGAGCTCTCCGGGTGCCGGCTTCTGCGGGTCCACGCAGTAGTCCCGCCCATCAACCGACACGACGCCCGCCGCGGCCCGCCCACGGACGAAACTGACCACCGCCTGGTGAGGGCTTGCGTCGTCCGCGCTGACGACGATGGTTGCCCGGTCCGTCGACCGAAGCAGGACCGCCTTCCACACCGCGAGGACGGCCTTGACGACGGCGTTGGTGGGAACGCCCAGGGCCGCCTCTACCCCGGAGTCGGCGACGTCGGTCCCGTTGGCCGCGAAGATGCCCGTCGGTGCACCCGAGCCGAGGTTCTGTACCTCTCCGAGGACCCGCGACCCGAAGCCCTCATCCTTGGCACCCTCACCACTGACCTCGATGGTGATCGGCAGGGAGTTCCGGCGTTCGTTGGACAGGGCCCAGCCGAAGTACGCCGCCGCCAGCAGAGCGAGGACCAGGCAGACGTACACCGGCAGCCGACTGTCGACGTCGCCGGTGGTCATCCGGGCGCGAGCCATTGCGAACAGGGTCAGCACGATCACGACCAGTCCCGCACCGAACCACGCCGAGGGCTTTCCGGAGTTGACTCGGTACGCCGACGCCAGGACCACCCCGACTGCGAAGGCGATACCGAGGAGGACCAGGGTGGGCATCAGGTCCTTGGTCGCCCAGGAGGTCCACCTCGTGGCCACCTCGTCCTGCTCCAGCAGCGCAAGGTCGCGAAGGCCCTCCTCCCTGCACTTCTTGGCCGCAGCCACCTCCTTGAGTGCGTCGTACAACGCGGCTGCTCGGGCGAACTCGCCTCCAGCAGCGGCCTGCTCAGCGCTGAGGCACAGGGTCGAGTCCGACGCGGGTGGTGTCGCGGCGGCCGCAAGCTGTTGCGCCGCCTCGTTGTCCGCGTCGAGAGCGAGGGCCAACTTGCCGAACCCTCCGGAGTCCTGCGCCGATGTCCGGCCCTGGTTGACGAGCTTCGCGGCCGCGGACCGTTGACCCTCGACCAAGGGCTTGATGTAGGCGGCGCACTCGGCGCCGACCGCCAGGGAGACCTTCGTCGCTTCCTCGAGGCGGCCCTGCTGGAGCAGGGCGGTGGCCGGCCTGCACCCGGTGGGCTCGTCGGCGGCCGATGCCCCGGCGGCAGCCACGAGGGCCAGCAGCAACACAACCAGGCCCATCAGGAGTCGCCGCATCCGAGCCACCTCCGTCCCCCTGGCCCGGCCGATCTCGCGTCGGCAACGGTGCAATGGTGTTGCCCGTCAACTTAGCCACCCGGACCACTGTCGTTCCAGACCCTCCGGCGATCTGGTTCTCCCTTCGGCCCAGTCGGGGGACGTCAGCGTGCCGCCGACTCCCCGGCATCCGTCAGTAGGGCTCAGACGTTGACGCGGAACGATCACGCGGGTGCCGGTGGTCGTTGGTCATGGCTAGTCGATGCTGGTGAATGCGGTCTGACCTGCGGAAACGCGTTCGTGGGAGGGTTGGACGTCGTCGGCGATCGTCGGTCTCGGCCGAACTTCTTGCGGACTGTTTGCGGACCGCTGGCCGGTAGGAGACCCCGAGGTCATCCGTCGGACTCACCGACATGACGTCAGACTAGTGCGAGCCCCGACCTAGACCTTCGATCTTCGCCGATCTTGCGGACAAGTCGCGGATGCTCTGCCAGACAACTGCTCGGGGCACGTCGATCTTGAGTGCTCGGATGTATTCGTCGAGACGTTGCGGGCGATCTTGGAGGTAGCTGACTGCTTTGTTGAGGCTCTCGCCAACCGTCTTGCCGTATGCATCGACCGCCTTGCGCGCGCCGGCCTTCAGGGCGACCGTGTCAGGCTTCATCATGGCCAGGTCGATGAGGTCGCGGCTGAACGTCGAGGTGTCTGCCCAGCGGTCGTCATTGGCAAGCAGCTTGGTTGCGACCTGATCGGTTCGCGTCAGGACCCGCAAGCCACAGATCTCATCGCCCAGGGAGGGAGGGTCGAGGTCGATACGGCCTTCATGGATGATCTCGAACTTGATCGCGATCCCCGCAACGAGCACCGACGTCCGGATCCCGTAACCGTCGACAGAAGGTGTTCGACCTAGCTCCAGTTGGCGTGTAGCCAGCGCCTCGAGCCCATGATCCCTGACGATCTGGCGCAGCTGTCGGTACGACTGCTGGTCGGAGACCAGGAAGTCGATGTCGACCGATTCGCGGAACTCACCGTTGGCAAGGACGATCGCGGTGCCGCCTCCGAACCAGCAGTTGTGCTCGGCCAGAAGCGGCGCGTCGAGCATCGACAGCACCTCGGCCACCCGTTGGTGGTGTGACCGCCTAAACAAGGAGCTTCCCGTTGCTGTAGGCGTCCGCGAGGTGCTGGATGAACGCCTTCTCGTGATCGGTGAGGGCTTCCTGGTTGAGGTGTCGCCAACCGCGTTCGTAGAGGTTGAGTGCCTCTGTCTCGGTGACGGTGGTGCCGGCGTCGGTCTGCCATGCCAGCGTGCGGAGGCCGGGGTAGTCGCCGACCGTGATCGTCGCCGGTTCTGCTGCTGGAGCGTCCAGGATGGGGACGACGAGGTGAAGTCCGAGTGCGGCTGCAACGTTGATGTAGGCGCCGATCGTGACCGAGGGGTTGCCCGCCTCGATCCTGTGCACGGTGACACGCGAAACGCCAGCAGCTTCGGCACAGGCGACTACCGTGACACCGAGGGCCTTCCGGCGTTCGCGCAGCCGGGCGCCTAGGCATTCGAGGTCCGCCTGTTGCTCGGGGCTCGTGTATGGACTGGGAGCTGGCATGTTTCTCATTTTAGTCATTCTGCCGCTCAAGTCAATAATGAGAAACGCTTCACGCACTCCTTCGGTCAGGCGGACGAGCCAACCGCGCAGCCGGCCGTGCCCGCTGACGATCTCGTCCATGCGGGACGAAGCCCAGTGGTCAGGTCGCGTCGACCGTGTCTCCATTACCTTCTCCGACCGACTCGTAGAGCCGGATGGCGAAGCCCAACTGCGCCCACGGAGACACGCTCTGGGTTCGGGCTCACTACCCCCAGAAGATCGGGTCGCCGCTGGTCTCGATGTAGTCGAGGAGCGCCTGGACGTTCTTGGTCGGGCGCTTGCGCTTGTACTCGTGGAACTTCAGGTTGCGGTCGCGCCAGTAGATCGCCCACTGTCTCGTCGACTGCGCATAGCGCAGCCGGGCGATCGGGAACCGGGTGTGCTCACCAACACCGTCCCATGGTGGCCGCACCTCGACGATGTCGACGTGTCGATCGGAGACGTCGGCCTCGACCTTCAGCTCGTCCCAAAGGTGCTCGGGCACTCGCTCTCGCGCCCAGAGGCGGATGCGGAGCAGATCGGTCTCGGGAAGGGCCACCACACCAGCGTGCCACCGAGTGGAACGAGCAGCGTCGGCCGAAGAGCGGGCGTGTCGACGGGCATGCGGACCGACTGCGGACCAGCTCGACCCCCATGACCACCAATGCTCAACGCCTACTGGCGCATCTCGCCGACGCTAGACGTTGAAGCGGAACTCCACGACGTCGCCGTCCTGCATCACGTACTCCTTGCCCTCCATGCGCACCCGCCCGGCCGCGCGGGCAGCGGCCATCGAGCCGGCGGCATCCAGGTCGGTGAACGAGACGATCTCGGCCTTGATGAAGCCGCGCTGGAAGTCGGTGTGGATGACGCCCGCGGCCTGAGGGGCGGTCCAGCCCTGGTGGATGGTCCAGGCCCGCGACTCCTTGGGCCCGGCGGTGAGGTAGGTCTGCAGGCCCAGGGTGTGGAAGCCGACCCGGGCGAGCTGGTCGAGGCCGCTCTCTTCGGCGCCGAACGACTGGAGCATCTCGAGGGCGTCCTCCTCGGACATCTCCATCAGGTCCATCTCGAGCTTGGCGTTGAGGAACACCGCATCGGCCGGCGCGACGAGCGCCCCGAGGCGGGCGTGCAGGTCGGCGTCGGCGAGCTGCTCCTCGTCGAGGTTGAACACGTAGATGAACGGCTTGGTGGTGAGCAGGCCCAGGCCCGAGGCAAGGGCGAGGTCGACACCGGCGGCCGCTCCCCCGGCATACAGGGTGGTGCCCTCCTCGAGCACCTTCTGGGCGGCGACGGCGTTCTCGTACGCGGGCTTGGACTCCTTCTTGATCCGCGACTCCTTCTCGAGCCGGGCGACGGCCTTCTCGAGGGTCTGCAGGTCGGCGAGGATCAGCTCGGTGTGGATCGTCTCGATGTCCGAGCTCGGCGAGACCTTGCCGTCGACGTGCACGACGTCGCCGTCCTCGAAGGCCCGCACGACCTGGCAGATGGCGTCGGCCTCACGGATGTTGGCCAGGAACTTGTTGCCCAGCCCCTCCCCCTCGGACGCGCCACGCACGATGCCGGCGATGTCGACGAAGTCGACCGTGGCCGGCAGGATCTTCTCCGAGCCGAAGATCTCGGCGAGCCGGGTGAGCCGCTCGTCGGGCAGCGGGACGACGCCCACGTTGGGGTCGATCGTCGCGAACGGGTAGTTCGCCGCGAGCACGTTGTTCTTGGTCAGAGCGTTGAACATCGTGGACTTGCCGACGTTGGGCAGTCCGACGATTCCGATTTGAAGGGCCACGAGGCCGAGAGTCTACCGGCGCGCACGGGTCCTCCCCGCCGCGCCGGGACGCGGGGGCTCACGCCCCGGGCGGCTCGCTGTTCTCCAGGTATGCCGTGTGCTCGGCGTCGTGGGCGAGCTCGAGCATGCGCGCGGTGTAGGGCGCGACGTGCGCCGCGGCATCCGCGACCGTGCGCCAGTGGGCACCGGCGATCTCACGGCGCAGGAACAGCGCCGGGTCGAGCTCACCGGTGTCGTGGACGCCGAGGTCGAACAGGTAGAGCATGGCGTCGTCCCAGCCGCGCCACGGGGGCAGCCAGTTGACGGCGAGCAGCCGGCCCGCGGTGACGTGGATGCCGAGCTCCTCCTCGACCTCGCGCTCGACGCAGGTGGCCGGTGACTCCCCCGGGTCGACGACGCCGCCGGGCAGGTCCCACTCCTTCTTGTAGCTGAGCTCGCAGAGCAGCACCTCGCCGGCAGGGTTGCGCAGCACGCCCTGGCCGATGGTGCGCTTCTTGGGGAGCCGGGCGTTGAGGATGGAGATGCGCCGCAGGCGCTCGCGCTCCGACTCCGAGCGGCGGGGGCGGTCAGCCACGGACGGCTCGCCCCCCGAGGTCGGCGACAAGGCGTTCCACGACGAACGCGGCGTTGTCGTCACGCACCTCGACCGGCACGGGCGGCAGGAAGTCGTCCCAGACGACCATGAACGAGCCGCGCAGCTCCGGCATGCGAGCGGGCCGCGCCATGAACCACCAGTGGGCGTGCGCGCCTCCGTCACCCACGCGGATGACGTGACAGCGGGCGACGCTCGGCAGCGACTCGACCGCGCGCACGAGAGCCGCCTGCAGGCGACCGGAGGAGGCGGCGAGGTCGTCGGGCAGGTCGGGCACATCCAGGTGCCGGTGCGGCACGAGCGAGAGCACCAGGGGCGAGCCGGAAGGCGGGGCCACCTTGAGCCGCCAGTCGTCATCCACCCACACCGTCGCCCAGCCGGTGCGGTCGCCCTCGTCATCCGGCCGGGTGCACTGGCAGTCGGCAGGGTCCTCGCCCGAGCGCGGCCCCTCCTCGGCCACCAGCGTCGGGCCGGGTGTGAGCCGCAGGCCCTCGGCCTCGAACGGGAAGACGTCCCAGCCGACCACGCCATGGGGGTCGATGCCCAGCCGCCCGTCGGGGCCGGCAGCCGCTTCCACCCGTGCTGCGTAGGTCTGGACGTCCTCGGGCATGCGGCGACCCTACCCACGTGGACCGGTGAGAACCGTCGAGGTCCCACGACGCGCTGACCAGCCGTGCGGATCATCAGCGTGTCGCGGGATGTCGTGTGGCCCTGTCGGTGCCCGGTGGGATGGTCGCCCCATGAACGCAGCGGTGTGGGGCCTGGTCGGTCTGGTCGTGGGCGTCGGTGCCGCGGTGGCGGTGTGCCGGCTGCTGTATGCCGCGCGCTCTGCCGCCGTCGCCGCCGAGCGCGACCTGCTGCGCGAGCGGGTGCTCGACCTCGAGACCTCGCTGGCCGAGGACATGGAGACGGCCGCCCTGCTGGCCCCGCTCAAGGACGCGCTGGTGCGCGTCGAGACCCACGTCGGCTCGCTCGAGCGTGACCGCATGGAGCAGTTCGGCTCGCTGCGTGCCCTGTTGTCCAGGGTCGAGGGCGAGACTCAGCACCTCGGCCGGCAGACCGCGTCGCTGGCCGGCTCGCTGCGCTCCTCCACCGTGCGGGGCGCCTGGGGCGAGGTGCAGCTGCGGCGGGTGCTCGAGGCGTCGGGGATGCTGCCGCGCTGCGACTTCGACGAGCAGGTCACCGCGGTCAGTGCGCACGACCGCGGGGTGCGGCCCGACGTCGTCGTGCGGCTGCCCGGCGGCAAGGTGCTGGTCATCGACGCGAAGGCCCCGATGAACGCCTTCCTCGACGCGCAGGCCGACGACCTCCCCGACGACGAGCGCGCGGCCCTGCTGGTCGCCCACGCCACCGGGCTCGGGCGGCACGTCGCGGCCCTGGCCGCCAAGGAGTACTGGTCCGCCTTCCGCGAGGGCCCCGAGATGGTCGTCTGCTTCGTGCCGAGCGACGCGATGCTCGGCGCCGCCCTGGCCGCCTCACCCTCGCTGCACGAGCGGGCGCTGGCTCAGCGGGTCGTGCTCGTCGGCCCGGGCGCCCTGATGGCCCTGCTGCGAACCGTCGCCTTCACCTGGCAGCAGGACGCCCTGTCGGCCAGTGCCCGCGAGCTGCTCGACCTCGGCCGCGACCTGCATCGCCGGCTGGCCACCCTCGGCGGGCACACCGCGAAGGTGGGCCGTAGCCTGCAGTCCAGCGTCGAGGCCTACAACGCGATGGTCGGCGCGTTGGAGTCGCGGGTCATGGTCACCGCCCGGCGGATGCACGACCTCGACCTCGTCGGCGACGAGATCGCGGTGCTCACCCCCGTCGAGACCGCCCCCCGGCCGCTGACCTCGCAGGAGCTGATCGACGCCGCCACCGCCGAGGAGACCCGCCCCGAGCTGCTCCTCGACCTGGGCCTGCCCGAGCCACGGCGACCACCCGGCATGCGCGACGCCGGCTGAGCGGGTCGGCGTGTCCGTGAGCGGCGGCACCGGGCCCGGGTCATCGACCTTGCGCGTCGACGGCGGCGAACTCCCGGTCGAGCACGCCCATGACCAGGTCGTCGCACCACTCGCCGTCGACCCAGCAGCTCTCCCGCTCCCGGCCCTCCACCACGAAGCCGCACGCCCGGTAGGCGGCGATCGCCCGGGCGTTGTCGACCAGCACCTTGAGGTCGACCCGGTGCATCCTCAGCGTGCCGAAGGCGTGCCGCAGCACCAACCGGATCGCCTCCCTGCCGAGCCCCCGACCGAGGTACTGCGGCGCGTACATGCCGATGGCCAGTCGCGCCTTGCGGCCGTCCTCGCGCACATCGGACAGGAACACCGCACCCGCGAGCTCGCCTTCAGTCTCGATCGCCCAGCACCACGCCCCGGCCGCAACCCGAGCCGCCAGGTGACCCGGCCACGCGGCAGCCTCGTCGTCGGTCATCGGACCGGTGTCGGTGTCCGCGCCGTAGCCGCGCTCGATCTCGCGGAACCATCCCAACCGCCGGCGGGCCTGCACGTCGTCGTCGTCAAAGGCCCGCAGGCTGACCTGCGGACCCACCAGGGTGGGGGGCGAGAAGGCCGTCATGGCCGACATCGTCCCCCAGGTCGTCAGCGCGCGGCGCGCCGCACCGCCGCTCGCCCGACCAGCCGGCCGAGCAGGGCGCCGGTGGCCGCGCCCACGACCACGTCGCCCGGGTAGTGCACCCCGGTGTAGACGCGCGAGAAGGCCACCGCCGCCGCCGCCGCCCGCAGCGGCCAGCGCAGTCCCGGCACCACGGAACCTACGGCGACCGCGAAGGCGAGGGCGGATGCCGAGTGGCCCGACGGGAAGGACGTCGAGGTCGGCATCGGCACCCAGCGCGCCTCGGGCACCGCGTGGCCCTCGCGGTCGGGCCGCGCACGGTCACCGGCGAGCTTCATCGGCTGGTTGACGACCAGGGATGCCGCACCGATCGCGACCACCCCGGCCCGGGCGGCCCGACGGCCGGTGCGGCCGCCGAACACCGCCAGCGCGCCGGCCACCAGGAACCACGGCTTGGAGTGGTTGGCGAAGTACGACAGCCGGCTCAGGGGCGCATCAAGCGCCGCGGTCGACATTCGGGCGACGGCCACGTAGGCCGACCGGTCGAGCTCTCCGAGCCGGTGGAGGACCCCTGACGCCGTCGCCGCGACCGGGTGCCCGCTGGTACCGCGATCCTCCAACCGCCGCGCCAGCCGCTCCTCGACCGGCTCCAGCCCGACGACCTGGTCGACCGGTGCGTCCGCGGCGTCCGGAGTCCCCGACGTCCCGGCGCTCACGCCGCCGACACCCCCGACACCGCCTGAGTCGCTCACGCGGACACCACCGGCCGGCCCAGCGCCGTGCGCCAGAGCTCGCCGAGCGTCGACGCCGACGTCACGTGCACCGCGGGGGCGGCGACCAGCCGGATGAGCACGGCCCGCGCCTGCCGCACCGTCAGCGCTCCCGGCCGGATGACGAAGCGCAGCGGCGGGTCCATGGTGAGGGCCTCGCCGTCGACGCCAACCTCGACAGGCCCACCCGAGCCGACCTCGAACTCGGTGGCATTCCACTCCCTCCACCCCGAGAAGCGGCCGACCCGCCCGGCGGCCTCGAGCGCGGCGAACTTCTCGGCATCCGCGGCACCGCGCACCAGCACCGACACGACGCCCAGCCGGCCCGTGTCGAGCGCCGGTCGGGTGGACCCGCCGCGCAGGTGCGAGAGCTGGTAAGGGTTGTTCGAGACGAGCACGAGGTTCGCCGAGGTCATCGCCTCGCCCGACGGCGGGGCGAACCGGAGGTCGAGCGGCACGGCGGCCGGCCCGATCAGGTCGGGCAGCGTCCCGGCGGCCGTGCGGATCTTCGCGTCGCGGTAGTCCTCCGACTGCACGATCTTGGCGTACAAGCCCATCGACGCGTTGTTGACGAAGGTGCGGCCGTTGACCTCCGCGAGGTCGATCCGCCTATCGATGCCGTCGGTGTACGCGTCGAGCGCCCCCACCACGTCGGCCCGGTCCATGCCCAGGTCGAGCGCGAAGTGGTTGCGCGTCCCGGCGGGGATCACGACCATCGGGATGTCGTGCCGGCTCGCCACCGACGCCACGAGCGCCTGCGAGCCGTCACCCCCGGCCATGCCGATCACGTCAGCGCCGCGGCCCACGGCATCCTCGGCGAGGGCCAGGAGGTCGGAGCCCTTGTAGAGCACGATGGGCTCGATGCCGCGCTCGCGGCACAGCCGCTCGAGCTCGAACTTCTCCACCTTCCCTCCGCCGGACCACGGGTTCATGATCAGCACGGGGTGGCGGGCGGGCGGTGCTGCAGCGATGGTCGCAGCGTCCGGCGTCGAGCGCCGCAGGGCGAAGCGTGCCGCTCCCGTCGAGGCGGCCGCGAGCACCAGTCCCACCACGACCACCCAGACGCTGTGCGTGGTCACGATGACCACCGTGAAGATGACCAGCGCCACCACCGCGACACCGACGGCGGCCAGGCGCAGCGTCCCGCGGCGCGACACGGCGAACCAGGCCGCCAGAATCAGCACCGCCAGGGTGGCCAGCGCGGCGAGGAGCACGTCCCACCGGTCGAGGAGCGCGACCACCAGGAAGACGGCCGTGGCGCCGAGGGCGAGGTAGGCCAGCCACGCGGCGGCCTGTTGCTGGCGGGTCGGTGTGGTGCCCGGCCCGGGGCGTTCGGTCACGTGCGCTCCTCTGCGTGCGGCGTCGGTGGGTCCTGCCAGGTCGAACCGGTCTCGGTGATGTAGGCGGCCACGGCCTCGTCGAGCGTCGCGAAGAAGTGCTCGGGCGAGATGGCGCGCTCGAGCTCGTAGCGGTGCAGCTTCTTCCGCACCGGGTCCTTGAGCTCGGCGAAGACGAGCGCGACGTCGCGGGCGTCCAGCCAGCTGTCGAGCTCGGCGAGCACGTCGGCGGCGGTGGTGTCGACGTCGGTCATCGGCTCCGCGGCCAGGAGCACCCAGCGCAGGCCGTCCCGCTCGTGGGCCATGGCCCGCACCGTGTCGCCGAAGGTGCGCGAGTTGGCGAAGATCAGGGGCGCGTCGAAGCGGAAGACGACCAGCCCCGGCATCAGCTCGGCGTGCGGGTAGCTCTCGGTGTCGTGCAGTCCCCCGAGCCCTTCGACCCGCCCGAGCTCGGCCTGGTGCGGCCACCAGACCCGCCGGAAGACGTTGAGGATGGACAGCGTGATGGCGAGCAGGATGCCGGGGAGCACTCCCAGCAGGGCGACGCCGAGCAGCGCCGCCATCGCCAGCCAGAACTCCGTGCGGCGCTGGTGCCACAGCCGGCGCATGGCGGGGATGTCGGCCAGGGACAGCGCCGCCGCGATGACGATCGCGCCCAGGGTCGGCTGGGGCACGTACTGCATGGCCCCGGTCGCGAAGACCAGGACCACCGTGATGACGGCAGCCCCCACCACTCCGGTCACCTGGGACCGTGACCCGGCCTGCTCCGACACCGCGGTGCGGGAGCCGCTGGTGCTCACCGGGAAGCCCTGGAAGAACCCGGCGAAGATGTTCGCCGCACCGATCCCGATCATCTCCTGGTCGCCGCGCACCCGTTCGCCACGTCGGGCGGCGAAGGAGGATGCCGTCGACATGGTGTCCGCGAGGGCGACGACGGCGATGGCGACGGCCCCCAGGAAGAGCTCGGGCAGGTCGGCCCAAGGCACCGTCGGGACGGTCAGCGGCGGGAAGCCCTCTGGCAGCACGCCGATGGTCTTGACTCCCGAGTCCTGCAGGTTGAGCAGGTTGACGGCGAGCGCCGCGAGCAGCACGACGACCAGCACGCTGGGCACCTTCGGCAGCAACCGCTGCAGCAGCAGGATGCCGACGAGCGAGGTGACACCTATGGCCGCGGCCGTGGTGTTGACCAGCCCGTCAGCGACGCCCGTGACGAAGCCCTTGGCCTCCTGGATCAGGCCGTCGGCGTCGACCGAGAACCCGAACAGCTTGGGCAGCTGCCCGATGACGATGGTCACCGCCAGGCCGGCCATGTAGCCGAGCTGGGTGGGCTTGGAGAGCAGGTCGGCCACGAAGCCGAGGTGCGCCAGGCCGGCCACGGTCATGATCAGGCCGACGAGCAGGGCCAGCACCGAGGCCAGCGCCACGGCCTTCGCGGGGTCACCACCGGCCAGCGCCAGGGGCGCGATGGTCGCCGCGATCATCGGCCCCAGGGCGGAGTCGGGTCCGAGCACGAGGATGCGCGACGGGCCGAAGATCGCGTAGCCGAGCAGGCAGAGGATCGAGGTGTAGAGGCCGGTGACCGGCGGCAGCCCGGCGAGCTCGGCGTAGGCCATCCCCTGGGGCACGAGCAGCGCCGAGAGCACCAGACCGGCGACGACGTCCTTGCCGAGCCAGCCGCGCTGGTAGCTGCGGAACAGGTCGATGCCCGGGACGAACTCCGCCACCCCGGACGGCTGCTGCGGCGCCTCCGGTTGGGAGGTGGGCACGCTCATCCGGCAACCACCTCTCGCTCGACCTGCGGCCCCGCGCCCCCTCCGCGGGCACGAGCGACCTACCGCGATCGTCGCGACCGGGGGGGTGCAGGGTCATCACCCGGTGGGGGTGAGGGGGCGAGAGGCCGCCGCGCGACTCAGGGGTGCCGGGGGCGCGAGTCACCGCGCGACTGGCACCCCGAACGGCGACCCTGCCCCCCGACCGGGATGCCGACGGCGCGACCCACCGCGCGACTGGCACCCCGAACGGCGACCCTGCCCCCGACCGGGATGCCGGCGGCGCGACCCAGCCCGCTGCTGGCACTCCCGAGGTCAGAGCTCGCGCTCGTAGTGGAAAGCCAGGGGGCCGCCGTCGCCCTCGGTGCGGCGGAAGCCCTCAGACTCGTAGAGGTGGCGAGCCGCCACGTCGTCCTCGCTGGTCGACAGGTCGACGAGATCGCACCCGCGCTCACGGGCCCGGTCGACGCAGGCCCGCAGCAGGGACCGGCCCAGTCCGTCGCCACGGCGGGCCGGCACGACATAGAGCTCGGCGAGGTAGCACTCGTCCGCCGAGCTCCACAGCGAGGGCCGGAACCGCAGCACCGCCAGGCCATCGGCCGGCCCCGCCAGCAGCACCTCAGTGCTGTCGTCGGCCACCACCTGCTCCAGCCGGGCGGCCAGGGCCTCGGCACCCGGCGTCGGCTCGTCGTACTCGGTGTTGAAGTCGTGCAGCAGGCGCCCCGCCGCCGCCAGGGCATCGGCCCCCACCGCGAGCGTGACCGGCGCGCGTCCGGCATCCGGCGCGCGTCCGGCATCCGGCTCGCTCGTCACGCCGCGACCGTCAGTGCAGCGAACCGGCGTCGGCGAAGCTCGCGTCGTGCACCATCTTGTCGCTCTTGCCGGCGGCCTTGAGGTCGCGCCGGATCTCGTTGGGCAGCGAGAACATGATCGACTCCTGTGCCGCGACGACGGGCTCGAC
The DNA here is from genome assembly GCA_963834965.1 of uncultured Actinomycetota bacterium. Lineage (GTDB taxonomy): Bacteria > Actinomycetota > Actinomycetes > Actinomycetales > Dermatophilaceae > Fodinibacter. Next base: position 1,536 of record CAWIEI010000031.1, on the reverse strand, counting down.
GTCGACGTAGCCGCGGGCGGCGAGGTGGTCGAGCACCTCGCGCACCAGGATCTCGGGCACCGAGGCGCCGGAGGTGACGCCCACGGTCGACACGCCCTCGAACCACGCCTCGTCGATCTCGTCGGCGTAGTCGACGAGCTGGCCTGTGCGGGAACCGTGCTCGAGCGCCACCTCGACGAGCCGCACCGAGTTGGACGAGTTGCGCGAGCCGATGACGAGCATCAGGTCGCAGTCGGCGGCCATCTGCTTCACCGCGAGCTGGCGGTTCTGGGTGGCATAGCAGATGTCGTCGCTGGGTGGGTCCTGCAGCGAGGGGAAGCGCTCGCGCAGGCGCCGCACCGTCTCCATCGTCTCGTCGACCGAGAGCGTGGTCTGCGACAGCCAGACCACCTTGTCGGGGTCGCGCACGGTGACCTGGTCGACGTGGTCGGGCCCGTCGACGAGCTGGATGTGGTCGGGCGCCTCACCGGCGGTGCCGATGACCTCTTCGTGGCCCTCGTGCCCGATGAGCAGGATGTCGTAGTCGCTGTCGGCGAAGCGCACGGCCTCGCGGTGCACCTTGGTGACCAGCGGGCAGGTGGCGTCGATGGCGCGCAGCGACAGCGCCCGCGCCTCCTCGTGCACGACCGGGGCCACCCCGTGCGCCGAGAACACGACCGTGGCGCCCTCGGGCACCTCGTCGGTCTCGTCGACGAAGATCGCGCCCCGCTTCTGCAGGGTGGTGACGACGTGCTTGTTGTGCACGATCTCCTTGCGCACGTAGACCGGCGAGCCGTAGAGCTCGAGGGCCTTCTCGACCGTGACGACGGCCCGGTCGACGCCCGCGCAGTAGCCGCGGGGGGCGGCGAGGAGCACGCGCTTCGTGGAGGTGGCCATGCGCTCCATGGTAGGTGGCGGTGCGGCCGGCCCCGAATCCGCGAACCCGAGCCGGAGGGCGTCAGAACGAGTTGGGCCCGAACCGCTGCCAGGCCACGAAGGCCGCGAGCAGCCCCAGCACCACGTTGACGACCACGTTCTGGGTCTCGTGGCGGCGCAGGTGCACCGGGATCGCGAGCAGCATGATCACCACCAGGCCGAGCGCGGCCAACGGGGTGAGCCACGGCAGGATGCCGGTCGCCGCGGGCACGATGAGGCCGATCGCCGCCAGCACCTCCAGGCCGCCGATCATCCGGATGGTGCGCTGGGAGTAGTCCTCGACCCAGCCCATCCGGTCCTGCAGCTTCTCCCTGGGCTGGGTCAGCTTGCCGATGCCGGCCAGGGCGAAAGCGGCGGCCAGGACGATCTGCAGGATCCACAGCACGGTGTTCATCGGGTTCTCCACTCTCGGCATGAAGTGGAGTGCATCCTCCACATGTGCTCGACGGAACCGGCAAAGTGGAGGGGTTATTCCACATACGCTAGTGGGATGCCGCCGGAGCCCCACCCCGGACCGCGACCGCTGCGCACCGACGCGGCCGGCAACCGCGAGCGGATCCTCGACGCCGCCCGCAGCGTGTTCGCCCGGGACGGCGTCTCGGCCCCCCTGACCGCCGTCGC